>DASPNM010000023.1:0-229692 GCA_035626515.1 Chitinophagaceae bacterium
GCAGATATCGTGAATGTTGTCATCGATAAAGCGCTTTCGCTCTTCTTCGCTTGCGAGAAACTCCTCCCGGAAGCGGTCCGATTTTCCTGCGTTTAGGAGAAAATAAAGGATAGCGGTTTTGAGTCCGCTGAAGCTGAAATCCAGGCCGGGGATCTGCGGTTCCGGAAAATGAAACCGGCTTGGGTTTCCCTGTTTCGCGTACTTGTCAATGAGCGGACCACCCGGGTAGGGAAGCCCGAGCAGTTTCGCCGTTTTGTCAAAAGCTTCTCCGGCGGCGTCGTCAATGGTTTCGCCGAGCACTTTCAAATCGTGGGGCGAATGCGCTACCACGATTTGGGTGTGCCCGCCGCTTACGGTAAGGCAGAGGAAAGGAAACTCCGGTCTGGGTTCTTCGATCAGGTTGGCGATCACATGAGCCTGCATGTGGTGCACCGCGATCAGCGGTTTTTCCCTCGCGAGCGCGAGCGATTTCGCAAACTGACCGCCTACAAGCAACGATCCGATAAGACCGGGTGCCTGGGTGAAGGCAAATGCGTGAATATCCGCAATGCTGCACCCCGCCGTACGGAGGGCCTCGTGTACCACCGGAACAATGTGCTGCATGTGAGCCCTGCTCGCGAGTTCGGGTACCACTCCGCCATAACGGCGATGCACGTCCTGGGACGCGATCACATTGGAAAGGATTTTTCCGTCACGGCAGACAGCGGCTGCGGTTTCATCGCAGCTGGATTCTATGCCCAGGATGTTGATCATGCCCGAAAATGGAAAGGGCTAAAGGTAGCGAAGGCTGGTTATCTCCACGACAGGGCCAACCATGCAAATGGACATCTGACCTGTCATTTCGCGGTAACGTATCGCAACGCGCCGGTTCGCTTCGAGGGTAACGCCTTCCGGAAGCTTCTGCGGTTCGAGCCTTTTGCCGTCCTCCAGCTCAATGAGCAGCCGGCATCCATCGAGACCGGTAAAGTCCTTTACCGTACCCTCCACTTCTCCTGCCCGGCCGCACGATGCCTGATCCACTGAAAGGGCAAGCAGCAGCGCGAGAAGGATCTTGTTGAATAGTATCATGATTGAATATTTTCATTTGCTCCGGATCGCCACTACGGGATCCATGCGCGCTGCCTGCGACGCGGGAATGAATCCGGCGGCGATGCCGACGATTATACAAATGATGATGGCCAGGATCATATTGCCGGTAGAAATGTATACGGGAAAATCAAGGGCCCGGCTCAGCACCTGGGTGAGGCCGAAGACAAGAATCAGGCCGATGAGGCCGCCGATAATACAAAGAAACGCCGACTCCAGCAGAAATTCCGTCAGGATGACGCGCGGTTTGGCGCCGACTGCTTTTTTGAGACCAATCTGGTTCGTGCGCTCGCGTACGGTAACGAACATGATATTTGCCACACCAAACATTCCCACGATCAGCGACAAGGCCGCTATTGCCCAGCCGCCGATGTTCAGACTCACGAATGCCTGGCTGATCGCGTCGCTGAAATCATTCACATCATTCAAAGCGAAATCTTCCTCTTTCGTCGGGGGTAGTTTATGAATCGCCCGCATGCTCGCGCGGAGATCGTCCTTGAGCGCTTTGCTGCTGATATTTTCTCCCCCCTGCACCATGATCAGCGGGTCCGATCTTCGCTCGTCCATCAGGGTTCGCGCAAACCGGTAGGGCATCACGGCACTCTGGTCAAAATTCCAGCCGCCGATCATTGTCTTCCCCTGCTTCTTAATTACGCCCGTCACGATTGCTTTTTTTCCCCGGCAGCTAACCTGTTTGCCCACCGCGCGCTCGGGGGAAAGGAAAAGCTTTTCCGCAACTTCGTGACCCAGCACTACTACCGGCGTGCCGCGGTCGAACTCGGCTTCCGAGACGAAGCGGCCAAACCGGATCTCAAAGGGCTGGATAAGATTAAAATCTTCGCTGATGCCGTAAATGTTCACTCCCGACAGCATGTTGTTGTTGTACTCGATATTGTCGGTAACACCGATCTTGAAAGCCACGTAACGTGCCGTGGGCGTGCGTTCGCGGATCTGTTTGAGTTCTTCGTATTTCGGAGAAGGGCGATTCACGTATTTCCACCAGGGATAATCGGGGCCGCCGCCGGTGTATTCCCATTTATCTACATAAATCGTGTTGGTGCCGAGCGAACGGATCTCGTTTTGAATGTTCTGCTCCAGGCTGTTGACCGTTGCAAGCACGCTGATAATGCAGAAGATGCCAATGGTTACGCCGAATAGGGAGAGAAAGGTGCGAAGCTTGTTCTTCCACAATTCCTGCAGCGCCATTTTGAAGCTGCTGGCAACGATCTCCAGTGTGCGCCGAATCACCGGACAAAATTAACCTTATGATGGCAATCGAACTTCGACCGTGGTTCTGCGCGAAAGGCAAAGCGCCTTACCTTTGCGCGCCATTGAATTACATGAACCATTCCAGCGAAATCATCAGGCGAAGAACGTTCGCTATTATCAGCCACCCCGACGCGGGAAAGACCACGCTCACGGAAAAATTCCTGTTGTTCGGCGGCGCCATCCAGGTTGCGGGGGCGGTGAAGAGCAATAAGATCCGAAAGTTTGCTACCAGCGATTTCATGGAGATCGAAAGACAGCGCGGCATCTCCGTAGCAACCTCGGTAATGACGTTCGAATACGAGGGAATCCTCATCAACCTGCTCGATACGCCGGGGCACAAGGATTTCGCCGAGGATACGTACCGAACCCTGACAGCTGTGGATTCGGTAATCCTCGTGGTGGATAGTGTCAACGGTGTGGAGGAGCAGACCCGCAAGCTGATGGAGGTTTGCCGCATGCGCGATACCCCGGTGATCGTTTTCATCAATAAGCTCGACCGCGACGGCAAAAATCGTTTCGACCTGCTCGATGAGATCGAGCGGGAACTCAGGATATCCCTTCACCCGATGACCTGGCCCATCAACAGCGGCAAGGATTTCAAGGGCGTTTACAATCTTCACGATAAGACCCTTTTGCTTTTCACTCCCAACACCAGGGCACAGGACGAAGACAGCATTTTGCTCAACGATCTTTCCAATCCCATCGTGGATCGCAAGCTCGGCGAACGCGACGCGCAACAATTGCGTGACGACGTGGAACTTGTGGACGGCGTGCACGGGCCACTGAGTGTAGAGGATTACCTGGCAGGTCGCGTGGCCCCCGTATTCTTCGGCAGCGCCATCAACAATTTTGGGGTAAGGGAGCTGCTCGATAACTTCGTCCGCATTGCCCCCAGCCCGCGCGGACGACCAGCTTCCTCGCGAAGGGTGGAGGTGGACGAGGACCAGCTTACCGGATTCGTTTTCAAGATCCACGCTAATCTCGATCCCAAACATCGCGACCGGATCGCGTTTTTCCGGGTCTGCTCCGGCAAATTTGAGCGGAACAAATATTATCATCACGTTCGCCTCGGAAAGGAGCTTCGGTTCAGCAACCCATACAGTTTCATGGCGCGCGAGAAAAGTATCATCTCAGATGCTTACCCCGGCGATGTAGTGGGATTGTTCGATACCGGAAATTTCAAGATCGGGGACACGCTCACCGAAGGGGAGGAGTTTTATTTCACCGGGATCCCGTCCTTTTCACCTGAACTGTTCCGGGAAGTGGTCAACAAGGATCCGATGAAGACCAAGCAGCTTGAAAAAGGATTGCTGCAGCTCACCGATGAAGGTGTGGCGCAGCTCTTTACACAGTTCGGGGGGAAGAAAAAGATCATCGGCTGCGTTGGCGAGCTTCAGTTTGAAGTGATACAGTACCGACTCCTGCACGAATACGGGGCTTCCGTCGTCTTCAATTCATTGCCGTTTTTCAAGGCCTGCTGGATTACAAGTCGTGAGCCGAAAAAGCTCGCTGATTTCACGCGGTTCAAACAGGCAAACATCGCCGAAGACAAGGACGGGCACCTGGTTTACCTGGCGCAAAGCGAGTGGTTCCTCAATACCGAAAAGCAGAACAACCCGGAGATAGAGTTTCACGAAACGAGCGAGATCCACAAAGAAGCCATCTGACTGCGCTCAGAATTTGGGCGTAATACCGGTATACTCCCGAGGATTGAGCCTGCGCAGCTCCTTTTTCACCGCTTCACTCACTTTCAATCCATCGATAAATTTGTTAATGGTTTTCCTGTCGACAGAATGATTGCCGCGCGTGAGCGTTTTGAGGGATTCGTAGGGGTTCGGATAATTTTCCCGCCGCAGTATTGTCTGTATAGCTTCCGACACCACGGCCCAGTTTTCTTCAAGGTCGGCTTCCAGTTGCTGTTCGTTGAGCACCAGTTTTTCGAGGCCTTTCTCCAGGGCGCGGAACGCGATCGTGGTATGGGCGAAAGGAACTCCGATGTTGCGCAGCACGGTGGAGTCCGTCAGGTCGCGTTGCAGCCTCGAGATGGGCAGTTTTGCCGCAAGAAACTCAAAGAGGGCATTCGCGATCCCGAAATTCCCCTCGGCGTTTTCAAAATCAATCGGGTTCACCTTGTGCGGCATGGCGGAAGACCCGACTTCAGAAGCTTTTACTTTTTGCTTGAAGTAATCTTTTGAAATGTAAGTCCAGATGTCGCGGCAAAGATCCACCAAAATGTTGTTGATCCGCTTCATGCAGTCGAAATGGGCCGCGAGATTGTCGTAGTGTTCGATCTGGGTGGTGAATTGCTGCCGCGTGAGTCCCAGGTCCCGCAGGAATTCGTCTGCGAGCTTCACCCAATCCACTTTGGGGAAAGCCGCGTGGTGTGCATTGAAGTTGCCGCTCGCTCCTCCGAACTTTCCCGTAAACGGGATGTTGATGAATTGCTCCACCTGGTTTTCGATCCGTTCCACGAAGACCATCAGTTCCTTCCCCACCGTGGTGGGGCTGGCGGGTTGTCCGTGCGTGTGCGCGAGCATGGGTCGGTCTTTCCACTGTTTTGCCAGCAGCTTCAGCTGCGTGTTCAGGTTGAGCAGGGTGGGCAGGTATTCGTATTCCACCGCATGCTTCCAGAGAAGAGGGATGGCGGTGTTGTTGATGTCCTGCGAGGTGAGTCCGAAATGCACCCATTCCCGGATTTCCTTCCCCTGGTGGTTCTGGATCTCCGTTTTCAAAAAATACTCGACGGCCTTTATGTCGTGATTGGTGACGTATTCGATCTGCTTGATCTCCTGCGCATCCTCCGGACCGAATGCATCCCGAAGTTGTTGCAGGTGCTTCGCCGTTTTGCCGGGGATTTTCAGGAACTTTTTTTTCTGGAGAAAAAACAGGTATTCGATCTCCACGACGACCCGGTATTTCATCAGCGCGTATTCCGAAAAGTATTCGTCCAGGTGTTGTACGTGTTTCCGATAGCGTCCGTCGATCGCGGAAATGGCGGTGAGGGGGGTGAGTTCCATGCACTGATTTTACAGGATGCAGTTCGCTACCTTTGCCCCGCAAAAATAATCGAATTGAGTAAGATCAGGGTAGGAATCGTCAGTTATCGGAATACGAAGCCCCTGCTCCTGGGACTGCAGCAGGCTCCGATCGCGAGTTCCATTCACCTCGTTCCAGATTATCCATCGCGGCTGGCAAACATGCTGGCGAACGGAGAAATTGACCTCGGCCTGATTCCTGTTGCTGCCATTCCCGACCTGCCGCAGCACCATATTATCGGCCGCCATTGTATTGCTACGGAAGGTGAGATCGCTTCGGTCGCTCTTTTCAGCGACGTTCCGCTCGACAAAGTGGATCGCGTGTACCTGGACTATCAAAGCCGCACCTCCGCCGCGCTGCTGCAATACCTGATCCGCGAATACTGGGGCATTCAACCCGAAATTGTCAGGGCCACCGATGAGGGGTACCGTGATCTGATTGCCGGCACCACCGCCGGTTTGGTAATAGGAGATCGTGCGTTCGAGCAACGAAAACGCTCCACATATATCTATGATCTGGGCTCGGAATGGCGCGCGCTCACCGGCCTTCCCTTTGTATTTGCAGTCTGGGTGAGCACACGTCCGCTTCCCCAGTCATTCGTTGACGCATTTGACGCGGCAAACGCAATCGGCCTTAGCCGTATCGATGACATCGTGGAGCAAGAGGACTTCCGTCTTTTTGATCTCCGGAAGTATTATCGGCTCCACCTAAGCTACCAGCTGGACGATAGAAAAAGAAAAGCCATCGAAAGATTTCTCGAAGTCATGTGATCTGTATCGAGCTCAAGATAACCAACTCTTTTTTTGATGGTAGCTGCAATTGAAACCATACTTCGCTTCCCGCTTCGGTTAGTCACCCACCCGTCACCGTTTTCCAAATAAAAGCCGAAGCGGTTCGGCCAGCCCCGCGGCGCCGATGGAAATAGCTTTCCAGCCCTTCACCAGCGGCACGTAGAAGATCGTTTTAAGGGCCTCCGTTTTCGACAGTTTCCAAAGTTTCCTAAGATAACCGCGATAAGCGGTTGCATTGTTCTTGAGCACAGCATGGTAGACGGCGAATTTTCGGTACAGCAGCGCCAGCTGGTCAGGCGGCAGCTTTGTTTCGAGTTTTCGCATCTGTCTCTCGAGCATGATCTTCGCGATATCGTTCACGGCATGCCGTTGCGTTCCTGTCAGAGAAGAGCCGTGGTCGCGGTAATAATAAAGGTCATGACGCGGTTCGTATTTTACCCGGCATGATAAGAACGTGCGAACGAAGAAGTCGTAATCTTCCGTGAGAAAGGCGGCCGGATCGTACCCGTTATTCCGTTTGTAAACTTCCTCCTTGTAAAGGAAACAGGCGCTGCTCCCCTGGAAAGAGGTAAACCGCCTGTTGATATCACCAAAAGTTCGTTTGCCGATAACACGATCGACTTCGTCTATGAGCGTGTAATCCGTGTAAACATAATCTACCCCCGGATGACTTGTAAGGGATGCCAGCAGTTCGGCCAACGCATTTTCGGCATAGTAGTTATCGTCCGATGTCCACGAATGGTAGCGGCCTCGTGCCAGGTCGAACCCCGCATTCAGGGACAAAGGCAGCTTTTTGTTGACTGGATTGTGAACGATTTTCACTCTCTGGTCGAGGCGCGCATATTCTTCAATGATCTGCGGTGTATTATCGGTAGAACAGTCGTTGACTATGATGAGCTCAAAATCGGCGAAACTTTGTTTCAGGCAGCTTTCGATGGAAGTGCGAATGTACCTGGAGCCGTTGTAGGTGGGCAGCACAATGGAAATTGCCGGGCTGTTCATACTGGCTCATTTAAAATGATGTCCGTAATTTTTCGAGCGCTGTCGCCCGCTCCATAGGGATTGGTTGCCTTGGACATTCTCTGGTAAATTGCTTTGTCCTCAATCAATTGAACGGCCGACTGAACGATCCTGTCGCGGTGCGTGCCAACCAGCAAAGCGGTTCCTGCCGCGATGCCTTCTTCCCGTTCCGTCACATCACGCATGACGAGCACTGGTTTACCCAGGGTGGGGGCCTCTTCCTGGATACCCCCGGAATCGGTCAGAACAAAATAGCTCCTGTCCATGAGCCAAACCAGGTGCGGGTAATCAAGAGGTTTGATGAGGTGAATGTTCGTTCGTCCGCCAAGCATCTTGTTTACGGTGCGCTGCACATTCGGATTCAGATGGACCGGGTATACAAACTGAAAGTCGGGGTACCGGTTGGCGAGATCGAGAATTGCTTCGCAGATATTTTCGAAGGGCTTGCCAAAACTTTCCCTTCGATGGCCTGTGATGAGGACAACCGGGCTCTTAGCGTCGAGATAATCGAACCCCGAAGCCAGGCTGGGGTTCTTTCGGATTTTCTCTACCGCCCACAATAGCGCGTCGACAACAGTATTGCCGGTCATGTAAATCGACGCCTGGATGTTTTCTTTTTTCAAATTTTCTACCGCCCGTTGCGTGGGGGCGAAATGTAAATGCGTCAGGATACTGATGATCCTCCGGTTTACTTCTTCGGGAAAAGGGGAGTAATTGTCCTGGCTTCTTAACCCGGCTTCGACGTGAGCAATGGGTATCCTGCTGTAAAACGCCGCCAGCGCACCGGCTAAAGCTGTGGTGGTGTCACCCTGCACGATTACGGTGTCCGGTTTGCAGTCCTGCAGCACGCTCTTCATCGCCAAAAGTCCCTTCGACGTCAGATCGAACAATGTCTGGTCCGGCTTCATCAGGTTGAGATCGTAATCGCTTTCCAGTTCGAAGAATTGCATCACCTGCATCAGCATTTCCTGGTGTTGGCCGGTCAGGCAGATGAGAGGGGTCAACTGGTTCGGATGTTTCCTGCATGCGTGTATCAGCGGAGCTAATTTGATTGCTTCCGGCCTTGTTCCAAAAACGAATAGAATCTTTTTCATCTTATTGCTTGATCTCTTCGAAAAGGGTGCTCCCCGCGTTCGGATCAAATAGTCCGATTGCCCGTTTGTGGGCATTCAATCCCATTTCGTTCCAACGATCCCGGAGATGCCACGCACGTTCCATTGCTTTTGAAAAACAAGGCAGCGTTGCGGCCTCGGCAACAAATCCGCTGATTTCGTCTTCAACCCATTCCGCGTTTCCTCCCACATCGGTTACAACTACGGGCCGGCCGCAAAGCATTGCTTCCACAAGCGCGAGCGGCATGCCTTCCATGTGTGAAGGGAGCAGCAACATATGGTTTTCACGCCATACCCCACGAATATCGTCCACCCGCCCGTGGAAACTGAGCTTTGTGTTCAGATTATAAAACCCGGCGAGCGACCGCAGATATGTTTCGTCCGGGCCCGACCCATAAATGTTAAGGTGGAAATTTCGTGATTGCCAGACCGGGTCGGCCAGAACGGAGAGGAGCAGATCCTGTCCTTTGTGAGCAGTCACGAGGTTGGCGACGCATGCAAATTGTATTGTTTCGCTGTGGTCCGGATAATCAATTGCTTCCAGCTCCCGCATGTTCACCGGATTACGCAGCAGTTTTGCGTTCGGGATGTTGTTGCAAAGGTGACGCTGCGCAACAGCCCGGGTTCTCTCAGAGAAAAAAAATACTTTTTTTGCCCTGCCATATGCCTCATTAACGAGTGCCGCTTGATTTTCTGACAGCGGACGACCCGCTTCCGAATTGAAATGAGCGATAATGAAAAAAGGAGTGTTTGTTTTCCTCAGGTATCTAAGCAAATGCGTTTCATGCGCGATCGAATAGCAGGTGCCGTTGTAAATGATTACATCCGGCGAACTGCGCAACATCTGCTCCAGCGATCTGCTCATCCTTTTCTTCACGTAGACCCACCCCAGCCGCACCATGTCGCCCAAAGATCCACCATTCCAGTTTCGCAAACCCGGCCGGGTGTACGACCGGAGGCCCAGGCTGGTAAGTTCGTTGAGTTTGGGGTGTTTTTCTTTCACTGAATACGAGAGGTGCATCACCCGGTGTCCGTCTGCAAGTGCAATCTTCGCCATATCATGCCAAAGCTCTTCACTTCCGCCCCAGCTGTCGCGGATCATCGAAATGATGGCCATTTTCATCCCGCAATATTAATTTTTCTCACAGAGTATGATGTTGTTCATGTACAGGTCCTGGCGTTTCGGGAGTACCCAGCTCCAGAACAAAGCAGAAATATTGATGATGCTATAAGTTATGATACGAAATGCCGACCGGATGACGGGAATCTTCCTGAGGGAAGGGGCAATGTGCAAATGCACGTACAAGGTCCACAGTTGAAAGACTGTTTCGACATGGTTACCCGATTTTACCGATGCCAGCACCCTAAAATTTTTTTGCTCAAAAAGGTGTTGTAAAGCGAAGGAAGTATAACGGGCAAAATCGTTAGGTACTTCGTGCTCGCTGATTGCAAAAGGACAGGTGACCAGTATGCGGGCGCCGGGTTTCATCACCCTTCGTATTTCGTCAAGGGTTTCATTGAGGTTAAAAACGTGTTCAAAAACCTCACTGCTGAAAACGGAATCGAAATGTTCGTCCGGAAAAGGCAGGGTTTTCCCATCATAGAGCACATCCACGGTTTCATTTGTATGCGGATGTGCGGGATTTTCGATGTCAACCCCTATGTATTCGGCCACCTGGAAAAGGTTCCGGTAAGGCTTCGAGCCACAGCCGAAATCGAGGAGCCGGCCGCTAAGCATCGGTGCCTGGAGTGAAATCTGCTTGAGCAGACGTTTTCGCAACAGGTAGTTAGGGGCGACTATCGAAGGATCAAATTCAGGGGGAACCAGTTTTTCTCTCATGCTACTGTTTGATTGCAATTCGGCCGGTTTCGTCAATCCTGCCCAGATAAATCCGACAGGGATGGCGCTCGAAATAATCATCCACAGCCTTGCGCGCGCCCTGCCAGTAACCGTAATCGTCAAGTATCAGCACTCCGCCTGCAGAAAGAAGCGGAAAAAGATGCAGCAGCTCGTGGTATGTTGATTCGTACCAGTCGGTGTCGAGGCGCAGCAGCGCAATTGCCTCGGGCTTTGTTGCCGGGATCGTGTCTTCCACCTTTCCCCGAACATACCTGACTTTTTGTTCCGGGTAACCGGTCGCCTTCATTCCTTGCCGGACAGTTTCAATTTCCGAATAAGCCCATACCGGATTTTTTTCTTTATCCTGGTTTGCCGCCAGGAGCGTTGCGGCAGATTTTCCTTCATAATCCTTGTCCAGCTCACCGGGCGGAGTCATTCCTTCAAATGTATCATACAGGAAAAGCGAGCGGTGAAGAGCATTTTGCGCCACCAGCGTTTCAGCTACGGCCATCATGCTTCCGCCTTTCCAGACTCCGCATTCAACTATATCACCGGGGATCTTGTACTTTTCAATATAGCGCACTGCCTCGATGAGTGCATACAGCCTCTGAGGACTTGTCATGGTGTGGGAACGCACTTTGGAATAGATCGACCGGTGCAAATCTTCGAAATCATTCGGTAAGTCGAAGCCCGACGTTTTCCTCCGAATCTCGTAATTGAATTTCCCCGCTATTTTCTGAATGAATGACGTCATGTCATCTATCTTCGTGATCGCAAGATAATTATTCACCTATTAATCCCCCGACCGCGGCGTTCAATCCACCATGGATGTTTCGATCGTCATCATCAACTACAATACGTTTTCTCTCACTTCAGACTGCATCCGCTCCCTGAAGCGCGAGACGAGAGGGCTCAATTACGAACTCATCCTGGTCGACAACGCTTCTACGGAAACTGATTCCTGGCTTTTCCTGCAGGCATTTCCGGACATCAAACTCATCAAAAGCCCTGTCAACGGCGGCTTTGCCCATGCAAACAACCTGGGGATTGCGCAGGCCGCCGGGAAATACATTCTATTGCTCAACAGCGATACGCTACTCACCGAAGACAGCATCTCCCGTTCCGTTGAATTCTGCAAAACCCTGCCCGACGCGGGTGTCCTGGGTTGCCGCATGGTGTACCCCGACGGCGAGATTCAGTACACCGCGCGCAGGTTCCGCGGCATCGGCTGGGAACTGCTGGACCTGTTTCGGTTCATTCCTTACATGATGCCTTATCATCGCAGGAGCCGCCTCATGCTGGGTAAATATTTTCGCCACGACGAAACCGTACAGTGCGACTGGCTGAACGGGGCTTTCTTCCTGTTTGAAAAGGAACTCCTGGGCCTGCTGCCGGGAAAAAAGCTCGACGAGCGCTTTTTCATGTATGGCGAGGACCAGCTCTGGTGCGAACAGATCCGTGCGCTGGGGAGACGAAATTATTTTTTCGCCGGCACCACCATCATCCACATCGGGGGAGGAAGCACCGATCCCCAACGACGGCTTGCCCTCCGAAAAATCATGATCAGAAACGAACTGGCAATCATGCGCGCGCGGAAAGGAACCGGCATTTACTACCTCGTATTTTGGATTATCTATTGCGGCAAAGAATATACGCGTAATGCGATTAAGTGGCTTGTTCTGAAGACCACCGGCAGGCTGCTAAGGTAGCTGGTTCGATACCCGCCCGGCGAGAAAAGGCCAGTAATAATGCTGATAGTAAGCCGAGGGCGTTGGAATTTCCTTTTCGACGTTCTCGATTACCCGGGCAGCAAATTCTTCCCAGTCGTCATCCTTCGTAATTACAAGCTTTTCTCCGCAGATGGCCGGATCAAGTCCTGCTGCCCCGGTGCGGCTCGATACCGCGGTGCATCCGTAAGCAATAGCCTCCACGAGCTTAGTCTTGATGCCGCCTCCGCTCTGCACCGGGTTCAGAAAAATGTCAGAAGCCTTGTAGTACCGGTCAATCTCGGTAGTGAAACCGGCATAAATTACATTCTTTTGATTCCAGGCGCGGAGCTCATTGTATTCCGCAGGCAGCTTCGACCCGGCCACAAGGATGCGATACGGTAGGCCGGAGCCGGCGAGGAGCGGATTAATCCGGTTAAGAATCGTTTGAAGAGCGTCCAGGTTGGGCTTGTAATTCAGCAGCCCGTTGAAAAACAAAAGACGTGTCTCTGCGGAAAGATCAAAGCGTTCCAGCAGCTGCCGCCTGCAATCGTGACGGTCGGAAGGATAGCTGGAGATATCTATGCCGAAGGGAAGGTCGATGCATTTTTCTGGAGGAATATCCCATGCGCTCACTGCGAATTCCCGGTCTCCGCTCGTGATGAACAGGATCGCGTCGGCCATCCTGAAAAAATTGCGCTCGTAGCTGCGTAGGATACGCCACCACCATTTTCCCAGTGAGCGGAACCGCTGGTATTCGATATTGTGAGTGTGAACTACGGTCGCAACTCCGGTCTTCCTGCGCAGCTTTCGCGCCAGCCAATAATAGTAGGGATGTTCCCAGATCACGGTTTCAATTCCGTGCGCACGAATGAATTCCGTGAGCCTGCCTGTAAGCGAAATATCGACATAGCGGGAACGGCCGGATTTGAGGAGCGGAAAAAGGCTGTAATTCCGCGCGAGCGAATTATCATTCTCCGGAACTGAAATGACCGACACCTCCTGTGTGTTCGCAAGGTGTTCGACGAAGCGCGCAATGAATTTTTGTCCCCCGGAGTCGAATGGCAGGTATTTGTAAGGAGCTATTACCAGGATCTTTTTCATGCCCGTTTCGGCTGCTTTCTTTCCTGCCTCCACGCCAGGAAAAGTCCGCCACCTACCAGCAACAATACCAGGAAGGAGGCCGCATAGCTGACGCGGTATCCTTTCCGGAATGAGGAAGGCTCGAAGATGAATCGGATCTGGTGTTTCCCGGCGGGAACGGGCATGCCCCTCAGGATGTAATTCGTGTTCACGTAGGGAACTTGGTTTCCGTCGAGGTAGGCATTCCAGCCTTTCGGGTAGTAAATCTCGCTGAATACAGCGAACTGGGGAGCAGACGCATTTACCTCGTAGTCGATCGTGTCGTTGCTGAAGCGAACCAGGCGGATGCTCGCGGTCGAATCCCACTGCGGCTGGGTCACCTGCGCACTGAGAGCGCGCTCCACGACAGCGGTATCTCTCAAATTAGTCTCGCCGATTGTCTTGATGGCTTCAACACGGTTTTCTACGAACGAAACGTGCTTTACCAGCCACGCCGCACCAAAGGCTTCGGGATTGGGAAGTACGCTGGTCTGGCGGGTCTGCGGGTCGCCGACAATGATGTATTTCGTGTTCAGCATGTTCAGTACTCCGGGTGTGGGACGGTTCGACAGGTACATCTCAATTACGTCCTGGTAGATGCGCAGCTTGGCCGGATGGTACCCTCCGACTGATTTATGGAAATAAGAGGTGCGCGATTCGTTGTAGGTGTCCGACGCCATATTGAACACCCGGAAGTGCGGATCCCTGTCCTGCAGGATCTGCTGATCGGCAGCCGACGGGCTGAAATTAGACACGTTGAATTCCTCTTTGGATACGTACTGGTCTTCGCCCAGGTACTGATAGCTGATCATGGTCAGCTCCAGCGTTGTGATTCCGGACACGAGCAAAGCTGCCGCCATTCTCTTAAACCAACCTTTCATATAGAAGTAAAGAATTCCCAGCAGCAGCAGCGTTAAACCAAGCGCCCGCAAAAGCTGTCCGCCGAACATCGCCCTGCGGTCCTGCTTGAGTCCGGAAACGATCAGCCTTCCAATTTCGTCATTCCCACTTTCATCCCACTTCGTTGTGAGGAGTTGCTGATCGATCGGTGCGCTGTAATCCATTCCGATGTAGAGCAGGATCAGCAAACCAAATAAACCGCCTACGGCGAAAAGCAATTTCCGGAATTTTTCACGCAGCAATTCCCGGCTCGTTTCGTTGAATAGTAATTGTTGTAACGTCACGACCGCCATGATACCGACAGTGAACTGAGGAACCACCTGCGCCATTGAAGGCGCACGGAATTTGTTGTAAAGTGGAAGATTTTGAAAAAGAAAAGTGTTGAACTCCGCGAAGTTCTTGCCCCAGGACATGAATATTCCCAGCACGGTGGCTGCGAGGAGTCCCCAACGAAGCGGAGAACGTACCAGCACAAAACCGATAATCCCGAGGACGCAGATCATAACGCCGAGGTACGCCGGCCCGGCTGTATAGGGCAAAGCACCCCAATAAGCCGGAAGACTGGTGGCCAGCTGTGCCGCGTTCATTTCATTCACCCCGCGCCCAACGAGTTTCTTTACCACGTTCGACTTTTCATCCAAATTGCGCGCGTGGCTGCCGCCAAACGCATTCGGCATCATGAGCGTGGACGTCTCCGCCTTCCCGATGCTGTACACGAACGCGTAGGAGGTATCCAAACCTTTCGTTTTTACCGCCCGTACTGAATCCCCGGCAATCTCCAGATCCTTTCCCCCGCGCATGGTGTAGGCAGTATATTCTGATGTGGTGAGAAGCAGTAACGCACTGCCGGCCAGCCCGACAATTGCCGCGAGCGCGGTAATGCCCGCCGAAACAAGCAGATGCTTCCAGTCCTTCGCCCGGATCCAGCGGTATACATAAAATATGGTGACGAGCGTGGCAATGATGAAGAAATAGTAGCTGATCTGCAGGTGGTTGACCCCGATTTGCTGATAAGCACCGAGGGTCGTGAGTGCAAGGCCGAGCCAGTATTTTTTTTGAAAGGTGCACAGAATTCCTGCGAGCAGCAGCGGCATGAAGGCGGTCGCCAGCATTTGCGTATCATGGCCGGCATTGATGACAACGGCGTTGTAGGTGGAATAAGCATAAGCCAGTGCACCGAACGCAGCTACCACGGGGCGGGCGCCCAGCACCAGTCCAAGGATGTAAAAGCAAACGCAGGCGAGAAAGAAAAAATTCATTGGTTTGGGTAGACCGAACGCCAGGATTTTCGTAAAGTCGGGCAGGATGCTTTTTCCTTCCATGGCCACCTGGTAGTTGGGCATCCCGCTGAACAGGTTCGGATTCCACAACGGAAAATGACCGTGTTTTTCCTTGTATTCAAACGCGTTCTGCGCCATTCCCCGCCACCCGATCGTGTCGTGCTGGTTCAATACATTGCCCTCAAGCACCGGCTTGCAGAAGATCACCGTCACGAGCAGAAATGCGACCAGTGCAACCAGGTGGGGGAGTAGTTTTTTCAGCGTTTGATTTCTCATCCGGGCTGTTTAAGCTGACAAAATAATGGTATTTTTTGCAGTTTGTTCTTTGTAACTCCGTTTCCCGATGGTCGCATGCGCACCGGTGATTAACTTCGGAAAATCTTATGGCCTGGCTTCGATTCTTATCCCGTCTTTCTTTCATCTGCGGGTTGTTCTTTTTGCTCTCGCTTTCGCTTCTCATTCATCCCTGGCTGAAAGATGAAAGTCTCGTTTCTACAATCATCACGATTGGGTATTTTATGGGACTCATCATAGTTCCTTTCACCGTGCTCTGCTATCTCGGCGTGGTGCTCGCAAACCGGCGGCTGGGTCGCTACGTGCCCGCGTGGCTGGTGGTGGCTAACCTGCTCTTCTTACTCGTGCTGTTTGTTTATATCTTGTACCTGAATAAATCTCTGCCTTGAATGGGCGAATCAATAACAGGAAATAAATCTGCCCGGCTGTTTGTGATCCTGGCTGGTGTGTTCATCGCGAATGCCCTCATCGCGGAGATCATCGGCGTCAAGATCTTTTCACTTGAAAAAACGCTGGGCATCGAGCCCCTGCGGATACGGATTCTGGGAAATGAGCTTTCGGTCAATCTCACCGCCGGGGTGTTGCTCTGGCCCGTAGTCTTCATTATGACCGACATCATCAACGAATATTATGGCCCCAAGGGTGTGCACTTTCTTTCCTTTCTCACCGCCGCGTTGATCGCTTTCGCTTTTGTCATCTTCTACCTTGCCATGCGGCTGGCACCGGCTGATTTCTTTGTGACAAGCCGTGTGGGAAGCGGCGTGCCTGATATGGAGAAGGCTTATCACAGCGTCCTCGGCCAGGGAGCTTTCATCATCCTGGGGTCACTGACCGCATTTTTGCTCGCACAGCTTATTGATGTGTTCGTTTTTCACCGCATCAAGCGCCGCACGGGCGAGCGCCGGATCTGGTTGCGGGCGACAGGGTCCACACTCGTGTCCCAGTTCATCGACAGCTTCGTGGTGCTCTTTATCGCATTTTACGTGGGCACGCGCATCAACGCCTCGAAGGACGATTTTGTCTGGCCGCTCGGTCTTTTCCTTTCGGTCGGAGTCGTCAACTACATTTACAAGTTTCTTGTGGCCATTATTCTCACCCCCGTGATCTACCTCGTGCACGGCTGGATCGAACGCTATCTTGGCGAAGAGCTTTCGACGCAGATGAAGCGCGCAGCGATGGGACAGCGCTAATGGCGGTCGCGAATCATACGGGCAACGAGCTTGTCGATCGGGAGCGACATGGAGTCTTCAGAAAATTCTTCCCAGTCAATAAACCGGAAAGCTTCGGTTTCGCCTGTCTCCTCGTAGATCTTCATCTGCCGTTCGTCGAAATCGAAAGGTCGCGTTCGTAACGGGGCACTTATCGGGCCAAGGGCGCGGGCAAAATAATAGATGGAAAGGATCTGTTGCCCCGGGTTGAATGCAGAAAGCTGGAAATAATCCGTCGTATAAATATGGTCGCCGATTTCCACTTCCAGGTTGAGCTCTTCGCCAAACTCCCGCTTCAGGCAATCGCGCGTTCCTTCTCCAAATTCCAGTCCCCCGCCAGGAAATTTTGTGTAATAGCCTCCCCGGATGAGCTCGTCGGCAACCAGCACCTGCCGTTGCTGGTTGAGCAGCACGCCGTACACTCTGATGTTGAACTGCTGCATTTGTCAAAAGGGTTTTCGTCGCAGGAACATCCACCCGATTACCAGGGAAATGCTTAGCGACAGAATGATGGGGATCCAGAATGTGTTTGGTGAATGCTGGAAGGGCAGGGGTACGTTCATTCCGTAGATGCTCGCAATGAGGATTGGAAAGGTAAGAACGATGGTGATCACCGACAGGCGCTTCAGCACCTCGTTCTGGTTGTTCGCGATAATGCCGGCGAAGGCGTCGAGCGTGCTGCTCAAAATGTTGCTGTAGATATTTGCCATCTCCAGCGCCTGCGAATTGTCGACAATCAGGTCCTCCAAAAATTCCTTTTCGTCTTCCGTCAGCGCCAGGAAGTTTGATCGCTGCAGCTTCATCATGAGCAGCTCGTTGGAGCGAAGCGCGGTGACGAAGTATACCAGGCTCTTCTGGATGCGCATGAGCTGAAGCAGGTGTTCGTTTCGGCTCGCGTCGTAAAGCTTTTGCTCCAGAAGGTTGCGGCGGTGATTGATCTCCTTCAGGTGCTCCATAAAATTCTGGACGATCTTCTCAAAGATCTTCAGCACCATCATGCTTTTTTTGTCCGGGTGCCGGTTCTGAAAGGTGCTCAGAAATTTCTTGATCGCAGCGTTCTCAAAAGAATTAACTGTCACGATCTGGTTGTGAGTAAGAATAATACAGATGGGGATGGTGATGTAGAATGCGTCACTCTCGTTGAAAGAATTGTTTTCCGTGGGCGTCTTGATGACGATCAGCTTTACATTGTCCTCCTCCTCGAACCGGCTCCGCTCGTCAATGTCCAGCGAGTCTTTCAGGAAGTCAATCGGAATGTCCAGCTCGGTGGACAGATTCGAAAACTCCTCCTGGCGCAGCGGCGGGTACACGTTGATCCAGGCGCCGCTTTCCGGCCGGTCGATGGCCACGGTCTTCAGGTCTATATTTTTAAAATATTGGATCACTGTGTAAATCCAGCATGTTGGAATAAAGCCGGAAAAAAGACCGGCTTGTTTGGAACCCTGCTGCCTCAGCGTAGTTCAATGGTGCCCTCAAACACCTTTTCCGCCGGCCCGCAGAGCCAGATATTCTCAAACCGGTCCTCGTCTATACGGTCGAATTCAACCGTAAGCTTCCCACCCAGTGTCTTTACCTCCACTTCGTTGAAGCCATTTTCATTGTGGTAGCAAATCAGCGCCGCGGCGGTCACCCCGGTGCCGCAGGACCAGGTCTCGTTCTCCACACCGCGCTCGTAGGTGCGTACTACGATCCGGTCCACTTCGTCGGTTTGCTCGACGAAATTCACATTGATACCCGCTTCGCTGAATTCCCTGCTGTAGCGAATTTCATGGCCTTTTTTGTAAACATCCAGATCCATAACACCGGTTACCATCTTCACGTAATGCGGCGAACCGGTGTCCAGGACAAAATCATTGTGAAATTTTCGGACAGCGGTGACATTCTTCATTTTCAGTGACACAGTTCCATCCGTATCAATCTCTGCCTCGTGTTCCCCATCGGCCGCCCAAAACCGGTATGATGATTTGTGCAGCCCGAGGAGGTAGACGAATTTCACCAGGCAGCGCGCTCCGTTTCCGCACATTGAACCTTCGCGTCCGTCGGAATTGAAATAACGCATTTCGAAATCCCAGCCCTTCCGTTCCTGCAACATCATCAGGCCGTCGGCCCCTATGCCGAACCGCCGGTCACAAAGCCGGCGTACCTGCTCTTCCGAAAGCGCGAATTCAAGCTTCCGGTTGTCGAGAATGATGAAATCATTTCCGGTACCCTGGTATTTGTGAAACTGGATGGTCATATTCTCAAAACTGTTCTGAAAAAATTTCAATGAATTTTACGATCAGGTTTTCCACCGCCGCTTTGCCATCGCTCGAAAATTCTTTGGTCACCCGGTTCGCCACGATAGCGTTGATAGCAAGGCACTGGTGGCCGAGGAGCTTTCCCAGGCCGTAGATGGCGGAGGTTTCCATCTCAAAGTTGGTGATCCGGTGCGCACCAAAGCGGAAATCGGTCAGGCGGTTGATCAGGTCGGGGTTGCGCACCCCCAAGCGAAGTATCCTTCCCTGCGGACCATAAAACCCCGGACAGGTGACCGTAATGCCCTGGTGAAATCCTTTTACAAAATGCTTGATCAGCGCCGCGGCGCCGCTGCTGATGTAAGGATTGCCGATCTGGTTATGGATTTGCGTGTGCGTGACGAAGGAGTGCAGCAGCTGTTTTTCTTCCTCATTCTGCTCGTGCCGGTAAAAGTTCAGAAGATTGTCAATTCCCAGACCATGCGTGGCGGCGACGAAGCTGTCCACGGGCACGTCGGCCTGCAGCGAACCGGAAGTGCCGATCCGGATGATGTTGAGCGAAGTGGTCTTCTCTTTCACCCGCCGCGTAGCGAGGTCAATATTGACCAGGGCATCGAGTTCGTTCACTACAATATCTATATTATCCGGACCGATGCCCGAGGAGATCACGGTGATTCGTTTTTTTCCAACGTAACCGGTGTGCGAAACGAACTCCCGGTGCTGGCGCCGCACCTCGATGCTGTCAAAATATTTGCTCACCTCTGTTACGCGGTCGGGGTCCCCGACGGTGATCACGGTACCCGCCAGCTCTGCGGGAAGGAGGTCGAGATGATACACCGCGCCTCGCGCGTTGATAATAAGTTCCGACTCGGCGATCCGGTTCATTGTTCACAATTCATTGGAGGACAAACACCCGAAAATCCAGTATATTTGCCCGATTCAGATCTCAAATCTAGACCCTGGACGCTGAAATCTGAAATCAAAACGGTCCTGTGGCCGAGTGGTCAGGCAGAGCTCTGCAAAAGCTCCTACACCAGTTCGAATCTGGTCGGGACCTCTGAAATAACAAAATATTGAAGGAATCAGGAATGGTTCCTTTTTCTTTTCATCAATGTTCGATGGTGACGGGCCGCCCTGTGAGGAAAGAAAGGGAATCGCGCATCCGAACGCTGTCGGCATTTGCGTCGAGCATAAGAAAAATCCGGTATTGGAGCGAATCAATAATTTCCACGCGCACTTTCCACCCATAGGATCGAAGCTGCTGGTAACGTTCGAGCGCACGTTCGCGCGCCGCCGTTTCCAGCACGTATTTCAAACTGTCTCTTCGTGGTTCGCGGGCTGCGGTGTCTTTTGGCTGGGGTGGTGCCGGCACGACCAATTGATCCTCCTTCGATGGCGTTGTTTTGCTCTTCGATCTCTTTGAGAGTGCGTAGCCGCCCCAGATGACCACAATAAGGCTGGCTGCTGCGAGGAGAATATACAGAAGCTTTCTGCTGCTGATACGCAATTTTGGCTCCCTGGCTGAATGAAAAGATTCTTCCGAGGATGCGGTGGCCGAGATTTCGCGCGCCGAGTACTCTCCCGCCTGCTGGGGCTGTTCCGCGGGTGCAAAGGCAAAGCCCCCCGCTTTTTTCTTCACCAGGCTGCCAATCCCTTCGAAGAGGAACGGTTTTCCAATGTTTAGGAACTGCTGCGCCAACTGCAAATAAGAATGAAAATCGGCGGCGGCAAGCGCCTTCATCTTGCCCGTTTGTTCGGAAATGTAATCGATCAGCTCCGGATCTTCTTTTGCCGACAAATTTGTTTCGAAGGAAACGCCGGGGACGATGATCTTGCTCCCTTCCGATATTTCGGTGTGATCAATCAAAAAGCTGCCGATGCCGGGCAAATCAAGCCTGCGGTATTGGTAAAGAAAAGATGCAAGTAGTGGTCCCAGCTTCAAGCATGAGGGATTTAATTTCACAAGATAGATAATTTGGCAGGCCATGTCAAGGGGAAGGCCAGGCGTATCTTTGTGCAATGCTTACTGAAGAAGAGCGCTCGTTCCTCCGGTACTGGGAACACAACCGCGCGAGAAAGAAGCGAATGTGGTGGCAGCTGGCTGCGGGCATGCCGCTCGCTGTCGCGCTGATCACCGCGATTCTCATCAATGTTTTTTCGGGCTGGTTTCGCGGCGCCACCGCAGCGCTGCAGATGCGGCCTTCGCTTCTGCTCACCGTCCTGGGGGCCACCTTGCTTATTGTTGTATTTATTGTTGTCTTTTCGGCGAAGCACCGCTGGGATCAGAACGAGCAGCGTTACCGGGAATTACTGTTGCGTGAAAGGAATGAACCTCCATTTTCCTGATCTGTTAATTTCCCCTGCCTCCCTGCATTAGTTTGTAATTTTGCGCAAACGCTCAACTTGTCGCACGAAGCCATATCGGTTTTTGAAATTTTTAAGATCGGCATAGGGCCTTCAAGCTCCCACACGCTGGGCCCCTGGCGCGCCGCCCTGCGTTTTGTCGAAGGATTAAAAGAAAAGAATATCCTTTTCAATGTGCGCAAACTGAATGTTCTCCTGTACGGTTCGCTTGCGAAAACCGGCAGGGGGCATGGTACCGATGTGGCCGTTCAGCTCGGCCTGGGCGGCGAAGATCCCGTCACGTTTGCCGTCGACCAGATCCAGGCGAAAATTCACGATATCGCGGCAATGAAGCACATCGTGCTGGGAGGACTTCACGAAGTGGAATTCGATCCCAACAACGACATCGACTTTCTCATCACCGAAACTCTGCCCTTCCATCCCAACGCGCTCAGCTTTCTGGCCACGATGGCTAACGGGGATTCGATCGCGGAAACCTACTATTCGGTAGGCGGCGGGTTTGTAGTAAAGGAGGGAGAAGACAACAGTGGACAGAAACAAGTGCAATTGCCTTTTCCGATCAATAACGCCGAAGATCTCGAACACTGGTGCAGGAAGACCGGCATGGCGATCCATGAAGTGGTGATGGAAAATGAATCCACGTGGAGACCGGAATCCGAAACGCGCGAAGGTCTGCTCCATATCTGGAGGGTAATGAAGGAATGTATCTACCGCGGATGCCACACGGAAGGCATGCTGCCGGGGGGACTTAATGTAAAAAGGAGGGCGGCTGACCTTAACCGCAGGCTCATCACGAAGGCGACTTATTCAGATTATGATTCCTGGCTGCAGGCGATGCGCGCCGGGGGCCGCGACTTCAAATACATCCTTGACTGGGTCAGCTGCTTTGCACTCGCGGTGAACGAAGAGAATGCCTCGTTTGGCCGTGTGGTGACGGCTCCCACCAATGGTGCGGCGGGGGTGGTGCCGTCAGTGTTGCAGTACTATGTCGCTTTCGCCGCTCCTTCCGGAGACGAGGTAGACGAGAAGGTCATCCAATTCCTGCTCACTGCCGCGGAGATCGGGAGCATCTTCAAGAAAGGAGCTACGATTTCGGCCGCGATGGGTGGCTGCCAGGCAGAGATCGGCGTCTCCTCCGCGATGGCTGCGGCCGGACTCACCGAATGTATGGGCGGCACACAAAGGCAGGCAATGATGGCGGCAGAGATCGCGATGGAACATCACCTTGGACTCACGTGCGATCCGATCGGGGGACTCGTGCAGGTGCCCTGTATCGAAAGAAACACCATGGGGGCAATCAAGGCCATCACGGCCTCGCAGCTCGCCATGCAGAGCATTCCCGACTACGCCAAAGTTTCGCTCGATGCGGTAATCCGCACTATGTGGGACACTGCCAAGGATATGGACTTCAAATACAAGGAAACCGCCGACGGCGGACTCGCGGTGAATGTTCCGCTCAGTCTTCCTGAATGCTGATCAATATTTTTCCCTGAGCCAGAGCGCCAGCTCTTTCTTGATCGCCACACCCACTTTTCTGAGACTGTCCGGATTCAGCAAAAACTCCCGGCTTGCGGCGTTGTCTCCGATCTCGAGCAGCACGCGGTAGGGCGCCTGGTTCACGTGTTCATCGAGGCTGTAGAATGCGAGCTTTCCTGTAGCGATGCAGCGGTAATCGTTGCGACCCGTAGTGGAGTCCAGCAATACTCCGCGGTTTTCGAGATCCGTCGCATCGGCGATCGCCCGAACCAGCCGCGCCGCCAGCTCGCGGTTTTCTGCTTCGTACCGGTCGCCATAATGAATGAATCCCCAGACAGCGTGTCGTCTTGTGCCCCCGTTGTTGTGAATGGAAATAAAGACAAACGGGTTTCTTTTATTCGATTCGCGCAGTTCATAGGCGTAGCCTGAGATCTTTCCGTTAATGACTGCAAAGGTATGTTCGACTTTAGTATTGCTGCCCGAGTCAGCGTGATGCAATCCGGGGCGGCCGAGGCTCCAGACCTTGTACTCACGAAATCGCGGTCGGGTAGAGATCGCTGCCTCCGCGATAGTGTTGCAGGTCGCCGCCTCATTGAAATCACGACCGGTATCGGTCTGGTGGGACGGTTGCCAGACTACAACCGGTTTCTTTTTCACCGTATGTGCCGGGAAGCTGAGCAGGAATAAAAGCGGGGCAAGAAAACGTGTGGTCATGTTTCGAAACTATGTTTGTTCGATGTCGCTGAAATGGCGGAGCTCGTTATACAGTGTATCCCTTTCAACCGGCTTTCTGCCCACCTGGCGAATCAGCGCCACGATCTCGTCGGTTGTCATCGTCGGATGTTGCTCCTCTGCCCCCGCCATCGAATAGATTTTCGTGCTGTCGTCAATCGTTCCGTCGATGTCATCGACCCCAAAAGCAAGGGCCAGCTGCGCGTTACCGCGACCAAGCATGGGCCAGTAGGCTTTGAGGTGTTTGAAATTATCCAGGTATATGCGCGCGATCGCATACATTTTCATGTCCTCCACGATGCTGCCTTCCGGCACGTGGCTCATGTCGTTTTCCTTGTTCCGGAACTTCAATGGGATGAAAGTCTGAAATCCCCCGGTTCTGTCCTGCAAATCCCGCAGGCGTCGCATATGGTCCACACGGTGTTGATATGTTTCGATGTGACCGTAAAGCATGGTCGCATTGCTGCGCATCCCGAGCCGGTGCGCCGTTTCATGAATTTCCAGCCAGCCGTCGGTGCCCACCTTGTCTGCGCAGATCTGCTCCCTGATCACAGGGTCGAAGATTTCGGCGCCTCCACCGGGAATTGAATCGAGTCCGGCTTTCTGTAGGTAGCGAAGCCCATCTTCGATGCTGAGCTTTGCTTTGCGGATCATGTAATCCAGCTCCACCGCAGTAAACGCCTTGATGTGCAATTCCGGCCGATGCGCCTTGATCTTTCGCAGCAATTGCTCAAAAAACCCCAGGTTGAGTCGGGGGTGCACGCCGCCAACGATGTGGACTTCTGTAATGGGCTTACCGTCGTATGCTTTTACCATTTCGAGCATTTGCTCCATGCTCAGTTCCCAGCCCTGTTCGCGGTGCGCATAAAGCCGGCTGTAAGAGCAGAAATTGCAGCTGAACACGCACACATTGGTCGGCTCGATGTGGAAGTTGCGGTTGAAATAAACCTTGTCACCGTGCAGCCGTTCTTTTACCAAATTCGCCAGGCCGCCGACGAATCCGGGGCTGCCACGCTCGAAGAGCAGCAGGCATTCATCATCGTTGATGCGCTTGCCGGCTCGCAGCTTTTCTGCAATGCTTTCGAGGGAAATTGACTGAGCGAACTCGTTCGTGGCGACCATCGCCGCAAAGTTACGCAGGTCTCCATTGTAGCAGCCCGGAAACTGAAAATCATTATCTTCCCTGCTTAACAAAACCATCTGCCATGTCGATCCGGCTCAGACTGACCATCCTCAGCTTTATGCAGTTCTATGTTTGGGGTGCCTGGCTGATAACCATTGGCACCTATTGCCTGCATGCGAAGGGTTGGAGCTTTCCTGAGTTCGGGCGGATTTTTTCCACGCTGGCCATCTCCTCTCTCGTTATGCCCGCACTGACGGGTATCGTTGCCGACCGCTGGGTGAATGCCGAACGTCTCTACGGCGTCCTGCACCTTATGTACGGCGCCATCCTCTTTTTCGTGCCGCAGGTCGATGATCCCCAAACTCTGTTCTACGTCATCCTCGCGGCAATGATCTGTTACATGCCGACGATTTCCCTGTCCAACGCAATTTCTTATACCATACTAAAGAATAACGGTTTCGATGTGATCAAGTCGTTTCCCCCGATCCGGGTCTGGGGAACAATAGGGTTCATTGCGGCTATGTGGACCACCAACCTCACGGGAAGCAAGGCAGACGGCACCCAGTTCATTATCGGAGCTGTGGGCGCGATCGGTCTGGGCCTTTACTCCTTTACTCTTCCCAAGTGCCCGCCTCCAAAACTGATTTCAAAAACGGCATCTTTGGTCGAGCAGCTCGGGTTGAACGCTTTTAAACTATTTGCGCAGTACAAGATGGCGTTGTTCTTCATCTTTTCTATGTTTCTCGGGGCGGCACTTCAGCTTACCAACATGTATGGGGACTCATTCATTCACCATTTCGGGGCCTACCCGGAACATGCGGGTTCGCTGGTAGTAAAATATTCCACGATCATCCTTTCCATTTCGCAGATTTCGGAAACTGTGTTCATCCTGACCATCCCGTTTTTCCTGCGCCGCTTTGGGATCAAGAAGGTAATGTTGCTTGCGATGTTTGCGTGGGTGCTGCGCTTCGGCCTTTTCGCATTTGGCGATCCAACAATTGCCGGCACTGTACTGATCATTTTGTCCTGCATCGTTTACGGGATGGCGTTTGATTTTTTCAACATCTCGGGCTCCCTTTTTGTCGAAACCACTACGGATTCGCATATCCGGGCAAGCGCCCAGGGGCTGTTTATGATGATGACCAATGGAGTGGGGGCGTTTCTCGGAAGTTTCATCAGTGGGATGCTGATCGAAAAGTACTTTGTTACGAACGGAACCACTGACTGGCAGGGAGTCTGGCTGACCTTTGCGGGGTACGCACTGGTCGTTGCGATTCTTTTCGGGTTAATGTTCCGCCACCGGCACGAGCCGCTGGCCGCAATGAAACATTAGGACAAGAAAAATCCCGGACCACAGGCTACTGCGATCCGGGATACGGTTATCAGTTCAGGTGAGCTTCGATTTTCCTGACAAAATTTGCTTTCGGCTGGGCGCCTACCAGCTTGTCCACCACCTGCCCGTTTTTAATAAACAGGATGGCAGGTATGGAAGTGATCCCGTAGTTCATGGATACCTGCGGATTGAGGTCAACATTTACTTTCCCGACGTTCACGCGGCCTTCGTATTCTTTGGATAGCTCTTCGATCACGGGCCCGATTGCGCGGCAGGGACCGCACCACTCCGCCCAGAAATCAACAATAGTGAGTTTGTCTGAAGCCAGTACATCTGCCTGAAAATTCGCATCTGTATACTCTTTTGCCATGTTCTTGATTTTTTTGAGGATAGCAAATTTAGTTCCGATAGGAATAACATGGGAAGGTGGCAGAAGGTTGTGTAAAACTTGCTTCCTCAGGAGCTGATCACCTGCACCTCGAGCTCCGGACGGGCTTCCAGGAAGTGGACCAGTTCATCATTCATCTCAAAACCCCTGTCTCGGCTTACCAGGCTGATCTTCATCTTGGTCTTTGGTTCCACCAGCGTAAACCGAAACCCGGTCTTGCCGGGATTGCTGCTGAGGTTTTGTTCGACAAACCGAATAATGTCTTCATTCAGGAATTGCGGATTCGCCTCGATATTGACCTGCCGGGTCAAAAGGCGCTTCATCGTTTCCACCAGTGAGACATGCGAAACCCGGAATTCGAATTCGTCGCGGTTGAAACGTTGCCGGAAGGACCCGGTGACAAAAACCGTGGTGCCCTGCTGAAGCAGGGATTGAAATTTCAGGTAATCTTCGCTGAACAGCACGATATCTGTCTTTCCTGAATAGTCTTCCAGTACAAAATTTCCATACTTGTTTCCCTGCCTCGAGACGCGGTGCTGTGCTTCAGCCACCAGCGCTACCAGCCGGAAACTTCTCCCGGGGTTAGGCTGGAACCGGATCGCGTCGCGAAATTCATTGAACTCGGCAAGCGGCGTCACATTGTAATGTTTCATTTCGAAGCGATAATGATCGAGCGGGTGACCGCTGAGAAACATTCCCGTGACTTCTTTTTCGTGTTCCAGCTGCACGGTGAGCGGCCAGACCGGACAATCCGGGAGCCGCGGAGGCGGGATCTCCATGCTCACCGGCAGATCACCAAACAAAGTGTTCGAGGAAGTTGCCGCCTGGGTTTGCATCATCTGGCCATAGCGTATGATCCGCTCCAGGCCATTCGCAGTCTCGCCCTGCGGAACAAAAAAATATTGCGCCCGGTGGTGATCCCCGAAGCTGTCAAAAGCCCCCGCGTATGCGAGGCTTTCGAGGGTCTTCTTATTTACCGCCCGCTGGTTTACTCTTCGAATCATGTCGAATACACTGGAGTAGGCGCCATTTTTCATGCGCTCCTCAATGATGCTCTCCACCGCTGCCTCACCCACCCCTTTCAATCCTCCTAACCCGAAGCGGATCTCTCCCTTTTCATTTACGGCAAATCCTTTCAACGATTCGTTGATATCCGGCCCGAGTACCTTCAGACCCATCCGCTTGCACTCTTCCATGAAGAATGTGATTTTGTCGATGCTGCCGGCATGGTTGAGCACAGCCGACATGTATTCGGCGGGGTAGTGTGCCTTGAGGTAAGCAGTCTGGTAGGCAACGTAAGCATAACAGGTGGAATGCGACTTATTGAACGCGTATTGTGCAAATGCTTCCCAGTCCGTCCAGATTTTTTCAAGCCGCTCGGGGGGTAATAAGTTTTGCTTTGCTCCTTCGATGAAGCGGCTCTTCATCTTGTCCAGTGTCTTCCTGTCTTTTTTGCCCATTGCCTTGCGCAGCACGTCCGCTTCGCCCTTCGTGAAGCCCGCGAGCTTCTGGCTGAGCAGCATCACCTGCTCCTGGTACACCGTTATGCCGTATGTTTCCCTGAGGATCTCTTCCATCTCGGGAAGATCATACGAGATGGATTCACGCGAGTGCTTGCGGTCGATGTAGTTCGGGATGTAGCTCATGGGACCGGGACGAAACAGTGCGTTCATAGCGATCAGGTCGTCGAACTTGTCCGGCTTCAGCTCGCGGAGGTATTTCTGCATTCCTACACTTTCGAACTGGAAAGTGCCGACCGTAGCTCCGTGCTGGAAGAGCTCAAATGTTTTTGCGTCGTCGAGCGGGATTCCATCAATATCAATCTCCGTTCCATGCAGATGGCGGATCAGCTGCAGAGCATCCTTGATGATCGTGAGGGTTTTCAGTCCCAGAAAATCCATCTTGATAACACCCGAATCCTCAATAATACTTCCTTCGATCTGCGTTACCCATAGATCCGAGTCCTTCGCGGTGGCCACCGGTATCAGCTCGGTGAGGTCCGTAGGCGCGATGATGATTCCGGCTGCGTGAATGCCCGTGTTGCGCACCGAACCCTCCAGCCGTTCTGCCTCGTGAAGCACTTTCCCTGCAGGCGTATCCGGCTGGCTGTAAATCTCGCGCAGCTTCTTCACGTTCTCGAGATCGTCGTTGTTCAGCGTTTCTTTTTCTTCCAGCGATTTTTCACCGTCTTTCATCCGCATCGGTGCATGGAGGACCCGTTTCAATTCGATTCCGGGCCGCTCGGGCACCAGCTTCGCGAGCGCGTTCGATTCCGGCAGCGGGAGGTCCATTACCCGTGCCACGTCCTTTATGCTCATCTTCGCCGCCATCGTGCCGTAGGTTATGATCTGCGCCACCTGGTTTTTCCCGTATTTGCGCACCACGTAATCAATGACCTTCTGCCTCCCCTCGTCATCGAAGTCCGTGTCTATATCCGGCATCGACTTGCGGTCGGGATTTAGGAATCTCTCGAAGAGAAGATTGTATTTGATGGGGTCGATGTTCGTTATACCAATGCAGTAGGCCACCACAGAACCCGCAGCGGAGCCGCGACCAGGCCCTACAAACACTCCCATTTCGCGGCCTGCACGAATAAAATCGCTCACAATGAGAAAATACCCGGCAAATCCCATAGTCCGGATCGTAAATAATTCGAAGCGGATCCTTTCCTCGAGCTCGGCTGTAATCTCCGTATATCGGGAACGCGCACCTTCCCAGGTAAGGTGTTCGAGGTATTCGTCCTGGCTGCCGAAGCCGTTCGGAACGGGAAAGAAAGGAAGCAGGATCTCCCTCTTCAGGTCCAACAGGTCAATTTTACCGGCTACTTCGCTGGTAAAATCGATCGCTTCCGGCAGATCACTGAAAGCTTTTTGCATTTCCGCTGTGGTCTTGAAAAAAAACTGGTCGTTCGGAAACGCAAACCGCCGGTCCTTCACGTGCACGTCGTCGTCGGTGAACTCACGCAACGCCGGTGTCGAAAGCTTCTCCCCGGTATTGATGCAAAGCAGGATGTCGTGCGCGTTCGCATCGCTTTGCTCCACGTAGTGCGAGTCGTTGCTTGCAATAATCTTCACATTGTACTTCTGGGCGAACCGGATCAGCACCTGGTTTACCTTTTCCTGTTCCGACAACCCGTGGCGCTGCAACTCGACGTAATAATCGTCCTGGAAAACATTGAGCCACCACTTGAATTCATTTTCGGCCTCCTCTTCTCCTTTTTTCAGAATTGCCTGCGGCACCATAGCGCCGAGACAACAGGTGGTGGCGATCAGTCCGCGGTGGTGTTTCTGCAACAGTTCTTTGTCTATCCGCGGATACTTGCCGTACATCCCTTCAATGTATCCGAGCGAGGTGAGCTTGATCAGGTTGCGATATCCCTCCTCGTTTTTTGCAAGAAGCACCTGGTGGCAGCGGGGATCCCGCTGGTCCTTGGTGAATGTTTTCTGGTGCCGGTCGCGCGTGATGTAGAACTCGCACCCGACAATGGGTTTTACCTTCAGGGAGCCGTCTTGGTTTCGGTGGCGGTACGCCTCGGCAACAAACTCGAATACCCCGAACATGTTGCCGTGGTCGGTAATGGCGAGGGCGGGCATCCCATCCGCGACAGCTTTTGCAAAAAGATCCTGAATCCTTGCTGCTCCGTCAAGCAGCGAAAACTGTGTGTGGACGTGTAAATGCGAGAATTTCATCGGGTGGTCATTTCTTTTTGAAGCTGTACACGCTGATCGAACCGTTGCTGTAGCTGCAAACCCAGGCCTCCAGCCGGTTTTGGTCCTCAAAAATATCAACCCCGACCGGATGACCCTTGCACGGAAGTGAAGCGATTTTTGAAAAACTTCCGGGATTGATCTGGAAGACGTCCACCCGGTCGGCGCTGTAACAGGTCACGAACAGGAATTTCTGGTTTTTCGAGAGCATGATGGTCCGCGGCTGTGCATTGGTGGAAGCGCTGAATAAGGTTTTGCCGGTTTGCGGATCAATGCAGGCCACCCGCGCGAGATTATTAAAGGAAACATACAGCCGGCCTGAAGAATCCGTTACGATATGCCTCGGATTGGAAGCAACCGCCAGATCTTTTTCCTTCATCCACACGGAATTCAGTATCACAGCTACGCTCGCGCCTCCCATAATAGCCACGTAGCTTTTGCCCGTGCGGTCGTCTACGGCAATTCCTCTGGGAATGGATGAAACCGGGATGGTACCGATCACTCGCGCATACGGATATTTCTCCACGTCCAGTTCGAGCACGCTCACGTTGTATGAGTGCCAGTTGCTGACCAGGAGGTGTTTGCTGTCTGCAGTGCGGGCGATCACTTTCGGTGTCTTTCCGGTTTTGATCAGCGGCACATAGAAAGAATCAACACGCCCGCCGGCCGCATAAGTCACCGTCAGTTTTTTCGCCGGGTGATCGGGCTTCTTGTTCGAAGGTGTGGCATCCAGCGGGATGGGCACTATTCCGCCGGCATTGTGCAGCGAAACCCATAGGATCCGGTCGTCGTGGCTCAGGCAGGCCTCAACCGGCTTTTCCTGGTAAGAGGGGATGGGCCTGTTACGCACGTAATCCCAACCGGTGCCGCGGGTGGGGCTGAACTTGAATTCCCGGATGAGTTTTCGCGACGCACGGTCGAATTCATACACGCTCATTCCTTCCAGATTCATTGCGTACAACCGGGTGCCGCGGGAATTGAGGAGCACCGATTTGGTGCCCGGGGCCGCGTCCACGCTCTCAACCTTTTCGTATTCGAGCTTTGAATAAGATGGGGGAGACGTCGAGTCCGCGTTCGCCGGGTTGGCCATCGGCGGCTGTGAGAAGGTTTCCGCCAAAACCTTATTTCCGCCCGCCGGCTGACAGGCCGCCAGGAAAAGAACTAGGTACCAGATGAGGCGGGGCATGGAGCGAAGATGGATCATAAAAATAGGATTTTGCGGTTGATACAGGTCAACAATTAACGTTCTCGGATAGAATGAGTTCTGTTTTTCAACGCGGCGCAATTTTCAGTTCGGAATTCCGTTTAAAAATCAGCTCGGATTAAGGGAAATCCCTATATTTTTGTTGCGAATTTCAACGCCATCCTAAGAAGCCTCATGACAAAACCGATCTTGACAATACTTGTGTGCGGGCTAGCCCTGAGCAGTTGCTCGGTGCTGAAGCAGGCGGGGTTCACCGCCCAGGACGCGCCTGTTCAGACCACGGTTTCGCCCACTTCCTCCAGGTTTATTGACGAAATTTCGGTTACGGCCGTTGTGCCCCACGATGCAAGGCCCGAAAAGTCAACGCTGGGGACGCGCGGTTTCTCGCTCGAAAAAGAAGATCCTGCACTCCCCACGGTTTCACCGGAAATGATTCCTAACCCGGCGGCAGGCAGCAATGTTACAGCCCTGCAGCTGAAATACGCGCCTTTGCTCAACACTTCCGCGTCGAGCCTCTACAATCTTTCGCTGCTGGAAGGCATCGATTCCTGGTACGGCACCCGCTACCGGTTAGGGGGAACGACGAAGAAAGGTATTGACTGTTCCGCGTTCGTCGGGGCGATCTATGCTTCGGTCTTCGGAATCTCATTGCCCCGGACGGCACGCGAGCAATTCAGGGTCAGCAAGCGCGTCTCGCGCACCGAATTGCAGGAAGGCGATCTCGTTTTCTTCAATACCCGCGGCGGTGTGTCGCACGTGGGGATCTATTTGCAGAACAACAAATTCGTGCACGCATCGGTGACCCGCGGTGTGGTGATCAGTGACCTTTTCGAATCTTACTACATCAGGCGTTTCGTGGGCGCGGGGCGCATTGAAAGCAAGACCGGCAACTAAATCAAATTCCCAGCCTTTTGCGCAAGGATTGCATCACCGGCCTGATGTCGGGTGAAAGCTTCAGGTACAGTACTCCAGCTCCAAACAATAATATGAAAACGAGGCTCCGCAAAACCATGGCAGCCGGTCCCTGCATGTCGTGGAATGCCATGTAACACACTCCATAAGACGCTGCCGCAAGCAGGACAGTTAGTGCTGAATTCAGGGTAAGCGGGAACAACCGGAATTTTTTCCAGAGAAATCCTGTACGAATTCCATTGTAAAAGGTCGTAGCCACAAGGTGCGAAATCGCGGGGCCGATGATGCCATATTCTTTTGTCAGGAAATAGGTGAGGGGCAGAATTATCAGCAGCAGGATCACGCCGCTTTGCAGCTCGAAACGCCAGTAAGTGGAAGTGGCGATGATCTGCGCGTTTACCCCGGTGCCCATGTCAATGATTCGCGTGAGCCCGAGGAAAAAGAATACCCAGGCAGCGTCGAGGTACGCAGGTTTGAGGCCGAAGGTCAGGATGGCATCGTTAAAATTCATCCAGATCAGGAGAAAGATCGCGCTGGCAAAGATGAGCTGGTTGATCGAGGAGCGTTCGTATATCCGCTGGATCAGACCCATGTTCTTATCCTTCCACGCTTTTGAAAGATGCGGAATCGAGGCGGCGACGATGCCGCGCTGCGGCGCCTGGATGATGCTTGTGATGATTGAAGCCAGCGCGAAGATGCCTGCATTGGCCAGGCCGTTCGGCAGCACCGAAGCAATCACAAACGAGTCGAAAACCTGCGACAGGGTGAACACCAGCGTTCCCCCGTAAACAAAGGAACAAAGTGCCACGATCTTTCCAAGGTATCGTCTCGTTACCTTACTTACCCGGAAAGTGAAATGGATCTTTTTCGTGGCAACCAGGTAAATCAGCAAAGTCACGGCAATCGCGGGAAAAGTGAAGGCGTAGAGCGCGATGAATAATCCGAAATCGCGGAGCACCCCGGTCACAAACAACACGATCAGGATGCTGATGAGCGCGCGCCACTGTACTTCCCGTAGAAAGTTGGTGAACACCGATTTCCCCAGGTTCCAGGCAAATGCTTCGAGCAGCGTGTAAACGGTAAGACCGAATCCCAAAGGAAAGATCCAGTCATAATACGTAATCAGCAGGGGGGAGTTGGTTCCGAATTTGCGGATCACAAGATCCTTGAAAATAACTCCTGCGGTGGCGACAAGGAGAAACCCGCCAATGCTAACCAGCAATGCCCAGGTGAGCAGGTCGTTTTTTTTGTCCGGGAGGTGGTCCTTGTAATACGGGAAAAATTTATAGATATACGCTGGAGTTCCGAGCAGCGAAATGGAGGTCATCAGCGTGGCGATGGCAAGGAAGATCGTCGTCAGACCGTATTCGGCTTCCGTGAAATTTCCCTGCCGTGTAAAGAAGTAGGTGTTGACCAGGCCGATCGCAAAGCCGAAATAAATGACCACCGATGAGATGATACTCTGCCGGCGGATGGTGCTCATGGGGTAAAAATAGTCATAACTCCAGTTGCAGCAGAAAGTCTAGCGCAGCTTTCGCACCGTAATGTAAAAATTAGGATCCACCGCAAAGTCCCTGGTCGTCTCCCCGCCAAGATTCAGGTGTTGCCATTTTTCGGTCGGACGCAGCCATTGACCGGAGGGCAGCATACGAACGGGCATGTTGAACCCGGGAATGCAGTTGTTCCAGCGGTAGGTGAGGCGGTTCCCGTTGATGCGGTACTCGAGCACCGGTATCCGCGTGGTGCGGAGGTACTGGTTGAATACAATTTTGAAGTCTTTGCCTGATTTTTTGGAAATGTAGTTTTCGATATCGGAAGAGGTTACCGTACGGTGATAAAATTCCCGGTTCATCCCGCGCAGAATGTTGCGAAACAGGGTATCGTTGCCGATCAGCTGACGGACCATGTGAATGAGGTTGTTTCCTTTGTAATACATATCGCCGCTTCCTTCCTGGTTCACACCGTAGGGGCCGATCATCGGGCGATCGTTCTGGATCTTGTTGCGCAGTCCCTGCGTGTATTCGTCTGCCGCTTTTTTCCCGTGCATGCATTCGACGAACAGCGTTTCCGAATAATCGGTAAAGCCCTCGTGCACCCACATATCGGCAATGTCGCGCGTGGTAATGTTGTTTCCGAACCATTCGTGTCCCCCTTCATGCACAATGATGTAGTCCCAGCTCATTCCCCATCCGGTTTCGGAAAGATCAGATCCCAGATAGCCGTTCATATAGTGGTTGCCGTATGCAATGGCGCTCTGGTGCTCCATTCCGAGGTGGGGCGCCTCCACCATTTTGAAGCCGTCTTCATAGAAAGGAAAAGGGCCGAACCAGTGCTCAAAACAGCGGAGCATCGGTTTCACATCCCGGCCGAACTGCTTTTTCGATTTTTCCAGGTTGTAGTCGAGCACCCAGTAGTCGAGTGTAAGATTCCCTTTTTCTCCCTTATAGTGATCGCTCCATTGAATATACTTCCCGATGTATGGAATGATGTTGTAATTATTGATCGGGCTTTTCACCTGCCAGGTGAACAATGTGGTGCCGTCGCCCTGCGGATCTTTCGCATACAGCCGGCCATTTCCTACGGCCACGAGGGTATCGGGTACCCGTATTTGCAGCATGGCGCCTTCGGGCTCGTCGCTTTGATGGTCTTTGCAGGGATACCACACGCTTGCGCCCAGACCCTGGCAGGCCACGCTCATCCAGGGTCGACCCTGAGCATCTTTGCTCCAGATCCATCCGCCGTCCCAGGGTGGCATGACAGCCTCACGCGGCTTTCCCTGGAAATAAACACGAATGCTGGGCAGCGTTGCTTTTTCGCCCGGCCTCAGCTGGGAGGTTGTTGCAAAGACATGGTTTCCAAAATTTACGTAATAGACATTTCCCCTGCGCCGTGGTGTCGGAAGCCTTTTTCCGTTGAACAGCACGCTGTCAATCTTCATCGGCTCCTGCAGGTCCAGCTGCATTTCGCGACCTTTGCGGTCCGTCAGCACCCGAAAGGTGATCTGGTTCCAGCCGTAAATAGTGCGCCGCTTATAGTCGGGCGTCACGTGAATATTATAGCTGCTCACATCCCACCAGGCACGCTCAGGTGTAATGCTTCCGCGAAGCGTATCCTCGGAGGTGAAGCGCTTTTTGCTGCTAAGCGGCTGCGCGCATGAACTTGCGGTGAATAAAACGGCGGCGAGCAAGGTCAGCCACGGCCTGTGTTGGATCACCATCGGATTTTTGATTGAAATAGTTAGCTAATTTAGTCCGCCTCGTGCTTTGAATGCGCCGCTTAACAAAATATTTCCCATGGTGCTTAGCGATCCTGGTGGCCGGCTGTTACAGCGAAACGCGGTCGGGGGGCAATGTATTTCATTACAACGAGACCACCGGAGTCGCTTCGCTCGATCCAGCCTTCGCCCGCAACCAGTCGGTGATGTGGGTGGTGCACCAGCTGTACAATACGCTGGTGGAAGTGGACAGCCAGCTGCATATCGTCCCTTCCCTTGCGCGCCGCTGGGAGATCTCGCCCAACCGACTGCTGTATACTTTTTACCTGCGGAATGATGTTTTTTTTCATGAAGACGAATGTTTCGGCGCAAAAAAAACCCGCAAACTGACGGCGCACGACGTGGCGTATAGTTTTCGCCGGATACTTGACCGGCAGACCGCAAGCCCGGGATCGTGGATCTTTAACGGAAAAGTAGACACGGTTGCTCCGTTCACTGTGATCAACGATACAACTTTTGAACTCCGCCTGCTGCGCCCCTACCACCCGGTGCTCGGGATACTTTCGATGCAATACTGCTCGATCGTGCCCGAGGAGGCAGTGCGCGAATATGGTACCAATTTCAGGCGACATCCGGTGGGTACGGGACCTTTCCGTTTTATTGCGTGGGAAGAGGGACAGGCGTTGGTGCTGCGCCGCAATCCCAACTATTTCGAAACGGACAGCGCGGGCAAACGGCTTCCTTACCTGGACGGGATAAAAATTTCGTTCTACGACAGCAAGGCGACGGAATTTCTTTTATTCCGACAGAAAAAACTGGATTTTGTGAACGACATTGACGCTTCGTTCAAGGATGAGGTGCTTACCAAGAAGGGAACGCTGCGCACACAATGGAAGGAAAAGATCGTTCTGCAAACGCATCCTTATCTGAATATCGAATACCTCGGTATTCTTGTGGACAGCAGCAACCCGATTCTTCGAAATTCGCCGTTGAACCGGCGGAAGGTCCGACAGGCGATTAACTATGCTTTCGACCGCCGCAAGATGGTGCTCTATCTCCGGAATTCACTGGGGACACCCGCCGAATCGGGTTTCGTTCCCCTGGGTTTGCCATCATTCGATTCAGCGGTGGTCAAAGGATATCACTACGATCCGGCGAAAGCGCGCCGCCTGCTCGCAGAAGCAGGTTTCGGCGAGGGAGAGCGGCTTCCCACGATCCGGCTGCTCACTATCCCGATCTATGCCGAGATTGGCAACTTCATTGCGAAACAACTGGGAGAATCAGGCATACCCGTACAGGTAGAGGTGGTGCAAAAATCGCTGCTGCTGGAAATGACAGCCAGCTCGCGGGCATTATTTTTTCGGGGCAGCTGGATTGCGGACTACCCGGACGCCGAAAACTATCTCTCCGTATTTTATTCCCGCAACCCGGCGCCGCCCAACTATACGCGGTACCGCAATCCCGCTTTCGACGCGGTTTTTGAAAAGGCGTTGGCGGAAACAAATGACTCGCTCCGATACCGCCTTTACCGCGAAGCCGAACAGATCATGTTGCAAGATGCTCCGGTCGTGCCACTGTGGTACGATAAAGTGGTCCGCCTGGTGCAGCCCGCAGTGAAAAATTTTCGTGCCGACCCCCTCAACATGCTGGAGCTGAGAAGAGTGACCCTGGATTAGTTGTTTGCCTTGAGCTTTTCGCGAAAGACTTTCCGGAATTTATCCAGCTTGGGACGAATCACCAGCCGGCAGTAGGGATTCGTGTTCTCGTTATTTTCAAAATACTGCTGGTGGTAGTCTTCAGCCGGGTAGAACTTTTTGAAGGGTACGATCTCGGTGACGATCGGTTTGTCGAAAGCACCGCTGCGGTCCAGGGCGGTTTTGTACTTTTCCGCTTTTTGTTTTTGCTCTTCGTTGTGATAAAAGATCGCACTGCGGTATTGCGTCCCAACGTCTGCGCCCTGGCGGTTCAGCGTGGTGGGGTCGTGTGTTTCCCAAAAAACTTCCAGCAGCTCATCATAGCTGATAACCGAAGGGTCGTAAACAATCTGCAGACATTCCGCGTGACCGGTTTGTCCGGTACATACTTCTTTATAGGTAGGATTTTCCGAGTGACCGCCGGAATAACCGGAAGTGGCGCTCAGTACGCCGTTCAACTCTTCGAAAATGGCTTCGGTGCACCAGAAGCATCCGTTGGCGAATGTGGCCGTCTCAGTTTTTTTTGAATCAGTCATGCTGTTGACCCCGGCGGCAAGCAAATTACTGTAAGATTTGTTCCTGTCGGATTTTCCGCCCTTTTTGATCCCCCCACGAACGTCGAGCCGATCGACGCAGGATGCGAGGCCTGCTGAGAGAATCAGTATGGGTGCCAGGAGTTTCCTCATGTTCGGGCGAATGTAAATTTCGAACAAATACGGGGCTAATGCATTCCCGGGATTGCTAAGGTTATGCACGGCCCCACATTTTTCAATTATCCTTAACATTCCGACGCTGATCCGGATAGGTATTAGTTTTGCTGCTTACAATCCAGACCAACCGTTGATGAAGATCTACCCGAGTTCGGCCGACAGGCAGATGGAGTTCGACAAGATCAGGGAACTGCTTATCCGTCATTGTGAAACCGAATACGCCCGTGTGAAAGCCGCTGGCCTTCCCGTGCATACGGATGTTTCCACCATCGAGACCGAACTTCGGCAATCATACGAATATTTGCAGCTGATCCGGGCGGCAACCTGGTTTCCGAATGATCATGTGTTGAATCTTTCGAGGCAATTGCGTCTGCTCGCCGTGCCCGGGGCGGTGCTTGCCGAGACCGATCTTGCGGATGTGCGCAAGTTGGCGGAAAGCATCGAGAAGCTGTTCCGCTGGTTTGATGCGGAAAGAAAGAAAGCTTATCCTGCTCTGGCGAAGCTGCTGGCCACAACGCACTATGAAAAAAAGGTTCGTGAAGCCATCGACGCCGTGCTTGACGAAGCGGGACTGGTGCGCGACAACGCATCCCCAAAGCTGCATGATCTGCGCCAGCAACTGTACCGGAAACGGGCTGAACTCCGCCGGGTGTTTTCAAAGATTATTTCCAGGTTGAATAAACAGGGATATCTCGCTGAGATCGAGGAGAGTTTTATGAACGGGCGGCGAGTCGTGGCTATCGTTGCGGAGCAAAAGCGTATCGTCAAAGGCATCCTGCATGGGGAAAGCGACAGTGGTCGTACTGCATTCGTTGAGCCGGAAGAGACAATCGAGCTGAACAATCTTGTCTTTGAGTTGGAACGCGAGGTGAAGAAGGAAGTGTTCCGCATTTTGAAAGAGCTTACCGCCGAACTATCAGTTCATGCCGGTCTGCTCGAAAGCTGGCACCGCATTTTGGGAGAATATGATTTCATTCGCGGCAAAGCAAGGCTGGCTGTCGAAATTCGCGGCCAGTTTCCGTCCGTCACGGATCGGTCGGCCGTACACCTTAAAGAAGCATATCATCCGCTTCTCTACCTCTACAACCAGCGGCTCAGCAAACCCACTGTTCCCGTCAGCCTCTATCTGAGCGAAAAGGAACGGATCCTGGTGATCAGTGGACCAAATGCGGGCGGCAAAACGGTCACACTAAAAACTGTAGGCCTGCTCCAGATGATGGTCCAGGCGGGGCTGCTCGTGCCGGTACATCCTTCTTCCCAATTTGGCATATTCCGGCAGCTCATGATCCATATCGGCGATACCCAAAGCCTGGAGTTCGAGCTGAGCACGTACAGCAGCCACCTGCTGAACATGAAATATTTCATGGAGCACGCAAACGGTCGAACTCTTTTTTTCATTGACGAGCTGGGAAGCGGCAGTGATCCGAACCTCGGCGGTGCTTTTGCGGAGGTAATCCTGCTGGAGCTGCTGAAACGTCACGCATACGGAATCGTGACTACCCATTACCTCAACCTGAAACTGATGGCCGGAAAGACGGAAGGCATTGTCAACGGCGCGATGGCTTTTGATGAAGAGCGCCTGCAGCCTGAATACCGTTTACTCATTGGCAAGCCGGGTAGTTCGTATACTTTTTCTATCGCGGAACGGATCGGGTTGAACAGGGAACTGATCGAACGGGCCCGCGTGCTTGTGGATCAGGACCAGTTTCGGCTCGACAAGCTGCTCAACCGGACCGAACAGGGACTGCGCGAGCTCGAAGTGCGCGAGCAGGAGCTGGCGCGATTGCTGAAAGAAAACGAAGCGCTGAAAAAAGATTTGCATCGCCAGTTGCACCGGGAAAAGCATGAGCAGCAGCTGGAATTGCTGAAAGAACAGAACCGCGTCAGTTCCGAGCAGCTGGAATATTTGAAAGATATGGAGCGGAAACTCAAGCAGATCCTGCTGAGCTGGAGAAAAGAGGAGAATAAATCAAAAGTTATACAGGAAATGGAAGCCCTGTTGACGAACCGCCCGGCAAAGAAAACCGTTTCCAAAGCGCAGAAGAGGATTGAATCCCAATACTTCGAAGTAGGGGGAACGGTGCGTCCCGGGGACAAAGTGAAGGTGCGGAAAAGTCACCAGGTGGGGGAGGTCCTGGAACTTCGTGGGAAGAGGGCGGTGGTGAAGATCGGGGTGCTTCCGATGCAGCTCGACCTGAACGATCTTGTGGTGGTGCGGGAAAAAACCGCGGAATAAAAAAGGAAGCGAAACCTTACGGGGTTTCGCTCGTGTATTTAATGGGCGGAGTAAGTCAAATGTTACCCTGTATAAAGCTGTGCAGCTGCTCGATTGTTTCTTTCTGAGCCAGGATGGTTTCTTTTACCACATCGCTGATCGAAATGATCCCCAAAAGCTTTTCTCCGTCAAAGACGGGCATGTAGCGAATGTTCTTGTTGCTCATCAGCTGCATGCAGTGTTCCACTGTGTCGGTAGGTTTTACAGCCGGCAGGTCGGTGGACATGATTTCGCCGACTTGGATATCCGCAGAGCTTTTGCCCCTCAATGCCACTTTTCTGGAGTAATCCCTTTCCGTCATGATGCCCGTGTATTTCCCGTCCTGCATCACTACAACCGAACCGACGTTATTGTCCGACATGATGCGGAGGGCTTCGATGACCGGGGTGTCGGGGCTTACTGAGAGGACTGAGAGCCCTTTTCGGGCGAGAATGGAGGAAACTGTATTCATGTTCCGAATTTTCCTTACGAAAATTAGCGAAAAGATGAGACGCCCCAAAAACTTTATTCGGAAGGCTGCTGATTTTTTTCTGGCGTGCGCCCCGTCAAAAATGATGCGATCATGAGAAAGATCACGGAAAGGGCGAAATAAGTCGTACCAATCCGCAATTCAGACACGATGATCAGTGAATCGAATTTCATGTTCAGGATCAGCAGCGCCACCACGAACACGTCGAGCATGGCCCATTTGTTCAGGATTTCCAGGGCACGCATTAGCGGGCGATTGATCATTTCGGCGCGCGCCAGCACGAAGGCAAGAAAAATGTACTTGGTAACCGGAAAGATGATGGTGAAGAAGAGCAGGAGCAATCCTACGAAGACTTCCCCCTTGTCGAAGAAATACCGAAACGAGCTGAGCAGGTAAATCGATTCTTCAGTAAGCCGCAGCGGACCGATGCCGTAGCCGGTTTGCAGGATCGGGTGGGCGAAGCCCATGCCGAAAAAGAATGCAGAAATGGTCAACGTGAGCCAGGCGAAGGTTTTTTTGCCGGTTGCTGTATTCATTGAGACTAATGTAGGCATTTGGGGGAAGCGTCGTGCCGGCAAGACGGAAACATTTCTCACAGGTGCGAACCCTCTTTCCTTCAATTCGACTTAACAATCTGCATGCATATTTCAGCATGCATTTGGCTATTTTTGCCACCCCCGGAGAGTTGCCGGAGCGGTCGAACGGGGCGGTCTCGAAAACCGTTATCCGCTTTACGCGGATCCAGGGTTCGAATCCCTGACTCTCCGCCACCGCCCGCCAAAGCACGCAGTGCGAAGGCGGGTTTTTTCTTATTAAGATTTCTTCGCTCCGGGCGGGCCATGGCGGACGGAGTCCGCGGAAAACCGCCAGTGATTGATACAAGTCCTGGCCGTAGAAAATTCCGTCAATCTCCGTTGTTTTACCCATTATCACATTTTCTCTCTTCCAGATATTGAACCATGATGTATTTCGTATACAGACTTCGTTTGCAGACGGTAAATACTACGTTGGTTGTGCCAGGAATTTCAATGACCGCATGACCTGCGGCGCTTGCGCCATAGTCTGGTTCCAACGTCGGCCATGGACCCAGTCGTTAAGGCTAACAATTGTTACTAACGACTATTGACTCTCGACTCCCGACTCCGAACTCCCGACTCTTTTACCATTTCGTTGGCGCCTCCAACCGTCTGATAGTCGTATCTTTAATTCCTGCGATTCATCGTACTGATCGGTTTTCCGCATCTGATTTTGGATCCTGCATAAACGTTTCAATTATCAAACATGGCCAAAATCAGCTTCAACAACCGTAACAATCAATTCTTCCAATCGCTTCGCCAGTCGGTCGACGACTACTTTAAATCGCGCCGGCTCGCGAAAACCGGAAACTGGAAACTTTATACCAAAGCATCCATCCTGATACCCTCCGCGGTTGCTATCTATCTTTCGCTAATGCTGTTTTCGATGCCCGTTGTGATCAGCCTGCTGCTCTGTGCGCTGTTTGGGCTTGCGCTTGCATTCATCGGGTTTAACGTGATGCACGACGCCTGTCATGGGAGCTTTTCGAGCCGCAAATGGGTGAACGACCTGCTGGGGCTCTCTTTAAACGCCATTGGCGGGAATGCGTTTTTCTGGAAACAAAAGCACAACATCATTCACCACACGTATACAAATATTGAAGGTGTAGACGACGACATTGCCCAGGGAAAGCTGCTGCGACAGAGTCCTACGCAGCCGTGGATGCCGATTCACCGGTACCAGCATTTGTACCTGACGATCGCGTATGCTACCACGCTGTTCATGTGGGTGGGAGTGCGCGACTTTGAAAAATATTTTTCGAAAAAGATCCACAATACGCCTTTGCAGCCTATGGACCGCCGCGAGCACGTGACCTTCTGGATCAGCAAGCTTTTCTACGTGCTGGTCTATATACTGATCCCGATCCTGTGCGTGGGGCCGATTGCGTGGCTGATCGGATACCTTACAATGGGCATCGTTACGGGAATCGTGGTTTCCTACGTGTTTCAGCTGGCGCATGCAGTAGAAGGACCAGAGTTCGACTCAGTGGGTACCGACGATAAACAGATCGAAACGGAATGGGCGGTGCACCAGATAAAGACGACCGCCAATTTTTCACCGCAGAATCGTGTGCTGTCGTGGCTCGTAGGCGGACTGAATTACCAGGTGGAGCATCACCTTTTTCCCCGGATCAGTCATATCCATTACCCCGCTATCAGCCGGATTGTGAGAGAACATTGTTCCCGCTTTCAGCTGCCGTATCATTGTTTCCCGAACCTGCGCCTGGCGCTGGTATCGCACATCAGGACTATGAAAAAAATGGGAAGGAAGGAAGCAACAACGGGTTAGGAGGTTAGCGGTAGGCAGGTCGGAGAGCATTAGGGTCTACTAACGACTATCGACGCCGGACTCCCGACTGGTTTCGGGTGGCGTGGAGGTTAAATTACCGTTCTCGTCCAGGTATGCCAGCATGTCGTCCAGGCTTTTGCCTTTTTGGGAATTTTCCTTTCGTTCGAGCTTTCGTTGCTCCTTTTCTTTCCGGGCCTGCCGCTTTTTCTGTTCCCTGTTCCGCTTGTTCCAGTTCGCCTGATTTTTTGCCATAGTGGTCTGCCGGTTTTTGTGGAAAATGAGGCTTGAAGGTAGGTCAATTTGGGCGGTTCAGTAAAAAATAAATTCCTGCACGCTGCAGGATTAGGCTATCTTCACCGGGATTAAGATCTTTTGCAGAGTACGGGACAACTCCTTTCTTCCCACTACGTACCGCGTTATTCTTTACTGCTTCGGAAGACTTCATCACTATTATTTCCTTCAAAAAAAGAGTTCATCATGAACATGTATGTTTCGAATCTTAGTTTTCAGACTTCCGAAGAAGATCTGAACAAATTGTTTTCAGCTTTTGGAAAAGTGGTTTCCGCCAAAGTGATCAGCGATCGTGATACGGGCCGCAGCCGTGGTTTCGGGTTTGTCGAAATGGAATCCGAAAAGGACGGCCAGGAGGCGATGAAATACCTGAACCTCAAAGAAGTCAATGGACGCGCTCTCAGCGTCACCGTCGCCCGCGAAAAAAGCGAGCGCGGAGGTGGTCGCCGATAGAGGGATTTTCAGAAACGATAAACGACCGTGAGGGTCGATTTTTCACCCGGCACGGCAAAAATGGACAGCCGCGGGTCAGGTTTTACGCGATGGACGCGGGGTACCAGCAGCCCGGTCAGGGTGCCTTGCGCGATTCCTAGAAGAATATCCGAGGGAAAATGTTGCCCCGCCCGAAGTCGCTTGTAGGCAACGGTAGCGGTGGCGGCCCCGGCAACCGCATAATAGACCCATCTTAGTTTCGAGTCGGGATGATAATGGTCCAGCACCGAGGCAGTGAAAAAAGTAGAGCTGGCCACCAGTGCCACGTGTCCCGCGAAAAATGAGTTTTTCGCTCCCCCGCGCTGGCGTGCACTCATCGGCACTTCCGGATTGTACGCGTAGGGGCGGTACCGGTTGGTGAAATAGGTTGAGCCGGTATAGAGCAGACCCGTGATGGACATGGTTTGCCAGTAGAGGTAGGCCATTTTGAAATAATCCTTCCTGATTTTTCCGTCAATCAGTCCTACCACCAGTGGCAGGGGCATGGCTCCGTAGAACAGCTCGTCGCCGCTGTGATATGTTTGTTCAGAATAATATTTGGTAGCCCAGCGATCGAACCCCGGGATGTTGTCTTTGTCGAGCGCCAGTATCTGGGCTCTGGTTGAGGTATCCTTGCTATAGATTTTGGTGAACGCGTAGAGCGACCATGCCGAGCCGACTGCCATAATGGGCAGGTCGGTTTTGGGTTTCAGCTTGTATACCGGCTGAATGTCCGCCGTACTCACCGTATCATGCGGCACCGGTTGAGGTAGACTGTCCGACTGGGCGGACACTTTGAATGCGAAAGGCGCAAATGCCCACAGATATTTCCTCCACATTAGCAACATTTATAGGCAGGTTTGCAAGCTTTATGCCGGGGGGTGGGATACGTGTCCGCAGAAGCTGGCAAAGGTGAAGCCCACCGACGCTAAAGTTTCGGTGGGGAAAGCGGAGAGAGGGATTACTGCGTAACCCCGGGTGGGCGAGGCACGTCCGTTCTCAGGCAACGTCCGTTCGCTGCGCTCACGGGCATTTTTCCCAATCAGCGGACAAGCGGACGCCATCCACCGCATCCCGCAAAGCGAAGCCCACCTATGCTAAAGCTTCGGTGGGCGGAGGCGGAGAGAGAGGGATTCGAACCCCCGGAGGCTTGCGCCTCAACGGTTTTCAAGACCGCCGCATTCGACCGCTCTGCCATCTCTCCGGCGCAAAAATACAGTCCTGTCGCGGGGGAAAAAAACCGGCGGAAACCCGACCCGACAGCCGGTTGTTTTAATTATTCGGAAGTCTTTTCTGACTTTCCTGACATTTCCGACTTTCCCGACTAATTTCCCTTTGTGTCGCTGAACAAAAAATTTCAACCCCGGCCCCTCTGGCAGCGCTTCCCGGCAAAACTGCTTTTGCTCATTTTCATGCTCATCGTCGCAGTTTACGTATTCGGGTATATCGTTCACGAGGTGATGCTGGAAAGAGAAGCCGAGTTCGACGCACGCGCTGCGGAATTTTTTCGCAACCGGTTGGTAAACCCGGAATGGACGCCTTTCATGAAAACGGTCACCGCCTTCGGCTCCAAGGAATTCCTCATTGCAGGATATGCACTGTTATGTGTCTGGTACCTGGTCCGCATGAAACAGAAACGTACTGCACTGGATGTGGCGACCATTGGGATCAGCGGCTTTGTGGTTTCGGACTTCCTGAAATATTTTTTCGCTCGCGTGCGGCCGCCGGATCCGCTCATTGAACCTTTGAAAAACTACAGCTTTCCCAGCGGACATGCCAGTTCCGGTTTTATTTTCTACGGCCTCCTTGCCTGGCTGGTGTGGAAATCCGGGCTGCCCCCGAAATGGAAATATTTTCTGACGACGGCACTGCTGCTTTTCTCCCTTCTCATCGGTTTCAGCAGGATCTACCTGCGCATTCATTATGCAACGGATGTGATCGCCGGATTCTGCATCGGCTTCGTATGGCTCACTGCGTCGCTCTGGTTGCTTGACCGATTTAGAACTGCAGGCCCGGAGACAGACAACAGGAATTACGAAACTTTGTCGAGCGGAAGAAAAGTATAGTTCATGCTTTCGGGTATTTCGCCGCCATGAGGGTGTTCGGGGAGAAGAATCTCGAAAGTAGTCCCCTGATTCGGGACACTTTCCACACGGATCGTACCCTGGTGTTTTTCTGCGATTTTTCTGCAAATGGAAAGCCCGACACCGGAGCCCTCATATTCGCTGTAGTTGTGCAGGCGTTTGAAAACGCGGAATACTTCGTCTGAATACTTGCTGTCGAAGCCTATCCCGTTGTCGCTAACAGAAACCTTGTAAATCCATTTTGGAGTTTGCGATTCCGCACTTCCGGCCACCTCGAAGCGTTCGGCAAAGATTTTTACGACCGGCGGCACCAGCTTGCGTCGGAATTTGATCGCATTGCTGAGAAGGTTGTGGAAAAGCTGCTGGATCAGGCTGGGAATTACCCACACTTCGGGAAGGTCACCTATTTCAAAACTGGCGCCGCTCTTTTCTATCTCCACTTCAAGTTCACTTATCGCTTCGCGAACGACATCACCCAGGTTCACCAAAGTGAAATCAGCCTCCGTGGCCGCACCGCGTGACAGCGTAAGCAGGTCGTTGATCAGCATCTGCATCCTCGTCGACGAGCGGATGATTTTCTGAAGCAGGGTTGCCGAAGCCGCGTCCAGCTCACCACCTTCGAGGATCTTATCGCTGAAGAGCATGATCTTCCGGAGCGGCTCCTGCAGGTCGTGTGAGGCCACATAAGCGAACTGGTCCAGCTCCTCGTTAATCTCCTTAAGGTGCGCATTGTTCTCGACGAGCTGTTCGTTGAGGCACTTCACTTTTTCTTCCGAGGCTCTGCGCTCTTCAATTTCGCGCTGCAGGGAGCGGTTGGCAGAAAGCAGCTTCTTTTCCTGTCGCATCAGCTGCTGGTTCTTGCGGTAAAGCTCCACGAATACCGACACTTTGGCCCGCAGCAGTTCGGGGTTGATGGGCTTGTAGATATAGTCGACCGCTCCCATCCGGTACCCCTTGAACACGAACTCTTCATCGTAATCGTGCGCGGTAATGAAAATGATCGGAATGCTTTTCAGCCGGTCCCGTTCATAAATGATGGAAGCCGTCTCGAACCCGTTCAGATCGGGCATCTGAACGTCCATGAGGATCAGCGAAAAATCGAATTCCTTCAGCAGGATCTTCAGCGCGGCGCGGCCGGAATTGGCGCGGACAATATTGTAGTTGTCCTTTTCCAGTATTGCCTGGATGGAAAACAGGTTATCTTCCCTGTCGTCCACGATGAGGATCTTGATATCGGACTTCAGATTTGAGTGCAAGCCTTCCATGCGTTCTATTTATAGAGCCATACTCTCATGAGCGACAGGAGCTGATCTATTTTCACCGGTTTGGTGATGTAGTCCGAAGCCCCGGCCTCGATGCATTTCTCACGGTCTCCTTTCATGGCCTTTGCCGTAACGGCGATGATCGGAAGCGTTGTATTCTTGTGCTCGCGGCGGATCTTCTGCGTCGTTTCATACCCGTCCATCTCCGGCATCATGATGTCCATCAGCACAATGTCGATGTCGTTGTTTTCACTCAGAATGTTCATCGCCTCCTGGCCGCTTTCAGCAGTGATCGTGCGGATGCTATACCGCTCAAAGGCCGTGGTCAGCGCGAACAGGTTCCGTACATCGTCATCTACCACCAGCACCTTCTTGTTAACGAGCACGTCGTTCTTTGACCGCAGGTCTTCGATCAGCTTGCGCTTTTCCGAAAGCAGCGACTTGTGATCGAGGTGCAACAGCATTACTGTCTCCTCGAGCAGCATGTCCAGCGAGTTCACATCCTTGAGCAAAATGCGGTTTGCGTGCTGCCGCAACTGTGTGCGCTCTTTTGGTGAAAAATCCTTCGCTGAATAAATGAGCACCGGCATCATCTGTATCTTTTTGATGCTGCTGATCTGCGTAACCATTTCGAGCCCCTCAATGTCGGGCAACATGTAGTCCACGATGATGCAGTCATATTCGTTTTCGCGAATTCTTTCCAGCGCATGGATGCCTGTTTCGGCTATTTCGATATCGATGAGCTCACCGTTATCGAGCACTTTCGCGATTTGTGAGGAATCGATCTCGTTGTCTTCGATGACAAGCAGCTTCCGGCGCTTCCTTTCGTTGTACTTGTAAATATCATCGAAGAGCCGGCTCAGCTCGTCCGTCTTGAGCGGCTTCAAATGGAAGCTCCTCGCGCCACGCTGCATGGCGAGCAGGCGGTTCTCCTCGCCGGAGATGAGGTGCACGGGAATGTGGCGGAAGTTGATGTCGTTCTTGAACAGATCGAGAATCCTCCAGCCGCTTCCGCCGGGAAGCTTCACATCGAGCGTGACCGCGATCGGATTGTACTTGTTCACCATGTCGAACACGTCAGCGAAATTGGTGGCAACTACCACCTTCAGATCTGCTTCGTGGGCCTTTTCGATCATGATCTTCCCGAACCGCACGTCGTCCTCGATCACCAACACCACCCGGTCACCGGTCTGGATGTTGTTCCGGTCGTCGCCCATTTCGTTGATGATCTCGTTGAGCGCGTCCAGATCCTTGGTCTCGCTCACCTTGATCGTTGGCACTGACTGTAAATTCGTGTGCGAAGAATCGTCTTCGGCAAGTTTGTATTCGCTCACCTTTAAACTGCTTTGCTTCTCTTTCTTGGCGACTGCCGGATCATAGTCAATCGGCAGGAAGAGGGTGAAGTTGCTTCCCATTCCTGCTTCGCTCTCCAACTCTATGGAACCTCCCAGCAGGTCGGCAAGGCCGCGGCTGATGGACAACCCCAGACCGGTTCCACCATACTTCCGACTGGTAGAACCTTCGGCCTGCTGGAATGCTTCGAAAATGATGTTTTGCTTGTCCTTTGAAATTCCAATTCCGGTGTCTGCGATCTCAAAGGCGACCACACGCTTGGCGTTGTCGAGACTTGGGTTAGCCTGCTTCCAGTTTCGGTGCGCCTCATAGATGCGGAAGCGAACCTCACCCTTCTCAGTAAACTTGAACGCATTCGAAAGCAAATTCTTCAGGATCTGATTCAAACGCTGAGCGTCCGTCTCCATGCTCGACGGCAGATTGGGATCCACATCAATCGCGAACTTAAGATTCTTATTCTCGGAAATGTGCTTGAAGGTAGTTTCCACGAACGTGGTGATCTCGTGGAAGTGCAGGTTCACGAAATCCGTCGAAATGTAACCCGATTCAATCTTCGACAGGTCGAGAATATCATTGATCAGCTGGATAAGGTCGTCGCCGCAACTGTGGATCGTCTTGGCGTAGCTGATCTGCTTTTCGTTCAGGTTGCCGTCGTGATTTTCGTAAAGCTGCTGCGCCAGGATAAGCAGTGAGTTCAACGGGGTGCGCAGCTCATGCGACATGTTCGCCAAAAATTCAGACTTGTACTTCGATGTAAGCTGGAGCTGCTCCGCTTTCTCCTCCAGCGACCTCCTGGCTTCTTCCACTTCCTTGTTCTTTGCTTCCACTTCCTCTTTCTGCTTCACCAGCAGGTGCGCCTTGTCCTGCAGCTCTTCGTTGGTCCTCCTCAGCTCATCGGTCAGCGACTGAGACTGCACCAGCAGGCTCTCGGTACGCGTGTTTGCCTCGATGGTGTTCAACACAATACCGATGGATTCGGTAAGCTGCCCGAGGAAGTCCAGGTGGATCTGGCTGAAGGTGTCGAACGACGCCAGCTCGATCACAGCCTTGATTTCCTTTTCAAACAACACAGGCAACACGATCAGGTTCACCGGTGCGGCCTTGCCGAGTCCGGAACTGATCTTAAAGTAATTCTTCGGAACATTGGTGAGCAGGATCCGCTCTTTTTCGAGGGCACACTGGCCTACGAGCCCTTCTCCGAGCGCGAACTCCTTCGACATCTTCACTTCATCTCCGAAGGCATAGGCGGCAAACAGATTCAGCTTCTGGTTTTTGAAGTTTTCGTCCTGCTCGAGTATGTAGAACATTCCCTTTTGTGCGTTCACCACCTGCGCGAGCTCCGAAAGAATTCTCCGGGTTACCGTGTTCAGATCCTTTTGTCCCTGCAGCATCTGGGTGAACTTTGCCAGGTTGGATTTGAGCCAGTCCTGCTCCTGGTTGCGCAGCGTAGTTTCCTTCAGGTTGGCGATCATCTGATTGATGGTGTCTTTGAGCTCTTCCACCTCGCCCTTTGCTTCCACGCGGATCATCTGCGTAAGGTCCCCTTTAGTTACCGCGGACGCTACTTCCGAAATGGCCCGGACCTGCGTAGTAAGGTTTTGCGCCAGCTGGTTTACATTTTCGGTCAGGTTCTTCCAGATGCCGGAAGCTCCCGGAACCGAAGCCTGTCCGCCCAGCTTTCCGTCTACTCCTACTTCGCGCGCTACGTTCGTCACCTGGTCGGCAAAAAGCGCCAGCGTATCGATCATTTCATTGATCGTATCGATCAGCTGCGCCACCTCCCCGCGCGACACGATGGAAAGTTTCTGCTTAAGGTTCCCTGTCGCAACGGCAGTCACCACCTTTGCGATACCACGTACCTGGTTGGTCAGGTTGGAGGCCATCATGTTTACCGAGTCGGTAAGATCCTTCCAGGTTCCGGCCACACCCTGCACTTCGGCCTGTCCCCCGAGCTTTCCTTCCGTACCCACTTCACGGGCCACCCGGGTCACCTCGAACGCGAAGGAATTCAGCTGGTCCACCATCGTATTGATCGTATTCTTCAGATCGAAGATCTCGCCCTTCACGTCAATCGTTACTTTTTTCGTGAGGTCTCCGGACGCCACAGCTTTCGTCACCTCCGCGATGTTCCGCACCTGAGCAGTCAGGTTACCGGTCATTTGGTTGACCGAGTCGGTGAGGTCTTTCCACGTACCGGCAACGCCCGGCACGAATGCCTGTCCGCCCAGCTTTCCGTCGGTACCGACTTCACGGGCTACCCTCGTAACCTCGGAAGCGAATGCGCGCAGCTGGTCCACCATCGTGTTCAGTGTTTCCTTCAGCTGGAGGATCTCACCGCGAACGTCTACCGTGATTTTCTTACTCATGTCTCCGTTCGCAACGGCGATCGCAACCTCTGCGATGTTACGAACCTGTCCGGTCAGGTTGGATGCCATCTGGTTTACTGAATCCGTAAGATCTTTCCAGGTGCCGGCAACGCCGGGAACGTATGCCTGGCCGCCGAGCTTTCCTTCCGTACCGACCTCGCGCGCTACACGTGTTACTTCGGATGCAAACCCGCGGAGCTGCTCCACCATGGTGTTGATGGTGTTCTTTAACTCCAGGATCTCGCCTTTTACATCCACTTCGATCTTTCGCGAAAGGTCTCCGTTCGCTACTGCTGTCGTTACCTCCGCGATATTCCGGACCTGTGAAGTCAGGTTGGAAGCCATCTTGTTCACCGAGTCGGTAAGGTCTTTCCACAATCCTTCTACACCCGGAACGTCTGCCTGTCCGCCCAGCTTTCCTTCCGATCCTACTTCGCGCGCTACGCGGAACACTTCGGAACCGAATGCGTTCAGCTGGTCCACCATGGTGTTGATGGTATTTTTCAGCTCGAGGATTTCACCTTTTACGTCCACCGTGATCTTCCTCGAGAGGTCGCCCTTCGCAACCGCGGTCGTCACTTCCGCGATATTTCTCACCTGGCCTGTCAGGTTGGATGCCATCTGGTTCACCGAGTCCGTAAGATCTTTCCAGGTTCCGGCCACACCTTTTACTTCCGCCTGCCCGCCGAGTTTACCGTCGGTGCCTACTTCACGCGCCACGCGCGTCACTTCAGAGGCGAACGAGTTGAGCTGGTCCACCATCGTGTTGATGGTGTTCTTCAGCTCGAGGATCTCGCCCGCCACGTTGACCGTAATTTTTTTCGAAAGGTCACCGTTTGCAACTGCCGTCGTCACTTCGGCGATGTTCCGCACCTGCGCCGTCAGGTTGGAAGCCATCTGGTTCACAGATTCTGTCAGGTCCTTCCAGGTTCCACCCACATCCTGCACACGGGCCTGTCCGCCGAGTTTTCCTTCGGTACCTACTTCCAGAGCCACGCGCGTCACCTCGGACGCGAAGGAGTTGAGCTGGTCCACCATTGTGTTGATGGTGTCTTTCAGTTCGAGAATTTCTCCCTTGACGTCTACTGTAATTTTCCTGGAGAGGTCTCCCTTCGCCACCGCCGTGGTCACCTCGGCGATGTTGCGCACCTGCGCGGTCAGGTTCGAGGCCATCTGGTTCACCGAGTCGGTGAGATCCTTCCACACACCACCCACTCCTTTTACGGTTGCCTGTCCTCCGAGTTTTCCTTCACTACCCACCTCGCGCGCCACACGGGTTACCTCGGCCGAGAATGAGTTCAGCTGGTCCACCATCGTATTGATGGTGTTTTTCAACTCGAGGATTTCTCCCTTCACGTCTACGGTGATTTTCCTTGAGAGGTCGCCCTTGGCAACCGCTGTCGTTACCTCCGCGATATTTCTCACCTGGCCCGTCAGGTTCGAAGCCATCTGGTTCACTGAATCAGTAAGGTCTTTCCAGGTTCCGGCCACGCCTTTTACTTCTGCCTGTCCGCCAAGCTTTCCTTCCGTACCCACTTCTCTCGCAACACGCGTCACCTCCGATGAGAAGGAGTTGAGCTGGTCCACCATCGTGTTGATCGTGTTTTTCAGCTCCAGGATCTCGCCCTGCACATCCACGGTAATTTTTTTCCGCAGGTCTCCTTTAGCAACCGCGGTCGTTACCTCCGCGATATTTCTCACCTGCGCCGTCAGGTTGCCCGCCATCTGGTTGACCGAATCCGTTAAGTCTTTCCACACGCCGGCGACGCCCTTTACTTTCGCCTGTCCCCCGAGCTTTCCTTCCGAACCCACCTCGCGGGCTACCCGCGTCACCTCCATCGAGAAAAGGTTGAGCTGCTTCACCATGTCGTTCACTTCAGCGGCGATCTTCGCAAATTCTCCCTGCAGCACGTGATCCCCGATCTTCAGCGGCATTTCCTGCGAGAGGTTTCCCTTTGCAACCGACGAGATCACGTGCGCAATCTCGATAGTGGGGTGCACCAGGTCGGAGATGAGGCTATTGATCGAATCCGAAGCCGTGCGCCAGGAGCCTTTTGCATATTTGGGGAGCACGACGCGGTGGTTTAAGTGACCTTCCTTCCCGATCGTTCGGCGTGCCTCGGTGAGTTCTTCCACAAGTATCTCATTCAATTGAATGATTTCATTGAGTGTGTCGCAGATCTTTCCGCTCAGGCCAAACTTGTCAACGGGCATGCGGACGCTGAAGTTGCCATGCCTCACCTCGGAAAGCACACGCATCAGCTCGCGGTTGTCGAGCTCGTCGGAAATGGAGCTCACCTCGCGGCTGGGGCGGGTTCGCGGCTTTCCGTTTGATTTGTGTCCGTTGGATTTGTGACCGTTTGACTTCGGGGTGTCCTTAAGGGGCACAACGATCTGCTCAGGCAATTCCGGAATGACTGGTTCCGGAACAGCTGTTTTGGGTTTTTTCTTCATTACGAATGATTAGAGGATAACAAAGTATGATCGGTTCAGTGTTCATAAGGGTGGTTGTCTTCATTGCATCACGGAGTGATAATACGATTTCGCTGTGGCTCAAACCCGCTTACGATGCCAAAACGGGACCAAATTCCCCGGTGTAGATTAAACCTCAGGGCTGACCGCAAAAGAGTAATATGTTACAAGTGTTAGAACGCATGCCCAAAATCATTGTCGTAAAAAATTTTTGGGATTGGTTTTAGCAGCAGGAGGGTTCCCCGCCCCGGGGACTGTACTCGTCGCTGGGGAATTTTTTCTACAGACGGGCAATCGGGAGGGGACAGAATTCTATTCGGTGACCACGCTCTGGGACCGCACCACCGGGTCAATCTTACGATTCGTATAGCGTTCGATGCGGCGTAGCGTATAAATAGAAATGACCAGCCAGATGAAACCCGTCGCAAAACCGGCGAGCACGTCGCTGGGGTAATGGACACGTAGATAGACGCGCGTGAGTCCTATCACGAAAATCAGGAGCAGCAGCAACATCGCCAGCATCCAGCGCAGCCAGGAAATCTTCACTGTCTGCCACACGATGTATATGAGCAGTCCGTAAAAAGTAACGCTCATGAATGCATGTCCGCTGGGAAAGCTCAATCCGCTTGCCTCTTTCAGCAGCGGAATCTCCGGCCGAACCCGTCCAAATACTTTCTTTAAAAAGAACATCAGTCCCACGCTGGTCAGCGCAATCGTCGGCACCTTGATCGAATACCAGCGGTGTTTGCGTAAAAACAAAAAGTAAAACATCAACACGAGGTTCGCCGGTATCAGGAACTTGTGCGTGCCGAGGAAGGTGAAGAAAAGCATGATCGCGTTGTTGCGGTCGCTCACGTGCGACCCGAGCATCTCAAATACCTGGTTATCGAATACCTCGTTTTTCAGCACAAAGACGTTCCGCGCGATGAAGACAAAACCCCACAGCGAAATCAGAAACAAAAGGATGACGACAATCATCTCAGCGGAAAGCAGCGCCAGCTCGGCCCAAAACTTCTTGACTTTGTTCGACAACCTCCGAATCATCGGCCATGAAGTTAAAATAAGGTGCCAGTTAGTAGTCGATACTTCCTGGTTATAGTCCATAGTCCCGGATTTTCGTGGAAGGCGGTGGAATATTGTTGAATGTCGTTGAACGTCGCTGTTGCCTTTCGTTGCGGCGTTGCCGCCTCACGACAATTTCCGTCATAAGAGGACTACCGACTAACGACTACCGACTAACGACTATCGACTAACAAGGCCCCTCGCTATTTTTGCCATAAATCCACCGGTTGAAGCACCTCCGTTCACTCAATAAATATTTTTGGAAATACCGCCTCCGGCTGGGCATTGGGATCCTGTTCGTATTCCTTTCGAACTATTTCAACGTGCTGTCCCCGCAGGTAACCGGGTTCGTGATCGATTTCGTACAGCGGTCGTTGCAGCTGCCCGGCTACCGCCCCAGGCAGCATCCGCCGGATTACGACATCCTTGTGCTCCGTTTCATTGACCGCATGAATACGGTGGAAAGCGTTGCGCAGGTGGTAGCCATTTCAGGAATAACAATCCTCGTACTCGCGCTGCTGCGCGGATTTTTTCTGTTCCTGATGCGACAGACAATCATCGTTATGAGCCGGCACATCGAATACGATCAGAAGAATGAGATCTTCCGCCAGTATCAGAAGCTCGATTCCGCGTTTTATAAATCGCACAACACGGGCGACCTGATGAACCGGGTGGCCGAGGACGTAAGCCGGGTGCGGATGTTCACCGGCCCGTCGGTGATGTATGTGGCCAATCTCGTGGCCGTGATCAGCCTCAGTGTGTTTTTCATGCTGCGCCGAGATGCCGAGCTGACTCTTTATGTGCTGCTGCCGTTGCCGATACTCGCAGCTACCATTTATTATGTCAACAACAGCATTAACCGGCGAAGCGAGCGGATCCAGGAGGCGCTTTCGCAGCTCACCACGAACGCGCAGGAATCGTACTCGGGCATCCGTGTGATCAAGTCGTTCGTGCAGGAGCCGGCAATGCTTCGCTTTTTCCGGCGCAACAGCGAAGAATACCGGAAGCAGGCGGTCGGCCTTGCGAAAGTGGAGGCGATATACTTTCCTTCCATCACGCTTTTGATCGGTTTGAGCACGCTGCTCACGATCATGATCGGGGGATTGTATTATATCCGGGGCGACCGTGATATCGGCCTCGACACCATCGTCGAGTTTGTGATCTATATCAACATGCTCACTTTTCCTGTCAGCGCGATCGGCCTGACCGCGAGCATGATCCAGCGCGCCGCCGCTTCGCAAAAGCGGGTCAATGAATTTCTCCATACCGAGCCAGCAATAAGAAACAGCAAATCTCCCAGGCCGGTACGGATTCGTGGCAACCTGGAATTCCGCGATGTGAACTTTATATATCCGCAAACAGGCATCTGGGCGCTTCGGAACTTCAATTTGCGCGTCGGGGCGGGAGAGAAAGTGGCACTGGTAGGACGCACGGGCAGCGGCAAATCCACGGTGGCGCAGCTTCTCCTGCGGATGCACGATGTCTCAAGCGGAAAGATCCTGATGGAAGGCGTGGACATTCGCGAGATCGATCTTCACTCATTGCGATCCCAGATCAGCTATGTACCGCAGGACGTTTTTCTTTTCAGCGACACCATTTCCAACAACATTCGTTTTGGATTGAGTGCAGCCGACGATGCGGCCATCCGGCGTGCTGCAGCGCTGGCCGTGGTCGACCAGGAAATTGAAAACCTGCCTTCGCAGTACGAAACGCTGGTGGGGGAGCGGGGGGTAACGCTCAGCGGCGGTCAGAAGCAGCGCGTGTCGATTGCCCGCGCCCTCGTTCGAGATTCCGGACTGCTGGTGCTCGACGACTGCCTGAGCGCGGTAGATGCACGTACCGAAAAACAGATCACTTCGAATCTTGAAGACCACCTGCGCGGGAAAACCGCGCTTATCATCAGCCACCGAATCTTTTCGCTGTTGCAATTCGACCGCATCGTTGTCATCGACTATGGCAGCATCCTCGAGGAAGGGACCCATCGGCAGCTGTTGAGCCGGGATGGATATTATGCGGATCTGTACCGCAAGCAGCAGCAGGACCGCCGGGAATAGGAAATTTCGAAAGGCCATTCGTCGGGCGGCGTTTTTCAGTACATTTACCGCTTAAAAACACAATAAACCATGAAGAGACACCTGATTTTTGCAGTTTGTGGCATGGGCCTGTTTATCAGCTCCCTCCAGGCTCAACTGGGCACCGTATCGGAGTCCGGAAATACCGATATGAAGATGACCGTCGACGTGCGGGACAGTAAGATAAAGGCGCGCAACAACGTGACCGGGGATGAGTCGGAAACACTGAACGTAACCGGCATCGGCGGATCGGTGTTCACCGTTTCGAACCAGGCCGACGGCACCGATAAGAGTTATGATCACAACCTCCGGGTGGTACTGTCGCTGAATCTCGCAGAAAACAAGACAGAAAAGTATCAGCTCGTTTTTTATTCGGAAGGAGAAAAGTTGCCTTTCGCTGTGGCCAGTGAAATTTCCACTTTTTCGGTTTACTATCCGATCAGCATGTATGAGTCGATCCGGCAAAAGCTTGAACAGTCGCTCGCAGCCCGCAAGAAGGTACAGCTGAAAGTGATCCGCAAGGCCGATGGATACCGGGAGGGAACGTTGATCTTCTGAGCATTGTCCCTCCAATGGGCGATTCAAAAACATATCTATATTTGTAACCTACCGCGGGCAGCGGCAACCAAAGCATTTATTAACTGCAAAACCTACAACTGTGGCGTACGAGAACAACGACAAGAAAGTGGACAGCATTTACAGCAAACGGATCCGGGCCGGAAAAAGGAGGACCTATTTTTTTGATGTGAGAACTACCCGGGGCAATGACTATTACCTGACCATAACCGAGAGCCGGAAACGTTTCGACGACAACGGCTACGACCGGCACAAGATCTTTCTTTACAAGGAGGATTTCAACAAATTTATCAAGGCACTGGGAGAGGCGGTGGATTATGTGAAGACGGAGCTGATGCCCAACTTTGATTTTGACGCGTTCAACCACGACGAGGTGAACGAGGTGGACGCGGGAGAGGCAAACGGCCCCACGAACGGTACTCCGGAAACCCCGCCGGCACCGGCCGAGGCGCCGCTCAGTTCGGTCGGGGAGAGTTCCCTGCCCCCGGACAGCAAAGAGGAAGTAGATAAGTGGTAATCAGAAGATTGCCCAAAAGAAAAATCTTAAGGGGGAGATTTTTTTAATTAAAAATCTCCTACCTTAGCCAATACTAAACTGATTGATGAGAAAATTTTACACCGACTTTCACCCTTTCAGTTTTCCTTTCATTTCAACATCCGGCAAAGCTTTGCCCGGTAGTTATCAACCATTTAAAACTTTGATTATGCAACCAAAATTTACGCTCAGAAGATTGAGTGTGTTGCTCAAGCTCATTCCGATGGTGCTGTTGTTCTCCCTGTCAACGGGCAGGACGAACGCGCAGTGTAGTTGGGCCGCGGCTACCGCGTACCCGATTGCCGTGCTGGACCAGGCGAATGTGACCGTGGGCAGCACTTTGTATTCTTTTGGTGGTGTAAGCGCCAGCGCCGTGATTGCGAACTCGTACAGCTTCAACGGCACGACCTGGACCGCTATCGCACCACTCCCGCAGGCCCTGGAATATCCGGCCGCTGTGACTGATGGAGTTAATATTTACATCCTGGGTGGTGCATCTTCTACCGGTACGCCTCAAACGACTTTATACCGGTACAACATCGCCACGAACAACTACACCACGCTGGCGTCGTTCTCGACCGGTGTGTGGAACCCCACCGCGGTTTACCGTGCGGGCAAAATCCACAAATTCGCAGGTACTGCGTCATCCGGCTCTACGAACGCGCATGAGATTTACGACATTGCCACGAACACGTGGAGCGCAGGCGCACCTTATCCCCTTGCCATCAGCTTTGTGAGCGGATTTGAGCACGGTGGCTTTGTATATGCTGCCGGTGGTGTGCAAACCGTGGGAACAGTTGCATCCGCGAAAGCGTACCGCTACGATCCGGTTGGGAATACCTGGGATGACGCCGCTTTTGCAGACCTTCCAGCAACCCGCTGGGGCGCAGCCAGTGGCATGTACAGTGGACAGGGAATTCTCGCAGGAGGTTATGTAGGAGGTTCCGCGGCTTCAAACGTATCGAACTCCGCAATTGCGTGGGATCCTGCAGGTAACTCCTGGACCACGATCGCAAACATGCTGACCCAAAGGGCGCGCATGAATGGCGCATTGCTCAGCGGTGACTTTTATGTGATCGGCGGTCGCTGCCTTACCGGCGCTTGCACTGCTTTCCAGGGTACGAACGACAACCAGAGGCTGACCTGTAATTTCACGCCCTGCTCCGGTACCCCGAACCCCGGAAACACCACGAGTACGGCTAACCCTGTCTGCCCGACGATTCCGTTCACACTTGGCATCCAGAACGCCCAGGGTCCTGGTACTACCTACCAGTGGCAATCTTCACCGAACGGTACAACCTGGACCAATATTGCAACCGCGAACGGATCCACTTATACAACTTCGATCACGACCACTACCTGGTTCCGCGTGATTGTAACCTGCACCAATGGTGGCGCGACGGCGAATTCGACTCCGATCCAGATCACGATCAATCCGCCCGCGGCTTGTTATTGTACGCCGACCTATTCCGCGGGTTGTACGCTGGGCGACTACATCGCTCGCGTGCGCCTGAATACGCTCGACAACAGCTCGCTTTGCTCCACACCGCCTTTCACTTATTACAGCTCTGTAGCGGCGCCGACCGTACTGATCGGCTTCCCGTACCAGCTGATCGTGAACGTCGGTCCCGATGTATTCGGCCAGAACGTGGGAGCATGGATTGACTATAACATTGACGGAGTATTCCAGACCAGCGAGTTCCTTGCAGCTCCGATCAACGCCGGCGCAAACGGCCAGGCTACGATCAACTTCACTGTTCCTCCGACGGCGACTGCCGGGACTACCCGCCTTCGTATCCGCGGTGGCGATGACCTGGCGATGACCGCGGCTCAATCCTGCGGCCCGTCGAACAGCCCATGGGGTGAAGCTGAAGATTACAACGTGATCATCGCTCCCTGTATCCAGGGTGCATTTACCTCTCAGCCGCAGAACGCAACTACACGCTGCTCGGAAAGCGCGACTTTCTCGGTATCAACGGTAGGTTCCGCACTGACCTATGAGTGGGAATACCGCACTTCCCCGACTTCGCCCTGGTTGCGTCTGTCGACGGTCAGCGGTCCGGCTCCAACGGTAACGGGTGCCAACGCGGCAAGCACTACGCTTTCCAACATCCCCAGCGGCTGGAATGGTTACCAGTTCCGCGCGGTGATCAGCAGCCCCTGTACCGCTCCCGAATTCAGCAATATTGCCACGTTGACGGTAAATCCGCTCGTAGCAACGACCAATATCAGCTCGGCGAACATCTGTAACGGTCAGATCGTGCAGCTTACGCTGACCAACGCGTCCTCGACCCAGACACAGACGTTCAGCTCCGGACCGATCAACGTTCCGATCCCGGACAACAACCCGGCCGGTGTCAACCATACCATTCCGGTAACGCTGCCGGCTAGCTCGGTGGTTTCGCAGGTGGTGGTTACGTTTGACATTCCCAACCACACATGGCCGGGCGACCTGGCTGTGGTACTGCGCGCACCGAATGGCCAGATCCTGAACCTGGATTACTTTATCTCGGCCACAGGTGCTGGTCCGGGCAACGGTATGTTCCAGACCAAGATCAGCTCGGCAGGCGGTCCGTTGCTCAGCTCCGTGGCTCCGTCCACGCGCTACACGGGCACGTTCCGCGCTGACGCTGTGACCGCAGGTTCTCCTGCTCCCGGACCCACCGGGTTCGCGCCCACGACAAACTCGTGGACTCCGCTGATGGCATCGGGCGGAACAGGAAACTGGACCCTCGCCGTTTATGACGCGTTCGGACTGGACGTAGGCACCCTGATGTTCTGGTCACTTGACATCACATATGGGTCGCCAGCGGCAGGCACGTGGACTGCATCCCCGGCGACGCCAAACACCATGTTTACTGATCCCGCCGCTACGATTCCGTACACCGGCGGCCCGGCAAATACGATCTATGTGCGGCCTTCTGTGAACACGACCTATTGCGTGGTTTACAGCACCACAACGCCGCCCTGCACCAGCGCTCCGACCTGCATACCGGTGAATGTATTCAACCCGGTTAGCAACCTCGTAGCACCGAGCAACACCACGGTATGTAACGGTACGACCGCGACATTCACCGCTTCTGCTTCCGGTGGACCGATCACCTGGCAGTGGCAGGTAAGCGTCGACGGAGGAGTAACCTGGTCAAACGTTCCGGGTGCTACCGCGGCAACGCTGACAGTGCCGAACGTGACGATGCAGATGAACAACAACCGCTACCGCGTAGTCGCAACCTCTTCGGCTTGCGCAAGCACGGTAACGTCGGCTGCAGCAGTGCTCACGGTGAACGCGCTCCCAACAGTGAACATCAGCGCGACCAACACACAGCTCGTTCCGGGCGGAACTGCAACGCTGACCGCGACCAGTTCGCCGGCAGCTGCAGCGAACGGCTTCATCTGGTTCAGAGGAACCGATACCGTTCGTGACGCCAGTGGTAACGTTATCCGTGGCAACAACATCGTTGTGGATATCGATGACATCGGTTCCTACAGCGTACGCGTAACGGATGTGAACGGTTGCGTGAACAGATCGAGCAACCTTGTGATCGGTACAGAATTCTCCGATCGCCTGTGGATCTACCCGAACCCGACCAACGACGGCAGGTTCCAGGTTCGCTGGTTCTACGACGGCGTGACCACCGAAAGAAGGAAAGTGTCGATCTACACACTGACCGGTCAGAAAGTGGCAGAGAAGGAATTCGACCTGACCAATACGACGCATCCTTATCTGCAGATGGACTTCGACCTGAGGCATGTTTCTAACGGCACTTATGTCGTGAAGGTTCTGAACAAATTCCATGAAGCCGTTAAGTCAGGACTGGTAGTTATCCAGAGATAAGACAGGACTTTTTGATACTTCTAAAACCGCCCCGAGTTTTCGGGGCGGTTTTTTCTTTGTCCAGGATGGAAAAAGCGCGGGACGTGATGAAAGATCAGGAGCTCATCTTTTTCCAGGCGTCCAGCAGTCCCAGCGTCGAGGAGTCGTGGCTGCCAGGAATGTTTTTGCTCATTTCCTCGAGCAACGTGCCGGAAAGCTGCTTGCCCAATTCCACACCCCACTGGTCAAAGCTGTGGATGTTCCAGATCACTCCCTGCACAAAAATCTTGTGTTCGTAGAGTGCGATGAGCTGTCCCAGCGTGTAGGGCGTGATTTGCCTGATGAGAAAAGAATTCGATGGCCGGTTCCCGGAGAATATCCGGAAGGGTAGCAGCATACTCATCTCTTCCGCCGAAAGATTCTTTGCCTTGAGCTCACCCTCGGCTTCTTCCTCGGTTTTGCCGCGCATAAGCGCTTCCGTTTGCGCAAAATAATTACTGAGTAGAAGGCGGTGGTGCTCCGCAAGATCGTGATGCGGGACGGCTGCAGCAATGAAGTCGCAGGGGATCAAAGGCGTGCCCTGGTGCAGTAACTGGAAAAAAGCATGCTGGCCGTTGGTGCCTGGGGATCCCCAGATCACCGGGCCGGTGCTGTAGTCCACTACTTCGCCGTTCCGGTCCACGCTTTTCCCATTGCTTTCCATATTGGCCTGCTGGAGGTATGAGGGAAAAAGGTGCAGGTATTGATCGTAGGGAAGCACGGCTTCAGATTGGGAACCGAAAAAATTCCGGTACCAGATCCCAACCAGCGCCATGATCACAGGGATGTTCTGCTGCGGCGCTTCATGGTAAAAATGTCGGTCAACCGAATGCGCACCCCGCAACAGCGATTGAAAATGTTCGTAACCGGTTGCGAGAGCAATGGATAATCCGATGGCGCTCCACAGGGAAAAACGACCCCCGACCCAGTCCCAGAATTCAAATACATTCTCCTCGTCAATCCCGAACCGAGCGGTAGCCTGGCGGTTGGTTGATACTGCGACGAAATGATTACGGATATACATTTCGTGCCGCGCCTTTCTTAAGAACCATTCGCGCGCCGTCTGCGCGTTAGCCATGGTTTCCTGCGTGGTGAACGTTTTCGACGAGATGATGAACAAGGTGCGCTCCGGATCCAGTCCGCGCAATGTTCCCGCGATATGGTTGCCGTCTACGTTTGATACGAAATAAACCTTCATCTTCTTCTTCCGGAAAGGCGTGAGTGCTTCGGTAACCATGTGGGGACCGAGATCGCTTCCGCCGATGCCGATGTTCACAATGTTTCGTATTCTTTTTCCCGTGAAGCCGCGGTGCCTTCCTTCATGGACGGCGTCGCAGAAACGCTGAATCTTTTCCATCACCCCGCGTACCAGGGGCATCACGTCGGTTCCGCCGCAGTACACCGGCTCTCCGGATAAATTGCGAAGAGCGGTGTGAAGTACGGCTCTTTTCTCGGTGACATTGATAGGCTCGCCGTGGAACATCGCATCAATCGCTTCCCGCAGCCTGCAGTCTTCGGCAAGCTGGAACAAGAGTCGCAGCGTCTTATCAGTGATGATGTTTTTGGAATAGTCGAACAGCAGGTCTTCGAAACGAATCGAAAATCTTTCGAAACGACCAGGATCTCCACGAAACAGGTCGCGCAAATGCGACGAGCGCAGCTCCGCAAAGTGCGAGTGGAGCTCGCCCCAGGCCCGGGTTGTGGTGGGATTGACCTTCGGTAACATCCGGCGAAATTATTTTATAGTCGCTGAAATACCCGGACGGTCTCATCGACCATTTGAGGATTGATATCGAGATGCACCACCAGGCGTACGCGTTGCGGCGCGATGGCGTAACCGAGAATCCCGTTGTCCCGCAGCTTTTGCACAAGCTCCTTCGCTGTCGTTCCTGGTTTCAGCTGAAAAATGATGATGTTTGTCTCGACGGGCAGCACCAATTCGGTAAATTTTCTTTCCGCAATGGCGGCGGCAATTTGCCGGGCGTGGGCGTGATCTTCTGCGAGGCGCTGGACATGATTCTGCAGCGCGTATACTCCAGCCGCCGCGAGAAAACCGGCTTGTCGCATCCCGCCTCCAAACACTTTGCGGACACGCCGCGCGCGTCGAATGAAATCGCCGCTGCCAATCAGCAGACTGCCGACGGGGCAACCCAGGCTTTTGCTCAGGCAGATCGAAATGCTGTCGAAGAGTTCCCCATGTTGTTCCGGGCGCTCATTTTTCGCGACCAGCGCGTTAAACAGGCGCGCTCCGTCGAGGTGCAGCTTTAGTCCATGTGTAAGGCAAACTTCCCGGATTTTTGTCAGTTCCTCCAGATCATAACAACTGCCGCCGCCGCGATTCGAAGTATTTTCTATGCAAACAAGACCGGTCCTCGCTTTATGCACATCATCAGCGTTGATAGCGGATTCGACATCGACCGCCGTAATCCTGCCGCGGTCGCCGGGGAGTAGCTTCACCGAGGCGCCGGAATTGAAGGCAATGCCGCCTCCCTCGTACTGGTACACATGAGCGGTCTCATCGCAAATCACCTCATCCCCGGGCTGGGTGTGACATTTGATCGCGATCTGGTTGGTCATCGTTCCGGAGGGACAAAACAGTGCAGCTTCCTTGCCGAACATCGCAGCGCTGAATGCTTCGAGTTCATTTATGGAGGGGTCTTCCCCAAAAACATCATCACCCACCCGCGCCTCCATCATTGCTCGAAGCATCCCCGGTGTGGGCCGCGTCACCGTGTCTGAGCGAAAATCGATCATGATGTCGCAAGATAGCCAGCGCATCGCAACTCGCATTCCTAAGTTTCTGGGACCGTTGATCATTCCGGGACGCTGACGTTGTAACCGGAAGAAGCCGGCTGCGTCTCAATCCATGGTTAAAGCGACCGCGCCTCTCTCCCCATTCATCATTGATCTAAACCGTTTAATATTAAACAATATACTTTGTATAACATAGTACTTACTTTTGGAGTGTAATTAACGAAACATAGTATCTAAAAGGTTGAAAATGAACAGAATTTTTGGTAGTTTGGCCGCTTTGATCGTGATTCACTGCGGCATCGCGGCCCAGTCGGTCTCCGGATATGTTAAAGGTGATAATACAAGAGCTGTTCATGGAGCCACGCTTACGCTGCACCGTCTGCCGGATTCTGCGGCCGTGAAGTTCGTCGCCGCAGCCAGCAACGGCCAGTATCAGTTTGAAGGCATAACGCCTGCCCGGTATATCGTGTCGGCTTCGGCCGTGGGATTTCAACGGGTATTCTCCCAGCCATTCGAAGTCGGGGAAGCAGCAACAATATCCCTGCCCACGCTGCAGCTGGTTCTGAATGTACGGTCGATGGAAGGGGTGACAGTAACGTCGAAAAGACCGCTGGTGGAGCAGAAAGTTGACCGCACCGTGATCAACGTCGAGGCTTCCGTAACGAACGTGGGAAGTTCGGCGCTCGATGTGCTCGAAAAATCGCCGGGTGTCGCAGTGGACAAAGACGGCAATATCAGTTTAAAGGGAAAAGCCGGAGTGATCGTGCTGATCGATGGGCGCACTACGCACCTGGCGGGAAACCAGCTTGCAGATTATCTGCGCACGCTCAACGCGAGCCAGCTGGATCAGATCGAACTAATGACCAATCCGCCCGCCCGCTACGATGCTGCCGGCAATTCGGGGATCATTAACATCAAGACGAAGAAAAACCGCCAGCTCGGTTATAACGGGTCCATTTCCGGCTCCTACGGCCAAGGCCGTTACCCGAAAGCGAACGAAAGCTTCAATTTCAATTACCGGAAAAACAAGTTCAACCTTTTCAGTACGGTGAGCCACAACTATTATCACAATTATAACCGGCTTGCGATTCAGCGCCGTTTCCGCGACCGAAATACCAAAGAAATTCTTTCAGTTTTCGACCAGGTTTCGAACATGCAGGCAGAAGGCAACAGCGTTAATACAAAGCTGGGAATGGATTATTTCGCAAGCCGCAACACCAGCTTCGGCATCGTGCTCACCGGTTACCTGAGCAACCGCGACCACGGCAACCTGAACATTACCGACATTTCGGATCCTGCAGGCGCGCTCGTCAATCAGACCCGGGCAGCCACCGGTTCGCGGCAAACCTGGAAAAATTTCAGCAGCAACTTTAATTTCCGGCAGGCACTGGACAGCCTCGGTTCGGAACTGACCGCCGATGCAGATTTCCTGTTGTACGGGACGAAAAACAATCAGACAATGATCAACGCCTATTACAACGAAAACGGGAACACGATCCGCAAGGCTGATACGCTGCTCGGAAATCTTCCGCAGCAGATCCGTATTTACAGCGCCAAATCAGACTTTGTGAAAGCAATAAGCAAGGATGTTCGATTCGAGGCCGGCGTGAAGGCCAGTTACGTAAAAACAGACAACAACGCCCAATACGACAGCATTACATACGGGCAACAGGTTCCGGACCGCAACCGAAGCAACCATTTTCTTTATGAAGAGAACATAAACGCGGCATACGTGAATCTGAGCGGATCTCTCGGAAAAAAATGGAACGGTCAGCTGGGGCTGCGCCTGGAAAACACGAATGCCCGTGGAAACCAGCTTACGAGCGGACAGAAATTCGACCGCCACTACACGCAGCTCTTCCCGACTGCCTATCTTCAGTACAAGGCCGATGAAAAGAACAGCTTCGTGATGAATTACGGAAGAAGGATCCGGCGGCCGGATTACCAAAGCCTGAACCCGTTCATTAATTTTCTTGACCGTTATACTTATCAGCAGGGGAACCCGGACCTGAGGCCCCAGTTCAGTCACAACATCGAGCTCAGCCACAGCCACCGCGGTGTGGTCACCACGACGCTGAACTACAGCCGCACTAACGACATCATCCAGCAGGTGATCGAACAGAATGAAGACCGGAATGAGACGTACGTGAAGCAGGCAAACATCGCACGGCAGCGGCAGCTCGGCCTCGCCGTTAATACGTCACTAGCGGTAACAAAATGGTGGAAAAGCAATGTTTTCATCAACGCCTTCAACAACCGGTTCGATGGAATGGTAAACGACACCTTTGTTTCCGTAGGCGCAACCACTGTTACGCTCAATGGTTCGCAGCAGTTCAGTTTTGGAAAATCCTGGACCGCCGAACTGAGCGCGTTTTACCGGACGGCAGGAGTCGAAGGCGTTATCAGGTCGCGCCCGGTGGGTATGGTGACGGCAGGGTTCAGCAGGCAGCTGATGAAGGGAAAAGGCACATTACGCCTCACGGTACGCGATATTTTCTACACCCAGAGGTTTCGAGGCAGTAGCCGTTACAGCAATATTGACGCGGCTTTCCAGGAAAATCGCGACAGTCGCGTAATGAACATCGGGTTCACCTACCGTTTCAGTAAGGGTAAGATTAACGGTACTCCTAAGCGCCGTACCGGAAGCGCTGTCGATGAACAGAGCCGGATCAGCGGACAAAATTAATCCAGCAATGAGACCGGGGTTGCGTGAAATGTTAACGCTTTTCACACAGTTGGTTTTTAAAACGGAATTCATCCGCTGGTGTATTGAAAAGCGATTCCTACCCTTCAACACGGATTCACTGAAACTTGTCACAAATCTGTCATCGCTGCGGTTGAGGTGATGCAAATTGCATCCGGAATTCAGAAACATGAACCGACAATCCATTTTATGAGAAAGGTTTTTACGCTTGCTCTGACCTTTTTTGCGACTATCGCATCGGCCCAGACAGTACTAACAGGAAGGGTGCACGACCCCGATGGCCGCCCGGTTGCATCCGCTACGGTATCACTGCTGAAAGCGGCTGATTCGTCGTTGGCCAAAGTTGCGGTTACAGACCGGGACGGACGCTACGAGTTCGAAAAGATCAGCCAGGGGACTTATCGTATATCGGTGACCGCGGTAGGTTTTGAAAAAAAAATGTCCCCGGCTTTTTCGTTAGAAGGGAAGCTGGACCTCGAGCCCCTGCAACTCTCGCAGGCAGCCCGGGGGCTGGCAGGTGTCACAGTAGTTTCGAGGAAACCGTTCATCGAAACGAAGATTGACAAGACGATTGTGAACGTGGAATCATCGCCTACAAGTGCCGGGGCAACGGCCCTGGAGGTGCTTGAAAAGTCGCCCGGTGTGACGGTGGACAATGACGGCAACATCAGCCTTCGCGGTAAGGCGGGGGTGATCGTAATGATGGATGGAAAGCCTACGTATCTGTCACCGACTGACCTGGCAAATCTGCTGCGCAACCTCCCGGCTTCTGCTCTCGAGCAAATTGAGATTATGACCAATCCTTCGGCGCGCTTCGATGCCAGCGGAAATTCCGGTGTGATCAATATTCGCACTAAAAAAGGCAGGAACTCCGGCTTTAACGGAAGCGTGATGACCGGTTTCACTACGGCGGTGTACAAGCCAGCTGAAACTCTTTACCTGATCCCAAAATCGCAAAACAGCTTCAACTTTAATTTCAGGAAAAAGAAGGTGAATTTCTTCGGCAATTACAACCCGAACTATTTCCGGGGAAGGAACACCATGAACTTCGAAAATCGTTTTTTGGACGCCAATAAAAATATCACGGGCTACAATGTGACTGAGACCCGTTTCAAGTTTGGCAACAACAACCACACGCTGAAGTTCGGTATGGACTGGTTTGCCGACAGGAAAAACACATTCGGCATCGTGGCCAGCGGCTTCCTGTTCAACGGCCATCCGACACCCGCTACCACCGCCGAGCTTCGGGACGAAAATTTCCAGCTGGAGAGCCGACTGCTTTCCTATACCGAAAACCGGATTCGATTCCGGAACCTTTCCACCAACCTGAACTGGAAACATACATTCGACACTACCGGGCGGGAGCTTACCATGGACCTTGATTACGTGATTTACAGCAATGTGTCGAACATGCTTCTTACTACTGATTACTACGACCGGTACCTGCAACACAACGGGACTTCATACCTGCGCGGCCGGCTTCCGGCAAATATTGATATTTACACTTTCAGGACCGATTACGTGCACCCGTTTAAAGGTGGAAGGATTGAAGCAGGGCTGAAGATCAGTTACGTGAAGAATGACAACCTGGTGAATTACGAGCGCCTGATCTACGACCAGTGGGAGCGCGACCAGATCCGCTCGAACCATTTTATCTATAAGGAGAATATCAATGCTGCTTATGTCAGCTACAGCCGCGAACTCAAAAACTGGAGCTTCCAGACCGGGTTGCGGCTGGAAAACACGAACGCCGAAGGCAACCAGGTAGTGACTCAGACGAGTTTCAGCCGCGACAACACAAGCTTATTTCCTACTGCATTCGCGAGACGGATCCTGGACAAAAAGAACAGTCTGACGCTATCGTACGGTCGCAGAATCCAGCGTCCGAATTACCAGGACCTGAATCCTTTCGTTTATTTCCTGGATACGCTTTCATACCGGCAGGGAAATATTTACCTGAAGCCCCAGTACACGCACAACGTCGAGCTCACGCATGCTTTCCGCGACAAGTTCATCACCACGGTAAACTACAATTTTACCGACGACGTGATCTCGCAGATCATTCGTCCCGAGGAGAACAGCAAGATCCGCTACCTGACCGTTGATAACGTAGCGCAATTCCGGAATATGGGCATCTCCATCACGGCACCCTTTGCGGTCACGAAATGGTGGAACCTGAACCTGTTTACCAATGTCTTTAATAACCGGTACCAGGGCGTTTACGACACCATTCCAATAGATCTTTCATTCACTTCCTTCATGGTGAACACGACGAGCACGTTCACCATATCGCAGGGATTTACTGCAGAGCTGACCGGCTTTTACCGACACAAGGCGATCAACAATCTTTCGCGCATGGAGCCTATTTACCAGATCGGATTCGGAATGCAAAAGCAGGTGTTGAAAGGGAAGGGCACGCTCCGTTTCAATGTAAGAGACCCCTTTGCCTGGCAGAGGTTCCAGGGGCTGAACCGGTACGGCCTTATCGACGGCAATTTCCTGTCGCGTCCTGATATCCGGTCTGTCACGACCAGCTTTACGTGGCGCTTTGGAAAGAACGGGCAAAACAACGGACCGCGCCGCCGCAGCAGCAGCTCCCAGGACGAACAAAACCGGGTAGGGCAGGGGGCTCCCCAATAAAGAGACAGTTTTCTCATGTGCTTTTTGCATGTGAACGTCCCTCTTTTCTTGGAGGGACTTTTTATTTTTGCTTACCACACAACATGCTATATGCCTTCATTCGACATTGTCAGCAAAGTAGACATTCAGGCACTCGACAACGCGGTGAACGTAACTACCAGGGAGATTACGAACCGGTTTGATTTTAAGGGTTCACATGTCGTAATCGACCTGGACAAGAAAACTTTTCAGATACACGTCGAAACCGACGATGAAATGAAAATGCGCCAGTTGCTGGAGGTGCTGGTGAGCCGCGCACACAAACAGGGGATTGCTCCCGAAGCTTTTGACCTCTCGAAACCCGGCCATCAGTCAGGCAAATACTGGAAAAAAGAAGTAACGGTACGAAACGGGTTGCCCCAGGACGACGCGAAAAAGGTTGTTAAGCTGATCAAGGACTCGGGGCTAAAGGTGCAACCCGCCATTAACGAAGATTTTGTGCGGGTGAATGGCAAAAAAATTGACGATCTCCAGGCCGTGATCGCGCTTTGTCGGGGAGCTGATCTTCCGTTTCCTTTACAATATGTGAATATGCGCAGTTAGGCCCTTAATAACCTGCTTTTGTTTGGACAAAATTGTGGATAACTCCGTTCAGAACACGTGGAAATGAAAAGGCGAAAAAATTTGGAAACCGGTTATAGCCGAACGTATCTTCACTTTACAACTGCACGATTTTTGGAAACAAAATGAATGCATGGAGAGACGGAAGTCCCTCAAAAGATGGAAGTCACTCCTGAAAGCATCAGATTGGGAATGTGGTCGCGCAAGCGGGCACAGGAACAAAGCCTGATGCTTTCGTATTTTAAGCCCGTCAACAAGATTTGGTCGAAAAAGCCTGGAGCTTTACCTTTGCCAACTGTCAAAACGCTGCGGTTGGTATCGTACCACTTAAAAATCAATCATTTATGAAAAAAGGTATTCACCCCAATAGTTATCGCCTGGTCGTCTTCAAGGATATGAGCAACGGGCACATGTTCCTGAGCAGGTCTACTGCGGCGTCGAAAGAAACGGTAAAGTGGGAGGACGGCAACGAATATCCGCTGGTGAAACTCGAGATCTCCAATACGTCGCATCCTTTTTTTACCGGTAAGAACATGCTGGTAGACACGGCCGGTCGCATTGACAAGTTCAAGAAGAAATACGAAAAGAAGGCTCCCGTTCAAAAGAGCTGATCCATCGTTTTACGATGAGTATCCGAATAGCTCAAGGAGTTTTGTTTTTCATGGCTATACTTTAGACCTCCCGATTCTTCGGGAGGTCTTATTTTTGTCGCCACACAATGGACAAGCTGATCTTTTCGGAAGAATTCTGTCAACCGGAAAATCTGCATCCCTTTACACTCACCCGCCAGATCCAGGACATTCGCGTCGGCATTCTTACCATTCGCGAAAAATGGGAAAAAATGTTCGGTCTTCCGTCTTTCGACAAAAAGGAAGACGATTACAAGGACCTTGACCGGTCGGTTTACATCGATAACGCCGTCGGAAATGGCGCCTGCTTTATTATTCACGGAAACGTTCTGCCTACCGCGAGGCTGGTCAAACTTGCGCGTCGCCTGCGGGACGGGGAATTCATCGCAACCCGGAGCGGGATGGGAATTCTCTTTCGCATTACGAAGAAACAGATTCAGGACAAGCATAAGATCATTGTCACACGCGCCGTCGCGCTCGAAGAGGAGGTGCAGACGATCCAGTATCCTTGGGATATTTTCCGCCTCAATGACTGGGCGATCCGCCAGGATTTTTCCCTGCTGATCAAAAAAAGAAAATCGCAGCCGATTTCACGGACAAATAAGGTAGTAGGAAGAGGGAACGTGTTCCTTGAAAAAGGCGCTCGCGTCGAACATTGCGTGCTGAACGCGGCTGCGGGCCCGATATACATCGGCAGACAGGCAGAGATCATGGAAGGGGCGATGATCCGCGGACCTTTTGCAATGGGAGCGGATTCCTGCGTGAAAATGGGTGCCCGGATCTATGGCGCGACGACGCTCGGGCCGGGCTGCGTGGTGGGCGGCGAGGTAAAAAATTCGGTCTTGTTTGGCTATTCCAATAAAGCGCACGACGGTTACCTGGGCGATTCTGTCGTAGGCGAGTGGTGCAACCTTGGGGCAGGAACAACAAACTCGAACCTGAAGAACAACGCGAGCGATGTTCAGCTCTGGACTCCTCGCGGCCGCGTGAACGCCGGCAGGAAATGCGGCATCATGATGGGAGATTATACCCGGACGGCCATCAACACTTCCTTTACGACGGGAACTGTCGTGGGCGTTTGCAGTAATGTATTCGGAACGGGTCTCACACCTGCTTACATCCCAAGCTTTTCCTGGGGAAGCGACGGGATTCAGCGTTACGAATTCGAGAAGGCAATACCAGATATCGATGACTGGAAGCAGCTCAAGGGTAAACGAATCACGGAGAATGAAAAATTGATACTAAAGCACGTTTTTGACAATTATTGAATTGTATGAGGACACAAATCGCCGCTGGCAACTGGAAAATGAATTGTACTTACCAGGAAGCCGAACGTTTGATTGACGCAGTTCTCAACGCCGGCGTGTCGTTACCGGATCACCAGAAGGTGATCTTTGCCGTGCCTTTCCCTTTTTTGCTGATGACTCGAAGCCGCCTTGAGAACGAGCCCGGCTGTTACGTGGCCGCGCAGAACTGCCACCATGAACGCTTTGGAGCTTTTACCGGCGAAATTTCGGCGCCCATGCTGCACTCCATCGCTGTGCTGTACTGCATCGTCGGTCACAGCGAGCGAAGGGAATACAATGCAGAGACCCACCCGGTGCTTGCCGAAAAGGTGAACCGATGTTTTGAGAATTTCATAACGCCCATTTTCTGCTGCGGGGAACCGCTGGCGGTCCGCGAAACCGGCGGTCAAAATGAATTCGTTGATGCGCAGCTGAGGGATTCGCTCTTTCATCTTCCTTCGGAGAAGATTCGCAATCTGATCATTGCTTACGAGCCCGTCTGGGCCATCGGAACTGGTCGCAATGCAACAGCAGACCAGGCGCAGGAAATGCATGCGCACATCCGCTCTATTTTGAGCGCACAGTATGGCCGGGACGTGGCAGATTCTATACCCATCCTTTACGGCGGAAGTGTCAAGAGCGGAAACTCGCGGGAGCTTTTTTCCGCGCCGGATGTGGACGGCGGCCTGGTGGGAGGGGCTTCCCTGATACCGGAGGACTTCGTTGCAATTATCCGCGCACTTAAATAGCTTTGCAGTTCAATCGCTCCTTAATCGCCAGTCCCTATTATATCGTCGTCCGCCGGCGAGGCCAGGCTCTTCTCAGCTTTTTCAAGCTGCGGCTGATCGTGGACAGGAAAGATATTTACCCGCTTGGCGGAAACACCATTGTAATTCCGGTCTCGGGTACGGATGCGAACATTGTGGCCACCGACGGATTTCATTTTACGCGTCCGCTCCAGCTTCATTACGATCGCCCCGGGTACTACGAACTGTCGGTTTGCTGCGCCATTGACGATCTCGAGCTCCTCGGGGGCGGATTTCTCCTGGTTTTCTTTTACCTCACCGGCTTCTTCACAGACCTCTTCGTGCTGAAGCTGCTTAGCTTTATCCCGGTGCTTTACTTTTTGTTCCGGTATTATTTCAGCCGGCGGAGCTTCATCCGCTTCGTGCCTGCAAGACGTTGAGTCTCGCAGGCACGCGAAATAAGCACCCTCATATTTTGACCGCTGTCAGCACTGGACTATTTTTATACGGATGGCGAGGAAACGCGTTCTGTGGCTTTGCAGCTGGTATCCCAGGCAGGCGGACCGGTACACCGGCGACTTCATTCAGCGGCATGCGCGGGCGGCGGCGCTCCACCACGACATACACGTGGTTCACGTAGCACTGGTGGACCGTAACATCTCATTGCGGGGCGCGGAACAGAAATTTGTTGAGGGAGTGGATGAGCGCATCGTGTACGTGAAACGGAGTAACTCATTCGCCGGCCGTTTGTTGAACCATCGCCGTATTTTGCAGGCGTACCGTAAGGCGGTCGTTGAGTTTGTAGATCAAAAAGGCAGACCCGACCTGCTTCATGTTCACATTCCCATGAAAGCCGGTCTTGCAGGGCTATGGGCCAAAAAAAAATATGGCGTTCCGATGCTTGTGACGGAACATTGGGGAATCTACAACGAAGTGGTCGAAGATCGTTTCAGTGCCCGCGGCCGGATGTTCCGTGCCCTTACCACAAAAATTCTCGCCGGAGCTGATCAATTTGTAAGCGTCAGCGAATTCCTTGTCACAGCCCTCAAAAACTATGTAGCAGTTCCGGAAGCGAGGATAATTCCGAACACGGTTGACTCACGTTGGTTTTATTATAAGGAGCGTCAGCCTGCGCCGTTTCGCTTCATTCATGTTTCGAACCTCGCGCCATTGAAGAATGTGCAAGGCATACTTCGTGCATTCTCTCAGGTCGTACACGAAAAGGAAGCGGAACTTGTTATTGTCGGAAACCAGGACAACCGGATGGAGGCTTTTGCGGCAGCCCTGGGAGTGCCGCAGGGCTCGGTTCGGTTTCGGGGAGAAGTTCCCTACGAACAGGTAGCGGTGGAAATGCAATCGTCGAACTGCCTGGTACTGTTCAGTCAGATTGAAAATTCCCCCTGCGTCATTCCTGAGGCATTTTGCTGCGGACTACCGGTAATAGCAACCACTGTGGGAGGAATTCCCGAACTCGTGAACGATCGGAACGGCTTGCTTGTTGCGCCTGTCCATGAAGAAAAGCTGGCTGCTGCGATGAAAACGATGATAAGCCATTACCAGCGGTACGACCGCCAACGGATTGCCATAGATGCCCGGGCACAGTTTAGCTTCGAAAGCGTGGGACGAAGCTTCGATAAGTTATACCAGTAAAGTCGAAAGTCAGAAGTCAAAAGAATTTGTACTGCTGACCCGCAGTCCGAACGGCGACCCTTCATTATTGATTTTTATTTGTGGGCGTCTTTCAGGCTGTTAATCAGGGACACGTATTCCGTCATCGCCTGCTCCCGCGATTTGCCTTTCTGTTCCGTCCAGGCAGTGTGCTTTGCCTGCCCCACAAAATCAAAGCCCGAAGGTGGATCGGAATGAACGTCGCCTTCCGTGGCTTGCTTATACAGGGAATAGAGCTGCAGGAGCGTGGCATTATCGGGCCGCGACGAGAGGTTCTTGCTGTCGGCTACTGCGGTTTCAAAATCTTCTTTGAGACCCATTTCTATTTGAGCTGCGTGTTGTTGATGAAAATATCCTGAACCTGTCGGCGGTCGTCAATGATCTGGTAAAATTCTTCAATATACTTCACCAACCCCTGCCGTTCGCGTTCCTTAAGCAGATGAAAACTGCTGATCAGGTTGATGATCGCAGACTTCTTACTGTGAAATACTGCAAAAACTCTTTCGAGCTCTTCCAGGGTCCTGGGGTACCCCCGATAGACCCGCTCGGTCACCGACTGAGTACCGAGTTGTTCGGCTGGTGTCGCATAGCTGGCATTCACGAAGCCGGAATGATCGAAATCGTAGGGAACTGCGTATGGAGGCGAAGTGGGGGTTTCGGGACTGCAGATCAGCTTCAGGTTATGCACTGTTGTCGGATTGATTCCCCAATCGCCGTTGCTGATCATGTATTGGAATATGGCAACCTTGGTGAGCAGGTCCCGGTCGGTATACTTTGAGCTTGTAAGCACCTGATCGCTCATCATACATCCATTTCTTTTTGCCATATCCTTGTCGTCCTCGATGAGAAAAGCGTGCTGCGCAAAAGGTTTCACTTTGCCCCGTGTATCGGTATAGTTGACGTGAAGCAGCCGCACCCGGAAGCTCTTTTCTTCAAGCAGGTTGTAAATCTTGTAGATCAGGTATTCCTTAAGCACAAGCTGGTCGTCGTCTTTTCCGGTACCGCAGCCGATCACCATTTTGAGCTTCCCGAGGTTGTTCAGTCGCGGCGATCCAGGATTGCGGAAATTGAGCCGCAGCGGCGGGATGTAGCAATTCTCTCTCCGGAAGTGCCCGCGTGCGGCAACGGTGATCTCTTCCTTTATCGAATCTCCGCCCGGAAAAACCAGTGTCACCATGGCCGGCTGATATATATCCAGCTTTTTTTCTGTCTGCAGCTTCCTGATGTCCGTGGAAAGCGACAGTTGGATCGCCCCTTCGTCAGTAAAGAACCGGACGCTGTCGACCGGTTGCGCCGATGCGACGCCGGCAAGCAGCGTCAACGCGAAAAACATTCTTTTCATGGTGAGGTGCTTTTGGTAAACGGAAGTTAAACAGAAAAACGCAATCTCACTTCAGCACTTCGGGTATCGGCTGACCGACGCAGCCGCTGGGAAGCTGTACGTGCAGCAGTGCGGCCAATGTCGGAGCGATATCGGACATATTCACCGTTCGTTGTGATTTCCCTTTCCGGATTCCCCAGCCATACCAAAGCAGGGGAATGTGGCTGTCGTATGGATTCCAAAGCCCGTGAGTAGTGCCCGTATTGTTGTAAGCGTCTATGTAATGGGATTGGAGGATCAGCTGAATGTCGCCCGACCGGCCGGGATAATAGCTGTTGTTTAATCGTTCCCGGAGCAGGGAAGGAAGAGGCACGGTATTAAGCTCGGCGAGTGGAAAGGCCCGGGCAATCCCCGGTTGGCCGGCAAGCTGTTCGACGATCCGGTTGGTAATCGTGCGACGGTCGATCCCTGCCGAGTCGATAGCCCGCACATCAAGGGATAGCTGGTAATTGCTGTTGCTTAAAATAAGTTTGTGCAGCCCGAATTTCTCGGCAAGCGAGCGATTCATTGATTCGACAATGCTTCCCATGAAAACCCGGCCCGCCGGGATCTTGTTTTCCTGAAGGAACTCCGGAATTTCTGCAACGCCGTGATCGGCGCTCAAAAAAACGCTGTAGTGACCGCGACCCACCCTCGCATCCAGGAAATTGAAGAGCTCTCCAAGCTCGCGGTCAAGGCGAATGTAGGTATCTTCCACCTCGACCGAGTTCGGTCCAAACGCATGCCCGATGTGATCCGGTGGAGAATAGCTCAGCGCAAGCAAGTCGGTAAATTCATCGGCTCCCAGTTTCTCGCCCAGGATCGCGGCGCGCGCAAATTGCGTGGTAAGCGAGTTTCCGTGGGGCGTGGTTGCAATGGCTGCGTAATCTCTGTTTTCAAAACGGGAAAGGTCGTACGGGAAACTTTGTCCAAATTTTTTTTCCTCAAATGCCTTTACATCCGCACTGCTTTGACGGTAGCTGTCAATCGGGTAAACGAGCTTCCACCCCTCGCGGTAGAATTTGTTTGGCCATTTCTGTGCATTGAAATCAGCCACCCATTTTGGAAGAGCGGCCATATAATAGGTGCTCGTGATCCAGTTTCCCGTCGTGTTGTCGTACCAGTAAGCAGTACCGTTGTGCCCGGCCGGTAGGATGCTGCCGCGGTCCTTCATCCCAATGCCGATCACTTTGCTGCGAAAATTCGTGGCCAGTCGCAATTCGTCCCCGATCGTCGTAACGACAAGGTTTCGCGGGCTCATGCGTCCGTTTGTCGAACTGCTGCCGACCGTCGACACCGCCTGGTCTTCGACGCAATAAACCGACCGCATTGCCTTTCGGTCCCACCATGCATTGCCGGTGATGCCAGAAATGGACGGCACAGTACCCGTGTACACACAGGTATGACCAACGCCTGTAACCGTGGGAGTGTAGTCGATCATGGCCTGCTCACAGGAAAAACCCTCGCCAAGCATTCTTTTGAATCCTCCCTGTGGACTGAAACGGTCGTAGTAACGGTAGAGAAAATCCCAACGCATCTGGTCCACCATGATGCCTACCACCAGCTTTGGACGTGCGGGCTGGGCGAAAATGCAATTGGAAATGATTGCTACGCAAAAAACAAGTAGCGTCCTGATCATAAGGGCGATTTTGACAAATGTAATTGGAATGCGGAATCGATGTGCAGGAAAAGGGTCAGAGTCCCGCTTTGATGTACCCCCATCCCTGTTTTTGCCGCTGGATGATCTCATAGATGCCGTCACTTACCGTTTCGATACCGGGCAACAGCTCGTTGCCGGCGATTCCCTGGTTCTTGAGCGCCACGCCGCAAACTTTGAAACGAACGTTTTTACTCTGAAGCAGTTTGAGCACCGTGGACTCTACGGGTGAACCTCCACGGCGGGCCATGTGCACGCCCTGGCCGTACATCACTACTTCCAGCTGCGCCTGTGGTTCTGTCTGTGCGATGCCGCCGACCCACCGCAGGAGCGCTTTGTGGTCCATCGAATCTCTGCTCGTGAGATCGAACACTACTTTGTAGTCGGATTGCGCCGCGGCCAGGATCGGCATCAGAAACAGCAAACAAAACAGCTGTTTTCTCATAACGGGATTATTTGCCCTAAAAGTTACTAAGTTTTCGCGGTATGCAGTTTCCAGAAAAGCATCCCCGTGAGCAGGCAGAGGCTGCCGACGAGCCACCATAGAATGTGGAAATCAAAATGCTGCACCACCTGTGCCGCGCCCGCGGGTCCGAGAGTTTGCGCCGCCGACCAGGCCATAGTGTACAACGCAGCATATTCCCCGCGGTTGGCGGCATGCGTGCGATTGATCCAGTATGTATTCATGAAGGGCATGGCCATCATTTCGCCGAACGTGACCACGATGATCATAACTGCGGCCAGCCATGGGCCGATGCCCGGAATGTTGAGAACATAGAACGACAGACCTACCAGCAGCACCCCAATGCTGATATAAAAAGTGGCGCGGCGTTTTCCTTCCAGGTTGTAAATCATGATCATTTCCAGCGCGGCGATGATGAGACCGTTGACCGCCATCAGCATTCCGATGAAAGGTTCAGAAAAATGAAGATCCTGTCTGAAGTAAACGGGAAGATTTGTGAAAAGCTGAAAAAAACAGCTTGCGAAAAGAATGGTCAGCACGATGAAGACAAGGTAATTCCCATCCCGGAAAGCTGATTTCGTAAAAACCTGCGTACTGTCCCTTCTCGACGTCGCTTGTTGACGGGGAGGTTTTAATGTGAACCACATGAGGCCAGCTGCGGAAATATTGGTTATTCCGTCAACCCAGAACAAGAGCTCGTAATTTATATGGGCGAGCACCCCGCCGAGTGCGCTTCCCACAGCCCAGCCCAGGTTGATGGCAAGGCGATTCAGCGAGTAGGAGCGGGTGCGGTTTTCCGGCTTGCTGTAGAAGGCGATGGCTGTGGAGTTTGCAGGCCGGAAGGCTTCGTTGACGAAACTCAGGAGAAAGGTGAACACACAGATCGTCGGGTACGTCTTCATCTGGCCAAGCACGATAAACAGAATACCGCCACCAACAAGCGTGATCAGTTGCACCGGGTAAAACCCTACGCGGTCCGTAAGCTTTCCCCCGAAATAAGCCCCGCTGAACGCCCCGGCGCCGAACATCCCGAATACGATCCCTGCCTGCCCGACTGTGAAACCCATTTCGGGACTTGTGAGGTAAAGTGTGAGAAAGGGGACTACCATGGTACCGCTGCGGTTGATGAGCATCACAAGCGACAAAAGCCAGGTGGAGCGGGAGAGTCCGGAGTAAGCGTTCCTGTACGAGCGGAGGGTTCGTGCGAACATGGGCGCAAAGTTACCGTGCACCGCTCGTCCCTATCGCCTTGTTTATTTGTTCAATTCAATCTATTTTCCCGCAAACAACCACCATGGGAAAATACATACTCAGTATTTCCGTACTTGCCTGCGTTGCAATCATTCTTTCCTGCGGCAGCTCGAAAAATCTTGCGGAGACCCCGCGGCTCACCTACGAATCGGATTTGAGCACTGTTATCATGAACAATTGTACTCCCTGCCACATCCCGGCGAAAGGAGGCTTCAAAAAAGCTTACGACAACTACGCGAACGTAAAAACCGATATTGACGAAATGATCCGTCGCATGGAGCTGGATCCTTCCGACAAGGGATTCATGCCTTTTAAAAAGAAAGCCCGGCTACCCGACAGTACGATCGCGGTCTTCAAAAGATGGCGGGCCGACGGCTTGCGCGAAAAGTAATTTACTTTTCAGGGATAAGCGATTGGCTTCCGGTCCAATATCTGGTGCACATGGTGACGCAGATGCGTGATGTAATCTTCTGCAAGCCATTCCAGGCTGTGCACCTCTTCAGTCTTGCAAAGCCTTTTCGCGTCATCGCTGTCTGCCGATCCTAAAATGTGGCAAAGCTGCCGGTTCAGCAGGAGCCAGAGCTGCAACAGGTCAGAAAATGAGAAAGCCTGGTGGTTGGCGTATTTGACCCAAAGATCCTGGTTGTATACGATCTGCGGAGTTTCTTCATAGCGCGCTACAATAAAGCGGCGGATGTTGTTCTGAGCCGAATCCACGAGGTGTCCGAGGATTTCCTTTTTACTCCATTTTCCGGGAGCGGGCCTCCGCTCCAGTTGAGCTTCGGAAATGGAACGCATGCTGTTGTGATAATCGTCCAGCAGACTTTTTAGCTGCAAGGCAGTCTGTTTCATTTCTTGAGGTTTGACGGCTTCAAAACTATGCATCTCCCGGCAACGGTAACAAAATACCCGGTTTCGTGATCTGAAAGCGTAACCCAACATTTCAATCACTTTAAAACATTTGTTATGAAAAATTTCTTCTTAAGATCATTCCTCGGCCTTTTGCTGACGGGCGTGAGTTTGATCAGTTGTAAGCGGGACGGACACCTCCCTTCAAATCAGTCAGCTGCGCAATTTCGACCGCGGTATTCTTCGATCGAAGAATTTCGGCACGGCATTTCCCGCGTGGTCGATCTGATCCAGGAGCATCGAATTTATGCCTACCTGGATACAGTGCCCAATGGCCGTCCGGACGTGAATGGTCGCAGGCTTCCCCTCGCGCAATTCGGGTATGCAATTTTGGAAAAGCTCAACGGAAGCCAGGAACAGATTGCTTCCGGCGTATATGATGTTTTCCATTTCGACGGCGCCACCTTCTCCCTCATTTCCTTCATCATGAAAGCTCAGATGGTGGGAGACATTTCGGCCCAGAGCATGGTGAACATTATTTCCGCGATTCCTCTGCCTCCGATTGCCGTAGCTAATTTTCAGCCTCCCGTCGCGCAGGTCGCCCCGGTAGAACAGGCCAATAATTGTTGCGACAACTGCAATCCGCAGATCAAGATCAAAGTTACCTGGGCATATAAATCGGCCTGCGGTAATTACGAACGAGAGACGTCGGGTTACGCGGCGAACAACACACTCAACAACATGAGCGGGGGCCGCATCTACCGGTTCGACGCGGAAATCAGTGGTTGCCCCTGCCCGGGCGGTGTACTCACCAGTACTGTAACAGCTCCAGCCGGCGCATCGTACGGAACCGGCCCCGCAGCCGGCGGCGGAGTGACCCTGTTCCCGGTTTCTTCCGGAACTTATACGGTCACCTTCACGTACAAAGTGTGCGACAAAACCGTAACCAAAACCTTCACGCTTACCGTTAAGTGATCCCTGCGGTTTCTCCACGTACACAGCCTCATGCAGGCTGTGTACTTTTTTTGTTAAGCCTAACGGCTTTTTCTTCTTTCTGGAGCTGCTTGTTTATGTATACGCCTGCTTTTGCTCCTTCCGCTGCTGCGATCACGACCAGGTGAATGTCCCACGAGGCATCCCCGACAACGTAGAGTCCCGGCACCTTTGTTCGTCCCGACTTGGTGGTGAGCACAACCCCGTGACTACTTACGCGGCAGCCCAGCTCTTGCGCAAGGCTGCTCTGCTGTTCGTATTCCATCGAGAGAAAGGCTGCCTCACAGGCCACTGTTTGTCCGCTTTCCAAAACAATCTGATTCAGCATGCCGTCGGTTCCAACCAAGCGTCTTATTCGGGTCGTGAAAACCGGTATGTTGTACCGGGCAAGGAGCCGATTGTCTTTTCGTCCGACAAAATCATTTCCGTGGGTAAACAGGCTTACTTGCGTACTCCAGGTAGTGAGTGAAGTGGCAAGCTCGATACCTTTCTTCGCTTCGGCGATCACAGCCACGCGCTTGTCCTTTACCTCCCAGCCGTCGCAGTAAGGACAATGAAAAACAGAGCGTCCGAAGAACTCGCGCAATCCGGGAATCCCCGGAAGCCTGTCCTTCAGCCCTGTGGCAATGACCAGCTTCGCACAGGAATAGGAGAGGCCTTCCCGGTCTTGCAGCAGGAAACGTCCATCAGAAGTGCGTTGAGCAGCGAGGATTTCGGTTTTCTTCACGGGCACCTTGTACTTTTTCAGTTCCTGAGCTACGATCGCCAGAAATTCTTTGGGAAGGATGTGATCGCGCGTAAGATAGTTGTGAATCCCGTGGGATGCAAGGTTCCGCTGCCTGCCGGCGTCGATCAGCAAAACCTTTCGGCGGCACCGGCCGAGGACCACGGCGGCATTCAGCCCCGCAGGGCCGCCGCCGATAATGATAACCTCGTATGAACGGTCAGCTGGCATGATTTCCGTGCTCTTTCACAAAAACGTTATGCCAAAGGATCGAAAAAAACAGGAGCAGGAACCGAAGGAACATAGTTCCAATGAAGACCAGCAGGGAGTGGACAAAGCTCCGGGGGAAGAGCAGGGCATGAGTGAAAAGGTGAAATTGGAGGATCTCAAAGGAAAAAAAGTGGACAGGGACCCGTCGCGAGCCGGGGACGAGCCGCTCGGGCGCTGAAAGGGGAAGAATAGCAACATTTAAATGGGTTTACAGTTTGTCAGACGCCGAAGCGGTTGAACATCGAACATCGAACGAATTTCCATGACGCCTGACTTCTAACCCACTTCAGCAATACCCCAGGAGCCAGTAAATGATCACAAAGACGACAATAAATCCCAGGCAGCCTCCGCCCAGTTTGTAAGCTCCGTAACCCGCGATCAATGTCCGCAGCCAGTCGCGCATAGTCAAGAATTTACCTTGTTATTGGGAAAACTGTGCCACGGTTAATCAGTTGACTGGTGAACTGGTTGACCAGTTCACTGAGGGTGTGGAGCAGGGGACTGAAAATAGCGCTTTACTGACTTTTTAGACTGTCCCGACCATCGTCCGGCTCCAGTTGGAGATCAAAGATATCCTGCGGGGATAGCTGCAGCAACCCAGCCAGATCGAGCAGGCGCCCGTCGTGATGGATCCGGTAATTCAGTCCGTCCAGCAACTCCCAGATCCGTCGCAGGGTTTTTTCACGATCCCGGTAGGTAAAAGCATGAATGCTGACAATGCCCGCAGGACGGAAACGGCGCAATGTTTCCCTGGATCCCAGCAAAACATCAACTTCCGAACCTTCCACGTCAATTTTGATGAAACCGGGACAACAGTCCTCCCGGAATACGAACTCGTCGACGGTTGTGACCTGGACCGTATGCGGATGTTTTCGAATGCCACTGCCGTGGTCGATCAATTGGAGGCTATTCGCTTCCGAAACGCTTAGCTTGCGGAACGCGTCAGCTGGTTCGTTGACGAAAAAGCTGGCTGTTCCGGATTCCGCGCCTACTGCGCAGTCGTGGATTTTCACAACGGTTTCCAGCGTGTTCAGCCGAACCATTTTTTGCAACAAAACGAGCGTCGACGGCGTGGGCTCGAACGCGTGTACCGACTTCGCACCGAGCTGTGCCATCCTGATTGAGTAAATGCCAATGTGGGCACCAATATCAATTCCGGTCATTCCCCGTTGAAACCGGGAGGCCAGAAAGCGAAAATTCTGCTCTTCGTAGTCGTGCGGAAAATGACGGGCAAGGGCAGCGGGCAGTCTCAGCCGGAAATCGTTCACGCGGTCGGTGAGTACGCCGCCCGAAAAAAGACCAAATGCCCGGAGGTACCAGGCCCGGACCCAACAATAAAGGCATCCACCAATTTTCACACTTTGAAAGTACCTGTTTTTGGCCGGGTTGATTTTGCTGAAAAGTTTTGAAAAACTGTCTGTTACCGTTGGCGGGCAACAAAAAATAACGGGTCTAATGGCTTACCTTTGCCCGCCCGGGCGAAGCACCGGCGCCCCCGGAAATTCGTACATGAAGCACATTCGAAATTTTTGCATCATCGCCCACATTGACCATGGGAAATCCACCCTGGCAGACCGTCTGTTGCAAGTGACCAATACGATCAGCGAACGGGACATGATGGACCAGGTGCTGGACGACATGGACCTGGAGCGCGAGAAGGGGATTACGATAAAAAGCCACGCAATCCAGATCAATTACGCGCATACCGACAGGCAGGAATACACGCTTAACCTGATCGACACTCCCGGTCACGTGGACTTCAGCTATGAAGTGAGTCGTGCCCTTGCTGCGTGTGAAGGCTGCCTTTTGCTGGTGGATGCAACGCAGGGGATCCAGGCTCAGACAATCAGCAACTTATACCTGGCAATTGACAATGACCTTGAGATCATTCCCATCATCAACAAGATTGATATGGAGGGGGCCATGGTCGAGGAAGTGAAAGATCAGATCATCGAGCTGATTGGCTGCAAGCCTAATGAAATTCTTCTTGCCAGCGCGCGGACCGGCGTTGGAGTGAATGAAATCCTGCATGCCATTGTGGACCGAATCCCTTCGCCCAAGGGCGATCCGGCAGCGCCGCTGCAGGCGCTCATCTTTGACAGCGTTTACAATTCGTTTCGGGGAATCATCGTCTATTACCGAATCATGAACGGAAGCATCCGAAAAGGCGACCGGGTGCAGTTCGTTTCCACCGGGCAGGAGTATGAAGCCGACGAAGTTGGAATTCTCAAGCTGCGCATGCTGGAAAAGCACGAAGTGGGCTGTGGTGACGTGGGCTACATCATTACAGGAATCAAGAACGCCAAGGAAGTGAAGGTAGGTGATACCATCACACTTGCTTCAAATCCTAACCCGAAGATGATCCAGGGTTTCGAAGAAGTGAAGCCAATGGTCTTTGCCGGGATTTTCCCGGTGAACACCGAAGATTTTGAAGAGCTGCGAGACTGTATGGACAAGCTGCAGCTTAATGACGCTTCTTTAACTTACGAGCTCGAAACCTCGCAGGCGCTGGGATTCGGATTTCGGTGCGGCTTTTTGGGAATGCTTCACATGGAGATTGTGCAGGAGCGGCTGGAGCGGGAGTTCAACCAAATGGTCATCACTACGGTTCCGAATGTAAGCTTTCGGGCTTACCTGACGGACGGGGAGATGATCACGGTGAACAATCCCACCGAGTTTCCGGACCCGGTCAAGACCGACCGGATTGAAGAACCGTTCATTAAGGCGCAGATCATCAGCAAGCCCGAATACATCGGCAACATCATGACACTTTGCCTGGGAAAGCGGGGGATCCTCCTTAACCAGAGTTACCTCACAACCACGCGGGTGGAGCTTCTTTTCGAAATGCCGCTTACCGAGATCGTGTTCGACTTTTATGACAAGCTGAAGTCACAAACCCGGGGATACGCTTCTTTCGATTATCATCCCATCGGGTACCGCGAAAGCGATATCGTGAAAATGGACATTTTGCTAAACGGGGACAAGGTAGACGCGCTCAGTGCGCTCATCCACCGCAGCCGCGCGCAGGATTTCGGGAGGAAGCTGTGCGAAAAGCTCAAGGAGTTGCTTCCGCGACAGCAATTCCAGATCGCCATCCAGGCAGCCATCGGCGCCAAGATCATAGCCCGGGAAAATATTTCTGCGCTCAGGAAGGACGTGACCGCGAAGTGCTACGGCGGTGACGTGAGCCGTAAAAGAAAGCTGCTGGAAAAACAAAAGGAAGGAAAGAAGCGGATGAGGCAGATCGGAAGTGTGGAAGTTCCGCAGGAAGCATTCCTGGCGGTACTGAAGCTGAACGACTGAGCATGGCTCATTACTATATTCCGGAATTTACCTCACCCCGTGACCGCCTGAAATTTCAGGCACAGATCGAGCAGATCTGGCGCGAGTGTGGGCTGGTGCCCGTGGAATATCCAAAGAATTATTTCTGCCGTTTATTCAGGCTGACTCGATGGTACTTCCGGTTACAGCGCCGGGATCTGATTTTTTTCATTCATCCACTCTACGCGCGCACAAGCAAGCTGCTGCTCCGAATGGCTCGTCGCAAAGGCTGCCGTGCAATTTGCCTGGTTTCCGATATCAACAGCCTGCGGGGCGAGCCGGGCACACTTATCAAAGAGACAGGGTATTGGAAATCTACAGACAGCTTCATCGTTCAGAATCCCACAATGCGGGATTTTCTCGTCGCTCGATTCCGCATTAAGTTTACGGTCTGCCTTCAGCTATTTGACCTGTTGTTCCCGTCGCCGCCGGTGGCCAGAACACATTCCAGCAGGGTGCTCTTCGCCGGGAACGCAGCGAAAGCGCCGTTTTTGAAACTGCTGCCGTCTGTTTCAGGTGTGGAATGGCATGTCTGCAGCGCTCATGATCCGAACATAGAGGGAATACGTTTCAGCAAACTCGCCGATGAACTTTCTGACAGGCGCGTCCTGGAAGGTTCGTATGGATTGATCTGGGAAGGAGACAGCGTCGATGGTTTGACAGGACCTGGCGGGCAGTATCTGCGGCTCGTCACGCCACTGAAGCTATCCAATTATTTGCTACAATCGCTTCCTGTAATCATTCACCAGGAAGCGGCTGTGGCGGATTTCGTGAAACGGATGAACGTCGGGATATGCGTGAATTCGCTGCATGAAATACCGGCGAGGCTGGCGGACATCGGGGATATGCAATACCAGGATATGGTCCGGAACTGCCGGGTGCTTGCCGGCAAATTATCACAGGGTCATTTTACGCGCACCGCCACAACAGCTATCCGGGAAATACTGCAAGCACACGATCAATTGTCGTAATTGATCGGCGACTTGTTGTCCCGTGATTTGTTCTTGTCCGATTTTTCCTGGAGCTTCTTTTCGTTGCGATTCCCTTTCGGGTCGAATAGGGGGTCTTCCATTGGTGGCCGGCCGAGGTAGGGATCTGCACCTTTCATATCAATTTTGTAGTCGAAGACTTTTTCGATGTGTACCCATTTGCCATTTTCCCAGCGAAATCCTTCGTTGTCGCCGTCGGGAACGTAAGTCCACTTGTGCTCCGGATCGTCGTTTTCCGACACGAGGTGATCGTAGAGAATAATCCCGAGCTCGTCAATGTAATTGGCGAGCACCCGGGCGTCTTTTTTGTATTCCAGGCTGAAACGCATCTGTGTCGGCCTGGGTATGGAGTCTTTTTCGAAACTGAAGAAAGGTCCCCCAAAAACGGGTTCGTTCTTTTCGTTGAAGTACATCACCTCAATCCATTTCTTGGTACTCATTACGGAGTTTGGATCGAGGCCAAAGAGAGTGTAATATTTTTTGCCCCGGTGTTCGGTGAGCACAATGTTGTAGTAGATAGCGCCGATCCAGGTCCGGTTGTCCCATACCGAATCCATTGCGTTCGCCGTGAATTCGGAATAATCCCGCAGCGGGATTAGTTTAAGCGAGCCGTCGCCGGTGCGCAGCTGGATAGCCCCTTTCTGACGGGCGTAGTAATCGTCGAACTGCAGGTTCCACGTGAAGATTCTGAAGCTGGAATCCGGGGCATATAGTTTCGAGATCCCGAGAACGGAATCAAACGGGTAATAAAACGAGTTCCTTATTTGAAGCGCCCGGACAAGCACTCGCGTGAAGTTGCTGTCGGAAATCATCCGGTCTTCCGTCAGGCTGTCGGTGATCATGTAAACCGCGTATTCCCGGAGAGTGTCTTCTTTTTCCTTAAGCTTTTTTACGTCGGCAGGATGAATCTGTGCCTGTAACTCCACCCCGGTCGCGAGGGCAATTACCAGCAGGGAAATGATCTTTTGCAGCCTGAATTTCATGAGCGCCGGGCAAATTTACGCCTTACCGAAGATGAAGCAGGCAGGGTACGCAGTTGCATTTTGTTAAAGAATGCGGATATTTCTCCGATACGGGGAAACAGCTACTAAAATTTTGTGAAGCTTACAGCGCTTTGGCGAAGTCTGCCAGGGAATCGAACGCCATATCGATATCCGGGTGGGGAAGGGGTTGCTCCGGGTGGACGCTGCGGATGAAGACCGTATACATCCCTGCGCTGCGCCCGAAGCGCATATCGCTTAACTTATTGCCGACCATGATGCTTTTGTTCAGATCCATCCCGGGGATCTCTCTTGCGGCGCGGAACGCCATACCCGGGTTAGGTTTTCGCTCGGGGTGACGGTTGTCGGTACTCGTACAGACATAGACTTTGTCGAGTCTACCCCCGACTGCGTTCACTTCCTCAGCCATGTGGCCGTGAATTTTTTCCAGGTCTTCGGCGGACATGAGGCCCCTCCCGACGCCGCGCTGATTGGTCACGACCACAATGTTGCGGAAACATTCGGCCAGCTTTGGGAAAGATTCGAGGGCGCCAGGGCAGAAAGTAAATTCATGGACATCCAGAATATAGCCGTCTATTTTTTCCACGTTAATCACGCCGTCACGATCAAGGAAAACCGACCAGTCCCGGTTCACGTACCCGAGATCCAGAGGGGGACGCCGCAGTTCTTCCTGCGCACGCTGGTAATCTTCGGGAACACCAATGTCGATGAAATACTCATCCTGCACAGAGCCAAACAGCGATTCGGCTGTCTTTTCCAAAAAATCCGTCTCAAAGGAAAATTTTTCCGGCCACGCAGTCTGCAGAAATTTTGGAAAGCGAAGCAGGTAAATGCCGCCATTTACCAGGCCCGCTTCAAGAAATTGTTTTTCGCGAAATTGTTTTATAGACTGATCATCGTTTAGCTCTACGGCACCGTATCGGCTGAAATGTTGCATCGGTTTCAGGGCCACAGTGCAGGCAGCAGTCGTTTGCCGGTGCAGCGCTTCCATTTCCGGCAGCCGGAAGCGGAACAACGTGTCCCCGTTCACAACGATTACATTTTCCTGAGACACCTGCTGTGCCGCGAGCAAAACAGCACCACCTGTCCCGAGCGGTTCGTCCTCGACAGATAATTTAAAATCGAGTGTGGGCAGTTCGTCGTAAAGAAACTGTACCACCAGCTCCTTCATATGTCCGAGCGAAAAAATGAATTCAGAGACACCCTGGCTCCTGAGGTGATTTACCACATGATAGAGAAATGGTTTGCCTGCAACCGGCGCCAGTACTTTGGGGATATCGGGCAGGAGGTGCCTCAACCGTGTGCCAAGGCCTCCGGCGAGAACGATGGCCGTGCTGGTCATTCCATTCACTGGCCGGCGGTTTTGAACAGCTGTTCCTCCACGAGCTGGCATACGATATGGCCGGCGAGAATGTGCGATTCCTGAATTCGGGGAGTGTCGGTGGAAGGGATGTTGACCAGGTGATCCGCGAGAGGTTTCATGAGTCCGCCGCTCATACCGGTGAATGCAATCGTAATCATTTTTTTCTGTCTTGCCGCCTCGAAAGCACGCACAATGTTTGCTGAATTTCCCGAGGTGGAAAACCCGATCAGGACGTCGCCCGGCTTTCCGATTCCTTCGATGATGCGCGCATAGACCAGCTCATAGCTGTAATCGTTAGCCACCGCGGTGAGGTAGGAGGTGTTGCAGTGAAGGGCTTCCGCGGGGAGAGCGGGGCGGTCGCTGTAAAAGCGTCCCGAAAATTCGGCCGCCAGGTGCTGCGCGTCCGCTGCGCTGCCGCCGTTTCCGCAGAAGTAAACCCGGTTTCCTCCCGCGAAGGCATGCGTGACCACACCGACTATGCGGGCGATGGCGGAAATTAGCTGCTCGTCCGCCATAAGCGCTTGCTTCACACGAATGGACTCGGCAATGAGGGATTTAATTTTTTCCATGACAAGAATCTTTCGATGATCAGACCGTCCAGGTGATCAGGCCGTGTTCTACAAACTGGTAGGTGCGCGCCTGCCCTCCGAATCGCTGCAATTTATTGATCACATCGTACTTGGTATTGCCCGGACAATAGAAGATCATAAAACCTCCTCCGCCGGCGCCGGAAATTTTTCCGCCCGTTGCTCCTGCTTCCTTCGCGGTTTCGTAAATCTGCTCCATAACAGGATTGCTGATTCCTTCGGCCATTTTTCGCTTTTGTTGGAATCCAAAATCGAGGATTTCGCCCATTTCCTGCAGTTTTCCGCGCAACAAGGCTTCCTTCATGCGCACCGCCTGCTGTTTCAGCTGATGCATCGCTTCAATGGATGTTTCTTTCCGGTCTTCGACGTTCCGGCTCTGCTTTCTGATGATCTCCGCAGAGTCGCGACTGGTGGAGGTGTAGTAAAGCAGCAGGTTGTTTTCAAGCTCAAAAAGATACTGCTGTTTCACGCGCAGCGGGTTCACCACTACTTTATCGTCGGCATAGAATTCCATAAAATTAACGCCACCGAAAGTGGCGGCGTACTGGTCCTGACGCCCGCCCGCGAGTCCAAGGTCTTTTCTTTCGATCTCGTATGCATAATGCGCCATGTCGTATTCGCCGAGGGGGAGTCGCAGCATTTCGGTAAAAGCGCCGATGATCGCCACCACCAGCGTGGATGAGCTGCCGAGTCCGGATCCGGCGGCTGCATCCACGTGAGTCGTTAGCCGGAAGCCGGTTTTCGCCATACCATAGTCGCACTGAATCCGGTTGTATACTCCTTTTAACAGATCCAGCTTTCCGTTTATCGGGAGCTTTGTCGACCAGGGATGGTCTTCCGTTTCGTCACGGTCCACGCTTTGCAGGATAATTTTGCTTTCCCCAATTGTTTCAAGTGTCGCGAAAGCATACAGCGAGACGGTGGCGTTGAGAATTGCGCCGCCGTATAGATCACAATAGGGGCTCACGTCCGTGCCTCCGCCTGCCAGGCCGATGCGCAGGGGAGCTTTGCTTCTGAAAATCATGCCTTCGCAGTTAGCGGCTGGTGGGCCAATTCGAAAATCGCGTCCACCATATTTTTCCAGCTGTATTTTTTTTTCTCCTCACGAAGATGCGGAATAAAAAAATGTTCGCCTAATTGGTAGAAACTGCGGATTCCTTCAGCGATCGCTTCAGCTTTCGGTTCTACAACCAGTCCCACCCGGTGGTCCGGGACGAGGGCGGGGAGACCACCCACGTTGGTGACGATCATGGGTTTTTCGAAATGGTACGCGAGCGGGGTTACTCCACTTTGCGTGGCGTGGCGGTAAGGCTGCACGACCACGTCGGCTGCCGACAGATAATAGCGGACGTGGCTGTCGGGAATAAATTCGGTGCGAAGGATCACACGCTCGGAAATTCCCAGCCGTTCGATCTGATCGAGATATGGTTGTTGCTTTTCATAAAATTCACCCGCTACGAGTAGTCGCATGTTCGGGTCACGGCCCCCTTGCTTCAGCATGCCGATCGCATCGAGAAGCAGGTCAAGACCCTTGTAATTTCGGATAAAGCCGAAAAAAAGAATGATGCGGTTGTTCTCGGGAAGCCCGAGGTGTCTGCGTGCTTCGGCCTTTGTTACCGGTGTTCCGAAATTATCGTAGAGCGGGTGCTGCACGACCCGGGATGGAGCGGCAGGCGCGAATTCCGCGAGGTCCTCCTGCACTTTCGCGCTCATAGTGATGAAGGCATGGCAGCTGCGGATGAAGTAGCGCGTAAAGATCCGGTCGCCGGGTCTGCGCTCGTGGGGTACAATATTATCGGCGATGCATACAATCCGCGTGTGCCTGTTTTTTTTCACCCGGCGCAAAATGGTTCCAAGCGCAGGTCCCATGAAAGGAAGCCAGAAGCGCACGACGACGAGATCGGGTCGCTCTCTGTACAGCCTTCTCCCCACGCGCAACCAGCTCAACGGGTTGACCGAGTTAATTGCAGAGTGAATAACCAGCCCTGCCGGCGCCGGCTCCGAAGTATACTGTGTTCTTCCGGGAAAGAGCAGGCGCGGATATTGAAGCGAGAACGAGTAAATTTCGCATGAATGGCCCTCTGCCATGAATTCTCTCGCCAGTCGCTGATTGAAAGTAGCCAGTCCTCCCCGCAGCGGATGGGCAGGCCCTATGATCACAACCTTTGCCATCACAGTCCGAGTTTCTTTTCGACGAGGTAGGTGTTGCGACCCGGAGCGTTGCGCGAGATAAGCTCCCCGATGAAGCCCGCCAGGAACAGTTGCATGCCAATAATCAGAGATGTCAGTGAAAGATAGAAACCGGGCTTGTTAGTGAGCGTAAAATCCGGGTCGAAAATCTTGTTGACGACCAGATAAATTGCGATGCCAAGTCCGACGAGAAAAAAGAGGGTGCCCCAGAGTCCGAAGAAATGCATGGGGCGCTTGGAAAATTTACCTACGAAACTGATCGAGATGAGATCGAGAAAGCCGTTGATGAAGCGCTGCCATCCGAATTTTGAACGCCCGTATTTTCGGGGCCGGTGCTCCACCACTTTCTCCCCAATGCGGCGAAACCCGGCCCATTTGGAAATAACGGGAATATAGCGGTGCATTTCGCCGTAGACCTCGATGCCTTTCACTACCCGGTTGCGGTAAGCTTTAAGTCCGCAGTTAAAATCATGCAGCGGAATTCCAGAAACCTGGCGCGTCACAGCGTTGAAAAAACGAGAAGGAATATTTTTAGTCAGGGTATTGTCGTAGCGCTTCTTTTTCCAGCCGCTCACCAGGTCCAGCCCGTCTTCCAGGATCATCCTCCGCAGCTCGGGAATTTCGTCGGGGCTGTCCTGCAAATCGGAGTCCATCGTGATCACCACGTCTCCCTGCGCTGCGCGAAATCCTTCATTCAGTGCGGCCGATTTTCCATAATTCCTTTGAAATTTAACTCCCTTGATGTTTGAATTTGTTTGGCGCAGCCCCTCAATCACCTGCCAGGAATTATCTGCGCTGCCGTCGTCGATATAAATGATCTCGTAGCTGTACTGGTTTTCACGCATTATCTTTTCGATCCAGGCAGTCAGTTCGGGAAGCGATTCGGCTTCATTAAAAACGGGTATGACGAGCGAAACATCCATCAGCGCATCTGGTTAGGCGTTATGTTTCGCCGGTTCAGCACCATAGCGCTTATCAGCGATACGATCATGCCCAGGAGCAGCATGAGTCCCACGCTGGTGAGCAGCTCGCGAACAGGATTCCGATTTTCAATCGCGCTCATGATTTTTTCTTTTTGCTCGGCGGAAAGGTCCATAACATCGTAAAGCTGCCTGGTCAGCTCGAGCGTCCGGGCCTTCATCTCCGGCGAAACGACGTAGTTGTACAAGTAGGAGGCTGCTGTAGACACGAGCACCAGGACGAGCGTGACCCACAACCCCTGTCCTACAAGATCGCGATACGAGTATTCCGGATTAAGCTTGCGGTACTGTCGCTGCGTAGCAACAATGCAGAAAATAAAAACACCCGCCACAATCACGAGCGATACAAGCCCTATAATCATGGACGTCGTATAAGAAAAGCTTTCCGGGTCGCGCACCGTTTTTTTCAGGTAGGACAGGGTATAGAGCTGGAATACGATACCGGCCGCGACGAGTATCGCGGCTCCGATCAGCCCATAGCGGAGCGCCGGGTTGCTGTTTTTCATTCTTTCAAAAATACTTGGTCTTTATTAATTATACCCAACACGCGACCTCTTAGCTCCTGGCCGATAAAAGCGCTGTTTTGGGAACGGGAACGAAAGTCGGATTCGGAAACTTTCCACGTTGCATCCGGCAGGAAAAGCGTGAGGCATGCAGGCTGACCTCCGGCAATGGACAGCAGGTCAAGTCCAAAAATCCGACGCGGGTTGATACTCAGTAGCCGAACCCAGTGTTCAGGGTTTAATTCCGGAACTGCGGTTTGCAGCGCAGCGAAAGCAGTTTCGAGGCCGAGCATACCGAAGCGTGCGTATTCGAATTCCACCATTTTGCTGTCGGCCTCATGCGGCAGGTGATGTGTTGCGATGCAATCGACCGTTCCGTTGCGCAGACTTTCACGCAAGGCATTCCGTTCCTTTTCAGAACGTAGTGGCGGATTTACCTTGAGGTTGCTGTCGTAATTACCCAGATCCTCATCGGTGAAAAACAGGTGATGGGGCGTAACCGAACACGTTACGTAGTCGTTTTCTTTTGCGGCGTGGATCAGATCAATAGATTTTTTCCCGGAAACGCCGGTGAAATGGATCCGTGACTCCGCATATCGAGCCAGGCTGATGTCGCGCGCGATGATCAGTTCCTCGGCCATGAGCGGTTTTCCGGGCAATCCCAGCCGCGTGGAGGCAACTCCTTCGTTCATCAATCCCTGGGGATTAACTGAATGGTCGTCGGGAAGCTGGATCACTACGCCTTCCACAGCCTTCACGTATTGAAGCGCCTTCAACAGGAGGCCGGATGACTGGACGCATTTGATGCCGTCGCTGAAAGCGATGGCGCCGCTCTGCCGCATGTCGTACATTTCTGCGAGCTCCTTTCCTTCGCAGTTGCGGCTGATGGCACCGATGGGGTGAATGCGCACCGGCAGATCCCGCGAACCCTGCACCACGTATTCGATACCGGCTTTATTGTGCAGCACCGGACTTGTGTTCGGTATGACGAAAACGTCCGTAAAGCCACCGGCCGCGGCGGCCTCCGAGCCGCTGCGCAACGTTTCTTTGAATTCAAATCCCGGATCTGCGAAATCAGCGAATACATCCACCCATCCCGGCGATACGCACAGTCCCTTGGCCTCAATGATTCTTGCATCGCCTCCGTCGAGTTTTTTTCCGATCCGGGTAATGCGCGCATCTTGAATGAGAATATCGAGGACCTGATCGTGAAAGGGGGAGGAAGGATCGACGACCCGGGCTTGCCTGAGCAGGAGGTTCATTAAAGGGCGAAGATATTAAAATCGCGGCATGCGTCAATTTGGTCTCTTCGTCGGCCACGCCGGTTCGCACGCTTCGAAATAAGAATGCCCGCCTTCCCCTTCGACAAGCTCAGGGCTTCGGCGGGCAATGTCGGGCAGACTGGATTCGAACCAGCGACCCCTACGTCCCGAACGTAGTGCGCTACCGGGCTGCGCTACTGCCCGTTACCAAGGTGGTAACTAAATGCCCGCCTTCCCTTCGACACGCTCAGGGCTTCGGCGGGCGATGTCGGGTGGACTGGATTCGAACCAGCGACCACTTGCACCCCATACAAGTGCGCTACCGGGCTGCGCCACCACCCGAACGCTTTGAATCAAGCGGGCTGCAAAACTAAGCCATAATTATCAATTCCATGACCAAAAAAGAGTTAATCAGTTACCTCTCTCGAAGCGTTGGCTGACCGCTTCTGAAGCGGTACGCATCCAGTTTTGATGAAGCTGCCGACCGCAACCACCGGTGAGGAGGCAATGTCAAGACTGGGAAGACCGAGGCTAAACTCTCAGTGATCATTCAGCGGCAGTCCTCTGCGCTGCCACTCCTTCCAGTTCACATACTCATCGCCCTTACGCTGGACCACCATGGTGATGCAATCCTCAACGGGACAAACGAGCTTGCAAAGATTGCAGCCCACGCATTCTTCTTCGATGACGGTGTATGTATTATATGGATTGCCGCGGGTGAGACTGATAGACTGGTGTGAGGTGTCCTCGCAGGCAATGTAGCAGAGTCCGCAATGAATGCATTTGTTCTGGTCTATGGAAGCCACGTGGTGGTAGTTGATGTCCAGATCTTCCCACTGAGTAAGCGTGTCTATTGATTTACCGATGAAATCATCAATCGTGCGGAAACCTTTTTCATCCATCCAGTTGTTCAGCCCCTCGCAGAGATCCTCAATGATGCGAAAGCCGTGTTTCATGACCGCGGTGCAAAGCTGAACCGATGTGGCTCCCAGCAGCATGAACTCTACGGCATCTTTCCACGTGCTGATACCGCCGATGCCGCTAACAGGCACTTTTTGTGTAATAGGGTCCTGTACTATTGTGGTGAGCATTTTCAGCGCGATCGGCTTCACCGCCGGGCCGCAATAGCCGCCAAACACGGATTTGCCCGCCACGTATGGATTCGGCACGAACGTGTCAAGGTCAATACCCGTCACCGACTGGATGGTGTTGATGAGCGAAAGCGCATCGCTTCCGGCCCGAACCACTGCCTGCCCGGTCGGAACTACGGAGTGTACATTGGGAGTGAGCTTGGTGATGACCGGTATGGTAGCGGCTTCCATCACCCATTCCACCACCATGCAGGCAATCTCGGGATCCTGTCCCACGGTGGCACCCATGCCTCTTTCGGTCATGCCGTGCGGACACCCGAAATTCAGCTCCAGCCCGTGCGCACCAGTGTCTTCGACTTTTTTGATGAGCTCGTGCCAGCTCTTGCGGTCGTTGTCTGCCATCAGGGAAACGATCATCGCGCGGTCGGGAAATAAACGCACGCATTCGCTGATCTCTTTCAGGTTGATGTCGAGAGGACGATCGGAGATGAGCTCAATGTTGTTGAAGCCCATCATCCGCGTATTGTTGAAGTTGACCGCGGAATAACGTGAGGAAACATTTTTCACCTGAGAGCCCAGGGTCTTCCAGACCACGCCGCCCCAACCGGCCTCAAAGGCGCGAAGCACGTTGTATTTTTTGTCCGTCGGCGGCGCACTCGCAAGCCAGAACGGGTTCGGAGATTTTATTCCGAGGAAATTGCAGGAGATGTCCGCCATAGCTTTCTATTTTCGAAGCAAACAGGGGAAACGAATATCGAACATTGAACGTCGAAGTCGCCCACTGATCACTGATTACTCATTTTCATAAACTCCAGGATCGCCGCGGCGCCATCCTTGCCGGCCTGTACGGCATCCACTACCTCTTTTCCACCATTCACGCAATCCCCCCCGGCAAATACACCGCCGATGCTGGTTACCGCCTTGTTGTGGACGACCAGCTTTCCTTTCGCGTTGCGCAGTCCAAGTTGCTCGACCAGCTGAACAAACGGACTTTGACCCGTCGCTTTGATCACCATATCCACATCAAAACTGATCAGTTCTCCGGTTGGCTCGGGGGCCGGCTTGCCCGTGTGATCGGGAGGTCCAAGTTTCATTTTCTCACAAACCAGCGCCTTCACTTTTCCATCCTGACCGACAATCTCCTTCGGCGCGGCGAGCCATTCCATGTTGCAGCCGTCAAGCTTTGCCAAATCGAGCTCGTATTGCGTGCAATTCTTCTCGGCTTCGCTTCGGCGATAGATCATGGTAACTTCTTTTGCGCCCAGCCGTCTCGCCTGCGTGGCTGCATCAATGGCGGTCATGCCCATGCCGATCACCGCCACGCGATCCCCGACCGGTATTTCCGAATAACTGCGGCTTCGCAGTTCGTAAATGAAGCGAATCGCATCTACAACCCCGTCCAGCTCTTCACCCGCGATGTTCAGCCGGTTTGCCAGTCCCACCCCCATGGCCAGGTAAACAGCATCAAATTCAGAACGAAGCTGATCGAGTCTGAGATTTTTTCCGAGTTCCTGGTTGTAGCGGATCTCAATGCCACCGAGAGAAGTTATGAAGTCCACCTCGTCCTGGCAAAACGACGGAGTCACTTTGTATGCCGCGATGCCGTAAGTCATTAGTCCGCCGCCCTTGCTTTCTTTTTCAAATACTGTCACGTCGACGCCCTCCCGGGAAAGCACATGCGCACAACTCAATCCGGCAGGACCGGCTCCGACTACAGCCACTTTCTTACCCGCGGTCGGCTTGCGCTGAAAAAGTTTCCGCTTCTGCCTGATCGCCGGTTCGGTGGACCAGCGCTGCAGGCGCGCGATAGCAATCGGCTCTTCGTGCAGGAGATTGTAAACACAAGCCCCTTCACAGAGTTTCTCAACGGGACAAACTCTCGCGCATCCCCCGCCAAAAATATTTGCGCTGAAAATCGTATGCGCCGACCCTTTGAGATCGTCCGTCGCGATCTGGCGGATGAATTTGGGAATGTTGATCGAAGTAGGGCAGGATTTGGTGCACGGGGCGTCGTAGCAATAGAGACAACGGTTGGCCTCCACGAGTGCGGCTTCACGGTTCTCGAAGGGAGGCCGGATGTCACTGAAATTCTTTTCATATTCTTCCGACTTCAGCCTGTTGTTGCGAATCGCCATCTTTTGAGTTTTATAGGATCAGAGTTCCACCAGCTTTCCATAGGTTTCGGGCCGGCGGTCACGGTAAAACTGCCAGACGCTTCGAACCTCTTCAATCATGTGGAGGTCGAATTCTGCCACCAGCAATTCGTCCTTGTCTTCACTCGCCTGCGCAAAAATTTGCCCTCGCGGATCTACAAAGTAGGAGGAACCGTAAAACTTTCCCAGATTCCAGGGACGCTCCGTTCCCACCCGGTTAATGCAGCCCATGAAATACCCGTTCGCCGCCGCGTGCGCCGGCTGCTCCAGTTTCCAGAGATATTGCGAAAGCCCCGCGACGGTGGCCGAAGGGTTGTAAACAATCTCCGCTCCGTTGAGGCCGAGAATTCTCGCGCCATCCGGGAAATGCCGGTCGTAACAAATATAGACGCCGACCTTTGCGTACTTCGTTGCAAATACCGGATAACCCAGGTTGCCGGGACGGAAAAAGAATTTCTCCCAGAAACCGCTGGTATGCGGAATGTGGTTTTTCCTGTATTTGCCAAGATAAGTACCGTCCGCATCAATTACGGCAGCGGTATTGTAAAGAAATCCAGCCTGCTCTTTTTCATAAAGCGGCACGATCATCACCATATTATACCTGCGCGCATACTCGGCCATTCGCTCTGTAGTAGGTCCCGGAACGGGCTCCGCTGATTCGTACCAGGCTTTGTCCTGCCCCGGACAGAAATACGGCGTGTTGAAGATCTCCTGGAGGCAAAGGATCTGGACCCCCTGCCTGCCGGCATTCTCGATGAAGGGAATGTGTTTCTGCAGCATCGCCTCTTTTATCTCCGCGATGGAGCCTTCGCCTTCCGTTTTGGGAAGACTCATCTGGATCAATCCCGACTTGATTATTCTGGCCATAAGTTATTCTTGTGTCCTTTCCGAATCAGATTTTCGCGTCCACCTGCTTCCGCTTCAGGAATTCTCCATAACCTTTTTCCAGCAGGCATTGTCCGCTTTCGATCGCAACTTTGCCGCGCAGGATTACGGTTTTTACCTTTCCCTGCAGCTCCCAGCCTTCGTATGCGGAATAATCCACATTCATGTGGTGGGTACGCGCTGACAATTTATGTTTTTCAGCCGGATCAAAAATCACAATATCGGCATCGCTACCGGGGGCAATCGTCCCCTTGCGGGGGAACATGCCGAAAATCTTCGCAGGGTTGGTGCAGGCCACTTCCACAAACCTGTTCAATGTGATCCTCCCTTTATGCACTCCTTCGCTGTAAAGAAGTTCGATGCGGTTTTCGATGGCGGGGTGGCCGTTCGGAATTTTCGAAAAATCATCTTTGCCCATCAGCTTCTGTTCCCATTTAAACGGACAATGGTCGGTGGCCACCACCTGCACGAGTCCCTGGTTGATCCCGGCCCAGAGGGTTTCCTGGTCTTTGTGCTGCCGCAGGGGCGGACTCATCACCCATTTTGCACCGTCCTCGCGTTCGTACAGCGAGGCGTCGAGGATTAGATATTGTATGCAGGTCTCAACAAACACGTGCTGGTTGCGCCGCGTGGCGTTTCGGGCTGCGTTGAGGGCGCCCTCGCAGGTGAGGTGGACAATGTAACCGGGGCACCCGGTGTAATAGGCCATGTCAATGAAGCGTTCGCTGGCCTCGGCCTCTGTGATTTCGGGTTGGGAAAGGTAATGGTAGAGGGGAGAAAGCTTGCCTTCGCCCCGGTGGCGCGCGACGAGATAATCGATCATATCGCCATTCGTGGCGTGCACGTTGATCAGCCCGCCCTGCCGCTTCACTTCTTCCATCAGCCCGATCATCTGGCGGTCGTCGATCATCAGCGCGCCCTTGTAAGCCATGAATGTCTTGAAGGAAGTGATTCCTTCATCGATCATGTTCCGTATTTCCGTGCGCGTGTTCTCATTGAAGTCCGTCACCGCCATGTGAAAGCTGTAGTCGGAGAGGCAATTGCCGTCTGATCTTCCCCGCCATTCGTCCAGCGCGGCCTGCAGGGGGTTACCCTGTTTCTGGAGCACGAAATCAATTACGGAAGTTGTGCCCCCAAACAACGCTGCTCTTGTGCCTGTTTCATAATTATCGCTCGAGAATGTTCCCATGAAGGGCATGTCGAGATGCACGTGCGGGTCCACGCCGCCGGGAAATACCAGCTTTCCCGCCGCGTCGATTTCCGTCTCAGCCTGAACGGGCAGATCGCGTCCGATCGCGCGCACGGTTTCGCCTTCGATCCAGATGTCTGCAACCTGATCGCTGTCGGCGGTAATTACCCTTCCGTTCCTAATCAGCAGGGACATAAGCGGCTTTTTTTATCAATGAAGAAGAACGGGTTCGCATCAATAAGATATAGACAATTCCTGAAACAAAAAATCCGACAAACCAGGCATAATGGTAGAGGTCGGAAAGCCAGGCCGGGAAGAGCGATGACCCCACGAGCTTCACCTGCAGCAGGAAGCCCGGAAGGTTTGGAAGGATGCCCGCCAGTAATGCCAGAAGGGCGGCGCTGTTCAGCCCGCTGCCGTAGCTGTATAATCCGCGCGGCTGGTACAGCTCATTCGCGACCAGCTCCTGATTTCTGACCAGGTAATAATCAGCGATCATAATTCCACCCACGGGTCCCAGCAGGCTCGAATAGGCGATCAGCCACGTAAAGATGTATCCGGTCGGGTCGGCAATGAGTTTCCACGGTAAAATGAGCACTCCCAGCACGCCGGTGATGTAACCACCCATTCGGAAGCTGATCCTCCGCGGCCAGAGATTGGAAAAATCGTTCGCAGGACTGACGATGTTGGCCGCTATATTCGTGGCGAGCGTGGAGATCGCGACAGCGATCATGGTGAAGCTGACCATGAGGCGGTCGTCGAATTTTCCGGCGAGCGCTACAGGATCCCAGATGGTATGACCGTACACAATCGCGGTTGCAGAGGTTACCGCAACGCCGATGAATGCGAACAGGGTCATGGAAGGAGGAAGTCCGATCGCCTGCCCGCGGATCTGCGCTTTCTGGCTTTTCGCATACCGCGTAAAATCAGGAATATTTAATGAGAGTGTGGCCCAGAATCCCACCATCCCGGTGAGAGCCGGAAAGAAAAAATTCCAGAATTCCGCACTGCTGGCAAAGCGCGCCGGCTTTTCAAGTATGGGACCCAGTCCCCGCGCGGCGGAAATCGCCCAGAAAAGCAGGGCTAACGCCGCGATTGGAAGAAAGATTGCTTTAAACACAAGCAATTTGCGAATACTTTCCACCCCGAGGTAAACGATCAGCATGTTCAGCAGCCAGAAAACAAAAAAACAGATCGCCGGGCCCGTATCCAGTCCCGTCCATTCCGGAAAAATTCGTGGTATTGTTTCGAGCGCCGGGATCCAGAGCCGAAACATTTGATAAAGTGCAAAGCCGCCGATCCAGGTTTGTATTCCAAACCAGCCGCAGGCAACGATAGCTCTCAGCATGGCCGGAATGTTTGCGCCCGTCGTGCCGAAGCTGGCGCGGGCCAGCACAGGGAAAGGAATGCCGTATTTCGCCCCAGCGTGGCCGTTCAATATCATCGGAACGAGCACGATCGAATTTCCCAGAAAAATGGTGAGGATGGCCTGCCACCAGTTCATACCCCCGTCGATTAGAGAGCTTGCAAGCATATAAGTGGGTATGCAAAGGCTCATGCTGATCCAGAGGGCCGCATAATTCCAGGTACCCCATTTCCGGTTCTCCGGCGGAATGGGCGCGAGGTCTTCGTTGATGAGTGGGTTGCGGGTATCGTTTCCGGCGGTTTCCATAAAATTCCGTTCAGTGAGCTGGCTGTCGAATGCGATTGAATTTTTTCATGATCTCCATGACTTTCGCTCTCGGTAGCCCGTAAACTTTGTTGCCATCAATTCCTTCCATCGTTTCGCCCGCAAAAAGCGCATTGATGATCGCTTCTTCGGTAGCCTGGATGGTCGCAGCAAAGAGCGCGTTCATTCCTTCATTGGGCATCGTTTCCACCATTTGATTTTTATCGTTGCTGAACGCGTTCGTGTTCGCGGTGGAGAACGCGATGAAGATGTCCCCCGATCCGTTCCCTCCAATTCCGCCCGTACGGTGCAGTCCGAGAGGAATGCGTTGCGCCAGCCGCTTCAACTGGTGGGGCAGGAGCGGAGCATCGGTTGCCAGTATTACGATGATGCTGCCTAGCTCTGGTTCCGTATCCGGGTTGTTTCTTTTGTACGCGTTGATGCCCGCGATCCGCACGGGCAGGGTGTCCAGAAGTTGCCTGCCCACAGGCACTCCGGCGATTGTAAGTTGTCCGCGGCTGCCGTGGTTGGCCTGCACCAGAACGCCCACCGTGTATCCGCCCGCTTCCCTGCTCACGACCCGGGACGAACTACCGATTCCGCCTTTAAATCCATGGCAGATCATGCCCGTACCACCGCCGACCGAGCCCTCCGTAACCGGGCCGCCGCGGGCGCTGTCAAGCGCGCGGTAAACATGCTGCCTGCGTACGTGCTGTCCATTGATGTCATTGAGAATACCGTCATAAGTTTCCGCTACCACCGGGTAGGCGTACCAGTAATCGCGTGCGAAAGGCGTATAATATTTTCTTTCATCCATCCATTGCCAGGTCGCATCGCGGACAGTCCCTACGTTTCCGGTGTTGGTGATGAGGATGGGCGTTTCCAGAAAGCCGGACTCCTCTATCCAGTGAGTGCCGGTCATGTCGCCGTTTCCGTTGAGGGCATAAAAATTCGCGTACACCGGTCGAAATTCTTTTCCGTGGGGAAGAATTGCCGTGACGCCCGTACGCACCGGACCCACGCCCTTGCGGAGAGCACCATTCCCCTCGATCAGCGTGACGTGTCCTGCCGTTACATTTCCCACATCCGTAATGGCGTTGAATTTCCCCGGCGTTCCGTCGAACGGAATACCGTAGTCGCGGGCGCGGCGGGTTTGTGCAGAGGAAATAAAAGATACCAGGAGCAGCAGGGCGGCCAACAGTTTCATTCAAGTCAGTTTTGATTGGTGAGGAAACCTTGCAAACCAGTTGAACTTCCGAATTTACGAAACGGGTGCACAATATTCATCCTTTTTCGACGGCCGGTGGCAGGTAGGTGACACGGAGATAAAGCCCACCCGCTTTTGACGTTACGGGAACTTTCAAATTTCCTGCTGCTGCTCATTGTTGTTCCCCCTTTTTCCCCAGGTGGGTGATATGGGAGTGTTGGAATTAGTCGTCACGCGCCGTTTCTGGCATTTTGCAAAATCCTGTAATTCCGTGTCAATGAAACTGGTTTGCTTTTTGTTTCGGGGTCGGATATTTCGGGCTGCCAATTTCCTCCTGGGTAAGTTGAATCGAAACTGTTCGTATGGCATTCATTATAGTGTTTTTCATTTCCCACTGGTATCTGTCGCTTTTTTCCCAGACTTTTTTCCAGCATCGTTATGCTGCCCACGGGGCGTTCACCATGAACCGGTTCTGGGAACGCGTTTTCTTTGTGGTTGCGTACGTCACGCAGGGCTCATCTTACATGAGTCCCAGGGCTTACGGTATCATGCACCGGATGCATCACGCCTACGCGGATACCGAAAAGGATCCACATTCCCCAGCCTATGATCGGAACATTTTCGCCATGATGTGGCGCACAAGAGTCGTTTATCTAAATATTCTGGAGAGAAAGATTCCGATCGAACCACGGTTCACCAAAAATCTGCCTGAATGGAATTGGTTCGACAAGTGGGGTAATTCGTGGTTGTCCAGACTCCTTTGGGTTGGGGTTTACGTATTCCTGTATGTTTTATTCGCTCCGTCGTTATGGTTTTACTTCCTGCTGCCTTTGCACGCGGCAATGGGCCCGGTTCATGGCGTCATTATTAACTGGTTCGCTCATAAATACGGTCATGTTGAGTACCCGGCCGATAACTCGTCGAAAAACATGTTCAACGTGGATTTCCTCATGTTGGGAGAAGCGTATCACAACAACCATCATGCTTTCCCGTCGAGAGCCAATTTTGCCACGCGCAAGGGAGATTTTGATTTTTGCTTTCTAATAATCAGGGCGCTGCACAAACTAAAAGTGATTAGGCTGCGCGACGAACGGCAAAGATCCCGAGTGAAACGAGGCCGGTTTTCCGGGGTCCGTTCCATGGAGCAGTAGCGGAAATCACGAAGTTGCTTCATCAGCGATCCGTAAGGCCTCACTGATGATAGCCAGGCCTTCATCCACTTCCTCTTTTTTGATGCACAGGGGAGGGGCCACGAAAATATAGTTCCAGCGCACGAACGTGTACATTCCTAATTCGCGGAGCCGGCCGTTCACCTGGTTCATCACGGCCATTTCCTGCGGTCCGGCGTTAAAGGGTGCCATGGGTTCCCGGGTTTTTCTGTTTTTCACCAATTCGAGACAGCCGAGCAACCCGGTGTTGCGCCAGTCGCCGATGCTCGGATGCTTCTCGCGCATCTTTTCCATCTCGTTGTCAACGTACCTGCCCATCGCTGCCGCATTCGCCAGCAAACCTTCGTCCTCATAGATCGCCAGCACCTCAACGGCGGCGGCGCAGCAGACGGGATGTGCCGAATAAGTCAGCCCCAGCCAGAGGACTTCATCGTCATAGCGTGCAGCGATCCGGTCTGAAACAAGGAGCGCCCCCAGTGGAAGATAGCCCGAAGTGATTCCTTTCGCTGTCGCAATCATATCCGGAACCACCTCGTGGTTTTCAACTCCAAACCATTTTCCCGTTCGTCCAAATCCACTCATCACCTCGTCGGCGATGAATACGATTCCATAACGGTCGCAGAGCTCTCTCACTTTTTTCAAAAATCCCGGTGGGTACTTCAGGCACCCCGACGTGCCGGATTCCCCTTCCAGCAGGATCGCAGCAATGTTGTTAGGCCCTTCAAAAGCGATTACCCTTTCCAGGGTTTCCACCGAATGATCCAGCAATGTGTTTTCTCCAAATTGCCAGCGGTAGGTTATCGGAATATCGAAGTGCACAATGTTGGGAGCCTGCTGCGCATCCATCGGAAGTTTCCTCGGATCCCCGCCTGCGGAAATAGCGCCATAGGATGCACCGTGAAAAGACTGGTACCTCGTCAGGATCTTGTGCCGCCCCGTGTACATGCGCGCCAGCTTGATCGCGTTCTCGATCGCTTCGGCTCCACCCACCGTAAAAAGAGCCTTGTTCAGGCCATGCGGGGTTATTGCCGCTAACTTCCTTCCTAACTCACCGCGCGCCTTAGTGACGCAGGCCGGGGTGACGTAACTGATTTCCTGCATCTGCCGCATCACCGCTTCGGTTACACGCGGATGGCCGTGACCGATGTTCACGTTCATCAGGCCGGAAGAAAAATCAATATAGCGGCGCCCGTCGTAATCGAACAGGTGCACCCCGCGGCCGTGATGAATAGCGAGCGGGGAAATTCCTTTTTGCTTCGACCAGGAGAAAAGCGTGTGATTGAAATTATCGCGCAGTATTTCCTGCACGTTCGTCAGCTCCTGCCTGGCTTTGAGCTTTTCCATTTGCGTTATTGTTTGAGGATAGCGTCCCTCCGTGGAATGCCGCTCAGCTCATCCAGTTAATGCCGGCTTCCGGATTCCATTTGGTGGTGCTTTTTTTGAGTTTCGTCCAGAATTCTATCGAGCTCTTGCCCGTAATGTCCCCTACGCCAAATTTGCTCTCGTTCCAGCCGCCAAAGGAGAAAGGTTCTCGCGGAACGGGGACACCCACATTCACTCCGATCATGCCTGCGCTGGCCCGTTCCATCACGTACCGTGCGTAACCACCATTCTGGGTGAATACAGATGCTGCGTTGCCATAGGGGTTGCTGTTCTCGATCTCAATCGCCTTGTCCAGGGAATCGGTTCGAATGATGCTTAGCACGGGGCCAAACACTTCTTCCCGTGCAATAGCCATATGCGGCTTCACGTGGTCAATTACCGTAGGCCCCACGTAAGTTCCGTTTTCCTTTCCTTCCACTTTCACATTACGCCCGTCCACCAGCACCTTCGCACCCTGTTCCTCGGCCTCCGTAATATAACGTTCTATACGCTCTTTAGCCTGGCGGCTGATAACTGCGCCAAGGTTTTGTCCGGGAACGATCTTCCTGGCTTCTTCGCAGATCTTTTCAATGATGTGATCCACATTCCCTACGCCTACCATTGCGGAAGCTGCCATGCAGCGCTGCCCTGCGCAGCCGCTCATCGACGCCGCAACGTTTTGCGCAGTCATCTCCGGTTTCGCATCCGGCAAAACCATCAGGTGGTTCTTTGCTCCACCCAGCGCCAGCGCCCTTTTGAAATGAGAAGTCGCGCGCTGGTAAACGATTTTTGCCACGCGCGTGGATCCTACGAAGGAAACCGCCTCGATATCCGGGTGATCGCAAATCGCTTCCACCACTTCGCTGTCGCCATTCACGATATTGAAAACTCCATCCGGCAGTCCGGCTTCTTTTAGCAAAACGGCCAACCTCCCGGAACTGAGGGGAACTTTCTCCGATGGTTTGAGGATCATGCAGTTTCCGAGTGCAATGGCATTGGGGAGCGTCCAGTTCGGCACCATGCTCGGAAAGTTGAAAGGCACTATTGAAGCCACCACGCCGAGGGGAATATGTTCCGTTCTGCATTCCACCCCCTTGCTCACCTCCAGGACTTCGCCCGTCACAAGCTGTGGGAGCGAACAGGCGAATTCGGTGAGCTCGATGCTTTTTTCGATCTCAGCGACCGCTTCGGCATACGTCTTTCCATTTTCTTCCTGGACAAGGGCAGCGAGTTCACCAAGGTTTTTTTCAAGGAGGTGTTTGTAGCGAAAAAACACCTGCACCCGCTCCTTAATAGGGATCCGGCTCCAGGGAAGAAAGGCGGCACGCGCCGCTTTCACCGCGGCGTCGAGGTCTTTCGCGCAGGAAAGGGGCACAGTGGACAGCAGGCTACCGTCTACCGGTGAAATCACTTCGAGCGCACGGTCACTGCTCGCATTCACGAACTGTCCGTTGATAAAATTCTGAATAGCCGGATACTTCATAGACTGCTGGCTGTAAAAAATGAACGCTGCTCCTGCAGCATGTATAAAAATAACTAATTTAAGCTGGATTTCAAGCTATTCGATGATACGATGACTCCCGAAAGAAAAGAAAAACTCAACCGCGTGCTGGCGCGCCGGCAGTTCGATCTGACGGTAGTGCTGGAAAACGTTTTTGATCCGCACAACATTTCCGCCGTGATGCGAAGCTGTGACGCCGTGGGGGTGCAGGAGGTGTATGTGCTGACTACGCGCATCCCGCGCCACAAGAAATGGGGAGCCAAAAGCTCCTCCAGCGCCGCAAAATGGCTCACGGTTTACCAGTTCGATAACGCAGAAGAATGTTTTTCCGCCCTGCGCATCCGTTATTCACAGATTTTAACGACCCATTTAAACCGTGATGCGGTAGGTTTGTACCAACTGGATCTGACACGGAGCACGGCGTTGGTGTTTGGAAACGAGCACAGCGGGGTCAGCGAGGAAATGCTTAAGTACTCCGACGGAAATTTTTGCATACCTCAGGTCGGGATGATCCGCTCGCTGAATATCAGCGTGGCCTGTGCGGTAAGTCTTTACGAGGCCTTCCGGCAGCGGAGCGGGTCGGGGCGGTACAACCCGGAGAACGCGGATCCCGTCAGGTATCAGGAATTATTGCAGCAGTGGATGGGCATCCGGGAATAACGTGGAAAATATGAAACGCATCGTCATTATTTTTTTTATCCTCTTTGGGCTTCTGGCGGAAGCGCAGGATGTGAAGCGTATAAAGATCACTGATCTGGAAAAGATCATTGCCGGCAGCAAAACGCCGTTGATCGTCAGTTTTTGGGCAACGTTTTGCATTCCCTGCCTCGAAGAAATTCCGCATCTGCAGGATGCGGTGCAGCGGTACAAAGCGGACAGTGTGAAGCTGCTGCTGGTAAGTCTCGACCTGGAAGAATTCTACCCCAAGAAACTGCGCGACTTCGCCGCCAGGCGAAAATTTAATGCGCCGATTCTCTGGCTGGACGAATACAATGCGGATTATTTCTGTCCGAAGGTGGACAGCTCCTGGTCGGGAGCGATACCGGCTACACTGATGATCAACAACCGCAGGGGCGTTCGAAAATTCTTTGAAGAGCAGCTTTCGCCCGAAAAGATTGATGCGGAGGTGGCGGCGATGGTGGGGAGGGAGCAGTAAGCAGGAAGCAGTAAGCAGTAACCAGTAATCGGTAACGGGCTCCCGACTCCGTACCGGCCCCACCCCAACGCTCCGAAGGGGAGCGAGTCACTCCGAACTCCTGACTCCGAACTCCCGACTCACTGATCAGGACTTTCGCTTGATCGTACAACCCACCGACCTCGTCTGCTTCACGGAAATGTCTTTTCCCGCAGTCAGCTCATCGATCGCAACGATCGCGTGCTTGCGGGTGACTTCGTCGGCGCTGCTGGAGTTGTCGTCAATCGCGCCGTGGTATACAAGTTTTCCTTCCCCATTGAACAAAAACAGCTCGGGGGTGCGGTTGGCTCCGAACGCGTCGGCCATGGCCGAATGATCGTCCATAACGTAGTACCAGGAAAATCCATTCTTCTTTGCGTAGTCCTTCATGTCGTCGTACGAATCGCCGTTGTCGCGGTAAGCTTCGTTGGGATTAAGCAGGATGACCCCGATGTCCTTTCCGAGAGCATACTTGCTTACCTCGTTGATGCGTGATTGGTAGCGCTTCACCACGGGACAGGTATTGCAGCTGAACATTACCAGCAGCCCTTTCTTGCCCATTGCGTCCTTAAACGAAACGTCCTTGCCGGAGATATCTTTCATTTTGACGTCGGCCCTGGGGAGTTCGGAGCCGATCGGCAGGGGATCCGCCTGCGCAAAAAGCAGAGCAATGGAAACTGCGGCAACAGGAACCGCCCGGGAGAATAGTTTTGTCATGACCTTTGTTTTTTTGTGGACTCAAATTTCGGGAATTTCCCCGGGGTTCCCATTACCTTCCGACACTTTATTAACCCGCTCATCTGCCAGTTTCTTGAGGGAGGTGATGCTGACATTGAGCTCAAAACCAATCAGCAGAACGAGGGAATTGAAGTACACGAGGAGCATGAAGAAGAGAATGGTCCCGATCGAGCCGTACAGTTCATTGTAATTCCCGAAATTATTTACCCAGTAAGAGAAGCCGAAAGTGAAGAGGATCATCAGGAAAGTTGCCAGCACCGACCCGGGGGTGAGGTGGGGCCATTTCTTGTGCACCGCCGGCGCGTGGCGATAAATGAATGAAATGCTGTAGAAAAACAGCAGGATGATCACAATCCAGCGCGCGTCGCGGATCAGGGCCCTCACGAACCGATCTTCCACCCCGAGCCAGTCGAGCACCTGTCCCTGCATCATCAGCAGCAGCACCGATACCAGCACCAGGATAAAAAGAATGAGTGTCAGTCGCAGGGCCTCGAGACGCGCCTGTAAGAACTTTCTTTTCCGGAAGCCAATATAATTTTTATCAAAGGAGCGCATGATCCCCATCACCGCGTTGGACGAGAAGTAAAGCGAAAGGATGAAACCGAGCGACAGCAGTTCGTTCCTCGGCTCGTTGATGAAATCGTGGAGAAAGTTGATCAGGGCGGCGTTGTTTCGTTCGCCGGGGATCACGTCGCGGATGAGCACGTAAAGCGTTTGTTCGAAATCCCTGGAGATGGGAAGGTAGGGTATGAGGGTAAATAGGAAAATGATCGCCGGGGGAATGGCCATTACGAAATTGAACGCGATGGAGGAGGCCCGCTCCGTCATGCCCACTGCCTTTACCTGCTTGAAGAAAAAGCCCACGACGTCGAACAGTGAAATCCCCTTAAAGCCCGGCACGTAGGTGACTTTACTCTTCCGTACGATATAGGTCGCGGGTTGCGATGAAGAGATCCTTTTTCCTATTCTGACGAAGAACGACATTCAGGGTTGTTGTGGCTTCGACCGGCTAAGCGAGTCCCATCGCCTGTTCAGCGCCTGCTGGTATTCCGTCGCGTACTTCAAATGATCTTCGTAGCTGGTGGTGAAAATATGGCTTCCGTCAAAGTTACTGCTGGCCACAAAATACAGGTATTCCGTTTGGGGAGCGTTCAGCACCGCCTCAATGCTTTCGACGGAAGGCGTGCAGATCGGGCCCGGCGGGATTCCCTTGTGCATATAAGTATTGTACGGCGAAACCGCGCCCTTGTGTACGTTCAGAATGCGGCGCAGCGAAAAATCCCGCAACGCAAATTTGAGCGTGGGGTCGGCCTGCAGCGGCATTCCTTTACGGACGCGGTTCAGATACACGCTTGCCATATTGGGTTTCTCCGGACCGAAGTTCGTTTCCTCTTCAATGATGGAAGCGATGGTGACAACTTCCACAGGTGAAAGTCCCAGGCTGTCCGCTTTTGACTTTCGCTCCGCTGTCCAGAAACGTGTATAGGCAGCATAGCAACGGTCAAACAGCTGGCGAGGCGTGCTGTTCCAGTTCAGACTGTAGGTATAAGGCATCAGCGCTGCGATCACAGTGCTGGTATCGAATCCGTAGCGAGCGAGGCTGTCGCGGTTGTTCAGGAAGCTGATCATCTGTAGTGAATCAAACTCGAATTGCCGGCCTGCCCGTCTGGCGAAATCTTCGCGGGTCCGGAAACGGGTGATCACGAAATTCACCGGTTCCTGCCTGCCGCTCCGCAGCATGCGCACGAGCTGGAAAACACTCATGCCTTCCTTTAACCGGTAGCGGCCCGGCCTCGCGTTATCGAATTTCAGGATCCTGGCTGTAAGATCGAACCAGTATGTTCCGCTCAAATGCTTTCCGGCGAGCAGCGAATCCCTCAATTGCTTTGGAGCTGCCCCCGTGGGAACGTACAGGAATTCACCCTGGCTGGTGTTGATCGCTTGACCGAAAAACTTCCACGCCGCAAATCCGCCCCCGAACAGCGCCAGGGCCAGGATAATAAGCAGAAATTTTTTCATAGGTAAGTTTTCACAATTTAGCTGCTTTGAGGGTAAGAAAAAACCCCGGAAGGGTCCGGGGTTCGCAATTCATTTTATTATAGCCTATGGGTTCGTATCGCGATTGGGATTCAGCTGGAGCGTGCCCCCCTGGTTGGTGCCCGAGGGCGTATTGGTGGCGGGCATTTGCGTACCTACCTTTTCCAGCTTGTCTTCACCGGAACTGGTGCCGCCGATAAAAAACGAAGAAAACAGGCAAAGCAAACCGATGATCCCAGCAAACAGCCAGGTTCCGCGTTCCAGCACGTCGGTGGTCTGCTTTACTCCCATGAATTGGGTGCTGAATCCCGCCAGGTTGCCGGCAAGTCCGCCTCCCTTGGGGTTTTGCACCAGCACGATCAGACCCAGCACCACCGAAGCCAGAATAATCAGGATCACGAATACGATAGTCATCTCAAAATCATTTATTCAGTTCCGCAATTTTCGCTGCAAAATAAGCGCTTTTGGAAGGTTCGAGCAAACTTAATTTGTTATAGATTTCGATGGCTTTTTGGGGGTTTCCCTGCTTGCGCCAAACCTCCGCCATCGTTTCGGTAAGCACTTCTTTTTCCAGAACCGAATTCTCCGCCATCTGCTCTACTTTTCGTTCCGCTTCAGGCGTGGATGCAACTGCTTCAGCGACAGGCAAACGCTTTAAAGTTTTCAGCCATTCGGTAAAGCTCTTCAACTGTTGCCCGAACCGGTCGGCCGGTTTTTCTTCCTCCCTGAACCGGATTCCCTGCGACGCGAAATAGTCAACGGTGTGATAAGGCTCGAAGAGAAATTCCTTTCCCGTGGTTTTTTCAAGAGGGGCCGGCACCGGCAACAATGGTGAAGCGGCAGCGGTAACCGCGGCTACGGGCTTACCTTCAGGCGGTAGGGTGGCGATCTCCATTTTTGTTTCAGCAATTTCCGGCTGCAGTTCGGCGTCTCCGCGTTCGTTTAGCAACTGGTCCAGCCAAAGGGGATTGTGGAAGAATAGTGAAGCTTTCGCGAGCTGTTCTCTGTATTCCGGATCCTTCAGCATCTGCAGTTTTTTTGCGAGCAATACCTGTGCGGCTCCGAAATAGGGGTGGTCGGCAGCGAGCCGGCGAAGTTCCTGCAAGGAGCAATCCTCAAGCGAATCCCTGCCCAGTGTGGATCGGACCATCTGCTCGATGTGGTTTCTCATTACCAGTTGGAAAAAAGTTTATTGAACATCTCGTCCGTGAGGGATCGGATCATTTCATCCGCGAGAGTGGCTTCTGCCTGCTGCAGCGACTGGGTCGCAGCAAACTCAAAATTCCGGATCACATCGTACTCGGTGAGTTTGTCTTCGCGGCGATCGTTCAGCGTGATGTGAATCGCCACAGTGAGCCGGTTCACTGCTTCGCGCTGGCCGGAGATGGCAGAAGTGCTCAGGGAGTAATCGCTCACGTAACCGGTAATATCCCAATCCGCATTCTCGTTGTTTGTTTCGGTGAGGCGGGTCTGTCTCGTAATCTTTTGTTTCAACCCATCCGTGAGGCGCGGACTAAGCTGCGGATTGACCAGCCGCGCCCGGTTTTCAATGAAATTGACACGAACCGTTTTGATTTCGGGCGGAATGGAAACATCCCTGAATTTGTAGTTGCAGCCGGCCAGCATCATGGCCGCAGCCGCGAAACCCATCCAGAATATTTTTGGAAAAGCCCTCATTCTTCGATGTCGTATTCCTTTAATTTTCGATAGAGGGTTCGTTCGCTGATCCCCAGGTCAAGCGCAGCATCCTTTCTCTTCCCCTTATGTTTTTTAAGCGCCTTGATGATAAGTTCTTTTTCCTTATCCATAATATTAAGGCTTTCCTCCACCTCCACGTGCTCGTGGATCGGATCCACGATCAGCTGGCTTTGCGCCGCAGGAGCCGGTTGCTGCACAAGCAGCTGCGGGCGGAGATCGCCGCCATCTTTCAACTGATTGATCAGGGCCTGATTCTGCCCGACCAGGGCCGGGTTTTGAAGTATTTCCAAAAACATTCTTTTCAGCTCGGTCACATCTTTCTTCATGTCGAAGAAGAGCTGGTAAAGAATCTCCCTTTCATTCGAAAACTCCTGCTGCACCATACCGTTTCCATGGATTACCATCGGCAGCCGGTTGTTCGGATAAGGCTGAAGGAACCTGCCAAGCTCCTGCGCCGTAATCTGCTTTTCGGGTGACAGCACCGAGATCTGTTCCGCAATATTCTTTAATTCCCGGACATTCCCCGGCCAGGGGTAGCTTATTAACAACTTCACAGCATCTTCCTCCAGCTGTACCGGGGAGGTGCGGTATTTATTGGCGAAATCCGAAGCGAATTTGCGGAACAGGAGGTGAATGTCTTCCGGACGGTCGTGCAGTGCCGGTACGCGGATGGGGACCGTGCTGAGACGGTAGTAAAGATCCTCCCGGAACTTTCCCACCTGCACCAGCTGCAGCAACTCGCGGTTCGTCGCGGCGATTACGCGCACGTCGGTCTTCTGCACTTTCGAGGATCCTACCCGGATGAATTCCCCGGTCTCGAGCACGCGCAGCAGGCGCGCCTGTGTGCCCAGCGGAAGCTCGCCGATCTCATCAAGGAAAATCGTGCCCCCGTTCACCGTTTCAAAATATCCCTTGCGGCTGTCTACCGCGCCGGTAAATGAACCTTTCTCGTGACCGAAGAGTTCCGAATCAATCGTCCCTTCCGGGATTGCTCCACAGTTGACCGCAATGAAAGGATTGTGCTTCCTCGCCGAAAGGGAATGGATAATGTTCGAAAAAACTTCCTTGCCGACTCCGCTTTCCCCGGTAATGAGGACGGTGAGGTCGGTGTTCGCTACCTGTACTGCCACCTGCAGTGCGTAGTTCAGTGCGGGTGAGTTGCCAATGATTCCAAACCTGTTTTTTATTGCCTGCAGATCCATTGTTACAATTCTGTTTGTCACAACAATCAAGCCCGCGCTTCCCCGAGGAGAGTGGCCTGGGTGCAATCGCGGATGAACACGTTCACGTAGTCGCCGGGACGGAGTGAAAGTTGTTCTTTCGGAAACACGACCACCTTATTCTGACTGTTCCTTCCCATCCAGTCGCGGTCGCTGCGCCGGCTATCCCCTTCAATAAGAACGCGGAAAATTTTCCCAATATCCTTTCGGTTGCTTTCGAGCGAAAGCTCATTCTGCAACGCAACGATTTCGAGAAGGCGGCGTTTTTTTGTCTCTTCCGGTACGTCGTCGCGGTAACGACGCTGCGCGAGGGTGCCCGGCCTTTCACTGTAAAAGAACATGTAGCTCATGTCATACCCGCAATAGCGCATCATTTCCAGCGTTTCCTGGTGGTCTTCTTCCGTTTCTGTGCAAAAACCCGCGATGATATCGGAGGAAAGCCCGCAGCCCGGAATGATCTCGCGTATCCGGTCCACCTTCGAGCGGTACCATTCCCGCGTGTAGGTCCGGTTCATTAGCTGCAAAATGCGTGTAGACCCGCTTTGCACCGGGAGGTGAATGTATTTGCAGATGTTTTCGTGCCGCGCCATCACGTGCAGCACTTCGTCGGTAATGTCTTTTGGATGGGAAGTGGAAAAGCGTACCCGCAACCCGGGCGCGATCAGCGCCACTTGTTCAAGTAGGATGGCAAACGTCACGATCTCATCAGTTTCTTCATTCACGTAATAATAGCTATCCACGTTTTGCCCCAGCAGCGTCACTTCCCGGTAACCCTGTTGGTATAATGAGCGTGCCTCCCGGAGAATCGATGCCGAGTCGCGGCTGCGTTCGCGCCCGCGGGTGAACGGCACCACGCAAAACGTACACATATTGTTGCAACCCCGCATAATGCTGATAAAAGCAGTGATGCCGTTGCTATCCAGGCGCACCGGCGCTATGTCGCCATAAGTTTCCTCGCGGCTCAGGAGCACGTTCACCGCTTTCTGACCGGAATCAGCTTCCTTCACCAGGGCAGGAAGGGAACGATAAGCGTCGGGACCAACGACGATATCCACCAGCTGTTCCTCTTCGAGAAATTTCGATTTCAGCCGTTCCGCCATACATCCGAGCACGCCGATCAGCATTCCTTTATTGCGCTCTTTCACCCGCCGGAACTCGCCGAGCCGCTTGCGGATGGTTTGTTCTGCCTTTTCGCGGATCGAGCAGGTATTGATAAGCACCAGGTCGGCTTCGTCAAGATTGCGGGTGGCTCCATAACCTTCCGCTCCGAGAATCGAAGCCACGATCTCGCTGTCGGCGAAATTCATCTGGCAGCCATAGCTTTCGATATAGAAGCGCTTCCCCGAACGCGCGGTTTCGGGACCCGGCGCGAAAACCTCCCCCTGGCGGGACTCGTCCTGAACTCTATCTGTCACGTAGTCAAGCATTCCTCGAAAAATTGGAGGGCGAAGATACAAAATCCGGCCCGGTGGTGACAGGATGTCAGCGTTAATTCGTCTAAATACAGAAGATCAATCGCTAATGAAGAAACAACCACGGATCGCTTTCGCATCGCTAATTGGCTATTTTTGCGCTGTGAAAGGACTCCGGTTTCTGGGCCTTGCCGCCATCGTTTTCAGTTCAATCTCAGCAAGTTCGCAGCAGCAGCCTGGCATTATTTCGGGAAATGTCTTAGACGAAAAGCGGACCGCAGTTGCCGGCGCAACCGTGGAATTATTTCCAATCAGGGACAGCAGTACCCGGCAGGTTCGCCTTACCGATGCGTCGGGAGGGTTTCTGTTCGAGAAGCTCGCGCTCGGACTTTACCGGCTGCGGATTTCTTACGTAGGTAAAACGACCCGGATCATCGACAGCATTCATTTTCGGGTCGAGCGTCACGATTTCAACCTTACCGATATTGTGTTGCAGTCCGGCAGCCGCGAAAATCTGGAGGAGGTAGTGGTTTACAGCGAAAAGCCGCTGGTGCAATCCAAAGACGGCAATATCACATTCAATGCATCGGAATCTGCTCTCGCAGCCGGGAGCAACGCAAGTGAGCTGCTCAACAACGTGCCGCTCGTAACCCGCGACCCTACGGGAAAAGTCCTTGTGCGCGGCAAGGAGCCCAAAATTCTGATAGACGACAAACCCGTTGAGCTGAACCTGCAGCAACTGCAGGATCTTCTCGAATCGCTTCCGGGGAGCTCAATTGAGAAGATCGAGGTCATGACAAATCCACCCCCGCAATTCGCCAACGAACAGGGCGGAGTGATCAACATCGTGACCAAGAAAGGTCGCGTCGGGAAGTCGGGTCGTGTCAGTGTTTCTGCGGGCACCCGCGGGGAGGCGAGCATTACGGGCAATTATTCGTACCGGAAACAAGGGCTCGTCATCGGCATCAATGGAGGGGCCGGCTTCAACCGTTTCGAGGGAAGCGGCCATACCACACGGCGAAACATCTACGTCGACTCTTCGAGTATTTTGCAGACCACGAACCGGTCGCTGAACAGGAATTTCAGACCCCATTTTCGTTTCCATATTGATTACGACCTCGCGAAATCGCATACGCTGAACGTGGTGCTTAATTACAACCAGAATGAGGCATCGAATCGAAACGCAACGGAATACACGCACATCAACAGGTACAACCAGATCTACCGCATCAGCGAAAGGACAATTCGCACCGAAGGCGAGAGCTACAGCCCCAATCTCACATTCACCTACACCTGGAAAGGAAGGATCCCGGGAGAATCGCTGAAGATGATCGCCGGCGGCCATTATTCCAAAAACGTCAATGACCGTCATTTTTATCAGGAGTTTTTTAACCCTGACCATACTCCCACAGGAGTTGATTCCACGCAGTTGCAGCTCACCGATCACCGAAACAATGGCCTGAATCTGCGTGTGAACTATGATCGTCCGCTGGGTAACAAGAGAACTTTCCTTTCTGCGGGAAGTTTTTTCACCTCGAGCAACAGCCATGTAGTAACCGACGCAAGCTATCTCCGGAAGCCGCAAATGGATTTTGTAAAATCAGGGTTGCTCAGCAATGATTTCCGTTTTCGCCAGGGAATTCTGAATCTTCGCGCGTCGGCAAAACATACGTTTCAAAAAAAGCTCAGCATCAGCGGAGGCTTCGCCGTAGAGTTCACCACCGTCCGCTTCGACCTGATTCGCGATAACGACCGGGTCCGAAACGAATACTGGGACCTGCTGCCGTTCGCCAATTTCAACAAGATCTGGGAAAACGACCTGAACATCACGTTTTCCTACCGAAGAACCATTCGGCGCCCGGGCATCAACGAGCAGAATCCGTCCATTGATTTTTCCGACCCTTACAACATTCGCTTCGGCAACCCTGACCTGCGCGCTTCCACCGCTCATAATTTCGACCTGGTGTTCGGAAAGACCAGGCCAAAGTATTTCTTCAACGCGGGCGGCGGATACAACATCGTAGAAAACATTTTCAGTTTGGTGCGTACCCTCATCCCGGGAGAAAAGACCGAGGTCACCTGGCAGAACATCAGCGGTCGCAGGGAATTCGAGATCAGCACCTGGAACGGCCTCACGGTGACGAAGACGGTTAAGGCAAACCTCAGCGCCAGCTATATATATAATGTGTACAGCGAGTTTGACCGGACGGTGAACCGCTACCGCAATGGCGGGTCGTTCACATCGAACATAAACAGCACCTATGTGCCCGGCGACACGTGGCAGCTTACCTCAAGCTTTACGCTGAACCGCTTCGCCAATCCGCAGGGTTTCGCGCGGTGGAATCTCAGCACCAATGTGGGGGCACAGCGCAAGTTCCTCGACAAGCGGCTGGTGGTCACGCTGAATATCATCGACCCGTTCGTGCAACAGAAGATCCGGAACATTACCTACGGTACGCGTTTCTATTATGAAAGCTACACGAGCACCCAGACCCGAAATTTCCGCCTGACCGCCGCCTGGAATTTCAACCGGCCGGCAGGGAATCCATTAAGAAAGTCAAAAAAATAGCAGTGCTTCGCGCGGATTGAGGCAATTTATTAATTTCACGGAGCGCCGAATTTTCTGCGTGAAAAGCGGAAGTAGCTCACCTGGTAGAGCGAAAGCTTCCCAAGCTTTAGGTAGCGGGTTCGAGTCCCGTCTTCCGCTCAGGGCCTTGTAAGGGCCCTGATTTTTTTAGCCAGCCAGCTATCTTCCACCGTTATGATCCAGTTGCTTTCCAGTTCTTGTTTTGTCTGCACGAGGTTGTTGAAAAACAATGTTCCTGCCCCAATAAGACCGTTCTCATACGCATAGGAGATTTGCGAAATAGGGAGCAGCTCGATCTGGTGGTCCCGAACGAAAGCCAGCGTGGTGCGGTCGAAAAAGCTTATGTCGAAGAGCTTCTCCAGCTGCTTCACGAAGCGGACCGAGCTGTCGGTGCTGCATCCGCTTACGCCGGTGGCTCGTTCATCGGCCATCAGGACGAGAAATTGTCCGAAAAAAAGATACCCGGCGCCTTTCACCGCAACACCGTGACTTTTCCAGTCGCGCAGGAAATTCTCAAGCAGTCCTTCAGTCTCCAGCGCTTCAGCAATGCTGAAGCGGCGGCCGGACTGGTAAACCCAGACACGCGAGGCGGGAGCGAAAGAAGGATCGAGCAAATGACGGTAAGAAAGATCCATGCGCAAAATTACTCCATTCCTTCTGCGATCAGCTCGGCGATATCGAGCACGCGAACAGCGTCCTCTTTTTCCGAGTGTTTTACGCCATCGGTGAGCATCGTGTTGCAGTAGGGACAGGCGGCTGCGATTACACTGGCCCCGGTCTGGATCGCTTCCCCGGTGCGTTCGAAATTGACGCGGGTTGTGCCCTCTTCTTCTTCCTTGAACATCTGGGCCCCGCCGGCTCCGCAGCAAAGACCTTTGCTTTTGCAGCGGCGCATTTCTACAAGCTCAGCGTCCAGGGCCTCGAGCACTTTTCGGGGCGCTTCATAAATCCCGTTGGCGCGTCCGAGGTAACAGCTGTCGTGGTAGGTAATTCGTCTGCCACGAAACGAACCCGATTCTTTCATCCGGATTCGCCCTTCGTCAATCAATTGCTGCAGGTACACGCTGTGATGGACCACCTCATAGTTTCCTCCAAGCGGAGGGTATTCGTTCCGGATGATATTGAAACAATGCGGGCAGGCGGTGACGATTTTTTTAATGTTGTAACGGTTCAGTGTCTGAATGTTCTGGTAGGCCATCATCTGGAACATGAATTCATTTCCTGCACGCCGCACCGGGTCGCCGGTGCACATTTCCTCGGTGCCCAAAATGGCAAACCGGATATCGAGCTTTTGCAGAATCGTGGCGAAAGCACGCGTGATCCGCTGCGCACGCTGATCAAAGCTGCCGGCGCAGCCAACCCAGAAAAGTATCTCCGGTTGTTCACCGGCAGCCTGCATTTCCGCCATGGTGCGCACGGGCATGGTGAAAGATTTTCAGAGCAATGATACGGAATAAACGAAAGGCATCTTGCCGGTGGTAACCCGAATTTCTTGCTGTAATGCGTAGCGGGACATACAGTATATTTCCGCATATTTGGCGCGGATGCGGATCAACCGATTTTTTCAGCGGCTTGTAAACTGGGAACTCTGGCCATTTTATGTTTTGTATGCGCCGATCGGGCCGGTTTGGTTCTGGTACTGCCTGCGCTCGGGATCGCTTTGGTTTTTCAGTTCTTCGAACCCTACCATCACGTTCGGTGGCTTCGAAGGAGAAGGGAAGAAAGAAATGTACGACCAGCTGCCCCGGCACCTCGTACCTAAAACGACTTACATTCTTCACGACTGGCCCTTCGACACTGTCAGGGCCAAAGTGTACGAGGCCGGCTTTAAGTTCCCGTTTATTGTGAAACCCGACGTTGGCATGAAGGGAATTCTGTTTCGAAAAATCGAGAACGAAGAGCAGCTTCGCAAGTACCATGCGCGCGTACCGGTGGAGTACATCGTACAGGACCTTGTGGAACTGCCGGTGGAAGTAAGCGTCTTTTATTACCGTTATCCAACAGAACAACGCGGGGTAGTCAGCGGGTTCATTCATAAGGAGCTGCTCCAGGTGAAAGGCGACGGCAGGTCCACTCTGGAACAGCTGATCCGGCGGCACCCTCGGGCGAAACACCGGATGGATGAAATGCGGCACCGCCACGGGCACCGCTTTGCCCGGATCATACCTCCCGGAGAAATATTTTACCTGTCCTATGCGGGAAACCACAACCGGGGCGCGCATTTCACCAACTTGTACCGCGAAATAGACGCCGATCTGCAGAAAGTGTTCGATGATCTCAGCCATTACACGGACAAGTTCTATTATGGCCGGTACGACATCAAAACGAGCTCGATCGAGGACCTGAAAAAGGGAAAGAATTTTCTTATTCTCGAATTCAACGGATGCGGAGCGGAACCAAACCATATTTATGACTGCGGCATGAGCATCTGGCAGGCTTACCGCGTGATCCTTCAGCACTGGAAAGCCCTGTACCGGATCAGCCGCTACAACCACCGCAACGGAACACCGTACTGGTCGTTCTGGAAAGGGTGGAAGTTTTTGCGGAACGCACGCAAACATTTCAAACTGGTGGAAAAATACGATTGAGCGCAACGGTTCTTTCCTTCAAATTCTCCTTCGTATTTTCGTTTGGATGGGTCCGCTGCGGAAAATTTTTTTCACCGGCATGCTCGTGAGCTTCCTGGGATCGCTTCCCCTGGGCACGCTGAACATCGCCGCAATGCAGATCTCCGTTACGGACGGCGTAACGGCCGCGATGCTTTTTTCGTTGGGTTCGCTGCTGGTCGAGATCATTTATGTGCGCATTTCGCTCGTGGCGATGGACTGGATCCGGAAGCAGGGAAAACTTTTCGTGATCCTCGAGTACATCACGCTTCTGATCGTGGTGGCGCTGGCAGTATCGAGCTTCTACGCGGCCCTGCATCCCGGGGAAGAAAAAAATGTCGTACTGAGCAGCACGCTTCCCAAATTCATGCTTGGAGCGGCCATGTGTGCGGTGAACCCGATTCAAATTCCATTCTGGTTTGGCTGGAGCACGGTGCTCTTCACCAAAAAAATTCTACAGCCGAGAGCAAGCCATTACAATTTCTACATATTCGGGATCGGGCTGGGCACATTTATCGGGAACTGTGTGTTCATTTTCGGGGGATTGCTGGTAGCCCGCGCGATCAGCAATAATCAGCACGTGCTGGCCTGGGTGATCGGCGGCTTCTTTGCCATAACGGCGGTGGTGCAGGCATGGCGAATCTTCAGCAAAAAGGATCCGGTTCACCAGCTCGAGCATCCTGAAGAGATGACACAGAAGTTCGAGGAGCAGATGGAAAAGATCGAGGAAGGACTGGAAAAGATCACACACCACGAAAAAGAGCAGGCCAAATAAAAATTAAGCCTTATGCCGATCCGCGATGCCTTCATTTCCGAGCTCAGGTATGAAACAGGGCTGACCCGCAAAATGCTCGAACGGGTGCCGCTGGAAAAAAAGGACTGGAAACCGCACGAAAAGTCCATGACGCTTGGGCGACTGTCCACGCATATTGCGGAAATCCCTCAATGGATCACCCGCATCGCCACCATCGGGGATTTCGACTTCGCAGTCCATCGCTTCGATCCCCACACCGCGAACTCCCGCGAAGAGCTGTTGCAGATCTTTGATGAAAGCGTTGAAGGGGCGAATCGGCATCTGCAAAAAATGGAAGACGACGCATTCCAGGAGCCCTGGGTCGTGCGTTTCGGGGAAACTGTGCGCTTTAACGCCCCGCGAAAGGTGGCAATTCGCGGCTGGGCGCTGAGCCATCTTATTCATCACCGCGGGCAGCTTTCCGTTTATTTGCGGCTGCTCGATCTGCCGGTGCCAGGGATGTACGGACCAAGCGCCGATGAGCGATGAATGCGATCAAAACTGGGTCATCACGAGGCGGTCTATTTTCTCCTTTTTCCGGTTTACTTTTTCGAGCAGCCGCCGGTATTTTACCTGATCAGTATAATAATATTCAGTGAGCCGCATTTGCCGTTTTCGCCACTTGTACAGGTAGAAATTACCCGCAAGCCGGTCCAGGCTAAGGGTGAGCAAGTGCAGCAGTTTGGCGCGGGAACTTGTTCTCACTGCTTCCGCGTGAACAAAACGGTAGGTTTCGTTCAGACAGGAATTGAACAAGTAGTATTTCTTTTTGATAACCGGCCATTCTTCAGCCCCATAGCTGTGCGCGATAGCTTCGGCCAGTCCACCGTTGAGATGTGCGTTCGCGCCGAGCAAATAATATTGAACGGGAAGCAGGCTGCTGTCCTTGAAATAAGCCCGCCACGCCGGCAGCGGAATTTCCTTTCCGGCCACGGCAGCCTGGCAGGCCTCGATATAAAACCGCGCAAAAACGCGTTCAAAATTGCGGATAAAGCGTTGCGTGCTGCTGTCGGCATCAACGAGCTTTTCTTCAACCAGCAACAGGAATTCGTAATAAAGCATGCCGAAATGTTTGGCAATGCCCGCCGTGCGGCTGAGCGAATCGAGCTGGAACAACTCCACGAACGGATAAACCTGCCGCTGCGAGAATCCTTTTATGATAATCATCAGCATGCAGGCCGTAAGCAGGATCGTTTTTCGCAGGGATTCTTTCATGGGCTCGATGGGTTCCGGCTCAGAAACGGTACCCGGTCATGACGCGAACGTTGAAAAGCGCCTCGTCGTCGGCTTCTCTTTCATTCCCGCCACCCGGGCGAAATGAATACCCTGCGCCCAGTGTAGGGGTTACGAAAGCACCTTTGCCGAAATTGTTAAATGTATGATGGTACCCGGCTTCTAGGGATGGAGTGATGCGCGTCGCATTCGCACCTCCGGACTTTTCAAAACTGATGCTGGTGTTGAAACCGAGGAGAAAATTGCCGCTCGTGCCCGGGCTAAATGAATAGCGGTAGCCGGCATGCAGCCCCAGCGCAGGGGGGTGAATTTTCGAAAAATTGTAACTGATCCCGACCGTCCAGCTGTTGCGTCCCGAAAAATTTTCCAGGCTTCCCCCAATGGCGTGCTGGCTAAAGCTGCGTCCGAAATTGTAGCGATAATCGGCGCCTATTTCCGTTTGAGCGTGAGCGGAAAGGAGGCCGATCAGTCCGATGAGCAGCAGAAATGTTTGTCTTTTCATAAAATCTTTTTTTTGGTGAATAATGCCCATAGATCACCGGTTCGCCATTTCTGTTACCCATTTATCCCGGTCCTCGGGAGAAAATTTCCACGGCGCGAAATTGTTTTCGACATTGCTGAACATCGCATGCCATTCCTGCGGAGCGTTGCTGTCTTCCATCACCAGGGATCGCCGCAATTCGAGGATGATTTCCAGCGGGGAGATCGCTACCGGACATTCTTCCACGCAGGCCTGGCAGGCGGTGCAGGCACGAAGCTCTTCCACCGAAATATAACTGAGCAGGTTTTTGCTGTCATCCGCGAACGATCCGTGCTTATCAATATTGCGGCCCACCTCCTCCATCCGGTCGCGGGTATCCATCATGATCTTCCTTGGGGAGAGTTTCTTGCCGGTAATGTTCGCCGGGCAGGCGGCCGTACAGCGGCCGCATTCGGTGCAGGAATAGGCGTCCAGGAGGTTGCGCCAGGTGAGATCAAACACATCCTTTGCGCCGAAGCGGGGCGGGGGTGTGGCCTCGGCGGGAACGAGCTCCGGCTGCATCGCGTACAATACTTCCTGCTGCACCGCCGGCATGTTTTTCATTTCTCCCTTTGGATCCAGCCGCGCATAGTAAGCATTTGGGAAAGCAAGAAGAATATGAAGGTGCTTTGAAAATATGAGATAGTTGAGGAAGGCGAGTATACCGGTAATGTGCAGCCACCAGGCAAGCCGCTCAATGAGGACCAGGCTGGACTCGCTTAGGTTGAAAAATGCCGGGGCGATAAGGCCGGAAACCCAAAAATCGCCGGTGTCGGGGTAATGGAGATGTCCTTTGAGCTGAAGCGCACGGTCGGCCGCGTTCATGGTGAGAAACAGCGTCATCAGCGCGATTTCGGTAATGAGGATGTAATTCGCGTCCTTGCGCGGCCAGCCATCCAGCTCTCGGTGGCGAAACCGCCAGACGCGCACCACGTTGCGACGAAACAGAAAAACGATGCAGGCGACGAGCACGAGCACGGCCAGTACCTCAAACGAGTCTATGAGAACCTTGTAGAGGCCACCGAGCGGGCGTGCGAACAGGCGGTGCGTGCCCAAAATACCGTCCAGGATGATCTCGAGGATCTCGATATTAATGATGATGAACCCCGCGTAAATGAAGAAATGCAATACTGCCACCATGGGTTTACGGAACATTCTGGTTTGTCCGAATGCCAGCAACAGCACATTTTTCCAGCGTTCCCCCGGGCGGTCGCTGTGATCTTCGTCTCTTCCCAGCAGGATATTGCGCCGGATGCGCCTGACGCTGCGGGTAAATAGCCAGACTGCAAACGCAAAAAGAAGGATGAAGAAAATTTGCTGCGAGAGCTGCATTCAGATTGATTACAATCGCTAATTTACGGGTTGTTGCGCGAAGCAATCTACATGATGAATACAAAAGGAAACCAGGTGCTCGACGGAGCTACGATCGAAAAGAAAATCCATCGCATGGCGCTCGAAATCCTGGAAAAAAATTTTGATGAAACGGAGATCATTCTGGCGGGAGTCCGTGAAAACGGAAGCGTACTTGCGCGCAACATCGGGCGCCTGCTGAGCGCAACGGGAAAAATTGCGCCGCAACTCGTCGAGATCGCGCTCGATAAGAAAATGCCCACCGAAGTACGCGTGGATCCGGTGCCGGCGGCACGCGATAAAGTGATCATCGTCGTAGACGACGTTTCCAACAGCGGGCGCACGCTGCTTTATGCGCTGAAACCATTCTTAGAGCTGCATCCGAAAAAAATACAGGCGCTGGTGCTCGTCGAACGCCGGCACAACTCATTCCCGGTTCAACCGGATTACGTCGGCCTTTCTATTGCGACCACCCTGCAGGAACACATTTACGTAGAAGTAGAGAATGAAAAGCTTACCGCCGCCTGGATCCGCTGATCAGTCTTCAAGAAACACATCCACTTCGCGTGTTGTTTGGCGGTCATAGCGGTCCGTGGCCGTGACTTTCACGGTAGCCGTGACGATCCCCGTCATTCCGGTGACGGTCCAGCTCCAGTCGAAGTTGAACTGCGGAAGGTTGGCGACGGCAGCTGTTTGCGAAAAATACATCGTACCGTTTGCCTTGTTTTTTATTTCCACCCGCGCAGACTTGAGCAGGTCCTGGTCGGTAATGCTTCCGCGCACGTTGAGCGGAGTGGCGTTCGGATAATGGCCGTTCGCCGTTGGCAGGGTCATCGAAATGGTAGAGGGCGTGTCGGGCGGAGGATTTCCGTTGTCGTCTTTCTTGCAGGCAAGTAGAACAACAAGCGAAAGCACGGCGAATAATTCTTTCATAAGTGCTAAAAATACAAAAAATAGACCTTGAGCTTACCCCGGTTATCCATTGATAAGGCGGGGGAGGGCAACTTGAATGAGTTCAGTCCCGCAAACACCGTGCGCAAAAATTTGCTGCTGGTTTTGATTCGGGTGAGATCAATATCGGGTGCGAGATAGAATTGCCGGACCCGCGGAATGTCGCGGCGGTCGAAGCGGATATTGCCCATTTCGTCGCGCGCAAGATTCTCGAATCCGCCAAAGAGACCCTCCGCGCCGTAGCCGACCGAAAGATTCAGCCAGAGAGGTAAAGCTGTTTCACGCAGCAATGATCGCAGGTTGAAGCTGAGCCAGTAGGTCTGGCCGTTGTAATCTTTGAGCATGCGCTCGTACCAGCTGGTACCGAACAATTCGCTGGCCCGGTGCTCCAGCATCGGTTCCGCGTAATGTTTGCGGTGGAAAGAAAACTTAAACTGCACCCGTTGTTCTTTCCAGCCGAGTTCCTGCCCGATAAACAATCCCGATCCGAACAAGTTCGAGGCAATATCGGCCCAGCTCCATCCCCACTTCGCCGAATGGGCGTCCAGCACTTCGATCACTGTCAAATAAAGGGCGCCGCTGCCACCCCCGACCAGGGCCGCACGCTTCTGGGAAAGTCCCGCCCAGCGCCACATCGCCGCCGACGCGCGACCTGTATTATACGCGGTCCATGCATGTCCCACTTTGTCCACCTGCAACCATTCTGCCGCATCGTTGAAAGTATGAAATGATGTTTTCTCAAAATCCTTGTACCAGGCATTATTGAGTATGAGCAGGGAAGTGCCGTATCCGGCCACATTGATACCCGTGATCAGGAAAACTCTCCCGGACTGCCCTCGGGATTTCGCAGGCACCGAATCGCCCGGTAGCGTACTTGCCCGGCCGTCTGGTGGGACCAACAGCAGCACAATAAGCAGGCAACAGGTTGCACGCATCTCCCAAAATTACGGTTAGTGCCGCCGTGCGATGTTCTGCGTAATGAAAATCCGCCGGATTTTATTTTCAACTAAATTGCCGCACCTTAAAAGTGATGACATGGATGCTGCGATCCGAGCGAAAGTGAACAGCTGGCTCGAAGGAAATATTGATGAGGAAACCCGGCAACAGATCCTTCGATTGGAAAAAGAGAAACCCGACGAACTGACCGACGCTTTTTACAAAAACCTGGAGTTTGGCACGGGCGGCCTGCGCGGGATCATGGGCGTGGGAACCAACCGCATGAACCGGTACACCGTGGGCATGGCCACCCAGGGGTATGCCAACTATCTCAGGCAGGTTTTTGGCAACAAGCTGAGCGTGGCCATCGCGCACGACAGCCGCAACAACAGCCGGTTTTTCGCGGAAACGGCTGCGGCCGTGTTCGCCGCAAACGGGATCCGGGTTTACCTTTTCGACGACATGCGCCCCACACCCGTGCTGTCGTTCGCGATTCGCAGCCTGGGATGCCAGGGGGGAGTGGTGTGCACGGCTTCTCATAATCCGAAAGAGTACAACGGGTATAAAGCTTATTGGAATGACGGGTCACAGCTGGTGCCGCCGCATGACAAGAATGTGATGCGCGAGGTGGACCGGATCGCCTCAATCAACGAAGTGAAATGGTCGGGAGGCGAATCGAATGTCATCAGCATTGGCAACGAAATAGACGAGGCTTATATTCAAATGGTAAAAGCGCTGAGCGTATATCCCGAGATCATCGAAAGGCAAACAGATCTGAAGATCGTATACACGCCTATTCATGGGTCCGGTATTAAGATGGTCCCCGCGGTATTGGAACGATTTGGATTCAGCAACGTACACCTGGTGAAGGAGCAAAGCATCCCCGATGGGAATTTCCCAACGGTGGTGTACCCGAATCCCGAAGAAAGCGAAGCCATGACCCTTGGTCTGCAACTTGCCGAACGGCTGGATGCCGATATTCTTTGTGGCACCGATCCCGACGCCGACCGGGTCGCGATCGGCATGAAGGATCATTCCGGGAAATGGACCCTGCTCAACGGGAATCAGACTGCGGTACTTGCATTTAACTATCTCATCGAGGCCAGGCGCACAAGGGGCATTGCTCAACCAAATGACATGGTGATCACCACCATTGTCACCACGCCGATGATTGCCGCTATTGCGCGGAAGAATGGGGTGGCGTGTTACCATGTCCTCACAGGATTCAAGTGGATCGCAGAACTGATCCGCCAGAAGGAAGGGAAGGAAAATTACATAATAGGAGGAGAGGAAAGCTTCGGCCTGATGATCGGCGACCAGGTGCGCGACAAGGACGGAGTGAGCGCCGTGGCCCTGCTCTGCGAAATGGCAGCATATGAAGCCAACAAAGGCCGGACGTTGTTCGACAAGCTGATCGACCTGTACGTGCAATACGGCTTTTATAAAGAACACCTCATCTCAATCACCCGCAAAGGCCGCGACGGCCAGCAGGAAATCGCTGCAATGATGGAAAGTTTCAGGAAAAATCCCAAGCGGGAAATAAGCGGAATCCCTGTGGTGCAGATGCTGGATTATGAGCTCGGGCAGGGACGAAATTTCCAAACGGGTGAAACCTGGCGACCTGGCCTGCCGAAAAGCAATGTGCTGCAGTTCCTGCTCGGGGACGGGACCGTCATTTCCGCACGGCCCAGCGGCACCGAGCCGAAGATTAAATTCTACTTTAGCGTAAACGCACCCCTGCCTTCGTCCGATTTATGCGCGCAGGTGAATGCCCAACTGGATCAAAAGATCAGGACATTGGTCGCTGCGATGCAGCTATAAAGGCTTGTGAGCGTCGCAGACCCATGCCGTCAATGGGCTTTTGAGAGGATCATCTCCAAATTCTTTTGCGAGCCGTGCAGCAACCGAATTTTCAATTGGTTCAATCAGGGCCGGGTCTTTTTCAATAATTGAAAGATAGATTGGGTTGCCCTGAATCATCCCTTTTGCCAGCCCGGCAGCGTTTTTCGACTGGCCGGCTTTTGAAACCCTGCTGACGGTGACGTCCGCAAAACCGGCCCCGACCATTAACTGCTCAAGCTCTCCGGGGTCGAACATGGAAAATGGAACATTATAAAACTGCGGCGGATCCGACTCGAAATAACTCTCTATTACCTGACGCCCCGTGTGGATCGCAGGATTGTTTTCCACGCGATCCCATGTATTGAACAAGAAACGTCCCCCGGGCTTCAGCACCCGGAATGCTTCCTGCATCCCCTTTGCTTTATCGGGAAAGAACATTACCCCGAACTGGCAAACAATCAGATCAAAAACATTGTCATTAAAAGGCAGGTCGAGCGCGTCAGCCACTTTCCATTTGATCCCGGGTTCCGAAGTAACGCGTTTTGCGACTTCGATCATGTCCGGATTCAGGTCGGTAGCCGTGAGCGAGTCGTACTGGACAGATCTGACCAGGTGGGCTGTCACTCTTCCCGTACCGCAGGCCAGCTCGAGGATGTGCGGATATTTCCTGTCCTGCAGCCGGTCCACCATGTCCAGTGCGTACGGCTCAAAAAGAAAAGGACCAAGGTACTTCTCATAATTTGCCGGGATGCTGCCGGCAAAGGCGGCTGCGTGTTCCATAGATTGAATTCCTTTTGTAAAACCAAATTTACGCATTCAATACGCGCTGAATCGGAGCGTATCTTTGCAATCACATGCGACCAACCGAGGATACTTACCGGCACAAGGGACTGCGTCGCAAGTTGGTCCAGGGCATCCGGGATAAAGGAATCAGCGACGAACGGGTGCTTGCAGCCCTGCTGGAAGTTCCGCGCCATTTCTTTCTCGACTCCGCGTTCGACGAGGTTGCGTACGAGGACCGGGCCTTTCCGATTGGGGAAGGTCAGACCATTTCGCAACCGTACACGGTGGCCTACCAGACACAGCTGCTGGAAGTGGAGCCTTTTTACAAAGTGCTGGAAGTCGGCACCGGCAGCGGTTACCAGGCTGTCGTCCTCGCGGAAATGGGGGCGCAGGTCTATTCCATCGAGAGACAAAAAAAACTTTTCGACGCGAATAAGGAATTTGAATTCCTCAAGAAGTATCCCACTCTTCGTCTCTTTTACGGCGACGGTTATGAAGGCCTTCCTTCCTACGCGCCGTTTGACAGGATCCTCATAACCGCAGCGCCGTCAGAAATGCCTGAAAAGTTGATCGGCCAGTTGCGGCAGGGCGGCATGATGGTCCTTCCCCTCGGTGCGGGGGAAGTGCAGGAAATGATCCGGATCACGAAGCTCCAAAGCGGCGCCATCCGCGAAGAGGCATTTGATAAATTTTCTTTTGTTCCGATGGTGCGAGGTAAAAAGGACGGTAACTGAGCAGCGTGTCCGGTAAAAATCGTGCACGCTTTTTAGCAGAAGCAACTTAACAAAATAATCCCGCGTTATAACTATTTCGCGCCCGTTGATTATCTTTCCCGTTGTATTACATGCGAATTATCTCTTTCATTATTTCCACGCTGATCACGGCCGCGCTGGCATTTTTCTTCGACAGAAGCTGGTCACTGGCAGGCACCCGGCTTCCTCCGCTGGGTAGGTTTCTAAGCCCCCAGCAGGGGATTTGGCAGAACGCCGAACCCGCTCAACATAATTTTTCAGAAGATTTCCAGCTCGAAGGTTTGAAAGGAAAGGTCCGGGTTTACCTCGATGAACGCCTGGTACCGCATATTTTCGCCGAACAGGACGAGGATCTTTATTTCGTGCAGGGATACCTGCACGCGCGGTTCAGGCTCTGGCAAATGGAGTTCCAAAGCCGCGCTGCAGCGGGCCGGCTGAGCGAACTCCTGGGAAACGAAGAGCGGATCGTAAACTATGACCGTGAAACAAGAAGGATGGGCATGGTCTACGCGGCAGAGAAGGCGCTGGCGGAAATTGAAGGCAATCCCATCAGCAAATCCGGCTGCGATGCGTACACCGCAGGAGTAAACGCCTACATTGAGACCCTGACCTATGCAGAGTTGCCCGTGGAATACAAACTTCTGGATTGCCGGCCCGAAAAGTGGAGCAACCTGAAAATCGCCCTCTTCCTGAAGCAAATGAGCCGCACGCTCGCAGGTTTCGATCATGATCTGGCATTCACCAACCTGAAATCGAAGTTTAGTTTCGAAGAATTGCTGCAGCTTAATCCGCAAATCCCGGATTCATTGCGCCCGGTCGTGCCTGCGGGAACGGCATTCGATCCGCCCGGGGTCGTACCCGTGGCACCCTCATCCGCCGATTCGATCTATTTCGGCAAACGCGATTCAATGCACATCGCGCAGATCGCGCCTTCGGATCCAACGAATGGAAGCAATAACTGGGCGGTCGCGGGAAGCAGGACGCGATCAGGTTCACCGATCTTATGCAACGATCCCCACCTGGAGCTTACATTTCCTTCGATCTGGTTTGAAGTGCAGCTCAGCTCGCCTTCTGTAAATGCATACGGGGCCAGTTTTCCCGGCTCGCCCAATGTGATCATCGGCTTCAATGACAGCATCGCGTTTGGATTCACCAACGCGCAAAGAGACGTAAAGGATTATTATGAGATCCGGTTCCGCGACAGCAGCCGCCGTGAATACTGGTTTGACGGAAAATGGGTGAAGACCACGCTGCGCGAAGAGAAGATCAGGGTCCGTGGAGGGAAGGATGTGCTTGATACCGTAGCCTACACAGTTTTTGGTCCGGTGCTCTATGACCACCGCTTTTCACCGGAAGCCGCCCGCGGCCGTACAATCGCCCTGCGCTGGGTGGCGCACGATCCATCGAACGACGGACTGATGTGGTTTCATCTCAACCGTGCAAAAAATTATGATGATTACTATCGGGCAATCCAGTCTTTTGCCTGCCCGGGTCAAAATATTCTTTTTGCATCTCGCAGTGGCGACATTGCCATCTGGCAGCAGGGCCGCTTTCCCGCCCGCTGGTTCGGACAGGGGCTGTTCGTAATGCCCGGCGAGGACAGCAGTTTTATGTGGCAGGGGTTTATCCCGCAAGCCGAAAATCCGCATGTGATCAACCCCCCTTCCGGTTACATTGTGAGCGCCAACCAGCGGCCCGCGGATTCCAGCTATCCCTATTTTATCCCCGGGAATTACATCACCACCCGGGCGATCACCATCAACCGCGAGCTTTCCGCCATGCAGAACATTACGGTAGCAGACATGCAGCGGCTGCAGAACAATTATTACAATACGTTTGCATCGGAAGCGCTGCCTTTGTTGCTGAATAACGTCGACGAAGCCGAGGTACATGAGGGCAGGAAGTTTTTGGAACTGCTCCGTTCCTGGGATCTAAATGCGGGGCCGGACTCAAAAGGGCAAACGGTTTTCAAGCATTGGTGGGACAGCCTGTACGTGTATATCTGGAGAGACGATATGCAGCAGGTACCACAGAATAAGTACATGCCCGATTCGCGGACCACCCTCGAAGCGCTCCTGAGAGATTCGGCATTTATTTACATCGATGACAGGCGTACGCCCGAAACGGAGGACCTTGGCCATGCGGTAACGCATGCGTTTCGTATGGCGCTCCCGCAGTTGATCCGCGACGAAGGGTCCGGGCGCCTCGAATGGGCAAAGAACAAGCGGCCGGCAGTGTACCATGTACTGAAAAACATCTCCGCTTTGGCGCGGCAGGACTTGCCCGTGGGCGGCGACGGAAATATCATAAACGCGGTTACCAAAAGTCACGGACCCAGTTGGAGAATGATCGTCCACCTCGCCCGGGAGACGGAAGCCTATGCCATTTATCCTGGTGGACAGAGTGGAAATCCGGGCAGCAGGTATTACGACAATTTTCTGGATCCCTGGACACGGGGAGAATACTTCCGCCTCTGGATGATGAAAGCGACTGAAAATAAAGATCCGCGCGTGCGATGGGAAATGCAGTTTGCGCCCCGCGAAACCAGGTAGCCAATGAAATTCCTTGTCTCAATATTGCTCACCGGGCTGCTCGCCTTCGTCGCAGGAATCTTCCTGCCATGGTGGAGCGTGGCGATCGCCGCTTTTTTGGTGGCGCTGCTGATTCATCAACGCGCAGGGCGCGCCTGGCTGAGCGGATTTCTCGGCGTCTTCCTTCTTTGGGGGGGATTTGCTTTTTGGATCAGCATGAAAAATCAGGATATTCTTGCCAGCCGCATTGCCGGAGTACTGCCGCTTGGCGGGAACGCAATTCTGCTGGTTCTCCTTTCTGCGGTCATTGGCGGACTGGTAGCCGGCCTTGCCGCGATGAGCGGAAGCTACCTGCGGACTTCTACCTGAGAAAACCGAACCCAATGCGAACACCAGTCTCCTTCCGCCGGCAACTAATACCCATGATTTTTTCTTGGATGGTTGTCGCACTGCCGGCCAGCGCGGGAAAGGTTACCGGTACCGTGACCGACCTTGAAGGGAAAACGCTTCCTTACGCGTCCATTTTTGTGAAAGGAACGAGCCGGGGGACGAACGCGAACAATGAAGGGCGGTACTCAATCCAGCTCGAACCCGGAAATTATGTTCTCGTTTGCCAGTATGTGGGGTATAAGAAAGAGGAAAAAAATATTTCTGTCGGTGCCGGTGACATCGAGGTGGATTTTCAGCTCACCGTGCAGGAGATGGTGCTGGAAGAAGTAATTCTGAGAAACGGGGAAGACCCCGCCTACGAAATCATCCGCAATGCAATCGGGAAAAGAAATTACTACCAGTCAAAATTCGAAACATTTGAATGCCTGGTTTACACGAAAGGGCAGCTGAAAGTTCGCGATTACCCGAACCGGATACTCGGGCAGAAAATTGATTTCGAAGACGGGGACACCAGCAAGAAAAAGATCATTTACTTATCGGAAACCGTGTCGCGCTATTTTGTCCAGAAACCGCGGCGCGAGAAGGTGGAGGTTATTTCCTCACGTGTCAGCGGCAACAGCAACGGCTACGGCTTGAGTGCTCCCCAATTCTTTTCCATGTACGACGAAAATATTTTCATCGGTGAAGGCCTCAATCCCCGGGGGTTCATTTCACCTTTGTCTGACAATGCCTTTAATTATTATAAATACAAGTACGAAGGAGAGTTCGTCGAAGACGGCCGGCTTGTAAATAAAATACGTGTTACGCCCCGCCGCAAATACGAGCCGTTGTTTACCGGCTACATCAATATTGTGGAGAACGAGTGGATGATCCATTCCCTGCAGCTGCTTCTGACAAAACAATCGCAAATGGAACTGATCGACAGCCTGCGCATCGAGCAGATCTACCGCCCGTTCGCCGCCGACGTCTGGGCTATCAGCAGCCAGGTGATCTACCCTTCGGTTAAATTTTTTGGATTTGACGCGTATGGAAGTTTCATCAATGTGTACTCTGATTTCAGGCTGAACCCCGCATTCGGCAAGGAAACTTTTGGGAACACGATAATCAAGTATGAATTGGGATCCAACCAAAAGCCCGAAGACTACTGGGAAGAAGTGCGCCCGGTCCCGTTGCAGGACGAAGAGGTGGCGGATTACCGGAGAAAAGACAGTCTCGAACACGCGAAAAAGGATCCCCGGGTACTGGATTCGCTGCAAAAGAAGCGCAACCAGGTCAATCTGCTCGGTCTGATGTTGTTTGAGCAAACCCTGGTCCGCGAAAGGAAAAATGCCAGCTTCACAATACGGCCGCTTACCGAGCAAATCAGCTTCAACCCCGCCGAAGGACTGGTGATCAACACTGGCGCGACCTGGAGCAAGCAGCTCGACAGCAGCGATTATGGCGGCCGAAGTGTTTCGTTTGCACCTAACCTTCGGTACGGCTTCGGCAACAGACATTTCAACGCCCACCTGACAGGGCAATACAATTTTGGGAAAAAATACGCGTCGTATGTCCGTCTTTCGGGAGGAAAGCGGGTGTTTCAGTTTAACAACAACAGCCCGATCGGGCCCCGGGGGAATTCACTTTCCTGCCTGCTCGGGGAAAAGAACCGGATGAAAACGTACGAGGCGTGGTACCTGCGGGGAAGTTATCAGCAGGGGATCGGCCACGGGTTTTCCTGGGGTGCGGCCTTCCAGTACCAGGATCGCATGCCGCTCGAAAACATCACGAGCTATACCTGGCGCAACCGGGAAGACAAGGAGTATACTCCAAATTATCCGAACGAGATCGTTTCAGAAAACATCAAACGACACCAGTCGCTGGTCTTGCTTTTCGGGATGAGCTGGCAACCAGGTACCCGGTACATGGAGCTGCCGGAACGAAAGATCAGTATGGGCTCAAAATACCCGACATTTTCAATCCAGTATTCACGCTCAATGAGCGGATTTCTGGGCAGCGACGCCGACTTCAGCAAATGGAAGGTTTCTGTTTGGGATCAGGTTAACCTTCGTCTAAGAGGGGTGTTCCGGTACCGCCTCGTGACCGGCGGGTTCATCGGAAACAAGAAGGTTGAGCTTCCTGATTATCACCACTTCAACGGGAATATCTCAACTTTTGCAACTGAATACCTGAACAGCTTCCAACTCCTGCCAATTTACCAGTTCAGCAACACTTCCAAGTTTTACGCCCTGGCCCACATGGAGCATAATTTCAACGGCTTCCTGACAAATAAGATTCCTGGCTTCAGGCAGCTCAATCTGTACCTGGTTGCGGGAGCGAACGGATTTTATATGAAAACGGATAATTATTATGAATACTTCGTTGGCCTTGATAACATCTTCAAACAGTTTCGTTTTGACTTCGTACAATCTTTCCTGAACGGTCGCAGCTTCATGACTGATTTCAGGGTTGGATTTCGCGTTTCCCGCCGCCGCGGTGATGATTGGCCCTAAGCACGGCTGTTAAAATGCCTGCCGCTTGCGCGCCCGTTGGTATCTTTGCTACTTGAAATTTGGTGCAGCCTGCAACTGTCCAATTTTTAGAATTACCCGCGAGCAACCGCGGGTTCAAATTTCAGGATATGCCATTACATAACCGGGTCTCCCGAAGGGAACTCAGGGATCGGATTGCCCAGGATCCCACGCCCCGCACAACTATTTCGTTCTACCGTTATTTTCCGGTCAGCGATCCCGAACTGTTCAGGAACGAGCTCTATCGGCATTTCAGCCGGATCGGCGTGCTGGGGCGTATTTACGTTGCCCACGAGGGAATCAACGCGCAGGTGAGCGTGCCTGTTGCACAGGTTGACGCATTTACACAGTACCTGTATTCGACCCCGGGGTTGGACCAAACGCGGCTGAACCGTGCGGTAGACGATAACGCGTCGAGTTTCTACGTGCTGGACATAAAAGTCAGGAAAAAAATCGTTGCAGACGGGATCACCGATCCTGCGTTCGACATGAGCCGCTGCGGCCGGTATGTGGATGCTGAAGAGTTCAACCGGCTGACGGAAAGTCCGGATACGGTGGTAGTAGACATGCGCAACCATTACGAGTATGAAGTCGGGCATTTTGAAAATGCCCTGGAGGTGCCCAGCGATACGTTTCGCGAACAACTGCCGATGGCCGCGGAGATGCTGGATGGGCACCGCGAAAAAACGATCATCATGTACTGCACCGGCGGGATCCGGTGCGAGAAAGCCTCGGCCTATCTTCTTCACCGGGGCTTTCAAAATGTCTTTCACCTGGAAGGCGGGATCATTCAATATGTGAACGAGGTAAGAGAAAAGGGAATTCCAAATAAATTTCACGGGAAGAATTTCGTTTTCGATCAAAGATTGGGGGAACGCGTCACGGACGAGGTGATCGCGAGTTGCCATCAATGCGGCCGTGCGGCCGACACGCACGTGAACTGTGCCAACGACGCCTGTCATCTCTTGTTCATCCAGTGCGAAGATTGTCGGGGTCGCTTCGAGGGTTGCTGCAGCGATGAATGCCGCGAGTTCATTCACCTCCCTGCTGAAGAGCAGCGGCGTCGGCGCGCCGGGTTGGACCGGGGCAGGAATGTGTTTAATAAAGCCCGCGCAGCGATGAGAAAAAAGTTGAAATAAGCTTCGTTTGGCTGACATCCTTTGGCGGTCACGTTTCGTAAAATCCCTTGTGGTTTTTACGATCATCAATTTTTAGTGTCTGCACTTATTGGTTTTTTTTGGCAATTGTCAGACGTTGGCCTAAATTATGTTGCCGACCGCGAGGCCGGCCGCCAAATTCCAACCTGCGAGCTATGAAAAACACCACAGCAGTCCAGCTCGACCCGGACGCCCGGTTGATGGACGAAACCAAAGCCGCCCCTCGTACCAGCAATTTCGAACCAGACCTCGGGCAATTTTTTATACGCACAAAGATCCGGATCGCACAGGCCAGCGCCTTCATTCGCGGACTGGGTGTGGTGGCCGGTATGGATGAGTACGAAAAAAGAAAGCTGGCAGTTTTCAACCAGTTGAATTTTCTTCAGCTTCTTACAGGGCTCATTCTCCCGATTGCTGTCTTCGCAACCGACAGCGCCCTCGATTCCGGTGCTGTTTTCAAAACCTTGCTGCCCTGCCTGGTAAGCCTGCTGGTGCTTACGCTGAATTATCATTGCCGGCGCGAAGCCGCGCTTTTCGCTTACTTCCTGTTGTATCCCGTCGCCACGAGTGTTGTCTATCTCGGCGGAATGAACCTGGGCATTGAACTTTTCTTTATTCTTTACGGGATTCTGTCGGTATTCTTCATACAGGATATCGGACAAATGTTGTTTGCGGTCACACTTTCCATGATCAGCTATTTCGTGCTAACCGTCCTTTGGAAAAATTATCACTACAACCTGGAAGACCGGCACGTCTGGTTTTACCTGTTCAATCAGCTGCTTGCGGTTCTATTTATTTTTTACGGTCTGTATCTCGTGAAGCGCGAAAACGGAGAGTACCAGTTCCGGCTCATTACAAAAAGCCGGCTGCTCCACCGCAAAAGCCTGGAAATTGGCAAGCAAAAAAAGGATATAGAAATCAAAGCGGCCATGCTCGAAAAGCAGACCAGGCAACTTCAGCAATCCGACCTCGTAAAGAATACTCTGTTTTCAGTGATCGCCCATGATCTAAAAACCCCGATGTACGCTCTGCGAAACCTGTTCCGGAATCTCCAGGAGCAGGAGCTGACTCCCGAAGAAGTAAAAGGGATCGTCCCCGACGTAGCAAGCGACCTGCAAAACGCCACCGACCTGCTGGAAAACCTGCTGCACTGGGCGAAAAATCAAATGCAGAACAATGCGGTGCGACCGCAATTATTCGATGTCACACGGCTCGCGGCTGAAGTGATGGGCTTGTTTCGCCTGCAGGCACGGGCGAAGAACATCACGGTGACAAGCCTGATCGCAGAACCCGCACTCATCTATGCCGACCGGGACATGATTCACCTGGTGCTGCGCAACCTGCTCGCGAATGCGATCAAGTTTACTCCTGCCAACGGCCACATCAGCATCGGCAGCAACGAAATGGCCGGATACCTGGAAGTGTATGTGCGGGACTCCGGGGTAGGCATGAGCCGGGACGCAATGCAGCGCATCCGGCAGAACGACTGCTATACCACCCGGGGCACCAACAACGAGGCCGGAACCGGGCTCGGGCTGATGCTTGCGCGGGAATTCGTCATGAAAAACGGTGGCCATATTTGCATCGAAAGCGAAGTGGGCAAAGGAACAACGATCTCATTCACCGTGCCGCGGGGGGAGGAGCTTTCCGAGGCTGTGTAGTATTCTTCGTCTGGTTTCGTCCGCATCCAGCGTTTCCGGGCGGAAAAACGCGCCCGTCAGGCGTTCGAACAATTCGATGTAGCGTCGCGAAATGGTCTGCACCCATTCGTCGGACATTTCCGGAACTTTCTGCCCCGATTTGCCCATGAAATTATTTTCGATGAGCCATTCCCTGACGAACTCTTTGCTGAGCTGGCGCTGACGTTCTCCCGCAGCCTGTCTTTCTTCAAAACCTTCAGCATAGAAATAGCGCGACGAATCGGGCGTATGTACTTCGTCCATGAGAAAAATCTCTCCGTCGCAATAGCCGAATTCATATTTCGTATCCGCGAGAATCAATCCGCGATCAGCGGCCATTTTCGTTCCGCGCTCAAACAATTCAAACGCGTAACGCTCCACGATCTGCCAGTTCTGCGCCGTCAGGATCTGTTGTTCCAAAATCTGGTCCCGTGAAATATCTTCATCGTGTCCCTCCGCGGCTTTGGTGGTAGGAGTAATAACCGGCTCGGGCAAAAAGTCGTTTTCATGCAATCCTTCCGGCAGGTGCACACCGCAAAGTTCGCGACGCCCGGAAGCGTAGGTCCGCCAGGCGTGACCGACGAGATTCCCCCGAACCACGATCTCGACGCGAATGGGTTCGCAGCGCAATCCGACCGAAACATTCGGCGCCGGCACGTCGAGGAGCCAGTTGGGACAAATGTCGCGTGTCGCTTCCAGCATGAAGGCAGCCACCTGGTTAAGCACCTGACCCTTATGAGGAATGGGGCGGGGAAGAATGACGTCGAAAGCGGAGATCCGGTCGGAGACGACCATCACGAGCAGCCTGTCCTGGATGGCATACACATCGCGGACCTTCCCGCGGTAAAAACGAGTTTGTCCCGGAAACCCAAAATCACTCATGATCGACAAGGTAAGAAAGCGAAAAAAACGGGCTCTGAAGAAGGTGTGTAAGATTTCAACAATTTATCCTTTCGCCTTAAAAATTAAATTTTTAGATAACTTCCACAATTCTTATTTTTCCACCCAATTCCAAAACTAAAATTTCTGATTTATGAGAAAAAGCTACCGCTATTTAGCTTCCTGGCTGATGGCTGGCCTGTTTTCCATTACTGCTTATGCTCAGACGATTACAATCTCCGGTACAGTACGCAATAACGACACGCAGGAAAATCTTCCCGGCGTTTCCGTCACCGTGAAAGGCACAAGCCAGGGCACTACCACCAACGCAAATGGCGAATTCACCCTGAAAGTTTCACAGCTTCCCGTAGTGCTGGTCTTCAGTTCTGTGGGCTACGCAGAGCAGGAAGTAACGGTTAGCAGCGCAACGACGCCTGTTTCGGTTAACATGGCGGTGAGCAGCATTATGGGGGAAGAAATCGTGATGGCCGCCTCCCGCACACCGGAAAGAATTTTGAAAGCACCCGTAACTGTGGAGCGCATGAGCAGTAATGCGCTTCGGAACGTAGCCGCCCCGAATTATTATGAGGCGCTCGGGAACCTGAAAGGCGTGGATGTACATACGGCAAGCCTGACGTTTCGCACCATCACGACGCGGGGCTTTGTGTCGAGCGGTAATACACGGCTGAATCAGCTCATCGACAAAATGAACAACCAGGCGCCGGGTCTGAATTTTGCCGTGGGCAATGTGATTGGACTTACGGAGCTCGACGTCGACAACGTAGAGATCCTTTCGGGAGCCTCCTCCGCTCTTTACGGATCCGGCGGGATGAACGGAACCGTCCTGATCACAAGCAAGAATCCTTTTAAATTTCCCGGCCTGAGCTACAACATCAAGCAGGGAATCATGCATGTGGACCACAAGCAGCAGACGCGGCCTGCCCCGTATTACGACTGGGCATTTCGCTGGGCTCAGCCCATCCTGAATGACCGCGTGGCCATTAAGCTCGCCGCACAACTGACCAAAGGCAGCGACTGGCAGGCGGAAGACTATCGCAACAAGCGGCAGATCGGGATCCTCAGCGAGGTGGTTGGGGGCAACAGGACGAACGATCCTGCATACAACGGCATCAACGTTTACGGCGATGAAACGTCGGTGAACATGAACGGCTTTTCCTTTTTCGTGATGGAAAGCACGCGCCGCGCTATAGATGCGGCAACGGATCCCTTTGTACCCGGCCCGGGCGGCATTAATGTGATCGCTGCGGCCGACGCTTATTTCGCGGCGATTGGGAATCCTGCTTATCCCACAAATGCTCAGATCGCCGGCTTCATCACAATGCTTCCGGCCCCTGTGCAACCAGCCGTACAAAACATGATGCCATTTTATATCGGGTTCCGCAGAAATTATTTCAACAATGCTAACGTTTCCCGGACCGGATATGAAGAAGAGCTGCTCGTGGATTACAACACACTCAATGTAAAGCTTACCGGCGGCCTTCACTGGAAAATGTTCAGCAACCGCGTGGAAGGTTCCTGGAACACGTACTTCGGGACCGGCACAACCGTATACACCGGCGCCGATCGCTATTCCCTGCGAAATCTGAAAATGGCGCAGCACAAACTGGAGTTTAACGGAAAGAACTGGTTTGCCCTGGGCTATACGACCCAGGAGAACGCCGGTGAATCGTACAACGCCACTGCTGTAGGTGCTTTTCTGAACGAGGCGTACAGCCCGAGCTCCGTCTGGTTCCCGACCTATATCGCGACCTTCTCTGAAATGAGAAGACTTGGGGGACCCGTACAAAGCGACATCACGATCCACAACAATGTGCGCACCGTTGTCGATGCGAACAGGCTGGTTCCCGGGACACAGGCTTTCGACCTGGCCATGCGTCGCATCAGGACCACTCCGATTGTAAAAGGCGGAGCGCTTTTCCTGGATCGTTCTGATCTCTGGGGCGCGGAAGCGCAGGCGAATATTTCTAATATTTCCGGGTTCTCGGATGCGGTTGAAGTGCTGGGCGGCCTCGGTTGGAAACAGTGGGTGATGAATTCCCAGGGGACCATTTTCGCCGACAATGTGGACAGCATCGGTTATACGAAGGTTCCCCGCCGCGGGAATATCACCATCAGCGAAATCGGCCTCTATCTGCAGTTCCGCAAGAGCCTGCTCAATGACGCCCTGACGCTGACGGCATCGGGACGCTGGGACAAGCAATCCAACTTCAAGGGCCGCTTCACGCCGAGGCTGTCCGCGGTGGTGCGCGTGGCCCGCGAAAATTTTGTGCGCCTTTCGTATCAGACCGCTTACCGTTTCCCGACGAATCAGGATCAATACATCAGCCTGATCACCGGTTCCGGGGCACTGATCGGCGGACTTCCCGAGTTTCAGACTTATTACAAGCTGAATTCAACGCTGCCCGGCTACACGGCAGAGAGCGTGCTCCCTTACCGCGCCGGTACAATCGCGGATTCGAACCGGCTGGTGGTGGCCACGTATAAACCGTTGGTTCCTGAAACCGTCTATTCTTATGAACTGGGTTACAAGGGCATGATCAGCAAAATCCTGCTTTTCGATGCTTATGTTTATTACAGTCACTACCGCGACTTCCTGGTGAATGCAGCGGTGGTGCAATCGCGCACCGGTCCTCAGTACGAGGTCTATTCCCCATTCAGCAGCAACAACATTTCTTACAAGCAAAATTCTACCGAAACGGTGAAAGCTCTCGGATGGGGCATCGGCGCCGATTACCAGTTCATACCGCGCTTCTTCCTTTATGGAAACCTGTTCTCGGATCAGTTGAGGGATCTTCCGAAGGGAGCCGTTACATTCTTCAATGCGCCGAAGTACCGGTTCAATATCGGACTGCGCAGCGAGAATGCCTGGAAGAACATCGGGTTCAACTTTGTGGTAAAGTGGCAGGACAATAATTATTACGAAGGCACCTTCGTGACAGGGACGCTTCCTTATTTCACCTGGGTGGACGGCCAGATCACATACCGGCCGCCGAATACCAAGAGCACGTTCCGCATCGGCGGCACGAACCTTGGCAACAGTTACTACCGCACCGGCTACGGCAGTCCCGCAGTGGGAGGGGTCTACTATGTGAGCTACGGATACAACATTTTCTAATCATCGGCCGCGTAAGAAATAGAAAAGGCTCCTTCGGGAGCCTTTTTTAGTCGATAGTCTATAGTCGGGGGTCAATGGGAAACTGAGGCGAGAGGTATGAAAGCACACTAAACCCTACACCAAACAAAAGGCCGCCCCAAAAGGGACGGCCCTTGTTGCAGGAGTTTACTGCTTTAACCGAATAAACCACCTTTTTTCAGGCTTCTGATGCTTTCGCCGATCTTGAAGCCGTTGTGATAAATTTCAATTTTGTAGTTGCCGGTCTGGAAATCACTCTGGCGAATCGGGAACTGCAGTGACTTGCGTGTGCCCTGTTCGTATTCCATGCTGATGCGTGTCGTGAACGGCCGGTCGCCTTCCGTACGCGTAGTAAGCGTACCGGATCCCAGGCTGGCATCGGAAATGATGCTGCCGTTGGGGGCCGTTACGATTATGTAAAGGTCAGCAGGGCCGGACCGCGCGATGCGGTTCTCCACGTCGAACGAAACAACGAGCTTATCTACGCGGCGGGCGGTAGTGGTTGTCTTTTCTTTGCCGCTCGTCTTTTCATTCACGGGTGTGATTTGGATATTCGCCGCGCTGAATGTGGAGGCTACGTCCACCGTGCGGGCCAGCTCATCCTTTTCTTCCACCGTTGTCTGGAGATTCATTTCCAGGTCTGCCTTTTCCTGGCTGAGTCGCTGGTTATTTACCGTGAGCACCTGGTTTTCGCCGGTGAGCCGGGTTACTTCGACTTCCAGCGCCGAAATCCTGGAATTCAGTTCGGCAATCAGCGTGCGCGCGCGGTTCAGCTGCGCCTGTGTGGCATTCTTGTCATTGAGAATTCTTCGGATTTCAGCCTTACGAGTTTCAATCTCTTTTTGCAGGGCGGATTTCTCGCCTTGCAGGTTGTTGTTGGCGCCGGTGATGGAGTCGAGCCTCATCTCGGCCTCGTCGTACATCATCTTGATGGAATCTCTTTGCGACATGTATGTCGTGGCCTGGGTCTGCGTCATCTGCAGTTTTTCACCGGACTTGTTTTTATCCCACAGCAGGTATCCCCACGTACCCAGAAGACCTGCAGCCAGCAGGCCGATGACCAGGTTCTTGTTGCTCCTGTTGGTGTTTCTCGGGGGCTGGTTTTGGGGCGAACCAGCGGACGGATAATTCGTGTTTGCCATAAAAAATGAATTTTTTCGGTTTCAGAACATTGGGTGTGAACACCCGCAACGAGTGTGCTCCTGCGGGGTTTGAATCCTGTTTGGTTTTAGATTCGGGACTGCAATTCCCGAAAACCGTGCCAGAACGGGGAAGCCTGGACGAGTCGTGGATTTTTTTGTACACTCCACTCCCCTGAAGCTTGTACCTTAGCATCTTATGGCTGTAGAGAAGATCATCCAGGACTGGAAGAAAGGGCATTTTCTGCCCATCTGCTGGCTGGAGGGCGAGGAGAGCTATTATATAGATAAGGTGGTCGGGTATGCCGAGTCGAATCTCTTGCCCGCATCCGAAGCGGCATTCAACCTCACGGTATTTTATGGAAAGGACGCGCAATGGCAGGATGTGATCAACGCCTGCCGGCGGTACCCGATGTTTGGTACCCGGCAGGTAGTGATACTGAAAGAAGCGCAGCAAATGAAGGACATCGAAAAACTGGAAGCCTATGTCGAGAATCCACTGCAGTCTACGCTGCTGGTGGTAGCATACAAAGACAAAAAGCTGGACGCTCGTCGGAAGTTCGCGAAGTCGATCAAGGAAAAAGGGGTGCTGCTTACCACAAAAAAACTCTATGAGAACCAGGTGCGCCCATGGACCGAAGAACTGCTTCGCTCTAAGGGACTCATCATTACGCAAAAAGCCCTTGCGCTGCTGGTGGACGCGGTCGGAAATGATTTATCCCGCATCGACAACGAGATATCCAAGATCTCTGTCAACCTGGGGGAACGCACGCAAATCACGGATTCGGACATCGAGGAATTCATTGGCGTGAGCAAGGAGTTCAACGTGTTTGAACTGCAGACAGCGCTGGCGGCCCGCGATCTTCCGGCCGCGATCCGGATCATTCAATACTTCGAGGCAAACCCGAAAGCGGGACCAATTCAGATGGTGCTGCCATCCCTTTACTCGTTCTTTAGTAAAATATATATGATGTATGGAACCGACAGGCGCGACGACCAGAGTCTCGCGTCGATGTTTGGCATTCCGCCTTTTGTGCTGAAAGACTACAAGACAGCCGCAAAAAATTTTAATTACGAAGATGTGGAAAAAGCACTGCTGCTGCTCCACCATTACAACCTGCGCAGTGTAGGCGTCAATGACAGCGGCACGACTGGTGGTTCGCTGCTGAAGGAAATGGTGGTAAAAATGATCGCCTGAAGCAGGCAACTTTTAATCTCTGGCCTGCATCTTCAGAATTCAAACCCGGTAAATGAAAAAGCTGAAATTTCTGCCCGTATTCGCTCTGCTGGTCTCTCTAAGTGGGTGCTTCGATACCGTTCAGGAAATAAGTATCCGACCGGATGGATCCGGCACCTATCGCCTTACAAACGATCTGGGCAACCTTCTCAGCCTGCTTAAGGAGATGGATCCTGCGACCGCCAAGAAATTCGAACACGCCGTGCGCGACACTTCCTATTCGCTTGCGTCCGTTGCCGACAGCACGCCTGGACTCACAGCCGAAGAGAAAGAGTTGTTTCGGGCGGGACGGTTTGAGGGACAAATGAACGCCGCGGAAAATAAGTTCCGCACCGCGGTAAGCTTTGACTTTTCACGCATTGAGCAAGTACCCGTGCTTCGGAAACTTTCAGGGTTTCTCGGCGTAGACGCGCTTCAGCGGCAGATTGCTAATCTCCCCAACGATGGGGACCTGGGAATGGACATCAAGAATATTACATCGGCCGACGATTATTACATCATCACTTATGCACCCGGATCGATCACCCGCACTCTGAATAAGGAAAAGCATGCGGATCTTGCCAAAGACGAGTACCTGCAGGCGCTCCGGCAGGCTTCGCTTATGGGTATTTCCAGTTCGAATACAATTGTGATCAATCTTCCGTCGCCGGCAAAAAAAGTAGAAGGTTTACAGGTGAAAACTTCAGCCGACGGTAAACAGGTCACCGTTACGGGCAGCCTGGATGATCTTTATGATGATCCCGCGAAGCTGGAGTTCCGCATAGAATATTGACCGCTTCACAACACTGCGAGGCTGTCTGTCTTGTCCCTTCCAATTTGTTCGACCAGCGCCTCGATGGAATCAAACTTGAGCTCTTCGCGGAGATATTGCCTGACATATACCGTCACCTGCTCACCATAAATCTGCCGGTCGAAGTCGAACATATTCACTTCGATTACACGCTTTTTGCCGTCGACTGTCGGTCGAAACCCGATGCTCATCATTCCTTTTCTCTTTTCGGCCTCGGATCCCACGCGAGCATACACCGCATAAATGCCGTTGCCGGGAATGATCTTCTCTTCGTCGCTGATGCGCAGGTTGGCCGTGGGATAACCGAGCTTACGGCCGAGCTTATCGCCGTCCACCACGATGCCGGAAAAGAAGAACTCGTAGCCGAGCAGGCGGTTGGCTGCATCGAGCCGCCCTTCCAGCAATGCGGCGCGGATCTTCGTAGAACTGATCGAGATCTCGTCCACAATGTGTTTCGGTATCTCACGCAGCCGGTAACCGTACGATGGTGCCATTTGTTCCAGCAAGTGGTAATCGCCCCTGCGCTCGCGGCCGAAGCGGTGATCGTACCCCACAATGATGGTGTGCGGCCTGAACTTTTGAACTAAGAAATTGCGCACATAATCTTCCGCGGTCTGGTTTGCGAAGGCATCCGTGAATGGAGTCACGACAACGTGGTCAATTCCCAGCTCGCCCAGCAGTTCAAGTCTTTCCTGCAGGGTGTTGATAAGTCGTATTCCAAGAATGGCGGAGGATACCACTTTCCGGGGGTGCGGATGAAAGGTGACCAGAACCGATTCACCCCCTATGATGTTCGCTTCCGCCCGCATGCGTTCGATGATCTCGCGGTGACCCCGGTGGACGCCATCGAATGTGCCGATGGTGATCACGGCGTTGCGAAATTTCGGCAGCCCGTCAATGTCGGTATGCACCTGCATCAGTGCGTGCGAAGATAAAAATTAGCCTCTGGACGGGAATGGCTAGTTTTGCGCCGCTATATTTTTGTCGATGAGTCTTTATTCCAGGAGAGGAGTCTCGGCCCAAAAAGAGGACGTGCACGCGGCAACCGCCGGGCTTGACCAGGGATTGTTTCCGCGTGCATTTTGCAAGATCTATCCCGACCTTTTCGGCAATGACGCCGACTGGGTAAACCTAATGCATGCTGATGGCGCCGGAACAAAAAGCATACTGGCATATCTGTATTGGAAGCAGACAGGCGATAAATCTGTATGGCGTGGAATCGCCCAGGATGCGATTGTCATGAATCTGGACGATTTGCTTTGCGCAGGCGTTTGCGACAACCTTGCCTTTTCGTCCACGATCGACCGGAACAAAATGCGGATTCCCGGCGAAGTCCTTTCCGAAATCATTGAAGGCTGTCGTGAGTTTTTCAGCCGAATGGAGCAGTTTGGGATCCACATTCATTTTATGGGAGGGGAAACCGCGGACGTCGGCGACCTGGTGCGGACGATCGCGGTGAACGGCACGATGGCGGCACGATGGCCGAAGTCGAAAATCATTTCAAACGAAAAAATTGCAGCCGGGGATGTGATCGTCGGCCTCTCGGGTTACGGAAAAGCGGACTACGAGGACCGTTACAACAGCGGCATCGGCAGCAACGGGCTGACGAGTGCGCGCCACGACCTGTTGCATCCCGACTACGCGACCCGTTACCCGGAGTCTTTCGAGCCCGCTGTTGAAAAAGAAGTGATTTACCGGGGAACCTGGGACCTTACCGATGAAATAAACATTGGCGAAACAACTGTTACCATCGGCTCGCTCTTGCTGAGCCCGACCCGTACCTTCGCGCCGGTAGTCCGCAAAATACTGGATGAACTTTTCAATTCGGTGCACGGTATGGTTCATTGTACCGGAGGCGGACAGACAAAATGCCTTCGGTACATTCCGGAGACTGTTCGGGTGATCAAGGATGATCTGTTTTATCCGCCTGCGGTATTTCGCCTGATCCGCGAAAGCAGCGGCGCAACCCCCGCCGAAATGTATCAGGTATTTAACATGGGCACGCGCCTGGAGATCTATACGGATGAAGACTCCGCGCCGGCGATGATTGAAATCGCCGAAAGTTTTGGAGTGAATGCGCAGATCATCGGACGTGTAGAGGACAGCGGCAGAAAGGAGCTGGTCATTCAGACTCCGGAAGGAAGTTTGCATTTTTAGGTTTTAAACCCGATCACTTTATTTTGCACAAAATGCTGAGCTCATGCCGGAACCGATCATTACGCTGAAACACGCCAACATTTACCAGGGAAACAACCTGATACTCGAGGACGTGAACCTGGTTGTAAACAAAAGTGAGTTTGTATACCTTGTTGGAAAGACCGGTACCGGTAAATCGAGCCTGCTCAAAACCCTGTACGGTGAGCTGCCCCTGCGCGAGGGAGAAGGAGAGGTGGCGGGCTTTCCCCTGCGCGGTCTCGACTGGAAGAAAGTTCCGTACCTGCGCCGCAACCTGGGAGTGGTATTCCAGGACTTTCAGTTGCTTACCGACCGGAATGTCAATAACAATCTCAAATTCGTATTGAAAGCCACTGGCTGGACCGACAACAAATTGATGGACGAAAAGATCAACGATGTGCTCGAGAAAGTGGGTTTGAAAGCCAAAGGTTTCAAAATGCCTTTTGAGCTGAGTGGGGGAGAGCAGCAGCGCGTAGACATCGCACGCGCCTTGCTCAACTCACCGAAAGTGATTCTCGCCGACGAACCCACCGGCAACCTTGACCCGGAAACGTCCGACGAAATCATGAATCTGCTGTTCAATATTTGCCGCGACTACAACACTGCGATCGTTATGGCCTCTCATGATTACATCGTAGTGCAGAAATTTCCGGCACGCATGATCCGTACCGAGCGCGGCCGTGTCATCGACAATGCTACCATAAGTATTGAATGAGCTGCTCCGTATTCCGCTCATTATTGTAGGTAGTTTCCAGCAATTCTTTCCGAAGCCGGATCTCTTCATGCGTGAAGGGATGACGGGATAGCTGCGAGATAATGGAGGCAAATGCATCCGCCGAATTCCCGATGTGGCAGGCAGACTCCAGTCCAGTCCCTTCCACCATAGCGCGGTTTGCCACGCAATGCCGCCCCTCGTAAAGTGCGTGCAATAGCTTGAGGCGAATCCCCGTGACTTCACTACTAAAGCTCGGCAATACATTGATGTGCGCCTTTCGCACCAGGTCGTCCATTTGTTTTTCCGAGGGATTCGGGATGAGGCACGTGTGCTGGCAAAGGTGAGCGAGTTTCTGCAACCGCCTTGAAGGTTTTTTTCCAGCGATCACCAGGGGCATCTTCAGTTTGACAAAAACGCGCCTCAGGAGCCAGATAGCCGCCGCCTCGTTCTCCGCAACAGAAAGATTTCCATGGTAAAGGCAGAGACTGCCTACGCCTTCCTGCCCGGACACGGTTTGCCAGTTCGGAAAAGCCGGCAGAAAAATCGTCCGGGGAAGCCCAAATTTTTCACGTAATGTCTTTATGTCGGCCTGTGAAATGCACGCATATACACATTCATGCGGCAGGTTGTAGCTATAATTTCGGAGAAGGCGGCTTTCACGAAGAAAAAACAGTTTTCTTAAGAGCCCGCGCTCAGAATGCGCCAGCTGCCGGTAATACTTGCTTTCATCATTGTGCATGCGCACAACAATTTTTCGTCCCGACAAATCGAGTCCCGACAGGATACCGGTGCAATGGAGTCCCTCCAGCAGGACCGGATCCCGGTCCCGCCGCAGCGCTGCAAGCATTTGGTCGTTGATACGCGAGGAAACAATGTAGGGCAACCGGGAAGAAAGGCCGCTCGCGCGCGCATTGCGCGGGTACACATGCACCTCTTCGCAAAATTCATTTAGCTCAGGAGGCGTACCGCGTTCGTTGTAGGTGAAGTAATGAAGTGCAATTGCGATGCCGGCATTTTTGAGCGAACGAATCCGGTTCATCATGTCAATGGCCCCGCCGTAGTCGGGCGGCCAGGGCACATCGAGGCAAACAATATGCAGGCGTCGGGCCAAAAGTATCGAACGGGTTTTATCCGCTTTATAAACAGCCCGCCCGCCGGGATTGTTTATGAACGGGAAAAAAAGAAACCGGCCGCGTGGGAGACGGCCGGTACAAATGTGATAAACTGCGGCCTTATTGCTGACCCATGTTCATATCAATGTTCTGGTCGCCCTGGTTGCGCAGGTTCTTTCTCTTGAAAAGGGAAGCATCAAATTTTCCAAATCGCCAATTGAAGTTCAGCCGCAGCACCTGCGCATCCCGCTGACGAAATACGTCCTGCACAAAATAGGGCGATTCCGAATGAATGTCGGACCTGCGAGTCCTGAAGATGTCGTTTACGTTCAGGGACAGCGACGCCTGCCTGTTCTTCATGAATTCATACCGGAGCGCAGCGTCCACTCCATAATTAGCCCGTACATAACCCTGCGCCGCTGAAGGCTGACCAAACATACCTCCGCCGCCTCCGCCGAACATGCCGCCCCCGCGGCCGCCGCCTCCACCGCCGCTACCACCCGGCGGCAGAACGGTTCTGGACTGGTATTCGCCGGAAAGCTGGAGCGTCAGATTTTTTGGGAGCCGGAAGCTGTTGTTCACCTTGGCAAACCAACTCGCAAACTGGTCCTGTTCGGGCTGCCCGGCAATGCCGGTATTGATTTTTGAGGTAAAGAGATTGAGATTTGAAGTAAGATCCCACCACTTCGTGATTTTGTTGCGCGCGACGAATTCCAAACCCGTCACGTAGCTGGAATTTGCGTTCATATAGGTGTTGACCAAAATGGGCTTGCCCGTAATTGCGCTGGTGTCCCGCACCTGGAACCGGGTAATCAGCTCGTCGGTGTGTTTGTAATAGACTGAAGCAATGAAATTGTCCCGGTTTTCAAAAGTTTTTTGGTAGGATAGCTCAACGGAATTGGTGAATTCGGGCTTGAGGTTGGGATTACCCCGGCTGATATTGAGCGAATCCGAATAGTCGGTAAAGGGGTAAAGCTGGAAGAAGTTCGGGCGGTTGATCTTCCTGCTGTAGTTTAGCTGAAGCTCCTGGTCCTTCTTGAGTTTTTGGTTCAGGAACACGCTGGGAAACACGCTTACCGGAAACCGGACGTCGAAGTGTTGGTTTTTGTCGGGAAGATTACCCTCGTAGTCAGAACTCTCAACGCGAAGTCCAAGCTGGTACCCGAAATTCTTCAGTTGGTTGGAGTACGTAGCATACCCTGCGTAAACCTGGTCCCGGCTGTTGTAATTCACGGACAGCTGAGGCAGGTGCACCGCCCACCCATCCGGATTCACTACATAAAAGTTATTTTGGTTGTCCACTTTTCTCAGCGAAGCCCGCACTCCCGTTTCAAGCTTGGATTTTTCTCCCAGTGGAGTGGTATAGTCGGTCTGAAAGACGAAATTTTCATTGGCGCCCCTGCCAATCTGGCGTTGGGCGGAAGTTTTCACGATGTTCTTATTATCCCAGTCCAGCGAGTCGGTGCGGATGTCGTTTTTATTGGAATTCCGGCTTTGATTGTAGGTGATGTCGGCAGTCAGCTCCTGTCCATTTTTTGGAAAATTATGTTTGTAACTAAGCATGGTGCCTGAATTCCTGAAATTCGCCTTTGTGTTCGACAAACGCTCTATCAGCGAGAAGTGGGTGGGGCTACTCTGGAATTCCGATATCATTTCGCTGAAGGTAGACGGTCGGAAATTGCCTCGGGCGAAATTGCCGGCGATGGAAACAGTGTTCCTGTTGTCGACGAAATAATCTACACCGCCGCGGAAAAATCCAAAATTTCCCTGGTGCTCGCTCTGATCCTTCTGGCGCAGCCATACATTCGGATTTCCAAACGTGAGGCGGTCGGTTGTGCCGTTGCTCAGCGATTTCCGCTGGTTGAAGTTCGTTCCGATGAAAAAATTTATCTTATCCTGCCGGATATTGATGTCTCCGCCCAGCCCGATCCGCGCGCGGGAATCAAGATTCGCACGAACGCTCCCGTTGTAACCGATCTTTTTGTTTTTCTTGAGGACAACATTCAGGATTCCTGCGGTTCCGCCCGAAGCGTCAAACTTCGCGGAAGGATTTGTAATGATCTCAACGCTTTCAATCGCGTCCGCCGGGATCTGATCCAGGCTCATAGTGGTGGGACGTCCGTCCACGAATACCTGGGGCGTGTTGTTCCTCATGGTAACATTCCCGTCGATGTCGACATTAACGGAAGGAACATTTCGCATTATGTCTACGGCGGTCCCGCCTGCGGACACGATATTTTTGTCCACGTTGAATACTTTTCGATCAATACCCAGCTGCAGCCCGGGCCTCGAGGCGGTCACGGTTACATTTGCCAGGGTCTGCTCTTCAATGGTAATCTTAATATTGCCGAGGTCTTTGTCGAAGTTGCCAAGCATCGCGCTCATATCGCCGCTGGGCATTCCGCCCGGTCTTACATCGAATGCAACGTTTTGTTCAAATGGCTTGTAGCCTACAACGGTCACCCGGAGCTTAAACTGTCCAAAAACCGGTACATTTTCGAGACTGAATTCCCCATTGCCGCGGGTTAGCATTCCAGCCACCACTACTTCAGTGCGTTTGCGGGTAACGGTGTCGAATTTGTTCTGGACAAGCTGAACGGAAGCGTATTCCACCGGCCTTCCCGACTTTGCTTCCACCAATTTTCCATAAAATCGTCCGGTAATTTGCTGGCCGGAAGTGCGGTTGCCTCCCATAGGATTTTGCGCAAGAACTTGAAAACCAATCAGGAGAAAGAATACAACGCCAGGTGTTTTTCTCATCGTGTTCATTTGTACCCAATTAGACGCCCAAAGCAACCTTAACTTTCACTCCTGTGGTGGATTGTGACGAGCGGCAAACGGGGCGATATTCACCTTAGAAGGTAAAGCAGGGCCGCTTCGAAAAGCCCAAAAACGAAGCCAGCGAGCGCCGCGACCAGCAGCAACTTTCTCAGTTCCGGGAGCAGGGTATGTTTTAAACGCGTTCTCAGAGAAGCAGCGAGTTGATCGGCGACAACAGCCGTAACACCGGTATTCTGACCGTGTGCCGCGAATTGTTTCATCATTTGCGGAAAAAGTTCTTCGACTTCTTGCATGAAAAGGCTCTTCAGCGACTCGATCGTCTTATCGCCGATGAAATGACTGATGAAGGGCATTGCTTTTGGAAGCTTCCTGCGAAAGAAATCATCAATGTGATGACTGATCAGGGGCACCGAGGCCTGGAAGACTGCGGGATCGCTGAGCCGCTCCTGCATGTGTTCACGCACTCCGGGGATGTCGGACAAAAATTTTGCGAGCTGCGATGTAAAGCGGGAATTGCTCAACCGACGGATTGTAATCCGAAGCAGTAGTACCGCGATGATCAGGCCCGCGAGAGCAGAAAGAAGCGGCAGCAGCAGGAGTTCCCATTGGTCCATTCTCAAAATCGCGTTAAATCCCGGCAAAGAAAGAAACAAAAAGACCGCCGCGCTTCAAAACCGTCTTACTGCTTTTTCTTTTTTGGTATTTTTGCCGCGCCTACCTGGTGGCCGTAGCTCAGTTGGTTAGAGCATCAGATTGTGGTTCTGAGGGTCGTGGGTTCGAACCCCATCGGCCACCCCCAGAAGCTCCCCGGAGAAATCCGGGGATTTTTTTTCGTGGTGAACCTTTCATCAAAAACCTGTGTTAAAAGGATTTAGGGGTAAGAAATGCCTGGGTTTTGCTTTATTTTTGAATATGCGTGCAGCAATTAAATATCTGTTCAATATGAAAAGACTTCCGATAGTTGTGCTGATGGTTTTTGCGGGATCGTTTATCGCGTTTCAGACCATGGGCACCGGCCCGAAGAATCCGCCTACAAAATATGAGAAGATCCTCCGGCTGGTGGGAGAGATGCTGACACAGGCGCATTACAGTCCGCAGACGATTAACGACGCCTTTTCCCGGAAAGTCTTCTCAAAATTCCTCTCAGACCTGGATGCGGAAAAGACAATACTTCTCCAGTCCGACCTGGATGCGATGAAAAAATATGAGACGCGCATTGATGATGAAATCAAGGGAGCGCCGGTTGAATTTTTCCTGACGGCTGGAAAGCTGTTCAACAACCGCATGGAGCAGGCGGCCACTTATTATCCTGAAATACTTTCCAGGCGGTTTGATTATACCGTTGACGAGGAGGTGGTGCTGGATGGCGATAAGCTGGTTTACGCGCAAACAGACGCCGAACGGCAGGAGCGGTGGAGAAAGAAGCTGAAATTCCTGGCGCTGGAGCGTTATGCAGATTTATTGGAACAGCGGGAAAAAAACAGGGGTAAGGAGGGGTTTGTCGTGAAATCAGATGAAGAGCTCGAGCAGGAGGCCCGCGAAAAAGTAAAGCGACTCATGGACCGAACATTCGAGCGCTACCGTTTCAAATTCAACGACGACGATAAGTTTAATGTATTCGTGAATGCGATTACCACCACGATGGACCCGCATTCCGAGTTCTTTCCTCCCGTGGACAAGCGGTATTTCGACGAGGAAATGAGCGGCCGGTTCTACGGGATCGGGGCTTCGCTTCAGTATGACGACGGCAACATTAAGATCAGCAGCGTGCTCACAGGCAGTCCTGCATGGAAATCGGGCGAAGTACAGCCGGGGGATATCATCATGAAAGTCGGCCAGGGCAAAGAAGATCCGGTGGAGCTCACGGGATTTTTGGTGACTGACGCGGTGAAGCTGATCCGCGGAAAAAAGGGAACGGAAGTCCGGCTGACGCTTAAAAAGCAGGACGGAACGATCAAGGTCGTTTCACTTATACGGGACGAGATCGTGCAGGATGAAACGTTTGCTCGCAGCGCAATCGTAAAGACGGCAGGCTCCCGTATCGGGTATATATTCCTTCCCGAGTTTTACGCCGACTTCGACCATCCGAACGGCAACCGAAGCTATGTGGACGTAGCGAAGGAAGTATCGAAGCTGAAGGAACAGAAGGTGGATGGGATTGTCATTGACCTGCGCAACAACGGCGGCGGCTCACTATACGACGTGGTACAGATGGCCGGATTGTTCATCGAAGAAGGACCGATCGTGCAGGTGAAAGATCGCGATAATAAGCCGAGCGTGCTGAGGGATAAGGACAAGTCGGTTCTTTACACCGGTCCCCTCGCAGTAATGGTGAATGAATTCAGTGCATCTGCTTCCGAGATCTTCGCCGCAGCCATCCAGGATTACAACCGCGGAGTGGTGATCGGCAGCACCTCCACTTATGGAAAAGGAACGGTGCAGCGCAATATTGGCCTGGATCCGGAATCGGGGTTTTCGATGTCCAACTCCGAACTGGGCACGGTGAAGCTTACGCTGCAGAAGTTTTACCGAATTAACGGGGGCTCTACACAACTGCGTGGCGTTTACCCGGACATCGTGCTGCCGGATAATCTCGAATACCTGAAGGTGCGGGAGAAAGACGATCCGGATGCTTTGCCCTGGGATGAGATCAACAAGGCGAACTATACCAACTGGACCCCGGGTTTCGACATGCGCACGATTCAGCAGCTTGCCAATCAGCGCCTGGGAAATAATACGGCTTTCAGGCTGATCAAGGAGAATACCGACTGGCTCGCCAAACAGAACGACAAGATCTACCCACTCAACCTGGAGAAATACCAGAAAGATCAGAAAATGGTAAAGGCAACCATTCGCCAGCTTGAGGCTTTGATGAAGCTGAGCGATCAGCTCGAGGTGAGTCCGCTCCCCGGCGAAGCGAGCCGCTGGTCAAACGACAAGACCAAGCAGGAGCGATTCAACCAGTGGCTGAAAGGGCTGCAGAAAGACATTTACCTCGACCAGGCCGTGAAGGTGGTGAACGACATCATCGCGCAGCAGAACCTGGTGAAGGGAAAGCCTGCAGAAGAGCCGAAGAAGGCCTTCTGAAGGAAGGGTAGGAGGTTTGGAGTTGTGCTGGCAACCATCGTCACGCTGAGACCGCCGAACCGTAGACTGCGAAGCATGGTCGTTCATTTGCGGTCCAACAGGAACGTTGTCAAATTCCCGATTTTATTACAGGGCGAACTCATGTTGAAGACCTTTGTGATCGATTTCAAAAACAGCGGTCAGTCACGCTTCGACAAGCTCAGCGTGACAAAGTGTACAGACGACCTTTATGAGCCCAAATACCAGCCTCATGAGAAATCCGGTTGTAATCATTGCGATCTTGATTTTCAATTTTAGTGCAATTGCCCAGGAAAAGGAATCGAGTAATACGAGATTGGTCGCCGGCCTCTCGGGCCCCGAACTGCTTCACGCCGGCGTGACATACAGGATTGCGAATGTCAGTCAGGTAGGCCTCAATGCCGGCATTGGCCCATCGGCCGGAACGGTATGGACTGCATTCAGCCTGGAACATCGCCTGTATTTTGGGAAGAATTCAGAAAGGTCGAAGCAAAAAACCTGATTTTTCAGAGGTTCCCTCACGGCTCCGAACTCCGAACTCGCGACTCCAGACTCCCAAATCTTCTCACAAATACCGCTCCCTCAACACACCTGCATGGTGCGCAGCATGGCCGGCGATGATGAAGCCGATAGCCAGCACATAGATCGAATTGTTGTTGGCCGTTCCGGCGGAGTCCAACTGTTCTTCGTCGAATGACCGGAACAGGGCAATCGAAGAATCCCGCACGAGGTTGAACTCACGCACCAGGTCCTTCCATTTCCGACCCTCCGCCTTTGAATTAATGGCGTACTCGTTTTCATCGAAGGGGGGCAGGGGGGTGGGGTCCCTGCGCGCGAAACAAAGCGCGCGGTAGGCGAATACCCGCTCCGCATCGATCACGTGCTGCACCAGCTCGCGCACGCTCCATTTCCCTTTAGCGTAACGATAGCTTCGCTTTTTCCGCGGGATTCCCTCCAGGAGCCGATTGAATCTCTTCCGTCCTTTTTCCAGCGCGGAAAGAACTTCGTTTTCGGTAACCATACCAATGTAGCCATGGTAATACTCAGGAACACGGGAGAGATCGGGTCTTGCCATATGCAGTAATTCAGCCGCGCAAGTTCGGAATAAAAAAGAAAACCCCGCCGAAGCGGGGCGCATAGAATTTTTCGCTCAGTTGCCTTAAAACGCCCGGGTTGCGCGTTTCGGTGTTTTCCGCTCACCTTTGAGCGTAGAAGCCTGGCGAAGGGCCTCATAGGCGTTGATAATGCCGCCGGTCTTGCTGATATCAGAAAAATCAACCCACTCCTGCGTCTCCGGATTCCGAACCTTGTCCGCCGGTTTCTGTACCGAGTTTTCAATAACCATTTTAATCTGCTGGGCAGAGAGATCAGGAAAATACTCAAGGATCAGCGCGGCAACGCCGGCAACCACCGGGGAAGCCATGCTGGTTCCCTGCAGGTTTCCATAATTGTTTCCACCGGGAAGCGTCGAATAGATCCTAACGCCGGGCGCGAACACATCCACCTCGTTTTTACCGTAGTTGGAAAAACCCGCTGTAAACCCGCCGATCTTCGGATCACCACTCGCGCCGACAGTTATCCAGACAGGAGAACGGTACCCGTCGGCCTGGAAGACGGGGCTGGGATAATTGTGCATGCTGTCGATATTCTTTGCGTCGTTACCCGCGGCGTGAACGAGCAATACTCCCTTGCTTTCCGCATACTTCACCGCTTCATCCACCCATTTTTTTTCAGGTGAAAAAGACTTTCCAAAGCTCATGTTGATGATCTGTGCTCCATTGTCGACGGCGTAGCGGATGGCCAGTGCCACGTCCTTGTCGTGCTCATCCCCATCGGGCACGGCCCGCAACACCATAATCTTCACATTGTCGGCGATCCCGTCTGTACCCACGCCATTGTTGCGTGCTGCCGCGATGATCCCCGCAACGTGGGTGCCGTGCAGTGCGGATTTCTGGCTCGCCATCACGTCATTATTGCCATAAAAGCGGTCGTTGATATCGTGATAATTATCCTTTACGATTTCCGCGCGGTATTCTTTCGGAGGGGTGCTGCCCGCTTCGGCCTTCTTCTCCTCCGAACTCACGTAGTCGCCAAATCCTTCGAGAAAGTCGGTGTTGCTGGACTCTAGCGCGTCATTCCCCTGGAACAGGTTCATCATCGCCGCCTTCGCCTTTTTCACGTCAGATTCGGTCGGATTAAATGCTTCCAGCTCGTGGCCGGTATACTTTTCCTTGCCGAGCGCTCTTTTCAAAATACTGTCGCTTTTCAAAGCTGAGCTGTAAGCGCGCTTGAGGAAGATCATTTCGAGACTGTTAACCTTAGTATCGCCCACAACCTGCGCTTCCGAACGCTTCCACATATCGTATTCCTCTTTTTCGTCCTTTGAGAGTGTAAGAGTCGACACGTCCTTTCCCTGCCACCTGGATTTTAACTTATGGTAGACGCGAGCGGCCTCATAAGAATCGGTCTCGACATTTCGTCCATCCCTGCCACCAATGAAATTCCAGCCATACACGTCGTCTACATAACCGTTTTTGTCGTCGTCAACCCGGTTACCCGCGATTTCCTTCGGGTTGCGCCACAAAACAGGACGCAGGTCTTCGTGCGTCGTGTCGATGCCGGAGTCAATTACAGCAACGACAACCGTTCTGTTTTTTAATTTCTTCGACCTGAGAAAGTCATATGCCTTATTCAGGCTGATCCCATGAAAGCCGTCGCTTTCCTTATCCAGCAGATGCCAGCCTTTGGGTATCTCGTCTTTTTGTGCAAACAGGGCGGTGGAAAAAATCCCGGCAATCGCCAGGAAAAGGGTACGCTTCAAGTGAATGTTCATTACACGGTGTTTTGAATACAAAAATGATAAAGGCAGCAAATTTACCACTACCATTCATAACTTTTAGATAAATAATAGTGGCCGATCACAAGATGAGACGGGTTCGCTATCAGTTGCTTAGCTTCAGCTCAACACGCCGGTTCCTGGCCTTTTCGGCCTCGCTGGCGCCGCGGCTGAGGGGCTGAGTGGGGCCGTAGCCGCGGGCGTTAAGCCGGTGCTCGCTGATCCCGCGGGAGTGCAAATAGTTTTTAACAGTTTCCGCCCGTTTCTGAGAAAGCTTCATGTTTGCGTCCAGGGTTCCGTCATTGCTCGTGTGTCCCTCGATCTGCAATTTTATCTGGGGATACTCACTGAGCAGTTTCGCGAGCTCATCCAAAACCTTTCTCGATTCAGATAGCAGCTCCGCCGCACCCTTTTCAAAATGGATTTGGCGCGCCGCCATGTTCACCTCTTCGATCACCTTTTCGGTCACCACGGGGCATCCCTTTTGTTCCTGCGTGCCTTTATGATACGGGCAGTGGTCGCTTTCATCATCCACCCCATCGCCGTCGCCGTCCGGAATAGGACATCCTGCGTAGCGTCCGTAGCCTGCGCGGGTGGGACACATATCTTCTTCGTCATTTACTCCGTCCTTGTCCGTATCCGGCACCGGGCAACCGTTATACTTTTTGGGGCCCGCCTCGGAAGGACATCGGTCCTCGTTATCATAAACGCCGTCGGAATCAATGTCCGCTACGGGACAACCGCTGCTGACCATATTGCCCGGAACGTCAGGGCACTTGTCCTGCAGGTCGGCAATCCCGTCGGCATCCCTATCCGGGCATCCCCTGCTGATCGTGGGTCCCGCTCGCGTGGGACATTCATCTTCGGTATCGGCGATGCCATCACCGTCTCGGTCCCTGGATCCGCCTGCTTCACCCGGTCGTCCGAGATAAACACCCAACGTGGCCCCGAGCAAGCGGTGCTTGTAGTCCGACGCCGTGTAATTGGCCGGCTCAAAAAAATTTCCCAATCCGCGACTGTACAGTGCAAGCAGGAAAACGCGACCCGATTCAAATCCTGCCAGGGCATCGATGCCTGCTCCCAGGACGGAATATTGTCCGGCCCCGTTGCCGACAGGGGGGTCCTCGTTCGTCGACTCTTCGACTGACCCGTCGAAGTAAAAAGTTTGTGTTCTGATCTTTCCGTTGAAGAAGAATGAGAAGCTCGGACCTCCGCCGGCAATAAACCGGAATTTTTTTCCGAGCCGAAGCATAAAATGCATCGGAAAATCGATGTAGTTGATGTACTCATCCGTTTTTAGCTGCACCACCGGGCCTGCACTTGTGTCGTACGTTTTCGCGAACCGGCGCCCTTTATTATAGAAACTTACGCCAGGCCGGAACGACAGCTTTGATCCCGGGCGAAAGGGCAGGTCGGCAACCAGGCCAAAGTGTACGCCGGTGCGCCCGCTGTAGCCAGTTCGGAGACTGTCGAAGTTGCTGAGATTGTTCATTTCGTCGACGTCCGACTGGTGGGCGCCCGCCGTGAAGGCTACACGCACCTGGGAAAACAGGGGACAAAACGGAAGAAACAGGATGAAGAGTACGAAAGTGGGTCTTTTCATGTGGCTTTTGATCTTGTTTCAAAAATCCGACATTTTTTGCAGAAAACGTGGCGGCTAAAGATCGAAGCGAATTCCCTGGGCCAGCGGAAGATCATTGCTGTAGTTGATAGTGTTCGTCTGGCGCCGCATGTACTGCTTCCACGCGTCGCTACCGCTTTCGCGGCCGCCGCCTGTTTCTTTTTCTCCGCCAAATGCCCCGCCGATTTCGGCGCCACTCGTACCGATATTCACGTTCGCAATGCCGCAGTCGCTGCCCGCATGTGAAAGGAACTGTTCGGCTTCTGCGAGATTCATCGTCATGATCGAAGACGACAGGCCCTGAGGTACATTATTCTGGATTTGAATTGCGTCTTCGAGATTTGAGTAACGCATCAGGTAGAGAATAGGAGCAAAGGTCTCCTGCTTTGCGATTTCCAGATCCGGCTGCACCTCGGCAATACAGGGCTTCACATAACATCCGCTTTCAAAACCTTGTCCTGTCAGCACTCCTCCTTCAACAATGAATTTCCCTCCCTGTGACCTGCATTTTTCAATTGCTTCCTGGTAGAGCCGAACGGCGTCTTTGTCGATCAGCGGACCCACATGGTTTCCTTCTTCCAGTGGATTGCCGATCCGCAGCTGACCATACGCCTTCACCAGCCGCGCCTTCACTTCCTCGTACACCTGATCGTGAACGATCAGCCGGCGCGTGGTGGTGCAACGTTGCCCCGCCGTGCCTACCGCGCCAAAAAGCGCACCGCGAATCGCCACGTCGAGGTTGGCGTGCTTTGAAATGATGATCGCATTGTTACCACCCAGTTCGAGAAGCGACCGTCCCAGCCTTCGCGCCACTGTTTCGCCGACCGCCTTGCCCATACGTGTGGAGCCCGTAGCAGAAACAAGCGGAATTCGCTCGTCAGCTGCAAGCCACGCGCCTACATCCCGACCTCCGTTCACCAGGCAGCATACCCCTTCAGGCACCCGATTTTTTGCAAACACGTCGCTGATGATAAGCTGGCAGGCAACTGCGCACAGCGGAGTTTTTTCCGATGGTTTCCACACACAAACGTCGCCGCAAATCCATGCGAGCATCGAATTCCAGCTCCAGACAGCTACCGGGAAGTTGAATGCGGAAATGATGGCTACGATCCCAAGCGGGTGGTACTGCTCGTACATGCGGTGCGCCGGGCGCTCGCTGTGCATCGTGAATCCATAAAGCTGCCGCGACTGACCGACGGCAAAATCACAGATATCAATCATTTCCTGCACCTCGCCGAATCCTTCCTGCAGGCTCTTTCCCGTTTCATAGGACACCAGCTTCCCAAGCGGTTCTTTATACTTCCTCAGGGCGGCGCCAACCTGCCGAACCACTTCCCCTCGTTTAGGCGCCGGCCAGAGCCGCCATTCGTAAAATGCCTTTGAAGCAGAAGTGATCACTCCCTCATAAGCTGCCTGATCCGCGGCTGTCACCGAACCGATCAGGCGGCCCGAGACGGGTGAATAGGAATCCAGCGTTTCGCCGGACGATGTTATCCATTCAAGTCCGGTGCTGACGCCGGCGTTCACCTCCTGCAGCCGAAGCGTTTTCAAAAAATCCATGCTTGTCGATTGAAAGACAAAAATCCAGATTATTTGGTAAAGAAGTCCGGTGGATCAGTACTGTTCCCTGTCGCTGGGAAAATCTTCCGACTTCACATCGCGGATGTATTGCTGTACCGCCGTGGTAGCCTGTTCGTGGATGTTCAGATACTGACGCAGAAAACGGGGCTTGAACTCAGTGTTTATTCCGAGCATGTCATGCATTACCAGCACCTGCCCGTCACAGTCCTTTCCGGCGCCGATGCCAATTGTAGGGATGGACACACTTCGCGTGACCTCGCGAGCGAGCTCGGCCGGAATTTTCTCGAGCACAACCGCGAAACAACCTGCTTTTTCCAGGAGGCGCGCGTCACGGCGAAGCTTGTTCGCCTCGTCCTCCTCCTTAGCCCGTACTGTATAGGTTCCGAACTTGTAAATGGATTGCGGAGTGAGACCCAGGTGTCCCATTACCGGGATTCCCGCGGATACGATCCGCCGGATCGCTTCCACCACTTCTTCGCCCCCCTCCATCTTAACAGAATGTGCTCCGGTTTCCTTCATGATCCGGATGGCCGAAGCCAGCGCGATGTCTGAATTGGACTGGTAAGAGCCAAAGGGAAGATCCACTACCACCAGGCAACGATCCACTCCGCGGATTACGGACTGGGCATGATAGATCATCTGATCGAGCGTAATGGGCAGGGTGGTTTCATGACCAGCCATGACATTCGACGCCGAATCGCCGACGAGGATGACGTCGATTCCTGCGGAATCGAAAAGCCGGGCGAAAGAAAAATCGTAAGCCGTGAGCATGCTGATTTTCTCCCCGGCCTTTTTCATTTTCTGGAGGGTGTTGGTGGTCACCTTCCGGATCTCCTTTTGTTCGGTCATACCTGTGTTTTCAGGTTTGCAGCCTCAATTTAGAACAGTAAATATAGCGGTTAATTCTTGCGACGTTTTACGGCCTCATGCCTCATCCGCAGGGGCCGTCTTCCGGCTTTCGCGGACTTCTTCGTATAGAATATGGATAAGACCGTCTGCAAGACCGATTTTCGGCACATAGATCTCGAAAGCTTCCGCCCATCGCATCACGTTGATGTACACGAGGAGAGCCGGCACGATCACGTCCGCGCGGTCTTCCCTCAGTTTGTACAGACTGATGCGCTGCTCCACCGTCATGCTGCTGAATTCCCTGTAATAGCTCCGCAGCAAGTCGAGCGTCAGCGGTTTTCCTTCCTTTTTCTTCGAAAGACTGAATATTTTATTGATGTTGCCGCCGGAACCAATCGCCGTTACGTGGTGATAACCTTTTGTATTCTTTGCGATGAACTCCTTCATTGCGTCCCAGTTCGCTTCGGTGACCTGATTTTTCAAAATGCGGATCGTCCCGATATTGAACGATTCTTTGAACACCAGCCGGCCATCGCTGAAAAAGGTGAGTTCTGTGCTCCCTCCACCAACGTCGATGTACAAATACGATTCGTTGGCCGTCATATTTTCCGCTATGTGATTCTCGTAGATCAGGGACGCTTCCTGCTGGCCGCTGATGATCTCGATCGTGATTCCCGTTTCCTGCTTTACCTTGCGAATCACTTCCTCAGCGTTGGCGGCGTCCCGCATGGCCGACGTGGCGCAGGCCTTGACGTGCTTCACCTCGTATACATCCAGTAGCAGCTTGTAGGCTCTGACGGTTTTAATGATTTTTTCAATACGCGCAGCACTGATGAGTCCCCGGTCGAATACGTCGAAACCCAGCCTGAGCGGAACGCGCACCAGCGCCACCTTCACGAACTCGGGAGCATTCTGGGGACCGGGAATGATGTCGGAGACAAGCAAACGCGCTGCATTGCTCCCGATATCAATGGCTGCCAACCGCACTCGGTATCTGTATTTTCTTGCTCAGGTAATTGTAAGTTTCCAGCTGCGACCTGACTTTTTTCCGGGAGGTTCGTACGTATTCATTGCTGAGGTTGTTGTCCAGCCACCGGGCCTTGACATTATCCTGCAGCTGTATGTCCAGGATGTCGATGATCTCCTTTTTGATCCGGTCGTCCCAGACCGGGCAGGTCACTTCCACACGATGATCCATGTTTCTCACCATCCAGTCAGCCGAAGATAAAAAAACTTTGGGCATACCCTTGTTGTTGAACACCCAAATCCGCGCGTGCTCGAGGTATTCATCCACGATACTGATAGCCGTCACCTTGCCGCGGAATTTTTCGTTTTCCGTCATCATGCAGCAAATACCTCTTACGATGAGCCGCACTTCTACGCCGGCCTTGGCCGCTTCATAAAGTTTCGTGATCAGTTGTTCGTCGGAAAGCGAGTTCATCTTGAGCGTCACTCCCGCATGGTTCTTTTTTTTCTTTGCGTGCCGGATCTCTTCGTCAATCAGCCGGAGCATTTCCTTGCGGCTGTACCACGGACTGGGAATGATACTCTGGCAGTCTTTCAGGAACTGCACGTTCTTGGGCTGCTCGATGAAGTTAAAAACGCGGTTCAGGTCGGCCATGATTTTCTGGTTCGAGGTCAGCAAAAACGAATCGGCATACACCAGTGCCGTTTTCTCATTCAGGTTCCCCGTGCCTACAAAGCCGTAAAGGATGTTCTGTTCCTTCGTTTTCTTCCGGATCACGCACATCTTGGAGTGTACTTTCATGTTCTGGATGCCTACCAGCACGTTTACGCCTTCTTCTTCCAAACGCTCTTTCCATTCCAGGTTCGCCTCTTCGTCAAAGCGCGCCGTGAGCTCGAGCATGACCGTGACCGCTTTGCCATTGCGGACAGCGTTGATGAGAGCGTTGACAATCTTCGACTGTAGCGCGAGCCGGTAACAGGTGATCTTGATCGATGTCACCTCCGGATCGATCGCAGCCTCCCGCAGCAGGTCAATGATGGGGTTGAAGGACTGGTAGGGGACGTGCAGCATAATATCGTGTTCCATCACTGCATCGCTCACCCGTTTTCCCGCCAGTAACGGATGCTGGAGCGACTTCCGCCGCTTGTTCTTCTGCGAAAAAACATCTTCAGGAAAATCCATGAAGTGCCGGAAATTGTGGATCCGACCGCCCGGGATGAGGCTGCCTTTCTTCGAAAGGTTAAGCCTGCGAATGAGGTACTCGAGCAGCCCCGGGTCCATTTCGCGGTCGTAGACAAACCGCACCGGTTTGCCCTTTCGGCGGTTCTTCAGTCCTTTTTCGATCTTCTGAATGAGGCTTGTGGAAATATCGTTATCAATGTCCAGCTCCGCATCGCGGGTAACTTTAAAAATATAGGAGCTGTACTGATCATAACCGAAATAAGAGAAAATCACCGGGAGGTTGAACCGGATCACGTCCTCCAGGAGGACGATGTGATGCTCGTCCGTCTTTGTGGAAGGGAGTTTTAGAAAACGCCCCAGGTACCGCGTGGGGATCTCGATCAGCGCGTATTTCTTTTTGAAGGGCGAGTCCTTGCGCCACATGACCACTGCCAGGTAGATGGACCGGTCGCGGAGGTAAGGAAACTCGGGAATGCTTTCGATCATCAACGGTATCACATTTGGGCTTACCTCTTCTTCATAATACCGCCGCACGAATTCCTGTTGCTGTGCATTTAGATCCTTCTCCGTGACAAGGAAGATCTTTTCTTTTTTCAACTCCTCCATGATCCCCTCCCAGATCCGGTTGAACTCACTCTGCTGATTGAGCACGATGAGCTGTATTTCGTCCAGGATCCGCTCCGGCTCGGACTCGAGATGGACGTTGGCTTTCGAACCGAGATCAATCATCCGTTTGAGGGTCGCCACGCGCACGCGAAAAAATTCATCCAGGTTATTGGAAAAAATTCCGAGAAAGCGCACGCGTTCCCTGAGGGAAACGGTGGGATCGGCGGCCTCCTGCAGCACGCGCTCGTTGAATGAAAGCCAGCTGATATCGCGCGGGATGAGTTTTTTCTTGAGGTGTGCCATATCCATTGTGCCCCGCAGGGCATGTCATAAATTTTAATCAAGGAACGCCGCGGTCATTCTCCGCGAATGCGTCCGATAATAGATGTAGTGGAATGTCCTTCGAGCACGGGGTGAATATGCACCCTTCCGCCGTATACCTGCACGTCCCGGGCCCCGGCGATCTGTTCCGGCGTGTAGTCGCCTCCTTTTACCAGCACGTCGGGACGGATGAGCCGGATAAGTTCCAGGGGTGTGTCTTCTTCGAAAATCACTACCGCATCTACCACAAGCAGCGAAGCAAGCAGCAGCGCGCGGGCATCCTGGTCGCAAACAGGTCGGTCGGCTCCCTTGAGCCGCTTCACCGAAGCATCCGAATTCAGTCCGACTACCAGCAGGTCTGCCTGGCTCGCGGCCTCGGCAATTGAATAGATATGTCCCGGATGCAGGATATCAAATACTCCGTTGGTGAAGGCGATCGATTTGCTCAGCAGGCGCCATTGCATCACCCGCCGGCTGATCTCCGCCACGCTGTAAATCTTGTCGGTCACTAGGTCAGCTCGTCTCATAACTAGTGGGCCTGGGTCTTATTTTATTGTACCAGGGCAGGGCTACAAAGCTAATCAAACCTCCGAGTAGGATCACCGCGGTTTGAACCAGCCAGAGAATCCACCCGAACGCGAGCGCGATACCTTTCTGCAGTCCGTAGACCATCATCGTTTTTTCCAGCAACAGCGCGTAAGCGCCGATTCCACCAGGCGTTACGATCATCCCGATGCTTCCCGCGGAGAGTACCGAAAATGCTTCGCGGATGCCGTAATGCTGTGTTTCTTTCAGGGCAATAAACCCGATGTAGCCCGCAACCAGGTAGCAGGCCCAGATTCCAACAGTCAGCGCCACGAAAGCGGTTCGCTTTTTAAGGTGTTGGACGGCGCTGATGCCCTGCCAGACGCGGTGGATGATCTTTCGTATGGCCGCGAAAAGGTCGGCCCAGGTCTTTTTCTTCCGGATCATCCATGCAGCAACCACGAGGATGATAGCCGCGACAAGAACGAGCGCAAATATCAAACCCGAAGAATTCTTGCCCTGCGGCTCTTCGGGCGACGAGTAGAAAAAAGTGCTGACGAGATCAGAGTAGATTCCCGGCTGGATCGCAATGGTAATGGCAAAGACCAGAAGCAGTGTGAGGCCGTCGATGAGACGTTCGAGGATGATCGTGCCGATGAGCTTGTCCGCCGGCAGCTTTTCATACCTGGCCAGCACGGTGCATTTCAACACTTCTCCTAAACGCGGCACAGCCTGATTGGCGAGGTAGCCGATCATTACCGCAAAAAACGTGTTCGTCCGGGAAGGAGAGTAGCCCAGTGAATCAATGAGCAGCTTCCAGCGCAGTGCGCGGATGTAGTGGCTGAGAAAAAGGATGGTGAATACCGGAACGATGAGGTAGTAGCGTGCCGTTTGCAGGGCAGACCGGATATGAGAGCGGTCGGCTGCTGTCAGGTCGCGGATCGACCACCAGACCAGAAATATGCCCAGGCCGAAAAAGAACACATACTGCAATACCGTGCGCAGCCGCTTCCTCATACGAGGGCCGAAAATACTTGGATGCGCGTGAACTAAAAAATCAGGCGACGTTCGCGTGCAACAGTACTGTAGCCTCCATTATCAAGGTATCAGTAAATTGTCAATCAGCCGCACGTCGTCGAGGAACACCGCGGCGAGCGCCACCAGCTTTCTGCGACCGTCCCAATGCTCCGCAGGTTCTAAGGTTTCTGCATTGGCGATCTCAACGTAATCCACGCGAAACCCGTGAGTCTCGAGCGTCCGCCGGGCGTTGTCGCGGATCGCAGTCAGGGAACCGGCGCCGATTTCATTTCGTATCTCCGACAATGTTTTAAAGATCACGGGTGCGATTGCCCGCTGTTTATTATTCAACCGGCGGTTGCGACTGCTTTCGGCCAGTCCGTCAGGTTGCCGCCACGTGGGACAAATTACAATTCGGATCGCTTCGCGATGGGCCAGATAGACCAGCTTTTTTATGACGAGACATTGCTGGTAATCTTTCTGCCCGAGGTAAAGAGTGTGGGGCTGCACGATGTCGAGGAGGCGGTCGACAACACGGCAAACTCCCTGAAAATGCCCCGGGCGGTATTCCCCTTCCAGAACGGTCTCAAGGTATCCCAGGTCGAACCGCGAGGTGGTCTCAAGACCGGCCGGATATATTTCCTCAACAGATGGAAAAAAAAGAATATCGCATCCTCCGGAAATCAAAAGCCGGATGTCTTCCTCGGTGGAAACCGGATAATTCTTCAAGTCGGCAGGATCATTAAACTGGGTGGGGTTTACAAAAATGCTGCATATGGAAAGGTCGTTTTCCCGCAGCGAGGTTTCCAGGAGTGAAAGATGGCCGGAATGCAGCGCGCCCATGGTGGGAACGAAGCCCAGCCGCTTTCCTTTTAATGCCTGTACCTCAAGATAGTTACGCAGTTCGTCCGCTTTCCTGAATAAGATCATGAGCGGTTGAGGAATTGGTTCTTAGCCCGCATTTAGCCATTATTGGTTACCTTTGCGAGCTTTCTAAACGCGGTAAATTAAACCGGGACTTCCATGTCAGCAAAAAAAAGAATTTTATTCATCGCGAACGAGATGTCGCCCTATTTGGAGCTGACAGAATTCTCCGAGATCGTAAACAAGCTGGCAATCCGCGCGAATGATAACGGATTCGAAGTTCGCTGCATCATGCCCCGCTTTGGCGTCATCAACGAGCGCAGGCACAGGCTCCACGAGGTTGTGCGTCTTTCCGGGATTAATGTAACCGTTGATAATGAAGACATGCCGCTCCAAATCAAAGTGGCATCGTTACCCAGCGCGAGACTGCAAGTCTATTTTTTGGACAATGAAGACCTCTTCCGCCGGAAGTTTGTATTTCACGACGAAAACGAAAATTGGTTCGACGACAACGGCCTCCGTACGGTGTTCTTCTGCAAAGGTGCCCTCGAGACTGTAAAAAAATTCGGCTGGCCACCGGACATCATCCATTGCAGCGGTTGGATGACTGCGCTTATTCCTGCTTACCTCAAGACTATATACCGTAAAGAACCCGTATTCGCGCACAGCAAGGTGGTGTTTACCGTCGGCCAAAATACGTTCAGGGAAAAATTGGGAAGCGATTTTCTCAAGAAGGCGCTGATCCATCCATCGCTTAAGGAAAAAGATCTGGATGTGTTCCGCGAAGGGACAAACACGGCCATGCTCCGCGGCGGCGCTGCCTATGCCGATGCGATCACGTTCGGAGCGGAAAGGATCGAAAAGAAACTTGTGGATGAGTTTTCCAAAGTGCGCGGAAAGAAGACGTTACACTACAATCCCGAAGGGGATTTAACAGACTATTTACAACTCTATAGCGATCTTGCGAGCAAGTGAAATTTCCTAACCCAGACAAACATTCTTCGTGAAGAGAAAGATAGTACTGAAGATTGGATTAACTTTTTTCGCTTTCCTCGTAATTATCTCTTCCTGCCGCCGGATCAACGAAGCTACCGAACTGGGTGACGATCTCATTCCGCCAATCGATAACATCACAACGTTCGACACCTCGCTGACCGTACTTGCTTTCAACGATACGTTCAGCCTCGCCATGGATTCGCAGCGCCTTCGCCGCAATGAAGTCCATTTCCTCGGCAGGATAAACAGCGACCCATTTTTCGGCGGCACCGATGCGCGGCTCTTTTTGCAGCTGAAACCCCTGCAAGCCAATCCTACGTGGGTCTATCCATTTGCGCGGAGGGACAGCACGCGGCTGGACTCGGTGGTGCTCGTTCTCAGCTTCGTGGAAAATTACGGCGACACCAACGTCACGCAAACTGTAAATGTATACGAGATGGGGCAGGGAAATGTATTCCGCGCCGACTCCACCTATCTCATCCGCACCAACGATTTTGTATATTTTAACCAGTTGGGCAGCCGCACCTTCGCCCCGGCAATACTCGACGATTCGATAAAAGCATTCCGCGACACCAGCAGGAACCAGTTGCGGATTCCTCTCGATACCAATTTCGGGCGGCGGCTTATGAACTACGATACTACGAACGCGTACCGGAATGACTCCGCATTCAATACTTATTTCAAAGGGTTCGCCCTTCAGTCCATGTCCTCCGGCCAGGCCATCATGGGTTTCAGCCTGATTTCGGGAGCGACGCGGCTTGCATTTTATTACAAAATACCCAAACCCGGGGGCGGCGACAGTACCGTGGTCACTTATTTTGCCTTCACCGGCACTAGTGCGTCGGCTAACCTGATCAGGCGAAACTATTCCGGTGCTCCGCTGGCAGCCGCTGTTGGCGGATCGCTGCCGGATCCATTTATTTTCATTCAGAATTCGCCGGGAAGTTTTGCAACTTTGAAGATTCCCGGTTTGGCGACGCTCAGCAATCGCCTGGTGCATCGGGCCGAGCTGATCGTGGAGCAGGTTTACCATCCACTTGATACATTCTTTCGTCCACCGGATTTTCTTTACGTGGATGTTTTTGACACGACGATTGACAAGTACCGTTCGGTGCCATTCGACCTTTCCTCCGACATTACGGGGAGTCTGAACTTTGCAAGTTTTGGAATTGCTCCAAGGAGGGCGGTGGATCAGTTCGGAAATCCAATCCGCATCTGGCGTTTTAACTTGTCGCGTTACGTGCAGCATATTCTGACCGGCACGCAGTCCAGCTACGATCTGCGCCTGTGGGCGCCCTTCGATGTAACGAATCCTTTCGGCGTGACTTCGCTTCCAATGCGCATCAACCCAACCATCGCGAAGGGAAGAGTGCGACTGGCAGGTAATACCGGTCCCACGGATACCAATCCGCAGCGTATCAGGTTGCGCATTGTGTACTCCAGGCTCTGAGCGGCTTTGTTCTTCATCTGGGCAACCTTATCTTTGCCACCTCAATTTTCTCTTCCATGCCTTATCTGTTTACGTCCGAGTCGGTCAGCGAAGGTCATCCGGACAAGGTGGCCGACCAGATTTCCGATGCCCTTATCGATCATTTTCTTGCTTTCGATCCGCAGGCCAAGGTAGCCTGCGAAACGCTGGTCACAACGGGGCAGGTAGTGCTCGCCGGGGAAGTGAAATCCAAAACGTACCTCGACGTTCAGAAGATCGCGCGGGAGGTGATCTCGCGAATTGGCTATACGAAGAGCGAATACATGTTTGAGGCGAACAGCTGTGGTATCGTTTCGGCGATTCATGAGCAATCGCCTGATATCAACCGCGGCGTGGAAAGAAAACGGCCGGAAGAACAGGGCGCAGGCGACCAGGGAATGATGTTCGGGTTCGCAACGAACGAAACGGACAACTACATGCCGCTCGCCCTCGACCTCGCGCATAAGATCCTGATCGAACTTGCGGCCATCCGCAGGGAAAAGAATTCGCGCATGCCTTATTTGCGTCCCGATGCCAAGAGCCAGGTGACGATCGAATACGACGACAACGACAGGCCGAGACGTATCGACACCATCGTGGTCTCCACCCAGCACGACGAATTCGACTCTGATGAAAAAATGCTTGCGAAAATCCGCAAAGACATCATCGAATATGTAATGCCGCGTGTGATAGCGCGCTGTAAGGCCAGCATCCGCAAATTATTCGACGGGAAGATTACCTACCACGTTAACCCGACGGGGAAGTTTGTGATCGGCGGCCCCCACGGTGACACCGGGCTAACCGGCCGAAAAATTATCGTCGACACTTATGGCGGAAAGGGCGCACACGGCGGAGGAGCGTTTAGCGGAAAGGATCCCAGCAAGGTTGACCGCAGTGCTGCTTACGCGGCACGGCATATCGCAAAGAATATGGTAGCAGCCGGCGTTGCGGACGAGATGCTGGTACAGGTTTCCTACGCCATCGGCGTCGCGAGGCCAATGGGAATTTTTGTCGACACCTACGGGACTTCTAAAGTGGATATGACCGACTGGGAGATCGCGAACAAAATCGAACAACTGTTTGATATGCGGCCGTATGCGATTGAAAAGCGATTGAAGCTGCGCAACCCGATCTACAGCGAAACCGCTGCATATGGCCATATGGGCCGCGAACCCAAAGTGGTGGAAAAAACTTTCGTCAGCAGCGACGGTAAGATCCGCACCCTGAAGGTGGAACTATTTACCTGGGAGAAGCTCGATTACGTAGCCAAGATCCGGAGATTATTTGCGCTGAAGTGAGCGAAAATTGAAGAGCGTGGCCTTCCCCGCATAATTGCGGGGTTTTTTCTTTGTAATACTTTTGAAACGTGAAATCATTCAGGCAGCAAAAACGGCCCAGAAAAAGTTCGTTGATTGCCGGACCGGAAGCTGTTCGGGAATCGCTGCTTGCCGACGTCCCGCTCGAGCGGATTTATCTCCAGTTCGGTCGCCAGTACGATGAGATCCGCCTGCTGGCCTCGCAAAAAAGGGTACCGGTCAACCAGGTACCCGAAGCAAAGCTCAACTCTTTTCATGTTCCCGACCACGGCGGGTGTATCGCGCTGAAAGCAAGAGTCCGGTACTATGAGCTGGATGATGTGATCCACTCCGTGCAGGCGCGGGGGGAAACCCCGCTCTTGCTCATACTTGACGGCATCACCGATGTCCGCAACATTGGAGGGATCGCACGGACGGCCTACTGTACCGGCGTGCATGCCCTCATCATCCCGGACAAGGGAGTAGGCGCGCTGAATGAAGATGCCGTACTGACCTCTGCAGGCGCGCTGGAAAAGATCATGATCTCGCGGGTGGACAGCCTGGTTAAAGCAGCCGAACAATTGCGAATGAACGGTATAACAATCCTTGCAAGCGTGATGGATTCCGACACGGCGATTGCTGACTGCGATTTGTCCGAACCCCTGGCCATTGTCCTCGGCAGCGAAGACAAGGGAATCAGCCCCGTTGTCCTGAAAGTGGCGAATGGGCGGTTTACCATCCCCATGCAGCGTGAGTTTGATTCACTGAATGTTTCGGTTGCCGCGGGAATGATCCTGTATGAAACAATGAAGCAGAGAAATCATGGCTGAAAACATGCAGGTAAGGCTGGTGGAATGTCCCCGGGATGCCATGCAGGGCTGGCCCCAATTCATCCCCACCGGGAAAAAAATTGAATACCTCAATTCCCTGTTGCGCGTAGGATTCGATACGCTCGACTTCGGAAGTTTTGTTTCTCCTAAGGCGATCCCGCAAATGGCAGACACGAGAGAAGTGCTTGCCGGACTCGACACTTCCCAATCTCCCACGAGATTGCTTGCGATTGTCGCGAACCCGCGCGGCGCCGAAGAAGCCGCGGCCTTTGAACAGATCAGCTATCTGGGCTTCCCTTTTTCGGTTTCGGAAACTTTTCAGCTCCGCAATACGAATGCTTCGATGGGAGAGGCGCTGCGGCGGGTGGAGGAGATCCAGCAGCTCTGCCAGCGCAAACAAAAATCACTTGTCATTTACCTGTCCATGGGATTCGGCAATCCATACGGCGATCCGTACTCTGAAGAAATCGTTTTCGAATGGGTCAACCGGCTGATCGGTCTTGACGTGCAGATGATTTCGCTCGCGGATACGGTTGGGCTCGCCACACCGGAGCAGGTATATGGCATGACCGAATATCTCGTAGACTCGCTGCCGGGGATAGAAATCGGCGTGCACCTGCATTCGCGGCCGGATAACTGGAAAGAAAAGCTCGACGCCGCGCTACGCGCCGGATGCCGCCGCTTCGATGGCGCACTCCGCGGTGTGGGCGGATGTCCATTTGCCGGCGACGAGCTGGTGGGGAATATGAACACGGAAGCCATGATAATCTATTTCCGGGAAAAAGGACTGCTGCCTTCCATCAATGAAGCGGCACTGGAACAAAGCCTGTTGCTCGCCGCGGAAATCTTCCGCTAAGTTTTCTGCGTTTTGTTATTTCTGCCCTCCAGAACGGAACTTTGTCGCGTGGAGTTCATGGTGAACATAGAGCTGAACAAAAGCCCGCGGGCCATAGGATATTCCGATAAGATCCTGCTTGTTGGCTCCTGCTTTACCGAGCACATTGGGAATACCATGCAGGCATTGAAGTTTTCGGTGTTGCAAAACCCGCACGGAATCCTTTTCGATCCCGCCAGCATTACGGCCAGCCTGAAGTCCTATATCGAGCGAAAACAGTACAGGCCGGAGGACCTGTTTTTTCTGAACGAGGCCTGGCATAGCTGGGACCACCACAGCCGTTTTTCCCATCCGGACCGCGAAACCGCCCTCGTCCGGATCAACGAATCGCAGGAGCAGGCACATCGTTTTCTGCGCGAGGCAAACTGGCTCATGATCACGCTCGGTTCGGCATTTTCGTACCGCCTTCGCGAAACGGGCCAGCGGGAACGACCGGGAGTGGCCAACTGTCACCGGGCGCCGGCCCAATGGTTCGACAAGACGCTGCTCGAGATCAACGAGATCACCTACATGCTCGATTACGTTTGTCAGCAGCTGCGGGAATTCAATCCCGGGCTCGGTGTAATCTTTACCGTGAGCCCGGTACGGCACATCCGCGACGGAGTGATCGCGAATAACCGGAGCAAAGCGCGGCTGCTCGAGACGGTGCATTATCTGGTGAACAAGTTTGAAAATTTTCATTATTTCCCCGCCTATGAGCTCGTGATCGACGTGCTTCGCGATTACCGTTTTTACGATATCGACCTCGTGCATCCAAATTACATGGCCACCGAATATGTATTCGAAAAATTTTCCGAGACGTGCATTTCTGCCGGGGCCCGGGAACTCATGTCGGAAATGCGCAGCCTGATTACAGCACGAAAACACCGCCCTGCACAACCCGATTCCCGTGCACACGCGCAGTTTCTGAAACTGCATTTTGAAAAAGCATTGGACCTGGCGCGCCGTTTTCCATTTCTCGATCTGAGCGAGGAACTGAAATATTTCTCACAGGGGTAGAACCCGGTAAGTCGTTTTTTGCCGGTAGGTTTCGCCCGGGCGAAGCACCGTGTTCGGGAAATGTGGAATGTTGACCGCGTTTGCATGAATGTGTGTTTCGAGGCAAAGACCGGAAAAAGGTCCATATGGCTGACCCCGCTTACCGGCGACCCTGGGAGTCCATTTCCCGGAATAAAAATGAACGACGGGTTCGGTGGTCATCACAGTAAGGCTCAGTCGCGAATGTGGCGAGTCCAGCTTTGCCGCAACCTGTAACTCCGTTTCCACAGATTCTTTGTCCAGCACAAAACTCTGATCGAATTCGGGAAGCTGCTGCAGCGCTTCGCCGATCTGTTTGGAATTTCTAAAATCATGCGCCGTGCCATTCACCGGCACGTAACTCCCGGTGGCTACAAGATCTTCATCCTGCTGGAGGTAGCTGGAAGCGGGAATGAACAACTCGTGGCCGTGAATGGTTCCTTCTCCATTATTCAGGTTGAAGTAGCCATGGTGGGTCAGGTTGACCGGCGTAGGCTGATCTGCAGTTGCGGAAAATTCGTAACTCAGCTCATGCGGTTCACGCAGCTCAAACCGGATCAGCACCTCCAGGTTTCCCGGAAAACCTTCTTCGCCATGCGCGCTCCGGTAGGAGAGTTCCAGGAAGGGAACGTCGCCCTCACCTGCATCCCGAAATTTCCAGACCTTTTTGTCGAAGCCTTCCGCGCCCCCGTGGAGCTGATGCCTTCCACGGTTTTTGGTCACAAAATATTTTTTCCCGTCAAGCTCAAATGCCGCGTCGCGGATACGGTTTGCGTAGCGCCCGACGGCGCATCCAAACCAGGGATACTGCTTCAAATATTCCGGCCCGAGGTATTCTTCCATCCGATCGAAACCGAGTACGATATCGGTTGCAACGCCGCCGCGCAGCACCCGGTAGGTGTTTATAATGGCTCCATAATTGCTGATGAGGACTTCGGTCTGCGAATTGCGCAATGTGTACAAATAGATATCTTCATTTCTGGAATTGGTGTAACAAAATAACGCGCCGGACTTCATAGCGAGAAATTAAGCAATTTGGCCATGAAAGAGGAACTGCAAAAAGAATTCCGCAGTCGCTTTGAACAGGACGCTTCATATTTTTTCTTTTGCCCAGGGCGGGTAAATCTGATCGGCGAACATATCGATTACAACGGCGGCCGCGTTCTGCCCTGTGCCATCTCGCTCGGTTCCTGGATAGCGGTGGCGCGGAACAATGAAAAGAAGCTCCGTTTTCACAGCCTGAATTTCCCGGAAAAGGCGGAGCTGCACCTTCAAACTTCGTATTCGCGCAGCGGCAAAGCCTGGTTCAATTATCCGCTCGGAGTGGTCAACGCGCTGTTGCAGCGAGACGCCTGCATTTCAGGAATGGATCTGCTTTATTTTGGAGACCTTCCCATCGGTGCGGGGCTTTCTTCATCGGCCTCAATCGAAATGGCGACATGCTTTGCACTCAACGAAATTTTTGACATTGGGATCTCGCGTACCGACATGGCGCAGCTCTGCAAATCCGTCGAGAATAATTTCATCGGTGTCAACAGCGGGATCATGGACCAATTTGCTGTCGCGATGGGTAAGAAGGATCACGCACTGCTTCTCGATTGCGACACACTGGAACATGAATACATTCCTTTCCGTACAGGCGATTACGGCCTGGTGATCATCAACAGCAATAAAAAGCGGGAGCTTGCGGACTCGAAATACAATGAGCGGTTTTCCGAATGCGGGGCAGCACTGCGAACGCTGAGACGAGAAGTAGAAATCGAGCACCTCTGCGATCTCGATCCTGCGCGGTTTGAAATGCACCGGCACCTTATCGAAGATCCTGTGCTCCAAAAGCGCGCGCTGCATGTAGTGACCGAGAACGCGCGCGTCCGGGACGCGGTGATCGCTCTCCAGACAGGCGACATTGAAACTTTTGGAAAGCTTTTGTACGCTTCGCACGAGTCGCTCCGGGAATGGTACGAGGTTTCGGGAAAGGAGCTGGACACGATCGTGGATTTCTGCAAAACGTTCGCCGGTTGTGCGGGGGCAAGGATGACCGGGGCGGGGTTTGGCGGCTGCGCGATTGCGCTCGTCCGGAATTCAGTTGTGGAAGAATTCAGCCAGCTGCTTGTGAAACATTACCGCGACAGGATCGGCTATGATCCGGAGCCTTTCGCGTCCGCCATCGGGGACGGCGTGCGGCGCATCAATGCATCCGGTCTCCGCGAACGCTGAGAGTTTTTATTACAGAGGCTTCGTAGTGGAGCCATTCCGCCCAGCGGCGGCGGACTGCCCCACGATCTGCATAACGTTCCGCCAGATCAATAAAGAGGCTGTAATGTCCGGCTTCGCTTTCCATGAAGCGTCGATAGAATTTCCGCAGGTATGGGTCCGGGAGTCCCTCGCTCAGGCACTTGAAACGCTCGCAGCTCCGCGCCTCGATTAACGCCATGAGAAGGAGCTGATCCAGCAACCGTTCTTCGCGGCTGCCCCCGGTCTTGCGAAAGGAAAAGAGCGCATTTACGTATTCATCCTTTCTCTGCCTTCCCAGCTTAAGTCCGCGCTTTTTGAGCTCGGCCAGGACCATCCGGAAATGACCCCACTCTTCGGTCACGATGGGTGCAAGCTGCTGAACCAGCTCCTCGCGTTCGTTGTATTGCTGGATCAGGGAAATGCACGAAGTGGCCGCTTTTTGCTCGCAGTAAGCATGATCGGTTAGAATTTCTTCGAGGGATGACCCGGCGAGATTCACCCAGCGTGGGTCGGTAGCCAGACGAAGCTTGAGAACCGATTTTGCAGAGCGCTGATGATCCATTTCTTTGGCTGAAAAACCCGCAATTTAGCGCTTCCCGTCCGCTTGGTTCGACAGACTGTCTTCAGCCCATTCAGGCCCAGGACCCCGGATCAACTTTTTCTTTTCTCCATATTGCCTTACCTTTGCCGCCAGTTTAAAAAGATGACCAAATCGGATGCCCCGGAGAGGGATCTTCGGGATCACTAAAAGAAAAACAAAGATGCCATTAACTAAGGAAAAGAAAGCCCAGGTTTTGAGCGAGTTTGCCGGAAAGACGACCAACACCGGCTCCATCGAAGGCCAGATCGCATTGCTCACCGAGCGGATCAGCCAGATCAGCAATCACCTACAGGCAAACAAAAAAGATTTCTCCACCCACCGCGGCCTGATGCAGCTCGTAGGAAAGCGCAAGCGCCTGCTGAACTACCTGCAGAAGCACAACCTCGCCGGGTACCGCCAGTTGATCGAAAAACTCGGTATCAGGAAATAATACCTCCGGAATTCCGGGTTGGTACTTGAGAATTCTGTCATGGTGGATGCTTTCACATATCCCCGATTTATTTATTATGGTGCCTGCTGCTGAGCGGCATCGCAAAACAGTTCATTTATGCTCACACAACCGTTTCAATCCAAATTTACCATAAGCGAAGGGCGGGAAGTAGTTATCGAAACCGGCAGGATCGCACGCCAGGCCGACGGATCCGTGACCGTCCGCCAGGGAAACTGCATTATCCTCGCTACGGTAGTTGCCAACCGTGAACCCAAGGAAGGACAAAGCTTCTTCCCGCTTTCTGTTGACTACCAGGAAAAATTTGCTTCCGCAGGACGTATTCCCGGATCATTCTTTAAGCGCGAAGCGAGGCTTAACGATTACGAGATCCTCACGTCCCGGCTGATTGACCGCGCCCTGCGCCCCCTTTTCCCGGAAGATTACCTGTGCGAAGTGCAGGTGCTGGTAACGCTTATCTCCAGCGATTCGGAAGTAATGCCCGACTCGCTCGCAGGACTTGCCGCCTCCGCCGCTCTCGCCGTCTCCGACATCCCCATTAAAGAAGTCATTTCCGAAGTCCGCGTAGCGCGGGTGGACGGAAAGTTTGTTGTCAATCCTTATCGAAGCGAGCTGGCGCGCGCTGAACTGGAATTCATGATCGCTGCCACGGAAAAGAATATCCTGATGGTGGAAGGGGAGGCGAAGGAGTGCGCGGAAGAGGACCTGATCAAGGCGCTCGAAATGGCTCACGAGGTAATCCGGGTGCAGATCCAGGCTCAGAAGGAACTCCGGGATCTGAAAGGGAGTCCGGGAAAGCGTGATTATACGAAGCCCCCGCAGGACGAAGCACTCCAGGCAAAAGTCAATGAATTTGCTAAAGAAAAGATCTACGCGATCGCGCGGGCGGGACTGACAAAGCATGAGCGTTCTGACCGGTTTGATGAGGTACAGACAGAACTGCTCGAATACCTGAAGAAGGAAAGCAACGTGGGGGAAACGGAAAAGCTGGACGAGACGGTGGAAAAGCTTGCAAAAAGTTACCTTAGTGACCTGCAATATCACGTGGTGCGGGATATGATCCTCAACGAGCGGATTCGCCTCGACGGAAGAAAGCTCGATGAGGTGCGGGCTTTGAGCATGGAGGTGGACGTACTTCCTTCTCCACACGGCGCTGCGCTTTTTACACGCGGTGAAACACAATCGCTTACAACGGTTACCCTCGGAACTCCTTTAGATTCCCTTTTGATCGAAAGCGCGGCCGTATCGGATTATTCCAAGTTCATACTGCACTATAATTTCCCCCCTTTTTCAACCGGCGAAGTGAAGCCGATGAGGGGGCCCGGGCGTCGCGAAGTAGGGCACGGGAATTTGGCAATGCGGTCGCTGAAGCAGATGATGCCCGGCGGAGATTTTCCGTATACAGTTCGGGTGGTGAGTGATATACTCGAATCGAATGGCTCTTCATCTATGGCAACTGTGTGCGCCGGCTCGCTTGCGCTGATGGACGCAGGCGTACAGATCCCCAAGCATGTAGCAGGGATCGCGATGGGCCTTATCAGCGAGGACGGCAAGTATGCAGTGCTTACCGACATCCTGGGTGACGAAGATCATCTCGGGGATATGGATTTCAAGATTACCGGCACGCGCGACGGCATCTGCGGCGTACAGATGGATATTAAGGTAGACGGCCTCAGCATGGACGTGATGCGGGAAGCTCTTGCCCAGGCAAAAAAGGCCCGAATGCACATCCTCGACGTGATGTACGACACCATTCCCGAGGCCCGGGCAGATATCAAGCCGCATGCTCCGCGCATGGTGAAGCTGTTCATAGAGAAGGAATTTATCGGGGCGGTGATTGGCCCTGGCGGAAAGGTGATCCAGGAAATTCAGCGCGAGACGGGCACCACTATCAATCTTGAGGAAGTAAATAACCGCGGAGAAGTCAGCATTTTCAGTGCTAACAAGGAAGGTGTTGACAAAGCCGTAAGCTGGATCAAGGGAATTGTGGCGGTGCCGCAGATCGGCGATGTGTACGAAGCCACCGTGAAATCCATCATGCCTTTCGGAGCTTTTGTCGAGTTTCTTCCCGGCAAACAGGGACTGGTGCACATCAGCGAAGTGAGCTGGAAACGCCTCGAGACCCTGGAAGGGGTGCTGCGCGAGGGAGATCAGATCAAGGTGAAGCTGATCGGGACCGATCCAAAATCGGGAAAGTTCAAGCTGTCCAGGAAAGTACTGGTCCCGAAGCCCGATCAGAAGCCCCGGCAGGAGACCTGATCGGACACATATTTAACTCAGGGCCGCCTTGGCGGCCCTTTTTTATTTCTCCAGCTTCCAGTTAGTTAATTTTATCAGGAATGCCGGATCACATCCAAATTAATTTTCCCGGCCTTCAGCCGGAACAACAGGAGATCCTGGTTGCACAACTGGCCGAACTGGGTTTTGAGAGTTTTGAGGAAACGGAATCCGAGCTGAGCGCGTTCATCTCTGCACCCGAATTTGATGAAACGCTTCTGCGCAGCGTTGCCTACAAATACCAGATCGAATACAACATCCGGTTGATTCCCGAGCGAAACTGGAACGCAGTATGGGAATCGCAATTCACTCCGGTCGTGATTGGAAATTTTGTGGCTGTTCGCGCAGATTTTCATCCGTCGGTGGGAAGTGTCGAACACGAGATCGTAATCACACCGAAAATGAGCTTCGGCACCGGCCACCATGCCACCACGCGGATGATGCTGCGCAGGATGGCCTCCGTGACATTCGCCGGCAAAACGGTGCTCGACCTGGGAACCGGTACCGGCATCCTTTCCATACTTGCCGAAAAACTTGGAGCGGCGGCTGTGATTGCAGTGGATATTGATCCATGGAGCATAACGAACGCTGAGGAAAACCTGCAGAAAAATGGTTGTGCGGTTGTGAAAGTTTCGAACGCGGGGAATTGGGGAAATGAATTTTACGATGTGGTCCTTGCAAACATCAACCGGAATGTGATACTCCAGAATCTTGGGACGATTTCATCACGGCTTCGCCGTTCCGGGCTACTGCTGATCAGCGGTATTCTGCTGGCCGACCTGGAGGAATTCACGGCGGAAGCCGACCGTTTTCAGCTCAAACTCCTGGACCGGGATGAGGAGGAAGGGTGGCTCTGCGCCGCTTTTGAAAAGACGGTTGAATAGCGGTCCAATTATTAACCCGATTCTTAATGCCTTTTTGCATTATTTTTGTCGCCCCTTAGCCGAACGACGATTTGCCGATTATGAATCAACTTCTTTTGATCATCCTTGCGTATTTGATTGGCAGTATTCCCACCTCCGTCTGGATCAGCAAATATTTCTTCGACATTGACATCCGCGATTACGGGAGCGGCAATGCGGGAGCCACCAACACGTTTCGCGTGCTGGGACCGCGGTGGGGGATATTCGTAATGACCATTGATATGCTGAAGGGCGTCATCGCAGTGAGTCTTGCGTTTCTTTTACCGGACCACATTGAAAACCTGACACAATTACAGACCCTGCAAATCGTACTGGGCCTCACGGCTGTGCTCGGGCATATCTTTCCAATCTGGGCGGAGTTCCGGGGTGGAAAAGGTGTGGCTACCCTGTTCGGTGTGGTGCTCGGCATTTCTCCATGGACGGCATTGAGCTGCGTCGGCGTGTTTCTGCTCGTCCTTTACCTGACGCGATTCGTTTCCCTGAGTTCAATACTGGCAAGTATTGCATTTCCGGTGTTCATCCTTTTTGTGTTCAACGTGGAGAATGATACCTACCGTGTATTCGCAATCGCGGTGGCCCTGATGGTGATTCTCACTCACCAAAAAAACATCGGCAGGTTGTTAAAGGGGAGTGAAAGCAAGGTGCCCATCCTGAAGCAACGCGACCGGCGCCGGCGCAGGCGGCATTCCTGATTCGCTTTCGCTGAAAACCAATAGCTAATTAACCAAACCCTGACATCTTTTTGGTACAATGATTGGTTTCATATGTAAAAAGTCTGATTATGGTACGCAGAATAATGTCGATTTTCCTGGTGTCCGCGGTGGTGATTGCGTGTTCCAAGCATGCCATTACGGGACGCAAGCAATACAAACTGGTTGCCGAGAGCACGCTCCAGGCAATGGCAAGTGAACAATACCAACAGTTTCTCTCCACAAATCGCGTGGTAAATCCGTCGTCGAGCCGTGATGCGGAAATGGTGAAACGGGTAGGACAGCGTATTACTACTGCAGTCACCAATTATTACCGTTCACAGGGGCTTGCCGAAGAGCTTGAGGGATATCAGTGGGAATACAACCTGGTAGATAACAAAGCTGCTAACGCGTGGGCGATGCCGGGAGGAAAGATTGTCGTGTACACCGGTCTGCTTCCGATCACCCAAAATGAGGCGGCTTTGGCAGTGGTACTGGGGCACGAGATCACGCACGCAATTTTCCAGCATGGTAATGAACGGATGAGCCAGGGGTTGACCCAGCAACTGGGCGGACTCGCGCTTTCCGTAGCGCTGGCCAACCGGCCGCAGCAAACGCAGGATCTTTTCCTGACAGTATATGGAGTGGGATCGCAAATCGGGTTTCTGCTGCCTTACGCACGGAAACATGAGTTTGAGGCCGACCGCTACGGTTTGTGGTGGACAGCGATGGCTGGATATAATCCGCAGGAAGCAATTCCCCTCTGGCAAAGGATGGAAAAGGCGTCGACCGGCGCAAGGCCTCCGCAGTTCCTGAGCACGCACCCCAACGAGCACAACCGCATTCAGCAGTTGCAGAAATACATGCCTGAGGCGTTAAAGTTTTATAAACCAATGAATAAATAACCTGATGTGGGAAAGAAATGCCCGTTCAGAGCCTTTCTGAACGGGTTTTTTTATTGTATTTATCCTTCTTCCTACCGGTATTTTTACTTACCTTTGCGATCCCTGCTTTTGAGAACTCTGAGATGACTTTTTTAACCGGTTCTGAGTCATCGCAGAAACCTAAAAATTGTTTCAAAAGATGTCACAATCGCTGTTTGAAAAGTTAGAACTGGCGGACGAAAAGAATCTCCTGATCCAGGGTCTGCCTTCCTCCATTGAAAAACAATTCAACAAGCTGTCCTTCGCAAAAAACATGACGCCGCTGCTCAAAACGCGGAAAATTGATTTTGCGCTCGTTTTCGCCGTCAACGAGAACCAGCTCAATTGGATCCTGAAGGATGTGATGCCTTCGTTGAAACAGGATTCGAAGTTCTGGGTGGCTTATCCTAAAACCACCTCCAAGATTACGACCGATCTCAACCGGGAACGGAGCTGGGAGCGGCTGACATCCGAAGGGTACGAGAGCGTACTCCGGGTGGAGCTCGACCACGTATGGAGCGCGACTCGTTTCGTCAAGACGGAAAACGGTCAGCCGGGTGTGAAGTCCCGGAAGCGGGAGTCCGCACTGGCAAACTGATCCCTTTTTCACGCTGCAATCCTCCTGCCCGCAGCCGCGGGCACGCCATCATATGTCACACCTCAATGTGGAGATCAAGGCGCGCTGCGACAACCCGCGTTTTATTCGCCGATATCTCAGGGAAAGAAATGCTGATTTCCGGGGAACGGACGAGCAAACCGACACATATTTCAATGTTGCCCGTGGACGTCTGAAAATTCGGGAAGGAAAGATTGAAAACAGTCTTATTTTTTACGAACGCGAAAACCAGTTGGGTCCGAAAGCTTCTGCTTTTCACCTGGTGCCATCCCCTGATCCCCGCCTGAAAAATGCGCTCGCGGCCGCCCTGGGCGTGCGAAAGGTGGTGTCAAAGAAACGCGAGATCTATTACCTGGGAAATGTCAAGTTCCATATCGATGAAGTTCCGGGCCTTGGAAATTTCGTGGAAATCGAGGCGGGCGACCTGAATTCTCCGATGAGCGAAGAGCGGCTTCGGGCTCAGTGTGCCTATTATATGAAGGAATTCGGGATCAGTGAAGAGGACCTCGTGAGTGGCTCGTACAGCGACTTTTGAGAATCACCGGATCACCACCGCGCCCATCTTTCTTGTAAGCTGGATCTCCATTTCCTTAAGATGCTGGTGCGTCTGAAAGAACAACCGGTATTCTTCGGCAGTCTGCGCTTTTTCGAGATCCACCTGGTTTTCCAGCAGCATCCTTCTCACTTTACGAAGCTTCAGGTAATTCAGGGCTGAATCTACTTCCTCCTGGGTACGGTCTTCTTCCGTCTTGAGGTAATTCATCAATTCTGTTTCGTTGCCGCGGCTCACCGTGTGGATGAATTCTTCGTAAGGTTTATCAAAAAGATTCCGCTGGTATCCAGTAGCCTGGCTGAATTCCCGCCGCCAGTGCTCACTTTCTTCGTAAGGCAAATTCAGCAAAGAAACCGCCAGCGTGCTGAGGCGGGGGTCAGGGTGATAAACAAAATAATTTCTGTTTGCCTGCGCCGGGTCTTCGCGCAGCACCTGGCGATAGGCATGGAACAGAGCCAGCACTTCGGCATTGGTGAACAGCGAATCGTCCACCAGCTCCTCAAAGACGTGTTCGGCTACCAGCGTTTGATCGTCCCAACGCCGCGTGCCGTATTCGAGAAGGATGCGTGCAACCTCTTTTTCCTGCAACTCTTCGCGGAACAGCAGGTCATAGCTGGCCTCATCGTATCCGGCAGCCTCAGCCTTCCGTGCATTTTCCTCAAGCTGCTTCGCCTCTTCGAAAGGCAGCCTGCGCTCCTGCGTCACGAGGCGGTCACGGATGAATTTATTTACCAGGGCATGCATTCCCGCCTCATCAATCTTCAGAATATCCGCGCACTGCTTGATATAGTCCTGCTGTTTCGTAAAGTCTTCGGCTTTGTTGATCCGGGAAATAGTTTCCGCAATGCGGTTTACAACCTCCGCCTTTTTCGCCGAATCCCCGGCAGAATCCCGCAGCGACACCTCGAGCTGAAAGAGGATAAAATCTTTTTTGTTGTTCTGAACATATTCGCGAAAAGCAGCTGCCCCCGCCTTGTGCACGTAGCTATCGGGGTCTTCATTCTCGGGGAGGAGGACCAGCTTCACATTCAGTCCTTCCTCCAGAGCAAGATCCAGCCCGCGAAGCGCCGCGCGAATCCCGGCGCTGTCGCCATCATAAATAATTGTAAGGTTGTTGCTGTATTTGCGGATCAAACGCAGCTGCTCCTGCGTCAGGGAAGTGCCGCCGGAAGCGACGACATTTTCCACACCCGCCTGGTGAAGGGAGATGACGTCGGTGTATCCTTCGACCAACAGACATTCATCTGCCTTATCGATCGCCTGCCGGGCGAAATAAGAGCCGTAGAGAATCTTGCTCTTAACATAAATTTCGTTCTCGGGCGTGTTGATGTATTTTGGCGACTTGTCGTTGCTCTTCAACGTCCGGGCCCCGAAACCGACCACTTTTCCACTGTGATTGTGCACGGGAAAGATCACTCGCCCCCTGTAATTGTCTACCTGCTCATCCTGCCTCTGCTGCACCAGCCCTGCCCGCAAAAGAAGCTCGGGATTGTACTGCCGGGCAAGGGCTTCCCGGGCGAATGCGTCCTTGCGCTCTGGACTATAGCCCAGCTGGAACTTTCGAATGACCTCCTCCCGAAACCCGCGCTCCTTGAAATAAGCGAGTCCGACATCCTTCCCCTCCTCGGTATCGAATAATTGCGTGCTGAAAAATTCCTGCGCGAACTGGTTGACGATGAAGAGGCTTTGCGAGGTCTGCTGGCTCTGCCGCTGTTCGTCACTGGCAAACACTTCCTCGATCTCTACGCCATACTTTTTCGCCAGCCAGCGGAGCGCTTCCACGTAGGTGTATTTCTCATGCTCCATCAGGAAGCTGATCGTGTTCCCACTTCTTCCGCAGCCAAAGCACTTATAGATTTCCTTAGTGGGAGAAACGCTGAACGAAGGCGTCTTTTCGTTGTGAAAGGGGCAGAGTCCCAGGTAGTTGCTGCCCCGTTTTTTGAGCTTCACGAATGCCCCGATCACCTCGGTGATGTCCAGCCGGCCGAGAACTTCCTGTATGGTAGCCTGTGAGATCATTGCCGCGGGAAAGTTATTGAAATACCCGTGCCGGCACCACGGTGTTGGAAAATTTTGCGTTTACATTTGGTTTCCCCGGGTGGAAAATTCCTTTCACTTTTTAAGAAAATGCATTAAATTGTAGGTGTGCAGGCCGGGCTTCCGGGATGAGGAAAAAGCTCTTTTATTCTTCACCTTAAAAATCGTAATACCATGGTTCAGGTAGAAATTGGACAGCTCACCGGAGAGTGTAACTCCTGGCGAGAAACCCTTCGTCAGTTCCGCGACGAGTTCTCCCAGGATAAAATCAAACTTCAGAAAGCCGCCAGCGGCACGCTCTCCCGCGAACAACTCCAGGACGTAGAACACTTACACAACCAGTTTCACATCCAGCTTATCAACATCCACGACCTCAAGCAGGCGATCAAGACGCACGAACGACGGATCAATTTTGAAATCGCCGCCAACCACGGGCAGCTTCATGAAGAAACCGTGGCCGAGCATGAAAGACTGTTTGACCAGTACCAGCATCTCGACCACACGCTGGTGGAGCTGCGGGAAGAATTCGAGCAGTTCCTGAAGCGAATGCAGTAGCGTTTTGCCTCAGCAAATGATTTTTTACTACCCGGCGGTGCCGGGGTGACCAGAACATTTAAAATTCCTGTTATGGCAGAGTTTGATACCTCACATGTAAAAAATATTGTCTTGCTGGGCCACGCCGGCTCCGGCAAGACCACGTTAGCGGAATGCATGCTATACGAGGCCGGGGTCATCACCCGGCGGGGCAGCATAGCCGAGCGAAATACCACGGGCGATTACCACGAACTGGAGCAGGAGCGTGGTAATTCTATTTTCAGCAAGCTCCTTCACGTCAAGTGGCGGGGTTACAAGATCAATATTCTCGATACTCCGGGCTACGATGATTTCGTGGGCGAGGTGATCTCCGCGCTGCGCGTCGCCGATACGGGGGTTATGCTGCTCAACGCCGTGATGGGCGTGGAAGTGGGCACCGATATTATCTGGGAATATACCGAGAAATTTCGCACCCCGATGATCTTCGCGGTCAATAAGCTCGACGACGACAATGCCGATTTTGACCGCACGGTACGCGAAGCACGCGCGCATTTTGGAAATAAGGTTGTTGTAGTGCAGTACCCGCGTCAGACAGGTGCGGGCTTTCACGAGATCGTGGACGTACTCCGGATGACCATGTACAAGTTCAAGGACAACGGAGGAAAACCGGAAAAGCTGCCGATTCCTGAAGAGGAAAAACAACGCGCCGACGACCTGCACAAGGAGCTCATCGAAGCAGTGGCCAGCAACGACGAGTCGCTCATGGAACGTTATTTCGAAAAAGGAGAGCTGGATGAGGATGAGATGAAATCCGGCCTGAAAAAAGCGATGGTTGCACATGACCTTTTTCCGCTTTTCTGCCTTTCCGCTGAGCGTAATATGGGAAGCGGAAGGCTGATGGGATTTATCGATAACGTTTGCCCCAGCGCCAACGAAATGCCGCCGCAGCAGACAATTTCAGGCGGAACGCTGCAGTGCGATGCCGCGGGGCCGGTTTGCCTGTTTGTTTACAAAACGGTTTCGGAACACCACGTGGGGGAATTGTCGTTTTTCAAGGTGTATTCCGGCACCGTGAAGCCCGGTATTGAGCTGGAGAACGAAACAACCGGAGCATCGGAAAAGATCAACCAGTTGTTTTTGGTGGAAGGCAACAAACGCATCCCTACCAATGAGTTGGTGGCCGGCGATATTGGCGCCACGCTCAAGCTGAAGAATACGCACACCAACAACACATTGCATACGAAAGGGAAGCGCTACGAGCTTCCCCCGATCGAGTTCCCTCCGCCAAACATGACCGTGGCCATCGAGCCGCTGAAAAAAGGAGAGGAGGAGAAACTTTCCCAGGCCCTTCACCAGCTCCGTGAAGAAGATCCTACCCTGATTGTCGAGGTTTCCCAGGAATTAAAGCAGACTTTGATACATTGCCAGGGCGACATGCACCTGGCAGTTGCGAAGTGGAAAATCGAAAAGCAGCATCGCCAGGAGGTACGTTTCGTGCGGCCGAAGATCGCTTACCGTGAAACCATCCGTAAAATGGCTGATGCAAGCTACAGGCATAAAAAGCAAAGCGGCGGGGCGGGGCAATTTGGCGAGGTGTACATGCGCATTGAACCCTGGTATGAAGGAATGCCCGAACCCAGGGACCTTACGGTGCGCGGAAGAGATGTGTATGATCTTGACTGGGGCGGCAAACTCGTATTTTACAATTGTATTGTCGGGGGAGCCATAGACGCGCGTTTCCTGCCGTCCATACTGAAGGGAGTAATGGAAAAAATGCACAACGGTCCCCTCACAGGCTCCTACGCGCGCGACATCCGGGTTTGTGTGTATGACGGGAAAATGCATCCGGTCGACAGCAATGATATCTCGTTCAAAATCGCGGGGCTGCAGGCGTTCCGGCAGGCGTTCCAGCAGGCCGATCCGCAGATCCTGGAACCGATCTATCATGTGGAAGTACTTTGTCCTGATGATCTCACCGGCGCAGTGATGGGAGATTTGCAGAGTCGCAGGGCAATCGTAGAAGGAATCGATTCGGAAGGACATTTTCAAAAAGTGATCGCCCGCGTTCCGCTCGCGGAAATGGATGGGTACTCTTCATCTCTGAGATCGATTACGCAAGGCAGGGCAAAATTTAAGATGCGCTTCGCTGCCTATGAACCGGTGCCTTTTGAATTGCAGCGCAAGCTCATTGACGAGTACAGCCGCCACGCAAAAGAAGAGCTGGTGTAAGACGATACAACTGCCCGGCAGAATCCCGCAGGCATGGCCCCGGGGTTTTTTATGTGTTGCACTTAAAAGCTCTGGCTATGCAAGCTATTTGATGTAGACTTCCCTACCCACTTGGGCACAGACTCCGCCATAACGGTCATTGGTGATTCCCGGTGAAATCGTAATTCTCAAAAGGCCATGAAGCTTACTGGGCAAGGTTTTGTCTTATTGTGCGGGCCGTGCCGAATGGCCAGTTCCTTCTTTTGTATGGTTTTTGTACTTCCGCAAGGTCTGCGAATGACCAAAACGAGAGCCTGTATGACTGCCTCTCTGCTCGCCACAGTTTCAAAAAAACATTCAACTTTGCCCGGATTCCCCGCGCTATGTCGCTGACAAAACAATACCTCACGCTGGAAGAAGTCGTTGCGTCTATTGCCCCGGAATTGCCGGGGGTGTACGTTCTCTACAACGAACAAGGTACTCCCATTTATTTCGGATCAGCCGAAAACCTCAGGGCAGCGATCCTGGATCACAAGCGCGGAAAAAAAGGAATCTGTACCTGGTTTGCCTGGTATTTCAGTTTCGAACTCGCTGACGAGCCCGCGCGGCGCGAACGCGAGCTGCTGGAGCAGTACCAGCATCAATATTCCCGGCTTCCGCAATGCAATGAAATGCAGTCGTGATCAATTTTCAGGACCGGTGGTTATTGATCCACCTCCGCGAATCATTCCGTCGGCATCAATCGAAAGCTGACGGTTACCAAACGGGAGATCATCACTAAAAAGAAGGATGGTATAAGGAAACGCGGAATCTTCCCGCACGAGAAATTGGAAGGTAATTCCCGATGCGTCTTTGTACACCTGCTCCCTAATCTTTAGAACCTTGCCGTTTTTCATAGTCATACGTTTTCTACCCCCCATATGTCAAGTTCCTTGCCTGAGATATGCACATTTGCTCTCATTTTTAACATTTTTGGAATTCTTCCCCAGGCTTTTACAAATCGCAGCTTCCCATTAAGTTTTGCGCCCCCAATGAAGACAACATTGGAGACACGATCGGTAAGGTGGTGTGTAAAAACGACGGATTTTGTATCTTAAAACTCAAAATCCACCAGCCATGCGATTCCGGAACCTTTTTTTGCTTTTCCTTTTACTCTGTTCTGTCGCCGCTACTGCCCAGATTCAACCTTGTCTCGATGTGGTTGCAGGCCGTCACCGCGCGATGGGAGCCGGCCAGGGGGTGTATGACTTTAACAATAAGTGGACCCCGGGCACAACCCTCAAAGTGAGTTTTCTCAACGGAAATGAGTGGCAGCGCAACAAGGTAAGGGAGATCGCGCCGCTCTGGTGCCGTTTTGCCAACATCAAATTCGATTTCATCAGCGCAGGGACAGGAGATATCCGCATTTCCTTCGACAAAAAAGGCTCTTATTCTTATATCGGAACTGACGCCCGCAACCGCGCTCCCTACCAGGAAACGATGAACCTCGGCTGGATGGAGCCCAACCGGACAGCCGATCAGCTGAAGTTTGTCGTGCTCCATGAATTTGGACATGCGCTGGGACTGCTGCACGAGCACATGAATCCCATGAGCAACATCAAATGGAACAAGCCTGTAGTATATGCTTATTACCTCCAGTACGACGGATGGGACAGGGACATGGTGGACCGCCAGGTGTTCGACCGCTACAGTGTCAGTATGACCAACAAGAGCTACGATCCGAAGTCCATCATGCATTATCCCATCCCGGCGAATTTTACCCTCGACGGGTACGCGGTAGGCGAGAACAATGATCTTTCCGAGAGCGACAAGCGCCTGATTGCGGAGCTCTATCCGGCCAATCGCACCTATCCCGTCAGCAACACCACCAATATCTGGAGTCGCCTCAAGGACCTGGACATCCAATACAATGTATACCAGGGTGGAAAGCTGGGGATGCAAATTCGCCAGGATTTTTCGATCTATAATGCACAGGGAAAGAAATGCATCATGGCCGCTTACTTCTACGATGCAGACACCGACCGCCCGCTTACAGACCGAAATGGTATCAAGACTTCGGTGAACGGAATCGTGGCGGACTTCACGGAGTTCACGCCCGGCTACCAGAATACGGATTATACCGATCTCACGCTTTTCATGCCCTACGACGAGCTCGAACTTGGCAGCGGAAACTTCCGGTTGAAATGTTTCGTGGCAATTTTTGATCCCTCACTAAAGCAGATATCAACCAGCGGTTACCAGTATTTTACTTTCAGCCAGGGGGTAAACTGTAAGGAGATCCGGCTGACGGCAAGCTTCGACGACGCAGCGCAACAGATGGTGATCACCCCGATCTTTACGATCGAAAATGCCAAATATCTCAACTGCAAGGCGGTCGCTTATTTTTACTACTCGAACGGTACGCCGCTGCGGGACCAGAATCAACGTTACCACACGGTTGACGGCCACGTTTCAAGTTCTGCCGATTTCCGGCCCGCATATGACGTAGCGATTTACAACAATTCCACGACGGGCATTTCCATATCGCTGCCTTATTCGGAGCTGCACTTACCGGCGGGTCGATACCGGTTGCGGTACAAAGTGGTTCTGTTCGACGACAAGCTGAAACCCATTATCACGAGCCAGCAGTACGAGTTCAATTACACGCAGAACTATTAAGCTCCCGGAGTTGTTGGAAAACTGAGGCAATCTTTCAGATCCTTATCTGAATACGCGAGCTTGTATTGTGACAACACTTCAGGCGGCACTCCGTTCCATTGGTTCGGCACATTGCCCATGTAACCCAGGTCAGCTACGCCGATTTCGGAAGTATAAAACCCGGTTGCCACAAGATTGCGCAACAAAGTGAAAAAGGCAACGCCGGGTTTCATTTCAGCTTTTGCCTTTTCGGGATAAGCGATTTCATCAACGATCTCAGTCTGCTGCTGCGGATCACAATTCTTGAAAGCTCTCTCGAAGCGCTTCAGGCAGGTCACGTCGAGCCAGCGCAGTCCGCCCCTCAGGGGTACCTGGTGTGAGGGCATGTCCTTCACGATAAATTCGATGAACTCCGGTACACCCGCCTCCGACGCGCTTCCGCTCACTTCATCTCTTGGAATGATAATATCTGCCAGGACCGCAATGGTTTCCATCTCGTGCTCGGTAAAAAATTTCTCGCGCGCCAGCAATTCTTTCTCATACTTCAGCTCATCCGGGTTCCGATCAAAGCTGAACTCTGGCTCCGGCTTTTTCTTTTCGCCCTGTTTGCATCCCGACAGCGCGGCGGGAAGTGCCACGGCTCCGGCCGCAATTAGTTTCAGAGATTCCCTGCGTTTCATAATTCATTCTTTTTTAGCTGGTCCACGATATAATCTGACGCCCGCATGCTGAGCGCAAGAATAGTCCAGGTGATGTTTTTGTCGGCCTGCGATACGAACTGCCCGCCGTCCACGCAAAACAAATTGCGGCAGTCATGTGCCTGGCTCCACCTGTTGAGCGCCGATCGCCGCGGGTCATCGCCCATGCGAACCGTTCCGGCCTCGTGAATAATCTCTCCGGGTTTGGCAAGTCCCCAGTCATTTTTTTGGTCATCGTCATCGCCCCAGGTGATCACCGCGCCCATGTTGTGCATGATCTCCCGGAATGTTTCTTTCATGTGCTTCGCCTGCAACCGCTCATGATCGCTCCATTTGACGTGAAAGCGCAGCACGGGAATTCCGTATTTATCGACTACAGCGGGGTCAATCTCGCAATAATTTGACTCGAGGGGTATGGATTCGCCACGGCCGGCCATGCCGACGCCGCAGCCATAGAAATAACGGTAATCTTCTTTCAGAGAAGCTCCGTAACCGCCGGCTTCTTTTTTCTTTCCCTTTACCAAATATTTTCCATTCAGGCTCTCGATGCCCCAGCTGAACCCATACGAGGGCTGACTCATGCCGCCCCAGTATTCGATATGATAACCCCGCGGAAAGTCAAGCTTTTTGTTGTCCAGCCACCAGGGTGAATAGATATGCATCCCTCCAACACCGTCTTCGTTGTACCGCTTTCGATCAAGCAGCTGCGGCAGAATGCCACCCATTGCCGCTCCGGTGGAATCATGAAGGTATTTTCCTACAACACCGCTGCTGTTGGCAAGCCCATTCGGGTGACGCGATGATTTTGAATTCAACAGAAGCCGCGCCGACTCGCAGGCACTTGCCGCCAGGATCACGACCCTGCCCGAAACCTGGTATTCCATCAGGTCTTCCTTGTCCACATACGAAACGCCTGTGGCCAGACCTTCCCGGTCAGTCAGCACTTCCCGCGCCATCGCATTCGCGACCACTTCTATATTTCCCGTCTTCATGGCGGGGTAAATAAGGACGCTCGGAGAGGAAAAGTCCGCTTTTGCCATGCTGCAGTTGCGGTTGCACTGGCCGCAGAAAAAACAGGCTCCCCGGTCGCTGTTGTCAGGGAGTTGTTGTGTCAGAATCGAAAGGCGGGAAGGGATCACGCGTACGCCGGCCTGGGTGGCAGCCCGCCGAATCATCAATTCGTGCAGCCGTGGTTTGGGAGGCGGTAAAAAAAATCCATCCGGATCATTTTCCAGGCCCTCGTTGGTGCCGAACACGCCAATCATTTTGTCCACCCGGTCGTAAAAGGGCTTCACATCCTCGTAACCGATCGGCCAGTCATCACCGAGTCCGTCGATGCTGCGTCGCTTGAAATCCCTGGGGCCGAAACGAAGCGAGATCCTGCCCCAATGATTGGTGCGTCCTCCCAGCATTCGCGCCCTCCACCACAACCAGTCCGTGCCTTGGGCTTTTGTATAGGGCTCACCGTCTACCGTCCACCCCCAGTAGCTCGCATCAAAATCTCCAAACGGCCGAAACCTGGTGGAAGCGCCGCGCCTGGGCGATTCCCAGGGATTTTTTAGTTGCGTGATATTTTTCTGCGGATCGTACATTGGCCCCGCCTCAATGATGCAAACCTTGAGTCCGGCGTGCGCGAGTATGTAGGCCGCCATGCCTCCGCCCGCGCCAGAACCGATGATCACCGCGTCATATCTACGAGGCTGCTTTCTGATCTGGATGTCTCCCATAGCAGTTGTTTGATGCGACAATTTACAGGATACCCGGAGATCAAAAGATGGACCTTCAAAAAACTTCTTCACAATCAAAAGGAAAACGGACTCAACCGGAAATAGTTTGGTTTCCGGGCGACGCGCAGGTTCGAAATATTATCTTTAGTCCGAAAACTTTTACGATGAGGAGGTACCTGATGACGGCAAGCTTACTGATAAAATTGTACGTCGCGGAAGCCCAGTTGTTTTCGTTTGAAAACTATCCGCTGTATAGTGGGAACGATCTCGGATTGAGTTATTCGGGGGCACAGTCTGTTTTCCGTATTTGGGCGCCTACTGCGGAAAAGGCGGAGCTGCGCATATACGCGGAAGGAACGGGCGGTATTCCTTTGGAAGTTGTGGAGATGCAGGAAGCGGAACACGGGACGTGGATCGCGCGTCTAAAAAAAGACCTACGCGGAAAATTTTACGTGTTTCGCGTTCTGATCAACGGCAAGTGGTCCGACGAAGTGCCGGACCCGTACGTGCGCGCTGTCGGCGTAAACGGCAAGCGCGGCATGGTGGTCAATTTGCGCGACACCGACCCACCGGGCTGGAAGCAGGACCGCGGCCCCGTGCTGAGACACCCGACGGATGCTGTCATTTATGAATTGCATGTGCGGGACGCGAGCATTGCCGCGAATTCCGGCATCCGGCAGAAAGGTAAGTTTGTCGGGCTCACGGAGCGCGGTACAAAAAATTCCGCAGGACTTTCGACCGGGCTGGACCACTTGCGGGAACTGGGAATTACGCATGTGCACCTCCTGCCTTCATTCGATTTCCACTCGATCGACGAGACAAGGCCAAATTCGCAATACAACTGGGGATACGATCCGCTCAACTATAACGTGCCTGAGGGTTCATACGCCACCAACCCGTACGACGGGCGGGTACGCATACGGGAATTTAAGCAGCTGGTGCAGGCATTTCACCGCAGCGGCCTGGGTGTTATCCTGGACGTTGTTTACAATCATACGGCGCTTACAGATAAATCAAACTTCAACCAGCTGGTGCCGGGCTACTATTACCGCCAGGATCCGCGCGGAGGATTTTCGGATGCCAGCGCCTGCGGCAACGAAACCGCCAGCGAGCGGGCCATGATGCGCAAGTTTATGATTGAGTCCATGCGCTACTGGGTGCAGGAATACCATGTTGATGGCTTCCGTGTGGACCTGATGGGCATACACGATATTGAAACGATGAATCTTATTTCCCGCGAACTGCGGCGGATCCGACCCGGAATCCTGATATACGGCGAGGGCTGGACGGCGGGCGCCTCACCGCTTCCTGACTCCGTGCGCGCCCTGAAAAAAAATGCTCACAGGCTTAACCGCATCGCGGTATTCAGCGATGAGATCCGGGATGGGATCAAGGGTCATGTATTCACGCCCGGGGAGAAAGGTTTTGCCAGCGGGAAACCCGGGACCGAAGAAAGCGTAAAATTCGGAATTGTGGCGGCCGTACGGCACCCGCAGGTCAATTATTCCCGCGTCAATTACTCCAGTGAGGCGTACGCAGCGCAGCCGCATCACACTGTGATTTATGCCGATTGTCACGACAACCATGTGCTCTGGGACAAGCTTAACCTTTCCGCCCGAGAGGCTCCGGTGGAGCACCGGCGGGAAATGCATAAGCTCGCTTTATCGGTTGTGCTGGCTTCCCAGGGGATCGCCTTTCTGCACGCCGGCACCGAATTCCTGCGCAGCAAGAAAGGGGTGGAGAATTCATTCGAATCTCCCGACAGCATCAACGCGATCGACTGGGATCTGAAATCGCGGAACCGGGAGGTGATGAAATATGTGAGGGCGCTGGTCAACATGCGCAGGACCCATCCCGGTTTCCGGATGCGCACTGCGGAGCAGATTACGCGGAACCTGCATTTCCTGGAAAATGTTCCCGCCGGAATGATCGCCTACACGATCAACGGCGAGGCAGTAGGAGACAGCTGGAAAAAAATACTGGTGATCTTCAATGGCAGCGGAGAGGATCAGCAAGTCACACTTCCCCGGGGTCACTACCGGAGCTTTGTTCTGAATAATGAAGTCAGCGCGAATGTTTTGACCGGCCGCCTCCGGGTGAAGCGTTATTCCTGTGCGATACTTTACAGGCAGTAAGGGATCATTCTGGTCAGGGAAGACGGTCAGAGGGTAATGTCAGCAAAGCATTTGCGAGCGACTGTGCCCTATTTCTTTTTCAGAGCGCCTGCGTCCATCCAGCGGCCAATTAGATAGCCGATTGTGCCCAGTGCAGCCGCGCCGACCAAAATCCAGATCAATGCTGCCTGTACGGCAAAATAAAACACGGCAAGTCCGACCAGCGCCCCGAAAATGAGCATGATGGGAGCGGCTCCGCCTTTTTCAGCTTTACGTACATGCGGAGGCGGTGTAAAGTGTTTCCGCTTTTTTCGGTGATGAGGATTAGCCACTTTTTAGTCAGAAGGTATGAAATTTTTTCGCAGTCGGCGGGGGCGGATCAGAAAATAAAATATGTATTTCACTCCAAAGTGGTCGACACCCGCTGGCATGATTCTTTCATACTTTTAGACAGATCTTTTTCCAGGGGTGCTTCACATCGAAAGCTGAGAAATACCCGCAATCACCTGATCCAGGTAATGCTGGCGAAGGGACGGAAAAAGATACAGAGAGCTTCTTTTAATTAAGAAGCTCTCGCTTTTTAGGCCCCGTCAGATTTCCAGGCGTTCGAGCACGATCAGCACTTCCTGCAGCTTTGCCCAGGCAGCCTGCCATTCTTTTTTCGCCGTGTTGACCTGCTCATCCTGCTCGGCCGTCAGCTGACCTTTCAGTTTAAGATACTCGTCAAACTTTTCCAGCGCTTCGCGGTGTAGTTGTTCCAGTCTTTCCTTCGCATCCATGTGTTGCTGTTTCACTGTCAAAGTTACGCCAGTGCAATTTCAGATCGTGGGATTATGGGTGCAACAAAAATCCCGGCCTTCCGGCCGGGATTTGCCCAATACTACTCGCTATCGCGTCTTTAATATCTTCCGTCACGCTTGTCCATCGAACGGCCAATGCCATATCCCACACCAGCGCCGATCACGCCACCGATAACACCACCGGCTACGCGGTTACGTTTGTTAATCACTGCGCCCAGTACCGCACCACCGGCGCCACCGATCACGGCGCCTTTAGCCGCTTTACTCCAACCGCGCTTTGCAGTAGAAGTGGTAGTGGTACCCCGGGTTCCCGCCGTTCTGTAGACGGTACGCGTACGGGTACGAGCCGGAGCGGTTGTAACGACATTATTTTGCTGGTTGTATTTTTCCATCATGCTGAGCCGCTCGTTCTCGGCCTTCCAGGCCTGGAATTCTGCGAGCCCGACAGTGTCTGAATACTGAATCTTGGCTGCCTCGGCCGTCGCCGGTTTGCGGTTGCAGGCCATGATCACCAGCGAAGCGATGATCACGAGGGAGAGGATGGATAATATTCGTTTCATACTTCAGGTTTTAAGGTTAAACAATGCTGATGACAGCTGTTGAAAAACGAAAAAAGTGCCAGAGATCTGCACGTTGTTAAAGCGCTGGGGCTACAGCTAGCAGGCTTCTGAAAATGAATGCTTTAAGCACCTTCACTTTTAACAACCGGCTAATTTGAAAACGCCCCGGGGGCGAACCGGGGCATTTCGTTCTTTTTCCGTCCTGTCAGCGTTAACGGGACGCCACGATGGCACGAAACTTTTCAATGTTCTCTACGCGCTCAAAACGGATCGGGATCTCTTTCGAAAAACCAGCTTTTTGCACGCGAGCATGCCCTTCGATTTTTACCAAGGCTTCCTTCTTCTTATAAATATCACGCTGGTTCTTAATAGCGCCCACGTTGTCGAGCTTGAAAACGACCGGCAGGATGAACTCAGAACGCTTTCCAACTTTTACATTTTCGTCAAGCTGGAAATGACCGAAATAGTCGTTGTCGATATACACATCGCCGCGGGCATTCGTGAGCTGGATGCCGAAATCATTCGGATTGTAGTACACGAGGTCCACTCCCGCTGTGGTCTGCAACAGCCCTACCTTGATCAGCCGTACATTTTGGATATCCCGGTATTGCGGCTCCTGCACGTTTTTGAAGCTGCTGCAGGATGCAAGGAACAGGAGGAAGACGGACAGTGTAGAAATAAGTGCTTTCATACTGATTGGTTTAAAATGAATGAGTAATTTCTATCACCGTCAACGAACTATCACGCCAGTTTCCGTTAAAGGGCTGTGAAAAGCTCAGGCTGGTGTTTCAAGAATACGCTCCAGTTCCCGCAACCAGCCTGCCTGGGCAGGATTTATCTTTTCGTTGGCTTCGGTAACCGCGAACCAGCCGGCACGGTCCACCTCGGGAAATGTTTTCGTACGACCCGAACCGGGCGGCCATTCGGTTGAAAAATGATTGCTTCGGATTTTCGAAACATCAACATCTTTTTCCAGAGCCCATGCCAGTACCCATTTCCCGCTCCGCAACCTTACCGGCTGCAGCGCGATAAACTTTCCATTCGCTTTTATGCCCGTCTCTTCGTGCAGTTCGCGCCGGGCAGCATCCAGTGGATCTTCAGTTTCGTCAAACTCGCCCTTGGGAATGGACCAGGCTCCCTTGTCCTTGTTTGTCCAAAACGGTCCGCCGGGATGCACGAGCATCACCTCGACGCCGTCCACGTTGCGTCGAAACAACAAAATTCCCGCGCTTCGCTTTGGCATGTTTCAGATTTTCACTTTTTGCATGCAGTCCTTCACTGTTTCCAGCGCGCGTTCGTACAATGGGCGGCTCCCTTTTTGCATAGCGTGAAGGATCTCGAGGCATTCTTCCAAATATTTTTTTGCAAAGTCATTTTCCACGTTCACAATGTCAAGACTGTTGTCCAGGATGTCCGCATATTTCACGGTTTGTCCGCCGGCGCTGATTTTCGAAAGCCGCTCCGCTTCCATCTTACGCCGCTTCCGGCGGTTCCATTCCGGGTAATTCTTCTTGATGAATACATCGGTCAGTTCTACGACCATTTGAACGGTCTGGGCCGCATCTTTTTCAGACATTACCGTTCTCAAAAACACATCCATCTCGTCGCGGGTTACGGGCGTGTCTTCCAGCAGATCGTGCAACAGGGCTGCGCTGAGAACAGAAATATCATTGCTGTATTGGCGGCACAGCTCCATCACCCTGATCGGATGCACGATGTAGGGCTCAGGTGCGAATTTCCGCTGTTGCCCTGCGTGCGCCTGACTTGCGAAAGCCGTAACCTTGTTGAGCGTGTCTTCAAGCATCTTCAAAGCTAACTTTCAGATTTGGTGCCGGATTTCGCCCTGCTGCTTCTTGCTATCTTTGCGCCCTCAACAGGAAAAAGATGAAAGAAGTCATGATTGTGTCGGCTGTTCGCACCCCCATGGGAAGTTTTGGCGGCAGTCTCAGGGAATTGTCCGCCACACAGCTGGGGGCTATCGCGATCCGGGCCGCCCTGGAACGCGCGGGTATTCAACCTGACCAGGTTCAGGATGTGCTGATGGGTTGCGTGTTGCAGGCCAACCTGGGCCAGGCTCCGGCCCGGCAGGCAGCAAAATTTGCCGGTCTGCCCGACGAAACAAACTGCACTACCGTAAATAAAGTTTGCGCCAGCGGAATGAAAGCGATCACCCTGGGGGCGCAAAGTATCATGTGCGGAGACGCCGATATTGTCGTCGCCGGCGGAATGGAAAGCATGAGCAACGTTCCCTTTTATGTACCGAAGCTGCGCTGGGGAAATAAGTACGGCGACGTGACGCTCATTGACGGACTGGCAAAAGACGGACTCACTGATGCCTACGATGGAAAAGCCATGGGCATGGCGGCAGAGCTTTGCGCATCCACCTGCGGCATCTCGCGGGAAGATCAGGACAAGTTCGCGATCGAAAGTTATAAACGCAGCCAGGCAGCGTGGGAATCCGGCCGTTTCGCCGCGGAGGTGGTACCGGTAGAGATCCCTCAGCGGAAAGGCGCGCCGTTAAGAGTGGAACGGGATGAAGAACCCTTCAATGTAAAATTCGAAAAAATACCAACCCTCAGTCCCGCATTTTCAAGAGAAGGGACGGTGACCGCCGCAAACGCTTCGACAATGAATGACGGGGCGGCCGCACTTGTGCTGATGAGCGCCGAAAAAGCACGCGAGCTGGGCGTGAAACCTCTCGCCCGGTTTGTTTCTCATGCCGATGCGGAACAGGCGCCGGAATGGTTTACAACAACTCCGTCACTCGCTGCGCCAAAGGCGGTCTTAAAGGCAGGATTGAAAATGAAGGAAATCGATTTCTGGGAATTGAACGAGGCTTTCGCGGTGGTTGGAATCGAAAATACCCGGCGCATGAGCCTCGATCCGACGCGTGTCAACGTACACGGGGGAGCAGTTTCCCTGGGTCATCCTCTTGGAGCAAGCGGGGCGCGGATCATTGTCACTCTGATCAATATTCTCCGGTTGAATGAAGGCCGGTACGGGGCCGCAGGGATCTGCAACGGGGGAGGCGGAGCCTCGGCGATGGTAATCGAAAAACTCACGTCCTGAACTCTTCCATGAGTTACTAATAATTATTGGTGAGAACCCGCATCAAGATTTGCTGCATTTCCTCGGTGGACGAGGCAAGGCTGGCGATCGCCTCAGGTGCCGACGCGCTGGGGCTTGTGGGCCGCATGCCCAGCGGACCGGGACCCATCCATGACGAGCTTATCGAAGAGATCGCACGCCAAATTCATCCTCCCATTGCTTCCTTTTTGCTCACCAGCGAACAGTCGGCCGCGGGAATCGTCGCGCACATCCGCCGGGTGCACACCAACACCGTACAGATCGTGGACCGTCTTGCGGAGGGCCGCTACGAAGAAATCCGGGAAGCACTGCCTGCCGTGCGGCTCGTACAGGTGATCCACGTGCAAACGGAGGACAGCATCGCAGAAGCCGTTCATCTCGCTCCACTTGTAGACGCGCTGCTTCTCGACAGCGGCAATCCGGGAGCTGCGACGAAAATTCTTGGGGGCACCGGAACCCCGCACAATTGGGACATCAGCCGGAAAATTGTGCAGTCGGTACCGGTTCCTGTATTCCTCGCAGGGGGACTGAACGCGGGGAACGTTGATGCCGCGATCGAAAAAGTAAAGCCGTTCGGAGTAGATGTATGTACCGGAGTCAGAACCAATGGAAACCTGGATCCCGAAAAACTGCGCGCATTCGTCGCCGCTGTTTGGGCGCGTAAGTAATTTTTTTTCGCGCTGAAAAAGTTTCCTACTTTGTGGCCACTAAAACCTGACTATTATGAAACGTTTCTTTCTGCTTTTTGTCATAGCCGCCTTTGCATTTTCCTGCAACAACAACAAGAAATGGTCGGCCCGCGACCGCGCGAAATTCATCGACGACTGCGTTAGCGCTGCCAAAACCATGGGAGAGGCAAAAGCCCGCTCTTACTGCGAATGCATGCAACCCAAGCTGGAGGCTAAGTACCCCACCGTGGCGGAAGCCAACCGGGTTTCGGCGAGCGATCTCCAGTCTGAAGAATGGACCGCCGAAGTGAAGAAATGCCTCGGCATGGAAACAACAGGCACAAACGAGAACAACACCAACCCGATTGGCGGCGACGCGGATGACGACGACGGCGGGAACAATACCGGTGGTGGCTGGACCGCCGCGGACCGCGACACCTGGGCCACGCAGTGTTCACAGTCTCTGGCCGGCCAGAATTGGACTGAAGTAGCAGAAAAGGGTTATTGCGATTGCGTCCGTGAAAAGCTGGAACAGAAGTATGCAAGTTTCGCAGAGATGAATGCCAAGGGTACTTACGAGGACGGCGTTGAATTCGGGAAGCAGTGTACCGATTTCCTGATCAAAGGAGGAAAGAAACAATAATTTCTGCTCTAAATGAACCGGGAGCCTGTCAGCGACAGGCTCCCTTGTTTTGTGAAGGTAACCACCATATTTATTAGCTTTCCTGCATGAAACTCCCGTTGGTGCTCGTTTTTTCCCTGGCGGTTCTGTCGTGCAACGAACAGCGGGGCTGGACCGAAGACAACAAGCTTTCATACATTCAATCCTGCATTAGCGACAACCGCGGCATTTATGGAGCTGAGCAGGTGAAGGGCTATTGCGACTGCGTGCAAAGCAGGGTACAGCGCAATTTTCCGGATTACCGGGACGTAGAAAAGATCAGCATGGCGGAGAACAGCCGGATTGCTGACTCCTGCGCTCCCAAAGGATGGTCGAAAGACGAAGAAGCGATATTCATGGAAACCTGCAGCGACAAGCGCGTTTCAATGGGCGACGAGCGGCAGGTAGCTGTGCGCTATTGCGACTGCATGATGCGCAAGATACAGTCAAAATACCCCAACATTCTTACGACCACGAATATCCCAAACGAGGAAATGGCAGCGATGGCGGGTGAGTGTTTGACCGCTGCAGGACCACGCCAATGAACCTTTGGGTTTGTGCGCGGGCTCGCTTATTTTTGCGCGCACTTCACAACCAGTTTAATGGCCAGAACGATAGCATTCCGGGAAGCGATCCGCGAAGCGATGAACGAGGAAATGCGGCGCGACGAGCGCGTGTTTCTGATGGGCGAAGAGGTTGCCGAATACAACGGAGCTTACAAAGTGAGCCAGGGAATGCTCGCCGAGTTTGGACCCCGCCGCGTCATCGACACTCCGATTTCGGAGCTCGGATTCACAGCAGTGGGCGTGGGAGCCGCGCAGAATGGATTGCGGCCGATCGTGGAGTTCATGACCTGGAATTTCGCGGTATTGGCACTGGATCAGATACTGAACACTGCTTCCAAAATGCTGGCGATGAGCGGAGGGCAGGTAAGCTGCCCCATCGTATTCCGTGGTCCAAACGGATCGGCAGGTCAACTGGGCGCACAGCATTCAACAGCCTTCGAAAGCCTGTACGCAAACATTCCGGGACTAAAAGTAGTGTCACCCAGCAACGGCTACGATGCGAAAGGCTTGCTCAAACAGGCGATCCGCTATGAAGAAGACCCCGTCATCTTTCTGGAAAGCGAAGTGATGTACGGCGAAAAATCGGAGGTGCCTGCCGAAGAATATTATATCGAGCTCGGGAAAGCTGATGTCAGGCGGCCAGGGAGGGACGTCACTATTGTGTCCTTCAACAAAATGATGAAGATCGCTTTCGCCGCCGCGGCCGAGTTGGAAAAAGAAGGCATCAGCGCCGAAGTGATTGACTTGAGGAGCATACGTCCGCTGGACTGGATGACGATCCTTGAAAGCGTGAAGAAGACCAATCGCCTGGTGATCGTGGAAGAGCAGTGGCCCTTTGGCTCCGTTTCATCGGAGATTGCTTACCGGATACAGAAAGAAGGGTTTGATTACCTCGACGCGCCGATCCGCCGCATCACCGCCGCCGACGCACCTCTCCATTATGCGCCCAATCTTGTCGCCGCGGCACTGCCGGACGTGCCCCGCACCGTACGGCTCGTAAAAGAAGTCATGTACCTGACCAAATAAGAAAACAATTCCACACAGTGTAGAATTTTAGTCTGTTGAAAAAGAATTTCGCCGGAATGCTTTTCTTTCAAAGGCGGGCTGCACATCTTTGTAATGGTTTTTCATAGGATATTGGATTTTAAATCGAGACCGGGTTTCTACCCGGTCTCCTTTTTTTGTGATTGTACCGCCTCGACCAATAAATAGCAAATATTTGTTTTGAGTTACTTTTGACGGCTAAAAGGATTTTTAATGGCTGATATTCTGATCATTGACGACGAAAAGGCGATTCGGAAGGCGTTGCTGGAGATACTTACGGCAGAGGGATACAAAGTGGAGGAAGCGGTGGATGGGGAAGAGGGGCTGAAAAAATTCAAAGAAAAACAGTACGACGTTATTCTGTGCGACATAAAAATGCCCAAGCTGGACGGAATTGAATTCCTGCAGAAGGCTGCTGAATCCAATCCGGACGTGCCCATCATCATGATCTCGGGACACGGCAATATCGAGACTGCCGTGGAAGCCGTTAAGTCCGGGGCTTTCGATTACATCTCCAAACCACCCGATCTGAACCGGCTGCTCATCACCATCCGGAACGCGATGGACCGAAGCACGCTGGTATCAGAGACCAAGGTGCTCAAACGCAAAGTCACCCGGGTGCAGGAAATGATCGGCGATTCTGCGCCGATACGGAAGATCAAAGAGACTATTGACAAGGTGGCCCCGACGGATGCCCGGATTCTGATCACCGGCGAAAATGGGGTGGGAAAGGAGCTTGTGGCGCGCTGGATCCACGCGAAGAGCAGCAGGGCGGCAGGCCCGATGGTAGAAGTGAACTGCGCGGCCATTCCCAGCGAACTGATCGAAAGCGAATTATTCGGGCACGAGAAAGGCTCGTTCACCTCCGCGATAAAGCAACGCATTGGCAAATTTGAGCAGGCGAACGGCGGAACGCTTTTTCTCGACGAGATCGGCGACATGAGCGCGAATGCCCAGGCAAAGGTGCTGCGGGCGTTGCAGGAGGGAAAGATTACCCGGGTTGGCGCCGATAAGGACATCAGCGTGGACGTGCGCGTAATAGCAGCCACCAACAAGGACCTGCTTAGGGAAGTGGAGAACAAGACCTTCCGGCTCGACCTTTACCACAGGCTCAGCGTGATCCTCATCCACGTTCCTTCACTCAACGAACGCCCGGATGATATCCCGCTGCTCGTGGCTGAATTTCTCAAGGATATCTGCAACGAGTACGGCATTGCACGAAAGGAAATTGATGAGGAAGCGATCGGGCTCCTGCAGGATTATGATTGGACGGGTAATATCCGCGAGCTGCGCAATGTAGTGGAGCGCCTCGTCATTCTGTCGGGTAAAAGCATTACGGTGGAAGATGTCAAAACCTACGTTTTACCCAAGTGAATCCTTAGCAAAACTTTGAATCCGGAAATTTTGACAGGCAAATAATAATGATAATTTTGTCCGCTTAAACCAAGGCGCATGCCCCTCGAACACCTGTTCATTGTTTATCTCATCAGCGTTCTTCTGGTCATTCTTCCTTCCTTTGGACTCGCAAAGCTTTTCGTGAAGGCGGGGGCTCCGGCATGGAAGGCCTATGTTCCGTTTTACAATACCTGGGTGATGCAGGAGCTGGTGCAACGGCCGAAGCACTGGGTGTTCTGGCAGTTCATCCCGGTGGTAGGGTGGTTCATTACTCCCGGAATCTTTATTGAATTTGCAAAAGGGTTCGGGCGGTTTTCATTCGGCGAACATACCATGGCGGCGTTGCTGGCGCCATTTTATTTTCCCTGGCTCGCGTACAGGGTAGACCCGCGCTTCACCGGCCGTGAGGGAGTGAAAAAGCATAAGAAAAGAAGCTGGAGGGAATGGGTGGACGCAGCCATCTTCGCAATTGTGGCAGCTACGCTTATCCGCACCTTCGTCTTCGAAGCCTACACGATCCCTTCCCCTTCGATGGAAAAAACACTACTCGTGCGGGATTTTCTTTTTGTAAGCAAGTTCAGCTATGGCCCGCGGATCCCAAATACGCCACTTTCGATCCCGTTCATTCATAATTACATTCCCGGTACCAAATGGAAATCCTATACTGAAGCAATCAAGCTTCCTTATATCCGCTGGTTCGCGGGGAAACCGAAGCGCAATGACGTGGTGGTGTTTAATTTTCCTGCCGGCGACACGGTAATCCATCACAGAGACTTTGAATCGGCTAATCCCTATTACGATGTCGTGCGCCGCGCCAAAATGGGCTCGCGCGACGACATGATGGTACTGAACGACCCGGTGAACTACCCGATCGTAGTGCATCCACCTGACAAGACCGATAACTACATCAAGCGCTGCGTCGGCGTGGCCGGCGACACGATCGAGATCCGTGGGGGGATGGTCTATACAAATGGACAGTTGCAGCCCCTCCCGCCGCATGCCCAGATGCATTACATTGTTGTCACGAGCGGCCAGGCCCTTGACCAGGACATTATGAAAGAAGAGTATGAACTGGATTTCGACAGGGGCGACTACGGGTACACCGGCAAACGGCAGAACGAATACAGTATGTTTCTCACCGCGAACGCCAGGGAAAAGATGCTCCAAAGCGGGCTGGCAGTTTCCATTGCCGTCGACACGAATTACCAGGTGGGGTATGGCGGCGTGTTTCCTTACGACAACATTCACCGTTGGAGCCGCGAGAATTTCGGGCCTCTCTGGATTCCGAAAAAAGGAGCGACTGTACAACTCAACGATACATCCTATAGTTTGTATGAACGGGTCATCCGGGTCTATGAGCAGAACGACTTCCAGAAACGCGGCGGGCAGTTTTTTCTTAACGGCCGACCGGTGACGGATTACACATTCAAGATGGACTATTACTGGATGATGGGCGACAACCGCCAGGGTTCGCAGGACAGCCGTTATTGGGGTTTTGTTCCCGAAGACCGGATCGTGGGAAAGGCATGGCTGATTTGGTTCAGCTGGGAAAACGGGCCCCGCTGGAAGCGACTTTTTAAGACTGTAAAATGATCAAGCCCCTCTTCGGAGGGGTTTTTGCCGTTTCGCAGGTAAATGTTTAGCTTAAAGTATGAAGCAGCAACGACTGGAACTGAACTACGAGGTGTATGAAGACATCAGCGAGCTACCGGAGGCTGATGCGGCACTGTTGCGGGAAGCTCGCGGCCGCACCATCCAGGCCTACGCACCCTATTCCAATTTTCACGTCGCAGCGGTAGCGCGGATGCATAACGGAAAAATCGTCGTGGGCACGAACCAGGAAAACGCATCTTACCCGGTGGGCATTTGCGCGGAACGGGTGCTGCTTGGTTCAGCAGCAAACCTATACCCCGGGGAACCGATTGATGCCGTAGCCGTTACCTATGCCAGCAAACTGGCGAAGAGTGACCATCCCATTTCGCCGTGCGGAATGTGCCGCCAGACACTTGCGGAGTTTGAAACACGGCTGCACCAGCCGATCCGGCTGATTCTCGGAGGCATGGAGGGAAAGGTTCTTGTTTTTCCGTCCGCCTCAAACTTGCTTCCGTTCGCCTTTTCCGGCACCGAACTGGTCTCCTGATTCTTTTTTTGCTAGAAAAGCGTTTGTACGCCGTAAGCCAGCCGTGCCTCGTGCTCCAGCAGCCATTTCTTTCTCCAGATGCCGCCCATGTAGCCGACAAGCTCGCGGTTCACTCCAATTACGCGGTGGCAGGGCACAATGATTGCGACGCTGTTTTTAGCGTTGGCACTCGCAACCGCGCGGGTCGCTTTGATGTCGCCGGTGCGGCGAGCCAGCTCGAGGTAATTTACCGTTTTTCCGAACGGAATGGACATCAGCTCACTCCATACTGATTTTTGAAACGGAGTTCCCGCCTGGTTCACCGGCACAGTGAACTGTCGCCGCTGACCGTGAAAATATTGTATTAACTCCTCGATACACTGAATGAGCAGGGGCGGAAGATTTTTTTTTCGTGATTCCGCCTTCTCCACCTTATCAAAGAAGGAAATCTCAGAGATAAAATCGGCAGTACCCGTGAGCCTCAGGAGCCCAAGCGGAGAGTGGTAGTATGTAGTGACGCTGTCAGCCATCGGGCTATCCGATCTTCCTGCCGTTGCCCACGGGTTTGTCGGGAGTCAATAAAATTATGTCATTGCGATCGTCGTATACGCCCAGTACCAGGCACTCGCTCATGAAGCCTGCAATATTCTTCGGCGCAAAATTCACAACGGCAATCACCTGCCTGTTGATCAAATCCGTCGTGCTGTAATGGGCGGTAATCTGTGCAGAAGAGCGGCGCAGTCCCAATTCAGGACCGAAATCAATATCGAGCTGATAGGAGGGTTTTCGGGCGCGTGCAAATTCCCTCGCGGCGACGATGGTCCCGACGCGGATATCAATTTTTTCGAAATCGCTCCAGGTGATTTGCATATTGCGGCAGCAATTTAAACTTCCCTATCTTAACTGAAAATTTTCTTATGCCTGAGGAAAACAAGCCTGGATCCTCTTCCCGGCGGCGATTCATACGAAATGCTGCGATTACGGGCACTGCTTTTTTCATCGTTCCGAGGCATGTTCTCGGCCGCGGATACGTGGCGCCGAGCGATAAATTGAACATTGCCGGTATTGGCGTGGGAGGAAAGGGAGGCGGGGACCTGGTGGAATTTGCCAAAAGTCCAAACGTGAATATCGTCGCGCTCTGCGATGTGGACGACCGGCAGGCCGCGAAATCGAGGGAGCGCTTCCCTCGTGCATCGTATTACCGGGATTTTCGTGTGATGCTGGAGAAAGAGAAGAACCACATTGACGCCTGCTCCATATCGACGCCGGACAACACCCACGCCGTAGCCACGCTCGCGGCGATGCAGCTCGGCAAACACGTTTATACGCAGAAGCCGCTCACACATGATATTTACGAGGCGCGGATCCTCACCCAGGCAGTGAAGAAATACAAAGTGGTCACGCAGATGGGCAACCAGGGAGGTTCCGGCGATGGGGTGCGTCGTGCCAAGGAGATGATCGACGGGGGATTAATAGGCAGAGTGCTCGAAGCGCATGCCTGGACCAATCGTCCCGTTTGGCCGCAGGGTTTGCCCACGCCGTCGGGAAAATATGACGTGCCGCCCGGGCTTGACTGGGATGGCTGGCTCGGTCCCGCGAAATATGTGGAGTATAACCCCGTCTACCACCCGTTCAACTGGCGTGGGTGGTGGGCATTCGGTACCGGTGCCCTCGGCGACATGGCCTGCCACATCATGGACCCGATTTTCCGCATTCTGCCGATCGATTACCCGGATTCTGCGGAATGCAGCGTAGTGAACACCTGGAAAGACATGTGGGCGGAAGCGAATTACGCCGAAAGCGCTCCGGCCGCTTCCATCATCCACCTCAATTACCCGCGCAGAAAGGGAAAGGGGAGCATTCGCGTTTCCTGGTATGACGGCGGGCTGCTGCCCGAGCGACCTGAAGAACTGCTGCCCGGAGAGCCGTTTGGAAACTGGGACGGCGGCGTACTTTTCATTGGGCGCCGCGGGAAACTGCTGCTCGATTGTTACGGCGCGAATCCGAGGCTGCTTCCCACGCGGCTCATGCAGGAAAAGCGGATGCCGAAAGAAAAAATCAAACGCGTGCCGGAAGGTCACTACCTGCAGTGGGTGAATGCCTGCATCGCAGGGTATGGAAAAGCCGAAACCAGTTCTCCGTTCGAATTTGCGGGACCTTTCACGGAGAGCATTCTCATGGGAAATTTGGCCATCCGGAGCTGGATGCTGCGAAACCCGAATCTTACGGGCTGGGATGATAAATACCTCGGACGCAAGAAACTGTTATGGGACGCGCAAAACATGAAGGTGACGAATTTTGACGAAGCGAACCAGTTTGTGAGGCGAGAGTACCGTGACGGATGGAACCTGACGCTCTGATCAGTCGAGCAGCCGGGCGAGGTCCTGGAGCTCGCTCAGTTTGAGCCGGTCCTTGTCGTTGTCGAAGCACTTGCTGAATTCTTCCAGAAGCTGCTGAATCACTTTCTTGTTCGAGAGTGGCTTGAAATAGGTGCCGACGGGCGGAACGGAGATTCTCCGGAAATAACTTTCCACATCCTGGTGCGTGAATACCTGTCCCGAGCTGGGGTCGATGAAGAATTCAATCTTGTTCGACGGGTTCGGAAGATCTTCCTGGGAATACCCGGGGCGGAAATAAGCTACGATAAACTGTTTCGGTATGTGGATTGCTTTTACGGGTATGTCGAGCAGTTCACACAAAAGAATATACAGGATTCCGTTGCTGATCTGGTTTCCCCGTTTTGTCTCCAGCGTTTTATGGAGGAGGAACTCGTTCGTTTCCTTGTAATTGATTTCACCTCCCTTAAGTCCATAGTAACTGTACAAAATACTGGTGACGATATTAATCTGCTCGAGCGGAGTGAGGTAATTATTCAGTTCGAGCCAGATGTTGCGCCGGATCTTTTCAATTTCCTGCAGCACGGGCGTGGTAGCCAGGTCGGGGTAATGAAATTTACTGACGAGAAGCGCGCCGAGCATCAGATCGTGGTGGCCTGAAACACTCCATTGCCGGAGGTCTTCGGCGAGATCGCGATAATGAAGCCGGTGAATAAGAAGCTCGATACGTTCCTGCGTAGCTTCATCCGGAGTTGTTTCCCATAAATGCTCCAGGTTGGGGATGATGGGTTTTCCGTAATCCACGATCTTCTGCGACACGACGTCAAAAACTTCCTGGTCGGGATCATCAATGAGATGCAGCAGGGCGGCTATTTCATTGTTGGTTTCCATGTGGCGGCATTCGGTTGATTAAAATTCCATGTTACAAACGAATAAGTGCAGTGAAAATTTTCCACAACTGGGGAAAGACTGCTAAAAATGGAAAGGCAAAATGTAAGCCGAAGTTATTTTTTGCGGGCGACGACCATCCAGTCCCAGGGCCGGGGTTCTTGCAGCCATTTGGGTGGCTTGCGGAATTCGGTGTCCCATCCGTATTCGATTTTCCGGAATTCTTCGGTGACCAGATTCTCGCGGCTGAGCAAAAGCTGGAGTTCTTCCTTCAAATAATGCTTGGTGGCCACATCGTCGATCTCCGCATTTCCCTGCCTGATGTGTTTCCAGCTGGATCGCACGCGGCGCGTTGAAAGTTCGCGGTGCAGGATTTCGCGATCGATCTTCCACTGGTGGGAAATAATGCTGGCAAGCATGTACGACTCGAGCGAAGGAACCGTCAGAATCAGTGACCCGTTCTTCTTGAGACAACGGGGGAGGGCACGAAAAAAAGCAGTGCGCTCTTTTACCGAAGGAGTCAGGATCGCATTGATGCAAATCGCCACATCGCAGGCGGGAAGCTTTGCCCGGGCGGACATGTTCACGCGACGATATTCGATATTCGGCAGGCCGGCGTGCAGACCCTTCGCAATTTCGAGGTTGCGGGCGGAGATATCGATTGCATATACCTTTTTGAATAACGGCGACAGCACGGGGAGCCATTTGCCGATGGCGCATCCGATATCCATGACCGTTTTGGCGGGGTCGGCAAACTGCCTGATTGTTTTCCGGATAATGGCCTTCCTGTCGTGGGCCAGCACATCGAAGATCTCGTCGGAATAGGAGGGTGCGATCTTTTCCCAGTAGGAACGTTTCATCAGCCTGGTTATTTCTTTTTCCGCGGGGCGGCTCTTTTCTTCGCAGCGGTCTTCTTCTCTTTTTTCGCAAACGCACCCGGAATCTCCGCTGCGATCCACTGTTTTGCCTGTTCGAGTGAAATATTTTTCAGCTCTTCGGGCGTGTATTTGCCGTCGTCCGGTTTGCGGGGAATTTTAACGATCTTTTTCCCAAAACGGATTACAGGTCCCCACCGGGCATTTTCGACGGAAATTTTTTCTTCGGGCCACTGCAGGATATAGCGCTGGCTTTCTTTTTCCACTTTCGCGCCGATAAGCTCTTCCATTTCCTGCTGGGTTAGCGCCTCGAAATTGTACCGTTTCGGAACGTTAACGAAAATGTTATTCCATTTCAGGTAAGGCCCAAAACGCCCGCGGCCTTTGGTGATGGGCTTCCCTTCATAATATCCTACGGGTGCGTCGGCTCTGACTTTCTGCTGGATGAGCTGGACCGCCTTTTCCAGCGTTACCGACGCGACCTCGGTACCGCGCGGAATAGAAATGAATTCCTCGCCCCATTTCACATACGGGCCGTAACGGCCAACGCCTACGGAAATGTCGCGGCCCTCGTACCGGCCGAGCGTATCCTGCTGCCGAAATAGCTGCAATGCCTGCTCCAGCGTAATGGTCTCGATGCTCTGACCGGGGTTAAGCTTGGCAAATCTTGGTTTTTCCTCTTCTTCCGCGCTTCCGATCTGCACCATGGGCCCGTAGCGCCCCATGCGCGCCACGACCGGCTTGCCGGAGTCCGGGTCCAGTCCGAGCTCGCGTTCCCCTTTCGCGCGTTCTGCCGTTTCAATTGTCTTTTCAACATCTTTCTTGAAAGGGAGGTAGAAGTCATCGATCATCTGGTTCCATTTCATCTTTCCCTCGGCCACTTCGTCAAACTCCTCTTCGATGCGCGCCGTAAACCCATAATCCATGATATCATCAAAGTATTTGTTCAGGAAATCCGTCACTACCAGGCCCAGGTCGGTGGGAAACAACTTTCCTTTCTCTGCGCCCGTGATTTCCTGCTCCACATCAGGCACCACCCGGTCGTTTTTCAGTACGAAGACGCGAAGCGTACGTTTGGTGCCTTCCTTTTCCCTCTTTTCGACGTAGCCCCGTTTAAGTATCGTGGAGATGGTGGGCGCGTATGTCGAAGGCCGGCCGATCCCGAGTTCTTCAAGTTTTTTAACGAGGGAAGCTTCGGTGTAGCGCGGAAGCGGCCGGCTGAAGCGTTCCGTTGCTTTCATGTGGCTGAGCGGAACCTGCTGTCCGACCGCAAGCGGAGGCAACATCCCTTCCTGGGTTTCGTCTTCTGTTTCGTCGTCGTCGCGGTCCTCACGGTACACTTTCAGAAACCCGTCGAATTTCAGTACTTCCCCGGTAGCCGTAAGCTGTTCGCGGTTGGTGGAGATCTCGATCTTCGCTACGGTTTTTTCCAGCTCCGCATCAGCCATTTGCGAAGCCATGGTCCTTTTCCAGATCAGCTCGTACAGTTTTTTCCAGTCCGTCTCCTGTACCGTAGTGTTGCTCATGTAAGTTGGGCGGATGGCTTCGTGTGCTTCCTGCGCGGATGCGCTCCGGTTGCGAAAGGTCCGAAACTGGTGGTACTGCTCACCGTAGAGGCTTTTCACAGTCCGCGTAATATCTCCCAGGGCAGTGTTGCTGAGATTCACGCTGTCGGTTCGCATGTAAGTAATGTGCCCGTTCTCGTACAGTTTCTGCGCGATCAGCATCGTGCGGGCAACGCCATATCCGAGCTTCCGGGATGCTTCCTGCTGGAGGGTGGAGGTGGTAAAAGGCGGGGCGGGGGAACGCTTGCCCGGCTTCACCTGCACATCCACGACTGTGTAGGTAGCGCCGATGCAGGACTTAAGAAACTTTTCGGCTTCTTCTGCGCCAGAATAACGGCCGCCTTCCGCCTTGAACTGAAAAGTTTTTCCTGATTCATCGCGCGGTGCGAATTGCGCTTCCAGCCGGAACTGGCTCGTCGGAGTGAAAGCGTTGATCTCGCGCTCACGTTCTGCAATGAGTCGCACCGCGACGCTCTGCACCCGCCCGGCGCTTAGGTTATTCCGCATGCTGATTTTCCGCCAGAGCACGGGACTCAGCTCGAACCCCACGATCCGGTCCAGGATGCGCCTGGCCTGTTGCGCGTTCACCAGGTTCATATCCACCGTCCTCGGGTTCTCGATAGCTTCCAGGATCGCGGGCTTTGTGATCTCGTGGAAAACGATGCGTTTGGTTTGTTTCGGATCCAGGCCAAGCACCTCGCAGAGATGCCAGCTGATCGCTTCACCCTCGCGGTCTTCGTCCGTCGCCAGCCAGACTTCATCCGATTTTTTTGCAAGCCGGCGGAGGTCAGCTACCACTTTTTCCTTGTCGGGAGGAACGATGTAAGAAGGCTCGTACTTTTTCCCAATGTTGATTCCCATGCCCGCCTTCTCCAGGTCGCGGATATGCCCGTAGCAGCTTTTGACCTCAAAGTCCTTCCCAAGTATCTTTTCAATGGTCTTCGCTTTCGCAGGGCTCTCGACTATCAACAGGTTCTTCGGCATGTCGGTTACTCCATATTATATTATGTCTTGCTGTTGCAAGCTCTGTTTGCCCCGAAGCAGTTTTCTTACGGTGCTGATGCGATCCGGCATCGCTTCACCTAACAGGCTGCACTTCGTCAGGTTCCGGGAGGCGCGGCCTGGGTTCGCGTTGTTTCGGCAGGCGCGGCAAGTTAAAGCAAGAATAAGGAATTTCCGGAGAAAGGGATTTTCACCTCGCTGGTCTGTACATTGAAACAACAAGCCCCGTGATTTTTCCCGCCCAGCGTGCGTATTCTTTGCCGGAAGGATGCAATCCATCTGCAGCAAGCAGGCTTTGTTCGTTCCCGGCCTCACGTGTCCAGTGTGTGATGCTCAGATAATGAACATCCATTTCCGACGAGATAACGGCGTTCGCACGGTTGTATTCATCAATTTCATTCGCGATCCGCTGCCGGTCCCGGCCTTCAGCAAACGGAGTCACACCCCAGTCCGGGATGGACAGCACGATTACGTGTCCCTTGTCGCCGCCTGCAAACTGGATAGAGCGTTGCAATAGTTCGCGGAATTCACCTTCATACTCGCTCACCGGCCGGCCGCGGTACTGGTCGTTCACTCCAATGAGGAGAGTGACCAGTTCATATTTCGTCAGAAAGGGGTCATGCGTTGCCGCCTCTTCGATGGCCGAACGCAGCTCGTCGGTGGTCCAGCCGGTTTTCGCCACGATCCGGGGATCCGCGAAGGGAAGCCCCTCCGCCCGTAACAGACGCGCGGCCTGGTTGGGAAAATTTGCGGCGACGGGCACAGATTCCCCGATCGTGTAAGAATCCCCGAGCGCGAGGTATTGCAGTTGATTTTCGTTGCCCACAGCGAACCGGCACTGTCCGAATGCCAGGAATAAGAATGCAAATATCGGGGCAGCGATTCCCACAGGCTCGAATTATTTTACACTAATTTCATACGCAATTCAGAGTAAAATGGATTTGGTCCTTATTGGTTCGGGAAATGTGGCGGCTGTACTGGGCCGAAAATTCATCGCGGCGGGCCACCACATCCTGCAAATTGTGGGCAGAAACGCGTCCGCCGCAAGCGAACTCGCGTACGAGTGGGATACCGTCTCCACCAATTATCTCAGTGCGATCAACCGCTCGGCCGACGTGTACCTGATTGCGGTTCCCGACGACCAGGTAAAGGAAGTGGCGAAGGACCTGCAGCTGCCCGATCGGGTCGTGGCCCATACGGCGGCCTCGGTGTCTATGAATGTGCTGGCGGCGGTAACTCCCCACCACGGAGTTTTTTATCCTCTGCAATCACTGCGCCGCGATATGACCGTGATCCCCGAAATTCCCATTTTTTTCCAGGGCAGCGATGCCCTTGCGCGGCGGAGGCTCGAGAAGCTGGCATTCAGTATTTCCGGCAGGCAGGCAAAAGAAATTGACGAGGACCACCGGTCACGGTTGCATGTTGCCGCGGTGACAGTTAATAATTTCACCAATCATTTGTTTGCGCTTGCTGAGGATTATTGCAGAAAAGAGGGGCTTGAATTCCGTCATTTGCTCCCGCTGATCGAAGAAACGATTACGCGGCTCAGGCAATATTCGCCGGCTGCTCTGCAAACCGGTCCCGCAGTGCGGCACGACGACGACACGGTCAGGAAGCACCTGGAAATACTGAACGCTCATCCGCGGCTGAAAAAAATTTACCAGGTTTTCACGGAAAGCATACGGCAGGGCTAAGCATTTCCCAATCCAGTAAGTCCTTTCGTTCGATTTCAGATAATTTTGCAGCCGGAAAAATGAAAGGATGTATTCGGTAAAATTCAATTTTGAGCAAAAAGGACTGGAGCCGCTTACCCTGGAAGCCGTAGACCCGGGACAATCGTTACTGGAGCTGGCGCTGAAAAACGATATCGAGCTCCATCACAATTGCGGCGGCGTATGCGCCTGTACCACCTGCCACGTGTATGTCGAAAAAGGGATGGAGTACATTGATGAAATAACGGACCGTGAAGAGGATTACATCGATCGCGCAGTAAACCCCAGGCTGAATTCAAGACTGGGCTGCCAGTCGCTCCTGCTGGAAGGAGAAGGCGCGATCGAGGTGACCATTCCCGACCAGACGCAGTTTTTGGGTGAGTAAGCAAGAATATGAATCAGACTGACACTTCAATTATTACCGATGAGCCATTTTGAACCCCCGATACACTGGAACGACTACGAGGACATTGCGCAGAAGCTGTACGAGCGCTTCGGCGATGAGTTCAACGAAGGAAAGATCTATCGGATCCGTTTTACCGACCTCATTGAATGGGTACTCCAGATCCCCGGCTTCTCGGGAAAAAGGGAGGAATGCAACGAAGGCCACCTGGAAATGATACAAAGCGCCTGGGTCTATGAATGGCGCGACAACCAGAAGTAACGGAATATCTAATGCGTAATTTTCCGCAAATTTGATGATGCGACTGATCGCAGCATTCCTGAAGCTGGTGCGCCTTCCCAACCTGCTGTTCATAGTACTTGCCCAGTTGTTGTTCCAGTTCTGCATTTACACACCCCTTTACGCAAACGAAATTCCGGATGGAGACCGGCTTGGCTTCACCCTCCTGCTGCTCGCCTCCGTCTGCATCGCCGCCGCCGGGTATATCATCAATGATTATTTCGACGTCAATATAGACGAGGTGAACAAGCCGGGGAAACTGGTCGTGGACAAGATCATCCACAGGCGCTGGGCGATTGCCTGGCATTTTATGCTCAACAGCCTCGGACTGCTGTTCACGATGCTGGCGCTCCCGCTCCGGGAAAAGTGGTATCTGGTGCTCGCCAACATGGCGTGTATGGCCCTGCTCTGGTTTTATTCGACCAGCTTCAAACGGCAGCTCCTGGTGGGCAACATCGTCATTTCGTTGCTCAGCGCCTGGACAATCCTCGTGATCTTTTTTTCCAAACTATCCCTGGCCGATGCCTTCGGCCTGGGTCGCGAACTGCACGACAAATTCTTCCGACTTGCTTTTTTGTATGCCGGCTTCGCGTTCATCAGCTCGCTGGTGCGCGAGGCGATCAAGGACCTTGAAGACATGCCGGGCGACGCGCGGTACGGTTGCCGCACCATGCCCCTGGTCTGGGGTATGCACGCCACCAAAGTATACACCGCAGTCTGGCTCATAGTGCTGATCGCGCTTTTAGTCCTGGTCCAGTTTTACGTGCTTCAGTTCGGCTGGTGGGAACCTGTTGTTTACAGCGTCGGGCTCATCCTGGCGCCGCTCGGTTATGTACTCGCTACTCTTTTCCGTTCGCAAACGCCGGCGGCATTTCACCGTCTCAGCAATATCATGAAGCTGGTGATGCTTACCGGTATCGTGTCGATGCTGTTTTTTTGTGTTCGTTTATGAAAAAAATCATACTTGCCTCGCAATCGCCAAGAAGAAAACAGTTGCTGGAATGGGCAGAGGTCCCCTTCGAAGTACTCGCCGTCCAAACCGACGAACATTTTCCTCCCGGATTGAGCCCCGAGGAAATAGCTATTTATATCGCCCGCAATAAAGCGCTCGAGGCGCAGGCACGCGCAGGAAAGGAAGAGATCATTCTTGCCGCAGATACCATCGTCGAACTGAATGGAAACATTATTGGCAAACCGGTACACCGGGAAGAAGCGATCACGATCCTGATGGCCCTTTCGGGAGAAAAGCACAACGTCATCACGGGTGTTGTAATCCGGCGCGGGGATGAGGAAATTGCGTTTTCCGACAAAACCGAAGTGCTGTTTCACGGCCTGACACAGCAGGAGATCGAGTTTTACGTCGATAAATACAAGCCGTACGATAAGGCAGGCGCCTATGCTATTCAGGAATGGATTGGGGTCGTCGGTATTCGCCGGGTTGACGGAGATTTTTACAACGTCATGGGCCTCCCCGTAAGTCGCGTCGTACGCGCGCTGAAAAACATGAACTGAGGTGAGAAAAACCCGGGTTACAGGCGAAACTGCACTACCGGGCGGGAACCCGATGCTCTTAGATTGCGATGGTCATTATGACCGAAAGACTGCTGCAGTACATCTGGCAATTCCAGCACTTCAATAACCGCGGCCTCATCACGCAATCGGGTGACCCCTTGATCATCCTGCATCCGGGAAAGCTGAATCGTGAACAGGGCCCGGATTTTTCCGGCGCGCGGGTTCGCATTGGCAGCACCACCTGGGCCGGCGCGATCGAGCTGCACACTTGCACATCCGGCTGGCACCGGCACAAACATTCAGATGATCCCAACTATCGCAACGTTATTCTTCATGTGGTCTGGGAAGACGACGGTGCCACAGTGGACGGATTGCCGCTGCTCGAGTTGAGACCCCGTGTTTCGAAACTATTGCTGGGTCGTTACGAAGAATTGATGAATTCGGCGGGACAGATCCCGTGCGGACAACAAATCCAGCTGCCCGGCGCATTGAGGTGGAAATGCTGGAAGGACCGGCTTGCGGCGGAACGTTTGACGCGCCGTGCCGGCGTCGCGGCATCTTTTCTTGTTGAAAACAATTACCATTGGGAGGAAACCTTCTGGTGGATGCTTGCCCGCAGTTTTGGGATGGACGCAAACACGGAAGCGTTCGAAAGTGTGGCCCGCTCGCTGCCGGTCAGCCTGCTGGCCCGGCACCGTGACCAACCACGACAGGTGGAAGCGCTGCTCCTTGGACAGGGTGGATTGCTGACAGAAGGACTGTCCCTCTTTAATTCGCAGGATGAATACCTCCACGTGCTGCGGCGCGAGTTCCGGTTCCTGAAAACCAAGTACCGCCTGAAACCGGTCCATGCACGAATAAAATTTTTTCGAATGCGGCCGGGAAATTTCCCGACGATCCGCCTGGCGCAGCTCGCCGCGCTAATCGCGCGATCAGCCGGGCTATTTTCCCAGGTGCTGGTGATGCAAACAGTGAGAGAAATTCGCGCGCTGCTGGAGGCCTCACCGGACAACTACTGGGAGCAACATTACCACCCGGGAGTTGCCGCCCGATTTCGAAAAAAAGGAATAGGAACGGGAATGGTGAACAACATTCTAATTAATACGATATGCCCGCTTTTGTTTGCCTACGGTAAATACCATGAGAAAACATCCTGTATCGAGAAAGCACTGACGTGGCTGCAGGAGCTGCCGCCAGAGACCAACCACATCACGCGGTGCTTCGAGCAGCTTGGCATCGAAAATAAATGCGCTTTCGATTCGCAGGCGCTCATCGAATTGAAAAAAGAATACTGCGATCACAAGAGATGCCTCGAGTGCGCTGTCGGAGCTTCGATACTAAAAGCCGACGACAAACGGATTGCTGATTAAGACCAGTCGCCCCAATCCACGGTTACTTCTATTTCGGGATGAATGCTGAGCATGACGGGACAACCTTCGCCCACGTCTTTCAAGACTTTTCTTGTGTTTGCGTCTAATCCGCGGAGATGTTCCGGAATTGCAAAATAGAGCTCTATGGCGCCCACCCGGCGGGGATCGGATTTCATGATTTTCTTTACATCAATTGAAATTCCGTCCAGATCGAAGCCAAGGCTGTTCCGCGCCCGGATTCCCATCACCGTGATCATGCAGGTTGCGAGGCTGGTCGCCATCAGGTCGGTGGGCGAGAAGCGCTCCCCACGACCATGATTGTCCAACGGGGCGTCCGTTTCTATGCTGTTGCCGCTGTTAAGATGGATACACGTGGTACGCAGCGCACCGTCGTACCGCACGGAAGATGTCATTATCATAATTTGGCCTAAATTTACGTTTAAGTGCCAAGCATAGCGGCTTCAGCAATCATCAAAGTCAGTCACGTGAACAAAGCGGTTCTCTGCCTTATTCTTCTTTCGATTGTAATTTCTTCCACCGCCCAGGATACCAGCTCCTCGCGCACCCGCCGTGTTGACAGGCGCGAAGAACGCCAGGAAGTGCGTCGGCAGAAGGTGAACGCGCTCATTCGGCAGGCGGAAGAAGGGGTTCTCATTTATAACAAACAAAGTGTGTTCGGCATTCAGCTGCGCACCAATGGCTACGGCGGGTTTTTCGAATACGGACGACTGATCACGAACCGGAAAACCACCATCTACCGGCTCGATATCACGGAGATCAAGCACCAGAAGGAAGAGAAGCTTCCGAACGGAGGAAATTTCTTAGGCAATCCGTACATCTACGGCAAGATCAATCATTTCTATCAGGTCACCCTGGGAATCGGGCAACAGTACATTTTGGGACAAAAGGGTAACAAGAATGGTGTAGCAGTATCTGCTGTGTACAACGGCGGGCTGGCTCTCGGACTGCTCCGTCCTTATTATGTAGAGGCCCAGGATCCCTCGGGAAACACGCGCGTAATCAAGTACACCCCGGAAGACAGCGCACTTTTTTTGGGTCGCACGATCGTCGGCGGGGGCGGCTTTGGTAAGGGGTGGGGCGAAATGAAACTGCGACCGGGCGGATTTGCAAAGCTGGCCCTGCGTTTCGATTACGGCCGGTTCAACGAAGTTGTCTCCGGGGTGGAAGCAGGACTCAGCGTAGAGGCATACGGCAACAAGATCGAGATCATGTTTGACCAAAGAGACAAACGCTTTTTCTTCCAGGGATATATCGCCCTCCTGTTTGGCCGGCGCAGGTAACTGCACTAGTTTTGCCGCGTGACGCGCCCATCCGATATAGCGATTTCCGAAATCAAGCCGAAAAAGCCCGACTGGCTTCGGGTGAAGCTCCCCATCGGCGAAAATTACCGGCATGTGCGGCACCTGGTAGACACACACAAGCTGCACACCATTTGCGAGAGCGGCAATTGTCCCAACATGGGTGAGTGCTGGGGTGCGGGAACGGCCACGTTCATGATCCTGGGAAATGTATGTACGCGCAGCTGCGGGTTCTGCGCCGTAGCTACGGGCCGACCCGGAGCGGTCGACTGGGACGAGCCGCAACGCGTCGCCGAAGCAATTCACCTGATGAAAGTGAAGCACGCAGTGATCACTTCCGTGGACCGCGATGAGCTTCCTGATGGAGGTTCCATTATCTGGCAACAGACAATCCGCGCCGTAAAAGCGCTGAACCCGGATACTACGTTGGAAACGCTGATCCCGGACTTTAAGGGGAAAAAAGAAGATATTCAACGGATCATGGATGTGGCCCCGGATGTGGTCAGCCACAATATCGAAACCGTGGAAAGGCTGACGCGACAGGTGCGGATCCAGGCGAAATACTGGCGCAGCATGGAAGTGATCCGCATTTTGAAGCAGGGCGGCATGCGTACGAAAAGCGGTATCATGCTCGGCCTGGGAGAAACCCGGGAGGAGGTGATCCAGACACTTTGCGATCTGCGCGATAACGGCTGCGACGTGGTCACGATCGGGCAATACCTGCAGCCCACAAAAAAACATTTGCCGGTTCAGCGGTTCGTGCATCCGGATGAGTTCGACGAGTTCCGCCGGCTCGGACTGGAACTGGGGATCGAATACGTTGAAAGCGGCCCGTTGGTTCGCTCTTCATATCACAGCGAGCGCCATGTGAAAAAAACGTTCGACTGATTTCCGAATTAACTGCATGAGCCAAGCCGCGCTGAAGATTTTTTGTTTGTTCCTTGTGCCCATCCCCGCGGTCTGCCAGATCCGGTGGAAAAACGTGGATTCGGCTTTTGGACCTCTTCCTGCTTCGGTGCATGTTTATTTTAGCAATGATTCCCTGGATCAAAAACCTTCACGCGCATATTACATGTCGGCCCGACTGGACGACCGAAAGCTGGAGTTTACGGCCGATACCAGCATGGGCCGAAGGTTGCAGCCGCGCGCATTTTTCGAAAAAAACGGAAAGCCGCTCGCGGTGGTGAACTGCACATTTTTTTCTTTCGAGACGAACCGGAACCTCAATGTTGTCCTGCGCGACCACAGGCTTCTCAGCTATAATGTGCATTCCATCGCAGGTCGGGGAAGGGATACGTTTACTTTCCGGCACCCGCTCACGAGCGCAATCGGGCTTACATCGGGCCGCCGGGCAGATGTTGCGTGGGTTTTCACGGACTCGAGTTTGCGGCATGCCTACGCGGTTCAGTGTCCGGTCCAGCCCCACCGTGATTCATCGGCGCGCTTCACGCTGGCTCACGCGATACATGGCTGCAAGGGAGGGTGCCGCCTTAGAAAATGGAAAATGCAAACCGCGGTTGGTGGAGGGCCGGCCCTCCTTCAAAATGGAGAGATTTGCATCACGAACAATGAAGAGCTGAAATTTGCAGGACGAGCTATTCTTGACAGGCATCCGCGCACGGCTATGGGCTATACAGCGGATGACCGGCTCATTATTCTCGTTATCGAAGGAAGAAACGCAAATGCCGCCGGCGCCACACTCGTGCAGACCGCGCAAATTCTCCGGGAGTTAGGATGCATCGAAGCACTGAACCTGGACGGTGGAGGAAGCAGCTGTTTGCTCGTGAATGGCAAAGAAACTATCCGCGTTTCGGATGGATCACAACGCCCGGTTCCCGCGGTCTTTATCGTCAAAACGATAGATTGACCCAGAGCAGATAGAACATCGAATAACGAACGTCGAAGTTGGACATCATTTCCACTCACTGCCCATCATCTATTACGATCACTCATTGTCATCATTCAGTGTTTTTCACGCAAAATCGCACGGGAGCAAAGGCGTCCAGCAAACCCGGTCAACCATCGGCCAAAAGGGCATTGTCAAGTCAACTAATCAAACAGTTAACCAGTAAACCGGTAACGAAGCCATCGAACAACCAGCGTCGAAGTGTTTGAAGTCGTCAACAACCTTCAACAATCTTCATCCCACACCAGCGCGCTTGCGCCCAGGATCGCGGCGTCGGCTTCGCGCAGCTCGCTGAAGAGAAGCTTCACTTTGTTCTTAAAAACCTGGACGAGGTTTGCCTCCATGGCCTGGCGCGTAGGGTTCATGATGAGGTCGCCCGCCTTGGTAAGTCCTCCGAAGAGAATGATCGCCTCGGGAGAAGAGAACATCACGAAATTCGCAAGCGCTTCACCGAGTACCTGGCCCGTAAGATCAAAGACCTGGTTGGCGATTCGGTCGCCCTTGATCGCGCAGTCGTAGACTGTTTGACTGGTGATCAGTTCGTTGATCGAATAGTCGCGAAGCAGGCTGGGCACCTGCGGATTTTCGCTCAATAACTGCAGCGCGGTTTCGCGTACGCCCGTTGCAGAAGCATATGACTCGAGGGTTCCACGGATACCTGTTCCCTTGTGCAGCCGGCCCCCGGGGCGGATAATCGTGTGGCCCAGTTCTCCTGCAAAGCCGTCGTGCCCCAGCACGATCTTTCCATCAATGACGATGCCGCTGCCGACGCCGGTGCCCAGGGTGATGGTGATGAAATGTTTCATGCCGCGCGCACAGCCGTACATCATTTCTCCGATCGCAGCTGCGTTTGCATCGTTGGTGAGCCGGGTTTTCAGGCGGAATTTTTTCCTGAGCATTTCGGCAAGCGGAATGATGCCGCGCCATTTCAGGTTCGCGGCGTACTCGATATTGCCGCTGTAAAAATTCCCGTTCGGAGCGCCAACGCCGATGCCTGCAAAAGAATCCGTGCCGCCGGCCTCCGCTATCATCGGTGCGAGGCTATCGTGGACCTCGTCCACGAAATCCTGCGCCGACTCGTGGCGATTGGTGAGCGTCCGCGCCTGCTTCAAAATCTCGCCGGATCGGTTGACGATCCCAAATTTGGTATTGGTGCCTCCGATATCAATTCCAATAGCGTATTTCGACATCTCTGAGGTTTCGTTCCGAAAATACAACATACGTAGTAACCGGAGGGATAAATACTTTGCAGCCGTTTACCGATTCTTCATTAAGTTCGGGAAACTTTTTACCATGGCGACGAGCGAAGCCGCGAGCTTTCGAAGGAACTTTCTCTTTCCTCTTATAGTTATCGGTTCCCTGTTTTTTATTTTCGGATTCATCACCTGGGCCAACAGCCAGCTAATTCCCTACCTGAAAATTGCCTGTGAGCTCACCGACACGCAGTCGTTTTTTGTAGCTACTGCTTTTTTCGCCGCCTATTTTTTTATGGCGATCCCGTCATCCTATATCTTAAACCGCACCGGGTTTAAAAACGGCATGTCCCTCGGACTTTTCGTAATGGCTGTCGGGGCGCTGGTGTTCATTCCCGCCGCGCAGTCTCGCAGCTATCCAATGTTCTTAACGGGGCTGTTCATTATCGGGACGGGCCTGGCGCTCCTGCAAACTGCCTCCAATCCCTACGTCACCGTGCTCGGTCCGATTGAAAGTGCGGCGCAGCGAATCAGCTTCATGGGTATCTGCAACAAAACCGCGGGAATTATCGCGGTCTACGTGCTCGGGAGTATCATTCTTAAGGACGTGGACGAGCTCAAGGCCAGGCTGGCGGCGATGGGAGAGAGCGACCGCACCGCGGAACTCAACCTATTGGCCGAACGGGTAATCAATCCCTACGTTTTCATTGCCGTGGCGCTGACCGTTCTGGCGGTGATCATTTATTTCTTGAAGCTGCCTGAAATCCGCGAAGAGGAAGAAACCGATACCTCTTTTTCGCGGGGCAAAACCGGCATTTTCGATTTCCCCCACCTGGTGCTGGGCGCCGTAGCCATTTTCTTTTACGTGGGAGCCGAAGTGATCAGCTATGACACCTTCGCCGCCTTTGGTGAATTTCTCGGTTACCCGGTAGAAACTGCATCGCGGTTTGCGCAGTACACCGGCTACGGGCTGCTCGCCGGATACGTGCTTGGCATCCTGACGATCCCCAAACTGATCTCGCAGCGAAACGCGCTCTTCATCAGCGCTGCACTGAGCATCGTGCTCGTGCTGATCGCGATGTTCACGTCCGGAACGGTCGCCGTTGCCAGCTTCGCGCTGCTCGGTTTTTCCCAGGCCATCATGTGGCCTGCGATCTGGCCGCTTGCCATCAACGGGCTGGGGCGTTTCACCAAGATCGGGGCGGCGCTGCTGATCATGGGAATCGTTGGCGGAGCCCTACTGCCTCCATTATACGGGAAGTTTTCCGAAGCCATCGGCTCCAAGCAGCTCGGATACGCGCTGATCATTCCAAGCTACCTCTACATTCTCTATTATGCCTGGCGCGGCCACAAGGCCGGTTGGAAAAAATAGATAGCTTTATCCGGCATGGAGATCGTTCACGTTGCGGCGGAGTGTTATCCGGCTGCCAAGGCCGGCGGATTGGGCGATGTGGTGGGCGCCCTCCCTAAATACCAGGCGGAACTGGGACATGTGGCCAAGGTGGTCATCCCGATGTACCGCACCAAATTTCTTTATGAACACGAGTGGGATCTTGTGCACGAGGGCGGCCAGCAGCTCGGGGGGTATCATTTCAATTACGCCGTCATAAAGGAAAAGACCAACACGCTTGGCTTCGATCTTTACCTGCTCGACATCAACGGGCTGCTTGACCGCGAACGGATCTATGGATACGATGACGACACGGAGCGGTTTCTCGCTTTTCAGATCGCCGTTTGCGACTGGCTGAGCCGGTGGCAGCATCGGCCGGACGTGGTGCACTGCCACGATCACCACACCGGCCTCATTCCGTTCATGATGAAGTATTGTTTCGCGTTCCGCGAAAAGCTCTCGGAAGTGCCGACCGTGTTCACCATTCACAACGCGCAATACCAGGGGTGGATCGGATGGGAAAAGCATAATTACCTGCCCGTCTTTGATAACTGGAAGTGGGGATTACTGGATTGGAACAACGCGATCAACCCGATGGCGGCCGGTATTAAGTGCGCGTGGCGCGTCACAACCGTAAGCGGGAGCTACCTGGACGAGCTGCGGGACGCAGCCAACGGGCTGGAAGGCCTCCTGCGGCACGAACAGCGAAAGAGTGTTGGTATCCTCAACGGCATCGACACGGAAGTCTGGAACCCGAAGACGGACAATTTCATTGTAAAGAACTATGATGCCGAACGGGTGGAAAAGGGGAAGCTGAAAAACAAAAAAGAGCTTACCGGTCATTTCGGAATGGATGCAAATAAGCCGCTGATCGCCTTCATCGGGCGACTGGTGGGCGAGAAAGCGGCCGACCTTTTGCCCGACGCAATCAGCCAGTCCATTTACCAGCACCACGGCCGCGCAAATTTTCTCGTGCTTGGTTCGGGAGATCCGAAGCTCGAAGAACGGCTCGACCACATGAAACGGCATTTCACCGGGTACTTTAATTCGTACATCGGCTACAACGAAGAGCTGAGCCACCTGATCTACGCCGGCTCTGATTTCCTGCTCATGCCCAGCAGGGTGGAGCCATGCGGGCTGAACCAGATGTACGCTCTGCGCTACGGCACCGTACCCATGGTGCGGAGCGTGGGCGGACTAAAAGATACCGTTGTGGATTTCGGCGATCCGAACGGATTTGGGATCCGGTTCGACCAGGCGAGCGTGAACGACATCACCTATTCGGTAGGGCGGGCTCTTGACCTTTACAACAATAAGCGAGACCTTTATGAGCAGATGCGGCAACGCATCATGCAGATCGATCATTCCTGGGATTATTCGGCGCAGCAGTACATCGATCTCTATAAATCGCTGAAGTAATGACAAAATCGATCGTCGCGGTGATACTGGGAGGCGGGGCCGGTTCGAGGCTCTACCCCCTTACAGCCAGCCGATCCAAGCCGGCGGTCCCGATTGCGGGAAAATACCGGCTGGTGGACATCCCTATTTCCAACTGCCTGAATTCCGATATCGGAAGAATGTTCGTGCTGACACAATACAATTCTGCCTCACTCAACCGGCATATCAAAAACACCTATCACTTCAGCGCCTTCAGTTCCGCATTTGTGGACATCCTGGCGGCCGAGCAGACTCCCGACAACCCCACCTGGTTCCAGGGTACGGCCGACGCGGTGCGCCAGGGACTGCGGCACATTGAACCGTTCGGCAGCGAATTCGTGCTCATTCTTTCCGGCGACCAGCTGTACCAGATGGACTTCCGCGAGATGCTTGACAATCACATTCGACAGGGAGCGGATATCAGCATCGCGACGGTCCCGGTGGGGGAGCGCGAGGCGCCCGAGTTCGGGATCATGAAGACCCGCAGCGACGGATTCATATCCAGTTTTGTCGAAAAGCCAAAAAAGGAGCAATTGCCGGAATGGGTTAGTGAAACCGGTGAAAAAATGAAACTGCAGGGACGCGTGTACCTGGCTTCAATGGGCATCTACATCTTCAACCGCCGCCTTTTGTTTCAGTTGCTGCAGTCTGAGTATGCTGAAGCCACGGATTTTGGTAAAGAGATCATGCCGCAGTCGATCGGCAAATACAATGTAGTAAGCTACCAGTATGAAGGCTACTGGACGGATATCGGGAACATCCGGTCGTTCTACGAGGCCAACCTCGGACTCACCGTGGATATTCCAGACTTCAACCTGTTCGACAACGACCGCGCCATCTATACCCGCGCGCGGATGCTTCCGCCGGCGAAGATCAGCGGCACCACCATGGAAAAGGCGCTTGTTGCCGAAGGATCGATCATTCACGCTTCGCGCATCGAAAACAGTGTGATCGGCATCCGATCGCGCATCGGGCACGGCAGCACGCTCGTGAGCAGCTATATCATGGGTGCCGATTTTTATGAAACACTTCCCGAGATCGAGCATGCAAGGAAGATCGGCGTGCCCCTGTTTGGAATTGGATCGGGCTGTTTCATTAAAAATGCAATCATTGACAAGAACTGTCGCATCGGTCACAATGTGAAGATTAATGGCGGTCCGCACCTGGAGAACGGCGATCATTCGCTTTACACGGTTAAAGACGGTATCGTCGTAATGAAGAAAGGAGCAGTGATCCCGGATGAGTTCGAGATCTGAAGCTGCGGCTCCGTACCAATTTCTTACTATCTTCCCACCACACTCCGCAAGCAATGGCATACTCAGTTTCCGCCGGCAAACCGAGACTCACCGTTCAGCAGATCATCAACATGAGCGTCGGTTTTTTCGGAATTCAGTTCGCTTTCGGACTGCAGAACGCGAACGTGAGCCGCATCTTTCAGACACTTGGTGCACCTATTACCGATATCCCCATACTGTGGATCGCTGCCCCGCTCACCGGGCTCATCGTGCAGCCGATCATTGGCCATCTGAGCGACAAAACCTGGCTGGGAAAATGGGGAAGGCGACGTCCCTATTTCATGATCGGAGGCATCCTGGCCTCTCTGTCGCTCGTTTTCTTCCCTTATGTCAAAGAACTGTGGCTTGCAGCGATGATGCTTTGGCTCCTGGACGCATCCATCAATGTGTCCATGGAACCCTTTCGAGCATTCGTGGGCGATATGCTTCCCGATCAGCAGCGAACGACCGGCTTCGCGATGCAAAGTTTTTTCATCGGGCTGGGAGCGGTGATTTCTTCCTTGCTTCCCTACATCCTGACAGAACTAAACGTTTCAAACGACGCCGCAGGCGGTATTCCCGATTCTGTAAAATATTCGTTCCTGATAGGTGCCGCTGTGTATATCGCTGCGATTTCTTACACGGTTTTCAGCACCCGCGAGTATTCGCCGGAGGAGCTGAAACGTTTCGGTGTCATTACCGATGCTGACCGCGCGATACATATCCAAACGCGACCGGAACAGTTCCTCCGAAGAGGTGCCGTATGGCTCGTTACCGGTCTTGCGCTGAGCGTCGCGCTTTACTTGTATAACAGAGAGGCCGTGAGTCCCCTCGAGCAGGAGCTCTACGTGCTCACGCTGGGAGTTGCAGCGTACGGTGTGCTGCAGCTTATCGCCTATTTGATGCATGGCCAAAAAAACGGGTTCGTCGAAATCCTGGACGATCTGAATCATCTTCCTGCCCGGATGAAACAATTGGCAGTCGTTCAGTTTTTCACGTGGTTTGCACTGTTCTCCATGTGGATCTACTCAACCCCGGCGCTGGCACAGCATCTTGCGGGCACGACCGACCCGAAATCTGCGGCGTACAACGAAATGGGTAACTGGGTGGGCGTACTGTTTGCCTACTACAATGGATTCGCGGCCGCGTTCGCTTTCCTGCTCCCGGTCATGGCGAGGCGGTTTTCGCGTCCTCCTACACATATGATCGCGCTGATCGCCGGCGGACTCGGGCTCATTTCCTATTATTTTTTTACCGACGAAAAAATGCTCATCATCAGCATGGCAGGGATCGGGTTCGCATGGTGCAGCATCCTTGCAATGCCTTATGCAATGCTTACCCAATCACTTCCGGCCCATAAGATGGGTGTGTACATGGGCATCTTCAACTTTTTTATTGTGATCCCCCAGATACTGGCGGCTACTTTACTTGGCATTCTTACACGTTATTTTTTCAATGGCAACGCCGTGCTCACGATCGTTGCCGGCGGAGGAGCGATGATCCTGGCGGGACTGCTCACATTACGAATCAAAGACAGTGTACGATGAAAAAACTAATGAACCTGACCCTTGTCAGCCTTTTTTGCATTATTGCGCATTCGCTGCTTATTACCGATGCGACCGCCCAGGAATACAAGGTGCAAGGTGTTTATCCTTCCAGCTGGTGGGTGGGTATGAAAGATCCGAAGCTGCAGCTCATGATACGCGGCACGAACGTGCAGGAAAACCGCGTTTCCATCAGCTATCCCGGTGTGAAGATGACGCGGGTGTCGAAGCCTTCCAACCGCAATTACCTGTTTGTAGACCTCACTATCCTGCCCGCCGCCAGGCCGGGAACGGTGAAGATCCGCCTGAGCAATTCCAACGGCTCGCAGGAAATTCCTTTTGAGCTGAAGTCGCGCCGCAAAGGGAATGGCACGCTCTACGCGCAGGGCATCAGACAAAAAGACTTTCTCTACCTGATCATGCCGGACCGGTTTTCCAACGGGGATCCTTCCAACGACGTGATTGCAGGCTATCGCGACCAGACAAGCGACCGCAACAACCGGTTTTCGCGGCATGGGGGAGATTTGGCCGGCATCATCAACCACCTCGATTATCTGAAAGAGCTGGGCGTAACGGGGATCTGGCTGACGCCCATCATAGAAAACGACGTGGCGCTGAAACACGAGTGGGGAAATTCCGTGGCCGGTTACCATGGGTACTGGTTTACGGATCATTACGAGGTGGACAAGCGACTGGGTGGAAATGCCGGCTACCTGGATTATTGCGCGCGGCTGCACCGGGAAGGATTCAAAGTGGTCCAGGATGCGATCTACAACCACATCAGCAAGGACCACTGGCTCTTTACCGACCCGCCGGAGCCGGACTGGATCAACAACTGGCCGGTGCACACCGGGCCCAACCACCGCGAAGAAACATTGTTCGATCCTTATGCCTCGGAATTTGACAAAAAGCAAATGCTCGACGGCTGGTTCACCGACCATCTCCCCGACCTGAACCAGCGCAACCCGTTTTGCTCGCGTTTCCTGATCCAGCACGCGATCTGGTCGACCGAATACTTTGGCGTGGACGCCTGGCGTGTGGATACCTATAAATATTGTGACGAAGCCTTCCTGAACCGGCTGAACGAGGCGATGTTCCGCGAATTTCCCGCCATCACCATTTTCGGCGAAGCCTGGGTGAATTCGGTCGTGGGAAATGCGTACTTCGCGAAAAACCGGATCGCCACGAAATTCCGCCACAACGCGAACGGCGTTCTCGATTTTCAATCCTGCTTCGCGCTGCTCTCGGCGATGAACCTTTCGCAGGGGTGGACGGAAGGAGCGAACAAGCTCTACATGACGCTCGCGCAGGACATCGTGTACGGCGACCCGACGCGAAACGTGATCTTCCTCGACAACCACGACATGGACCGCGCGTTTTCCGTAGTTGGAGAAGACTGGAACAAGATGAAGATGGGACTGAACTGGCTGCTCACGCTCCGGGGAATTCCCCAACTGTATTACGGCACCGAAGTGCTGATGAAGAACATGAAGGTAAATACCGATGCCACCGTGCGCGAGGATTTTCCGGGCGGCTGGCCGGACGACAAGGAAAAAGACAACCGGTTTACGCGGAAGGGAAGGAGCGACAGGCAAAATGAAGCCTTTGACCACGTGAGCCGGCTGGCGCGATTCCGGCAAAGCTCTTCGGCGATTACCTCGGGGAAGCTCATGCAGTATGTTCCGAAAGATGGACTCTATGTTTATTTCCGGTACGACGACCGCCAGACGGTAATGGTGATCGCAAACACGACTGACAAAAAGATAAAGCCCGACTGGTCCCGCTACAGCGAGAGATTGAAAGGATTCAGCACGGTGCGGAACGTGGTGTCGGGAAAAATCAAATTACTCTCGGAGCTGGAACTCGATGCGAAAGACAGTTTTGTATTCGAGCTCCTGAAATAAGGCCAGGGAAGTGTTCGCCTGTTCAGATGAAATCACGGAAAAAATCCAGCCGCATTTTGCCGGAACAACCCTGGCAGCCCGTACCGGAAGCGGAGGAGCCCTTTTTTGTGGATACGGCTGCGGCTGTGTGGCCCTCTACGCTCCTGACAGCGGAGGACGTACGGAATTTCGCCGCAGGAACGCATTACAACCTCTACCGGAAGTTTGGATCGCATCCGGTGACCTACCACGGAAGCCGCGGTATCCATTTTTGCGTCTGGGCGCCCAACGCCACTTCGGTTTCGGTAATCGGCCATTTCAATAGTTGGAACACGTGCGCGCACGAACTTTATCTGCGGTGGGACAAAAGCGGTATTTGGGAAGGCTTCATTCCCCACCTGGGTCTCGGCGAGGCATATAAATACCACATCGTCGGCTACGCCGGCCGCACACTCGACAAGGGAGATCCATTTGCTCATTACTGGGAGAAGAGGCCGAACACCGCCAGCATTACCTGGCATCTCGAATATGAATGGGAAGACGCCTCCTGGA
>DASPNM010000024.1:0-19336 GCA_035626515.1 Chitinophagaceae bacterium
GGCACCTGTGAGATATTGGGGAATTCGTACGAGTTTGCCAGCCGCGTGGAATTATCGAGTGTGATGAGGCGCGTTTTTGAATTCGGACTCGAACCCGGTTCGTTGAAGCCGATGTGTCCGTTGTTTCCAATGCCCAGCACCTGCAAATCAATTCCTCCTGCATCAGCAATCATTTTTTCGTACTGAGCGCAATGCGACTTGATGTCCTGCTTGCTCACTGATCCGTCCGGGATATGAATGTTCTTCGGCTTGATGTCAACGTGGTCGAACAAATTCACCCGCATGAAGCGGTTGTAGCTCTGCAGTGCGTCGATATCGATCGGGTAGTATTCGTCGAGATTGAAGGTGATCACATTTCGAAAGCTCAGCTTTTCTTCGCGGTGCATGCGCACCAGTTCCGCGTAAAGTGATTTGGGAGTCGATCCAGTTGCCAGGCCCAGCACGCAGTTTTGATTCCGCGCCTGCTTCTGGCGGATCAGCGTGGCGATCTGTCGGGCAACAAACCGGGAACCTTCTGATGGATCGGGAAAGATCCGTACTGGAATTTTTTCAAAGCTGTCGAGCAACCCAACGGAAGCCGTCTTTTTGGGCATTCACTGTATTTAAGCGGTAAAAATAAACGAAACGCCCCATTCGGTCACAGTAGCGATGAAAGGAAAGGCCCGCGCCGTACGATCGAACAATCGTTATCGTTGGCTTGCTCAATGAATTTCAATCTCGTCCACGAAAAGCCAGGCTGGAGTGCCCGCGCCGGGATTTCCTGCCGGAATCGCCCCCCAGTTTTTCACCACCAGCTTTACATACCGCGCGCGAACTGCCTGGTCCATCTGCACAGTGAGCGAAGCGTTTCCTGCCGGCACACTCAGGTCGTCGGTCATTCCAAGCCTCGAATAATTAGTTCCGTCCATGGATCCAAAAACTTCCACGTACTGCGGACGCCAGATCCAGCTCGGTACCTGGCTCAGCACGCGCACCTTTACTTCGGTCACCGGCTCGGGCTTGCCGAGGTCAATCACCGCTTCGCAGTCCGTGCCCAGGAACCCCAAAAACTCCCGGCCCCGGCTCAGGCCCCTGTCGTTGATTACCCCGTTCACCAGCGTAAAGGCTCCGTCTCCCGGGTAATTCTGTGACGGAGGATTTTTCAACGTAATTTTTTTACCGGTGGATTTGCTGACATGAAACCGCTGCGCCACGGAACTTAGCTTTTCAGAACCGGAGTACATGGTAGCAGTGAGCTGTTGCGAACGTGTCACAGGAACCGGCTTCAAATACACGAGTGGGGGAGAAATCTCGTTCATGTATTCGATGCGCGCCCCCTTGCGCTTCGACTCCAGTTTCCACGCCACACCCTTCCGGTCGGAAGTCGGGATCACCGTTGCTTTCAGATCAAAAAGCGCTGTGCTGTAATTTGCCCCCCAGGTTTCGTAACGCCGGAACTGCGTGATCAGTCTTTTTTCAAAATCGGCCCAATTGCGAGCGGCGGCCCTGCTCCAGAGCACTTCACTGAGTGCGCTCATTCGGGGGAATACCTGGTATTCCACCTTGCGCGTGTTCTTCATGTATTCGGTCCACACATTACCCTGCGCGCCGAGAACATGTCGCCCCTGCTGCGGCGTGAGCACCGCAGGAATCGGCTCGTAGCTGTATACTTTTTCCACGGGCGTATAACCGCCGAATACAATGGAATCTTCGTTCTGGCTCTGCGAATGGTCGAAATAACACCAGCCTCCGGGCGTCATGATCACATCGTGGTTCTGCTTCGCCGCTTCAATGCCCCCTTTTTCGCCGCGCCAGCTCATCACCACGGCATTCGGCGCGAGACCTCCCTCGAGGATTTCGTCCCAGCCGATCAGTGTGCGGCCTTTGCTGTTCAGATATTTTTCTATGCGCTGTACGAAATAACTCTGCAGCTCGTGCTCGTCCTTGAGCCCGTTGTCCGCAATTCGCTTCTGGCAGCTCGGACACCGCTTCCAGTTTGCCTTGGGACATTCGTCCCCGCCGATGTGAATGTATCTGGAAGGGAACAGCTCCAGCACTTCGTCCAGCACATTTTGCAGGAACTCAAACGTGGAATCCTTTCCCGCGCAGAATACATCTTCGAATATTCCCCAGGTTTCCTGGACAAGCTTTACACGGCCCGACGCCTGCTCGGCAACCGACCGTTTGGATATCATATTGGCAGGGATCTTCGTGGGCTCCGAAGGAAAACAGCTCAGGAACGGATATGAAGCGATCGCAGCGCTGCAATGGCCCGGCATTTCAATCTCCGGCACCACCGTGATATGGCGCTGCGCTGCATAGCTTACCACCTGCCGGATCTCGTCCTGCGTGTAAAATCCACCGTAATAGATTTCATCATTGCCTTTTCCCGGGTACCGCCCGATGATCGTGCCATTGCGCCAGGCGCCCACGCGCGTCAGTTCCGGGTACCGTTTGATCTCAATCCTCCATCCCTGGTCTTCGGTAAGATGCCAGTGGAAATAATTCATCTTGTGAAACGCGAGGTAGTCGATGTATTTCTTGATAAAGGACACCGGGAAGAAATGCCTCCCCACGTCGAGGTGCATGCCGCGGTAGCCAAAGCGCGGGTAATCGAAAACGCGCAGGTAAGGAATTTCCCTCGAGGTCTTTTCCGGCATCAGTTGCAACAGGGTCTGGATTCCGTAAAAAGCCATGTTGGAAAAATTCGCGTCAATGCGCACCCCGCTTCGATCGACGCGCAGCTCGTAGGCTGGTTGTCCGCCCGTAGGCATGCGGCGACTCGCGATTACGATATCGGCCGGCTCGTTCTTGTCCGCATCCGCCAGCCGGACCCCGTACGTTTCGCTGAGCTGCCATTTCAGGTACGAAAGCAGCTCGGTCTTCTCTCTATCGGGAAAATTACAGGCCACGCGTACGCGGTCGCCCATTCGATAACTGCCGGTGCCCTTCTGAAGCTCTACGGGCCGCGGAATGATGTTTATGTCCTGGGCGCCGGCGGTGAACCCGAGCGCGATGGCAATGGAGAGGATGATTTTGTTCATGGGTTATTTCAGAATAGGTAGAATAATATTGCTCGGGTTTTTTGAATCGTGGTGAATCCGGATCGTAGCTTTTTGGAAATCCTTTTCGTCTGCCTGGTAGATGTTTACAAATGTCTGAGGGTTGCGGTCGGCCAGCGGAAACCAGCTGCTCTGTATTTGGATCATGATCCGGTGTCCTTTTTTGAATGTGTGCGCCACATCCGGCAGTTCGAATCGAACAGTCTCGACGCGCCCCGGCCGGAAAGGCTCAGGCTTCTCAAAGCTGTTGCGGTATTTGCCGCGCATGATCTCACCGCGCACCAGCATCTGGTAACCGCCCATCGGGTAGGACCCCCCGCCCAGTCGCCCTTGCGCGTTCTGATCCCCGCCATACCGGAAATCATCAGGGAACACGTCAATCAGCTTCACCACGAAATCGGCGTCGGTGCGGCTGATGCTGACGCGCAGATCGGCGATCACCGGTCCCGTTAAGGTGAGATCTTCCGTCAGGGGCTCCGTTTGAAAACTCAAGACGTCGGGCCTTCTCCAGGCAAAGCGCTGGTCATCGGTCATGTAGGCCACGGTGCGGCTGTGATGCACGTCTTCGGTATAGGGTACCGGGCGAGCGGGATCGCTCAGGTATTCACTAAAACTATTCGTGCCGCCCGGCGCGGTCCAGCTCAGCGTGGAACTGGTCGCGAGGTAAATGGGACGCGGTGTCATGGTCGCGGGCGGCCACTGGTCGAATTTCTTCCATTGATTCTCTCCGGTAATAAAAACTGTTGCTTCGGCAAGCTTTGCTTCCCCCTTTCCTTTCAGGTAATAGTTGAAGAAAGGAATTTCAATGTTATTCTGGTACCACATCGAAGTATTCGACCCAAAGCGAATGTTGCCCAAGCTGCTTCCGTCCCGGCCCGCCCACTGGCCGTGCGACCAGGGACCCATGACGATGTTGTTCCGGATTCCGGGGTTCTGCTTCTCGATCGCTTTATAAAGATTCCAGGCGCCGAACAGGTCCTCAGCGTCGAAGAGCCCGCCCACCACGAGCATGGCCGGCCTGATGTTGTGCATCGCGCGTCGTGCATCGCGCGCCTTCCACCAGTCGTCGTAATCGGGATGCGCGTAGAGGTCTTTCCAAAACCGGATGCTGTCGCCCATCAGCCGGGCCAGGTTTTTCAGCGTGCCGGTCTCGAGAAAAAATTTATAGTTGTCGCGCACGGTGAACTGGTATCCCGCAGGGGCCACCGTTGTCGGCTGCGGCCTGGGTTTTCCGAAGCTCGAATAAAATGCAAAGCCGTCGAGCTGAAAGAAGGCACCGTTGTGATGGAAATCGTCGCCGAGGAACCATTCGGTCACGGGAGCCTGCGGGCTCACCGCTTTCAGCGCGGGATGTCCCGAGGCCGCGGCCATTGTAGCATAGAAGCCGGGGTAGGAAATTCCGAAAACCCCGACGTGACCGTTGTTGTGCGGCAGGTTGCGCACCAGCCAGTCAATGGTATCGTAGCTATCGCTCGCTTCGTCCACATCCCTGTTCGATTTCTTGTCATGAATGAACGGTCGAATATCCACAAACTCCCCCTCGCTCATCCAGCGTCCGCGCACATCCTGGACGACGATAATATAATTTTCCCGCGCGTAATAACGCCAGCGGGTCCACAGGCGCTCGCTGAATTGCTGCTCCCCGTAAGGCGCGCAGGAATACGGCGTGCGGGTGATCAGGATCGGGTGCCGCTCGCTGCTGTCGCGCGGCAAGTAGATCGCAGTGAAGAGACGGACACCGTCGCGCATCGGAATGTATCGTTCCATCTTGACGTAATTCTCACGGATCCACGCTGAGTCCTGTTCGTATTGGGCGAAAAGGAAAGACGGCAAGCAGAAAAGGAGCCAAAGCAGCTTGAACTTCATATTTGTAGATTTGTCCTGTAAAGAAATAAATTTACCGCATTTCGCGGCTGCCTCATGGATACCAACCAGCAAACCATACAGGTTTTTTACACGGCATTCCAGAACCGCGACCACAAGACGATGAGTGCCTGTTATTGCGAAGATATCATCTTCAGCGACCCGGTGTTCGGCATCCTGAAAGGAGACGAGGTCCGCTACATGTGGGAAATGCTTTGCAACCACGCCATAGATCTGCGCCTTGCCTGTTCGGATATCCGCGGCGTGGACGAGGAATACTACACCTGCCGCTGGAGAGCCAGCTACACATTTTCACCTACGGGGCGCCGGGTAGTAAACGATGCAAAGGCGTTTATGCGGTTGAAGAATGGCGTGATCACCGAGCACAGCGACGCGTACCGGCTGAGCACCTGGATCGGCCAGGCACTTGGATGGAAAGGCGTCATGTTTGGATGGACAGGATTCATGAAGCGGTCGGTGCAGCGCAATGCGAGGAAAAGCCTGGTGCGGTTTATTGAGAAGAAAGCGCGAGCAGTAGGTAGTCTATAGTCGATAGTCGGTAGTTTGTGGAATGTGGTTGAAGGTGGCTGAATATGGTTGAATTTGGTTGCCCGTCGCGCAATCTGTGTCACGACGATCAAAAACCTTTTCCAGGGAAAGAGCCTTTTCGCCCGAGACTATAGACTATAGACTATCGACTACTCATCGGCACTTCCATCACCAGGATCTCCGCCTGGCTGTCTGCTCTAATTTCCAGCTTCGATGCTCCGGTAATGCCGATTGCATCTCTGCGGTTAAGCGATTCGCCCGCCATCGTTACGTTGCCTTCGACCAGAAATATATATACCCCGTGCGCGGGATCTTTCAGCTGGTATTCAAGCGAAACGCCCCGATCAAGATCGCCAAGATAGAACCAGGCATTTTGGTAGATTTCTACGGCGCCGTTCCCGGAACCCATGGGCGCCACCACGTTGACAAGACGGTTCTTTTTTTCTTCATCGGAAAAGGTTTTCTGATCGTAGCGCGGCTCCACGTTCCTGAGGTTGGGAAAGACCCAGATCTGGAAAAATCTTACTTCTTCATCGCGGCTGTTGTTTTTTTCCGAATGCTGGATGCCGGTACCGGCGCTCATCGCCTGCACATCACCCTCGCGGATCACCTGGCGGTGTCCCATATTGTCCTCGTGCAGCAGCTCGCCGCTGGTAGGAATGGAAATGATTTCCATGTTGTCGTGCGGGTGCCGGCCAAAACCCATGTCCGCCGCCACCGTATCATCGTTTAGCACGCGGAGAGCGCCGAAATGCATCCGTTCGGGATTGTAGTAGCCCGCGAAGCTGAAGCTGTGCCAACTCTCCAGCCATCCATGATCCGCGTGGCCACGGGTGGCTGCTTTATGTAGTATTGCTTTCATTCTGCCCCAATATTAAAAATTAGAGTTTAGCGTGGAGAATTTAGTGTGGCGCTTGTCATTTTTCGCAGGGTCAGGATGAAAAAAAGCAAACCCTCCATCATACTCCGCCTTCAGACTTCCGGGTTCCTCAGACCTTCTCCCGCTCTTTTTCCTTCACCATCCGCTCGGCGAGCCAGAGATATTCTGTCAAAAAATTATGCACCGTATTCTCAAACGCCGGATCCAGCAGCTTGCCGTCCGGATCAAACTTTTTTTCAACTCCCGGAACGATCAGCATGTAGGGCGATGCCACGCCGAAAAGCGCGGCCACGAGCAGGTGCATTTGCTGTGCGGCGCGAATTCCGCCCATCGCCCCGGGCGATGCCGTCACGATCCCAAAGGCTTTGTGGCGTTGCTTGGGAAAATGATCGAGTAAATTCTTCATCGAAGGGGAATAGCTGCCGTTGTATTCCGGGGAGACCAGGATAATTCCCTGTGCCGCAAAAATCCGTTCCGTCAGCGGGCGGAATTCTTCCGGTGTTTTGTCAACGGAACTGAAAACCTGCTGGATCTCGGGCAGCTTCCATTCACGGACGTCTATGAGTCCGATCCTGTGTTCGGTGGATTCGTCGAGCGCCTTTTTGAGGTGCAGCGCTACCCGGTAACTGACGCTGTTTTTTCTCGGACTGCCGGAGATGATCTCAATCTGCATGCTGTTGTTTTCCTTCCCGGGCGAAACGGCGTAATCGCTAATTTAGCCGGCTTAACTAGTAACAATGATCAACAGGAGAAAGTTCATTCAGGCTTCGGCGCTGGGCTCAACCGCGTTGCTCCTCGGCCGTAAACTCTTCGCCCTGGCTCCCACAGCAGTCTCAAAAGGCAGGCCGATCGTGGTCTCCACCTGGGCGCCTAATGTCAAGGCGAATGCCGCCGCATGGGAAATACTTGGCAGCGGTGGCCGTGCGTTCGATGCAGTGGTGAAAGGAGTGCAGGTGCCTGAAGCCGATCCGAAAGACAACAGCGTAGGGTTCGGCGGACTGCCCGATCGCGACGGCAAGGTGACGCTTGATGCCTGCGTGATGGACGAGTTTGGGAATTGCGGTGCGGTGATGGCGCTCGAACACATTATGCATCCGGTTCTCGTGGCGCGGGCGGTGATCGAGAAAACACCACATGTGCAGCTTGTGGGGGAGGGAGCATTGCAATTCGCGCTTTCGATGGGTTTTAAAAAGCAGAACCTGCTTACACCCGAATCCGAACGCGCGTGGAAGCAGTGGCTGAAAACCTCACAGTATGATCCCAACGAGACGTTGCGCGAGCTAAAAAAATACATGGAACGAGAATCCTTTTTTCCGGAAGCGGTGAACCACGACACCATCGGTATGGTAGCGATGGACACGAGGGGAAACTTCGGCGGAGCCTGCAGCACCAGCGGCATGGCATACAAAATGCACGGCCGAGTGGGGGATTCACCGATCATCGGGGCCGGATTGTTTGTGGACAATGCGGTGGGTGCCGCCACGGCAACGGGTGTAGGCGAGGAAGTAGTGAAGATTTGCGGCGCGCACACGATTGTAGAAATGATGCGCCAGGGCCACTCTCCTGAAAAAGCCTGCCGCGAAGCGGTGGGCCGGATCGTCAGGAACAAAAAGGACAAGGCAAACACGGTGCAGGTGGGCTTTCTCGCCATCAATAACCGGGGCGAGCATGGCGGCTTTGCAATTCAAAAAGGGTTCAATTATTGCGTGACCAGCCGCAGGGGAACCACCGTCGTGAACGCGCGAAGCTGGTTTTAATTTCGCAAAAAACCCGGTGAACCAATGTCATGAGCTATCTGATCGAAATAGCAACTTCCGATTACCACAGCACGGAATGCGCCGTGGAAGGAGGCGCTGACCGGATCGAGCTTTGCGCCAACCTGGAAGAAGGAGGCACCACCCCTTCCCGCGGACATATCATCAAATGCCGCGAAAAATTTAATGTTCCGCTTTACGTGATGATCCGCCCGAGGGGCGGAGATTTTCTGTATTCGAAAGACGAGTTCGGAATTATGGCCCATGACATCCAACTGTGCAAAGAGATTGGCTGCGAAGGGATCGTGGCGGGAATGCTGAACCTGGACGGAACAATTGACGCAGTCCGCATGGGCGATATTGTAACCCAGGCCTATCCGATGAACGTAACCTTTCATCGTGCGTTCGACCGCTGCCGCGATCCGTTCGAAGCGCTCGAAGAGATCATCGAGCTGGGTTGCGAACGCATTCTCACCTCGGGACAACAGCGGAGCGCGCTTGAGGGAGCGGATCGGATCGCAAAGCTGAACCAGGCGGCCGCGGGAAGGATCGTCATTATGCCCGGCAGTGGCGTGAGAAAAGAAAATATTCGCGCCCTGGCGCAACAAACCGGCTGCGTGGAGTTTCATGCTTCGCTGCGCGCCCGGCAAAAAAGTCTCATGGAATTCATTCATCCCGCATTCGCGGATTCAACGGAGACTTATTTCAACGCCACGGTGGATCCCGAAGAGGTGAAGGCGCTGAAGGCAGCGCTGACTGCCGCTTAATGAGGAGCTGATTTTTTTCTCCGCATATAGATTACCAGGAAAAGAAAAGCCCCGATAAGGATCACCGGGATGACCAATGTGGTGTTGATGATCTCGGGTCCCGCGGCGCTGCGGGCTTGTGCGTACAATGCAGCCATTTCGGTCCCCGGCTCGGCCGAGCGATATACATCGAGCGTGGCCCCCGCCGGCAGCTTCTGCAGCACCAGCCTGTCGTAGTACCCGCCCATGAACTCCATATAAATATAGGTGGCGAGCATGCCGGCGGCGCCGATGAGACTGATGCCTACGGCCCCGGTCCTGGGAAGATTTTCAGACACAAACCCGAGCATCGTGGGCCAGAAATAACAAACCCCAATCCCAAATACGATCGCTCCGACGAAGAGCATATTGCCGGAAGTATGGCCAAGGAGGTACAAGCCGATTGCCGAAAAGATCGCTGAAAACAGCAGCACTCCCTGCGGCGCGAGGCGGTGCACGACCGGACCCGCGAACGCGCGGCCCACGGCCATCACGCCGGTGGAAACCGTGAGGATCAGGATCGCGTTCCCCGTGACATTGCGGAGGAGCACGTCAATCCATTGTCCCGTGAACAACTCGGTGATCGCGGTGCCGAACATGCAAAGGATCATGAAGAGAAACAGTGGGTGCAGCAGCGAGCGGTACATCTGGCCGGTGGAAACCCCACTGGCCACGCGTTCCGTAACCGGAAAGCTTTGCCGCAAAAACATGTAGCCGTAGATCAGCGTTGGCAGGATCATCATGGCCATTTGTACCTGCCAGTTCCACCCTGCACGATCAAAGAAGAATACAATGAGAGTTCCGATCACAATGCCTCCGGGAAACCAGAGATGAAAGTGGTTCAGCCTGGTAGTTTTGTTTTCCGGGTAGATCGTTGCGATGAGCGGATTGCAAACCGCTTCCACGGTCCCGTTGGCCATACCGATAAATAAGGTGGAAATAAACAGGCTCCAGAAGCCGGTCGCAAATATAGTGAGCAGGATTCCCGCCAGGTGCAGCACGAAGGCCAGCACCATCAGTCGTTTCATGCCGATCAGGTCCACCAGCATTCCGCCCACGATCACCGCAAGCGGAAAACCCCAGAAGGCCGTACCCGCAATGGTGGCAAGCTGTGACGCGTCCAAATGAAACTGCACACCAAGCCGGTCGAGAATGCCTGCGCGAATGCCGAAAGAAAGGGAAGTAACGAGAAGGGAAAGACAGCTGGCCACGAAGAGCTGGCGGCGATGGATGGCTTGCATGAGTTGGTTTTGACTGAACTGTCGCGGTTCAAAAACGCAACGCGTTAAATGTACTATTTTTAGCCATACGTAACAGCTGACATGGCGCAACGAAAATTGAGAATGGGAATGATCGGGGGCGGACCCGGTTCCTTTATCGGGAGCATTCACCGCACCGCTGCACGACTCGATGGAGAAATCGAGCTCGTTTGCGGAGCTTTTAGCAGCGAGGCCGGGCGATCTGCGCAAACCGGCGAAGAATTGGGATTGCCGAAAGAGCGCGTCTATGCATCCTATCTGGAAATGTTCGATAGAGAAAGCGGCCTTGCAGAAAACCTCCGCATGGACCTGGTGAGCATCGTAACTCCGAATCACCTTCATTTTGCTCCCGCGCGACTGGCCATCGAACAGGGATTTCACCTGGTAATTGACAAGCCCATGACCTTTGATCTGACCGAGGCCGAACAACTGCGTCAGCTTGTTGCCAAAACAGGAAGGCAGATTTGCGTAACGTATACCTACACCGGTTATCCGATGGTAAAAGAGGCCCGCCAGCAAGTGGCCGCTGGAAACATCGGCGCGGTTCGCAAGCTGTTTGTTGAATATCCGCAGGGCTGGCTGAGCCGCCGCATTGAAGCAGAAGGCCAGAAGCAGGCTGCCTGGCGGACCGATCCGAAGCAAAGCGGTGCGGGCGGGGCGATCGCCGACATTGGCGTTCACGCGTTCAACATTTCGGAGTACATCACCGGCCTTAAAGTAGTTTCCATTTTCGCCCAGCTGAATAGGGTAGTCAAAGGCCGGCAGCTGGATGACGACGCGACCGTATTGCTGCGTTTTGAAAATGGAGCGACGGGCGTTTTGATCGCCAGCCAGGTGGCAACGGGGGAGGAGAACAATCTGCGGATCCGGATTTACGGCGAAGAAGGCGCACTCGAGTGGGAACAAAATGACGCGAACAGCCTGCGGCTGAAGCGACCTGATCATGCGGCCCAGATCTGGCGCGCCGGGAGCAGTTACCTGGGTGGAGCGGCAAAACAGAATTCTCGCACGCCTGCAGGACATCCCGAGGGGTGGATCGAAGCCTTTGCGAATCATTACCGGAATTTCGCCGGGTATATCAGAAACGGAGAAGCTCAGATTGACGCCGAGCGGGATTTTCCGGATGTGGAGGCCGGATATCGCGGAATGTTGTTCATTCAGCGGGCAGTCACCAGTTCAGGCGAAGGCCGCTGGGTAGATTTGTGACTGCGCAACCTGTAGCGAACCCTTTTCGCGGAAAAAAAATATTATGACAACCATCAAAGGTCCCGGGATATTCCTGGCACAGTTTCTCTCGGATCAGGCACCCTTCGATCAGCTTCGTTCCATTTGCGAATGGGCGAAAATACTTGGGTACAAAGGGGTACAGATCCCGACCTGGGACAGTCGCTGCTTCGATTTGCAAAAAGCGGCGGAAAGCAGGCATTATGCGGATGAGGTTCGCGGAGTCGTGAGGGAATGTGGACTCGAGATCACCGAACTTTCTACTCACCTCCAGGGACAGCTTATTGCGGTGCACCCGGCCTACGATCAGCTCTTCGATGCGTTCGCTCCGAAGGAAGTTCGTGGCAACCCGAAAGCCCGAACGGAATGGGCAGCACGCCAGCTCGAATATGCTGCGCGCGCTTCTCAAAACCTGGAATTGGCCGCACACGCAACCTTCAGCGGTTCCCTGCTCTGGCCTTTTGTATATCCCTGGCCGCAACGACCCGCCGGCCTGGTTGAAACAGGGTTTGCAGAGCTGGCCCAACGGTGGTTGCCGATTCTCGATCGGTTCGAGGATTGCGGTGTGGACCTGTGTTTTGAGCTGCACCCTGGCGAAGATCTGCATGACGGCGGGAGCTATGAACATTTTCTTGAGAAGGTCAACAATCATGCACGCGCCTGCCTGCTTTATGATCCCTCGCACTTCGTTTTGCAATGCCTGGATTACCTGGGCTTCATCGATCACTACCACGAGCGGATCCGCATGTTTCATGTAAAGGATGCGGAATTTAATGCCAGTGCGCGTCAGGGTGTGTACGGAGGGTTCGAAAGCTGGCTGAACCGCGCGGGACGTTTTCGTTCACTGGGCGATGGACAGGTCAACTTCACGGCGGTGTTCAGCAAGCTCGCGCAGTATGATTTTCACGGCTGGGCTGTGATGGAGTGGGAGTGTTGCCTTAAACATTTCGAGGATGGAGCGCGTGAGGGTGCACAGTTCATCAGCAACCACATCATTCGCGTAACTGAAAAAGCTTTCGACGATTTTGCCGGATCCGGTGGAGATGAAAAACTCAATCGCACTATCTTAGGACTGAAATGAGTCGATGTGGTTTTCCATCATTGTGGCTTTTCAGTGCGGGCGCGCTCCTTCTGTTCGGCTGCGGCGCGGGTGAGAAAAATGAAGCACAGGCCGGGGATGTCACGGCGCATCCCGATTACCAGAAAGGGCTCGATCTCGCCACGAAGCACAAATGTTTTGTCTGTCACAAGATTGACGAACCGTTCACCGGCCCGTCATACCGCGACATCGCAAACAAATATGCGGGCGCTTCTGCTGCAGAGATCAGTGAACTTGCCGGAAAGATCATTCACGGTAGTACCGGGGTTTGGGGAAATGTACCAATGATTGCGCACCCTGCTATTCCGGAAGAAGATGCCGAAACACCTGTACGCTATATTCTGCTACTGAAAAAATAAAACATGCTCCGGTTCACTACACCTCTTTGCATTTTCCTTTTAGTTGCCTGCACAGGTCCTAATTATTCCGCTTCGTCCGGCCGCTGGCAAACTCTGTTCGACGGGCAGACCACCAGGGGCTGGCACCGTTACGGCGGCGGACCCGCCGGCTCTGCCTGGAAAGTCAGGGACGGCTATCTGTACCTGGACACGTCTGAAAAAAAGAACGGCAAGATCGTGGGTGGAGGCGACATCGTAACCGATGAGGAGTATGAAAACTTTCACCTGAAGCTTGAATGGAAAATAGCACCTCGCGGAAACAGCGGGATCATCTTGTTCATACACGAAGACAGGCAAAAATATACATGGCCCTGGGAAACGGGTCCCGAAATGCAGGTCCTCGATAATGGAAGTCCCACCGCCCCCGGCCACCCCGACGCGCGATACTATACGCACCGCGCGGGAGACCTCTATGACCTGCTCGCTTCGAAGGAAGCCGTGCGTCCTGCCGGGGAATGGAACGAAGTGGAGATCATCGCCCGGGATGGCAGGCTGGACTTCTATATGAACGGTGTACACACCCTTTCCACCAGTCTCTGGGACGAGAAATGGAAAAAAATGATTTCAATCAGTAAATTCCGGGCGATGCCCGACTTCGGAACGTATCGCAAAGGGAGGATCGGGCTGCAGGACCATGACAACGAGGTCTGCTACCGCCATATCCGCATCAGGCGACTGTAGGGGATACCACGAATTATCTTATCTTTTCTCCTGCAACCAAAACCAAGGCTTATGTCATTTGACATTTTTTCGAATCTCAACTGGCTCGCCATTGTCGTAGGCGGGCTTGCTTATTTCGCACTCGGTGCGATCTGGTATTCATTCATCTTCAAAAACGCGTGGATCCGCCTCTCCGGGGTGAACCCGAATGACCCCAACATGAAAAGCGGGGTTGCCGGCGTGATGCTCACTTCCCTCGTGCTGATGATCGTTGCCAGTCTCGGCGTCGCACTCTTCATGGGCAAGATGGAAGGACCTGCGAACTGGATGACGGGAGCGAAGACAGGCCTCGTTGCCGGCGTCTGCTTTTCTTTCACCGCGATCAGCATCGCTTATCTCTACGAAAAGAAGCCCTTCGGACTCCACCTGATCAACGGCGTGTACAATACGCTCGGATCCATGCTTGCGGGAATTATCATTGCGGTCTGGCCTTAAGTAGCGAGTTCGAAAAAAGGAACGAACCTCATTCCACCTTCGTGATCTTGATCACGTTGGTGGGAAGGTGCAATGCCACAGGCGTGCTGCCGGTGCTCACCACCGTTTCGCCCGCTTTTAAAAATTTCCTTTCCCTGAGAATATCGATCTGGTCAGCGAAGATCTCGTCGAGGCTTTCTTCCTCGTCATAAAAAAATGCACGGATGCCCCAGCTCAGGCTGAGCTGGTTTACGAGCGTGCGCTCCTTGGTGAAAATGTAGAGGGGGGCTTTCGGCCGGTAGCTGCTCAGCATGAATCCCGTGTAGCCGCTCTGCGTCATGCCGATCAGCGCGTCGGCATTCACGTCGTGGGCCAGCTTACAGGCGTTGTAACAGATCGCGTCGCTGAGGAATGACGGGGAATGGGGCTGGGGCACCAGCTCATCGGCGAGGTTGTAATTGTAATCGGTGCGTTCCACTTCCATGATGATCTTCCGCATGGTTTCGACCACCAGCGAAGGATGCTGACCCATCGCTGTCTCACCGCTCAGCATCACCGCGTCGGCGCCTTCCAGCACCGCATTGGCTACGTCGGTGATCTCGCTCCGGTTGGGTTTGATGGCTTCAATCATGCTTTCCATCATCTGCGTGGCCACAATCACCGGCTTGGCCCGGTGAATGCATTTGCGGATGATCTGCTTCTGCAGCAGGGGTACCTTTTCCACGGCCAGCTCTACTCCAAGGTCACCACGGGCGATCATGATGGCGTCGGATTCAACGATGATGTCTCGCAGGTTCACCAGGGCCTCCGGCTTTTCGATCTTCGCGATTACCTTGATCTTGCTTTTCTTTTTTTCAATGATTTCGTTCAGCTCGCGGATGTCTTTGACCGAGCGTACGAAGGACAGGGCAACCCAGTCCAGCTTTTGCTCCACGATGAAATCCAGGTCGGCAAGGTCCTTTTCCGTCAGCGCGGGAAGAGAAATCTTTGTGTCCGGCAGGTTGATGCCTTTCTTAGAAGATAAAATGCCGCCCAGCGTGACCTCCACCTCCACGTCTCCGTTGTCGAGGATCCCGTTCACTTTCACTTCGAGCTTTCCGTCGTCGATCAGGATTTTGTTTCCGATGGCCACATCCTCGTGCAGGTTGGGATACGAAACATAGATCCGCTCCCGGTTGCCCACGAGTTTTTCATTGGTAAGCCGGATGACATCTCCGCGTTGTATCTGGATCGCGCCTCCTTCGATCTCGCCCACCCGCAGCTTCGGGCCCTGCAGATCGGCGAGGATGGCGATATTGAACGGTTCGGTCTTGTTGATGCGCCGGATGTGTTCGATCACGCCCGCTTTTTCCTCGTGCGTGCCGTGGGAGAAATTCAGCCGGAACACATTCACGCCGCATTTGACCAGTCCAAGTAGTTTTTCGTAGGTATCGCAGGCGGGACCCACGGTTGCGACGATCTTGGTGCGGTGAATCTTGTGCTCCAGCCCGGCATCCCGGTCCATGTGCCGGTGGTAATATTTTTCTGCGTGCTTGGTCATGTCAGCTTGCGAGTATCTTCACGATTTTCATCCATTCCTCACTAATCTTGCCTTTGTTCTTTACCGCGTTTTCGAGGGGGATGTAATTCATTTTGTTGTTCAGGATTCCCACGAATACGTTGTGCTTCCCCTGCATGAGGCATTCCACCGAGTGGTAACCCATGCGGCTCGCGATGAGCCGGTCAATGCAGCTGGGCGCCCCGCCGCGCTGGATGTGACCAAGAATGCAAACCCGTATCTCCGCATTGGGAAGTTCGGCTTTGAGCGCTTTCTGCACGTCGTTTGCACCACCAAACTCATCGCCTTCGGCCACCACGATCAGGTTGACCAGCTTCTTGCGGCGTTCCTTTTCCTTAAGCGAGCGGACAATCTCGTTGATGTCGGTCTTGCGTTCAGGCACCAGGATGTTTTCTGCGCCGGTGGCGATGCCGCTGTGCAGCGCGATGTAACCCGCATCGCGGCCCATCACCTCGATGATGAAGATCCTGTCGTGCGCGTCCATCGTGTCGCGGATCTTGTCGATCGCCTCCACGGCCGTGTTCACCGCCGTATCGAAGCCGATCGTGAAATCGGTACCGTAGATGTCCTTATCGATCGTGCCCGCGATCCCGATGCATGGGATATCAAATTCCTGGCTGAATTCTACTGCTCCGCGAAACGAGCCGTCGCCCCCAATGATGATCAGGCCGTTGATGCCGCGTCGCTTCAGGTTTTCGTAAGCCTGTTTGCGGCCTTCGTACTCGAAGAACTCCCGGCAGCGCGCGGTTTTCAGGATGGTTCCGCCGCGCTGGATAATATTCGCCACGGAGCGGGAGTCCATGTGGTAAATATCATCCTCGATCATTCCCTGGTAGCCGCGCATGACGCCGTGCACTTCCAGTCCGTGATACAGGCCGGTACGGACCACTGCCCTGATGGCGGCGTTCATGCCCGGCGAGTCGCCGCCCGATGTAAGTACCCCAATCTTTGTTACCTGCTTCATGCGAAATCATTCAAAAATACGCTTTTGGCAGATGTGTAGCGAATACACAATAATTGGGCTCGCTGTTGTGGGCGCATTGCTTACAAATATAACCTGCCTTTTAAACGTGGCTTATTTTGTTAATTCACCACTTATCACAACGATTGCGGGTAAATTGCGTCTTGATTTTATTTTAGTCAAAACAAATGAAACCATGAAAAAGATCTGCTCGTTGCTTTTCCTTCTCATCCCCCTGCTGGGACTGGCCCAGTACCAGTATCCGGTTACGCGGAAAGTGGAAGTCGTTGACGACTACAACGGGGTAAAAGTGGCCGACCCTTACCGCTGGCTGGAGGACGATCACAGCGAGGAAACCAAGCAGTGGGTGGCCGAACAAAACAAGGTCACTTTCGAATACCTGAACGGCATCCCGTACCGGGCCGACTGGCTGAAGCGGCTCGAGGAGATCAATGATTATCCGAAATATACTTCTCCATTCAAAAGGAAAGAGTACTTCTATTTTTATAAGAACGACGGCCTGCAAAACCAGAGTGTCCTTTACCGGCAGAAGGGGCTTGATGGAAAACCCGAGCTGGTGATTGACCCGAACAGTTTTTCAACAACCGGAACCACGCTGCTGGCCACCTTCTCTCTTTCGAAGAACGGGCGCTACGCCGTGGTCGGAAAGTCTGCCGGCGGCAGCGACTGGCGGACCTATTTTGTGATGGACATGCAGACCCTTCGTTACCTGCCTGATTCGCTCGCCTGGGTGAAAGTGTCCGGCGCCAGCTGGCAGGGAGATGGATTTTTCTACAGCAGGTATCCGGCTCCTGAAAAGGGAAAGGAACTTTCTACGAAAAACGAGAACCACCAGGTTTATTATCACAAGGTGGGCACCTCGCAGGACCAGGACGTTCTCGTTTATGAGGATCCGGCGAACCCACAGCGCTTTCATACGGTATTCACGAGCGAGGACCAGCGCTATGTGTTTCTCAACATCAGCGATCGCGGCAAGGCGAAGGATGGAAACGCGCTCTGGTATTACGACAGCCGGGCCGGGGAAAAGAAATTCAAACCGATCATCGCCGAGGCCGGGGATCATTTCTACAGCTTCGTGGACGCGGTGGACGGAAAATTTCTCGTCGTCACCAACGACGGAGCCAAGAACCGCCGCGTGATCCTGATCGACCCCGCCCATCCCGCGGCCGGCAACTGGAAAACGGTGATTCCAGAAAGAGCGGAGAGCATTTCCTCGATCAGCTCGGCCGGGGGTAAGCTGTTCGTCACATACCTGAAAGACGTGACCAGCCGCGTTTATGTGCATGAGCTGAATGGAAAGTTCGTGCGCGAAGTGACGCTTCCCTCACTGGGATCTGCCGGTGGCTTTGGCGGCGAGCGCGACGACAAATTCGTATTTTACACCTTTACCTCATTCACCTTCCCGCCTACGATCTACCGTTACGATATTGCCAGCGGGAAAAGCACGGTGTTCCGCAAGCTGGACATTAAGTTCAACCCGGAAGATTACGTCACCGAGCAGGTGTTTTATCCCAGCAAAGACGGTACGAAGGTCCCGATGTTCATTGTTTATAAAAAGGGCGTGCAGCGCAACGGCAGGAACCCGGCGCTGCTGACCGGCTACGGCGGATTTAATATCAGCAGCAATCCTTCGTTTTCGCCTTCGCGCATTACCTGGCTGGAGCAGGGCGGCATTTTCGCGCTGGCCAACCTGCGTGGCGGCAGCGAATACGGCGAGAAATGGCACGAGGCCGGGATGAGGCTGAAGAAGCAAAATGTGTTTGACGATTTCATCGCGGCCGGTGAATACCTTATCCGCGAAAAATATACTTCCAGCGATTACCTCGCGATCCAGGGGGGGTCGAACGGGGGACTGCTGGTAGGGGCGGTCATCAACCAGCGTCCTGAGCTCTTCCGGGTAGCGATACCGCAGGTGGGGGTGATGGACATGCTTCGTTTCCACAAGTTCACCATCGGCTGGAACTGGGTGGCGGAGTACGGCAGCAGCGACAATCCCGAGGATTTCCGGAATCTCTACGGGTATTCGCCGATCCACAATATTCGTCCCGGTATGAACTATCCGGCCACGCTGATCACCACCGCGGATCATGACGACCGCGTGGTGCCGGCGCATTCGTTCAAGTATGCGGCTACGTTGCAGGAACATTACCGCGGCAACAACCCCGTAATGATCCGGATCGATGTGAATTCCGGGCACGGGGCCAGCAACCTGAAGAAAGCTCTCGAGACCACGGCAGATATTTATTCCTTCATCTTTTACAACATGAACCTGACGCCGAAGTTCTCAGGCGTAAAGGAGAAGAAGGCGTTCTGAGACAACTCTATTTTTTTGCTAAAGTCCCGCCTTACAGCGGGACTTTTTTGCATACCGGTGAAATTCGATTCGAAGCTGATGCATGGCGCAGATTTTACACTCGCTCCACTAATTTTATATTCATGAAGGTCCTCCTGACCGGTGCCACAGGATTTATCGGGCATTACCTGTTGCAAGCGCTGCGCGATGCGGGTCATGATGTAATTCCTACCGCCCGGACTGCAACCGCCGGATTTGAGCTCATGGATTTTACGGATCCATTTTCGGTGCACGATTGCTTTGTGCAGCACCGCCCCGGAGTGATCGTGCATGCCGGCGGGATGAGCAAACCCGACGATTGCGAGCAGCGGCAGTGGGAGGCATACGTCACGAACGTAGAAGGTACCCTCAACCTGCTGGTGAACGCGGAAGAGCACAGGAGCTTTTTTGTTCTTTTTTCAACCGACTTTGTCTTCGACGGCCGCAGCGGCATGTACCGCGAGGAGGATCCTCCCAA
>DASPNM010000025.1:0-9089 GCA_035626515.1 Chitinophagaceae bacterium
AAACCTGCATGTATTTTGGAAAATTAGCTTCAACCGAGAATTCCCGCTGCACCCGTTCACGCCCGGCCCTGCCCATTCGTTTCCTTAGCTCCACGTCGTCAATGAGGCGTACCAGTCGGTCCACCCATTCCTCGTCCGAAGCGGCCAGGAATCCCTCCACGCCATCGTTCATTACGCGAAAATTGGTGCCGTATGCCGTTGCCACAAAGGGGATCCCGATAGCCATATAGGTAAGCGCCTTGAGGCTGCTTTTCCCGAGCGACCACTCGTTTGCGGGAATCGGGTACACCCCGATCTGGAATCGATGCAGATCGCTCACTTCGCTGGCTTCGCTCCAGGGAAGAAAGTCAGTATCCACACCCGGCATCCTGTATTCCCTGTTCGCTATCACGAGCAGGCGGATGCGGCGGCGACGGCTCACTTCCGCCAGGGCAGGTTGAATGGTTTCCAGAAAGGGGATCGTGCTGTGCGTTCCCGTCCAGCCGACTGTAGTGACTTCAGACTGTTCGTACCGTGACACCGGGATGAAACGTTTCGTATCAAAGGTGGAGGAGATGTCAATTGCCCGTCTGTATTGATTAAGGTTTCTAGCGATCTCTTCCAGCTTCGGTGTGCAGCCGATGACAAAGCTGCTGTACTTCATCAAAATATTAGGCTTTCTTTTTCCTTTCAGCTTCTGGAAAAAAGTCTGCCTCATGTGGTTATGCCTCGTAATAAAAATCATGTCGTCAATATCGTAGATCACGCGCCGGTTGAACACAAAGAGCATTCGTTCAAAAACGGGCAGGCCGACGGGTGTCACCCAGAGATTTACAAAAACCCCCTCGTAAAAGGGGGCCCGGAGCAGGTCCAGCGTTCGGCGCAGGTACCCCACGAAGGTCCAAAAAATTTTTTCAGTCGTACGACCGGGCTTGTAGATAATTTCCCAAAACCGTCGAGACTGGAAAGACGAAATCGTAAACAAGTAGCCCTGCTCCCGCAGCAAAGGGAGGTATTGCTCGTATTTCATGCGCTGTGTCGGCGCAGTGCCTTCCGGACTGGGGCAAAGTATCAAAACTCTTTTTCGATAGCTTTCAGGCATAGGTGCCGTAAAAATCGGTTCTTCCTGTTATTCTCCTTACTGAAAAATACGTTCGTACACCTGCGCGTAACGATTCACTCCCTCTCTGAGATCAAAAATTTCCTGTGCTGCTTCTCGGATCCGTTTTTTGGGTATCGCAAGAAGATCTTCCATTCTTGAAATTACTTTGTCGTATCCTGAGTCGGAAAATTCCCGGACAATTACGCCCGTGCCAGTTCGGTTAATGATAGCGCCGGTATCGCCCACGTTGTTGCAAATGACCGGAATCCCCATCGACATCAATTCCCCGTGCTTGGTGGGGGAAGAAGCGATCTTGGAATAGCTCGGGCGGATGAAGAATACACTGCAGTCGCTCAGGCTCAGGTAATCCGGCAATTCCTTGCGGCCGGAATAGAGGACGCGTATTTTGTCTCCCGGTACTCCGGTCGCCTCCGCAGCCCGAAATACGGACTCGCGGTCGTCCTTTGTCAGAATCAGCAACACGAATTCGGGATGACGGAGCAACAGTCGCCGGAAAAACGCAAGCATCTCGTCCATCATGTACCAGCCGCCCACCGACCCCAGGTAGGTGAGTACCCGGTGCCGGGAATCCAATCCGAGCTGGGCACGCAAGGCCTCCGTCACGCCGTTGCGGATGTTTGCATAGTTGAAATGGACGAGGTCGGCGCAGCAGGGAATTACGTCGATTGACAGGCCCTGGTAGGTCCTGAGCAATTCACGCCTGCCGGCTTCCGTAAGTGAGATAATCCCGTCGGCGTTGCGTAAAAATTCTTTTTCCTTTTTCTTGTAGTGGGCGTACACGCGGCGAAAAAGCGGGTTCGAAAGTTTCCATTGTCCATTGTCCACTTTTTCGTCGGCCCAGAAGCCGCGCATGTCGAACAGGAAACGGCTGCCGAATTTTTTTTTCAACCAGAGCCCGATTTCCGCTGCGACGTAGCTGCGGCAATGCACCAGGTCGAAGCCCCGGCGCCGCTGCAGCCGATTCGCCATCCGGCGCAATCTCCACCGGTCGTAGACCTTCGCCAGCAATGGAGGACGTCGAGTGAACTTTAAAGGGACCCACTCGATCCCGGCGCGCTCCATGATCTCTTCAACCAGGTGCCGGTCTGCCGCGTAGCGGTTTCGTTTTTCAAAGCTCAGGATGGTAAACCGGAAGCCGCGGGTGGAAAGACGCACCAGGTAGGGCAGGATTTGCGACTGGCCCAGCGGATCCGTGAGGCCATCGTAGGAAATATATAAGATCGATTTCAAGCGCGTCTTTCCAGGTACCATTGATGTAAAAGAACAAGCGACCAGAGGCGGTTGTAGAGATAATCCCGGCCGCCCAAAAATCGCCTGCGGAGCTCCTGCACAGGTCCCGGCTTCACGAGTCCGCATTCTTCGACAACCGCCGGACTGAGATATTTATCCAGCAGATAACTAAGCTCCCTTCCCAGCCAGATGCGGAGGGGAATGGCAAATCCCCATTTGGGGCGATCAAAAAGCGCCGCGGGAACGTAATCATACAGCACCTGCTTCAGCAGGTATTTGCCCGTCTTGCCGCGAAGTTTCAATCGCGGGGAAAGGTTGACTGCAAACTGCACGAGATGGTAATCGAGTAGGGGAACCCGAACCTCCAGGGCGTGTTGCATGGACGCCCTGTCGGTCTTGACCAGGAGCTCTTCCGGGAGGTAGTTCCTGATGTCGAAAAAGCTCTGCTGCTCCTCGGGGCTCAGCTTTCTCGGAGAGACGATTTCTTCATCCAGTCTTACCGGCGCCGGGCGGCGCAGTAATTCACAGATCTCGCGCTCGGAAAAATAATATTGCTCCTGCGAAAAAATATGGCTCTTCATCCTTTCGGAGGAAGGATAATTGAACAGCATGCTGGCACGCTCCAGTCGCTTCGCGCCCGAATGAGACAGCATGTTTCCGATGGGTTTCCGAAAGGCGCGGATCAACGGGTTTTGCAGGCGCCTCGCCCAGTAATAAAAGCTGTAGCCCATGAACAACTCGTCGCCACCATCGCCGGAAAGGGCAACCGTCACTTTTTTTCGTGCGAGCTGCGACACCATGTAAGTGGGAATAGCGGAAGAGTCGGCGTAGGGCTCGTCGTAGATCCCGGTCAGCTTCTCGACCAAAGCCAGGGCGTCACCCTGCGTGACGGTGAATTCCTCATGATCACTTCCGATATGCTTCGCCACCTGGCGCGCGAACGGCGCTTCGTTGTATTTGCCTTCGCGGAAGCCAATCGAAAAAGTCTTGACCGGCCGGGAAGAATTGTCCTGTGCTATGGCCGCGACCGTGCTCGAATCAATACCGCCGCTGAGGAAAATTCCCACGGGCACGTCGCTGATCATGCAATACCGGAGGCTTTGGTGCAGAATCTCATTCAGCTTTTTCTTCGCGACTTTTTCATCGTCCAGCGTCTCCTTGGCGATTTGATCGTCGAGGTGCCAGTAGGGAGCGATGTGCAGCCTGCCCCGGTGAAATTCCGCGTACCGGCCGGGCATTAATTTCCTGATCTGCGTGTATATGGTGTCTTCTGCGGGCACATAGCCCAGATAGAGGTAGGACGAAACCGATGAGTCACTGATCGTGAGGCTGAGTGGCAGGGAATAGAGGGCCTTCAGCTCGGAAGCAAAAAAGATCTGTCCTTCATCGTGGAGGTAATAAAGAGGCTTCACCCCCACCCGGTCGCGGATGAGAAACAGCTTTTGCTCCCGGTCGTCCCAGATGGCCATCGCGAACATGCCGTTGAGATCCGCGAGGCAGGCCGGTCCCGCCTTCGCGAAAGCCTCAATGATGATTTCCGTATCTGAGGAAGTTCGCGGGTGGATGCCGTATTTAACCTGTAACTCGCGGAAATTGTAAACCTCTCCGTTGAACACAAGGGCATAGCGCCGGTCACCCGAAAAGAAAGGCTGGTTTGCAGCGGATGAGAGGTCAATGATCTTTAGACGCTTGTGGCCAAGTCCGATCCCTTTCGCCCCATCGAACAAATAACCTTCCGCATCGGGACCGCGGTGATGCAGGCGATTGGTCATCGCGACCAAGTCATCCTTTCCGAAGGCGCGTGAAACAAATCCTGCAATGCCGCACATCAGATCGTCTTTTTTTTAGTCAGCTTTTCGCCCGACGTAATACAAGCGGTTGCCCCAGCCCGGCACGATGGAAGATATTGTCCGCGACAACGCCACCGTACAATACTGGAGCTTTTGTTTCAGCGTATCCGCCTCTTTCCAGCGCGCAGGAAACGGCCAGTTCCACTCCACGATCTCGTGTTGCACCAGCTCAAAATTGGCTCGCCGCAGAAATGCAAGCTGGTTTTTTCTGTTGGCGTAGAGCACGTGGAAAGGCCGGGCCTCAATGATCCGGGAAGGTCGGAGCGCCTTCCTGAACCGCAGATAGAAGCCGAACAGCAGCCAGGTCAGATGAAAATTATGCTCGAGGGGGCCCTGTATAAACAAAAACCCCCCGGGCTTTAGCGCCCGGTGCACATTTGCGAGCGCCGGCGACGGTTCGCAAAGGTGTTCCAATACGTCTCCCAGGTGTATGACATCGAAAGCGCTCTCATAATCGCGCAGCCTGTCAACCGTAATGAAGCGCATTTGCGGATAAAGGCCCTGCAATTTCTCAACCAGTCCCGGGTTGTATTCCGCTCCATAAAGTTGCATTCCCGCACCCGCTGCGGAACGCAAAAAGGACCCGTCGCCGCACCCGTAGTCAAGTAAACTCCCGGGCTGGAGGAAACGCCGGAACAACCGGGGAAGCGCGGGATGATCCGGCGCCGATTTAAAATAGAACTCATCGTGATAATCCAGCGCGTACAGCACGGCAAGATCGCGCTCATCGAGCGACGGTGAAATGAATACGAGGCCGCATTCGCCGCATTTCAGGTACCGGAATACCTTGCCATTGAAAGATACTCGTGGGTAATAACTTTCGCCCGAACTTTTGCTTCGGCAAAAAAAGCAATCAGCCATCTGAATTAGGTGTCACTTTGCGGAGCCCTACTCTTTTATTCCCCTGACCACCGCCGACCGGAAATTTTCTTTTCCGTAACGAACGTATCCGGCGAACGTAATTTTCATTCCCAGCTCTTCAAACCATTTCTTTACGGTGCCGATGCGTTGCGGGTGGTCGTGCTCCGGCGAGAACATATCGAAGGTGTCGAGGATCACCCACTCCCTGAGCTGTTTTCGCGTGAGATCCCGGGGCATGGTTCCGCGAATGTCGCAAATGGGGAGAAAGCGGTTGACCAGCCTGCCGATCCCAAGCCGGTCGAAAAAGAAATAAAGGCTCATCAGCCACCCCACATTTTTCTCTATGAGGTGCAGAAGCCGCGCATAGGGCATGCGACGGGTGAACCGGCGGAAAAAATATTTCGCATGGATCTTCGTCCACCAGCCCCGGACCGGGTAGAAATCCACCAGGACTTCTCCGCCAGGTTTTGCTTTCGCCACGAGGCATTCAATGGATTTGAAGAAATCCGGGGTATGCTGCAACACCCCAAAACAAAACACCTTGTCGAAGCTGTTGTCAGGGAAAGGCATTTCGTACACACTGGCCCGGAACAGGCGAAACCGTTCCTCGCCGTGATGACCGTTATTCCGGTAATTGGCGACGACGGCATCCGAGTAATCCACGCTGTAAAGATTGCCTTTAGTATAGTCCAGGAAAACCTGGCTGAATCTTCCCGCGCCGCTTCCAAGTTCGAGTACGTCTTTGGCGGAGAGATCCTGCTCATGCCACCCGGTCTGTGCAAAGAATCGCTCCCGGCTCTGTTCACAGTTGTGTTGTTCCCGATCGATCTGAGTTTTTCTAAACTTATTCCATTGGAAGCCGAAGCTGTCGGCATAGTTGCTGTCATCCACGAAGGGAATATGTCCGTGCACGTTCGGAAAAAAATTACCGAACTCATCGGCATAGCCCCGGTTGCTCCGGTACAGGGCGCAGCCATTGAAAGGGTTGATGAGGGTGATCATGGGTTCGGGTGGTTTTTTAGCGTTATTGGATCAAGTCAACGGTTGCCAGTGCAGGAATCTTGCCGGTGATGCCGGCGAATCCCCAGCCCTCTTCCTGCAGGTAGAGATTCCGCAGCCGATGCAGGTAATTGCGCTTGTCCGCGATCGTCCGGGCGCGCAGAATACCGGCGGCTGCAAAACGCTCCAGGTCAATCGTTCCGTTCAGGATGTCGCGGATCTTTGATTCCAGATCGCCGGGATCCGACAAATCAAAAAACACAGCCTCGCTGTTTGTCGCCTCACGCAATACGGGAATGTCGGAAAGGATTGGCGGAAGTCCGGAAGCCATCGCCTGCAGGAGCGCGACCGGTTGCCCTTCATAAATCGAGCTCATGACGAAAGCGTCATAATTGGGGAGGACGTTTTCAATATCTTCCCGCAATCCGCAAAGCCGGATGTTTACGTTATACTGTTCGATCAGCCGGTTCAGCCCGTCCTGCAATTCCCCCGAACCGTAGACATCGAGGTATACGTTTTTCGGCAGGCGACGAAATACTTCCACGAGATAAGCATAATTCTTTGCGGCCTTTAGATTTCCAACGGCCACCAGCCTCAATTCATCCTTCCGCGAAAATCGCTTGTGCTCATTCAGGAAAAACTCGTTTTCCACGTAATTGTAAAGAATGGTGTAGGGTCCGCGAATGCCAATGCAGCGACTGTAATCGTCAAAAACTTCGTTGCAGATAGCAATCAGGTGATGGCGCGACCGGTAAGTCAGCTTCTCCATCCACCGGGCAAATCGGTTTTCGAAATAATTCCGGCTGGGTAGGCTGTGTATGGTACTGAACAGCTTCACGTCCCGGGGACAGCCGATGCGGGCGATTAGCGTCGCCAAGCACAGGTGGCTGTGTACGATATGGATCCCGTGTTTGCGTACGTACCGCCGAAGCTGGAGCGCACAAAAGAGAATATCGCGCTTGCTGCGATAGTTCAGCTTGCGGACGCGACAACGCGCGGGCAGGGTCGCCGCCGCCCCTTCGCAGTCCTTCAGGTATACGACGTGATGCTCGAAGTCGGAAAGCTCGTGCACGGCCCCGATCATTACTTTTTCGGCGCCGCCAACACCTAAAGTATCGATAATATGAAGGACCCTGGATTTCATCAAAGGATAAATGGATTGGTGTTCGCACGAAATTAATTCCCGGCATTCCCTCCGGCGTTATCCATTCCGCGAAAACCTGCCGGGTTCACGGGAAATGCAATACTTGGGCAGTAATTCTCCGTTTTTGCGTGCGTAGTTTTCCGAAATTCACGGTTCAACGCATGTTTTCCCGGTAAATCTCAAGGAGCTTCGCGACATAAGCTTCGCGGGAATATCGCTGTCGCGCAAGTTCACGGCCACGTTCTGAAAGTTCCTTCATCCGGTACTTGCCGTTTCGAAATTCCCGGATCCGTGCGGCCAGTTCGGCGGGATCCTGAGGATTGAAAAAAATCGCGTTCCCGCCGCTGACCTCGCGCAACACGTCGAGATTCGAAAGCAGCATCGGTAAGCCCAGGGCCATGGCTTCCGCAGCGGCAATTCCAAATCCTTCATAGCCGGAACACATAAGGTATGCATCGTAGTCGCGGAGGCGAGTATGAATATCGGAAGCTTTCCCTTTGAGAAAGACGGGCACTTTTAGTTTGTCTACCAGTCGCTGCAATTCTTCGCGCCATGGGCTGTCGCCGTACACGTCGCAGCTTGCGGTGCCCGGCTCCAGCAGGGTCATTGCGCGCACCAATTGCTCATAGTTCTTTTGAGGCCTCGGGTTGCCGACCGCAACCAATCGCAACTGGTGACCCGGCACATAGGACGGCGGAGGCGGTGACTCAAAAAACGCGTCGTTTACATAATTGTAGAGCACATAACGCCTCCCCTTCACTCCGATCACCCTGTCATAGTCTTTGACCACATGATGAGAAACGCCGAGCAGGATCTCGCGCCTTGAGTATGTCATTTTTTCGAGCGCCTTTAAGGTGCGCCCGGTGAAATCCGGGGTGAAAGCTCCCTGGCTCATGGGAAGGTGCAGATTGCTCAGATGAGGAATTCTCCGCGGTGTCGCCAGCCGCGCGACGATCGTGCTCCAGTAAAGATGGGACACGACCAGGTTCGGCTGAAATTTTTTCAGCAGCCGTCGGAGCGCGAACACCGCGGCGGGAAGCTTCCGCACCCGATCGAACCCCAGCACTTCACGCCGGGTGCCGGCGAGCTCGTTGTCACTGAATTCCGAAGAGCCCCTCAGGGTTACAAGCAAAAGATCGAAATGGCGATTCAGCTCCGGCAACAATCCCACAAGCAGTGTCTCCGCGCCGCCGCGCCCAAGGTCGTTAATGATTTGAACCAGTCTGGATTTCTTCGGCACTGCGGGACCCACACTCAGAACCTCAGGCGCATTCGCTGTCATACAGCCGGTTTAATCTTTCAAAATATTGATGCTGGTGCGCGAATTCGCGGGCGCGCCGGTGCAGCCCGCGGGCGAGTTGTGAGAGACTGCCTTTTCCCTCCATCAATTCTTTAACCCGCGCGCAGAAGCTTTGCGGATCGCTGATATCGAAATAGAGCGCGTCGTTCCCCGCCACCTCACGCAACACCGGAATATCCGACAGGAGCGCCGGAAGGCCGGACGCCATCGCCTCTAACAAGGCGAGCGGCTGTCCTTCGTAAAGCGAGCTCATCACGAAAAGATCGTAATCACGCAACAGCAGGTGCAGCCGGTCACTCAGGCCACAGAGCCGAACCGCAAGATTGTTTCGTACGATGAACTCCTCCATCGCCGGCCGCAGCGGGCCTTCTCCGTAAATATCCAGCGAGACCGCCTGCGGCAGGTGTTGAAAAGCTTCCAGCAGATAGAAATAGTTCTTTTGTTCCCGCAGGTTCCCTACTGCCACCATACGCAACGCGCCCCGGGAAAATTCCTGCTTTGGTTCGGGAGCGAAAAAGTTTTCGTCCACGAAATTATACAGTACGGTTGATCGCCCTTTCAGTCCCACCTGCTCATCAAAATCACGTAGCACTTCACGCGATA
>DASPNM010000026.1:0-140339 GCA_035626515.1 Chitinophagaceae bacterium
CTTTGAGCAGGCAGGCCCGAGCGGGGAGTTCACCGTTCATCAGTTCACCAACCTTCCTATTGCCAAAAGCGGATACCTGTTCGTTTACGTAAGCAACCAGACCACCGACATCAGTGTGTATTTTGATAACCTGCAGGTGACACATATCCGGGGACCGTTGATTGAGGAGACGCATTATTATCCGTTCGGGTTAGCGATGGCGGGAATATCCTCAAAAGCTGCCGGAGCAATAGACAACAGGAAGAAGTTTAACGGAATTGAACACACAACAGAATTTGATTTAAATACTTATGAGGCTCATTTTAGAACACTTGACCCGCAAATTGGAAGATGGCACACAATAGACCCAAGACCAAACTTTTTTGAAAGCCCTTATGCAGCGATGGGGAACAATCCCATCTTAAAGGCAGACCCCTTAGGTGATACAGCAATTTACTACAGCTACGGCGGCAAGGAACTTTATAGAATTAATGATGGCAGTAAACGAATAACTCCAACAATTGTTTCTACGAAACATCAAAAAGCATTTAATGCAGCTATTGCTGATGGTAAGGCTACGACAGATGAACTAAAAGGTTTTGGAATTACCTATGATACAAAAGCCTTCTCTAAATTTTACACAGACAATAAGAGTAAGTTTAAAGCAAATACAGTAGGTGGAAATGACATTGCAAGTGCTGATAAGGTAATGGTAAATGGTAAAACGGTTGATAAGAATAGCCTCAAAGCGGAAGCTACAGGAAATACTGTTTTGAAAGACGGAGTAGTTACTGTTGGAAACAATCCTGCTCAATCTGCAAACTCTATGACTGGTTCTGTTCAGGATGCAGGTGATGAACCAGGGCGAAGCGGTTCAATACATTTACATCCTACACATACAAAAATGGAAGTCACATTGCAATATGGCTTTTCTATAAAAGGCGTTACTATCTACGGTGGAGCTCCATCACCAGGAGACCATACAGAACATCAAAGAGGCTACGAACAAGCAGGTTCTCCATCAGGGCAACATGTAAGGTCAGTAATGGTGGATGCTAAATACATCTATCTCTATAACTCCAGTGCCAATCAAACCATTAAAATCCCGAGACTATGAGAACCTACTTTATAATACTTGCCTTAGCTGCTTTTGGTTGTAACTCAAATCAACAACAAGAGAAGCGAAATGAAGCAGCAAGCATTAACGGAAAATGTTTTACATACCCAGCATCGGTTGACAGCTTGCAGGTAAAAGATTTATATGATAGTGCAAGGTGGTACGTTTATACATGGCATTGCGACCAAAGCTATTTACCGAAAAGCGACAGTTCAAAATCCATAATGTTTGGAGAATTACCATTGAAGTTTAGTAACCTAACTATCAGGCAGGACACTTTGCAATTAAACTTTGATTTTATTGATGAAAGTGAACCTTATCCGATACTGCCAAGCATGACAAGAGACAATAAGGAATTAGTTACAGGCGTAGGCTTTGATATGAAAGCGAGGAAAAGGATTTATATGAGTTCTCCCAATGGTTTTTCTATAGTGGAAAAAGGCTCTACCACTCGTTATGAAAATCCTTTGCAGCCGGAAGTATTAGCGTATATAAAAAACAACTGGAACAAATTAGATAGTTGCTTCAAAGAGTTGGCAGAACGAAAAGAAATAAAGCAATAACAACAAAGCCCCGTCCCGGGGCTTTTGTTTTATTGAGCAAGTTTTTGCTTCATCTCCTGTTGAAAGAGGAAGGCATCAATCAGTTTAGAGACGACAGTTTTATTATCAGGAGAGAGTTCAGAAATACGATTGAACTGGTTAATCAAAGTTTTATCGGTGATGTTCTCTGCTGCTAAATCTGCGGTTGTTCCGTTCATTAAATAATCAGTAGAAACATCAAGGGCATTAGCCATTTTTTTAAGCACTTCGGCAGAGGGACTTGCCTCACCCTTCTCATACCTTCCTACTTGTGAATGATGCACACCCACGACCTTGCCCAGCTTCTCTTTGGTTAAGCCTTTAGCTTCCCTTGCCGCCGTTAACCGTTTACCGAAGGCGGCTTTACTGTTTTGAGTTTTAGATGCAGCCATGCTGTAAAATTAGCAGATATGCACAGGAAAGAAGGAAATTATGTGAGTATTGTGGAAACTTTTTAGCTATAATCACTCTTTGTTTGTTATGATACTCTATTTTTGTGCAGATAATCACACAAAAATTTTTTCCACATGCAGCAACATCAACTCAATACACAGAACCCCGAAGCCATCACATACAGCACCGAAGAAATCCTTTACACCATTTTAGGCGGCATCAGGCTGGAAGGGCTGGACAGGTTGAGAGTAACGATAAAGGTTGAAGTGATAAACCGGAAGTTCCAGCATTACCTGAACAATCCTGATATAGCTGCACTTGCCATCAGACAGAATTTAGATTTATACAGCATCACACAGGTAGAGAAGTTAGCCAGGCTGATTGCAGAGAGGTTGGAAGTTGGCGTAACACAGGTTGTAAGCTTCCCCGAAAGTTGGCCACTTGAAGTTAGAGATTATCTCTCAATGAGCTACCCCATATTTCGGGACACCTGTAAACTAGAGATTTCGGGCTTTTGAGTTACCCCTTTCTCCGAAACCACAAGACCCGGTCCGAAGCCAGTTGTTGTTCATCAACAAGCACCGCGTCATTCAGCACCGGGGCCGGGAGGCCGCCGGCTAACATCTTTTCTTCGGCGCGGATGATGCGGGCCTCGTCCCAGCAGCGCTCGTCAATGAACGACTGCAGCAGCCGCGCCCCGCCTTCCACGATCACCGACTGAATGCTCATCTGATGCAGCGCGTTCAGGATCTGCGGCACGAGGCTCACGTCGGTGGTCACCTGGTAATAGCCCACACCTCCGCCCTGAACAGGGCCCGGATCGTGCCGCCGCGCATTAAATACCAGCGTGGGCGCGTCGCCGTTCATCAGCTTCAGGGAACCGGGCAGCTCCAGGTCCATGTCCACCACCAGCCGCAACGGATTTTTTCCAATCCACTCCCGCGTCGTGAGCGCGGGATCGTCCACAATGGCAGTGCGCGTCCCCACGAGGATCGCGGCTTCCTCACTTCTCCATTTATGCACCAGCCGCCGGCTGTATTCGCCACTGATCTGCGTCCGCTCCCCCGGCATTCCGATGCGGCCATCCGCCGTTTCAGCCCATTTCAGAATGACGTAGGGACGGTGACTTCGCGTAAAAACAAAGAACCTCCGGTTCAGATCGCGGCATTCCGCTTCCAGCAGGCCTTCGGTCACTTCCACGCCGGCCTCGCGCAGGCGCAGGATGCCGCGCCCGTTCACTTCCGGGAAAGGATCGCGGCAGCCCACGACCACCTTTGGAATGCGATGGGTGATGATGAGCTCCGTGCAGGGCGGAGTTTTTCCAAAATGCGAACAGGGTTCCAGCGATACATAAAGAGTGGACGAGGCAAGCATGGCACCGTGACCTCTTTCCAGCGCCTCGCGCACCGCGTTCACCTCCGCGTGCGCTTCCCCAAAGCGGGCGTGCCAGCCCTCTCCGATTACCCCTTCTTCATGAACCAGCACGGCGCCCACCATTGGGTTCGGTGCCACCGATCCCAAACCCAGCCCGGCAAGCTGCAGGCAGCGTCGCATGTAGATTTCCGGCGACATCGCCCAAAACTAATCAATCGGACCGCTGAAATCGTAAGTTTGATGCATGACGGTGCGTGAGGCCGAACGATTTATCCGCGAAGGATTGCACGACATCTACGACGTGGGCGAAGCCGCCGCCATTTCCGACCGCGTGATCGGGCACCTCACGCGCAGCTCCCGGGAAGAACGGGCCACCATTCGCAGCGAACAACTTTCCGCGGAGCAGCAGCGCCAGCTCCGGCAATACATGGACCGGCTGCTGCAGCACGAGCCGGTGCAATACGTGTTGAACGAAGCCTGGTTCTGCGGGCTGAAGCTCTACGTCGACAAAAACGTGCTGATACCGCGGCCGGAAACCGAAGAGCTGGTGGACCTCATCACCCGGAGCCTTCGCTTCCCGTTCGAATCGCTTTCCGTATTCGATATCGGCACGGGCAGCGGTTGCATCGCGATCGCGCTGAAACGGAAATTCCGGAAGGCGAACGTTTGGGCCTGCGACATCAGCGAACGGGCGCTGCAGGTGGCACGCCGCAACGCGACGGCGCTGAACCTGGAGATCCGCTTTATCCGGATGGACATGCTCGACAAAAGGCTGTGGAAGCAGCTTCCCGGTTTCGAAATCATCGTGAGCAACCCGCCTTATGTGCCTGCCGCGGAACGGGGGCAGCTTGCTCCCAACGTGCTGCAGTACGAGCCCGCAACCGCCTTGTTTGTACCCGACGAAGATCTGCTTGTCCACTATCGCGCCATCCTCGATTTCGCGCTGCAGCACCTGGCCGCAGACGGATCGGTATATCTCGAACTTCACGATAACACGGCTAAGGATGTGGCTGAGCTTTTCCGGTCGGGCGGCTTTGCGGCCGAATTGATCCGGGATATGCAGGGCAAGGAACGAATGCTGAAAGCAGTGCGGGAAAAGCGCTGAGGCTAGCGCACGTTGGCCACCACCTTCGCGCCGGATTTTTTCGAAAGCCGCATGATGCGAAACACTTCCCCGTAATATGCGGTGGTGTCGGCGTTGATCACCACGGTGGGCGTATCCACGATCGCCTTGTATTTGTTGATCTCCCAGGTGAGCATCGAATCGATCATGCCCACTTCCACCTTTTTGGTGGCAATGTAGAAATTCTGGTCTTTGTCAATTGAGACCATGATGTTTTGCTTTGCCTTCGTGTCTTTTGTGCCGCGCGGTAGTCCCACCCGCACCACGTTGGGGTTGGCCAGCGTGGCCACGATCAGGAAGAACATCAGCAGGATGAACAGGATGTCGTTCAACGAATCGGTAAAGACCTCGGATTCCCCTCTGTGTTTTTTTCTGAATTTCATCTCCGGTGTTTAACGGGTAGGCTCCTGCAGGATGTCCAGGAAATCGGCGGAGGCGGCCTCCATCTTGTTCGAAGTTTTGTCGATCTGCGTATTCAGGTAACTCCAGCCGAGGTAGGCGGCCAGCCCGATCACCAGGCCGGTGATCGAGGTGATCAGCTTGGTATAGATACCGCCCGCGATGGTGCTCACCTCGAATTCATTCGAAGTGTTGATCCCCGAGAAGAGCTGCATCAGCCCCACCAGTGTTCCCACGAATCCGAAGATCGGGGCGGCCTTGGCAATGGTGGAAAGCACGCCCATGTTTTTCTCGAGCTTATACATTTCGAGCTGCCCCACGTTGTCCATGCTTTTTTCAATGCTGTCGATCGGCTTCCCGATGCGCTGGATCCCCTTGTCGATAATCCGCGCCACGGGGTGGGTGCTGTTGCGCGCAAAGCTCCGCGCGGCGGTCACGTTCCCGCTCACGATGTGATCCCGGATGATGTTCATGAAATTGTTGTCGATCCGGCCGGCGTTGCGAATGGCGATGTTCCGCTCCGCGAACACATATACCGCGCCGAGCAGCATGATCCCAAGCGGGATCATGATCCATCCGCCCATTTTCAGCAATTCGAAAAAACTCAGGTGCCCGTCGTGGTTGGTATCGCCGGCAATGGTTTGCGCGGCCTTCGTCAGCGAATCCGAGATCTGCAGTAGGTCAAACATAACAGCGAAGGTTAGAAATGTAAAACTAGTTGTTGGGTGAAAAAATGCCGGGTGAACTTTTTCAACAGGGTCTTAATATCACGGTGAATGAACGAAAAAAAGAATGCCACGTTGTGCGTGGCATTTAAGTTTTTATAATCTTTAACAGCCATTATGTTCCGGCCTGTTTGAGCATCAGCGCCTGGATTTGTTTCATCGTCATCTCCATTCCCTGCGGGCTGCCGTCGAGAAAGATGACATTGCCCTTTCCAAATTCCGCAAAGTTCTTCACGGCTTCGGTCCACATGCTGAACAGGATCACGTTCGTGTCCAGGTTCGCCTGCTTCATCTGCTCCGCGGCCTCCGTCATCCCCTTGGCCACTTCCTGACGGAAAAGTGCGACGCCCTGTCCCCTCAGGCGGGCAGCTTCCTTTTCCGCTTCCGCGGAGATCTTGATCGCGTTCCCTTCGGCCTCGGCGGATTTCGTCTTGGTGATGAGCAGCGCCTGTCCCTCGTTCTCGGCGGCGGCCTTCAGGTTGTTTGAAGCCACCACCTTGCTCATGGAGTCGAGAATCATCTTGTCGAAGGTGATGTCGTTGATCTGCAGGTCCAGCAAATGATAGCCCCAGGTTTCCAGCGTGTGGTCAATTTCGGTTTTCACGTAGTCCACGATCTCCTTCCGCAGTCCCAGGATCTCTGCCTGCTTCTTGATCGCCACAAAAGAGCGGATATTCCCCTCGATGGTGCGGATCAGCGCCTGCATCAGGTCCCGCTCGGAGATAAACTTGAACGCGACTTTCTTAATAGTTTCCTCGGCTTCGTTCTGAACCGAATAGAGGAGCATGCTCTTGAAATACACATTCGCCTGGTCCGAAGTCACCGCCTGGAATTCCAATTCGACGGAACGGTTCTGCACCGAAACTTTCTTGTGAACGCTTTCGAGAATCGGGATCTTGATATTCAGTCCTGCACGGGCCACGCGCCGGTATTTTCCAAACATCGTGATCACGCCGATGTAGCCCTGGTTCACCGTAAAGAGTGATCCAAACAGCACGATGACAAGCACGATCGCCCACCAGTACTGGGCCAGCCATTCTGAGAAGTTCATGGTAGTTGGTATTTATTTAAGTAAATCATTTCAAATAATGAACATCGTACAACGAACGTCGAAGGGGTTCGTGTCTTCCACAATCTTCAACCACCTTCAACTACTTTCAACCACATTCCCCACCTTCAATGAGCATCGAACAATGAACCTCGAAGGATTGGTCAGGAAGCAGAGTCCCGCCCACTTCAACATTTAATAATTATTATTCAAAATTTCCTTCCCCTCCTCCTCCCACACCCGCACCAGGTGCAGCATCGTCTCCACTGCCTTATTCATGTCCTGGATGCTCACAAACTCATGCTTCGAGTGGATCGCCTGCTCGCCGGCGAACAGATTCGGGCAGGGCAGTCCCATGAACGAAAGCCGGCTCCCGTCGGTGCCGCCGCGGATGCTCTCCATCTTCAGCTGCAGTCCCGCGCGGCGGATCGCCTCTTTTGCATACTCCACCACCTTCGGGTGCAAGTCCAGCACTTCTTTCATGTTCCGGTATTGCTCCGTCACGTTGAACTCAAACCGCGCCTGGGGATAGGTACGGATCAGCTCTTCGATCTGCGTGCGCAGGTAATCCTCTTTCTTTTTCAGTCCGTCGGTCTCGAAATCCCGGACGATAAACTCAATGCTGCATTTTTCCGCGATCCCTTCCATGCGCACGGGGTGAATGAATCCTTTTCTTCCCTCGGTGGACTCCGGCGAGAGCCTGTCCTTCGGCAACGCCGCCAGGATCTCTCCGGCGATCTTCAGCGCGTTCACCATCTTGCCTTTGGCGTACCCGGGATGCGCGCTCACTCCGTGAATGATCACCTGCACCGCGTCGGCGCTGAACGTTTCGTCCTCCAGCGACCCGGCTTCGCCCCCGTCGAGCGTATAGGCCGCGTCCGCCCCAAGCCTTTCCAGATCCACTTTGGCGGTGCCCTTCCCCACTTCTTCATCGGGAGTGAACAGAATCCTGATCTTCCCATGTGGAACGTCGGGATGCGTCACCAGGTAATGGGCGAGGTCCATGATTTCGGCCACGCCGGCCTTATCGTCGGCGCCGAGCAGCGTCAACCCCGATGCCGTAATGATATCGTTGCCCAGCTGGGTTTTCAGGTAGGGATACTCGTTGTAGCGGATCACCTGCGAAGGGTCATCGGGTAAGATCAGGTCCTGCCCCTGGTAATTCCGGTGCACGATCGGCTTCACGCCGGTGCCGCTGCAATCGGGCGCCGTATCCACGTGTGCGCAAAAACAAATGGTCGGTACTGGTTTCTTGCTTGTCGCGGGGATGGTTGCGTATACGTAACCGAATTCATCCATCGCGGCATCGGTTATGCCCATTTCCTGCAGCTCGGACGCCAGCAGGCGGCTGAGATCTTTTTGTTTTTCCGTCGTCGGCTGTGTGTCGGATTGAGGATCGCTTTGTGTGTCGATCTGCACGTATTTCAGGAATCGTTCTGCCGCAGTATGCTTATAGCCAGGGATCATAATAAAGGGCGTCAAAGATACGATATAGCGGCCGCTTGGCGGACCCGCAAATGTTCTTATCTTTTAGTGGACCAAAACCTAACGCATATGAAGAAATACGCAATCGGTGCGCTCGTTGGAGCCACCATTCTTTTTATTTGGCAGGGGCTATCGTGGATGCTCCTCGGGATCCATGACAGCGCGATGAAATACCACCCCGCACAGGAGCAGATCATGCAGGTACTTAGCACAACCACCAAAGAAGATGGGCTGTACATGATGCCGAGCGCGGCCACGAAGGAAGAGCAAAAAGAAATGATGAAGACAATGGAAGGCAAACCCTGGGCTTCGGTGATCTACCATGCGTCGCACGAAACTCAAACGGCCCGGCGGATGATCCGTGCCTTTCTTGTCGACCTTTTCCTTGTTGTGGCCCTCATCTACATCCTGACGCGCGGTGGCACTCCTATTTTCCGCCGCGCCGTTTCTGCTTCGGTGGCGCTGGGCCTGATGCTGTTTCTCTGGAGTCCTTACATGGGCCATATCTGGTTCGATTTGCCGTGGCACATGATCCAGGGCGACCTGATTGATTCGGTAGTGGCCTGGGGACTGGTCGGTCTTTGGCTCGGCTGGTGGTTGAATCGCAGGCTCTCACCGCCCGCCGTTGCCGGCTGAAAAGAATAAAGGTTCGCAGCACGACTGCGAACCTTTTCCTTTTCTTAATGACGCCTCTTTAACCGGGCAGGATAATGCGTGATTGTCCGCCCTCGATCTCCACCAGCTCGATGTCGAAGACTAATTCCTGGCCTGCAAGCGGATGATTGGCATCGAGCGTAACTGAACTTTGTTTAATTTCTGTTACGGTTACCTGGAAATTTTGCCCGCTGCCGTCGCTCATCATCAGCTGCATTCCTTCTTCCAGCTCCATGTCCTTCGGAAAGCGTTCCCGTGGCATGTCGATCACCATGTCGGGGTTGCGCGGTCCATAAGCCTGTTCTACTGGAATGTTGATGGTCTTTTTTTCTCCTACCGACATGCCGGAAACACCTTCGTCGAACCCAGGGATCACCATGCCACTTCCCACTTCAAACTCCAGGGGAGCTCTTCCTTCCGAACTGTCGAACAGTTCGCCTGTTGTAAGTCTTCCGTGATAATGTACCCTGACCCGGTCGCCGCTTTTCGCTGTCTGCATTGAATTATTATTTTTTATTGTGCTTTTTTTTGGGTTTGCGCAAGGTACCCGAAATCTTTCACAAATTCTGTTATATTTTTTCGGGATATTTGAGTTTTTCATCAATATGAAACCACTCATCTTCATTGCAGTTTTGCTTGCATCTCTTCCTGTCGCTGGTCAGAAATTACAGGGCACACGAATCACTCCCGGCGCGGAGCGACTGGACGAATACCTGCCCCTGCTCCGTGGAAAAACGGTCGGCATTTTTGCCAACCACACGTCGCTGGTCGGAAACACACATTTGGTAGACACACTTCGGCACCTTGGAGTGAATGTCAAAGTAATTTTCGGACCGGAACACGGATTTCGCGGCACCGCCGATGCGGGCGAAAAAGTCGGCAACTATGTGGATCAGAGAACCGGGATCCCCGTAGTTTCCCTCTACGGGGCCAAACGGCGTCCCTCTGCGGAAGACGTGCAGGGAGTTGATATTCTCATCTTCGATATCCAGGACGTGGGCGTGCGTTTTTATACCTACATCTCATCACTTCAGGAATACATGGAGGCGGCTTTCGAAAACGACAAACCGCTGCTCCTTCTCGATCGTCCGAATCCGAACGGGTTTTATGTGGACGGCCCGGTGCTGGATCGAAAATTCAAATCGTTCGTGGGCATGCAGCCCGTGCCGATCGTATACGGAATGACGATTGGCGAATACGCAATGATGATCGCCGGCGAGCGTTGGCTCGGTTCCGACAAGGCGAATCAGAAATACGATCGTTTCCGCAATGCAAAGCCGACGCCTGACACACCGTTTCATTTTCTGGTGGTACGGAATGCTAATTACGATCATCGCAGCAAATACGTACTGCCGGTACGCCCCTCCCCGAATTTGCCCGAGATCCAGTCCGTATATCTTTATCCTTCCACCTGCCTGTTTGAAGGCACGGCGCTCAGCGAAGGGCGCGGCACCGACAAGCCTTTTCAAAAGATCGGGCATCCGGCGCTTCCGAAAAATCTCTATTCCTTTGTTCCCCGGCCGAATGAAGGGGCAAAAAATTCAAAGCACTATTTTCAGACCTGTTACGGGTGGTACCTCGGCGGTACGCCGGAGCAGGTACTGAAAAAAGTGAACAACCGCATTCAGCTCGGCTGGCTGATCCAGGCATACAAGGTTTTCCCCGGGAAAGACAGCTTCTTTCTGAAATCGAACAGCTTCAACCGACTCGCGGGAAATGACGTGCTGATGCGCCAGATCCGGGAAAGCAAATCAGAGAAAGAGATCCGCAAGAGCTGGGAGCCGGCGCTGTCTGAGTTTAAAAAGATCCGTAAAAAATACCTGCTCTACCGAGACTTCGAATAACAGCGTCTCGCATTTGATCTTTAGCTTGCGCGCATGTCGACCGGTCACAACACACCCAGGATCGTATTCATGGGCACGCCCCTATTCGCCGTAGCCTCGCTCGATGCCTTGCTGCAGGAAGGATTTCCCGTGGTAGGCGTGGTTACAGCACCCGACCGCCCGGCCGGTCGTGGTATGCGACCGCGCGAAAGCGAAGTGAAGCAGTTCGCTGCACAGCACAAGCTGTCGTTGCTTCAGCCGGAGAAACTAAAGGACCCTGTATTTGTCGAAAAACTTCGCTCGTGGAACGCAGATCTTCAGGTAGTAGTGGCTTTCCGCATGCTCCCAAAAATTGTTTGGAGCATGCCGCCGATGGGAACGATCAACCTGCACGCTTCCCTGCTTCCGCAGTACCGCGGTGCCGCGCCGATCAACTGGGCGATCATCAACGGTGAAAGGAAAACAGGGCTCACCACTTTCCGATTGAAGCACGAGGTGGACACGGGTGATATCCTCATGCAGGAGCAGCTCATCATCGGCGAAAACGAATCCGCGGGCGAGCTGCACGATCGAATGAAAGAATCGGGTGCAGGACTTTTGGTGCGTACGATACGGGCACTGACCCGCGGCGAGCTCGTGCCGCTGAGCCAGGAAAGCTTTCTGAGAGACCAAACCGATGTACTGAAGACGGCTCCGAAGATAACGCCGGAAACCTGCCGGATTCGCTGGGAGGAAGCGGCTGAAAAAATCCATAACCTGGTGCGCGGACTTTCGCCGACGCCGGGAGCGTTCACAGAATTCGACGGCAGGATCATGAAGATCTTCCGCAGCCGTTACGAGCGACTCCAGCACTCGAGGCCTCCGGGTTCATACGAAACCGATCAGCGCAGCTTTCTGCGCTTCAACTGCGCCGATGGTCAGCTCTATGTGCTGGATCTTCAGCTCGAAGGAAGAAAGAAAATGCAGGTAGAAGATTTTCTGCGCGGATACCGGTTCGGATCTCAATAGACAATGCGAACGATGAATTTCTCCTCGCCCGTAACCTGCAGGGCGGCGGCCGCCGCATCGCTGATGCGGATGCGATACCCATCATTGAGCGGTATGTTGCTCATTTCACCCAGCACCTTCGCATATACGATCCTGCTGTTCGAAACATTTACCAGCCTTACGATTGTGCCGGGCGAAACGCCCGTGAACAGCAGGTAATATTTCGCATCCTTCCAACCGGCCCCAGTTCGGAAAATACCCGAAGTCACTGTTTCGCTTTTGGAAGCGGGCTCGGAACGGATCTGCTCCAGGAACGATTCCCTGAAATATCCGTCGCCAGGAATCTCTGTTGTTCCGGCGGGTTTCGGATTTTCATTTCGAACCACCGGTTGTGGCGGAACATCTTTGACTGTTTCGGCAACTTTTATTTCGTCTTTCTTTTCTTCTTTTTTCTCTTCGGTACGCGTCGCCTCCTGCACCGCAACCGGTTGTGCGACGGTCGCCTGCGGAGCAACGAGAAAGCCTACAATCAGACGGCTGCCTGCGCGCAGGTTGTCCGACTCCAGCCTGTTCCACTTCCGGATGCTGCCAAGCGGTACATCATTTGCCGCTGCACTTACCCGCATCAGCCCTTCTTTTTCGCCCACGACATAGAATACCGGCGTGCCGTTGTCGGTACTCTGCGAAAAATTCACACCGAGAGGAATCATGATCGCCTGTCCCAGGCTCAGTCCCTTCGTCATGTCCAGTTTATTGAACGCTGCGATTTCCTTTGGGTGCACATTGTACAATCGGCCTATCGAATAAAAATTTTCCTTCGCAGTCACCTTGTGCTCCAGGTAAAGTCCCTGCTGATTGTTGCGGATGATCCAGTCGGTTTGTGCGAAGCAGGCGCAGCAAAGCAACACGGCAACCGACAGGCAGAGTAGTTTTTTCATGATTGGGTTTTGACAGTACAAAGATGGAAAAATTTCCTGTTCTCACCGGTACTTAACGGTCTTTTAGGATTCGGAGCTGTTTGGGGTAGTAATTGTTCAGCCGGCTGGAAAGCACATTGATCCACCCCAGCGGGTGACCCGAGCGGGTGGTTACGAGCTGCCATCCCTTCGGCAATGTGAGCTGCAGTTCGTCCTTACGCAGGTATCGGATCGCCTGGTCATCATCCAGTATCTTGCGTGGTACCGAAGCATTCACGAGACCGCTCATGGCAAGCGCGTGTGCGGGGATGAATTTGTCCCTTGCCATTTCGCCGGCTGCGACTCCAGAGTAAACCACGCGAAGCTTCGCAGACACGATTGACATTTCTTCCGACACGGACTCAGGCCAGGCCAGTATTTCACGGTCGCGTTTCATCAATTCGAAATTTTCTGTGTTCATCCATGCGGCAACCTGCTTTCTTTCGTTCGCGCTAAGTTGTTCCATCGTTCTTTCGAATCTGTAGGAAAGTGACTGCGTTTGGCCAGGCTTGCGCATTACCGCAAGAAAAAACCCCTCCCCTTTGACGCGATGCGGCCAGAAACGATAACCGCCGCGAAAAGGTTCGATATTCCATTGCTCATCCAAGCGAAGCGAAACTGCCTCAGCTCCCAGTTCACGCTGCAGCCACTCCAATATGTCTTCGTTTTCCCGCTGCGAGTAGCTGCAGGTGGAATAAATGAGAATGCCTCCCCCCTTCAATGCCGGCCAGGCATCCGCAACAATTCGCTGCTGCCTTTGCGAGCAGAGCTGCACGTGACTTTCGCTCCACTCCAAAATCGCGTCCTCATCGCGGCGAAAGAGGCCGCTGCCGCTGCAGGGTGCATCGACTACCAGCACATCGAAATACTGCGGAAGCGTTGAGAAAACAGCAGGATCCGATGATGTCACAACCGCGTTGCGCGCGCCCCAGCGTACGATATTGTCGTTAAGAATCTTCGCGCGCCCGCGGATCACTTCGTTGCTCACCAGCAAGCTTCCTTCGGCGATCAGCGACTCAATGTTGGTGGATTTTCCCCCGGGAGCCGCGCTGAGATCGAGAATGCGCAGCGGTTGCGAAAGATCGACCGATTGCGTCAGGGCCTGTTCCAGGAACATGCTGCTCGCTTCCTGGACGTAATAACACCCCGCGTGAAATTCAGGATCGAAAGTAAAGGACGGGCGTTCTTTCAGATAATAACCCCATTTACTCCAGGGCACTGCTTCCTGCACCAGCTCAAGACAATTGCGGCAGGGCTTTCGCGGGTTCAGCCGGATCGATGTGAGCGATTGCGGCCATTGGTGCACGGAAACGAATTCGTTCCGGTCAAAGCCGGGCAGGCCTTCTAGTGACTGGAGCAATTCTTCAGGAAGGTTCACAGCGCAAAGCTAACGGTGGCTGGGTTGTTCCCGATAAAACAGCGAAGTGAAGGGCTCACAAATTTTTGATCTCTGCGATAAGGTCCTGCAGCACCTTTTTCGCGTCGCCAAAAAGCATGGAAGTCTTGTTGCGAAAGAAAAGATCGTTTTCGATGCCTGCGTAGCCCGGTTTCATGCTCCGCTTGTTTACGATCACGTTGCGGGCAAGTTCCACATCAAGAATCGGCATGCCGTAAATCGGCGAAGAAGAATCTGACTTTGCGGCAGGATTTACCACATCGTTTGCTCCAAGCACGAGCACTACATCGGTGGATGGAAACTCTTCATTAGCCTGCTCCATCTCCAAAAGTTTCTCATAGTTTACATCGGCCTCCGCCAGGAGCACGTTCATGTGCCCGGGCATGCGGCCGGCGACGGGATGGATGGCGTATTTCACCTGCACACCTTTCGATTCAAGCAGCTTTTCCAGATCGTGACACGCATGCTGCGCCTGCGCGACGGCAAGGCCGTATCCCGGAACGATCATCACCTTATTCGCGTAGCTCATCAGCACTGCGGTATCACTGAGCGTGATCTGCTTGTAGCTGCCCTGCTCTTTTTTGCCGGCAGCAACGCCATTGTTTGCCCCAAATGAACCAATAAGCACATTCGAGAGCGAACGGTTCATTGCCCGGCACATGAGAATGGTGAGAAGTGTTCCTGCTGCGCCGACCAGGATGCCCCCGGTAAGCATGACCTTGTTGTCGTAAAGAAATCCGCCAAAGGCGGCGGCCACCCCGGTAAATGAGTTCAGCAGCGATATGACCACCGGCATGTCTGCGCCGCCGATCGGCATCACGAAAAGCACGCCGTACAATAATGAAAATGCAAGCACGGCGTAAACGAGCGCCTCAGCCCGGGCAGGCGCGCCAACGGTAATCCAGGTCGCGAGTCCAAGGGCCGCAATCAGCAGGATGAGGTTCACGAAATGTTGCCCGCGGAATGAAAAGTCCCGGATGCGACCGTTGAGCTTTCCCCAGGCAACAATACTTCCCGCGAACGAAACAGAACCTATGATCAGTCCGGCAAAAATGATCGCCAGCATGGCCAGCGGTTGTTCCGGCGCATGTTGCAGATGGCCGAACTCGATCAGGGAGATGAGCGCGGCGCAGGCCCCTCCCATTCCGTTGAACATGCTCACCATCTCCGGCATCGCCGTCATTTTCACTTTTTTCGCGGCCAGCGTTCCGATCACTCCGCCGATGAGGATTCCTCCGAATATCCAGGCATGGTTTCCCAGCTTTTCGCCGGCTTGGTCGCGGTAAAGGAAAATGGTGCCGGCGATCGCGATCGTCATCCCCGCGGCGGCGAGCAGGTTCCCGTTCCGCGCGGTGGCCGGATTGGAAAGCATCTTCAGCCCGAGGATGAAGGTCACGGCGCCAACGAGGTAGCAAACGGTGAGTATGTTGATCTCCATGCGTTCATGGTGAACGGTTGGTTCCGCTCACTGCTTTTTTGGGTTCTTCTTTTTGCGAAACATTTCGAGCATGCGGTCGGTCACCACGAACCCACCGACGACATTGAGGGTCCCCAGCACCACGGCGAGGAATCCCAACCCGAGCGCGAGATAATTACCTGGATCGGCCTTTCCCATCACGATAATCGCCCCGATGATCACCACCCCATGGATTGCGTTGGCTCCGCTCATCAGCGGTGTATGCAGCACGCTGGGCACCCGCCCGATCACTTCCACCCCGACAAATATCATCAGGATCACGATGTAAATGATCTGCTGGTTTTCCGTGATCCAGTTCAACAAATTCTGCATGATTATTTCAGCCGTTCGTTAACAATTGCTCCATCGTGTATAATGCAGCTTCCCTTCACCAGGTCGTCCGCCCAGTTGAGATGAAGGCTGCTTTCCTGCGTGATCAGCTGCAGGAAATTAAGAATGTTTTTTCCGTACATCCGGCTGGCGTCACTCGGCATGGTGGCGGAAAGGTTTGAATTTCCCACGATCGTCACTCCGTTGTGCATCACGCTTTCGTTGTTGCGGGTCAGGGGAGTATTGCCTCCCGTCGCAGCGGCGATGTCAATGATCACGGATCCGCGCCGCATCGCGGCGATCATCTCTTCGGTGACCAGCACCGGCGCTTTCCTGCCGGGGATCTGTGCCGTTGTAATGACAATATCCGACTTCGCGATGCTTTCCGCGATCCGCGCCTTTTGCCGCTGCATGAATTCCGGCGTTTGTTCGACCGCGTATCCGCCGGCCGCGCTCGGGTCGGCGGCGCCTTCCACTTCGATGAACTTCCCTCCCAGGCTGATTACTTCTTCCTTCACTGCCGGCCGTGTGTCGAACACTTCCACCACGGCTCCAAGCCTTCTTGCTGTGGCGATGGCCTGCAGTCCGGCTACTCCCGCCCCCAGGATCAGCACCCGCGCCGGTGCTATAGTACCTGCAGCGGTCATGAACATTGGGAAATACCGACTGTAAAGATGCGCGGCCAGGATGACTGCTTTGTATCCGGCAATATTGGCCTGCGAGCTGAGTACGTCCATGCTCTGCGCACGCGTTGTGCGCGGCAACATATCGAGTGAAAAAACCGATCCTCTTTCCCCGGCCCAACGGGTCATCAATTCGACATGATAGAGGGGCTGGTAAACGCCAATCAACACTTTACCTGCGAGCGCTCCCGCCGGCTGAGGATGATTGATCGAAAGGAGCACTTCGGCATCGCGCCAGAGCTCGTCACGGCTGCGGAGCTCCGCCCCTGCGGCAGCGTAGTCAGCGTCGGTACAAAAAGCTTTTTCCCCGGCTCCGCTTTCAACAAGCACGCGGACGCCTTTTTTGGTGAGGGAGGCGACGGCTTCAGCCAGGAGCGAAACCCGGGATTCATGGGCAGGTTCCTTTAACACGCCAATCGTCATAAAATGGTGCCGGGCTATAATTTTTAGTGGGCGTGAAGGTAGAGATTTTTTCGAGAGCGGCCGATGGGTCCACGCTGCATCAAAAACGGATGGTGAAATGCTGTTTTTCGCGAAATTCCTTTCGGAAAAACAGGATTCCGAAAGCATGCAGGTCCAGGGAACAGGTCACGGACCGATGCGCCACCACCGTTTTCCAGGCATCTTCCATTTCCCGGCTCCAGTGAATATCATCCACTACGAGCACCGAACCTTCATGCAGCTGCGGAAGGATCTGGATAAAATACCGCTCCGTGGCTTCGCGCCTGTGGTTGCCGTCGAGAAAAATAAAATCCAATTTTCCGGTACCATGGAGCACTTCGCTGAGTGTTTCATCAAAATTGCCCTCGACCACCTGCACGTTCTGTAAACCCTGAGTACGGAACAAATGTCGCGCAATGTCCGCCGCCTCCTGCGCACCCTCAAGCGTAGTAACCCGTCCCTCCGGAACCGCGCGGGCGAGATAGCTGGTGGTAACGCCAAGGGAAGTCCCAAGCTCGAGAACCGTTCGTGGCTGGAAGTGGCGCGCCATCCGGTAAAGCAACTGTGCGTATTTTCTGGGTTTCAGCGACCGCCGCGCGATGGACCGCACGCTTCGCAGCGGGTCGCGTCGGCCACCCGTGCCGAAATCGCGGACATGAATCCGGTCCCGCCTACGCAAAAGCTGTTTCCGTAATGATTCTATTTCCCTGTAATCGGGGTAATCGACAGAATCATTGAGCAGCTTCGTAATAAATTCAAACACGAACGGAGAATGGATGCCGTGTCCTTTTCCACTCGAAGCGGTAAGATAGTAGCGAAGGTGGGCCAGGACGAATCGAATGCGGGACAATGGGACTATTAAATATTAACTGTTGAATGTTAAAGTAAGAGGGGGATCAGATTGTTTTCTCCCAGATTTGAAAGGAATGCGCGTGGGCATTTTTTTCGTCGGCAGGAAAATCCCTGCGCTGCAATAACCGCCACTCTTTTTCATCCAGCTCCGGGAAAAAAGTGTCCGCCTCGGGCTCGGCTTCTACGCGCGTCAGGTAGATGCGCCGTGCTTTCTCAAAAGCCATGCGGTAGATCTCACCGCCACCGATCACCATTGCCTCCCGCGCGTCGGTTTCCTTCGCGACGAAAAGTGCATCATCCAGATCCTTTACTACTACCACGCCGGGGGGCCGAAATCCTCTTTGACGCGAGATGATGATATTCTTTCTTCCACGCAGCGGTTTGCCAAGCGTCTCGAACGTCTTGCGTCCCATGATGACCGGCATGCCCCAGGTAATGTTTCGGAAATGTTTCATGTCGTTGGGAAGGTGCCAGGGCAACTGTCCATCTTTCCCGATGGCCTGGTTCCTGGCTGCAGCAACGACAAGACTGATGATCAAGACATGAAGTTTTGGTGAATCCCACTACGCTGGGTGGTTAAAGATCGGCACGAAACGGGAATTCGAAAAATCTACACAGCTACCGGTGCCTTGATCGGCGGGTGACTTTGGTAATTCTCCAGCCTGAAATCCTCGAAGGCAAATTGGAAAATATCGCGGACTTCCGGGTTTAGCTTCATCTGTGGCGCCGGATAGGGTTCCCGCGAAAGCTGGAGATGCACCTGCTCCCTGTGATTGTTATAGATATGTACGTCCCCAAAGCTGTGAATGAATTCTCCAACCTCGAGTTCGCAAACCTGCGCGATCATCAACGTCAGGAGCGCATACGAGGCGATGTTGAAGGGAACGCCGAGGAAAGCGTCCGCGCTGCGCTGGTAGAGCTGGCAGCTGAGGCTCCGCTTCGATTCCCCGGGACGGCAGGAAGTGTAAAACTGGAACAGCGCGTGACAGGGCATCAGGTGCATCTCGGAAAGATCACTTACATTCCAGGCGCTCACGATCAGCCGGCGGCTGTCAGGATTACGACGTATTTCGCGAATCAGCTCAGAGATCTGGTCCACCACCTTCCCGTCGCGCCCCTCCCAGGAACGCCATTGCTTGCCGTACACGGGACCAAGCTCACCCTGCCCGTCTGCCCACTCATCCCAGATCGTCACCTGGTGTTCGTGCAGGTAGCGTACGTTGGTGTCGCCTCTCAGGAACCAGAGCAATTCATAGATGATGCTCTTCAGATGCACTTTCTTCGTGGTGACGAGCGGAAACCCTTCGCGGAGGTCGAAGCGCATCTGGTAACCGAACCAGCTCCTGGTGCCCGTGCCTGTCCGGTCGGACTTGTCGGTTCCGTGATCCAGGATGTGCTGCAACAAATCCAGGTACTGCCTCATGTGTGCAAATTAAGAAATCGCCGGACGGCCTTGCCCCCTTGTGAACAACGCGTGGATTGTTAAATCTGCCTGAACAATTGAATTGCTTCGTAATGCTTTGCCCCAAATGGTATTTTTGACAATGCTTCGGGCAATACTGCTGACCGCGTCGGTTTTGGCTGTCGCAAATTCCTTTTCCCAGTCCTTCACAACCGGCTTCCGCCTCGTCAACCGCAAAAAAGAGCCCGTACCTTTTGCCACCGTAACCGCTGTCAGTTACGCCGACAGCACGCGCGTCCGGGAAACAACCGCCGACAGCAGCGGCTTTGCAGGAATGAGCCTGGAACGGGGACAATACGTTCTCCGCGTGTCGGCGGTGAATTATCTTCCCCTTGAGACGCGTGTCACGATTAATGGCGAACGCAGCTTCGAATTTTCACTGGAACCCCTTCCCCGGACATTAGACGAAGTGGTGCTGACCTCGCGAAGTCCGTTGATGCGGCAGGAAGACGACAAGACAATCGTCGAACCCGAAAATCTTGTGGCCGCATCTACGAACGCTTATGAGGTAATCGAAAAAATACCGGGATTATTTGTGGACCAGGACGGTAATATTTACATAAGCTCCCTCAGTCCCGCGGCAGTGCAGATCAACGGCCGCGATTTGAAGATGAGCGCTGCGGATATGGCGAGCCTGTTGAAAAGTCTTCCTCCGAATGCTATCGAGCGCATCGAGATCGTCCGGACTCCGTCAGCGAAATACGAGGCGAGTTCCACCGGCGGCGTCGTAAACGTGGTGCTGCGCAAAGGGATAAAGCCGGGTTTGACCGGAAGCATGCAGGCGGGGATGCAGCAGGGAGTGTACGGAAACCGCTTTACCGGGTTGAGCGTGAACAATAACAAGGGCAACCGGACGTCAACGCTGAACCTGAACTACGCGCGACGCAACAGCTTTGAACAAATCGTTTCCGATCGGCTTTTTGGAACGGATTCGCTGCTTGGCCAGGAGGCAATCACAACTTATCCCGCCGATTCCTGGTTCGCTGGATACAGTCACGTATTTCCCCTGAACGCGAGATGGGAGCTCGATTTAAGCAGCAGCGGGAGCTACAACCGCTATCGGAATCACACGGAAAACCGCAGCAGCATCGGCAGGCGCGGAAACGGACAGCCCGGGAGCCGGAACCTCAACCTGGTGGATAACGACGGCAGCGGGTTCAACCTGCGCGCAGCTGCGGAGCTGACCCGCAAACTGGATTCCACGGGTTCGGAGTGGGTAAAGGATGTGTTTTACAATTACACCAACAACGAGTCGGACCAGGTGTTCTCCTCTCATTTTTTTCAACCCCGCGATACCCAAAGTGCCGGTGACGGACGCTACGGCAACCATCGTCACCTGGTAGTGGTTCGCTCCGATCTGAAGCTACACCTGAAAAAACGATTCACGCTCGAAACCGGTGTGCGTGTGTCATGGCTGGATTTCCGGAACGACGCGCATTATTTCCGTGAAGTGAACGGCGTGCGTGAGAAAGACGCCGGGCGAACCAACCGCTTCCGGTACGAGGAGCAGATCAGCTCGGTGTACCTGCAGGGGTCCCGCACGCTGGCGAAAGACCTGGTGCTGAAAGCGGGCGTGAGGCTGGAGAACACCGACATGAAAGGCAACCAGGTCATTCCCGCCGATACCAGCTTCCGGGTTCAAAGAACCGACCTTTTCCCTTATGTGTATCTGAGCAGGAAAATCATGACGGTCGCGAAATATGAGTTGCGCGCTTATCTCGTATTTCGCAGGACTATCAGTCGCCCGGTGTACGAACAGCTCAATCCGTTTTCCCGCTACGTCGATGAATACCTCTCCGAGCAGGGAAATCCGCGGCTGCGTCCGCAGTTCACCACCAATTGGGAAGCGAACATCAGCGTGGAGGAACGCCCGATACTTGCGGTGGGCATCAACCGCTCCACCGATCTGTTTACCAATGTGGTTTACCAGGATGATTCGGTGCAGCGGCGCGCGGTGCGTACTTACGACAATCTTGGCAGCAGCCGGGAGTGGTACCTGCGCGGACTCGGAGCGATTCCGCCGGGACGAAAATATTTCTTCGTGCTCGGCGCGCAGTACAATCATAATTATTACGACGGCCAATATGAGGGCCAGCCGCTTTCGTATGAACGCGGCAGCTGGACAGTTTTTACGTATCACAGCCTCAGGCTCGACAGGCGCTCCCAATTCACGATGAACGGATTTGTGCGCTTTCGCGGGCAGCAGCAGTTTTATGAGCTGAGCACATTCGGCACTCTGAACGCGAGCGTCAACCGCCAGTTTTTCAAACAAAAGCTAACCGTTACCCTCAGCGCGACCGATATTTTCAGAACGAACCAAAACGAATTTTCGATTGCGCAGGGTTCGGTGAACGCCACGGGGAGGCGATGGGCGGACACGCGCCGCTTCGGTCTGCAACTGCGCTATCATTTCGGGATGCGGAAGAAAGAAGAGAACAATCCGCTGAACATCGAAGAACCCGCGAATAACTGAGGAATTAACAAATAAAGTCGTCTGGTTCTCGTTTATTCCCTTATCTTTGCCCTGTCAATTTGAGTTCTTCTGCATTTCGTAAGTGAACGATTCCTGCTAAGTTAACTCCCGGTGGACGGGATCTGCTAAGGGTAAGTCTTCTTTTACTTTGCGTTTTTCTCAAGCATTATTAATTTTTCAATTTTAAAGAATGAACATTTATGTTTCGAACTTAAGCTTCGCCGTACAGGATGAAGACTTGAGAAGCTACTTTGCTGAGTACGGAGAAGTAACCTCGGCGAAAGTGATCATGGACAAGTTCACGAACCGCAGCCGTGGTTTCGGATTTGTGGAAATGAACGATGAAACCGCCGGAAACAAGGCGATTGCCGAGCTGAACGGAGCCACTGTAGATGGCCGCGCCATTAAGGTGAACGTTGCGAAGGCCCGCGAAGACAGACCCGCAAAAAGGGCGTTCTCGAGGTATTAATCGATACATCGTCCAATGAAATAAAAAAGAGCTGTTCATCGGCTCTTTTTTTATTTCAGCCTGGCCAGCCGCAAAAATTCGATCGGGTGATTTGTTTCGCCTTTTTCCACCAGGTCTGTTAGGATATCCCCGACCACCGGCACGAATTTGAAACCGTGGCCGCTGAAGCCGCAGGCCATCACGGCTGCTCCCTCATAACCCGGTACAAAATCAAGGATGAAGTTTTCATCCGGGGAATTGGCGTAAAGACAAACTTTTGTTTCGCGGATTCGTGTCACTCCCGGCAGGCAACCCCGTACAAGTGAAAGCAATTCGTCCTGTTCCTTCGACGAAACTTCGCGGTTCACAGTGTCCGGATCACAAACTTCCCCCGGAAAATGAAGCGCCGCCTTCAGGCCTTTCGGCTCCGCTTCCATGTAGGGAAAACCATAGAGTACGCCGGGAAAATTTTTTGAAGCGATCATCCAGCACGGAAATCGATCGGGCAGGTATTGCTCCGGATCGTCCACATCCATCCAGCCCAGCAGCTGCCTGGTAATGCGCAGGTGTTCGTTCAGCGACGGACAAATTTTCGCTGTCCAGGCTCCCGCAGTGATTACGAGCCTGGCCGAATGATATACTCCTCTTTTGGTCTCAATCCGAAACTCGTTCCCCGTTTTATTCCAGCTCAGCACCACTTCGTGTGAGCGGATATTGGCGCCCGCGTGTCTGGCCAGCCGCGTGAAACAGGAAATCGCGCGATCGGGTAACAGATACCCCGCCTCCGGTTCGAACAGGCAAACAGAACTGTTATGGAATTGAAAATGCGGACCACAGGCCGCCCTACCCTCGCGCAGCGAAATGCCGTGTTTGCGGGCGGAGTGGAGCACCCCTTCGATAACGGGGTGCTGCGCTGGGCCCTGGTACAGCAGCCCTGTCTCAAAATAAATTTGCTCGCCCGCCTTCGCTTCCAGTTGTTTCCACCCCGCGTAAGAACTTTCAAGCAGCGGCACGTACGCAGCATCTTCAAAATAAGCCTTGCGGATGATCCGGGTTTGCCCGGCGTGAGAAGACAGCTCGTTAGGAATTCCAAACTGTTCCAGTCCAAGCACACGGAGGCCGCGCACGGCCAGAGAAAAGCAGGCCGATGCGCCCATCGAGCCCACGCCGATGACTGCCACGTCATATCGTGGATCCATAAGGCTGAATGTACATATTCCCGAGGGGATCAGGCGCGCTGACGCGAAAGCGGCTTGCGCTTCGCCTTTTTCAGCGCAGCATCAATGGCGGCGCTCAGGTTAGCGAAGGTCGGCCTGCCGGTGAACGGCTCACCGTTGATGAAGAAAGCCGGGACGTCCTTCACGCCCAAATTGAGCCCTTCTTTGAGATCGTCCTGCACCTGCCAGCCATACACTCCGTTCACAAGATCATCCAGGAATTTTCTGTTCCGGATGCCCGCTTCCTTGGAGTGGAGCTTTAGGCTCGTGGTTCCGAGGTTGCGACGGTTATTGAAGAGAATGTTGTGCATTTCCCAAAACTTCCCTTCCTGCGCAGCAGCAACTGCCGACTCGCTCGCCTTCAGGCTGCGCTGGTGAATCATGGTGAGTGGAAAATGACGGAATTGAAACCGGATCTTGCCTTCATATTCTTCAAGCAGCTGCTTCACCACTTCGTTGGCTTTTGCACACTCCTCGCTTTCGTACTCTCCGAATTCCATCAGGGTAACGGGCGCGTCCTTGCGACCGACAAAAATCTCTTTCGGCCCAATGATAATTATTTCCTCTTTTTTGAATGGCATATTTCTTCTTATTTTACTTCCCAGCTGGTGGTTCCGGCAACTTGTATAACAGGGATTAGACCCGGTTGTTCAAATTGAATTCGAATTCTTTGCAATCCGAACCGGCTGAAGATAATACATTTTTATTCCCGCATTGAGAAAGGAAAAACTAAATTCCCAACACTCAATAACGGCTATGAAATTCAAAAGGTTACGAGTCGGATGAAAACTCGGGACAAGCTTTTTTCGGGTCTCAGTCTTCCTTCACTTTCCGCTCCCCGGTCTCCCCATCGATCTTGATTTTTTTGTCCCCGTCCTTGATCTTGATATCCCCGTCATCATCCACCTTTTTCTTGTAATCGTCATCCTTCACTTTGATCTCCCCGTCGTCGTACTTCACCTTATACTCATCGTCGTCAACAAACCAGTACGTATTATCTTTTTTCACCACCCGACCGTTGACCTTTGCCCCGGTGCGGCCGTAGATCGTATCATTGGTGCGGGTGTCGACGTAGAGATAGACCGGCTTGCGGGTCTCTGCGTTTATCCAGGCGCCGGTTGAGTCTTTTTCGACATCGATCGTTTCCCCGGTGCGCAGGTCAACATAACGTCCCTTTTGGTCAGAGCATCCGGACAGAATTGCTGCAAGCAGGGCCATCGCCAAAATGTTTTTCATATCAGAATTTTGGCGATACCATTCAATTCTGGGGCCAATCGGAAAGAATTTTTGGATTTAGCGGTCAGCGCACTCTTTCACCACGATTTTTTTGCGCGGCCGCCGTCCCATTTTCATTTCGAAATACGACAGTATTATCGAACACGTCTACCAAAACCGGGCGCGTTTTATCTATATCCCCCGCCAGTAACCTGCGCGAAAGTTGGTTGACGAGCTCCTTTTGGATCAACCGCTTCAGGGGGCGGGCGCCAAACTGTGGATCAAATCCCTGTTCCGCCAGGTATTCCAAAGTGTAGTCGCTGAACTGTAGATCAATGCCGCTCTGCGCAAGCAGCTGCCTCAGCTGATTCAGCTGGATGCGGACGATGTTCATGATCTCTTTTTTCATCAACGGCTTGAACATAATGATCTCGTCTACCCGGTTGAGGAACTCGGGACGAATCGTCTGCCGCAGCAGGTTCATTACTTCGGCGCGCGCTTTTTCGGTTACCTCATCCACATTTTTCTCGTTCACATTTTCGAAAGCGTCCTGGATCAGGTGGCTGCCGATGTTGCTCGTCATGATGATGATCGTGTTTTTGAAATTCACCACGCGTCCCTTGTTGTCGGTAAGGCGTCCGTCGTCGAGCACCTGCAGCAGCACGTTCCAGACGTCGGGATGCGCCTTTTCGATCTCATCGAGCAGCACCACGCTGTAGGGCTTACGGCGAACCGCTTCGGTAAGCTGGCCGCCTTCGTCGTATCCGACATAGCCGGGGGGAGCCCCCACAAGTCGGGAGACCGTATGTTTCTCCTGGTATTCGCTCATGTCGATCCGGGTCATCATGCTGTCGTCGTCAAAGAGAAACTCGGCGAGCGTTTTCGCTAACTCCGTCTTTCCCACTCCTGTGGTCCCGAGGAAAATGAACGAACCGATCGGCTTTTTCGGATCCTGCAGTCCGGCGCGGCTGCGGCGAATGGCGTCTGCTACCGCTGTGATCGCTTCATCCTGCCCCACTACGCGTTCGTGGAGCCGCTCTTCCAGGTGCAACAATTTTTCACGCTCGCTCTGGAGCATACGGGTAACCGGGATGCCTGTCGCCTTCGCCACGTTCTCCGCAATATCTTCTGCATCTACTTCCTCTTTCAGCAAGCGCTTTTCACTGATGGCAAGCAATTGCTCATTCAGTCCCCCGATAAGCTTTTCCTGCTCCTTGATCTTTCCATAACGGATCTCGGCCACCTGCCCGTAGTCTCCTTCGCGCTCGGCACGTTCAGCCCGCTGTTTGAGGTTTTCGATCTCCGCCTTAGCGGTTTGTATTCTTTCAACCAGGTCCTTTTCCTCCTTCCATTTGGCGGTCAGCGTATCTCGCTGAACGGACAGATTCGCAATTTCGGTATTCAGTTCCCTGAGCTTTGCCTCATCGTTTTCGCGCTTGATCGCTTCCCGCTCGATTTCGAGCTGGCGAATCTGCCGTTCCAGTGAATCCAGCTCCTCGGGCATGGAGTTCATCTCAAGCCTCAGCTTGGCGGCGCTCTCGTCAATCAGGTCGATCGCCTTGTCGGGGAGGAAACGATCCGTGATGTAGCGGTGCGAAAGTTCCACCGCAGCGATGATCGCTTCGTCCCTGATCCGCACATGGTGATGTGTTTCGTAGCGGTCTTTCAGGCCGCGTAAGATAGAGATTGCGTCCTCCACGGTCGGCTCGTCGATCATCACTTTTTGAAAACGGCGCTCCAGGGCCTTGTCCTTTTCAAAATATTTCTGGTATTCGTTCAGCGTGGTGGCGCCGATCGCGCGGAGCTCCCCGCGCGCGAGTGCCGGCTTGAGAATGTTGGCAGCGTCCATCGAGCCTTCTCCGCCCCCGGCCCCCACGAGCGTATGGATCTCGTCGATAAAAAGAATGATCTGCCCCTCGCTGGAAGTAACTTCCTTTACCACTGCTTTCAGCCTTTCTTCGAATTCACCCTTGTATTTCGCGCCGGCGATCAGCAATCCCATGTCCAGCCCGTAGATCGTTTTTGTCTTCAGGTTTTCGGGTACGTCGCCGTTTACAATGCGGTGCGCGATGCCTTCAGCAATGGCGGTTTTACCCACGCCGGGCTCACCCACAAGAATCGGGTTGTTTTTCGTGCGCCGCGAAAGGATGTGCATGGTCCTGCGAATTTCTTCATCGCGTCCGATCACAGGATCCAGCTTTCCCTGCCGCGCAAGCTCGTTCAGGTTGTTCGCGTATTTGTTCAGCGCGTTGAATTCCTGGCTCTGCGTCTGCGAAGTGACCGTGCTGCCGCGCCGTAGTTCACGAATGGCAGTAACCAAACCTTTCTCACTGAGGCCCGCGTCCTTCAGCAGTTTTGCCACTTCTTCATTTCCCTGCACAATCGCAAGCAGCAGGTGTTCAGGCGTCACGAACTCATCTCCAAACTGCTTCAGCGAAGCTCCGGCGCGGAGGACTACATTGTTGGCCTCGCGGCTGATGGACTGCGCCGGTTCGCCGGAACTGCGGGGGAGCCGTCGCAACAGCTCCTCCAGCCGGTTTTCCAGCAGGTTCAGCGTGACGTTATTCTTCTTGAGAAGATATTGCACCGGCGAATCCTCCTGGTCCAGCAACGCCTTCAGCAAATGTTCCGTCTCAATGACCGGGTTCTGTGCATTGAATGCGATTTGCTGCGCCTGCTGGAAAGCCTCGGCCGCCTTTATGGTAAAATTGTTAAGATTCATTTTCCTTTGTTTTCGGTCGCTTACAGTCTGCAAAACACAATCCAGGCCAAATTACAGGGCAGTCTGTCATAAACCGGAAATCGTTTCTGACTGAAATGCAGACGCTTAAACGCAGTCCTGTTATTCTTGCAGCGAACCCCGAAAATCATCGAAACAGCCTGGAAAAGGCGGATTTTTGCAAACAAACCGTGTCTGTCCTAAAACATACTGCATTCATTAAATCAGAAGCGCACCGCCTTGGGTTCGACTATTGCGGTGTCGCGCGCGCCGAACGCCTCGAAGATGACGCGCGTCGGCTCGAAGCCTGGTTGAAGAGGGGAATGCAGGGAAAGATGCAGTACATGGAGAATCATTTCGACCTGCGAATCGACCCATCCCGCCTGGTGCCGGGCGCCCGCTCGGTGATCACATTGTTGAAGAATTATTTCCCCGGCGAACATCAATCGCCAGCCGCGCCAAAGATTTCCGCCTATGCATTTGGAAAAGACTATCACCGGGTGATCAAATCAAAGCTGAAAGAGCTCCTCGCGTCCGCACAACAGGAGATCGGAGCAATCCACGGCCGCGGCTTTGTCGACAGTGCGCCGGTGCTGGAGCGAAGCTGGGCGCAACGCAGCGGCCTCGGGTGGGTAGGTAAAAATGGAAACCTGATTCACAAAAATTCGGGCTCGTTCCTCTTTATCGCAACACTGATCACCGACCTGGAGCTGCAATACGACGATCCGTTCGCGGGCGACTACTGCGGCACGTGCACCCGTTGCATTGACGCCTGTCCAACGAATGCAATTCTTCCGGGGAACACGGTGGATGGAAGCAAGTGCATCTCCTATTTCACGATCGAGCTCCGCGATGCGCTTATTCCTGAAGAAATGAAAGGGAAATTCGGCAACTGGATCTTCGGCTGCGACATTTGCCAGGACGTATGCCCCTGGAACCGTTTCAGCAGCCCTCACGTTGAAACGGACTTCCGCGCCATCCCTGAAATTCTGAACCTCAGCACCGCCGAATGGGAGGCAATGTCGGAGGAAACTTTCAAAACCCTGTTCCGTGACTCCCCGTTGCAGCGAGCGGGCTTCGCCGGCCTGCAGCGAAACCTGAAATTTGTTTCCGGCGGCTGATCAGAAATCATTCTTGCTGCGGATCCAGTTCAGCAGGCGGACAAATTCTCCCCACACAACTTTCGCGTCCGGAAATTTGTAAAATTGATCGAAAAGTTTCTTCGTCGTCGCGAGGTTGCGGCCAAACGTATAATGGTAAACCGCGAGGTTCAGCGCAAACGCTTTTCGCAGCCCGTCGTCCTGGTCGAAGTCTTCACGCAGCGGTTGATACGGTTTTTCGGAAAGTTTAGCGAGGTTGTCGCGGATCCGGCTCCGGAGCTCCGGATCGGAAGGCACCACCTGCACCTTTCCTTTATGGTACCGAAGGCGAATGCTGGTGACCGCGATGGGTGCCGGCTCGCTGGTATCCGCGTATGCGCACGCATAGCAGGTAAAGAAATAGCCGTAGGATTCATAAAAATCAAACGCGAGCGTGCCGTCTTCAGTCATGCACGCATTGCCCGCAAACGTTTTGAAAACGTACTGGTACTTATTCGGAGCCACCGGTCGGTAAACGAAAACTTCGTCGCAGCAGTGCATCCCACCGGTGAAATGCGAAATCACAAGCTCCTTCTTACCGTCGCCGTCGAGGTCCTTGAGCATGTGGTCCGGTGCCATGGCAAGCGTGTTCAGAAAAGTTTTAAGTGAAATGGTCTTTTTCGATTTGGTGACGAGATAGGTGCGTGCAGGATTCGTCACCTTTTCATTCGTCTCAAAAAAATCATCCATGCAATAGGTCTCGGTCCAGGTGGTGTCGTCGTCTACTACCACTGTGGTGTCTTTGAAAACGGTGACCTTTCGATGAAAGCTCGTATCCTGGGAAACGACGGAAGTTGAGAAAAATAACAAGAATATGCCTGTGAGGAAGAAAAACTTGACCATTTTGTGGTTTAGGGTTTAACGTGTAGGGTTCAGAAGTTGACAGATCAGCCGCATGACGGGTAACTACCGGCCCGGGTCATTCCACCCGGAAGCTCACCTGGCGATCGCCCCAGTTGAGGGTGACGAGTCCCACTTCACTGATCTGGAAATTAAGCTGCTCGGAAAAATCCACCGCTTTTGTTCCGGCCACCTGGATGCGCAGCGCATCTTCGGCATCCTTGTAGCCGAACGCGCCCCACTGCTTCCAGGTTTTATTGAAGATAAATGTCCATGTTTCTCCGTCAACAATACTGAACAGCGCGTACTTCCCGGCCGGCAGCAGCTTCCCTTCTACCTTAACATCCTTGTCCGTCTCAAATACTGTCGCCTCGTTGGCACCCGTGCGCCATACTTTGGCGGGCATCGGTTCCAGGTCCACGCCTATGGTTCTTCCTTTCACCGAGGGCTGGCTGTAATCGATCGAAACGGTGGCACCGGATGCCAGCGTCTGTTTTACCAGCGCCGGAGGGCTCGGGCGTTTCGACTTATCGGGCTGGCTGAATCCCTGCGTGGCAATCAGCAGGGCGATGCAGCAAATGAGCTGTTTCATGACTGAATATTTTCACTCAAAGTAGCAATAATCGGGGTTCCCTTCGCCACCGCATACATTATTTTTCCAGCTGTGACTTCAAAGACGTCAGGCTTTCCTCCATTTGATGCCCGTAAGTTTTTTCAAAAAGCAGGCTCCTGAATTTTTCCCATGGATACCAGCGCAAACGGAAGTCCATGTACCATTGCAGGGTGATCGGTCCGCTGTTTTCTTCGCCGATAACCTGCCATCCGCTCACCACCCCCCGCGACCCGCGTACCGGGATCTCGGCAACATGCTCGTCGCGGTCGCGTCGCAGCCAGTGTATCGAACGGGAGGCATCGAGGCGATTCCAGGTGGCCCAGGCGGTGGGATCACCGATCCTTGCCCAGAGGCTGTCGCGGCTGGCCCGGATCTCCGTTGCCTTCGAGATCCGCACCCGTGAAGGAATGAAAAGCGAAAACAAGGTGATCACCAAAAACAAAAAAACCGCGCTGAGAAGAGCAAGCTTTATGAATTTCATTGGGCGAAGTTATTCCCAGCGGATGATCCGCATCAGAATGACATAAACGGCAAGGATCCATGCCGTCAGTATCCCGAGCTCCTTCCAGCAGTCAAGGATGGTGAGTCCTTCGAATGAAATCTTCCGGATGGCTGTGTTGAAATGAGTCAGCGGGAGCACATTGCAGAATGCCTGCAGCCATTTCGGAAATACATCTGTCGGAAAAAAAGTTCCGGCGAGGAGCATTTGCGGAAAACCAAAAAGATTGATCAGCAGCGGAATTGCTGTATCTGTGCGGACAATGCTGCTGAAGACGAGTCCCACCCCCATCAAAAGGAAAAGCATCACCACGGTCATCAGCACGATTTCCAGCACGGTACGCACGCCGTGCTGCAGTGTGAAATCCATGAAAAAGTAACCCACGCCAACAAGTACCAGCACGCTGGTAAGCTGGAAGAAAAGTCGGCTGATCCCGATCCCCACCAAAATATTGATCCGCCGGACGGGGGAGGCGTAAAACCGTTTCAATACGAGCTGTTCCCTGAGCCCATAAAAGGTAAAGGCGATCCCGAATAAGGTGGAAAACAGGATTGAAAACCCAAGTTGCCCCGGAAGAATGAAGTCGATCTGCCGGTATTGCTTTACTGCATAAACCTGTGGGCTGATCTCAAATCGCTCCGCGCTAGTGCCTCTCTCGGCGCGGTCGATCTTCAACGCGAGGTTCTGCAAGGTCTGCAGAAACAAACCCAGGTTGTTGCCGCTGGCGGTAGTGGATCGGACGTCAATACGATACCGGTCGCCGTTTCCGGGAAGCCTTTGGATGAAGATCACTGCGGAAAGCCTGCCACGCTCCAGGTCGTTTCTCATGCCGGCGGTATCGCCGTACCGCATGACGCGCACGAAAGGACTCCGGCTAAGACTGTCCCAGATCACATTGCTCGTATCGGATCCGGGCGCCAGCGCGATCCGGTGGCGCACAAAACCTCCGCTTCCAAATGCTCCGAAGATGAGAATGAAAATGATCGGGAAAAGGATGCTGAAAATAAGCGCGCTCGGATTGCTGAATATCGCCCGAAAGGAAGCGCGTGTTATGGCCCACAGGGCGCGCGCCTGGCTGTACTTTACGGAGGCTGTAGATTTTGCCGCTTTTTGCTTCAACGGATCCTGAATTGAAAGGGGAGCCGGGTTTGGGGACTGTTGCACAGCTCACGGATCGCACGCAGCTCCTCGAGCAACCGGTAATTTTCCTCACCGGCCTGTTCGCGGATCACTGTCCGTAGATCCAGCGGCGAAGCTTTTTTGAAAAGTTTATCCAGGATATTTTCCCGCTCCGGCATCTCCCGCAGGTTCACCGAGCTGATCTTTCCCATTCGCGCCGCGCAGTCGATCGCCTCCTGCAATCCGCCGAAGCGGTCAATCAACCCGATTTCGCGCGCGCGGGTCCCCGTCCATACGCGGCCCTGCGCAATTGTTTCCACGTAGGCCGTGTCTTTCTTTCTTCCTTCGGCCACACGTTGCCTGAATTGCGCATAGATCCGGTCAATCTCCTGCTGCACAAGTTGCTTCTCGCGCTCCGTCATTGCACGTGAAGGCGTCCCCACGTCAGCAAGCGGGCCGGTCTTCACTCCATCGAACGTTACGCCGAGCTTATTCCGGAAAAATTTTTCCATGTTGGGAATGATCCCGAAGACTCCGATCGAGCCGGTGAGTGTGGACGGGTCCGCGAAAATGCTGTCTGCAGCGCAGGCGATGTAATACCCGCCTGAAGCAGCTACGTCCCCAAAGCTGACGACCACCGGTTTCTCCTTTTGCGCGAGCGACAGCTCCCGCCAGATATTTTCGCTGGCGACCGAGCTGCCTCCTCCCGAATTGATGCGGAAGACGATCGCTTTTATGTTCTTGTCCATGCGTGCGCGACGGATCAGCGTCCGGTACTCGTCGGAACCGATCAGGCCTTCACGCCCCTTGCCATCCACAATGGTCCCCTCGGCGAAAATCAGGGCAAGGTTGCCGCCGGGAAAATCAATCTTTTTCGCAGCTTCCTTGTAGGTGGCTACCGAAATAAATTCCAGGCGCGAATCTTTCTGCAGTTCAAGCCGGGAGCGTATGATTTCCCGCACCTCATCGTCGTATTTAAGTCCATCTATGATCCGGTGCGCAACCGCGTCATCAGCGCTCAGCACGCTGCCTTCGACGGCCAGCCTGCGAAGGGCGGCCGTGTCGATCCGGCGGCGCGCCGACACTTTTTGCAGGAAATTATTGTACAGCTCGTTCAGCCACACCGTGGATTGCAGCCGGTTCTCCTCCGACATGCGCTCTCCACGAAACGGCTCAGTGGCGCTCTTGAACTTGCCGGCGTAAAAGATCTGGGGCTCTATTTCCAACTTTTCGAGGGTGCCCTTCACAAATGCCAGCTCAAGGCTGAAGCCAAACCATTCCACAAAACCCTGCGGACTCACGAATATGCTGTCCGCCACGCTGGCCACTGCATAATCGCGTTGCGTCAGCAAATTGCCGTGCGCAAAAACAAATTTTCCGGAAGATTTGAAATCTTCCAGCGCTTTCGCCAGTTCACTGGCGGCGGCAAAACCATTGGAGCCACTGCGTGTTACCACATACACGCCGGCGATCTTCGTATCGCCGCGGGCACGACGCAGCAACCGCACCACATCGTAGAGGCCCGGAATATTTTCGTCCTCACCGCTCGTGAGCATCGCAAAGGGATTATCCTGGGCCTGTTCCTTGTAATGGTGGCGGAGGTCCAGCACCAGCACCGATTTATCGGCGATGCGGGGACGGACTTTTTTTGTGAGGCCGCCCACGAACAGCACCATCACCAGGAGCATCAGCAGGCTGAACACGATCAGCGAAAGCAGTGAGGCAAAAAATGTCTTGAAAAAACTTCCCATAAGCGAGGCTTATCAGGTGAGGGGCTAAAGATACTTGAAGCGGCGAATATCCGTCCGAAGCCGTAAAGACGGAATTAAAAAAAAGAGATCTTTGAAGCGATTGATATCCGGATGAACATTGCCTATCTTCTGTTGGGATCCAACGTCGGCGATCGCGCTGTTCAACTGCAGAAGGCGCGTGAGCTGCTGGAGCAAAACTGCGGAGAGCTGAGCCAGGCCTCTTCCGTATATGAAACCGCGCCGTGGGGAAAAAGCGACCAGCCGGAATTTTTGAACCAGGCCGTGGAGCTGCGCACTTCCCTCGCCGCCCGGCAGCTGATGCGACGGATTCTGAAGATCGAAAAGCTGATGGGTCGCAAACGCCGCGAAAAATTCGGTCCACGCGTGATCGATATCGATATCCTTCTTTTCAATGATGAGACGCACCGGTATGCGCTTCTCCAGCTGCCCCATCCGGAACTGCAAAACCGACGCTTCGCGCTCCTTCCGCTCGCTGATATCGCTGGCGACAAAATGCATCCCGTGCTGAAAAAGACGGTCCGCCAGTTGCTGGCCGAATGCAGCGACCCGCTTCCGGTAAAACCTTTGCCGTGATTTTTTTCCACATGATTTTTCGCCGCCGGCAGCATTGCTTCCAATTGTGCTTACTTTGGCATTCCGACCATGAAGTACCATTTCGTCACTATTGAAGGAAATATCGGCGCGGGAAAGACCACTCTGGCGCATCTCCTCTCCAAACATTTCAACGCCCGCCTGATCCTCGAGGAATTTGCAGATAACCCTTTCCTTCCGAAGTTTTATGAAAACCCCTCGCAGTATGCATTTCCGCTCGAGCTGTTCTTTATGGCCGAACGATACAAGCAACTAAAGGAGCTGCTGCAGCAAAAGGACATGTTCCAAACGCTTACGATTTCCGATTACCTGTTCACCAAGTGCCTGCTTTTTGCAAAAGTGAATCTCCCCGAGGACGAGTTTCGTCTTTACCAGAGGCTTTTCGAGATCATTCATCAGCAGCTCGTTTCCCCCGACCTGCTCATTTACCTGCATGCCCCGGTGCACAAGCTGCAGGCCAACATCCGCAAAAGGAACAGGTCGTACGAACAAAAAATTCCGGATGAATATCTTTTCAACATCCAGGAAACCTACACGCATTACATCCGGCAGCACAACATCAAAACGCTGATCGTGGATGTGGGTGAGGCAGATTTTCTCGGCAACGAAGAACACCTGAAAACGATCATTGCCGCCCTGCACCAGGACTACTCCGAAGGCCAGCATTATTTAACACTACCCTAGTCGCATGATGGAGGAAACCGCCAGCCGAAAATGGATGGTGATCAACCGCGAGTTTTCCTGGTACATTCTCACGAGGATCCTTTTCATCGGCGGTCTCCGCATGACGCCGGTGCTGCTGGGCTGGCGTTTGTATGAAGTCACGGGAAGCAAGCTTTCGCTGGGGATACTTGGGCTTTCGGAAGTGGTCCCTGCGATCCTTCTCGCGCTTCCGGCCGGAGTGAAGGTGGACAAAAGCAACAAGCACCGGCTGCTCACCGTATGCATCCTGTGCTATTTCTCTCTGATGCTCGGGTTCCTGCTCATCACCTCGGGCTGGTTTCAGCAAAATACCTCGGACAGGATCGTGGAGTGGTCGATCTACGGAGTGGTCTTCGGCACCGGTATCGTTCGCGCGTACAGCGGAGCTGCATTCAACTCTTTTCTCGCGCAACTCGTTCCTTCTACGGCACTTGTTCGTGCAGTTTCGGTCAACAGCATGGTCTGGCTGATTGCGGCAGTCGCCGGCCCCGCCCTCGCCGGCCTCCTTCTCGGATATACCAACGTGACTATCGCTTTTGCAGCCGTTTGCGTTTTCGTGCTTGCTTCTTTTATATTATTTCAAAGAATCGCACCCAAGCCTGTGAGCTGGCAGCCGGTAAGCAGCCGCACCTGGGACGCCGTAATGGAAGGACTGCGTTTTGTATTCCGGCAAAAAGCGCTGCTGGGGGCGATGACGCTCGACATGTTTGCGGTGCTTTTCGGCGGCGCCACCGCCCTTCTCCCCGTATTCGCCGCCGATATTCTGCACGTGGGCCCGCAGGGGCTCGGCTGGCTGGTTGCGGCCACCTACCTCGGAAATCTGGTTGCCATCGCCGCCCTCTCCGTGCGGCCGATGAAACGAAAGCAGGGAAAGAAACTTTTCTGGTCGGTAGGCGGTTTTGGAGCCTGTATCCTGGTCTTCGCGCTCTCGCAAAATTTCTGGCTGAGCTTCGCGGCCCTCTTCGCCAGCGGGCTTTTCGACGGGGTAAGCGTGATCATCCGCGGCACTATTGTGCAGCTCTTCGTCCCGGATGCAATGCGCGGCCGTGTTTCTTCAGTGAATTCGATGTTCATCAACTCTTCCAACGAGCTGGGCCAGTTTGAAAGCGGAGTGGCAGCCTCGCTAATGGGAACCGTGCCCTCCGTAATTTTCGGCGGCTGCATGACCCTGCTGGTGACCATCGTCACCTGGCTGAAGGCGCCGCTTTTACGTAAATTGGAATACTAAGCCTTCGGCAAAAATGAAAATAATCCTCATCCTCATTGCCGCTCTCGTTCTGTATGGACTGATCGTAACCTCCACTTCCAAAAAGCAGGATTAAGAAGAAGCTGACTCCATCATGCGCTCGATGACGTAATAGCTGATTGGGCAAAAGCCCGTGTTCTTGAGCGTGATGGATTTGCGTTTCAGAAATACGTCCTCGTCGGTGTAAGGAAACCGACGGCAGTCCGATGGCCGCTGCTCATAAATGCGGCAACTGTTGTCGGCTTCCAGAAAAGGGCAGGGCAGGCTCTTCGCCACGAAATCGCCGTCCTCATCCACGCGAAGAAAACTTTCGATGAATTCACTTTCCCGCATTTTCAAATGACGGCTGATCCTTTTGATATCCGGAGTTTTGAAACGCGGTGAGTATTGTTTGCAGCAGTTTGCGCATTGGAGGCAGTCAATTTTTTGAAACGCTTCCTCATGCAATGCGGGCAACCCGGCCAGCATTTTGCTGCGCGTGGCCGTGTCGAGAAACCGCTTGTAATGCTTTTGACGCTCGCGCGAACGCTGCTGCCAGTTCCGCTCCGGAAATTCGGACCTCTTCATCGTGCAAAGATCAACCGTTTCGACCGAATGGCAACCGGCAGGAATTTTCTGACCCCGAGCCCGTAACTTTGCCCGCGAAAAAACAGCACGGCGCAACCGTCAAAAGCAGCATGAATCTCTTCGAACAACAGCAGAAAGAATTTACTTCAAGACATATTGGTCCGGACCAGTCGGAAACTTCCGAAATGCTCGGGATCATCGGCGTGAAGAGTATGGAGGAACTGATCGACAAGTCCGTTCCTCCTTCGATCCGGATGAACGACGAACTGAACCTGCCGCAGGCCATGGGCGAGCATGAATACCTTCGCCACATCAAAGATCTTTCGCTTCAGAACAAATTATTTACAAACTATATCGGTCAGGGTTATTACGACACGATCACCCCTTCAGTGATCCTGCGAAATGTGTTTGAAAATCCCGGATGGTACACGCAGTATACTCCCTATCAGGCAGAGATCTCGCAGGGCCGCCTCGAAAGCCTGCTGAACTTTCAGACCATGGTGAGCGATCTCACCGCGCTTCCCATTGCCAATGCTTCGCTTCTCGATGAAGCTACCGCCGCCGCAGAAGCGATGACCATGTTCTTCAACTGCCTGAACCGGCAGGAAGAGGTGGAACGGCCGCGGTTTTTCGTGGACAGGGAGATTTTTCCTCAAACCCGCGACGTGCTGCTCACACGCGCACGCCCCGTGGGTATCGAGCTGGTGGAAGGCGACTACCGCAGTGTGACCATTGACAAAAGCTTTTGCGGAGCAATCGTTCAATATCCGAATGACAAAGGCTCAGTGGAAGACTACCGCGAATTCATCGCGGCAGTTCATGCGGCCGGTGGCTACGTGGCCATGGCGACCGACCTGCTTGCACTGACCTTGCTTACCCCTCCGGGAGAACTCGGTGCGGACTGCGCAGTGGGATCCGCGCAGCGATTCGGAGTGCCGTTGGGGTACGGCGGGCCGCACGCAGCATTTTTCGCCGCGCGCGACGAGTTCAAGAGAAACATCCCGGGTCGGATCATAGGCGTAAGCGTGGACGCGCAAGGCAGCCGCGCTCTGCGTATGGCGCTTCAAACGCGTGAGCAGCACATTAAGCGCGAGAAAGCCACTTCCAATATCTGCACTGCGCAGGCGCTGCTGGCAAACATGGCCGCAATGTACGCGGTCTACCATGGACCAAAAGGATTGAAACATATCGCCACCCGCGTATCCCAACTTGCGGGAGTGGTTGCGACCGCGCTGGAGCAGCGTGGTTTTGTATTGCACTCGAAACGTTTTTTCGATACGATCGTGGTGCGTACCCCAGGCCGCGATACGATTCGTGCCAAGGCGGAGCGACAGATGATCAATCTCCGTTACATTGGGGACGACCTGATCGGCGTTTCGGTGGACGAGACCACAACACCCGGCGATCTGTTTGACCTCATCAACTGTTTTGAGAACGATCGCGACCCGGTGGCATTCGAAATTCCGGATGAAGCCGACCTCTGGAATATTCCCACCCACCTCCGACGCAGTTCGCCTTACCTCACGCATCCAGTATTCAATACGCACCACAGTGAAACGCAGATGATGCGCTACCTCAAGCAGCTCGAGAACAAGGATCTTGCGCTGGACACCTCGATGATTTCCCTCGGAAGCTGCACGATGAAGCTGAACGCAGCGAGCGAAATGATGCCGCTGAGCTGGGCCCACTGGAGCCGCATGCATCCCTTTGCCCCTGCGGAGCAGGCTATGGGATACCAGGCCGTGGTGCGTGAGCTAAGCGATTACCTCTGCGAGATCACGGGACTGCAGGCGTGCAGCCTGCAACCGAACAGCGGCGCGCAGGGAGAGTATGCCGGTCTGCTTACCGTTCGCTCCTGGCACGAAAGCCGCGGAGAAGGCAAGCGCAACGTGATGCTGATCCCGATATCGGCTCACGGTACCAACCCGGCCTCGGCCGTCATGGCGGGAATGAAAGTGGTGGTAGTGAAAGCGCTGGAGAACGGATACATTGATGTCGAAGACCTGAAAGCAAAGGCGGCGGCGTATCGCGACCAGCTTGCGGGTATCATGATCACCTACCCGAGCACCTACGGAGTGTACGAAGAAACCGTTCGCGAGATCACCGACATCGTGCATGAACACGGCGGACTCGTGTACATGGACGGAGCGAATATGAACGCCCAGGTGGGTCTGACTGCGCCGGGGCTGATCGGTGCAGACGTCTGCCATCTCAACCTCCACAAGACTTTTTCAATTCCGCACGGCGGAGGCGGACCGGGAATGGGCCCCATCTGCGTGCGTGATTTCCTGGCACCGCATTTACCCGGGCACCTGTTCACCGATGGAAAACCGGCAACAAACGCCGTTTCGGCAGCGCCGTACGGGTCGGCGAGTATCCTCCTCATCAGCTACGGATATATCCGTCTGCTCGGACGGGATGGCGTGAAACGCGCTACCGAGTACGCGATTCTCAACGCCAACTATATGCGTGCGCGCCTGCAGGGGAAATTCGATATCCTTTACACGAATCACCATGGGGCCTGCGCGCACGAATTCATCGTCGACCTTCGCCCTTTCCGCAGAACCGCCGACATCGAAGCGGAAGATGTGGCCAAGCGCCTCATAGATTACGGCTTCCATGCGCCCACGATGAGCTTCCCGGTTCCCGGAACCATTATGATCGAACCCACAGAAAGCGAAGACAAGGCGGAGCTCGACCGTTTTTGCGACGCATTGCTTTCGATCCGCGAAGAGATTGCCGCTATTGAGGAGGGACGCGCCGACAGGAAGGATAACCCACTGAAAAACGCGCCCCATACCCAGCTTGAGGCGACGGCGGACAACTGGAAACATCCTTATTCCCGGCGGGAGGCTGTCTTCCCGCTGCATTATGTGGCCGTGAATAAATTTTGGCCCGCTGTTGGAAGGGTGAATAATACCTACGGCGACCGCAACCTGGTTTGCGTCTGCGAACCCGTGGAAAGCTACGCCGACGCGCCGCTCTCGTCCTGATAACAACTTCCTTTTACAATTCATCTCAAATCATAATGCCATCTGCAATGGCATAATAGTTGGATTTTGTCATATAAATCCGGAACGATGAAAATTTCTACAATTCTGTTCCTGCTCTTTTTTAACCTCCTGGTAATAGGGAGCTGCCGGATGGCAGAATCAGGTTACATGGCGGGACTTTGGTGGAGCTCGTTCGCGGGCCTGGCCCTCGTGGTGTTCCTGGTCTTTGCTTTCCGGAACAGAACAGGGATATGGTAAGGGAAAAAAATTGCTCAACTCAATCTGAGATCATGAACAATCCTCAAGAAAATAAAAACGGTAAACACGAACGGGATCTCCCCGATTCACCGGATGATGTTCGTCACCTGCAACCCGACGAAGGTGTGTTCGAGATGCCCGATGTAAAGGACATTCCCGGGCAGGAACATGTGCGCCCGATGCCGCTCGGTGAACTTGCCGACACGACGATCTCATCAGCCGATGAAGAAGGGAAGGGACTGTTCGGAGAACAGGAACCCATCGATCCCGAGACCGACGTAACGCCCGAAGAACGGGAATTGCTCCGGCAGACCAGCGTTTCAATGGCAACGCCGGACGATGTGCAGCTGCAGCGGGCGCAGCTTGATAAAAAAGATGATGACGGGGAGCCATTGAACGAAAAGATAGATCAGAGCGGAAGGGACCTGGACGTTCCCGGCACGGACGAGGACGACAGCACCGAAGACGATGAAGAGAACAGCCAGTATAGCCTGAACGACGATAAGGAAGACCCGATTACCACCCGGCAATGAACGTCGTTTTTGGAATAATATAACACCGTCGTCGCCACCGCCGGAGGCGCGAAGCGCGTTAGAGTAACAAGGAACGTGGCCTATGAACTGGGTGGACTTTTTTCTGGTATTGGTGATTCTTCTTTCCGTACTGATCGGGTGGCGACGGGGATTCATCCGCGGCTTCCTCGACCTCGTTACCTGGGGTGGTACGCTGGTGCTTGCATACGTTTTTTACCCGTACACCGCCGAATTCATTCGCCGGGTTGTCAACCTGAACGTCTGGCTTCTGCCCGTGGCTTTTCTCCTGACCGCGCTGGTGGCACGCGTGCTCTTCAGCGTTGTGGAACGCGTGCTGTTGCGCACGATACCCGAACGCGTAAACCAGAACCGTGTCAACCGCGCATTCGGTATTATTCCCGGAGCGATCAACGGTTGGGTGTACGCCGTTATTCTTTCCGCAATCCTGCTCGCGCTTCCTCTTAAAAAAGAGATTACGCTGGAAACGCGCGACAGCCAGCTTGCGGGCAAGCTCGCGATGCAATCAGAATGGGCGAACGAGAAGCTCGCTCCTGTATTCGACGATGCCATCCGGCAGACGATCAACAGCCTTACCGTTCAGCCGAGTTCGGAGGAAACAGTAACGCTGAATTTCAAATTCGGCAAAGCGCAACCGCGCCCCGACCTGGAAGCGCGCATGCTGGAAATGGTGAACTACGAACGGAAGCGGTACGGTCTGCCTGCGCTGAAACCCGACCCGGAGATGACCGGGGTAGCCCGCGCTCATTCACGCGACATGTTTGAAAAAGGATATTTCGCGCACGTGAACCTGGAAGGACAGGACCCCTTCGACCGGATGAAGGCTGCCAACGTCAGATTCCGCGCCGCGGGGGAAAACCTTGCACTCGCGCAAACCCTGGAGATTGCGCACAAGAACCTTATGAACTCGCCGGGTCACCGGGCTAACATCCTGAACCCCGCATACGGGCGTCTCGGGATCGGTGTGCTGGACGGTGGTTTCTACGGACTCATGATCAGCCAGGAGTTCCGCAACTGAGCCGGGCAATTCATACCTTTAGTTTTCTTAATTGATTTTTCATGGACCAGCGAATCATTGACCTGTACGATGAGTACACGCATGCTCCCCTCTCCCGCCATGAATTCCTCAAACGGCTGGCACTGCTAGCCGGCGGCACAGCAGCTGCGATGAGCCTGTTGCCCATGCTGGAGGTGAATTACGCCCACGCAGCACAAACGGGCACGGATGATCTGCACATCGAAGGAGTTAGTTACGCGGGTGTAAACGGCGATATGCAGGCCTACCTCGCGCGCCCGAAAAAAGAAAAGAAGTACGCGGCCATAGTGGTGATTCATGAAAACCGCGGACTGAACCCGCACATACAGGACGTGACACGCCGGGCCGCGCGCGCGGGTTACCTTGCCATTGCACCGAATGCCCTTTCCCCGCTCGGAGGGACGCCCGCCAGTGAAGACGAAGCCCGCACCAAATTCCAGGAGCTAAAGCCCGAAGAAAGCCTGCAAAATTTTGTTCGGGTGTTCGATTACCTCGGCTCGCGCAAAGATTGCAACGGCAGCTACGGTTGTGTCGGCTTCTGCTGGGGCGGAGCGATGGCGAATAACCTGGCGGTAAATGTTGCTTCACTCAAAGCTGCTGTTGCATTTTACGGAAGGCAGCCGAAACCGGAAGATGTTGCAAGAATCCGCGCTGCGATGCAGCTGCATTACGCGGCCCTGGACCAGCGCATCAACGAAGGCATTCCCGCTTACGAGGAAGCGCTCAAAAAAGCCGGCGTCCGCTATGAGCTTTACATGTATGAAGGAGTGAATCACGCGTTTCACAACGATACGGCCCCCACGCGCTACAACGAAGCGGCTGCAAAGCTCGCCTGGCAACGCACAATCGCTTTTTTCGACGAGCACCTGAAGTAATATGCAGCTGAAGGATTATTTCGCAATCCTCGAACTGCCTTCTTCCGCCACCCTCCCGGAAATCCGGAAAGCATACCGCCGGCTGGCACAATTGTATCATCCCGACAAAAACCCCAGCGATCCCGCATCAAACATCCGCTTCGCAGAGATCAAGGAGGCCTATGAAGTGCTTACCAGTCCCCGTAAAAGAGAGCACTATTTGCAACAACGCTGGTTCCGGCAGAGCACGGGAAAAAAAAATTACCAGGGCGCGTTTTCACCTGCGTCGCTGCTGCAGCAGGCGCTTGAATTGGAGCGATATGTGTCGCGGCTGGATGCGCACCGAATGGACCGAAAAGGGTTGTTTGATTACCTGGACCGGCTGCTGGATCCTTCCACGCTGGAAAAACTTAACAGCATTCGGGATGAGTCCCTTAACCGGCAATTCGTGCATTCCGTCCTTCGTTCGGCGCAGCCCCTGTCAAAGGCAGAGCTTGGTCAGCTGGCGGAACGCGTGCTTCGCCTGGAACCGCTTGCATTTTCGAAAGCAGAATTGGAGGAGGTGATGCGAAGAAAACAGGCGGTCGAGCGATGGGAGCGCTCACGCATTTGGGTGGTGCTCATGGCGGTACTGGCTATCTGCCTGCTCATCCTTCTCGCCACATCCTGAAATTTTGGCCGGCTTGAAGAATTTCCTAGCTTTCCTGTTCTCCGCGCCCCAAATTCCATCCGTCATCAACAAAAAATAAATATGAAAAGGATCATTCTCTTTTTCGCAACCGCCGCGGCGCTCGCCTGCAGCGACAGTAAGGAGAAGGAAAAAACTGCCGGTATCTCCACCGAATCCACCACCGACAAGGTGCCCCAGGCTGCTGAGTTTGCTGACCCCAAATTCGTAGAAAAAGGAAAGGCGATGCTCGCGGAATTTGAAAAAGGCAACATCACGGAGTGGCTCAAGAGCTATGCCGACAACGCGGTTTATGCCTGGTCGGCCGGCGACAGTCTTGCAGGCAAGGCGGAAATCGAAAAATACTGGACCGAACGCCGCGGGAAGGTGATCCAATCCGTGAAATTCAGCAACGATATCTGGCTGCCAATTAAGATCAACACGCCGCAGCGCGGACCCGATGCTCCAGGCGTCTGGTTGCTGAGCTGGTACCAGGTGGACGTTACGTACAAGAACGGCAAGCGGCTGACTTTCTGGACCCACAATGACCATCACTTCAACGAACAGGGGCTGATAGACCGGACCATCCAGTACATAGACAGGGCTCCAATAAACGAAGCAACGAAATAATCGACACCGGGGCCAGCAGTGGCCCCTTATTTGTATTTTCTCTGACCAAAAGATTGGTCATGATGCGCTTTTTGCTTTTGCCGGTCCTTGCGCTGGCCATGCTGCAGCCGGCAGACGCTGAGGAAAAAATCATTACGATTACGGTGAATCAATACAGCCAGGCAATCATCGGCCGGGATACGCTCACCTTCGCCAACCTGTCGAAGGAACTGGAGAACCGGTTGTGGCGACATTTCCTGGGCACCGGGAAGAGCTACGACCGGATTGTGCTGAATTTCACCCGCGGAGTAACCCGGGCGATTCGTGTTTCGGCAATTGCCGCCGTGAAATCGGCGCAGCATTCAGCCCTCAAACTAATCAGCCTGGAAAAGGAAAAGAAACTTTTCGAAGATCTTGAGCCCGATAAACAGGATAAGATCAGGAAACAGTTCCCTGTGCTGTTCCAGCAGTTCAGCTAATCGATAATACCTGCTTCACTCGTTGTACGATCTCATCAGGTGTGATGGGATCCATACATCCCTGCAGACCGTGAACGGGACAGGGGCGATTCCCAAAAATAGATGAGGGGCGACAGTCAAGATTCGCTTGTACGGCGTGGTCCGGGGATTGTCCCCAACCATAGAAGCCGGCGTACGGATGCGTGCCTCCCCAGATGGAAATTACCGGCACACCGTACAAGGAGGCGAGGTGCATGTTGGCGGAGTCCATGCTTACCATTACGTCCAGCCTGGCGATCATCGCCAGCTCGCCTGCCAGATCGAATTTCCCCGCTACCGAGCGCACCTGTGGAAAATCTTTTTCCCAGTCTGCCAGGATTCTTCCTTCCGCTTTGCTGCCGAACAACAACACCGTCGCACCTTCGAGATTCGAAAGCCTCCGCACAACTTCCCTCGTTCGATCCAGCGGGTACATTTTTGGGAGGTGGTTGGCAAAAGGCGCAACGCCGATCGTTATGCGCCCGCCGGCGGCTGGCACCCGTTCGTCGACCGGTGGCCGCAGGGTGCCCGTCTTCGTATCCAGCGTAACGGGAAACTTTAGCTGTGAAAACACGTCGGCATAACGTTGAAACACGCTGCGAAGCGGTTGCAGTGTTTTGTTGCGGCGCCGCGTGATCGCTCTCCTTTCTTTCCGTCCTTTGTCAATAACGGCGTGCCGTTGCCCAAGTAACATGCGCAGAAGCTTGGTGCGCAATGAGTCGTGCAGATCCGCCACCGCGTGGAATGGAACTTCTTTTCTGATTCGTCGCGCCAGCCTGCTCAAACCGAAAACTCCCCGGTACTGCCGATTCACATCCGCCGGAAAGAATTTAACCCGCTCGAGATCGCGAAAAAGCGGTTCATACTGCGGGCGGCTGACGACGGTCAAATACAAATCCCTGTGCTGCTGCACCAGGTTCTTCAGCACAGGTACGGTCATCGCCACGTCGCCGAGCGCGGAAAACCGGAGGACCAGTATGTGTTTTGCCGCAGTCAATCTTTTGTCTGCCGGTAGAGAACGGGGTTCAGGCTTTCGTCGTTGTACATCTTGAACTGGCGGTACAATTTCATCCGCTTTTTTCCTGAGGCCATCTCGTCCAAAAGCTGGCGGATCGAGTCGGCCAGGTCCTGCTCCTGTTCCCGGAGGATGCGCCACTTTTCCCGGCAACGCTCCCGGTGTTCGGCGCCCGCGTCCTCGCGTTGGGCTTCGATCTGCATGTGCCAGATCTTCAGCGTGAGGATAGAAAGCCGGTCAAGCGCCCACCCAGGCGTTTCGGTATTCAGTGACGCTTCGGGAACTGGTTTCACGCTGCGAAAAGTTTCGAAGAACCATTCGTCAATTCGCTCTACGATGTCCGTACGCCGCTGATTGTGCCGGTCAATTTTTCTTTTCAGCTCCAACGCCCGCACCGGATCAATCGCCGGATCGCGGATGGCGTCCTCAAGGTGCCATTGTATGTTGTCGGTCCAGCATTTTTCATAGAGCAGATGCTCCACGCTGCCTTCCGCATGGGGATTTGACGGAAGGCCGTCGAGCGCGCCGCTCTCGTGGTATGCAGCAACGCAACCGTAAAAAATATTGATGGCGGCATTCACATCCATGCGCGGAAATTATCGTTCCACATAATTCAGGTCTTTTCCAAACGTTTCTTTCGTAAGCAGCGCAGCTACTACCGTCACGAGCATTATGATCAACGCGGCTATCCAGCCGCCGGTGTAGTAATCGGTGACGCTCCGCAGCCCCTTGAACAGCGGCAAAATTAGGACGGTGAGCATGCCTCTCACCATGTTGGGTATTGTTGTCGCGGCGGTTGCCCGCAGGTTGGTACCGAATTGCTCCGCTCCCATCGTGACGAAGATGGCCCAGAAGCCAGTCCCGAACCCCAGGCCGGCGCAGATCCAGTACATGCCTTCGGCAGTGCCGTTCCATTGAACGGTAAAGAAAAGCACCATGAACACCGCGGTGATGACATAGAAAACATAGAGCGCCTTTTTCCGGCTTCGAAGCCACTGGCTTACGAAACCGATCAGGATATCTCCCACGGAGATGGCGGCATAAGCATACATGATGGATTTGCCGGGGTCGATTTTTTCCTTAATTCCCATCCGCTGCCCGAATTCACTGGAAAAGCTAACGAGCACGCCGATCACAAACCAGGTGGGAAGTCCGACCAGTATGCTGAGCACATATCGTTTCAGCCGGTCGGCGTTGCTGAACAGCATGAAAAAATTTCCGCGCTGCACGCCCAACTTTTTCACTTCATGATACATCCCCGATTCAAAAACCGAGATCCGCAGCACGAGCAGCAGCAATCCCATTCCGCCTCCAATAAAATAGCAGGTCCGCCAGTCGAAATTCTCCTTCATGATGAAGGCAACAACGGCGCCGGTGAGCCCGAGCCCCGCGACAAATGAGGTTGCGATGCCGCGCTTTTCCTTCCGGATCAGCTCAGATACCAGCGTGATCCCCGCCCCCAGCTCACCCGCCAACCCCAGCCCGGCGATAAACCGGATCGCCTTGAATTGTTCCGTATTTTCTACAAATCCGTTCGCGATGTTGGCGAGTGAATAAAGAATGATCGACCCGAAGAGCACGCTCAGCCGCCCCCGCTTGTCGCCCATTACCCCCCAGATGATACCGCCGAGAAGCAATCCTGCCATCTGCCACATCAGGATCGCTTCCCCCTGCACCGTGATCTGGTCCGGACTCAGCCCAAAAGAACGCAGGCTTTCAATGCGCGTAATGCTGAACAGCAGCAGGTCGTAGATGTCCACGAAATAACCAAGAGCGGCTACGATGACCGGAATGGAGAGAATGCCGTGTTGTTTCGGGTGCATAGTTGATCAGCCTGACGGATCGGTGGTGTCGGATCCGGGCAATACTTTTTTTGCAAAAAATAATTTGTAAAGAACGGGGAGGGTGGTCACCAGAATGATCCCGATAGTAATCGGTTCGATGTAGTCCTGCAGGCTGAAACCGAATTTGCGCTGCACCCAGCTGTTCAGGTAGTATCCGCCGAGCATCATGGAAGAGACCCATGCCACGCTTCCCACTATATTATAAAAGATAAAGTGCGCGGGGTTCATGCGCACGATGCCGGCAACAATGGGCGCAAATGTGCGGATGATCGGAAGAAACTTGGCGAGGAAGATCGTTGCCTTTCCATACCGGTCGTAGAATTCTTTCGCGCGCACCAGGTGCTTTCTCTTGAAAATCCACGTGTCCCTGCGCTCAAAAAGCAATGGTCCTGTTTTTTTCCCAAACCAGTAACCGACTATATTCCCAAGCACCGAAGCGATCATCACCAGCAGCACGATGACCAGCCACTGGTAAGCGGGTACGGACGCATTTTCCGCCAGGCTGGTATTGAACAGCTCGTTCGCCAGCTTGTTCATGTACACTCCGGCCGCAAAAAGAAGGGAATCGCCGGGAAAAAAGAAACCGATGAACAGGCCTGTTTCCGCGAAGACCACGAGCAGCAGGATGTAAAAGCCTCCGTAGTCAATGATCCAGTTGATGAACCGGTCAATAAATCCGCCCGAAAGAAGGTAAATATCCAACAATTGCAACATAACTATTCTTCGAAATTAGCCAACAATGGCGTCCGCTTCCTTCTCCGAGAAAGTGAGCGCTTTTTGATCATCGAACTCTCCCTCCCAGCGCGCGATCACGCAGCTCGCAAGCGTATTCCCGATCACGTTCACGGAAGTGCGAGCCATGTCCATCAACTCGTCGATGCCGAAGATCGCTGCGATGGGCCAGAGCGGAAGATGAAACTGGTCGGCGGTCGCAATCAGGATCACCAGGGAAGCCCGCGGCACCGCGGCAACTCCTTTGCTGGTCAGCATCAGCACGAGGCACATAGTGATCTGCTGGCCGATGCTCATTTGAATGCCGGCGGCCTGCGCCACGAATACGGAGGCCAGGGAAAGATAGAGCGTGGTGCCGTCGAGATTAAATGTGTAACCGGTAGGAATCACGAAGGACACGATCTTGCGCGGCACGCCGAATTTTTCCATATTCTCCAGCGCCTTCGGCAGCGCCGAATCGGAGCTTGTAGTGGCGAAGGCGATGGAAACCGGCTCTCTGATAGCGGTAATGAATTTTTTCAGGGGGAGCCGGATCATCAGCGCGACCGGCAGCAGCACAGTGAACAGGAACACGATGAGCGCAGCGTACAGCGTCAGCACCAGCTTCATCAGGTTCTCCAGGATGCCGATGCCCAAATGTCCTACCGTCACCGCCATGGCCGCCCCGATTCCGATCGGCGCGAAATACATGATGATATTGGTGAAGCGAAACATGGTCTCCGCAAGGCTCTCGCACGCGCGCACCATCGGCCGCTTCTTTTCTTCCTTCAGCAACGCGAGACTGATCGCGAAGATCACCGAGAACACCACAATCTGCAATACTTTCCCGTCCAGGATCGCTTTGATAAAATTCGACGGAAATACGTCCACGATGTGCTGGTCCCAGGTGAGCGCCTTCGTTTCGGGAAGCTTTTCGAGGGTTAGCGGCTGATCAATTCCAAACCCGGCCTGCGAAATATTGATCGCCAGCAACCCGATTACCAGGGCAATGGTGGTTACAATTTCGAAGTACAATATGGATTTCCACCCCAGCCTTCCCACCTGCTTCAGGTTGGAATGTCCCGCAATCCCTACCACAAGGGTGGCGAACAGCAGCGGGGCCACAATTACTTTTACGAGGTTCAGAAAGATCTGCCGAAGAAATACCAGCTGTTGGGAAAAGGCCGGGAATTCATAACCTACAAGCACGCCAATGACCATGGACACGAGGATCCATGCGGTGAGCGTTTTCCGGAACCAGGCGTATACACAAAGCGAAAACATAAAAGCCCATCGGCTTCCCGAAAGCAACCCTTCCGGGATGGCGGCTATGTTGTACCAGACCAGCGAATGCAGCAGCGAAGCGAGGGCCAGCATGGCAAGAGCGAGCAGTCCGGATTGGCGCTTATTCATATGTGCGTGTAAAGTTTCAAAACTAAAGGTTTCGGGTCAAATAACAGCCCTCTGCAAGAGCATGCCACTGGTAAAAGATTTCAGGGCGATTGAAGAAAATGTTTATTTTGACCCCCTGTACGGACTGACTGGTGGGTTTTTGATCAAACAAACCAACGCTATGAGCGAACAGCAACCAGCATTCAGGCAATCGCTGGGATTATTTGATGCCACCATGATCGTTGCCGGCTCCATGATTGGTTCCGGTATTTTTATTGTCAGCGCGGACATCACGCGCAACGTCGGCAGCGCTGGCTGGCTTGTCCTCGTCTGGGTCATCACCGGGTTCATGACCATCACCGCCGCGGTCAGCTATGGAGAACTGAGCGGCATGTTTCCAAAAGCGGGCGGGCAATACATTTATCTGAAAGAAGCATACAATCCTTTTACCGGGTTTCTTTACGGGTGGAGCTTCTTCGCCGTCATCCAGACGGCAACCATCGCAGCGGTGGGCGTCGCATTCAGCAAGTTCACCGCCTACATGATCCCGGAAGTAGGGGAAGGAAACATCATTGCCGACCTGGGATTTGTTCGTATTTCCGCGGCACAGCTCCTCGCAATCGCGCTCATCATCCTGCTCACGTTTACGAATACCCGGGGCATCCGTGAAGGGAAAATCATCCAGACAACGTTCACGACCGCGAAGCTACTGGCGCTGCTCGGACTGATCGTGTTCGGCTTTCTGCTTGCCAAAGAAAGCTTCTGGGCAGAGAACTGGACCACCGGAATCGACGCGAAGCGTGCCACCGACCAGGGTTGGGAGCCGATCGCCGGAATTACGCTTGCCGGCGCAATAGCGGTCGCCATGGTAGGCTCTATCTTCAGCAGCGACGCGTGGAACAACGTAACCTTTATCGCCGGAGAAATAAGGAATCCGCGCCGCAACATCGGGCTGGCGCTTTTCCTGGGAACACTGATCGTCACGATCATTTATATCTGCACGAACCTGATGTACCTGAACGTGCTCCCGCTGCAAGAGATCGCGCATGCAAAAGATGACCGCGTTGCCGTGGCGGCGTCTCAGAAATTTTTGGGCGAAGCCGGCACGCTGGTGATCGCAGGACTGATCATGGTGTCCACGTTCGGGTGCAACAATGGTCTTATTCTCGCCGGGGCGCGCGTTTATTATGCCATGGCGAAAGACAGCCTGTTTTTCCGGGGTGCGGGCAGGCTGAACCGCAACGCAGTGCCCGGATACGCGCTTTGGCTGCAGTGTATCGTTGCGTCCCTTCTGTGTCTCAGCGGCAGCTACGGAGACCTGCTCACCATGATTTCGTTCGTCGTTGTATTGTTCTACATTCTGACGATTGTGGGCATTTTCATTCTCCGCAGAAAACGGCCCGACATCGAAAGGCCTTACAAGGCTTTCGGCTATCCCGTGCTGCCGATCGTCTACGTGATTCTGGCATTGGGATTTTGCGCGGGTTTGCTGCGTTACGCGGCAAAATATTCGCTTTGGGGACTGGCGATCGTCCTCGCGGGAATTCCGCTTTATTTTCTCGCAGTCGCGCGTAACAAGGCTGCCGTTGAGTCCGGTTCTGACATCAATACTTAATTTTAGCGTTTATTAAAAACCAGTTTATGAGCTTATTCATTAAGAAACCAATCAGTGTCCTGCTGGACGAAGCAAAGGCTGAGGGCGCCGGTACGCTGAAAAGAACGCTCGGACCCGTGAACCTGGTGGCGCTGGGCATCGGCGCAATCATAGGAGCCGGTCTTTTCGTGCGCACAGCGGCTGCCGCTGCGCAGCATGCCGGACCTTCGGTGACGGTCGGCTTTATCGTGGCGGCCATCGGTTGCGCGTTCGCAGGGCTTTGCTACGCGGAATTCGCATCGATGATACCCGTTGCAGGAAGCGCCTATACGTACAGCTATGCCACTATGGGCGAATTCCTGGCATGGATCATCGGCTGGGACCTGATCCTCGAATATGGAGTCGGAGCCGCTACCGTGGGCATTGCGTGGAGCGAATACTTCAACCGCTTCCTGAATATATTTGGACTCAACATACCCTATGAATGGATCCATTCGCCATTTGAGAGGCTGGTGGATCCGCAGACGCATGAAGTGCTCGCCAGGGGTATCATCAACATCCCCGCGCTCTTCATCGTGCTGATGCTGACGCTTGTACTCATCCGCGGTACCCGCGGGTCGGCCGCGGTCAACAGCATCATCGTGGTCATCAAGGTAGCCATCGTGCTCATCTTTATCGCAATCGGCTGGAGCTACATACGCCCCGAAAACCATACTCCCTTTATTCCGGAACCCGGCAAATATTACAATCCAAACAGCGGCATCACCACCAATTTCGGCGGCATTCTGGGAATACTTGGAGCGGCCGGCGTTGTATTTTTTGCTTTCATCGGATTCGACGCCGTTTCCACTGCCGCGCAGGAGGCGAAAAACCCGAAGAAGCACATGCCCATCGGTATCCTCGGATCGCTGGCCATTTGTACCATATTATATATCCTGTTCTCGTACGTACTGACCGGCGTGGCCAGCACCGAAGATTTCCGCACGCACGGACGCGAGGCTTCGGTTGCCTACGCAATCGATCACATGGCGGGCGCTGAGGTCAACGGCGAGTGGAAACCGAAGTTCAGCTGGCTCTCGGATGGCATTACCATCGCGATCCTCGCCGGGTTTTCGTCGGTAATCCTGGTAATGCTGCTGGGGCAATCACGTGTATTTTATTCGATGAGCCGCGACGGACTGCTGCCGGCGGCCTTTTCCGACGTGCACCCGAAACACCGCACCCCGTACAAGGCGAACTGGATCATCTTCGCGGGAGTCGGACTCTTTGCTGCATTTGTACCGGGGGATATCGTGGGTGAAATGACCAGCATCGGAACCCTGTTTGCATTCATTCTCGTGTGCGCAGGAGTATGGATCATGCGCATCCGCCACCCGGAAGTGCCGCGTGGGTTCAGGACGCCAGCCGTTGGCCTTGTGTCCATACTCGGCATCGTGGTGTGCGCAGCGATGATCTTCGGCCTGGGCTGGACCAACTGGCTCCGTCTTGCCGCATGGCTCGCGATCGGGCTGGTGATCTACTTCACATACGGACGTTACAAAAGCAAGCTGCAGCAGGGGAAGGTCGTACGGCCGCGCGACCCTGTGGATCCCCTGAACCCGATCAAATAAATCGGCTCAATATTTTCACCACCGCCCCGGCTCATCCGGGGCGGTTTTTTTTACGACCACTCATCACAAATTATTTCCCTGCGACGAAAATTGTCGTAGTTTAGGAAGCTTCGGGCATTTTTCTTAACCCAAACCTTTTGCCATGAAAAGAGTTGCTCTACTCGTCCTGGTCACCTCCTTCGTTCTCCCCTCACTGGCGCAATCGAACAAAAACAGAAGCATTTCGGGTTTTGCTATTACGCCTGCTGAAAAAGGAAAAGGCAGCTGGAATGAAGTGCGGCTGATCGACCTGCAGACCGGCGAAGTGCTCCAACCGGTTTACAGCAGCAAACAGGAAGTGGAAATCCTGAACGCCCGCACCCGGGTACCGGTTAAGGCAAAAGAACCTGTGGCGCGCCTGATCACCCGGAAAATCGTGAACCTCGACCATGAATTGCAACCTTCGAAACTCGTGTTCGAAAAGCATCGTCAGGAGCAGCACCCGGAAAGACCCTTCGCAACCAACTCGGCAGCGATGGCCTACGACCGGAAAAATGAGCGTCTCTACTACACTCCGATGGGCATCGCCCAGCTGCGCTGCATTGATCTTCGTTCCAACAGGATTTATTATTTCGAAGATGAAATGTTCGGAGTGCTGAAAAATTCGGGCGACGTTCCGAACCAGATTACCCGAATGAGCTTTGCCGCCGACGGCAGCGGATATGCGCTCACCAACAACGGCCAGCACCTGATCCGGTTCACCGCGCCACGCAAACTTGAGAGGACCGAAATCACCAACCTCGGCGCGCTTTCAGACGATCCTGCCAACGCCCGCAATTCGGTACACGACAAGGCCGGTTACGGCGGCGACATGTTCGCCGATGCGCAGGATCATCTTTACCTGGTCACGGCAAACCGGAAAATCTTCCGCATAGACATTAGGACACGCGTTGCAACTTACCTGGGAAGTATTTCGGGCCTTCCTGCAGGATTCAGCACCAATGCGGCGATGGTCGAAGATGGAGAACGCATCATTGTGGCCAGCGCACAATCCACGGCCGGATATTTCCGCTTCGACCTCAGGACGCTGCAAGCCGAAAAGATTTCGGGATCCGAAACGGTATTCAATGCTTCGGATCTCGCGAATGGAGCGCTCGCGCGGGCCAGAAAAAAGAAAGAAAAGCAGGATCCCCAACCGGCGCAGCCGGAGATCAGCCAGCAGCAGGAATCGAAACAGCAGTCGGTTGCACAAACGGAAACGGCCCGCGGCCTTTCAGTTTATCCCAATCCTGTCACAGCCGGATATTTCCACGTTTCGTTTAGCGAGCAGCCTTCGGGCAAGTACCAACTGCAGCTTTACGATGTAGCGGGAAAACTGGTCAGCTCAAGAGAGGTAACGATAAGCAACGGCACGCAGGTCGAACGGTTTGAGCTGCCGGCATCCGCAACCGCGGGAAGCTACCTCCTCAAAGTGGTTAACGAAGCCAGCCAGCTTTCGTTCTCGAGCAAGCTCACAGTCCAGTGACCATTTATAGTTCTGATGTCCAACGGGGCTCCCGCGCGGGAGCCCTTTGTATTTCAGGGCTGTCGTTGTGCCCGGTTCCGTACATTTGCCGCCGGAAAAATCTGATCGCGATGGGTCGCATATTCGAAGTTCGGAAGGCCACGATGTTTGCTCGCTGGGACCGCATGGCAAAACAGTTCACCCGCATCGGCAAGGACATCGCCATTGCGGTGAAAGCCGGCGGACCGGATCCCGACACCAATCCGGCGCTGCGGCGTTCCATGCAGAATGCGAAAGCGGCAAACATGCCCAAGGATCGGGTTGAGGCCGCGATTCGAAGGGCGATGGGCAAGGAAATGGAGAATTACGACGAGATCCTTTACGAAGGCTATGGACCTCACGGCGTGGCCATCCTTGTAGAAACGGCAACCGACAACCATGTCCGGACGGTGGCGAACATCAAGTCACATTTTAATAAAGGCGGCGGCGCGCTTGGCAACAGCGGCAGCGTGTCGTTTCAATTCCGGAAAATGGGTGTCTTCAAGATGAAGCCGCAGGGCCTGAACGTGGAAGAACTTGAGCTGGAGCTGATCGATTTTGGGCTCGAAGAGCTGGGGGAAAGCACGGGTGAGAACGGGGAAGAGGTCCTTGTCGTCCGCTGCCACTTTAATGATTTTGGAAAAATGCAGCGGGCGCTCGAGGAAAAAGGAATCACTCCCATCAGCGCAGAAGTAGAATGGATTCCCACCACCACCGTTCCGCTCACCGATGCGCAGGCCGAAGACGTAAGCAAACTCATCGAACGCCTGGAGCAGGACGACGACGTGCAGAAGGTGTTTCATAATATGGGTTGAATAGTTGATTGGTTTAATTAGTTGACTGGTTGATTTGGGGACGGGAAGAATCACTAATGGATAAGAGTAACTGGGTTGCCTGTGCATCTTCCGACTTCTGCCTTCGGACTTCTGACTTTTGACTTTGTAAGCAATGTCGCAGCAACCACAGCATACTCCAACCATCGTCCTTTTCGACGGCGTCTGCAATTATTGCAACGGACTCGTAAATTTTCTGCTGCGGCAGGACCGGAATCGGAAGCTGCGCTTCGCCGCGCTGCAGTCGGCCGCCGGAAAGCGAGTGCTCGCAAGCCACGGCCTGTCTTCAGACTATCTCGACTCCTTTGTTTTGATTGATAAGGGGCGTGCGCTGACGCGCTCCACGGCAGCGCTGATCCTGTACAACAGGCTGCCGTGGTACTGGAAATGGACACAAATATTCTGGGTTTTTCCGCGCTTCATCCGCGATGCGGTTTACAATTTCTTCGCCCGCAACCGGTACCGCTGGTTTGGAAAACGCGAACAATGCATGGTGCCGAGTCCCGAAGTGAAGCAGAGGTTCCTGGATGATGAATAATGAATAATGAGTAATGAGAGATGAGGAATCGCATCCAACCACATTCAACCACTTTTAACCAGCTTCAACTATTTTCCACTAACCCTCAACATCCTCCACTACCCTCCCACCGGGCCTGATTCTTGTGGCGTTCTGCCAAAAAAGAGCATATGAAGCAGGTATCCTTTTCAGGCCTGGTCAATTTTGGAACGGGTCTGTTGTTTGGAGTCTTTGTGTTGAGCCAGCTTTCATTTTCTCCGGACGACCCGAATGGGCACCGTGATTTCAACGAGTGGCATGCACCCGTAGTTCCGGATAAGTTCGAGTTCGCCGGAGAACAGGTGCCGCTGCAGGTGTGGGACGTACGCGAACGATTTGACCGCGAGCTGCTTTTCAACTATTACTGGCAGAATAATATTTTTTATCTGCTAAAACTTGCCAACCGCTATTTCCCCGTGATCGAGGCCCGGTTAAAAGCGAATGGAGTGCCTGACGATTTCAAATACCTCTGCATCGCCGAAAGCAACCTCATGCCCAATGCAACATCTTCTTCCGGAGCGGTGGGCTTCTGGCAATTCCTTCGCGGCACGGCGCCTCAATACCAGCTGGAGGTGAACAGCCAGGTGGATATGCGGCGGGAACTGCTGGCATCTACAGATGCAGCCTGCAAATATCTGAAGGAAGCCTACTCAAAGTTTGGATCCTGGACGGCCGCGGCTGCTGCTTTTAATTGCGGGCAGGGCGGATACCAGGCCCAGGCTTCTATACAGCGGACGCATAACTATTATGATCTCTTGCTGCCTGAAGAAACGAATCGCTACATCTTCCGCATTCTTGCATTCAAGTACATCATGGAAAACGCCGAAGATCTTGGTTTTTCCCTGAAGCCTGGAGACCTGTACCAGCCGATTCGGACACGGTCGGTGGTAGTGAACGAGACCGTTCCAGACCTGGTGCAGTTCGCTATTGCACATGGAACGAATTATAAAACGTTGCGGCTGCTCAACCCGTGGATCCGCTCCCGCTCACTCGTGGTGAAGGGCAGGAGTTACGTAATTCAGCTACCGCTTTAGGAGGCAACCGTCTGTCATAAGTTTGTTGTTTAGGGCGGCGGTTTAGCGGGGTGTCGTTTGTCAGAAAATCCCCTATCGCTAGCGACTATCGACGCCGGACCAAAAAAAGGGCATTTATAACAAAGTTTTTGACAGCTATTCTTTCATCATCTCACCGACGATGGTCACGATCTCTTCGGCATTCGGCTTGCTGAAATAATCGCCATCACTCCCGTACGCCGGCCGGTGTGCCTGCCCGGTGAGGGTGCGCGGCGCCACGTCGAGATAACGGTAGCCGTTCTGCTCTTCCATTACTATATTGAACATATAGGCGGCGGCTCCGCCGGGCACGTCTTCATCCACGAAAAGAATCCGGTTCGTTTTCCGCAGAGAGCCAGCGATCACCTGCTCCAGGTCGAAGGGAAGCAGCGTCTGCACATCCACAATCTCGCAACTGATCCCCTGGCGTTCCAGCATCTGTGCGGCCTCCTGCACGATCCGAACAGTGGATCCGTATGACACGATTGTGATGTCTTCTCCGGTGCGGATCACATCCGGAACTCCTAAAGGAATGCAGTATTCGAGCAAATTGGAAGGCAGAGGCTCCTTCAGCCGGTATCCGTTCAGGCATTCGATTACCAGCGCGGGATCGTTGCCGCGGAGCAAGGTGTTGTACATGCCCACCGCGCGGGTCATGTCGCGCGGCACGCAGACATACATCCCCCGAAGCGCATTGATCACCATTCCCATGGGAGAGCCGCTGTGCCAGATGCCTTCGAGCCGGTGTCCCCGGGTACGCACAATGATTGGGCAACTTTGGCGGCCGGCCGTCCGGTAATGAAGGGTCGCGACGTCATCACTTAAAGGCTGAAGTCCGAAGAGCAGGTAGTCGAGATACTGGATTTCGGCAATGGGTCGAAGACCCCGCATAGCGAGCCCAATTCCCTGCCCGATGATCGTCAGCTCGCGAATGCCGGTGTCAAAAATCCGTTCCTCGCCGTATTTCTCCTGCAGTCCGCTGAATCCCTGGTTTACGTCACCAATGCGTCCCAGGTCCTCGCCAAATGCTATCACTTTCGGATTGGATGCGAAAAGGCTGTCGAAATACTTATTAAGAACTTCGAACCCGTTCACCAGCGGCGCGTCGGGAGTGATTTGAACCGCCACGGGCTGCACGCGCACCGCGCTGCCAGCGCCTTCATTGTAAAGGTGGCTGCGGTAAACCTGCCGGTTCCCGCTCAGCAATTCTTCATAGTAATCGCGCGTCCAAAAGGCAAGGTCTGAATCACCGGCGATCTGAAGCGCGGCATGCAAAGCCTTCATCACTTCTCTTCGAAGCGGTTCCCTGCTTGCACGCAATTCCTGCACGACCTCATTCAGTGCAGTCGACTGCCCGGGCATGCCCGCCGCGAGCGACGCAATGAGCTCGCATGCCTTTTCCACCTGCGCGCGAATCGGGGCCAGGTATTTCTCCCAGGCCGCGGCTTTGGCTTCGCGGACGTGGTTCCTGGCCTGTTCTTCGAGCACCAGCAGCTGCTCTTCGGAAGCCAGCGCATTTGCGATGACCCATTCCTTCATTTTACGGATGCCGTCCCACTCCCTTTCCCACTCCAGGCGTTCAGTTGATTTATACCGCTCGTGGCTTCCGGAAGTCGAGTGCCCCTGGGGCTGCGTCATCTCATCCACGTGAAAGAGCACGGGAATGTGCTTTTCGCGCGCAAGCCGGATTCCCTCTTCAAACGCCTCGCACATGCCCGCATAATCCCAACCTTTGACTGTATAGATGCGAATTCCATTAGTGCCTTTCGTTTGTTCCATTCCGCGAAGGGCTTCAGAAATAGAGGCCTTTACGGTCTGGTATTTCTTCGGAACCGAGATTCCGTACCCGTCATCCCACACAAATACGGCGAGGGGCACCTGCAACACACCCGCCGCGTTCATTGCTTCCCAAAAATGTCCCTCGCTGGTGGACGCGTCGCCGATCGTAACAAAGCACACTTCATTCCCGTCGCGTGAAAGGGTCGGGAATTGCCGCAGTTCAGGAATATTACGGAACGCGCGCGAAGCAAAGGCGAGGCCGAGTCCGCGCGGCATCTGTCCGCTCGTGGGTGCGATATCCGCGGAAATGTTTTTTTGTTCTGTCAGTGGCAACCAGTTTCCTTCGGGGTCGACGAACGGAGTCGCGAAGTGACAGTTCATCTGCCGCCCCGCGCTGAAAGGCTCGCGCTCGATATCAGGGTCCGCGTAGAGTTGAGCAAAAATCTGCTCCACGGTTGCGAGGCCGGTAGCCAGCATGAAGGTCTGATCGCGGTAATACCCGCTGCGAAAATCCCCGGGTCTGAAGAACTTGGCCATCGCTACCTGTGCCAGCTCCTTACCGTCCCCGAAGATCCCGAATTTCGCTTTCCCGGTAAGGACTTCCCTCCGGCCCAGGATGCTGAGTTCCCGGCTGATACAGATCAGGCTGTAATCCCGGAGCACCTCGTCCCTGAACTTCTCGAACGAGAGTTGATTGGGAGCGGCTGCGGTAGCCGGAGAACTCTGCTGCATGCGACAAAAATAATAAGATTGGCAGCAGGGTTCAGATATAAATAATTTATACAGCGACCTGCAACCCTTCTATGAGATCTGCCATCTTTCACTTAAATTTGAGCGCTTTAAACGAGCCTTCATGACGAAGATTTTCGCTTTCCTGCTATTCTTGGCGATCGGTGCTGCCGCTTCGGCCCAGAACGCGGAGGAGCCGCTTCAGTTCCGGGAAACCGAGCATGAATTTGGCCGGATACCGCAGGGAAAACCCGTTTATTACAGCTTTGAAGTGGTGAATACTTCCAAAACTCCGATCAGGCTGGACAACGTGCATGCGTCCTGCGGCTGTACTACTCCCGAGTGGAGCCGGGACCCAATTCCTCCGGGAGGAATTGCAAAGATTCGCGTTGGTTACAATGCAGCGGTCGAGGGACCTTTCGACAAGTACATCACGATCACGTACAATACCAATCAATCCAAATCACTTAAGATCACCGGCACCGTCTGGAAAATTCCGGAAGGATCGGCTCCGGCCAACGCCGCGGTTCAGTTTCTGAAAAAATCTTTTTAATACTGATAACATGAAAAAAATCACTTTACTGGCTGCTGGTTTTGTATTCGCCCTGGCCGCCGTTGCACAAACCGCTCCGACGGTCGACGATATGGTTAAGTTCAACACCGAAAAACATGATTTCGGAAAAATCAGGCAGGGCACTCCGGTTACATATAATTTTGAATTTAAGAACACGAGCAACAAGCCCGTTGTCGTCGAATCTGCCAACGCCAGCTGTGGCTGCACGGTTCCCGAGAAGCCCGAAAAGCCGATCGAGCCGGGTGGCGTGGGCGTGATCAAAGTGCAGTACAATGCAGCGGCGGTGGCTCCCTTCACAAAAGATGTCTATATCAAACTCGCGGGAATTGATCAGCCAAAAATTCTGCATGTCACCGGCGAAGTGCTGACTCCCGAAGCGTTCGAGGCCTGGGAAAAAGAAAAAGCCAAGTCCCAGTCGAAAACGAATCCGGTAAAAAATTAGTTGCAGCATACCGCTTTAACCCACAAATCCCGCGCTCGGCGGGATTTGTTGTTTTCAGCCCACACCGTTCTTAGCTTTATTCAAAAAACAGGATGAAATCGCAACTCCTGGAGGCCTGGCAGATCCACCAGGGCATGAACCTCCTGCTAATTGAAAACATCAGCGACGCGGGCATGGAAAAAACATTGAGTTCACGGGGCCGTACAGTATTTCAGCAATGGGCCCACCTTCACAATGTCCGGATACAGTGGCTGAAGGTATCAGCGGCGGACCTTGCATCGGGATGCAAGCCAATTGACAAAAAGGATCCTTTTAACCGAAAAGGGCTTATCGGGGCCTTGTCGCTGTCGGCGGAAGCCGTTGGTGAATTCTTTGCCCGTTCCTGGGAGGAAGGGGGAAAAGTGCGCGGGTTCAAAAAAGGATTGATGCCATTTTTCGCCTATCTCGTGTCACACGAATCCCACCACCGGGGCAGTATTCTCCTGACACTGAAACAAACCGGCGAAATGGTGCCGGATCGGGTAAAATGGGCAATCTGGGAGTGGAGCTCCTGAACAATATGCTTACGCCCCGGCCGGGTGACCGTGAGCTTTCGTCTTCGTTTCTAGCGATTTGCGGTATGAAATCTCCTCGGTGATCCGCTCGATCAGGTTTTTGCATTCATAAAACTCCTGCGACTTGTTTTTTTCGTTCAGCATCCGCGTATAATTCGAGGTACATTCGGCAAGCTTCGCGAGCAATTCATTTTCCTCCAGGTTTCGGAGCGCGATCATGAGTACGATTGTTACGGTTTATCGAACAAAGAACATGCTAATCCCGTCGCGAAAGGCTTTCTGTGATGTAACCGGGATGCAAGCTCTGAAATAACTGATTTGGTTAATTTCTGTGAGGAATTGGCGCCACGTGCAACCGGCTCATTTGGCCACAAGTTCTTCACGATCCCGGACCTGCTTTCTTCCCGGGTAGGTTTCCAGTGCAAGCGCGAGGCAATCCATGGCACGGTTCAGCGCATCTGTGTTAAGGACATAAGCGAGGCGTACCTCGTCGCGGCCCAGCCCGGGGGTCCCATAAAAACCGCTGGCAGGAGCGAGCATTACCGTCTGGTTGTTGTGCGAGAAACTCTCGAGGAGCCACTGGCAAAACCGGTCGCTGTCATCAATCGGCAACCGGGCCATCGCATAAAATGCACCTCCCGGAGTGGGACAATACACACCGGGCATCGCATTCAGCCGCCGAACAAGGGTATCCCTTCTTTCCAAATATTCGCGCTTCGGGGCGTCGAAATAATCGTCCGGCAGGTCCACGGCAGCTTCGCCCAGGATTTGCGCCAGTCCCGGGGGACTGAGCCTCGCCTGCGCGAACTTGATCGCGGCATCGTATATTTTCTTATTTCGCGTCACGAACGCCCCGATTCGGGCGCCGCAGGCGCTGTATCGTTTGCTGACCGTGTCCATGAGGATCACGTGCTCGTCCACGCCGGAAAGATGCAGCGCACTCGTGTGGCGACCTTCATAACAGAACTCCCGATAGGCCTCATCGCTGAACAGGTAGAGATCATGCCGCAGGCAAAGCTCTTTCAACGCTTCCATTTCTTCGCGGCTGTAGAGATAACCGGTTGGATTGTTCGGACTGCAGACGATCACGGCTTTTGTTTTCTTCGTAATCAACCTGTCAAACTCCTCAATGGGCGGGAGTGCAAACCCGTCGCGGATATTCGCCGTGACGGGCACCACTTTCACTCCAGCGGCGCAGGCGAAGCCGTTGTAGTTTGCGTAAAAAGGTTCGGGGATGATCACTTCATCGCCAGGGTTCATGCAGGTGAAAAATCCGAACAGGATTGCCTCGCTCCCACCTGTCGTGATAATGACCTGGTCGTGGCTGATTTCGATACCAGCTTTGCGGTAGTATTGGACCAGCTTGCGGCGGTAGCTTTCATTCCCGGCGCTGTGGCTGTATTCAAGCACGCGAATTTCGGCATTCCGCACTGCATCGAGGACAGCGGGCGGAGTTTCAATATCGGGCTGGCCGATGTTGAGGTGGTAAACACGGATGCCTTTTTTCTTAGCAGCTTCGGCATAGGGCACCAGCTTTCGGATGGGCGAGGGTGGCATCTGCTTCCCTCTTTCTGAAACAGAAGGCATGGGGCAAAGGTAAGAAAGTCGGAAGTCGGAAGCCAGAAGCCGGAAGAGGGACAAGCAGGCTCATGCTTCCGGTCACCCAATTAACCAGTCAACCAATTACCCGGTAAACCAATCAACCAATTAACCAATTAACCAATTAACCAATCAACCAATCAACTAATCAACCAATCAACTAATCAACCAGTCAACCACCATCCAGTCACCGGATCAACGACTCCACCAGTTCCCGCGCTAACTCTGAAAACCACACAGGCCTGGGCGGCTCACCTGTATAGGCATTCAGCTCCATGCGCCACCAGCCGACGGTCTTCCAGTTTCCTAATTTATATCCTACGTTCTCATAATTCGCAAACCACGTGAAACCGCATTTCTCGTGGAAGCGCACGCTTTCGGAATTGGGAAGGTTGATCACCGCGTAGACATTTCGAAGGCCCTGCCGTTTCAGAATCCGGAACAGAGCCGCGTAAAGAGACTGGGCAATGCCGGAGCGACGGTAATCATCGTGAATGTAAACGGAACATTCAGCCGACCACTGGTAGGCTGTCCGCTCCCGATAGCGGCAGGCGTAGGCGTAGCCTGCAATAGCCCCGTCCTTCTCGCAGACAAGCCAGGGATAGTTCTCCAGATAATTCGAAATGCGCTCTGCAAACTGCGCGGTTGTGGGAACGTCGGTTTCGAAAGTGATGGAAGTGTTCCGCACATACGGGGCATAGATGGCCAGCATCCCTTCCGCATCCCCTTGATTTGCTACCCGGATCATGGCCCGAAATTGTGGTTTTAATTCCACATAAAACACCGTCCGCAAAAGAAAAATCACAGCCCCGGCCACGAGGCTTCAGTTCTGCATCTGATTTGCGGGAATTCGGGAAACCCGTCCGATGTCGTGGAGAGTTATTCCGGCGATTCTCATTATCGCGTTTGCCTGTAAGAATTCGGAAAAAAAAGACAGCGTTGAGGTTGGTGATACTACCATTCCCGCGATGATCGATACCACCCGCATTCCCGCAGACAGCGCTTCTGCCGATTTTCTTAGCGAGGCCGCCCGCGCAGGGAAGGTTGAAGTGGACCTTGCCGGCGCCGCTACACAAAAAGCGACCTCTCAGAAGCTGAGGGATTTCGCATCGATGCTGCTGCACGACCATACAGCCACCAATGAACAGGTGAGGGACCTGGCCGCGCGAAAGGTTGTACAGGTAGCGGACAGCATGGACACGAATGTGCAGGAAGAAATTGAAGCATTGAAACAGAAAAAGGGCGCCGAATTCGATCGTGCCTTCCTGGACCGCATCGTGAGCGATCATCAAAAGTCGATTCGGCTTTTTGAAAAAGCTGCCGCGGGAAAAGATCCCGACGTAGCGGAATTTGCAATGCGCACGCTCAATTCGCTGCGCATTCACCTTGATTCGGCAAAGGCCCTGCGGTCCTCGCTAAAGTAACTGCTCTTCTCTTTTCGCAACGTTGCTGTAATTCCAGATCAGAATCGATGCTTCAGTCAGCGCAGTCACAGAGTGCGGCTCACCGGAGTGAAAACTGATCAGCTGGCCTTCCCGCAGTTCCGCATCCCCATCCACCGTGTTTACCCGCACCCAACCGCGGAGCACGTGGATGGTAAGCAGGCCTTCCACTTTGTTTTCAGGTATCGCGGCACCGGCATGCAGCAGGGTCAGCACAATGGTGAGCTGATCGGTCTTGAAGACGGTTATTCCGTTGCGGTCGTTTTTTTCCCAGGCTTTTTCCGCGCGAAGCTGCCGCTCAAACTCCGGCAGGTCCACAAAGACATAGGAAGCGTCCAGGACCCGATCCCCCTCGGGACGGTTGATCGTTGCCTCATTCCTTTTAAGTTCCATAAACCCTTTTTTCATAAGGTAAAAAAACTATGCCAGCCGGCCGCTTTTTTCGCGTTTCTCAACCAGCCGTTTGAAAGCAAGAGCATTCCTGAGGGCCGCGGCGGTGGCGGTATTGTTGAAATAAACAAACACTGTTCGGGCTTTCCTGCTCTTAAGTATTGGAGAAGCTATTTCCTGCAGCTTTGATGCGCGGTATACCGAGCGGTAAAGTACAGGCACCCCGTGAAAGCGGTAATACACGACCGGGTAGTTGATTATGGGTACATCCGGCAATTCGGGAAAACTGGAGCCGCAGAAACTCACGCCTTGTGCAGCCAGAGTACGGAAAACTTTCTTCTGCCACCAGCCTGGATGACGAAATTCCACAGCGTTTTGGAACTTGGGATCCATGGCTGACAGGATCGATTCAAGTATTTGCGGGCTGTACCCGGTAGCCGCAGGAAGCTGGAAAAGCACGGGCCCGGCTTTTTCAGCAAGTCCTTCCTGCAGCGTGCCGTAAAAATCGGAAAGCAGCCGATCCACGTCCCGAAACCGCTTGTAATGTGTGATGAGCCTGGGCACTTTGACGGCAAATGAAAAGCCGGGTGGACTTTCTTCGTACCATTTCCTCAACATGCCCGGCCGTGGAAAGCGGTAAAAAGTCACGTTCAGCTCCACGGTATTGAACCGCCCGCAATAATATTCAAACCATCTGCTGCGCGACAGGCCCGAAGGATAGAAAATGTCTTTCCATTCTCCGTAATGAAATCCGGAACATCCTATATACCATTTCATAGACGCCCAGTCGCGGAAGCCAGACTGGCATTATTTTTCGCAGCAAACGCGTATGCCTTGGAAGAACATGCTGTCCATCGCGAAGGATACGTTCCGCGAATTCGGCGCAAAAAAAGTTCCAAAGCTAAGCGCGGCCCTCGCTTACTATACTGTTTTCTCCCTCCCGCCGCTGCTGGTCATTGTGATCTGGCTGAGTGAACTTTTCTTCGGCCGCCAGTCGGTGGAAGGCTCGATCTATTCGGAAATGGCCAATTTTATTGGGCCGGACGGTGCTGCGCAGGTCCAGGAAACGATCCGCAATGCCGCGAGCGCGCGAGGCAGTGGATTCGCGGCCGCCCTGGGTATCTTCACGCTGCTGCTTGGTGCCGGGGGCGTGTTTGGTGAAATGCAGGATTCTCTTAATCATATCTGGGAACTTAAGGCGAAACCCAGAAAAGGACATGGATTGCTGCGCCTGGTTAAGAACCGGCTGATCTCTTTTTCGATGGTGATTGTTCTCGGATTTTTGCTTCTTGTCGCCCTGGTCATCAACGGAGTTCTGGAAATGGTGCTCGGGAGCGGAGCAGGTGGTCCGGAAACGGTATTGCTCTACATTGCCAACCTGGTGGTTTCTTTTCTGGTAACGGCTGCCCTGTTCGCGGCCGTATTCAAAGTGTTGCCCGACGCACGCATCGGATGGAAGGATGTGATTTCCGGCGCCATCGCCACGGCCATTCTTTTTATGCTGGGCCGGTTCCTGATCAGCCTCTACCTCGGACGCAGCCGTGCGGCGGATGCCTACGGAGCGGCAGGCTCGGTCATTCTGATTCTGATGTGGGTGTATTATTCCGCCATGATCGTTTACCTCGGAGCAGCTTTGACACGTGCATTCGCTGAACGCAGGGGTTCCCGGATCTACCCAAGTCAATATGCCGTGTGGGTCGAACAGGTGGAACAGCCGGCCGGGGAAATGCATGAAAAAGAACGGCACAAGGGCCGGACAAAATAATTATGCCGGAAGGTCCCTCTATCGTTATCCTGAAGAAAGAAGCCGCACCGTTCAAAGGGAAAAAAGTTCTCGAAGTATCGGGCAACAGCAGGCTCGATATTCAACGGCTGGCAGGAAAAAAATTAGTTGATTTCAGGAGCTGGGGAAAACATTTTCTGATCTGTTTTCCGAGTTTCACTCTGCGCATTCATTTTCTCCTTTTTGGGTCTTACAGGATCAATGAGAGAAAGCAAACCGTGCCCCGCCTGTCATTGCGCTTTCGAAACGGAGAACTCAATTTTTATACCTGCTCGCTGAAATTCATCGAAGAAGACCTGGACGATGTCTATGACTGGAGCGCTGACGTGATGAGCCGCCGCTGGCATCCTGCAAAAGCCAGGAAGAAGCTGCGCGCTCAGAAAGCGATGCTCGCCTGCGACGCGCTTTTGCAGCAGGACATCTTCGCGGGTGTAGGAAATATTATTAAAAACGAAGTCCTTTTTCGGATACGCGTGCATCCTGCCAGCAGAATCGACGCCCTCCCGCTGTCGAAATTGGGGGAGATGGTGCGGGAAGCGCGGAATTACAGCTTCGATTTTTTACGCTGGAAACGGGTATACCAGCTGCGGAAGCACTGGCTGGTGCATACCAGAAAACAATGTCCTCGGTGTGAACGCCCGCTCACAAAAGCATACCTCGGAAAGACGCGGCGCAGAACCTTCTTCTGCGAAACCTGCCAGCGCCTTTATGAATGAGCGTGTTTAGACCCCGGGCTACCTCCCGCAAGTTTGAGTGTCGTTGACAATTGGGGCTTTGGCAGTGAAAGTGGCAGCAGCACCGTAAACACCGATCCTTTTCCCGGCTCGCTTTCCACCCGGATTTTCCCGTCGTGCCGCTGCACGATCTCGCTCGCAATGAACAGCCCGATACCGAAACCCGGAAATGTTTTTTCCTGTTCCCCTTCCGCCCGGTAAAAGCGTTCGAAAATCTTGTGCTGTTCCGGCTTCTCAATGCCAATTCCGTAATCCCGAATAGTCACGGCCACCTCTTCCCCTGTAGGATGCAGCTGTACCTCGATTCGGTCGGACGCGGGGGAGTATTTGATCGCATTCGTGAGCAGGTTCGTGATCACCTGCCCCAGCCGGTCCCGGTCCCCATAGATCATTACCTGCGACGAGCTCTCAAAGCTGATCAGGTGGTGAGACGTCGTTTGTTGCAGCTCTTTGACCGTCTCCATCACCAGCTCATTCAGGTTGAAATGCTCCATGTTCATCTCAAATTGTCCTGTTTCCACCCGCGAAAGGTCGAGCAGTTCCCCGATCAGGCGGGTCAGCCGCGAGATTTGCTTGTCAATGGTCAGGAGCGACGTCAGCAGCAGCGGCCGGGGCAGCTCTTCGTTTCGCGAGGTACGGTCGTTAATGAGCTGCAGCAGCAGTTGCACATACCCTTTGATGGAAGTGATAGGGGTCTTCAGCTCGTGGCTCGCCATCTTTATGAAATTATCTTTTCGCTTTTCCAGCTCCTTCATTTCATTGGTGAAATGCTGCAGATCCTTTTTCATCCGGATGATGGCATTCCCAAGCACGTCGCCGCGGCTCCGGGGTTCCACCGGGACGCCGAAATTTCCTTTCCCGATCGCCTCTGCTGCTTCCGCGAGCGCGCGGTTGGCTTTCTCAATCCGCAAAATGGATTCGGAAAGCCTGCCTATGATATCGTCCGATGCTTTTTCCAGGTGGACGCCGGTTCCCCCTGCTGCAATTCTCTGGGCGGCGCGGTCCAGCTCCCCTAACATGATCGTCAAATTGCGGATGACGAAAATGATTACGCCGATGCCGCCAAGTACCATCAGCCCGATCACGACCACGGCGGCATTTCTGGACTGCTTTTGTTTGCGGTAGATCGAGCTGATCTCCCGCTCCACGTGATCCACGATATATTTTTGAAATGAACGCAGCTGCTGCACCCCGGCAAGTGAAACAGCCCACCAGGTGTGTGCATCGTAGCGCCCTCCGGGCTCAAAAGTTTGGAAAAGGCTGTCAATATATTGTGTCGTTGCCTGCAACTCGGGGGACCGCCGGATGCTGTCAAACCCGCGTTTTCTGATCGGGGACGCCTTTTCAAAAAACTCTTTTTCGTACGTGCGGTAAACATCGTAGACGCCTTTTGTTGCCCTGAGCGTTTCCATAATATTTCGCTGCGTATACAGCGCGTTGTAGATATTCGTGCGCACGACCGCCAGGTAGGTTCCCATTTCGGAAAGGATCTTTTGCGTCACCAGGTCCTGGAACACGGGTTCGAGGTGGGCGTTGGTCACCACGGGAATGGTGTTCATGGTATTGAGCCGCAACACCGCGCTGGTGAAGTAGTGCATGATCGCGTCAGCGGAAGCCTTCCGGCTGTCGATCGCTTCCCGAAATTGCCCGAATGGCGAAAGAAAAGTGTACGTTGCGAAATTGCCCAGGGTCTCTGCATATTTGCTTTCAAGGCTGCGCAGCATGCTGTCAGTTCGCATACGCTGCAAGTTCATTTCCATCGCCTCCTCGCCGGTAAGGGCGAACTGGATCGAGTGGCGGCGTTCCGCCTGCAGCTCATTGCTCAGCGCGTTCAGATCGGCTGACTGATGAATGCGCCCTATGTATCCGCGCAACAGATCCAAATTCCTCTTATGTTCCGAAAAAAGCTCTAATGACAAATAGACAAGCAGAACCAAAGGGATCAGGCCCACCAGTGACAATTTCACAGGTAAAGGCAGCCGTTTAAAAAAGAAATGAGCAGGCACGTAAGAATTTTTTTTGGTCAGCTGGAGCTGGCACGGGCCCCGGCGGCAAATTTGTTGATCTTCGAAAACATATCTTCCATATCGAAGGGCTTCGATATGAACTCGTCGGCACCGGCCTCGAGGCAGATTTCGCGTGCGTTCGGGTGAGCAGAAATCATCATGATTGGAATGGCAGATGTAGCCTCGTTCTTTTTGATGCGGGCGCAAACGTCAATGCCGTTTATTCCCGATAAAAGCATATCCATAATCATTAGATCGAAGTACTGGTCTTCCAGCAGCCGCTCCGCCTGCTCGCCCCGGTCCGTAACGGTGACGTTATACCCGCGGTATTCAAGCATCATCTTGATCATCGTTCCGATGTCGGGGTCGTCGTCCACGACCAGGATTCTGAATTTATTCTTCATACCTCAAGCGCCTGCTTTAGGCAGTGTAAATGTAAAAAGTGCTCCCTTATCTTTCTCGCTCTCCACACGGATGGAGCCGCCGTGCCTCGTGATGATTTCGCGCGCTATGTAAAGGCCGATCCCGAACCCCGGAAAAGTCTTTTCGTAGTCGCCTTCCGCCCGGTAGAAACGGTCGAAAATCTTGTCCAGGTCGTTTGCGCTGATGCCAATCCCGTAGTCCCGCACGCTCACGGCCGGTTTCCCGTGCTCGGTCGTAACGCGTACCTCTACCAGGTCGTGGTCCGGTGAATACTTCACGGCGTTCACCAAAAGGTTCACCAGCACCTGCCCAATGCGGTCGCGATCGGCATCCACCTGGTGCACGGCATCGTGTATTACCTGAATACGGTGCTTTGTATTGGTGTACAATACCTCCTGTACGGTTTCAACCACCAGCTCGTTAAGGTTGAAATTTTCGGGTTTCATTTCAAGCCTGCCGGTTTCAATCCTCGAGAGATCGAGCAGTTCGGAAAGCAGCCTCGTGAGCTTTGTAACCTGTTTGTCGATGATGGAAAGCGAGCTTTTGATCGTTTTCGGGCCAAGTTCAATCTGACCGGTACTTTCCGCTTCTACCATGCTTTTCAGCAACTGCACATAACCCTTGATCGACGTCACCGGCGTTTTCAACTCGTGACTGGCCATTTTGATGAAGTCGTCCTTCTGCCGGTCCGAAATGTAGAGCTTCCGCAATTCTTCCATCTGCTGCACGCTTTGCGTAATGTCGTGACTGATCAGCATTACCGCGTACACTTCGCCCTCCAGGTTTTCCAGCGGCACATAGTTGTGTTCGTAATAACGATCCGATACCAGGGATTTCACCTTATCCCGAATAACAGTCACGCCGCCGAAAGCAGCCATCAGGTCCGTCATCATCTGGGTATCCTTAATTTCCGGATTCAGTTCCACTATACTTTTTCCGATCACCTCTCCTTCATAATAACGGGAAATCAGCTGCCGCGCCTGGTTGTTCAACGTGATGAACCGAAGATCCCTGTCCATAACCAGCACCAGGTCCAGAGAAGAATTGATCAGCTTTTCCACAAACTGGTTTCGTTCGTTAAGCTCCAGGTTTGCACGAACAAGCTGCTCTTCCGCGTTCTTTTGCTCGGTAATGTCCTGTAGCGTCCCGATCATCTTTACAGGTTTCCCCTCTTCGTCCATCAGCACCTTGACCATAGCCCGAACGATTTTATCGACACCTTCCGGAAGTCGGAGCCGAAACTGCGAAGCGGTGGACTCGAACTCGCGACTGCCGTTACGTTCAAAAAGCTTTCGTGCATTCACGAGGTGTTCGCGAACGCGTTCCCGGCTGCGCGCTGCGTCCGAAGGATCCATGCGCTCGAGGGCTATCTCGAACGTCACGGGGGAATGGCGGTCCCCATAACCATAAATTTCATACATCTCATCCGACCATTGCACGGCCCCGGTAACGAGATCCCATTCCCAGCTTCCGAGCTGCGCGATGCGTTGGGCTTCCCGCAGCTGACGGTTTTTCTCGTCCAGTTCTGTCGTGCGCTCACGCACCTGTGCTTCGAGTGTTTCGGAAAGGTGGCGGAAGCGCTCTTCGCTCTGCCGCAACTGGTGCTGCACCTCCTTGAGTCGCGAAATGTCCTGGATAAAGGCAATTCCTTTGTCCTGTGAACCCGCCAGCATAGCGTAGCCGACCAGGGCGGCGAGCCGTTCACCTTTCTTGTTAAAATAGGCCGTCTCGTATGGGGCAACGGCCTCTCCTTGCAACGCCCGCCGAACGCTAGCTTCATGCAACGGTCCGTCCTCCGGAACAGTGAACTTGCGCCAGTTCACCAACCCGTTTTTCATGTCTTCGCGGTTGTACCCGAGCAGCTGCAAGAAAGCATCGTTCGCGTCGTACACTTCCCCATCTACTTTCCAAAAGGCGACAGGGAGAATATTCGATTCGAAGAGGAAGCGAAAGCGCTCCTGGCTCTGCCGCACCAGATCCTCTGCGCGTTTCTGATCTGTGACGTCGATAATGATCACCTGTACGCTGCTGTAATCATCGTTCTTGGGAAAGTCAATTCGTCCCAGGATATTCAGGCGTTCTCCTCGAATGTTCTGGACCACGGTTTCTGTTTCCAGCCGGCCACCTCCTTCTGCGATAAGCCGGAATTCTTCGATAAAAGTGGCTAGGGTATCTTCTACAAAATAATCTTTCAGTCCGGCCAAAAGGTCTTCTTTCGTGCCGCCGTAAAGTTTAACGGCAGCCTCATTCACGTTTTTCACCACGATCAGGCTAATCAGCTCCAAAAGCACGTCTCTGTTTTCGCGCAAATACTTGTCAAAATCCTTTACGCCCTGCGCCTTCAGCTCATCGATCCGGCGTTTCACCATGCTGAAATCCTCGTCCCAGGTTGGGATCGGGGAATTTTCGAACATATGGCGGTAGCGGTTTTCGCTTTCGCGCACTTTTTCTTCGCCCAGGATGCGGTCGTGCACGTCGACCACTGAGCCAATGAACCCCTGGAACCTGCCCTCGCTGTCCAGGCGCGGGCTGCCTGAGTCGGCGACCCAGCGATAATCGCCCGACTGATACCTCAGCCGGTAGGTGAGCCGGAACGGAGTGTGCTTTTCGTTGGCGGAGATAAAAATTTCCGAAGCATTCCTGCGGTCGTCGGGATGCACCGCCTCCAGCCAGCCGAAGCCCAGGGCTTCCTGTTCGGTCTGACCTGTGATCTCATACCATTGACGGCTCAGATAACTGCAGGACCCATCTTTTTCGGTAATCCAAATTGTCACGGGCGCCGTATCGGCCAGATTTCGGAAATACATTTCGCTGTCGCGTACCCGCTGCTCTGCCAGTTTGTGCTGTGTGATATCCGTAGAGACCACGAGCACATGGCGCATCTGCCCGCTTTCGTCAAACAAGGGGGTGGAACGGCAAAGCACCCAATAGAAAGACCGGTCGCTGCGGTCGGTTATCTTCAGGATCTGCTGTTCGGGATTGCCTGTTCGAAGGGTTTTGGCTGCGGGCGTTTGGTCCGATGCAATGTTTGTCCCTTCCTCATCGGTGATCTCAAAAGCAGCGGCGATCTTTTCCCGCGTCATGCCGGTGTCCTGCGCCAGCATTTCTTCGGCGCTGTCGAAGCCGCTCATTTCGGCCGCGATCTCGTTAACGAAAATCAATTCCCCGTGCGCATTAAGTAAAAACACTCCGGCGGGAATATTGACCAAAGTCTGTTCGAGCTGGTCCCTCGCCGCCCGGGTTTCCGACAGAAGATTATTGTGCTCTGTGATATCGCGAGCCACGATCGAGAGGGCAATAGGCTTACCGCCCTTGTCGCGGATGGGAGAAGCTGCGATCAGGACCGGAACGGGCGTTCCGTCCCTGCGAACGCGGACGGTTTCGACGTTTTTCAACGATCCGCCGGATTTAATGGCGGGGATGATCTTATCTGTCGCTTCATTGGCGCGCTCCTGCGGAAGAATAAGGGAAATATTCCGCCCAAGAATCTCTGATGCTGCGTAACCATAAAGCATCTCGGCGCTGCGGTTCCAGCTTAGAATGGTTCCGTCGAAATCGTAGCTGTAGATCGCATCCACCGAAGACTCAACGATAGCTGAAAGCTGGGCCGAAGCGATTTCAGCTTCCTTCTGCTGCGTGATGTCGATCACGATTCCGGACACGCGTACAGGTTTACGTCTCCCATCTATTTCATCAAAATAAGTCTGGGCGCGCACGTGCACCCATCGCACCTGGCCATCGTTTTGCCGGACGATCCGGTGTTCGCAAACAAGCTTCCCATCCGACTCCGGATTGCGGGCGGCGATTGACGCCGCCAGCAAAGCCTCCCGGTCCTCAGGATGAACGACGATTGCAGCCTTTGCGGTTGTGATCACCTCGCCGGCCTTATAACCGCAAAGTTTCTTCATTCTTTCCGACCAGTACAGCTGTTCGCTGCGCAGGTCAAAGTCGATGATACCGGCACCGGTGGCTTCGGTAGCGAGGCGAAATCGTTCTTCGCTCTCCTCGATTTTTTTCCGCGCGAGTACCTGCTCGGTTACCTCGTGCGTCACTGCAAGAACCCCCGTAAGCCGGCCCAGACCGTCGCGAAGTGGCTCGTATGAATAGCTGTACCAACCTGTGTACGGCTGCCCATCCCGTTCAAAGCTGAACTGCTGCTCGCTGACAGAATACACTTCGCCTTTGCGCAGCGTGTCCAGGATCGTCTTGTCACCGGCACTCAACGCTCCCGGTAGTCCTTCCAATGCTTTCCGTTTAGTCACGTCGGATAGCCTGCGTCCCCATAGGGAAAGGGCCTGGTCATTGGCGAATTCCACCTTAAACTCCGGCGAACGGTAAACAACGATCGCGACCGGAGCCTGGCGGAAAAGCTGCTGCAGCTGTTGTTCGTTTTCCTCAATACGTTTTCTCGCTTCCACCAGGTCCGTCACCTCGTGCGTCATCACCATGACGCGCGTCACTTTTCCTTCGTCGTCTCGAAGCGGCTGGTAAACAAAGTCCAAATACTGTTTTCCTTTTCCTCCATAAGGTTTCATATCCACCTCGTGCTCAATTTTGTGGAATGCCTTGCCCGTGCGAATCACTTTCTGCATTTCCTTTTGCAGCCCGGTCTTTTGCATCATGGGGAAAACATCATCTACCGGACGTCCAACGAGCTGTTCTTCCCGCATCCCGGAAAAAATCAGGAATTTCTCGTTGACCAGATCTATGGTCATTCCGGACGCGTTCACAATCATGATCGACATGGGCGACTTGCTCACAAATTCCCTGAATTCCCGCTCCCGTTTCTCCAATGCCACCCGCTGCGTTACCTGGTCGGTGACATCGTTGGCCATCACCGTGATTCCAGTCACTTCCCCGGTATCATTCAATATCGGCTGGTACACATAGACGAAATAAGTGTCCGTGGGTACCCCGTTTTTTACAAGCACCGCCTTTTCCTCGCCACTGTAATACGGTTTTCCTGTCCGGAATACCTCTTCCAGCAGCTTTGGGAACGGCTGGTCCCGGATCTCGGGAAGTACCTCAAGCAGTGGCTTTCCTATTATTTCCGGCCCGCGACCCCAGGCCCGGAACAGCGGTTCATTGGCAAACTCGATGATCATTTCCGGAAAACCCTTTAATACCAGGAAAATGCCGGGTGAATCGCTAAGGATGGTGCGAAATTGTTTCTCGCTCTGTTCGATTTTTTGCCGCGCGCGGACGTGATCGGTTACTTCAATCGTCGTCGCCAACTGCCCGATAAGACGACCGTCTTCGTCGAACATCGGATCTACCGTTACATTGAAATACCGTATTTCTGATCCATCGTCATTGGTTATTTGAAGTGGGGTCTCCGTGATCACTACGCTTCGGCCGGTACGGTACACTTCGTCATGAATCTTTTGTACACCCGCCCTTGTTGCCGGAACAACTTCGAACATGGGCTTTCCAACCACTTCCCCAGCTTTTTTTTGCCAAAGGTCCAGCGTGTAACTATTCACATATTCCACGATAAGGTCCTTCCCCTTCAATACAGCTACCGCGAATGGCACCTGGTTGAACAGCTTATACACACTTTGCAGGGCATGTGCTTTTTTTCTGCTGATCTTGATCTGCGTATCGATTCTCGCAACCAGTTCCCGCGCCGAAAATGGCTTTACCAGGTAATCATCAGCACCCGTCTGAAGCCCCTCCACCATCGAGTGTTCACCCGCTTTGGCGGAAAGCAGAATTACTGGAATTGCGGAAGTATCCGGATTGGAGCGTAGCGCTTTCAGTAGCTCGATCCCGTCCATCTGGGGCATCATGATGTCGGAAATGATCACTTCGGGACTGATGGTTTTTAGCGCACGCAGCACGGCACGGCCGTCCCTGACGGTATGCACCCGGTATCGCGAGCTCAGCAAATGCTCCATGTATTCACGCATGTCCGCATTGTCGTCCGCAACGAGAATTTCCGGTCTTTCTTCTCTGGAACCGGGTTCCGGCAGTTGGACCAAATCATCCGGGTTGGACAACCACCGGAGCGCCTCTTCCACGTAGAGATTCGCCTGCATCTCACCGTTGGACGGAGCGCCCGAATGTTTTATTTTTTCCGCCGGCAGGTGCATTTTGCCCAGAGGCAACGTGACCGAAAATATTGATCCCTTCCCCGGGCGGCTCTTTACACGAACCTCACCCCCGTGAAGCTTCACAAGCTGCTGCACCAGTGAAAGCCCGATCCCCGAGCCCTCCTGGCTGCGGCCTTTGTCTGTCGGCACGCGGTGAAAACGTTCAAAGATCTTTTGCTGTTCAGTAATTGCGATACCGATTCCGGTATCCGCAACCTGCAGTTCCACCTGGTTCCGCTTCGTCCTGAGCCGCACATTAATCGATCCCTCCAGGGTGTATTTGAAAGCATTGCTGATGAGATTGAGGACGATTTTTTCCCACATCGAACGGTCGACGTATACGGGCTCCCGGGTTTGTTTGCAATCCACGACGAGCTCGAGCCCAGCCTTTTCAATTGCCGCCCGGAAGCTCCCGGCAAGATCTCTTGTAAGTTCAGCAAGATCGGTTGGTTCGAATGTAGCCTGCATGCGGCCGGCTTCGATGCGCGAAAAATCCAGGAGCGCGTTCACCAGTTTCAATAACCGCAGGGAGTTGCGATGGGCGATCGTAAGGTTTTCTTTTACCTCTTCCGGAATGCCGTCCGGCCGCTCCAGGATCTCCTGCAGCGGCGTCAGCATCAGAGTGATCGGTGTCCGAAACTCATGGCTGATGTTGGAAAAGAACACCGTTTTGGCACGGTCAATTTCCATCAGAGCCTCCGTTCGCCTTCGCTCGGCCTCAAACGCCAAAGCGTTCGCAATCGCTGTCGCAGCCTGATCCGCCACCAGGTGATAAAAATCCCTGTAGTTACTGTCGAATTTTTTTCTCGGACTTATTCCCAGGACGAGCCAGCCATAGGCCCGTTCTTTTTCGGGGCGCCGCACTGCAATGAGGTAATGTGCCTGCGACGGCTCGGCCCACGCTCCGCCCCCAAATCGCTGGTTAAGGAACCCCCCATTAACCAACGCCGGGCGGCCCGACATCATCAGTTTGGCGAGCGGGAATTCGCCGAAATCAGGATCGACGATGGAAAAGCCACTCAACAGCTTGTTGGATCCGACACGCACCGAGGCGCGAAGGCTCACCGTATCGTCTTCTTCCAGATGGTAATAAAATGCATAAGGAAAATCGCAGTCGTTTTCGGAGAGCGTCAGGTGGATCGCATCAAACGCCTGCTGCAGGTCTTTGACCTCGGCGGCGCGATCGGCAAACACGCGAAGCGTTTTCAGTCGCCGTTCGTTGATCACCCGGTCTGTGGTTTCGGAGCAGGTGACCAGCACCCCGCCCACGGTATCGGACTCGTCTTTGATAGGGCTGTAAGAAAAAGTAAAGTAACATTCCTCCGTATAGCCGTTGCGCGAAAGCGGAAACATGAGGTCTTCGGCGAAAATGGCTTTCCCGGTCTGCATCACCCCCTGGAACATCGGCTCGAGCATGTGACGGATCTCCGACCAGCATTCTAAAAGAGGTATTCCCAGCGCATGAGGATGCTTGGCGCCAAGGACGGGAACATACGCATCATTATAGATCATTACCCATTCTGGCCCCCAGCAAACCAGCATGGGAAAATCATTGTTAATGCAAATGCTCACCGATGTCTTGAGGCTTTGGGGCCATCCAAATGGATCGCCAAGCGGCGATTTGCCCCAGTCAAAAGCGCGAATGAGTTTTCCCACTTCACCCCCGCCTTCAAGGAAAGCATGTCGGACTCCGGTCGATGCGGTGCGTGCCAGCTCTTCCATATCGAATAATTCAATCGATCAGTTAAGCGGCAGGCTCATTGTGAAAACAGAGCCTTTACCTTTTTCGCTCTCGAGCAGGATCCTACCGTTATGACGTTGCACGATTTCGTTGGAGATAAACAAACCAATGCCAAATCCCGGATAGGTCTGCTCGTTCCGACCCTCGACCCGATAAAACCGCTCAAAAATTTTCTGATGCTCGCGCCTGTCAATGCCAATGCCCGTATCCTTCACCCGGACCAGCGCGTGCTCCTCGTTTCTTTCAACAAAAACCTCGATGCTGTTGGAATCCGGGGAATATTTAATGGCATTGGTGAGCAGGTTCAGGATAACCTGCGCGATGCGGTCGCGGTCGGCAACAATTGTACCGCTGAAGTCATTGTGAACGAGCACCGCATGGCGCGTCGTGGTTTGCCGTGCATCCTGAGCTACTTCTTCGACCAGTTCGCCAAGGGCAAACTCCCGTTTGTTGAGCTTAAGCTGCCCGGATTCAATACGTGACAGGTCGAGCAGTTCAGAGATCAGCCGGGTGAGCTTGTTCACCTGCTTAGAAATGGTTTGGAGCGAGGATCGAACCGTATCGCGCGTGCCTACGATCTTCTCGTCGTCCAGCTCATTGTAAATATTGACCAGCAGCTGCACGTAGCCGTTGATGGATGTGATTGGCGTTTTCAGCTCGTGGCTGGCCATTTTGATAAAGTCGTCCTTTCTTTCCTCAAGCTTTTTGAGCTCGGTGATGTCCGTCACAGAGCCGGCATATCCGGCAAACTGCCCGTTGCTGTCGTAATACGGGTACCCTTCCGTTAATCCCCACCGGATCTCCCCGTCGCTCCTGCGGAAGCGGAATTCCGTTTTGTAGTAACGGCGTTCGCGAGCGCACTCTTGCAACAGATCGGAAGCGTTCTCCTTGTCTTCTTCCACTACAGACGACAACCAGCCCTCGTCCAGCTGTTCTTCGAACGATTTGCCGGTCCAGTTGACCCAGGTATCATTCACAAATACGTTTTGCCCGTCGGCATCAGTCATCCACAATCCCGTCGGTGAAGCGTTTGAAATGGTCTTGAACAACAGCTCGCTGTCACGGATCTTTTCGCGGAACCGTTTCTGATCGTCAATATCCATGCAGGCGCTTATGAAGCCGGTAAACTCCCCTTTCGCGTTGTACCTGGGCACCGAGTTGTCTGCGATCCAGCGGTACTGGCCGTCATAACGACGCAGGCGATATTCTGTATACACCCCTTTCTGCAGGCGGAACGATTCGTTGTAATTGTGGATGCATCGCTGCACGTCGTCGGGATGTACATTCTCGAGCCAGCCCTCGTTGCTCTCTTCCTGCAGCGTACGGCCGGTGAATTCCAGCCAGGTATTGTTAAAGTAGTCGTTGAACGAATCGTTGCCCGACATCCAGATCATGGCAGGAACATTATCGGCAATGATCTTAAGACGTTCTTCGCTGTTACGGACAAGCTGTTCCGCCTCCTTTTCCTCGGTCACATCCATCATGGTGCCGATCAGGCGTACTGCGAGCCGGTCAGCGCCGAAGAAGACTTTTCCTTTCGCCCTCACCCAGCGCAGGTCCTGGTTATCGTAGCGGCGGATGCGGATGAGCATGTCGAACTTACCGTCCTCCACCGACTTTATTGCCAGCTTGATCTCTTCGATGAATTTTGGTTGGTCCTCCTCGAAAATATGTTGCAGTATCACCTCGAAGCTCGGTTCCATCCCTTCCGGAATTCCGCAGATCCGGCAGCTTTCCCTGGAACAGCTCAATCGGAAGGTGACGGGGTTGTATTCCCAGGTGCCGAGATTCGCCGATTCCATCGCCATTCGTAAGCCTTCTTCCTTTTCCCTCAACTCCTCGTTCAGCCGCTTTTGTTCGGAAATATCCCGGGCGATCTTCGAAATTCCGATGATCTGGCCGCTGCTGTCGCGGATGGGCGAAACGCTCAGGGAAACATCAATCAACCGCCCGTCGCGCGTCATTCGTTTTACGTCCCGCTGCCTGATCAGTTCCCCTTTTCTTATTCTCTCGATCTCCTCTCTTGCATGCGATTCGTCCGGCATCAGTATCCGGAAGCTTCGGCCAATGATCTCCTCAGCAGAATAACCGTAGAGACGCTCGGCCGCAGGATTCCAGCTCGTGACAATGCCTTCCAGGTTCATGCTGAAAATGGCATCCTCGCTCGACTGGACAATCGCCGCCAGCTTGCCACTTTGTTCTTCGGCTCTTTTATGTTCGGTCACGTCGAACAGCATGTTTACGGCGCCCGTCATATTGCCGTTGGAATCAAATACGGGTTCGGGATGCGGGAGGAACCACTTCCGCTCGCCTGTCGGAGTCTCTACGATAAAAGGTTCCTTTACCGTCACCTTGCGCTTTTCTTTCAGGGCAACGGCCATCGGGCATTCGTCGAGGGGTATCTCGGTGATACCATCCCGGTCGTAGATCTTCAGGGAACCGCACCACAAATCCTTCCCCAGCTCCGGCGCTCTTCCCCAAAGCTGAACTGCGGCCTGGTTGTACATGGTGATAACGCCGTCGGCATCGGTCGTATAGATCGCCGCGGGCAGGCCGTGAATGAGATTCCGGTACCTCAGTTCGCTTTCCTGAAGTGCTTTCTTGATCTGTTTCTGCTCCGTGATGTCAACCAGCACGTTTACTGCTCCCGTCATCTCTCCAGTGCTGTTGAAGAGCGGCTGCGGATAGGGAATAATATGTCTCCTCCCGCCATCCGGACGCTCAACGATTATTTCGTATCCGCGGACGGGTTTTTGCTCCACAATCGCAATCGCCATCGGGCATTCGCTTAATGGAACTTCCGTAGTGCCGTCGGGACGGAAAATCTTCCACGATCCGCACCAAAGTTCTTTCCCGCTTTCAGGTCGCCTTCCCCAAAGCTCGACCGCTTTATCGTTGTAAAGCTGCACATACCCCCGGGCGTCGCAGGTATATACGGCTACCGGAAGACTCTCCAGGAGCTTTTGGTAATTGCCTTCGCTTTCCTCTTTCGCCTTTTGAGCAAGCTTTTGTTCCGTTATGTCAACGATGACGTTCACCGCCCCGGCAACTTTTCCTTCGGCGTCGAAGATCGGATGCGGGTAAGGGTTCACGTACCGGCGGGATCCATCGGGCCGTTCGATGATTACCTCCGCTCCCGAGGAAGCTTTTCCTTCCTTTACGGCGACCGCCATCAGGCAATCTTCAAGTTCAATCTGCGATCCATCCCCGACATCGATAAGCTTGAACGAACCGCACCATTTTTCACCTTTTTTCGGTACGCGACCCCAAAGCTCTACGGCCTTATCGTTGTACAAATCCACATACCCATTAGCGTCGCAGGTATATACGGCAGTGGGAAGCCCCTGGATAAGACTCCGGTACCGCCGCTCACTTTCTTCCAGGGCCTGGGCGCGGAGTTTGTCACCGGTGATATCCCTTGAGACTGCAATTAATGTTGTCGGCTCGTTGCCATTTTGCGACACCGGCGAAATGATAATATGCCACCACCGTTCTGTTCCGGTTGCATCCTTGCTGCTCGCCTCCATTTGAACAATCTCACCAGCCTTTGCTTTTCTTACAGCAGCGACCGCCCGCTCGCGATATTCACCTTCGAAGAAATCGGGCCAGCCACGCAGGTGGTAGGCGGAAAAATCGTCGATTCCAATCATTTCCTGGCCCCGGCGGTTCATGTACAGCAGCCGCCCTTCGGTGTCGAGGATTTTGTAGCAATCAGGGCTGTTTTCAAGAATAGTGCGGTTGAAAGCCTCGCTTTTTCGGAGCTCATTCTCGGAATTTTTCCTTTCGGTTATGTCTTCGAAAATGTTGATCGCACCAATTACCTCGCCCTGGTCGTTGAACAGGGGGTCAATGTTGACGCTGGCGTAGAAATATTCGCCGTCGGGGCGCTGTACTTTGGCCTCTACGTTGCGAAATGATCTGCCGCTTCGCAGCGCTACTGCCATCGGCGTTTCTTCCGGCGAAACAAAGGTGCCATCGGGCAGCCACACCTTGTAACAGGCGCAGAATTTCAGCGAATCCGAGTTCAACTCGGGGCGGTAGCCCCAGAGCCGTACGGCCACTTCGTTAAAGAATGTGATGCGCCCCTCGCGGTCGCAACTGTACATCGCCAGCGGCATGCTTTCCACAAGCTGCCGGTATTTTTTCTCGCTTGCCTCCACATGCTTTCGGGCAAGCACCTGCTCGGAAACGTCGGCGCTCATACAGATGATGCCCCGGATGCGGCCCTCTGCGTCCCGGAACGGTTCCAGCATGTAGTTGAACCAGCCTTCCTTGAGTTCGCCGTTTCGGAAAAATTTTATGTGTTGCTCGGTCGCCATGATTTTCTCACCGCCGTAAACGCGGTCCAGTGCGACCCGAAAACCCTGGGCTTCGAGTTCAGGAAATACCTCCAAAATTGGACGGCGCAGCAATTCTTCCCGCCGGCGGTCGACAATTTTGAGGGCAAGATCGTTCACATATTCGGTGCGGTACTCGGGGCCCAGGTAAATGGAGATTGCAAGCGGAGCCTGTGCAAAAATCTCCCGGTAATTCGACTCGCTTTTCTGCAAGGCTTCCATCAGCTTTTTTCGTTCGCTGATGTCCGTCGTGAAACACCGGGTATGCACGAATTTTTCATCTTCCCAAAACACATTCGAATTGATCAGCACCGTTTTTATTTCCCCGTCGCGGCATTTGAGAGTGGCCTCGTACTCGCGCAGGGTTTCCCCGTTGCGCAGGCGTGAGAGAATATCGTCGATGGTTGCCTGGTCCGCGTGAAATTCGGCAATGTGATGGCCGATGTATTCTTCCGGCTGGTAGCCGAGCATGTTCATTTCCGCCTCGTTGGCCCAGATAATCCTTCCCTGATCGTCGACCCAGTGCAGGCCGACCGGCGCGTTTTCTACGTAATCCTGCAGCTCGCGGCGCTTGCGTTCCAGTTCCCGTTCGGTTTCCTTCTTCTCGGTGATATCGTTCACCAGGGCGATGTATCCTTTTACTTCTCCGTTTGTATCGAAATGCGGCGTATAGGTAGCTTCGATAAAGCGGTTCCCGATCGGAAGCGGGACCTCTACTTCGTAGTGCACCCGCTCTCCGCGTAGAGCGCGAACAATATATTCCCGAACTCTTTCATAGCCCGCTTCCCCGATGAGGTGGCTGAGATGCCTTCCGACCACCCGGGAGGCTGAAACCCCAAACGTCTTTTCCACCGCCTTGTTGATAAACCTTATGTTCCGGTTCGAATCGATGTAAGTGATCATCGCGGGAATTGTATGCACAACAAGTGCAATCTCCTCCGGAAGAAAGACTGACCCGTTGCCGTTTTCCTCCGGCCTCACCGTGGCAACTCCGGATTGGCGAGCCAAATTGGCGTTTTCCATAATAAAAGAATGAGCGGCTTTAAATTTACTTTAGTTCTGAGAAAACCGGTGTTAATTCGCCTGCTAAGTTTGTCCTGTCAGACCAGTGGGTGTATTGCCTGCCTTTTTTACTGCCATGCCTGGTTCAACCGGGCGAATACGAGATTGTTTGCAGGCACCTGATCACGCTGGTTTCGTTCGTAGCGAAACAACAGCTGTTGCTGGTAACGCTTCAATGGCAGTGAGGCTGCTTTAGCAACGGTCCGCTGCGCGGGCCAGATCTTCTGCTGCTCGTTCTTCTGACTTTGGTAGATGACCAGAGAATAGATGGCTGCCACTAACAAAACTCCTTTCATGTTCCAGTTTATTCGGGGTCTGCAAACTCACTCGAAAGACCGATCGGAAACTAACGAAAACAGTGTGCCAGAAAGAGTTAGAAAAGAAAAAAGAAAGTCTTCTGCATTTTTAGTTTAGAAATCAACCCTTCAGGATGAAGAATCCCCCGCCGGTTCCGGATGTGGAATCCTGCGGGGGTATTCTTCCCAACTCACGATCGAAAACTGGGGAATTTATTACACATCGCCGGGGTTCAGGCCGGTAACGTCTCAATTTCTTCCACTTCGATCTGCTTCGTCCGCCGACCCGGCTTCTTCGTTTCGCTCTGTTGTTCCTGCGGTTGAGAAGGTTCTTCTTCCGCCTCCATGTTGATATAGCGCTCTGCGATGTCTGTGAGGTTTCGATCCGTGCGTTCTTCCTCTTCGAGGGTTTTATCAAGCAGCTCGGCTGCCCTTCTCATGTTCATCGTAAGTGCAAGGGCCACCAGGCCGCCATAAGTGCCAATCTCATAATGCTCCACTTTCTGGGCCGCAATGATCAGCGCGGCGTCCCGCGTCATGGACCCTTTTGGCGTCTCGGCAATAATCTCGCGCGTTTCCTTCACCAGTCCGTCCATGGCTTCGCAGCGCTTCCCTTCCGAAGATTCCTCCATCAGCTCGAATACTTTTTCCAGGCGTTTTACCTGCCGCTCAGTTTGCTTGAGGTGTTCGTCCAGCGCATCCTGCAATTCTTCGGTAGTGGCCGCTTCGCGCATCTCCGGCAGGGAGCGGATCATCTGCTTTTCTACGTAATAGATATCCCTGAGCTGATCCACAAAAAATTTTCTCAGTGCCCCGGTTTTCTGTTTTTCCGCGGAACCGTTGTTCTTCGATCTCATCGCAAAAAGATTTTTTGGTGTAAAAAAATAAACCAACAGGGTCCTGCGACCCTGCTGGTTTTTCACTTGTCGGCAAGATTATTCCTCATCTTCCGGATTTATTCTGACGGGCTGTGGACTTTCTCCTTTCAGAGGCTTTGTTACCGGTATTGCCGGACGATTTTTTACGGGCGCCGGTAGTAGCTCTCGTGCTGAGCCCCGATTTGCCGCGACGGGAACCTTGCGTTCCACCTTCTTCGAAATCCTCCGACATGCTTCCACCCGCGGACCAGCCACGGTTTTGATCACCGTATTCACCGCCGGTCGACCAACCGCCGCCGGGATTCCCCTGCGATCCGCCGTATCCTCCCTGGGAACCACCATAACCTCCCTGGCTTCCGCCATAGCTCTGCTGTCCGCCCCAATTGCCGCCCGACATTCCCTGGCCGCGCTGCTGGCCGCCCTGCTGGCCGCCAAAGCCACCCTGGTGACCGCCGCCGTATCCACCTTGTGAACCTGACCAGCCGGAACGGCTTTGGTCTCCTCCATAGCCGCCGCCATAGCCACCCGATAAACCGCGCGATTCATTTCCACCGTATCCTCCCTGCGACATCGAGCTGCCATAGCCACCGCCGTGCGACGTGTCACTTCCATAATGGCCCTGGCGGGACATGCCACCACCAAATTCGCCGCCATAGCCGCCGCTGCCCTGCCATCCGCGGTTCTGATCGCTCCATCCCCCCTGGCCGTGTCCTCCCTGCGATCCGCCGTAACCGCCTTGTCCACCGAAACCACCTTGTTGACCGGAAAATCCACGGCCCTGATCACCATAGCCACCACCTTGCGAACCACGGTTCTGATCGCTCCATCCCCCCTGGGCGCCATATCCTCCCTGCGATCCGCCGTAACCGCCTTGACCGGAGAATTCACCGCGGCCGCGCTCACTGCCTGAAAAACTTCCGCCGGATCCGGACTCGCTGAAGCGATCCTGCCTCATAGAACCGAAACCGCGTCTTGTCCTGCGGCCTTCACCCGTGCCTCCGCCGAAATGACGTCCCGATCCGCCTTCACCCCTTCCGCGACGGTTGTAATCGTCTTCTTCGAAACCACCGGTATTCTCGAACCGATCGTTGTCTTCGTCTTCGGAATAGCCGGCCTCTACATCCATCTCTTCGTCGTATTCCGCGCTCTCGTCATAATCCTCTTCGTAATAATCTTCCTCGAACTGATCCTGCCTTCCTCTTCGGGTGGAAGATGGTGTGCGCTGTCCAGGGTTCCTGGACGATGTGCCACGATTTGAAGAGCGGTTTCTTGTTGCCATAGTCCTCAATTTTTAAGTGAAGTAATAAGTTGCCTTAAAAAAAATCGCAAACTTTATGCCCTTAGGAACTACGTTCAATTCCATACAAAACATTGCTGCGAACGATCGACGAAAAAAAATTTGTGGTTCAAATTCCCCGTAATACGTAAATGAAAAGGCCGGCGTTATCGAACGCCGGCCAGAAGTTTTTTACCAACTGTTCCGCTACGCCTGGTAATTCTTGATTTTATTGTAAAGCGTCTTCCGGTCGATCTTGAGAAGCTCCGCTGCTTTCTTTTTGTTGAAGTTCACCTGCTGCAGCACGGTCATGATCGTTTCGAACTCCGCCTTGATCGCGGCATCCTTGAGATTCACTTCTTCGCGCGGGGGCCGTTTGGCAATCAGGGGCGCATTCACTTCCTGCACCGGCGCCGCCAGGAAAGGATTTCCATTCGTTATCTCCCAGGGCAGCGAAGCCTTCGCTATTTTCTTCCCGGGCTCGGTCAGCAGCACCGCACGCCGGACCACATTCCGGAACTCCCGCAGGTTGCCCGGCCAGGAATATTCCAGGAATGTTTGTAATACCTCGTCGTCGAACCCCGCGATCTCCTTGTTCAGCTCCTTTGAAGTTTTTTCCAGGAAAAAATCTGCAAACTGCAGAATGTCCTCCTTACGCGTGCGCAGCGGCGGAAGATTGATCGAAAACTCGTTGAACCGGTGGTAAAGATCCTCACGGAATTTGCCTTTGCGATAGGCTTCCTGCAGGTTTTCATTGGAGGCCACGATCAGCCGCACGTCCACCTGGATCTCCTTGTTGCCTCCAACCCGCTTGAATTTTCTTTCCTGGATAACCCGCAGAAGCGTTGCCTGTACCTCGGGAGAAAGATTGCCGACCTCATCGAGGAATAGCGTACCGCCGTCGGCAAGTTCGAAATGGCCTTCCTTATCCTGCAACGCTCCCGTAAAGGCGCCTTTCACGTGCCCGAAGAGCTCGCTTCCCGCCAATTCCTTCGAAAGGGTACCGCAATCCATCGCCACGAACGGTTTTCCCCTGCGCGCGCTCAGGTCGTGGATCGTTTTCGCTATTACCTCCTTTCCTGTTCCGCTCTCGCCGTATAATATGATACTGTAATTCGTCGCTGCCACGATATCAACCTGTGCATACAGCGCCTTGGTGGCGGGCGAATTCCCAATAAAATATTCCCCATTTGCTGTCAGGCGGGCAGCTTCCCTCGCGGGCTTGGGTGATCCCGGCTGATTTCTGGACTGTGTCCCATCGGCCGGTTCCGACTGATGCAAGGCTTTCTTCAGCACACTCAGTACTTCGTCGGGAATGAGTGGCTTTGCGATGTAATCGAGCGCCCCAAGCTTGATCACTTCCACCGCCGTCTTTATGTCGGAATATCCCGTAATGACCAGCACTACTACATGGGGGTCCTGCTTCTTCACGGCTGAAACCACATCCTTTCCCTCCATGTCGCCAAGACGGTAGTCGCAAATGACCACGTCGAATTTCCTTTCCGAGAATCTTGCCAGCCCCTTCGCGCCGGTATGGGCCACGTCGACCTCGTATCCGTTGCGCGTTAGAAAGCGACTGAGCAGCGTGCAGAGGTCTATATCATCATCGATGATCAAAATGGTGTTCACCATAAAGGAGTTGATTGAATGAAGTTAATCCAAATTCCACAAGTGTCCGAACCCCTCCACACCTGCTTAAAATCATGCCGATTTTTATCGCTCTGATTCCTTCCCGTTTTCTTTTGGCAAATGAATTGTCGTGCGGTCTACAATGAGCCTAAACGCTTCCCATATCGGTACCCGCGCCGAACCGGTCCAGGCACTCATCGTTGACGACGAAAAAGACATATGTTACCTCTTGGCCCACATTCTCGAACAGAAAAATATTCGAAGCCGGCAGGTAAATACGCTTACCGACGCCGAAAAAGTTCTGGATGAACAGGCCCCGCCGGTTATTTTTCTTGATAATCATCTTCCTGACGGGCTTGGAATCAACCGGATAAAGGAGTTTCGTTCCAAGGCTCCCCGATGTAAGATTATCATGATCACGGCCCATGACAATCCCTCTGACAGGGTAAAAGCCCGCGAAGAAGGGGCAGATTTTTTTATAGGAAAACCTTTCACCAAGGATTTGATCTTCAACACACTTGAAAAAATCGTGTAGGATTCTCTCCGCAAAAGGGGGAAAAAATTCTACAGGCGTTCAGGCCACGTTCATCGAAACGACGAAGCTGGACCCCTGTCCCGGCTGGCTGGAAACGCGAATATTTCCCCTGTGGTTAAATATGATATTCTGGGAATTTGTCAGGCCAAGCCCGGTGCCGTCCCGTTTCCCCGTGAAATATGGATCAAAAAGCTTTTGCATCGTTTCTTCGTCCATGCCGGTTCCGTTATCACGGATTTCTACGAAGCATTTATCGGCGATGTTCCAGGTGCGAAGCTTTAACCGGCCTCCCTCCTTGGGCATTGCTTCGATCGCGTTTACAATGATGTTCAGGAATGCCAGTTTCATTTTTTCCGGATCCGCCTTCACCGTACAACTCTCAGCCGAGTATTCCTTTTCTACCGCTACCTGGTTCAGCCTGATGCGGTCCACGGCCATGTCGAGCGCGCCATCCACCAGCTCGTGGATCCGGATTGTGCGGAAATTCAGCTGGGCAAACCGCGTGGCATTCAGCAGTTCCGAAACGAGCCGGTTGATGCGGTCGGCGTTGCGCGAAATCATGTCGTGCAGCATTTTCGTTTCTTCCCGTTGGTCCAGCTCACGCAATTGCTCCGTGGCCAGGGAAATATTCGTTAGCGGATTTCGCACTTCGTGCGCAATCGTCCTGGCAATCCGCCCGGTGGCGGCAAATTTTTCAATACTCTTGAGCTCGTCCAGTTCGGTGTTTGCCTGCCTGAGCTGTTCGATATTGCTTTCCAGCTCGTCTCGATACCGCTGAGCCTTTTGCTCTTCCGACTGCCTCGCCCGATTTTCACTGCTGTAGGTGGCCCACGAGAAAAACACGGCAAACAGGGTAATGACGAGGGAAAAGATCGCGATCGATTTCGTACCGCTAAAGGATCGCGATAGCTGATTTTTGCGTTTCGTCATCTGCATGTTTTCCGATTCCGCAATTCCGTTCACCAGATGCCGTATGCTGTCCATCGTACCCCGTCCGAGCTCTTTTATTCGCTCGATCTCCGCCGTAACACGAAAACCAGAGGTTTGGTAAAGCCGCACGGTTTCGGAGAGGTAGTGCATCCTTCGCTCCACCAGCTCGCGAAGCTGCGGATATTTTTCCCGCCGCGTCGCCATGCTGCGCAGCTCGTCCAGCAGTTGCGGAAAGTTCCGGCTGCTGGAATTATAACTCCGCAGATAGATGACATCACCGGTCGCCACATAGCTTCCCACACCGGTTTCGGCATCCGCCACCTCGGCCTTCAGCGACTGCAGCTTATTCAGGTAGAGGTAGCTGTTTGAAATTGCCCCCGTTTCGCGTATCAGCTGCTGTATGGTGAAAAAGATCAGCAAATAAGCCGCAAGCAGCAATGAAAACGCAATAATGTATCCGGATTTGATCCTTTTGTTGGGTGCAACGGTCATGGGGAAAAGCAGATTCTAAAACTACAGGTTTTTCATGCAGTGGCCGGTAAAAACGACTTGTCCGCGCGGAAGGTCAAAACGCATGCCACGGGATCAGAACGGATACCCGATTCCGATGTTGTACACTACGTTCTCGCGGCGCCAGGCGCGATTTCCAAACCGGATCTGGTCCATCACCCAGGGATTTTGCTCCCACGGCTTTCGGATCGGGAATCCTACGTCGAGCCGTATCACGAACAGCGTAATGTCCAGCCGCAGACCCACACCCACATCCATCGCAAGCTGGTTGAGGAAGCGACTCGTGAATTCCGCACCCGACTTCCCCGTATAGGTACTGTCGTTGAACAGCCAGATATTTCCCGCATCAAAGAACAAGGCTCCGTAGAGAGGCCCGCTGATCCTGGGACGCAACTCGGTATTGAACTCAAGCTTCAGGTCCCCGGTCTCGTCGGGCAGAAAATCGGTGAGCCTGGGGTTGCGATAGGTGCCGGGGCCCACGGACCGGCTGCGAAATCCGCGCAAACTGTTGTTTCCTCCCACATAGAACTGTTTGATGAAAGGAAGCTGCACCGAGTTGCCGTAAGGAACCCCAATGCCTATGATCACCCGATTAGCCCAGGAAGAATGCAATCCGAGCTTTCGGTAATACCGGCCGTCGAACTCCAGCTTTATGTATTGTGAAAACGGCACCCTGGCAATCCGCACCTGCTTTCCCGACTTGAAATCAGCTCCGGAAACAAGGCCTGCGATATTTCCCGAAAGATCTATGAGGGCGTTGAGATAGTAATCGTTCGCGCGCAGCTGGCCACTTGCCATTGGGTTGTAATTGAACTGGTAATTCGACCCGAGGATCAGCTGTTCTTCTACCGCCCGCGCAAGCAGCGTATCCTGCCGGATGAGGCTGTCGTATTTCGGAGTCACGTTCACCGGCTCGGCATAAGTAATACTTACCGGGTAGAACTCATACTGCTTCTTCACGCTTTCTTTCCAGTGATACCCGTAATTAAAACGGAAAGAATTCACCGTGTAGAGCAAACGGCGGTTCACCACTTCGTAACCCAGCTGAATGTTGGTGCGCGGTACGTAACCTCCGCGGTTTCGGAAGCGGCTCGCCCCGGGAAGAAAGAAGCGGGGCAGCTGCAAATCCAGCTCTGCACCCGAACGGTAGGTATTGTATCCCCTCAGCGCTCCGCTGAATTGCACGTCGCTGCCGACATACGCGTTGATGTTGAGGTGCTCCCCTCCCCGGAAGGCATTCCGGTTTTTCCAGTTCACGGAAATAAGTGAACCGTTCAGGTTATTCGAACGGGTAACGGTTGTCAGTTCCGCACGCAGTGATTTTTTCGGAAGGGGCGTGAGGTAATAATAAACATCCAGCACGGCAGAGTCGGTGCGGGGCTGCCGCTCAAAGCGGTTTTTTACAAATTTGAATACTCCAAGATTGATCAGCCGGTTGAGCGTGAGGTTATGGTCGGTGCGATTGTAGAGCTGGCCCGGACCAAATTTCATAGCCTCTGTAAACATCTTCGGCTTGAATTTTTTTTCGCGGTCGATTACATAATATCCGTCGAAGAAAACTGCATCCGATTTGAGTGTATCGCTTCGTGCCGTGTTCAGGCTGTAGTTACTGTAAACGAAAACATCCCCGATCCTGAATACCTCTTTTGCGGCTTCGGGAGTTTCCGGCTTGATTACCATTTCCATCACCACGCGGTGTGCCGCCTCGCTGGAATCCACGCGAAGGAGCAGGTAATCCGGGCTGAAATAATAATACCCGTTTTCCTTCAGGTGTTCGTCGATCCGGAGGCGCTCGGCGCGGATCACATCGAGGTCAAACGGTTTGCCTGGCAAAAGCAGGCTTTTCGCCGCAATGGACCGAATCTGCGCCGCCAGCATGCTGGCGTCAACCGGAAAGCTCACACTGTCGATCCGGTATTGTGTTCCCGTCTGTGCGCGAAACTGCGCGTGCGCTTTACGCGCCCGCACCACGGTGTCCGCAGTTACGTTCGCGCGGAAATAGCCTTTGTTTTCCAGGTGCTCTTTCAACGTTTTCCGGTTCGCTTCCAGATCCAGCTCGCTCAGCAGCACCGGGCGCTCCCCGTGCCTGTCCCGGAATTTTCCAAAAAAGGAATTCGGCTTCGCGTTGCGGAAAAGGTTGTAAATCCCGAGGCGTACCGGCAACCCGAGAAACCGGGAATTCGGGCGGGGACGTGTCAATCCCTCCAGGTCTTTCTTCAGCACTTTCCTCTCCCGAACTGCAAGCGAGGGGCCTTCCACATCCACGCGCGCCCCGGTATAAAGCTTTTCCCCTTCCGGCAAGTGCCGGGTTCCGCTGCAGCCCCAGAGAACCGCCACGCAAAAGCAAATGCCTATCATTCGAACGTGCTGCATTTGTTATTCGGGATTTGAATCACGGGTGTCCGGTTTCACTCTCTGCCGGCGGCTCCTGAGTACCTCAGAAAAACGATCGTAATCCACCGTGATCAGGAAACTCAGACCCGATTCCAGTACATACCCGTCCACGACACCCTGGTATTCGTTCTTGCGGTAAAACCGGATCATGTAACGCCCGTCGCGGCTAAGAGCATAGTTAACCGCTACATTCCCGAGAAGGTTACTGGACTTTTGCGCGGAATGTTTCGGACCCTCCAGCTCAAAGTTGCTGCCCACCGATACCGTGAGGCGTTCATTCAGGAGCCGCCGGCTCAGTGATACGTCAAGGTCTGTCCGGCGCCGCCGTTCCCCGGTCGTATAATCATCCGTAGTGGTGACGTCAAACGACAGATCCACACCGTCGATCAGTCCGGCAGCCAGCCGGTTCAGCTCGCCCGTCAGCAGGCGACTGACGCTTTGCCGTGCGTAGGCTGCGGCATCGAAGCCTGGTGTGCTGGTTGCAAAAGGGTTCTCTCCGACAAATCTTCCTAATAGGAGCAATGCGAAAACCTGCTTATTGATCTCGCCCGGATCCTGTCTCAGCTCACCGAGACGGGATTCCACCTGCGTGATGATGTCGTTCGAAACTCCGTAATTGCGGTTCGGAGGCAGCAGGATGTCAAAGGCTACCCGCGGCTGCATCAGCCGGCCGGTAAGCTGCAAATGCACCTCGAAAGGAAGTTTTTGAAGATAGGTATTGCGAATCGCCGTATTTGCGGACGCGATCTGGTTTTGTACCAGGTCAATGGGCGCGGTATTGGCAACATAAATCGCGCGGACGTCAAGATCGGCGGACGTCGGTTCGTTGAGCCAGACAATGCGGCTTCCTTTTTGGATCTCGAACCGCCGCCTCAGGAAATTGAAAGTGATCTCGTAAGCGCCGCGGTCGAGTTCGTAATTGCCGACCATTGTGATCTTCCCGCTCGGGTCGATCCCTGTCGAAATCTGGGCCTCTCCCTGCATATTTATGAAATCTCCATTGGCAGCATCGATAATGATGTTGAAGATCGCCTCCTTACGCACCTCGATATTCGTAGTGATGTCGAACCCCCGGATCCCCGCCGCGTTCAAAGCGTCATAATACCGAAACAGGCTGTCGTTTTCCGGGTGGTCGAGGTCGGTGAATTCCACAATTCCTTCCCGGTGCAGCGTGGCCTCGTTGCGTTGCGGCACGAGGAAGGTAAGGTTGGTGCCCTCATTTACCGTGATCGTACCGTCCACCCGCGGACGCACGTCGGTGCCCCCAATGTGAATCTCCGAAGTGATCACCAGGTCGCCCCAGTAGATGGCAGCCTTCTGGCGCGTGGTCTGCAGCACCCTGAAATTTTCCGTGTTTACATCCAGGTCGAATTCATAGTTGACAAAATTTGGCGTGCGCACATAGCCATTCAGAAGCATCGTATTGTTTGCCGAATCGCGGACCAGGAAATCCCGGAACAAAAACCCTTCTTCCGTAACCTGCAATTGTTCCCCATCCACACGAAACTGGCTTCCCAGGATACGGAGCGCGAAGCTCGCGTTATCGAAGCGCAGCGGACCGCTGATCTGCGGATTGCGGACACTGCCTCCGATTGAAACGGTTCCCCGAACGCTGCCGGACGCGTTCTGCAGGACGTTCGCCAGGGCGCCCTCGATCGTGTTCAGCTGCAGGCTCCGTACGTCCAGGTGAAGGTCAAGCGCGACATCCTTTTCACCAGAGGGAGAAAGCCATCCCCTTATCGCAACGTCGTTGCCTCTTCCATTCAGCGTTGCGTTGGTTTGATAACGGCCCGAGAGATGATCGACGCGAATCACTGCGTTCCCCAGAGTATCGCCGCGCATGCTCAAATCAAAAATCCTGAGATCACTGGTGAACACGGGGTTTCTTGTAATATCGCGGAAAACAATTGTCCCGTTCATCGCGCCGTTCAGGAGCAACGAATCCGAACGGAAAAAACCGGTGATCGTGGCGATGTGGAAATTGCTGAAGCGAAGCTGCAGCTGCCGAGCTACTGTTTCGACGGAAAGCTCCTCGTTGCCCTTACGCAGCACCAGGTTGTGCGCCGTGATTTCCCGATTGCTGATGCGAATGCTGTTTCCATTGTTCACTGACCAGCGGTCGTAATTAAGAACCAGGCTGTCGGGTCGGAGGTGAAAAACATAAATCCCGTTTCGCGGGCGTTCCAGCAGGGCCGCAATGTTGTATTTTCTTCTCCCCTGCGCATCGTCCATCAGGAGGCTGAATTCCATATTCCCGTTGAGTGCGAAACCGCGGAACTGCGTGTGGTGCAAATCGAACGTGGTGCCCGAACGCACCCGGCTCGCGTCAGCAATGAATTCGATTCCACCTCCGGGCGCCGGGCGCAAGTTCAGCTCAAGCCCGCTGACCTCATGCGCCATGTAGTGCACATAAGGTGTGGAAACCTGCGCCTGCAGTCCGCTCGCCGGTGAAATGCTCCCCTCGGCAGTGATGGATTCGAAAGTTTTCAGGCCGGGGATAAAAGCGGTCAACACCGGTGCGTAGGATACGGAAGCTGTAAACCGGATATCGTAAGGATGGGTAATTACCCGTGACGCGGGCACGGGAAAATGCGGGTAAAGGCTTCCGATAAATACCGGGCTAAGGTCCGAGACCCGGTAGTCGCCCCACAACCGCGCGTAGGCCACATCGCTTTCCAACTCGATGAAGCGTGCCGAATCGGTGCCGCCCGCTGAGATACGAATGCTGTCGAGCGGCAGGCGCTGGCCGGTAGTTACGAACAGCGCCTGGGTGATAAGTACCTCCCCTTCGATGTATTCGCTGGTCATTCGGGTTAGTTCCGCATCTATTTTGCCGCGGAAGACGAGCGGCTTGTTCGTAAACCTCAGTGGCATCGTTTTGATGCTGTCCACGAACCCGTGAAACGCGAAGCCTGCCCGGGTTGAAAAACTTCCTTTCGCTGTGCCGTGCATCGCCAGGTTGGGATCCCGCACGCGGGTCGTAACTGAATACCGTGAGCCGTTGAGCGTTCCTTCAAGCCTTGCGTTGCGGTAATTGTAACCGCTGAATCCGATCGAGTGCGCCACGCCGCGGAACCGCGTGTCGAAACTGCCGGCCTTCAATCCTTTCCCCGACACCGTCACTTCGCCGCTGACGGAACCCAGCTTCGCATTGCGCAGGATCCTTCCGAGCTGGAGGGATGTTGTTGTCACAAAAGCATTGTAGCCGGCGTTGTGCGGGCTGCCGAGATTGCTGAAGGTTCCGTCAATCGAAATCGAACCTGCGGAGGAGTTGATATCGAGATCTGCCGAAAGCTGCTGCAAGCCGCCCGCGATCGTGCCGGCCACATTGAATTCTTCCGGGAAGTCGATTCGATCTGTTGACAATCGTTTTCGGGTGAACAGGGCGATGTCACTCTGAGTCGTATGCAAACGGTGAATGACTAGCCGTCCGCCGCTGCGCTCTGCCTGAGCGACAGCGAGCGAACCTTCGGCATCAATCGTTGTATTCTTCAGTCCGTCGAACTGCAGATTCGCGATGTAGAGCGTTTTCAGAGTTCCTCTTCCCTGCAGGTCGATGTGCCAGGTATCATCCGGCTGCGAGAACGCCGCTTCGCGCGACAATGCCGGCGCAAAATTCAAAATATCCCGCACTTGTACGTAGCTGTCGTCAATATCGGCCTCCAGCATCACGGACGGAAAATCCCCGCTAAGCTGTTCCAGCGAGGAAAAGTTGAGTGACGCATAGCGTTTCAGCTCTGTGCCCGGCGTTCTGAGGTAAAGGTCGCGCACGAATATCGCGGTATCCGAATAAAGGAATTTTGTACGAAGCTCGTTCAGCACAAATCCACCGTGTTCCCGGAAACGCGCTTCTGAAATAGTCCCGCTGATCGAATCTTTTTGGAATACCAGGTCGCTCGCCCGCAGCGTCAGCGAATCGGCAAGCAGGTGCGCGTAGTCCATGCCGCGACTCGTCCGGGGCTTGTTCTCATCGTCGAAAGAGAGTACGTTGTCCTTCAGGTCGAGCTCTTTCACACGGAGCGCCCAGCCCGCAACGGCGCGGCTCTCGATTTCCTGACTGATCTCGCGCTGCACCGCACGGGCGGCCTCTTTTTTCCCAAACCGGAAAGCAACAGACGAATTATGAAGACGGAAGCTGTCCAATTCAATAACCCCGCCGGCAAGATCAATCCGCTCGGGCCGGATCCGGGCAGAAGAAATATCCAGGTTGGACTGAATTGCTGAAACGTCGTTGCGGTATTCGATGTTCACATTCCTCAATCCCACTTCGTCGAAAAGAAGTTGCAGGTAGTTCGGCCGCGCCGCTTCGGCGATCTCCTCGGACATGGGCTCGGGTGTTGCCAGCTTTTTCAGCTGATAAAGCCTCGCCTGCATGCCGTTGACTTCAATGGAAGGCAAATCGATAATCTGGCGGGCCGGATCGTACCGGTTTACCCTCGCTTCGAGGTGCGAAATCGTCGCATCCAGATCACTTCCGTTCATGTCGTCGTAATAAGCAATTCTCACGTCCTGCAGTTTCACCACCGGGATCCCGAGATAGAACGAAGTGGTATCCTTTGATGTGCGCGGCGTTTTCGGACTGAAAGCATTGATGAAAAACTGGTAATTGAACACGGTATCCGGCGCCATACGCCGGGCGTAGATCGTTACGTTTTCAAGTTCCAGGCGGCTTACGTCGAGGTCGTTGTTGAAAAGAAGATCAAAAAAGTTGATGTGCGCCTCCAGCCGGCTTCCCGAAAGCAGCGTGTCTTTTTTCTGGTCCTCGATGTATACGTTTTTCAGGAGGACGCGGTTACCCGGAAGACTGACGTGCACATACCCCACCTTAACGCGTGTCCCGAGCTTTTTTTCCAGCCACGCCACGGCGCGGCTTCGGAACAGGTTCTGGACCGGCGGAATCTCCACGATAAGCGCCAGCACAAGCACCACCAGGACGGCGATCAGCAGCGACTTCACGAAGATCCGCGCAACCCGGACCGTGAGGGGTCTTCTCTTTACCCGGTGCTCCATCATTTCTTGAGCTGGTTGAAATGCACGTGTGGCAGATATAAAGAAAATATCATGCTATAAATAGCGGGAAAATGTGGATTGAAACCAGAAGAATATGAGCTCACAGGCATTGCCTGTCGAACTAGCAGTGAGCGTGTGAGTTTCTGTTGAAACTATTTCCTGGAACTCCCTTTTTTCGGACCCGGTTTTTTCCGGCCGGCGGATTTCCTTCCTGTGGATTTTTTACCCCCGGCGGCCGCCTTTTTCTTTGGAACCTTTGCGCCTGCCTTACGCGCTTCCGATAAGCCGATTGCAATCGCCTGCTTGCGGCTTGTCACCTTTTTCCCACTCCGACCACTGCGAAGTTCGCCACGCTTTTTTTCGCGCATGACTTCCTCCACCTTCTCGCCGGCCTTTTTTGAATACTTTGCCATACGTGTACTTTTATTGATTATCCGGTTTCGGCCTCGGGGTGATGATCAGCGCCTGCAGGTAAGCGATGGCCGAGAACATAGCCAGCGAATGAATCACGCCGCCTGCGGCAAACACAAACATTCCCACCAGCCAAACGATCAATAGGGCAAAGGATATGATAAAAAATATCGTCTTTTTCATCGTAGCGGATTATGACCTTCCTTCTGAAATAATTGTGCCAGCCGCGTTGAGTTGCAGAGAATGATCGACGGGAGTTTATGCAGCTTCCTCGTTTTGCTGGAGGGGATCATAGACATGCTTCTGCTGCAGCCAGCTCACACTGCCTTTTGATTTGCGCACGAACCAGCAGGCCTTGGTAATTTGTACCGCGAGCACTTTTTTGTTCAGCTCCCCTTCCTCGGTCACCCTGCCGGCAATGTAGAGGTAGTCGTCGTGGTATTTTTGGATCAGGTTGACGTGCTTATTGAGAAGCGTTTTCCTGGGAGTCGGATCTGTGACTACGCAGTTCAGTACCGGGCCGTCGTTTTCGGCTACTTTGACCTGGAGAGTCTGCTGGCGATTCTGTTCGTGGAAGCGAAGGAGGCCGAATTGAATGGATCCTACCTTATGCTTGATCGAGGCTAGGGCATTGCTCATATACTGGGTTGATGAAGTTTTGCAAGAACGGGTTTGGATTGACGCGGGAAGGCGACGTGTCTCGCAAGCCACTTATAGCCCTGCTCGAGCCAGATCTCGAAACGGTTTTTTTTCCGCTCCGGTGCTTCCACGTACTCGATATTCACCATTGTCATCTTGATAAGCACCGGCTTCTCGTACGTTGTGTCGGTAGTATCCGGACCTTCATTGCTCACAATGCTGGCTTTTCCGCTTATCTCCAGGTAGAACGAAACTCCCTTCCGGTAAAAATGCAATCTTGCCGGAAACGTCTGCTCGCATTCGCTCAGCAGCTGGCTCGGCCGTTTTGCGAGAAACCAAAGATGGCCTTCGTCGTCCACGCGGATGGCGGTGACAATATTGTTTGGGATCTTCACGAGTCCGTTGCTCATGCTGTACATTATGGCACTCCGAAGCTGATAAATCTTGTCCCTGATGAATTGCAGGTTCCTGTCTGCGGTCATAACCCTCACGTTTTACAGCATGCATATGTCAACTTTAATACCAATCGTTTTTCGCTGTAGGACGGCGCGTTTGGCGCGTGTCCTGAGCAAGTTTTTCCACAGAAAAGCCCGGCCTTGCGCGACATCGTAAATTCCCCGAATACACAACTCCCTCAGCCTGCCAGGATGCGGCCTGTAGTTTGTCATAAGCTCGGGCATGATAAAAACCCGCTCCCGCGGCCAAATGCTGAAAGCACACCGGGATGGGCCAACGGCCGCCCGGATCGCGAAGCTCATCTACGTTAGTGATGCGGCGTCCGGCATTTCCCGGAAGAAGGCCGGGAAGGGATGGACGTACTGGCTGGGAAACCGCAGGGTGCGTGATGTCCGGACGCTCGAGCGCATCCGTAAGCTGGCTATACCCCCGTCCTGGTCCAACGTGTGGATTTGTCCCGACGTTAACGGCCACCTGCAGGCTACCGGCCGCGACCTTGCCGGCAGAAAGCAGTACCGTTATCACGCCGGATGGCATGGGCTGCGCAATGAAACCAAGTTCCATCGTATGTACGAATTCGGGAAACTGCTCCCCAGGCTGCGGAACCGGTTGCAGCGCGACATGCAGAAAAACGAACTCTCGGAAGAAAAAGTGGTAGCTACCGTCATCAGCCTGATGGAAAAAACTTACATCCGCGTCGGCAATGAAGATTATGAGAAACTTTACGGTTCGTATGGCATCACGACGCTCAGAGACAAACACGTGGACGTGCGACGCGACAGCATAAAATTCTGTTTCACCGGAAAAAAGGGAATCGAGCACAGCATCACCCTGAGGAGCCGGAAGCTGGCACGGATCGTCAGGCAATGCCGCGACATTCCCGGCGCTGAATTGTTCCAGTACTATAATGGTGACGGCGACAGGAAAAGGGTCGACTCGGGAATGATCAATGAATATATCCGCAATGCCACAGGAAAGGATTTCACTGCGAAAGACTTTCGTACCTGGGCGGGAACCTTGCAGGCTATCTGCTGCCTGCGTCAGCTGCAGCCGCCCATGGATGAAGCAACGCTGCGGAAAAATATTGCTGCGATGCTTGATGAGGTAAGCGAGCGGCTTGGCAACAGCCGCACCATCTGCAGAAAATATTATGTTCATCCGGGCCTGGTGAAACTTTATGAGGAAGGAGAACTATTACCGGAACTTGCAAAATGTAACGAGAAATCATTCAGCGGTAAGGGACTCTCTCGCGACGAACAAATCCTTATGGCACTCCTGAAGCGCTGCGCCTCATGACCGTTTCTGGTATGATTTTTTTACTCCATTACACAAAATGTGATTATGAAGAACAAAGGACAAAGGCTGAACGTGAAATACAACCTCCACAAGCGAAGGCCGGAGATCCGGGACGACATGGACAGCCGGAAAAACGAAGAACAACACAGCAAGGGTGATGACATTACGCACAACAGAAAAATCAACCAGAATCAGCGGAAGCGGTACAACAACGAAAGCAAAACCTGACTGTGGAATATTTTGCTCTGGATCCTGTTAACTAAAAACGTATAAAAAATGGAAAAGAATGAAAAAGTAACCGAGGTGCTGAATGATCTGATCCGCATTAACCACGATCGCATCGAAGGTTATGAACGGGCCGCGAAGGAAACGAAATCCGAGGACGCCGACCTCCGCACGCTGTTTACCGAGATGGCGAATGAGAGCCGGAGGTATGCTAATGACCTGAGCCGCCATGTAGCCAATGCAGGTGGCGATCCGGCCGAGGGAGCTACTGCTCCCGGTAAGATCTACCGCGCGTGGATGGACGTAAAGGCAGCTTTTACCGGGAAAGACCGGAAAGCGATTCTTGCCTCCTGCGAATTCGGCGAAGACGCAGCGCAGCGCGCATACGATGCGGCGCTTGCGAGCGACGTCGACCTGCCGACAGACCTCCGGCAGGTGATCGTCGATGAAAAAAATCGGCTCAGGCAATCGCATGACCGGATTAAAGAATTACGTGACCGGCACCCGTGACTACATTGAACGATGCACGGGCCGGCCCCGTGCATCGTTATGAAAAAAGGAACAATGGAAAAAGTATCTACATCAAAAGACATGAGGACGCTGGCATCCTGCCTCAACAAGCTGGTGCTGGACGGCTTCAAAGAAAATTTCAAAGCGTCCGAGATGGGATTGCTGTCGCTGGACGGCGAAAAGCTATACACGCCTGCCGAAGTCGAGATCGTGAACTTCTATCGTTTTGAAGGCGAAAGCGACCCGGCCGACAGCTCCATCCTTTACGCAATCCGTACGAAAGACGGTATTAAAGGCACCCTCACTGATGCTTACGGACCTTACGCGGATCCGAACGTGAGCAAGTTCATCAAAGAGGTGGAGTCCATAACCAAAAAACCCGTGAACCCTAAACCTATGAATCATGATACTTCAGCAAACTGATAACTATATAAAGGCATGCATGAAAGCCTGGCTTATGTGTGAATCCTGTATTCACGCCGAGTCAAACCGAATGGACCCCCGGGAAGAATTGATCCAGAAATGCCGCACCTGTGCCAACTCGTGCTTCACGGTTGTGTGCAGGATTCTGAACAATTCGGAAATTTTGCAGGAATCCGCCTTTATTTGCCTGCTTAATTGCCGCGAGTGCTGCGAGGAGTGTGACAAGCACGCATACATTGCCGACATCGAATATTGCAGCGAAGTATGCCGCCTTTGCGCCGACACGCTGAAACCGCTCATACTTCCGGTTTACCTGAACTAACTCACTTTCTCCATCCTTGCAATCGCCCGGGGCATGTCAATGCCTTTTTCAAGTACCGGGCGAAAAAGATCGCCTTTCCTTCCGATGCGCCGCAGGATGTTGTGCATGGTGAACTGCAGGGGATGCAGCCCGGGGCGCACTTCTTTCCATTCCAGCGGCGCAGATACCGGAGCCCCGGGCCTGGGCCGCGCGCTGTAAGCACAAGCCAGCGTTTGTCCCCGGCTGTTTTGCAGGTAATCAATGTACACCTGGTTTTTTCGCCGCTTTGAAAGCGACCGCTCCAGTGTGGTAAAGCCGGGAAGGCGTTGCTGTACCAGGAGAGCCAGCATGTGCGCGAAGTCGCGAACCTGCGCGTATTCATATCGGCGCGCGCAGGGTAGATAAACGTGAAGGCCGCTTGCACCAGAGGTTTTGCAGCAGCCGGCCAGGCCCAGTTCATCAAGCGCTTCCTTCAGACACCGGGCTATTTCGATTACCTGCTCAAAGCTGTTTTTCTCCGAGGGATCAATGTCAATGACCAGGTAATCCGGGCGGTCCAGGGCGGCAACAGCAGAGTTCCATGGATTCATCTCGATACATCCCAGATTCGCAATAAAAAGCAGGCTCGACTGGTCCTGGCAAACCAGGTAGCGAATGATTTTGTCTCCGGAACCCGAGGGGATTTCGGCGATCTTCATCCAGGGCGGAGCAATGTCGCCTGCGTCCTTGTGGTAAAATCCCGGATCGCGGATCCCGTCCGGATTTCTTTTTAACGAAAGGGGGCGATTCCGGAGGTAAGGCAGAATCAAAGGCGCCACCGACCGGTAGTAATGGATCAGGTCGCCTTTCGTAATTTTTTCGTCCGGCCAATAGAGCTTGTCCAGGTTCGTCAGTGTCAGCTTCCGCTTCATATCAATGCTGTTTGCGAAGAACTTTTTCGACCGGTATTGAACGCTCGGTTTCGGCGCGAATGCTCGTACTTTTCTTGTCTGTTCTCAATCCCTTGTACACCGGGTGACGCAGGATTCCGTCACGCGTTACCTCCGAAAATGCCACCTCGCAAACCAGTTTTGGCTTGAGCCAGGTTACCGGGGCATTTGTCTTTACCGGAAATCTGAAAGGAGAGCGGTGAGTGATCAGCGGATTCATTTTCTCTCGCAGCTCCCGCAGCAGTTTCTCCGAAAAACCGCTGCCTGCGTGTCCGATGTACTGCAATTCGCCGTCTTTATACTGTGCCAGCAGAAGCGACCCGAAGTGCTGCCTCGATCCGCGCGGTGCAGTGTAGCCTGCAATGATCGCCTCCTGTGTTTTATGATATTTGATCTTCAGCCATTCCCGCGTCCGCACGCCCGGAGTGTACGCACTGTCCTTTTTTTTTGCAATGATCCCTTCGAGGTCATCCTCCTTTACCATCCGGAAAAAATCGATGCCGTAGTCTTCGATGTGATCGCAGTAACGGAGCACGCCGGTGGATTTTCGAATGATTCTTTTCAACATCTTTTTTCTTTCCACCAGCGGATACGTCAGGAGGCTTTGGTTTTGCAACCGCAGCAGGTCGAAAACGTAATAAACGAGCGGCAACTCGCGGTGGGAGCGGTAATTCTGCAACTTTTGGAAATCGGGACGGTTGTTTTCATTAAGCAGCACGATCTCACCATCGAGTATCATGTCGGTTCTGATCTTTTTCAGTGCGGCCGCTACAGGTTTGTAGCGCTGCCGCAGATCGAGTCCGTTGCGGGAATACAGGGAAAGGCTCCCTTTGCGGATCTCGGCAATGGCCCTGAAACCGTCCATCTTCAGCTCAAACAGCCAATCGGAGCTGTTGAATGGTTTGTCGACCGTCGTCGCCAGCATCGGGCGGATGAACTGGACCAGTCTCTTCTCAGCGGCCGGCATGTAATTTCTTCTTTTGTATTTTCTTTCCGGGCCGTGTTTTCGAGGGCTGCGGTTTTCTGTATCGTTCGCTCTCGTACTTGCGAGTCACCGCCCATTCGTCGCGGTGCTTGATCAAAAGCCAATTGTTTTCATCGGTGTTCATGCGTACCAGCACAAATCCGCCTTCCAGCTTTCGGCCCTTCAGGAAAAATTTCAGCTCCCCACTTTCGAGCGCCCGGAGCGCGGCGCGCTCGCTTAGGGTGTCCATTTCCTCATTCACGGGGAAATAATGTCCTTGATCCCAGATCTCCACAGTCCCTGCGCCGTAATTTCCTTTGGGAATAACGCCTTCAAAACCGATATAGCTCACCGGGTGATCTTCCACCATCACGGCGAGCCGCCTGTCGTGTGGATTCATGGACGGACCTTTTGGAACCGCCCAGCTTTTCAAAACACCTCCGAGCTCAAGCCGAAAATCGTAGTGCAGCCGGGACGCGTCGTGACGCTGGACCACGAAGCGAAATTTTTTTGTTTTTGCGGCAGCGCGCCGCGGAGCGGGTTCCGGCGTGTTGCTGAAATCTCTTTTTTTCCTATAAGCGGAAAGGGCCATTAAGAGGCTTTCTTTTTAGCAGATCCAAGGCTTGCTTTCAATTGCGACATCAGGTCCTGGCTCCGGGAATGCACCACTCGCAGCTTCGGTGCGGGCACTTTCTTTCCTTTCGCTTTCGCTTTGATCAGCTGCATCAGCTTGTCGGAATAGGTGTCCTTGTATTTTTTTATGTCGAAGTCCGAGCTCAGCTGGTCGATCAGTTGCACCGCCATTTTTAATTCCGGTGCGGCGATTTTTGAATCCGGAACATCCACTTGTTTTGGATCCCGCACCTCTTCCGCGAAGCGGATCTTGTTCAGCGCGAGGATGTCCCCCAGGGGTTTGATGATCACCAGGCTCTCCCGGTTCCGCAGTACGAAAGTGCCGAGTCCCACCTTGCCCGTCTTCTTCAGCGCATCCCGAAGCAGGTTGTACGCCTTCACGCCCTGCTTTTCGGGCTGCAGGTAGTATGGTGTTTCGTAATAAATGCTGTCTATTTCCGAACCATCCACAAACTCCGAGATCTCGATCAGCTTCGTTTTTTCAGGGCTGGCTTTTTCAAAGTCATCGGGAGAGAGCACCACGTACTGGTCTTCCATCTTGTAGCCGCGCACAATGTTGTTCCAGGGCACCTCTTTTCCGGTGTTGGCGTTTATCCGCTGAAACTTAATATTTGCGTGGTCTTTCTTGTCCAGCATGTCCAGGTTCAGCTCACTTGGCTGCACGGCGCTGTACAGCTTCACCGGAATATTCACCAGCCCGAACCCGATTGCCCCGCTCCAGATCGCTCTCATGATCGGTTGTTTTTAAGAACATATGAAATTTTGTGCCATTTAAGAGTACAAAGAAAAAACCGCCCGGCGCTGCCGAACGGTTTCCCCGGTAATCTGCCTGACAGCTAAAGATCCGATCTTCTTACCGATCCACCGAATATAAGTGACAAAATGAAAAGTACCAGGAAGATAAAGAACAGGATCTTCGCAATCGAAGCAGCGCCTGATGCTATTCCGCCAAAGCCAAAAATTGCAGCTATAATGGCAATCACCAGGAAAATAACTGTCCAGCGTAACATAGCTTTAGGTTTTAAGTGATCAATTGTTCTCGCTCACATCTCTGTCTGTAACAAGAACTTATTTCTCCGCACTGTTTAATGAAAAATCCGTGCCACAACGGCCGGTCTCGAGTTGCCGGAACGGCACGCGAAACGGGGAAATTTTTCGACATTGGGTAAGCCGTGAGTCTGGTACAATAATTTCCGCCCTGTCGGAAAACAGACATGCAGAAAGCAGCACCTTCAAAAAAAGTTCGAAAAGCGCAGCACCAGCGCCGTCCGGGCATCGAGAAGAAAATGCAACCACGGCCGGTGTTCGATCACCCGCACATTCCCGGGCACGAACGTCTAAAAAACAAGGTAGCGCTGATCACCGGAGGCGACAGTGGGATCGGGAAAGCAGTTTCTATACTGTTTGCAAAGGAAGGAGCAGATGTCGCGATTGCGTATCTGAACGAGAATGCGGACGCAAAAGAAACGCGCGGGATCATCGAAAAAACCTACGGAAAGCGTTGCCTGCTTCTGCCCGGCGATCTCTCGAAAGAAGCACATTGCATAAGGGTAGTGGAACGCACCTTCAGGAAGTTTGGAAAGCTCGACATTGTTGTCAACAATGCCGCGCTTCACTACGAGAATAAATCGCTCGAGGAGCTCACGACCTCTGAGCTGCTGCGGACTTTCAGCACCAACATATTTTCTTATTTCTGGATCACAAAGGCGGCCCTCAAATACCTGGGCGAAGGGAGCTCCATCATCAACACGTCTTCGGTTACCGCCTACCGCGGAAGCAGTCATTTGATCGATTACGCCGCAACGAAGGGAGCAATCGTATCGTTCACCCGCAGCCTGTCGGCGAACCTCGCGGACCGGGGGATCCGCGTGAATGGTGTGGCGCCGGGGCCGGTATGGACACCGCTTATACCCGCAACTTTTAAAGGAAAGAAAGTCCAGGAGTTCGGAACTGATGTCCCTCTGCACCGCGCCGCCGAGCCGGTGGAGGTCGCGCCCTGTTACCTGTTTCTCGCCACCGAAGACTCAGGCTACATTACCGGGCAGTTCTTACATCCTAATGGCGGGGAGGTGGTGAATGGATGAAAAATCAGAAATAAGTAATGAGTGATGAGCCAGGCATGTCTCCTTCCCTGAAAATATTCAACCCACTGAAAGGAATACGCGCATAAAAAACCAGTCAATAGACATTGGCGCTTCCACAATGTTGAACCACGTTCAACGACCTTCAACGCTTGCCCCGACCTCCCGCTCTTTTCCCAACTTTCCCGACTTACCCGAGTCCCTGCCTCAACTGATTGACCCGCTCCTGCGCTGCTGCTTTTCTCTTCCGTACCCGCTGCAGCTCTTCCGCCACTTTACCATTGCTGCGAAGGAACAGGCGGCCCAGGCGGTTCACCCAGATTCGGGGTGCATTCAGGATCCGCCCGCGGGTAACGCTCCCTTTTTCAGGAGCCATCAATAAGCCGATGGAAATACCTGCAATTGCGCCGGCGATCATTCCTACCACCATTTTTCCAGTATCAGTCATAACTAACGGTTTAAGAATTAAGAAAAACAGGATGCCGATACTGTTTTTATCAGAAAAATCATACCAAAGCATTCCCGCCCAGTTTGGTAGTGTTTTTGAAACCGGTAAGCAGAATCATAAATCTTACTACTATGAAAAAAGTACTTAATCCGTTCCTGATTGTGGGAACCTTATGCGCCACGCTGTTTCTTTCGGCCTGCGAGGAAGTGGACCTGGATGACACTTATGTGCTCAGTGGCACCGCTTCGGGCAGCCAGGAGGTACCGCCCGTTGGATCGGCAGGCAGTGGGATGTTGACGGGAACCTATGACGCTGATGACAACCTGTTGCAGTATTCCATTACCTGGACCGGCCTGACGGGTCCGGCTTCTGCAATTCACTTTCATGGTCCCGCCGCGGCCGGCGCCAACGCGGGTCCCATCCACACGCTGACTATTATCAATAACGGCACGGCGGGCAGCGCGGGAGGCAACATCACGATCGCCGATTCCACCGAGACCTACCTGCTGAGTGGACGTATCTACTACAACATTCACACGGCGGCAAATCCAAACGGCGAGATCCGTGGACAGGTATCGGCGACGAATGAATAAAGACGAATCGACGGAAGACCCCCGGGGTTACCGGGGGTCGTTTCGCAATAGAAACATAAGGCCTTTACCGGCGGCCGAAAATTGTTTCGCTGCAAAAAATTCCTCGACTGTAACGAACGGTTTTTTCCGTTGCGAAACGGTATTGCAGTATTGATTTTGACCAGGTCGCCGTTAACTGAGCGCCTGGTTTTAAGCATTAGTTAAGGCAAAAACGGCTATTTTTGCGCCCGATCAGGGCGGGATAGCTCAGGCGGTTAGAGCGTTGGATTCATAACCCAAAGGTCTCGGGTTCAACTCCCGATCCCGCTACATTCGGAGATGTTTAGGGTTTAGCGGGAAGGGTGTAGAACATCGAGGTGTTGTTAGGAAGTTAGGGCGTTTGAGGGTTAGGTAGCGGAAAGAACCTCCATCCACTTCAACATCTGATATTTATTATCTAATATTTTCCCCTCCCTTATCAACGTGTCAGCTTATCAACCTGTCAACTGAACAGCAGGTTTGAGGCTTGCGGCGGTCGCAGAAAAAGATTACCAGGTAACCAGTAAACCAGTACCGAACCCCAGGATTATAGTTCTCCCCACTATCGACCACCGACTCACGACTACCGACTCCAAATAAATGGCACGATTATTTTTCATATGTCCCCTCAAAACAGGACTATGAAGAATCTGTGGATGCTGCTCCTGCTCGCCATGGTCACTATTTTAAGCGGCTGCGAAGTGATCGGAGATATTTTCAAGGCGGGCATCTGGGTCGGGCTGTTTATCGCCGCACTTGTGATCGGACTGATCGTCTATTTCATGACCCGGAGAAGGTAAAAAAATCCCCCCGTCCGTTTTGGCGGATCGGAGGGATGCGGTCCGTCCGAATTAGTTTTTCGCGAGGTCGAACTTGCGGAAGATCGCCCGGACGCTGTTGTCGATTTCCCTTTTCGTGAGGTTCCTGCTGTTCACCTCATCGGTGGTCCAGCCCTGCCACACCACTTTGTCCTTTTTCGCATCGATCATCGTGATTGTCACTGTCCCTTCCCGCACCGTCCGCTGGCCGCGGTCGTATCCGAGAAACTGAGAAGGATAATAGATGGTCATATAGCGCCGGGTGTATGGGTTGTACACCACCCGCGTATAAGGCTCAGAATAAACCGGATCGCTCGTCTCCTCTACGGATTTTTCGACGAGTACATCATAACTGAGCAGTACATCCGGCTTTTGCCTGGTTTCGTTCCAACCCGCTTTTTCAAGCTCGCGGTTCACCGCCTGGCGGATCTGCTGCTGAGTCAGATCATTACGCACTTCGCCGCTTTCATCTTTTTCGATCCAGGCGAAACTGCGGTAGCGGCTGAAATCCGCATGCTCGTCTTTCTTGATGTGTGCAGTAGAAGCGCAACCGGCGAAAAACACGACCATTCCCGCCACAAGGCTCCACAGTTTGAATATACGGGGCATAAGTTTCTTTTTAGTTCGCTAACAAGACGATGTATCAACGGTAAAAACAGGGCCCGGTTTACTAAGGAGATGTGAAAAAACTCTTCGTACTTTAGATATCCTTATTTACAAATTAAATCCACAGATTATGCCACGCTATATCATCGAGAGAGAGATCCCGGGTGCCGGGAATTTGAGTCCGGATCAACTGGTCGGAATTTCCCAAAAATCGTGCTCGGTGCTCGACAAGATGGGACCGCAGATACAGTGGGTCCACAGTTATGTGGCCGGCGACAAGATCTACTGCATTTACAACGCACCGAACGAGGAAATGATCCGCCAGCACGCGACGCAAGGCGGATTCCCCGCAAACAGGGTGACGCGCATCAGCCACGTGATTGACCCCGTCACATCCGAAGGCATGATGGAGTAATCAGCCCAGGCCAATTTCGTGGTGTCTTTCGGGAATCTCTACATCCACGAATCCTTTCCGGATCAGCCGCTGCTTGAAGTCCAGCTGCACCGGATATTCTCCGTGGACGAGAAAAAGTTTTTTTATACCCGCGGGATCCTGGCAGGCCAGCCACTGGCTGAGATCCTGGAAGTCGCCGTGCGCGCTCATGCTGCGAATAGCTCCGATTTCTGCGTTCACCTGGTGCTCCACCCCGAAAATGTTGACCTCCCGGTCCCCCGCCATCAACCGTCCGCCCAGGGAACCGGGTTCGCAATATCCCGTCAGGAGAATGGTGTTGCGGCCGTTCTCGACATTGTTGCTTATGTGGTGCTTTACCCGTCCGGCGTCGGCCATCCCGCTCGCCGAGATGATCACCATGGGTCCATTTTGAAAATTCAGAAGCTTCGACTGTTCCGCGGTTTGTATGTAGCGGAGACCCGTGAAGGAAAACGGATCCTTGTCGGCTTCCAGCAGCTTGCGAACCGCCGTGTTGAAATATTGGGAATAGCGCTTCACGATCTCGGTGGCTTCCGAACTAAGCGGACTGTCTACATAATAATCAAGGTCCGGCAGTTGGTTTTCCAGTTCAAGCTGGTTGAAAGAAAACAGCAACTCCTGAGTACGTCCGACGCTGAACGCCGGCATGATCAGCTTCCCTTTCTTCTGCAGGCAGGCCTTTTCCACCCAGCGCAGCAGCAGGTCGGGTGTTGTGATCACCTCGTCATGCAGGCTGTTTCCGTAAGTGGATTCCAGAATGATATAATCTGCCTGCGGGAACTCCGCCGGCGAGCGCAGGATCAGGTCGCGGTACCGCCCCACGTCGCCGCTGAAGGTGAGGCGCGTTTGCTTCCCGTTTTCCCGGATGCGCAGGTGCACGCAGGAACTTCCGATGATATGCCCCGCGTCAGTAAACATCGCTTCTACCCCATCCATTACCTGGAACCAGGTATCGTACTCCACTGCTGAGAAGAGATCCAGGCATTTTTTCACATCCTCGCTATCGTAGAGCGGCCGCACATAAGGAAGTCCCGCAATCGCCCGGTGCTTGTTTGCATATTTTGCTTCGTCTTCCTGGATTCCCGCCGAATCGACCAGCAGCACCTGGGTAAGGTCGCGCGTTGCCGGATTGCAGTAGATTTTGCCGGAAAAACCTTCCTGCACCAATCGCGGGATCAGCCCGCTGTGGTCGATGTGCGCATGCGAAAGCAACAACGCATCTACATCCCGGGGATTAAATCCAAAGTCGCGGTTGAGCAGGTCTGTTTCCTTCCCCATTCCCTGGAACATGCCGCAATCCAGGAGAATTTTTTTTCCATTCCGGAGTGTGAGCAGGTGCTTCGACCCCGTGACCGTTCGCGCCGCCCCGTGAAAAGCTATCTTCATGAGTAATAATCTGAATATGAAATTAACGCAACAACCCCCACCAACACCGACCATCGACTACCGATTACCGGCTATCGACTGAATTCCTCTTCCTGAACGACCAGGTAACGGCAAACTCCGCCACCACTTCTCCCTGTTCATTCGTGCCGATAGAACGTGCCTCTACCGTGGCCGCCTCGCCGCCCGCGACGGCCTGCTCCACCGCCCGGCCAATGGCTTCCCCATCATTGCAGGTGAACCGAATCAGGCCCCTCGCCTTTCGCGAATACACCGATTCCACCCGGACCACCAGCAGGGCGACCGAAGGACGCCTGCCGTGCACATGGCACATTGCCAGTGCACCCGTGCTCATTTCCGCCGCCATACTCAGACAAGCGAAATAGAGCGAGTGGAATGGATTCCGGGTAAACCAGCGATACCGTATCGTCGTAACGCAACGCGATTCATCAATATGTGCAATACGCACTCCGGCGAAAAGTGCGCTGGGAAGCCGGCTCAGGAGGAACAGCCGGAAACGAAGCGGATGGCGGACCAGCCGGAGAAAGTCAGACACGTCCCAAGCTACTGTATATTCGATTAATTTCACCGCAGGAAAAGTTCCGGGAATTTGCAACGCTTTTACTTGTCGCTCGTCAACTCTGAGACTAATCCCATATGAAATGCTTCCTCATCGCGGCCCTCATCGGCTGCACGGTACAAGCCAGCGGGCAAGCCTATCAGGCCAGTCTGAAATTCTCCCCCGACCAAAAATGGAAAGTGACCACCAGCGTCAAAACCCACCTCGCGCAACAGGTCATGAACCAGGCTGTCGACTTTGATGTCGATGGGGAAGCGGTCCAGCTGTACACCGTTACGCACGCGGCAGGCGGCAGCAGCACGCTAAGGCACCGGGCGGAGGCGATCCGCTTTCATTTCGACGGGATGGGACAGAAGCGAAGTTTCGACTCGAAAAACGATAAGGACCTGTCAGGGCCTTTTGGAAAACCCGTCAGGCAATTATTGGATCAAAGTTTCGATATGGTGCTGGATCCCATGGGCCGGGTGTTGATGGTGCAGCCCGAAACACTGGAGCTGGAAATCGACGAAAGATTACAGCTGATCATGGATCTAATGAGCCACCTGTTTGACGGCATCAAGCCTCCTCAGCGCGGTCGTCCGAGTTTTTTCACCGTACTGCCGGACAGTGCAGTCAATATCGGCAGCAAATGGAACTTTTCTTTCCAGGATTCCACCGGGGCTTACAGCACCGACTATGAGCTGAGCTCGCTTACCGACTCGACCCTCGTTATTGATCTCAAAGGTAAATCCCGCACCAGCAGCGCATCTGAGATGATGGGCATGGAGGTGATTACGACACTCGACAACCAAACCAGCGGGCAGATACTCGTGGACCGGGGTACAGGGATTCTTCGCGAAAAAAACCTGGTCATTCATTCCAGCGGCAGCAGGATCGCTATGGGAGGAACGATGCCGGTGAATGCGACGACAAATGTACACGTTTGGGTAACCCGGTCGGACTGATCAGATCACTTCGACCTGGTTGCGCAACAGGTCTTCGAACTCGTCCGCCTTCCGAATCAGGTACGCTTCCCCGTTTTTCACCATTACTTCCGCCGGCTTCAGTCTCGAATTGAAATTCGAAGCCATTTCGAATCCATAGGCGCCGGCGTTGTAAAAAACAAGATAGTCTCCCTCCCGAACCTCGTTCAGCTTGCGGTCCCACGCGAACGTGTCGGTTTCGCAAATATTTCCAACAACCGTATAGATGCGCTCATTTCCACGCGGATTGGAAATGTTCTCAATGTGGTGGTATGCTTCGTAGAACATGGGACGGATGAGGTGGTTGAAGCCGCTGTTGACTCCCACGAAAACGGTCGCCGGTGTTTGCTTGATTACGTTCGTTCTCACGATGAAATATCCCGCTTGGCTGACCAGGTATTTCCCTGGCTCAAACCAGACTTCCAGCTGCCGGCCGGAATCTTTTCCAAACTGATTGAACCTCGCAGCCACTTCGCGACCGAGCGTCTCCACATCGGTCTCCGGATCTTCGGGTTGATAGGGCACCTTGAATCCGCTTCCCAGGTCCACGAACTCCAGGTCGGGGAAATGCGTGGCCAAATCGAACATCAGCTCGAGTCCTTCGAGGAACACACCAACGTCCTTGATTTCGCTGCCGGTATGCATGTGAAGGCCGTTCACCCGCAGCTTCGTTGAACGCACCACTCTCTCGATATGCCGGAGCTGGTGAATGGAAATGCCAAACTTACTGTCCACGTGGCCGGTCGAAATCTTGAAATTTCCGCCCGCCATGATATGCGGGTTCACCCGGATGGAGACGGGATAGTTGCTCCCAAAACGGTTTCCGAACTGTTCCAGGATCGAAATGTTATCAATATTGATGCGGACTCCAAACTCCCGCGCCTGCAGCACTTCTTCCATGTCCACGCTGTTCGGGGTATAGAGAATATCGGTCACCGCGAATCCCGCCTTCAGCGCCATTTTCACCTCGTTGATGCTGACGCAATCCGCCCCGGCGCCCAACTGCCGGATGAACTTGAGGATGTTGATGTTGGTCAGCGCTTTGCAGGCGTAGAAAAAACGCGTCTTTGTGCCCCGGAAAGCCTTCGCCAACTTATCGTATTGCTCGCCGATCTTTTCGGCATGATAAACATAAACGGGAGTTCCGAAACGCCCGGCAACCTCAAGAAGCTGCGCGTGGGAAAGGCTGTGCGACATGCGCGCGAATTTAAAGGAAATAGTTGGTGGGGGTGAAGCTGCGGAACCAACCGGGAAGCATGGAAAAAATCAGGCTTCGTCTTCGCTGCGCTCACCGGGCTTCAGCACCAGCTCGCCTCCCTCGCTTACAGAAAGCACTTCTTCAGCCTCCGCTTTTCCAAAAAACGTGTCCTTTAGCACCGTGGGTTCTACCGCCTGGTCGGGAACCACTTCGCGGATTTTTGGCAGTTCCTCGGGAGAATTGATTCCGAAATAATCCATGAAGCCTTTTGATGTGGAATAAAGCAGCGGCTGACCCGGCTGCTTCTCATTGCGTCCGCTGATGACGATAAGCTCTTTTTCCAGCAGTTTTTGCACCGTGTAATCGCAGCTAACGCCCCGGATGGATTCGATCTCCCCTTTGGTAATCGGTTGTTTGTAGGCGATGATGGCAAGCGTTTCGAGTGCGGCGGCCGACAGGCGCTTCAGGAATCTGTCGCCATTCAGCTGCGCCACAGTCTTGTGATATTCTTTCCTCGTGAGGAATTGCCACCCTCCGCCCACTTCCGTGACCTCGAAGGGAAAGCCGTGAGCAGAATACTTTTCGCGGATAGCCTCCAGCAGAGAATCTACCTGGGCCGGCGCGATCTTTTCATCGGAGAGATCCGGCGCGTTGTGGAGCAGTTCGGTAATCTCGAAAGCGGTAAGGGGTTTGTCGCTGGCAAAGATCAGCGCCTCAATGTGGCTCATCAGGATGGATGCAGTCATAGCTTCTGATTAGGGTCGGCTCGTTGGCCGGAAAGCAAGATAGGAATTGAGCCGGAGAAAGCTATTGCTCATTATTCACAATTCACCGCCTCACCCGTCAGGCCTGCAATGCAGCGGCACCGCTCACGATCTCGGTCAGTTCCGTGGTGATCGCTGCCTGCCGCGCGCGGTTGTAAGATATCTTCAGCGAGCGCAGCATCTCGTTCGCGTTTTCAGTGGCTTTGTCCATTGCTGTCATGCGCGCCCCGTGTTCCGACGCGTGCGAATCAAGGACAGCCTTGTAGAGTTGGGTATTGAGGATCTTCGGCATCAGTTCTGCGATGAGCTGCTCTTTGGCAGGATCGTAGATAAAGTCGGCTTTCGCACTGCCCGGTTTCGCTTCTACCTTTGGGATGGGCAGGAAGCGTTCGATCTTGAACCGCTGCGTGGCTGCATTTTTGAACTCACTGTAGATTATCTCTACAACGTCGAACTGCTTTTCCTGGAAAGCCTTCATTGCGGCCTGCGCGGCCTGCTGCACCCGCTCAAAACCCAGGTGCAGGAAAATATCCCGGTAAGTATCCTCAACCTTGTAATGATTCTTCAGAAAATGCTCATAGCCTTTCTTGCCCATGCTCCAGATCGTCACGTTCCCTTTCCGGTGCTGCGTCGCGTACTTCTCGGCGATCGTGGATTTGGCCAGCTTGATCAGCGTGGCGTTGAACGCCCCGGCAAGCCCACGGTCACTGGTGAGCACGATCAGCAGGACCCGCTCCACCGGGCGCTCCGTTGCGAGGCTCATTCCGCCCCCGCCTTCGCTGTTGCTCACGATGTTGCTCAGCATTTCCTGCAGCTTCCGCGCATATGGCCGCATTTGTACAATGGCATCCTGGGCACGCCGCAATTTCGCGGCGCTCACCATCTTCATCGCCTTCGTGATCTGCTGCGTACTCTCTACCGACTTGATGCGGTTACGAACTTCCTTTAATTGTCCTGGCATGGGCTGTACTCTACTTTTAATCCCGCCGTCGCGGTTTTCAGGGCGCAAAACTACGGGAAATGGGGGAAAGGAGGGGCTAATTGGTTTACGTCAAGGCGGGTTAGGGAGTCAGAAGGTTAAGGAGAAGGGGAGTTAACTGGCATAGAAAGCACTTTGCGTCTTTGCCTCTTGGCGGCTTTCCGTGAAAATAAATACCCCTCGTACCTCGTACGCCGGACCCCAGTGCCAGCCGTTTAGACTTTAGGATGTAGGGTTTGGCTTTCGGAAGATTCTGGTAACTGTCAGACATCGACAAGCTCAGCGTGACAAAAATAAGTCTGCGCATGTAAAATATTTCCCCCCACCCTTTCATTACTCATGCCTCCAATTCGACGTTCGTTGTTCGAAGTTCGAGGTTCATAATATTTCGGCCCTGACCCTCTCCTCCTCTTCGGCTTTTGAATTTCCTTAACTTACTTTTTCCAGTCAGGAGTTATTAATGTCAAACAGAGCTATGCTATTTTCTCCCCGCCTTGCCTTGCTGTTCTTCGTCGGCTGCGGCGCCGGGTGCGGCAGCAATGAGATCGGCGACAGCCGCGACGTGGACCCGGAAACTATTTTCCTCGACTACCGGCTCTCAGGGGAGGAAAACCACGACGACCTCACGCTCATGTTACAGTTTCGCTACGGTGGACCGAACGGAACGACACTGCTACTCGGACCGCCCTCGAAGGTAGAGCTGGACGGGCGCGAGATCCCGGGCGACAGCTCGAATATGACCGGCGCTTTTTACGAAGTGATCCGACCGCTTGCCGAATTTACCGGCGAGCATACGATCGTGTTCACTGACGCGAGGGGCAGGAAATATACAGAGCGCTTTGCTTTCCGCCCCCTGACGATGCGATCAACCCTGCCCCCGACATTTCAGCGTGGCGACCTGATTATTGAGCTGGATGGGCTGGAATCGGTAGATTACGTTCGGGTCATTCTTAACGACACTTCCTTTCACAGCGACGGCATCAACCGGGTGGATACGGTGAAATTCGGAAGGGTGCTCGTGAGTGCGGAAGATTTACAGGCGCTGGTGAATGGTCCTGTCCATCTCGAGCTCTACCGCGAACGAGACCGCCGTCTTCGCGAAACGCCCCGGGAAGGCGGCCGTTTTTCAATGTCGTACGGGCTGCGACGCGATTTCATGCTTACGAATTGAAAAACGCTGAAGTCGGATGTCAGTAGTCGGAAGATCCGACTCCGAACTCCCGACTCACGACTTTCCACTACCGACTAATGACTATCTTTGCCCGCGCTGTCAAATTGGCCTGCCGGATCGAATAGCACTGTTTTTGCCGCTGATCTCCACCCTGTTTGAAAAAGGGTTTCCGGCCCGGGCATGCGCCTTTAAGAATTGACAAAGCAGTACAGAAAAAATGAGCCTATTCTCCAAAATTTTCGGGGGCAGCAAATCCGAAAAAGATGTCAAAAAAATTCAGCCCTATGTGGCCCGGATCAACGAATATTTCCAGGCCTACCAGTCGCTCAGCAACGACGAGCTGCGCAGCAAGACCGTGGAATTCCGTCAGCGCATCCGCGAATATCTGGCGGAAATGGACCAGGAAATAGCGGACAAAACCCAACGCGCCGAGCAGCTTCCTTTCAATGACCTGCTGGGTAAGGAGAGCATTTACCAGGACGTGGACAAGCTGAAGAAAGAACGCGACAAGAAGATCGAAGAGATCCTCACCGAACTCCTTCCCGAAGCCTTCGCGGTGGTGAAGGAGACGGCGAGGCGTTTTAAGGAAAACAGCGAACTGATCGTCGCCGCCACGCAGCTGGACCGCGACCTGAGCGTAAAGAAAGATTATATCCGGATCGAAGGGGATAATGCGATCTACCGCAACAGCTGGACGGCTGCGGGCGGCCAGATCACCTGGAACATGCTGCACTACGACGTGCAGCTCATAGGCGGCGTGGTTTTGCACCAGGGGAAGATCGCCGAGATGGCTACGGGTGAAGGAAAAACCCTCGTTTCCACATTGCCCGCTTACCTGAACGCGCTTGCCGGCGAGGGCGTTCATATCGTGACAGTGAACGATTACCTCGCGCGCCGCGACCAGGAATGGAACGGGCCGATCTTTGAATGGCTCGGGCTTACGGTGGACTGCATCGACAAGCACCAGCCCAACAGCGAGGAGCGCCGCAAGGCATACCTGGCTGACATTACGTACGGCACTAACAATGAATTCGGCTTTGATTACCTGCGCGACAATATGGTCCACTCGCCGGAAGAAATGGTGCAGCGCAAACATCATTTCGCGATGGTGGATGAGGTGGACTCGGTGCTCATTGATGACGCGCGCACTCCGCTGATCATTTCCGGTCCCGTTCCCCGCGGTGAAGAGCAGCAGTTTCACATCCACAAGCCTCGGATCCAGCAGCTCGTGCAGGAACAGGAACGCATCGTACGGAACTGCCTGAACGAAGCGAGAAAGCGTTTCGCGGAAGGCGACGACGACCCAAAAGCGGGAGGGCTCTACCTGTACCGCGCCTACCGTGGCTTGCCGAAGTATGGGCCGCTGATCAAGTTTCTGAGCGAACCCGGCAACAAGGTGAAAATGCAGAAGGCCGAAAATTATTACCTGCAGGACCAGCAGCGCAACATGCACATCGTGGACGAGGAGCTGCTCTTTCACATTGATGAGAAGAACAATTCGGTGGACCTTACCGACAAGGGGCTGGCGATGATAACACGTTCCGGCGAAGACCCTGAATTCTTCGTGCTTCCCGATATCGGTGTCCGCCTCGCAGAGGTAGAGAAGAGCGAACTTTCCGCCGACGAGAAGCTGCATCAGAAAGAATCCATCCTCAACGAGTACGCGCAGAAGGCTGACCGCATCCACACCGTTCACCAGCTTCTTAAGGCTTATACGCTTTTCGAGAAAGATGTCGAATACGTGGTGCTCGACGGGGCGATCAAGATCGTGGACGAGCAAACAGGACGTATTCTCGAAGGAAGACGGTATTCCGACGGCCTGCACCAGGCTATCGAGGCCAAAGAGAACGTGAAGATTGAAGCGGCCACCCAGACATACGCCACAATCACGCTGCAGAACTATTTCCGCATGTATCACAAATTGGCCGGGATGACGGGTACTGCTGAAACGGAAGCTGCCGAGCTCTGGAGCATCTATAAACTGGACGTGGTCACCATTCCCACGCACCTGCAGATGGTCCGGAAGGACCGGCAGGACCTCGTATACAAGACCAAGCGCGAAAAATACAAGGCGGTAATTGACGAAATCGAAGCGCTGCGCAACGCGGGCAGGCCCGTGCTCGTTGGAACCACATCAGTCGAAGTAAGCGAACTGCTGAGCCGAATGCTGCAGGTGAAAAAAATACCGCACAACGTTCTCAACGCGAAACAGCACGCCCGCGAGGCGCAGATCGTGGCCGAAGCGGGGCTGGCCGGTGCGGTGACGATTGCCACAAACATGGCAGGGCGGGGAACCGATATCAAGCTCGGCCCGGGAGTGCGCGAGGCGGGGGGCCTCGCGATCATCGGTACCGAGCGGCACGAAAGTCGCCGCGTCGACCGCCAGCTGCGCGGACGCGCCGGACGTCAGGGTGACCCAGGAACTTCCCAGTTTTATGTCTCCCTGGAAGACGACCTGATGCGAATGTTCGGCAGTGAGCGGATCGCGGCACTAATGGACAAGCTGGGATACAAGGAAGGCGACGTGATCCAGCACAGCATGATCAGCAACAGCATCCAGCGTGCCCAGAAAAAAGTGGAGGAAAACAATTTTGGGATCCGCAAGCGGCTTCTTGAGTACGACGACGTGATGAACAAGCAGCGAAATGTCGTTTACGACCGGCGGAATCACGCGCTTTTCGGAGAACGCCTCGCGCTCGACATCGACAATGCTTTTGCCGTCGTTGCGGAAAGTCTGGTGAGCGGCTTCAAGGAACAGGAAGATTATGAAGGCTTCAAATTGGGCTGCATTGTAAATTTTGGGTTGGATACCCGTATTGAACAGGAAGAGTTTCTCAAAGGCGACATTAATTCCCTCGCCGATAAGCTCTACGCGGAAGCGACGGAAAATTACAGCCGGCACAAGGAAGAGGTAAAAAAACAGGCGCTTCCCGTTTTCAAAAACATCCGCCAGACCCAGGGGGCACACATTGAGAACGTCGTAGTGCCTTTTACCGACGGTCGCAAAGGATTGAATGTACTTACCAACCTGGATAAGACCATCAAATCAAATGGCGATGAACTCACCCATGCGCTGGAAAAGACCATCACCCTTACCGTGATTGATGACGCCTGGAAGGAACACCTCCGCGCGATGGACGATCTGAAGCAATCGGTGCAGACAGCCTATCTCGAACAAAAAGATCCGCTGGTTATTTACAAGGTGGAGGCATTCCAGCAATTCAAGAATATGGATGCGGAAGTGAATAAAGACATTGTATCCTTCCTTTGTCACTCTTCTATCCCGCTCCAGCAGGAACAGTCACAGCTTCGCGAAGGGCGGCAGCAAAAGACCGACATGAGCCGGATGCGCGCGAACAAGGAGGAAGTGGATGCGCGCGGCGATGACTACGCGGCGAACGAAAAAGATCGCTTCGAGCCGGGCGGCCCGGCGGTCGCGGAAAAGCAGGCGCCTGTAAAGGTTGGGCCAAAGATCGGTCGCAATGACCCCTGTCCGTGCGGCTCGGGGAAGAAATACAAGCATTGCCACGGCCGCGAAGGCTGATCTTCAATGCCTGATCAATTTTTGTTGTCCTTGCGGCATTTAAATTGTACGGACTGGGGAAACCTCGGCCATGACCTTAATGGAATTCCTTGTTCTGCTGATCATCGCTGCGATCTGCGGCTCGATCGGGCAGGCGCTCGCGGGCTTTGATCTCGGAGGCTGCCTCGTTTCAATTGTCGTCGGTTTTATCGGTGCTTATATCGGGCTCTGGCTGTCGCGTAAGCTGGGATGGCCCGAAATGCTGGCCATCCGGGTGGGCGACAAGACTTTTCCCATCATCTGGGCGGTAATCGGTTCCGCGCTGTTCACGCTTGTGGTTGGACTCATCCGTCGCGCCATCCTGGGGCGCCGACGTTACCTTTGATCGGGTCAGCTTGTGGCAACACGAAATTCCCGAAACCCTTCGGTGGAAATTCCCTTGGCAGCTTGCTTTATGAAAATTGCCAGCTACAACGTGAATGGCGTCAACGGCCGCCTGCCTGTATTGCTTCGGTGGCTCGAAGCATCAGGACCCGACGTGGTTTGCCTGCAGGAATTGAAAGCGCCGGAAGAAAAGTTTCCTCGCGAAGCCCTTGGCGATGCGGGCTACCAGGCGATCTGGCACGGGCAAAAAAGCTGGAACGGAGTGGCCATTCTTTCAAAAAATTCTGCGCCGGCTGAACGCTGCCGCGTACTCCCCGGCGACCCGGAGGATGAACACAGCCGCTATATTGAAGCGGAAGTAAAAGGTCTGGTGGTCGGGAATCTTTACTTACCGAACGGCAACCCTGCACCCGGTCCGAAATTCGATTACAAGCTGAAGTGGTTTGGCCGGCTGCAGCAGCACGCGTCGGAATTGCTGCGCGAAGCGCGCCCCGTACTCCTGGCCGGCGATTTCAACGTCATGCCTTCCGAGAAGGATGTTTACAAACCGGAACGGTGGGCAGATGACGCGTTGTTCCGCCCCGAGGTTCGTCAGGCGTTCCGGGATCTGCTGGCTCAGGGGTGGACCGATGCAATACGCTATTTGTACCCGGAAGAAACGATTTACACTTTCTGGGATTATTTTAGGAACGCATTCGCCCGCAATGCGGGACTCCGCATCGATCATTTTCTCCTCAGCCCTGCCCTGCTTCCGCGGTTAATGACCGCCGGCGTCGACTGGGAAGTCCGGGGTTGGGAAAAGTCGTCGGACCACGCTCCGGTATGGATACAGCTGGCTGATGAATGATCAGGCCTTTACGACGATGGAGTGTGTCAGCGTGAATCCCTCGTCCAGGTTACCGCTTACTGCGGCCAGCTGTTCATCAAGACTATCGCGGAAAATTCCATCCCGCCGGTTCAATGTATCGGCATTTCCCCGATTTGCGTACTGCGGGCTGTTGTAAACGGCGCGCGAAATATCCTCGGGAAAAGCGATCTGTGTCACCAGCAGCGATTTTTCATTCCGGCTGAAAATTTCAAGATGAATATGCGGGGCCCGGCCCGAATACCAGCCCGGGTACACCGAAACGAAAGAAACGCGACCCTGTTCGTCCGCTTGCTGGCGGCCGCGCAGGAAATGTTCGCGCGTCATGTCTTCCGGCTGCATCGGGTGGTTGCCGTACTCGGAATAATAGCCATCCTTGTCGCAATGCCAGATGTCCACGACCGCATTGGGCAAGGGCCGGCAATTGTCCTCGCGGTTTAAGATGGTCAGCAGAATCAGTAGTGGGATCCCCTGTCGGTCGCCGCGGATATTGCTTTTTACCAGCTGAGCGGGTGTGCGAATTGGGAACGGCCCTTTGGTTTCCCGCGGAGAAAGCTCGCATTCGCCCGATTCTTCGCCACAGGAGCTGTTCCCTACAACCGACGAGATGCCAACGATCGAGAGAATTCCGGGAATGCCCTTGATGAGAAAGTCTTTCCGGTCCATGGAATAGAATTGAGGTGAGGGGAAAAGTGCAAGCACCAAGTTCCCGCTTTTTCCGCCAATCACACAGCGGCTTGCCTTATAAAGCAGGTGAACTAGCTTGCCAGTTTTTTGATTCAGGTCAAAAAAACACGGAGGGCTGCCTTTTTACGGTATGAGGGATTGATTGGAAACTTTTTTTATTTGATCTTGGCGCGTTTGGGTTTTCCGCCACCGATTGAAACTCCTGCCGTCCCCTCTGGAGCCACCACATAACCCAATTCAATGCGAACCACCATTTTCAAACTGGCCTTCCTGGTTTTGCTTCCAGTTGTGATCAGCAGTTGTCATTCCCAGCGCAAAACGGGCTGCGAACCGTCGAAAGGCAAGCGCGAAATCCGATTCAAGGGATTTCTCTGAACAGCACTTCTGTGTCAGCGGATATCGCTGTCAAAAATCTGCCTGGACTTTCGCCGTAGCGAACGGTAGATACAGCTCCTTGTTGGCGGCGATGGTAACCGACAATCCCGGCTTGACCGTAAGCGTGAGTGTGGATCCGGGTTCCAGGGCAGGTGCCGCTTTGCCGGAATGCGCCAGCAGCTCGGCTTTGACAACAAATACTCCAACCTCTTCGGTGAGGATCTGTTCCCGACGTACTTCCTCGCATGTAAGAATGCGGTACAGAGTCTTGGAACGGCAGTTGCGGCTGGGACGCGTGCGATGCGTCGATTCGGTAATCAGCACAATATTGTTGTCGGTGCCCGTTGCTTTTCGTTCGGGCGCAAGTGCGTGGTGATGGATCTCAAGTGTGTAGGTGCAGATCAGCTCTTCAATTTCCTGCCGAACTCTTTTGCGGTAGCAGCTGGGGGCTGATTTTTTCCAGATAACACGAGTAAAGAGGTGCGAAGCATTGCTGAAATTCCCAGAGTGGAAGAAAATGCGTCGGCCCATAGTGGTTTTGGTTTTGGCGCTCAAGCTACAAAAGCTTTGCTGAGAATTCCCCACATCACCAACTTGCACAACAGATAATTTCTTTCGCTATTTATTCGAATCAATGCATCGTAAAATTACGAACCCCTCATCCGCTTGACCGCTTATCGCACCGGATCGCCTTTCGCGTAAGCAGTGAAACAACGGGCAACTTGTCGCTGTCATTACAACGATGATATATGTGAAGTTGGTTTGATCGTCCCACTGAAAACTTCCCTGCGCAGCCCTGTCCTGTCCGTGCGCACCGTACCCCTGGAAACTGCAGACACGGTTTTGCCACACCAGCATTAAAAACCGTAAACCATGATAATCGGCTGGAAAGACATCCGGGCAACGCTGGTTGCAACAGGCCACCACGGCGCTGATTTTCTGACCCTGCTCGACGAAGAAGGCACCATGCTTTTCGCAAACGCACGCATGATGCGTGAATTAAAACTCGAAAACCCGAAACAGCGCAAGCAAAGTTTCTACGATCTTTTGGATCCAGGATTCGCCACAGTATTTCGCGATGCGGTGCGCTACTCGCTCAGCAAAGAAGAACCGCGCAGTTTTGATCTTTGCATGAAAAATGGTTGGCACCGGCCAATGAACTGGCAGGTGCGTTTTCTGCCGCAGATCTCCAACGGCAAAAACATCTTTCTGTGCGGCGGTGTATTGCCACCCGACCGGGACAGCCTCGAGGCCATGCAGGAGCGCCTCGATCATCTGTCGCGAATTACCTACGACGCGATCTGGGAATGGGACATGCTCAGCGGCGAAATATTTCGCAACGAAAAGCTGATGAAAATGATCGGTTATCAAAAGGAAGAGCCAAGAGGTCTGAACTGGTGGCTCAGCCGCGTTCACTCACAGGACCGTGAGCCGCTGATCGAAACGCTAAAGCAGGTGACTGATGAAAGCCTCCCGTCGTGGAAAAGCCGTTACCGTTTTCGCTGCGCAAACGGGGAATACAAACACATGCTGGACCGCGGGTTTGTAGTCTACCGGAATGGCCTCCCGGTGAAAATGATCGGATCCCTTACGGATATCACGCGGGAAAAACTGATGGAAGAAGAATTGATGCTGGAGCGGACCCGTCGCTGGCAGGAAGCTTCCGAGCTGGCTGTTCGGGTGCAGGAACAGGAACGGGTGCGACTGGGGTCGGAGTTGCACGACAATGTGAACCAGATCCTCTCTACCGTCAAGCTTTACGCGGGTATGTTAAGGCCATCTTCCGAGCCGGTTCGCGAGATCCGCGGGAAGCTGATCGAATACACCAGCCTCGCTATCGAAGAGATACGGAAGCTCACACGGGAGATGGTAGCTCCACAGCTCCAGGCCGGCAGCCTGGAAGAAAACATTAGCCGCATTTGCGAAGACCTGCGCCGTTCCACCAACGTCCGCGTGAATTTCGTCTGCGAAGTTTGTGACGGGTTGCTGCGGCCGGCACAAAAGCTGAATTTTTTCCGGATCGTTCAGGAACAGGTACGGAACATCATCAAGTACAGCCGGGCTGATGAAGTGGTGATTGAACTGGTTCACCGTCGGGATCGGCTGGAACTTTCCATCGGGGACAATGGCATTGGGTTCGATTCGAAGACATTGATCACCGGCATCGGATTTTCCAGCATCATCCAGCGCGCGCGGTATTTGAATGGATTCGCCGAAATCGAAAGCGCGCCCGGCAACGGTTGCCGCGTGTTCGTATCCGTCCCCGCAAGCTGAAGTCAATCTCTGGCATGGATTTGTTTGCGGGTTCGCATGCGCCAGCGTTTTTCCGATAGGAAAGTCCATGAATTTTTCCGCAGGCACGGACTGCCTGGCAGCATCACGTATTTCAACAGCGGTGGAAGGCGCATCCGCTACATTCGCATCCACAACGGGGCCGCGGCCACGATCTTCTTCATCCCCGGTGCCCCCGCGTCCCTGGATCTTTATCGCGATTACTACACGCATCCGCGGCTGCGCGAACGCTTCGATATGATCGCGGTGGACCGGCCGGGTTATGGCGGCTCGGGCTATGGGAGACCCGAGCCTTCGGTCGCCCGGCAGAGCTCGATGATGCTCGATCTGCTGGACAGGGAGAAACGTCTTCCTCACCCTCTGCTCATTTGCGCGGGGAGCTACGGCGCTTCGATCGCGTGCCGGATACTGATGGACCGCCCGGCCGCCGCCGACGGCCTGCTGCTCGACTGCCCATCGCTGGCTCCGGGCGAGGAAAAATATTTCTGGTTTACCGGCGCGATTGAAAAAACCTTCCTTAAACAAATCATTCCTCCACACTACCGGTCTGCGAACAGTGAAAAATATCACCACCGCCGCGAGCTTGCCGAGATGCTCCCGTACTGGGAAAAAGTCCGTGTGCCGGTGATTTACGTGCAGGGAGAAAAAGACAACATAGTTTATACATCCAACGCGGAATTCGCGAAGGCCCGCCTGGTGAACGTTCCCTTCCTGGAGGTAGTGATGGTACCGGGCCGGAAACACCTCACCATTCTTCGGGAGGTGCCCCTGATTGTGAGCAAGCTGATCAGCCTTTACCGGAAAGTTATTCCCGCCCATGCACGCTGATTATTCCTGCTGGCGGTTTTCTTTTTATCTTTAAAAACAAACCAACCGGCTGCTTATGTACCGCGCAACCAAACAGAAAGTTCACGGACTGTTGCACCCCGAGATCGTTGGTGACAAGCATTGGGACAAGATCATCAACCTCTTTATTGTTGTCCTGATTATCCTCAACGTGATCGTGGTGATGCTCGAAACAGTGGACCCGCTGTTCGTGCGGTACCGAACGTTTTTCTATTATTTCGATCTTTTTTCGGTAATTATCTTCACGATTGAATACGTGTTGCGCCTCTGGAGCGCTACTGAAGAGGAACGGTATAAACACCCTCTGTGGGGAAGGCTGAAATACATGGTCTCGGCCGGCGCGCTGATCGACCTGATCGCGATCCTGCCTTTTTTCATCTACATGTTCACGGCGGTCCCGATCGACCTCCGCGAGCTGCGAATCCTGCGGCTGCTGAGAGTGCTGCGCCTCTTCCGCCTTACCGCCTATACGCAGGCTGCGCAAATGATTGGAAATGTTTTTCGAAAAAGGAAAAGCGAACTGACGCTGAGCTTTGTGCTCGCGACTTTTCTGATCATCATTTCCTCCTGCATCATATATTTCGCCGAACACCGCACCCCGGCGCCCGGGGAAACCGCCAGCAAATTCACCAGCATCCCGGCTACACTCTGGTGGTCAGTAGTCACACTTACAACTACCGGCTACGGTGATATAGTGCCGGTGACACACGTTGGGAAATTTCTGACCGGATTTATCATGCTGGCCGGCGTTGCCTTTTTCGCCCTGCCGGCCGGCATTATCACCGCGGGATTCATTGATGAGTTCAGGCTTTTACGCGTGAAGCGCACGCACCGCTGCCCCCATTGCGGAGAAATGATTGAATTCGAAGACAAGGGAAATCACATCCGCAAAGCACACTAGCTCACTCAGAATCCCTTTTTTCCTTTCAGCTGGTACTTCTGCTCGTAACGGTCGTTGAGCTGCTTGTGCTTGTCGTCCAGGTTGATCTGCCGCCCCTGGATGAAGGCATGGGTCACGTTGCTCGTGCTCATATCCAGCAGGTCGCCGGAGCTGATGATCAGCGTGGCGTCCTTGCCTGCTTCGATGGTGCCTGCTTTGTCGGCGACGCCCATGATCTTCGCCGGGTTCAGCGTAATAGCTGCAAGCGCCTGCTCTTTGGTGAGCCCGTAAGCCGCTGCCGTACCTGCGTTGAACGGAAGGTTGCGGCCGCGCGTTTGCGGATCATCGTCCGAGATCGAGAACAGCACCCCTGCTTTCTGCAGGATGGCCGCTGTCTTATACGGCTGGTCCACGTCGTCGTCCGTTGTGGTCGGCAGGCTGTGCGGCTGCTGCAATACAACGGCAATCTGGTGCTGCTTCAGCAGGTCGGCGATCTGCCAGCTTTCTGAACCCCCCACTATGACCACATCAAATCCGAATTCTTTTACAAAATCAATTGCAACGAGCATCTGCTTTACCGTGTTTGCGTGCACGTACAGCTTTTGCTGCTTCGAGAAAAGATTGCGCGTGGCCTCGTACTTAAGATTTGTTTCTTCACGCGAAGGATTTTCGTGGTAAGCTTTTGCTTCGCGGAAAAATGCTTTCAACCTTTCCACCTGCTCGAGTCCTTCCTTGACAGGATCGCTTTGGCCCGCGCTGGGTCCACTCCCCGAACCACGGGTGAAGCTGGGGCGCGGCAACAGCGTCGGCATGTACAAATGCATGCCGCCGTCAACCTTCAGCGCGGCATCTGTCCAGGTCCATGCGTCGAGCTGCACTACAGAAGACGTACCCGCGAGAAAACTTCCCTGCGGAACCACGTTGGCCATCAGAACTCCGTTCGAACGCAAGGTGTTGATTACTTTCGAATCTGTATTGTACGCAACGATGGAGCGTACATTCGGATTCAAATCGCCGATCTCCCGCAGGTCGCTGGTTGCCCGGACGGCGCTGATTTCCGTGAGACCAAGTGCACTTACCGGCAAAATCAGGCCCGGGTACACATGCTTGCCGTTGGCGTCAATCACCTGCGTCTCATTTGCGGGAATTGAAATATCACGACCGACTTTCTCGATCTTGCCATCACGGATCTGGATCACTCCGTTTTCGACAACCGTGCCATTCCCCACGTGGATCGTGGCATTGCGGATATACATCGTTCCTTTCTGCGGCGGCGCAGGCAGGATGTTTGCCTGCGTGAAGGCGGTAAGCTGCATTGTTACCGCAACCAGGCCCGGAAATAATTTTTTCATTTCGAAAGTTTGAGGGTTATAAGCAGTTTCGTGATCTTAAATCATTCGTCGCTGTCAATTACCAGCAACCCGTGGCTGTGGCCATGGTCGCTGCAGGAATGCATCAGCTGATAGCTCGGCTGAGCCGGCACCATCGGCGCACCGCTTCTTTTTTCTCCGTTCAGCTTTTTTACAAGCCGCATCCTTTCAGCTTCCACTTCCTTCTGAAGGAGTTCGTCACGTTGCCGGTCAAAATACACGGTGCCGTCAACGATCGTATACAGTGCCTTGGCGTAAACGCTCAGCGGGTTGTCCGACCAGACTACCACATCGGCGTCTTTGCCGGCCTTAAGGCTTCCCACCTTGTCGTCCACGCGGAGCATGCGCGCAGGATTTATGGTCACCATATTTAAAGCTTCTTCAGGCGTCAGGCCGCCGTACTTCATGGTCTTCGCAGCTTCCTGGTTGAGGCGGCGCGCCATCTCGGCATCGTCGGAGTTGATAGCGACGTTCAGCCCTACCCGGTGCATGATCGCGGCATTGTAAGGAATCGCATCCTCAACCTCCATCTTGTAAGCCCACCAGTCGGAAAAAGTGGACGCATTTGCACCGTGTTTCAGCATGCGGTCCGCCACTTTGTATCCTTCCAGAATATGTGTAAATGTGTTTACCTGGAATCCCATTTTTTCCGCCACCTCAATGAGACCGGTGATTTCGCTCTGCACGTAAGAGTGGCAGGTAATGAAACGCCTCTTGTCGAGTATCTCCACGAGCGCTTCCAGCTCCAGGTCGCGCCGCGGCGCCACCAGGCCGGTTATCGGCTTGCGGGCTTTCTGCAGCTGTTCCTTCGCGGCGTTATACGCCTCCCACTCTTTTTTGTAATCTTTTGCGCGCGTAAAGGCGTCCACCAAAACCTGCTCTACCCCCATCCGCGTATCGGGATAGCGGTTGTTCTGCCCCGCTTGCGTGAAATTGGAACGCTTTACGTTCTCTCCCAGCGCGAACTTGATCTGTCCGGGCCATCCCGCGAACTTCAGCTCGTTGTCGCTGGCTCCCCATCTCAGCTTCAGCAATTGCGTCTGGCCTCCGATCACATTCGCAGAGCCGTGGAGTATATGCGAGGACGTAACCCCGCCGCTGAGCTGCCGGTAAATGTTGATGTCGTCCGGATTGATATTATCGCCGATCCTCACTTCAGAAGTCACAGACTGCGCGCCTTCGTTGATCGAAGCTGCGGCGATGTGCGAGTGTTCGTCAATGATTCCGGCAGTAATATGCTTGCCTGTTCCTTCAATGATCCGCGCGCCTGGTTCACTCAGGTTCTTCCCGATCATGGCAATCTTTCCATTCTTCAGAAGAACGTCCGTATTCTGGAGCACTCCTTCCTTTTCGCTGGTCCACACGGTAGCGTTGCGGATAAGAATGGTTTCCTGCCTGGGGCGATTTTCCTCATCCCATCCGAACGGAAGGAACGGATAAGTTACTTTTCCCACCACCGGCGCCGGCCGCTTTCTTGCCGAATCCACCCGCCGGTCCACAGTCCGCGTAAACACAGCCCGCCAGGTAAAATTGTTTCCCAGTGAATCGGTGCCGGTGCCGTTCCACTCATCTCCATTCACCACACCCCCCAGGCGAACAGCCGTGGGTGGCAGCTCGGGTGACCGTCCGCGACGGGAATCATCACTGCTTCTCCGCTGCGCAAGCGCGTAACTGATGCGCACCTGCTTTCCATCGAAGCGAAAGCGTGCAAGCATGGTGTCCTTCGCGTACATCACTGCGCTGCTGTCGCCCCGCACTTCGAGCGTGTACTGCTCTGCGCCACCCGGTGCATTCACCGATAGCGCGTATATGCCGATAATATTGTTGTCGGGCCGCACCGTGTAGCGGATCCCCTGGATGTAATTATACAAGATGGTGGACCGCTCATTGAAAATCGGTCCGCTCGTGATCAAAAAGTTCGCCAGCTTTCCCGCATCGAGGCTTCCCACCTTCTCGTAAATGCCGAGCGCTGTTGCCGGAGTTTTCGTGAGTGCTTCCATCGCTTTCGCCTCGCTCAGCCCGAACTCGATTGCGCGGCGAAGGTTGCTCCAGAAGCTGTTCGGCGATCTCAGATCCGCCGTAGTGAGGCAGAACGGAATGCCCGCTTTTTCGAAGGCCGCCGGATTCGTGGGCGCGAGCTCCCAGTGCTTCATGTCCTCTAGCGATACAAATCGCGCGTCGTTGGGATCCTCCACGTCCATTGCCTGCGGATAATTTAGCGATAAGATGAAGGTGGCATGGGTCGCCTTCATGTCGCGGATCCGCTGGTATTCTTTCCCGCCCGCCTTGATAATATATTGTACCCCAAACTCATCTCCAATGCGGTCGGCGCGAAGCACATTCCACTTGTCGCCGGCCTGAGGAGCATCTGCCGCGTCGAAGATCTGTGGCAGCGACTGGTTGTCGTTCCATGCTTTCAGCGTTGCGTTGAATCCTTCTTCGTCCGGACGGCCCTTATACCAGGCTGCGTCCAGGTAGGTCTGGCGCAGCAGCGCGATGTAGCCCATCATGGAGCCCGGATAGGTTTGCGTGGAGCTTCCCTTGTTGAATGAATAATTCGCGGAGGCGCGCTCCTTCAGGATCACCAGGTTTTCTTTCTGGTTGGCCAGCGTGACGACGGCGCCGGTACCCCTGGCTATTCCATCCTTTATATGCGTCAGCACTGCTCCAAACCCGGCGTCGCGCAGAGGACGGGCACTGCTGTCGCGCACGGCGAAAGATTTATAAACGTCCACGTCCGATCGGATCGCCTGGTTCCATCCGTACGGTCCTCTCAGGTTTGATTCGATCTGGCTCTGTCCGCCGAAAGTGAAACTGGTCGTGGGCGCAGTTCGGGGCGGGGTCCCGTAATCGGTATAAATGTCAATGAAAGAAGGATAAATGTGCTTGTCCCTGCTGTTGATTTCCACTGCACCCGGAGGTACCGGAAGCGCCTTACCCACGGCCACAATCTTTCCATCCTTGATGATCATGGTGGCACCGGTCAGCGGGGTGATTCCATCCTTATATATTGTAGCATGCGTAAACGCGTAGTAGCCATGCCTTGGATCCGCAACCCCATTCGCAGGGAAGGTGGGTTGGGCGTTCAGGGCAAGCTGCAGGAAAATGACCGGCAAAACGGCCAGGCGACACAATTTTCTCATATGAGATCGTTAACGTTTAGTTTAGTGGCCCAATTTAAAGAATTGCGATTAAACAAAATGGACACAATGATGAGTGGCGGGGTTGCATTCGCCGCTATGTCTTCCGCAAAACTTTGGCTACCTTTGACTCCTGTCAATTTCCCTTTATGCCCGGGATTAAATCCCTCGTTTCCATCCCCGATTTTTCCCTCTCGCCGCGCATCGATCAGACGGGAGCGGAGGAACGTGCATCGCGGTTTACGCGGCGCAGCATTAAAAAAGAATCCAAGATCAATGGCCTGAAGCTGGTGCTCAACATGATTGATCTCACCACGCTGGAAGGCAAGGACACCGAAGGCAAGGTCCGACAGCTTTGCTACAAGGCCATGCACCTGCATGATTCGCTCCCCGGAATTCCGACGGTGGCGGCGGTTTGCGTCTATCCCTCGATGGTGAAGGTAGCAAAGAAAGCACTCGTTGGTTCCGGGATTCTGGTGGCATCCGTAGCGACCGGTTTTCCGAGCGGCCAGGCTTCCCGCGAGGTGAAGATCCGGGATACAAAGTTCGCGGTGAGCGAAGGCGCCGATGAAGTGGACATGGTGATCAGCCGCGGAAAATTCCATGCGGGAGAATACAATTATGTTTTTGACGAAATAGCCGCGATCCGCGAAGCCTGCGGAAATGCGCGACTAAAAGTGATCCTCGAGACCGGGGAGCTCGGAACTTTTGACAAGATCCGCCGTGCCAGCGACATTGCAATGTACGCAGGAGCGGATTTTATCAAAACTTCGACGGGAAAGATCCAGCCGGCGGCGACCCTGCCCGTCACGCTCGTGATGCTCGAGGCGATTCGCGATTATTATTACCGCATCGGAAGAATGGTGGGAATGAAGCCCGCCGGAGGCATTTCCAAATCCAAGCTCGCGCTGCATTACCTGGTCATGGTAAAGGAAGTGCTCGGTGAAGCCTGGCTGAACAACGAATGGTTCCGCTTCGGCGCCAGCAGCCTCGCCAACGATGTGCTCATGCAGCTTATGAAGGAAATGACCGGCGTTTACCAGGCGGCCAATTATTTTTCCGTGGACTAAAGCGTTCACGCAGCACAAACGATCATCATGCCAGCAACCAGGAAAAAACAATCAAAAGGAAATACCCTCCGGCTGAAATTCGATACCAGTTGGTCCTATGCTCCCGCTCCCGAAAGCCGTACCGCGGCATCCTTCCGCGCGCGTTACGAGCTTTTCATCAATGGAGAATGGCAGCAACCGCTGAGCAAAAAATATTTCGATACGATCAACCCGGCTACCGAGGAACGACTGAGCGAAATTGCGGAGGCGGGTGCCGCCGACGTGGACCGCGCGGTTCGTGCGGCAAGGACCGCGTATGATAAAGTGTGGCGCCGCATGCCGGCGAAGGAGCGCGCGAAATACATCTACCGGATCGCGCGCATGATCCAGGAGCGGGCCCGTGAGTTCGCCATCATCGAATCCCTCGACGGCGGAAAACCCATCCGCGAGAGCCGCGACTTCGACGTTCCGACTGCCGCGAATCATTTTTTTTATTATGCCGGCTGGGCCGACAAGCTGGAATATGCTTTTCCCAACCGCGGCACCGAACCCCTCGGGGTAGCCGGACAGATCATTCCCTGGAATTTTCCCCTGCTGATGGCAGCATGGAAGATCGCGCCAGCACTGGCTACCGGGAATACTGTTGTGCTGAAGCCCGCCGAAACCACGCCGCTCACGGCGCTGAAGCTGGCCGAGCTGCTGCAGGAAGCCGACCTTCCACCGGGAGTGGTGAACATCGTCACCGGCGCGGGCGCTACCGGCGCCGCGATCGTCAATCACCCCGACATTGACAAGATTGCTTTTACCGGATCTACTGAGGTGGGCAAGATCATCCAGCGCGCCATCGCGGGGACAAAGAAAAAAGCTACACTGGAGCTTGGCGGAAAAGCCGCTAACATCATTTTCGAAGATGCCCCGCTCGACCAGGCCGTGGAAGGAGTGATCAACGGAATATATTTTAACCAGGGACATGTTTGCTGCGCAGGTTCGCGGCTGTATGTGCAGGAATCGGTAGCGAAAGAAGTGATCCGCAAGCTGCGCGACCGCATTGAAACGCTGATCGTAGGCGACCCTCTCGACAAGAATACCGACATCGGTGCCATCAATTCGCGGCAGCAGCTTGAGACCATTGAAAAATACCTCGGCATCGGGAAAAAAGAAGGCGCGGAAATGTACCAAAGCTCCTGCCCGCTTCCCGGCCGCGGCTACTGGTGCCGGCCCACCATCTTCACCAACGTGGCCCAGAGCAACCGCATTGCCCAGGAAGAGATCTTCGGTCCCGTGCTGGCGGTGCTGACATTCCGCACAGACGACGAAGTGATTGAGAAAGCAAACAACAGCCCGTACGGTTTGAGCGCGGGAGTATGGACCGACAAAGGCTCGAAGATTTTCAACATGACCCGCAGGATGCGCGCCGGCGTCGTCTGGGCGAATACCTTCAACAAGTTTGACCCCTCTTCTCCCTTCGGTGGCTACAAGGAGAGCGGCTACGGGAGAGAGGGCGGGCTCCACGGACTGCTTCCTTACCTGAACCTGGTGGGTTGAGAAAACAATACAAAAACGAGAACAATGGAAAAGACCGAGATAAAAAAATCAGCGCTTCGCATCGGCGAAGACGGGCTCGAGAAAAAGTCTGCGTCGCGCCGGTTGGAAGTTTTGAAGACGTACAAAATCTTCATCGGCGGACAATTCCCGCGGACCGAATCCGGCCGCTACTATGTACCGGTGAACAACCGTGGCAAAAAGCTGGCGAATGTCTGCCTGAGCTCGCGCAAGGATTTTCGCGACGCCGTCGCAGCGGCCCGTGCGGCGTTTCCCGGATGGAGCGGACGCGCTGCCTTCAACCGCGGACAGATTCTTTACCGTATGGCCGAAATGCTGGAAGGCAGGAAGGCGCAATTCATTGAAGAACTGATGCAGCAGGATGCTTCGCGGAAAAAAGCGGAGCGGGAAGTCAATCTATCTGTAGACCGGCTCATATATTATGCTGGTTGGTGCGACAAGTATCAACAATTGTTCAGCGCCGTGAACCCCGTTGCCAGTTCCCATTTCAATTTTTCCGTTCCGGAACCCACCGGCGTTGTTTCGATCATCGCACCACAGCAGGACTCGCTGCTGGGTCTTGTTTCGGTGATCGCGGCTGCGATTACGGGAGGGAATACGTGCGTCGTGCTGGCATCCGAAACCAAGCCGCTTTGCTCGATCACCTTCGCCGAAGTGCTTGGAACCTCCGATTTGCCGGCCGGCGTGGTCAACATGCTCACGGGAAAGCTCACTGAGCTATCACCGTGGTTTGTGGACCACATGGACGTGAACGCTACCGTCTTTTGCGAGGCAGACCCGGAAACGCAACAGCGGATGCGCGAGCGTTCGGCCCTGAACCTGAAGCGGATCTGTTTTTACGACCGGATAGACTGGTATTCGAACGCCGGTCAGTCTCCCTATTTCATCATGGACCTCCAGGAGATCAAGACCACCTGGCACCCAATCGAAGAGATTGCCGGTTCCGGCAGCGGCTACTAGGGGCAGCTATTTTTGGCTTTATATAACAGGCCGGCAAAAACTTCCATGCAAATCGGCTCTAAATTTGAGTAAGCAACGCAACTATGAGCGGCAGGTACATTATTATTCCCATCTTATTTCTTGCATTCTCTCTTCCCGGAATTGCCCAGGACACGAGCTGGAAAAAGCTTTCAGACAGCAATACCGTGATTGTTCATAAAGACCCGCGGTTGGATCTGCTGGTGAAAAAGCAGGCTCAGATCAATGAAGAGACCACGCGTTATTCAAAACGCACCGCAAAAGGCTTCCGACTGATGATCATCAGCACCACCAACCGCGAGGAGGCGATCGCCGCGAAGACGAAAATCTATACCTACTTTCCGGAGCTGAAGGCCTATCTCTGGTACCAGTCGCCGTACTTCCGGCTAAAGGTGGGAAATTTCAAGGAACGGGAAGATGCTGAGTCCTACCGGCATCGTCTCAATGTCTATTTTCCCAAAGGGGTTTTTATTATGCGCGACATCGTGGAAGTGAAGCCCGGCAGGCCCGACGAAGAGCTCCGCCCTTAACACGCCCCGGACAACCGCGGGTTTCCTATTTTTGGCCACTATGCTCGTGGAGAAGATCAGGTCCCTGGCCCGCAATTACGCTTCCGACTTCATCGCGGTTCGCCGTCACCTCCACGCGCATCCCGAGCTCAGCTACCAGGAATTCGAAACATCGAAGTTCATCCAGGAAAAGCTGCGCTCCTTCGGCATCCCCTTCCGGGTGATGGCCGAAACCGGAGTGGTCGGTATGATCCGCGGAGTAAACCCCGAAAAAAGAGTGGTCGCCCTGCGCGCCGATATGGACGCGCTTCCGATTCGCGAGCAAAATGATGTCCCTTACCGCTCCGTTCGTGAAGGACTGATGCACGCCTGCGGACACGATGTGCACACCACCTGCCTGCTCGGCGCGGCGAGGATACTGAACGAACTAAGGGAAGACTGGGAAGGCACCATCAAGCTGATCTTTCAGCCGGGGGAAGAAAAAAATCCGGGCGGTGCAAGTCTTCTCATCCGCGACGGGGTGTTGCGAGACCCCGAACCACAGGCCATCTTTGCCATGCACGTACATCCCGGGCTTGAAACCGGGAAGGTGAGCTTTCGTAGCGGCAAGGTGATGGCCAGCGCCGATGAGCTTTATTTCACCATCAAAGGGCAAGGCGGCCACGCTGCTTCCCCGCACGCTGCGGTGGACCCGATACTCATCGCGTCTCACCTCGTACTTGCGCTGCAGCAGGTTGTGAGCCGCAACAACAATCCCTTCAATCCCTGCGTGCTTTCCATTACGAGCTTCCAAGGGGGCACGACAACCAACGTGATCCCTTCGGAGGTGAAACTGATGGGAACTTTCCGCGCGATGGACGAAGAATGGCGGCACCGCGCGCTGGAGCTAATCAGGGCAAGATCAACTTCCCTGGTTGAATCCATGGGTGGAGAGCTCGATATTCACATTGACCGCGGCTATCCCGCAGTCCACAACGACGAAAAACTGGACCAGCTCGCGCGTGAAAAGGCAATCGAATACTTCGGCGCAGGTAACGTGGAAGAGACCGAGCTGCGAATGGGGGCCGAGGATTTTGGTTTTTACGCGCAGCAGATCCCCGCTTGTTTCTACCGCGTCGGCGTTCGCAACGAATCCAAGGGCATTACCGCGGGCGTGCACACGGCAAGGTTCGATGTGGATGAAGACGCGATCGAAGTCGGAATCGGGATGATGGCGTTACTCGGAAGCTCCGTCACGATGCGTTGAGTTTCAACAACCTCGCGCAGCGATTATTTCGTATTTTGCACCTCCTTTTGAAAGTTGTGGCGAAGGGTTAACCAAACAGTTTTATATGGCTAGCGACCTGCGCAAAGAACAGGCTCTCGAATATCACTCCAAAGGCCGGCCCGGAAAAATCGAAGTAATCCCTACCAAAGAAGCGAAAACCCAGCGAGACCTCTCGCTCGCATATTCCCCCGGGGTCGCCGAACCCTGTAAGGAGATCGCGCTCCACAAGGAAAATGTTTATAAATACACGGCCAAAGCCAATCTCGTGGCGGTGATTACGAATGGGACAGCCGTCCTCGGGCTGGGCGACATCGGTCCCGAAGCCGGCAAGCCCGTGATGGAAGGAAAGGGAGTGCTCTTCAAGATCTTCGCCGACATCGACGTGTTCGACATCGAGGTTGCGGAAAAGGACCCCGAGAAATTCGTGCAGATCGTGAAAGCGCTTGAGCCAACCTTCGGCGGCATCAACCTCGAAGACATCAAGTCGCCGGAATGTTTTTACATCGAGAAAAGACTGAAGGAAGAGCTGAACATCCCGGTGATGCACGACGATCAGCACGGCACCGCCATCATCAGCGCGGCCGCCCTGCTGAATGCGCTGGAGCTTCAGAAAAAACGAATCGAGAAGGTGAGGTTTGTGGTGAATGGAGCCGGGGCGGCGGCCATGGCGTGCATCATGCTGTACGAGGCCCTCGGGGCCAATCACGAGCATTTCCTGGTCTTCGACCGCAAAGGCGTATTGTACAAAGGACGACCCGACCTCGACGAATTCAAGCAGAAGTTCGCGAACGCCAAAGGAGAAATGACCCTGGAGCAGGCAATGCGCGATGCGGATGTATTTATTGGCCTCAGTGCGGGTAATGTTGTCACACCCGAAATGGTGAAGAGCATGGCAAAAAATCCCATTGTATTCGCGATGGCCAATCCCGATCCCGAGATTTCCTGGGAGCTCGCAACCGCAGCGAGAAAAGACGTGATCATGGCGACAGGCCGGAGCGATTATCCCAACCAGGTCAACAACGTGCTGGGGTTTCCTTACATTTTTCGGGGGGCGCTCGACGTGCGGGCCACGCAGATCAACGAAGCCATGAAGCTGGCCGCCGTGAAAGCACTCGCAGATCTCACCAAAACGGCGGTGCCGGATATCGTGAACATGGCCTACAATGAAAAGAATATCGTCTTCGGACCTGCTTATATCATTCCGAAACCGCTGGATCCCCGCCTGCTCGCGACGGTCGCTCCTGCCGTGGCCCGTGCTGCGGTGGAAAGCGGCGTGGCGCAACATCCTATCAGCGACTGGGACGCATACGTGACGCACCTCAACAACCGGCTCGGTCTCGACAACCAGGTAATGCGCGTGATCGGCAACAAAGCCCGGCGCGAACCCAAGCGGATCGTATTTGCCGAGGCGGACAACATCAAGATTTTGAAAGCAGCCCAGATCATTTTCGACGAGGGCATCGGCTATCCCATACTGCTCGGCGACGAAGCGAAAATCAGGACCATTGCCAATGCCAATGCGATTGACCTGCAGGACATTCCCATTTTCGACCCGCGGAGCGAAGCGCTCGAAGAAAAGCGGCAGGAGTATGCCGAAGTATTCTTCCGCAAGCGCGGACGCAAAGGCTTCAACGCATATGAGTCGAAAAAAGTGATGAAGGATCGCAACTATTTCGGCTGCATGATGGTGGAATTCGGCGATGCCGACGCGATGATCTCGGGGCTTGCGAAAAATTATCCCGATACGATCCGGCCCGCCCTGCAAACCATCGGCACGGAGGAAGGCGTGAAAAAGATCGCCGGGATGTACCTGATGCTGACAAAAAAAGGTCCGCTGTTCCTCGCAGACACTACAGTGAATTTCAATCCTACTGCCCAGGAGCTGGCCGATATCACGATTATGGTGGCCCGCGAGGTGAGGAATTTTAATATTATTCCCCGCATTGCAATGCTCAGCTATTCCAATTTCGGGAGCAGCAATTCGCCTGAAGCACGCCTTGTGGCGGAAGCGCGAAGGCTGGTGAAGGAGCGCATGCCCAACCTGATCGTGGATGGCGAAATGCAGGCAAGCGTCGCCTTCAACAAGGAATTGATGAAAGAAAATTATCCATTCTGCGAGCTGGTCGATAAGGACGTGAATACGCTCATTTTTCCCAACCTCGCTGCCGGCAATATTGCCTACAACCTGATGAAGGAGCTGGAGATCGCCGACGCCGTGGGGCCGATCCTGCTGGGGCTGAAGAAGCCGGTTCACATTTTGCAGCTGGGCAGCTCGGTCCGCAGCATCATCAACATGGCGGTCGTGTCAGTCGTTGACGCGCAGATCAAATCCCGCACGGCTACCGAGGAGATCGTGAAGCGTTCCCCCTGGTGGAAGCGGTTCAAAAAAGTGGCGAAGGAGCAGCAGTGAAGCTGCATTCTAAGCTCCATTATGTATTTTACGCACCGAATGAAAGGATGACCCTGCTCAGCGACATAGGCCGTTTTCTGCTCATGCTCAGGGGCATGTTCTCGCGTCCCGAAAACGCAAGGATGTACTGGAAGGAATTCATTCACCAGTGCTACGAGATCGGCGTGGGCTCGCTCGGAATCGTCGCGATCATCTCGGTCTTCATCGGCGCGGTGTCCACGATCCAGACCGCCTACCAGCTGGTCACACCGCTGATTCCGCTTTCCACCATCGCGCAGGTGGTGCGCGACACGGTGATCCTGGAATTCGCCCCCACGCTGGTGTGCATTGTGCTGGCGGGCGTGGCCGGAAGCAAGATCGCCAGCGAGCTGGGCAACATGCGCGTGAGCGAGCAGATCGACGCGCTGGAGATCATGGGCATCAATACCAAAACCTATTTGATCTTACCCAAGATCGTCGCGGCGCTGCTGATGATCCCCATGCTCGTGGTGATCTCCATGGTGCTGGGCATCTGGGGCGGCCGGCTGGCGGGAAGCATGGCCAACATCATTCCCACGGATGTCTATGACAAAGGACTGCTGGAGTATTTTGTGCCGTACAACGTGTTCTTCGCGCTGATCAAATCCTATGTATTCTCGTTCATCATTTCGAGCATTCCTTCGTTCTATGGATATTATGTCCGGGGCGGGGCGCTCGAGATCGGCCGCGCCAGCACGAAGGCCGTTGTGGTGAGCTGCGTGCTCATCCTGTTTGCCGACTACGTGCTCTCGGCCCTGTTGTTGTAATCATGATTGAAGTCCGCGACATACGAAAAAGCTTTGGCGACCGGGTCGTGATCGACGGCGTGAGCGCCGAGATGAAATCCGGCCAGTGCAACCTGATCATCGGCGCCAGCGGAAGCGGCAAGACCGTGCTGATGAAATGCATGGTGGGGCTGTTTGAGCCCGACAGCGGGGAAGTGCTGTTCAGCGGACGCAGCATCACGCAACTGGATCCGCTCGAGCGGGCCGAGATCCGGAAGGAGATCGGGATGCTCTTCCAGGGATCCGCGCTCTTCGACAGCCTTACGGTGGAACAGAACGTGATGTTCCCCCTCAACATGTTCACCAACTGGAACTTCAAAAAAAAGCTGGAGCGCGTCAATGAAGTGCTCGCGCGCGTGGAGCTGAAGGACACCAACCGGAAATTCCCTGCCGAGCTCAGCGGCGGCATGAAAAAACGCGTCGGCATCGCGAGGGCGATCGTCCTGAATCCGAAATACCTGTTTTGCGACGAACCCAACTCGGGTCTCGATCCCCAGACCTCGCTGGTGATCGACAAGCTCATCCGGGAGATCACCCTGGAGTACAACATCACCACCGTGGTGAATACGCACGACATGAACAGCGTGATGGAGATCGGCCACTACATTCTATTCGTGTACAAGGGACGAAAGGAGTGGGAAGGCAGCAACCGGGAGATCATCTTCAGCAAGAACCAGCGCCTCAACGAATTCATTTTCGCTTCCGAGTTTCTCAAGGATGCGAAGGAAATGCGCATGCTCGAGGAAACCGGGAAGATCGCGAACGACCGCGACATGGGAGCCCTGACGGGCAGGGACGCGCCCCCCATCATCCCGCCCGAGCCCGGGGGCTGAACTCAGGTCGATCGCTTACATTTGCCAAACTTTTCCGGAAAACATGGGCATCCTGGTCAATAAATATTCAAAGGTGCTGGTGCAGGGCTTCACCGGCTCCGAAGGCAGCTTCCACGCGCAGCAGATGATGGAATACGGGACGAAGCTGGTGGGCGGCGTTACTCCCGGGAAAGGTGGCAGCACGCACCTCGACCGGCCGGTTTTTAATACGGTGGCCGAATGCATGCGCGAAACCGGGGCCGACGTGAGCATCATCTTCGTTCCCCCTGCCTTTGCCGCCGACGCCATCATGGAAGCGGCCGAGGCCGGCGTGGGTCTGATCGTCTGCATCACCGAGGGAATACCGATCCAGGACATGGTGAAGGTGAAGCATTATTTGCGCGACCGGCAGGCGCGGCTCGTGGGACCGAACTGTCCCGGCGTCATCACTGCCGGCGAATGCAAGGTGGGGATCATGCCCGGTTTCGTTTTCAGGCCGGGCCGCATCGGCATCGTTTCCAAATCCGGAACGCTCACCTATGAGGCCGCCGACCAGGTGGCGAGGGCGGGCCTGGGCATTTCCACCGCGGTGGGTATTGGGGGGGACCCCGTCATCGGCACCACTACACGCGAAGCCGTGGAGCTCTTCATGAATGATCCCGAGACCGATGCCATCGTCATGATCGGCGAGATCGGGGGCGGCATGGAGGCCGAAGCCGCCAGCTGGATTCGCCAGACGGGTAACAAAAAGCCTGTCGTTGGGTTCATCGCGGGGCAAACCGCTCCCCCGGGGCGGCGGATGGGGCATGCGGGAGCTATTGTAGGCGGCGCGGACGACACCGCGGCCGCGAAAATGAAGATCATGTCCGAGTGCGGGATCCACGTGGTGCAAAGCCCCGCCGACATCGGGAAGACGATGGCCGAAGTGATGCAAAAATCAATGGCGGGGTGAAGGCTGGGCGGGAATGTTCGTATGAAGGACCCCTGATGAAGTGGTTGAAATGTATCAAACAAAGCCCGAAATCTCTGGTTTACAGGTGTCCGAAATATGGGGGTAGCTCACTCTCACGGGGTTTTGCTATTAGTTTGGATCGAACGATCTTTCGGATGATAAGTTTTACAATTCTTTACAAGAACAATAGTATCGTTACGTCCTTTTAAAAAAACGGAATCGGAATTATAGTGTAGTAAACGATATTCAGTGCCTCTAATAACTAAGTCGGATCCGTTCCTTAGTTCCCATGTATTTGGCACAACAACATCATCATCATCATAAAGAAAAACCGAGTCAGTTCTTTTTTTGTCGTAAAAATTGTAATAAAAAAAATTACATCTTCCATCTCCATTAAACTTATAACAACTATTGATCGGATGTTCAGAGTTTTTCTCTAAGATATCCCAATAGCAGTCTTCGGTTAAAACATCTTGCAAGCTGCTTTCTTGTCGACACTTGTAAACAACAATTGCTATCAGGCTTAAAAAAACAAATAACTTAATCCTCATCTGATATCTTTTTGTATAGCACTATCCCGACTAATTTGTTGTTTCTATAAATAGTAGTAGAATAATCAGCAGGATCGCGAGGAGAAGTATCAACGAATAGCTTATAACCTAACTTGTTCGTTTTATTAAAATTGTCAGCAAACTTTTCGGCTCCTACGTACGATTCCGCAGAAGCATTCATGATGTAATTAGAAAAGGATGCGACTGTCCCATTTTGAAAATCTGTAGTTGCTTTTGCAAATGTGGGGTCACGCATTTGATCTGCATAAACCTCCAAGTGGTTATATAAAGTATTTGTAAATCCTGCAATTTGATTATCCGCCTTATGCCTTTTTTCGTGAACTAAAACACTCATTAGATTATTTGCATCATCAAGTTTGCTATTGAGCTTATTACCTTGCTTGTTTAAGAAGATATCGTTTCCGCTTGTAAAGGCTGGGTTTTCTTCTGAGGTCTTTGTACCATTAACTGCTAAACCAGTTATGCCCTTTCCACCTTCATTGATAGTGGTAATACCAACTTTCTTCGCATAATGACCCATTACATTAGCTACAGCTTGACGGTTTTCTTTCTTATTTAAATCTACTTTGGTTAATAACTGATTACCCTTGTCCGTTTGTATATAGATATTATTGGTTTTCGTATTGGTGGATCTAATAAAGCGTCCGTTCTTGTTAAAATAATCATCAGTTGGAGCCATCCCATCTGGGTCAATAAAACGAATTGGGTTATCAAACGCATAATTATATGGAGAGAAGCGGCGCATCTCATCTGCTTTTGGATCGATCACTATCCAGCGTGCAATTTGGTTGTCGTACATTCTGGCGCCGTAGTCGTACCATTCCAAGCCGGAGCCGTCGGAGAATTCTTTGTATTGCTGTTCTTTGCCATTGTAACCTAGTTTGTTTTCAGGGTCTCCAAAATTCAATGCACTTGAACCAATTGCTTTCATGGATAACCCGAACGGGTAATAATGCGTCTCCTCGATCAAAGGTCCCCGGATATGCGTCACCTGCAGGTTATCAAAATAGACACTGATGTCGGTGGTTTGGTTGCTTACGTAAATGTAGAGGTAGCCGCTTTTGGCAACCTGCAGGCC
>DASPNM010000027.1:0-35163 GCA_035626515.1 Chitinophagaceae bacterium
CTTTTGGCCCCGATTCCCCCGCCCTTCCTTTATATTTGTGCCCCGCTGAATGTATGATATTCAGCGCCATCCGGTGTTATTGCTTGCCGCATGAAAATTAAATCTTTCCTGGCCCGCCCTTTCGCTGCCTATATATACAAAGGTATCCGGCGCTCCATGAGCACGGCGGTTTCTGACCAGGAAAAAATCCTCCAGAGTCTTTTGCGCGTCGGCAGGCAAACCGATTTCGGAAAAGAACACCGCTTCGACCAGGTAAATAATTACGACGAATTCCGCGCTGCGGTTCCGGTCCGCGATTACGAAGATCTCCGGCGGTATGTGGACCGGATCAAACAGGGGAAACATAATGTGTTGTGGAAGGGGCGGCCGATTTATTTCGCAAAAACTTCCGGCACCACCAGCGGCACCAAGTATATTCCGATCACCCGGGACTCGATACCGAATCATATCAATACCGCCCGCAATGCGCTGCTTTGCTATATGGCCGAAACCGGCAATTCGGCGTTTGCTGCCGGAAAAATGATCTTTCTTTCCGGATCGCCGGAGCTGGAGCGGGTAGGCGACATTCCGACCGGCCGGCTGAGCGGGATTGTGAACCATCATGTGCCCCGATACCTCCGCACCAACCAGCTTCCTTCATTCGAAACGAACTGCATCGAGGATTGGGAAACCAAACTGTCACGAATTGTGGAGGAGACCATCAACAAGGACATGAGACTGATCAGCGGGATACCGCCCTGGGTACAGATGTATTTCGATGAGCTCATCCGGAGAACAGGCAAGAAAATAAAGGACATATTCCCGAATTTTTCAGTGATGGTTTACGGGGGCGTCAATTTCGAGCCCTACCGGGCGAAGCTGTACGAAAGCATCGGGGGAAAGGTTGACGGGATAGAAACGTTCCCTGCTTCCGAGGGATTCATTGCGTTCCAGGACTCGCAGCAGGAAGCAGGTTTGTTGCTGAACACGAACAGCGGTCTGTTTTTCGAGTTTGTTCCGGCCGGAGAGATTTTCAGTCAGCAGCCGCCCCGGCTTTCGCTTCGGGAGGTGCAGGTGGGCGAGAATTACGCGATGATCATCAGCAGCAACGCCGGACTTTGGGGGTACAACCTGGGCGACACGGTCAAGTTTGTTTCCACCGAGCCGTACCGGCTCGTCGTAACCGGCCGCACGCAACATTACATCTCCGCTTTCGGCGAGCACGTGATCGGTGAAGAGGTGGAGTACGCCATGCTGAAGACTTCGGAGGAACTGCAGACGCGGGTTACGGAATTTACCGTCGCTCCCTACGTAAGCCGCGACCACGAGAAGTCCTACCATGAATGGCTGGTCGAGTTTGAAAAGGCGCCCCGTGACCTGGAAGAGTTTGCCAGGCGACTGGACCGGCACCTGCGTGCGAAAAATATCTATTACGACGATCTGATCAGCGGCGAAATCCTGCAGCGGCTGCGAATCACTCCGATCCGCAAGGGAGGGTTTATTGAATACATGCGTTCGATCGGCAAGCTGGGGGGGCAGAACAAGGTCCCGCGGCTGAGCAATGACAGGAAGATCGCAGATGAGCTGTTGAAGTGGCGGGAAGACCTGCAAACCGTGTAATTTGGACAGATATCCATGAGCACCGAGACAGGCATAAAGCGAGTGGCCATATTCGGGTCTACCGGCTCCATTGGCTCCCAGGCGCTGGAAGTGATTGCCGCGCACCCGGAGCAGTTCTCGGTGGAGGTACTGACGGCGCTTAATAACGACGAGCTGCTGGTGCGGCAGGCTTTGCATTTTAACCCAAACATTGTCGTTATCGGAAACGACCAGAAGTATGCAGCTGTACGGCAGGCGCTCTCTTCAACGCCCATTAAGGTGTTTGCGGGAGAAAATGCATTGCAGGAAGTAGCAGCCATGAATTGTTACGACCTGATGCTGGCGGCAATTGTGGGTTATGCCGGGCTCCGCCCTACGCTCAACGCGATAAGCACGGGAAAGGCGGTGGCACTGGCGAATAAAGAAACACTCGTGGTCGCGGGAGACATCGTCATGCGCAAGGCAGTGGAAAACCGCGTGCCGATCATCCCGGTCGATTCGGAACATTCCGCCATTTTTCAATGCCTGGTAGGAGAGAACCGCAACCGGATAGAGAAAGTAATTCTCACCGCCTCCGGAGGTCCGTTCCTGGGCAAGAAGCCAAACTACCTGGTCAATGTGAAACGGGAGCACGCCCTGCAGCATCCCAACTGGCGAATGGGGGCGAAAGTGAGCATTGACTCAGCGACCCTGATGAACAAGGGGCTCGAGATGATCGAGGCACGCTGGCTGTTCAACCTGCGGCCCGAGCAGATTCGCGTGCTCATTCATCCGCAAAGCATCATTCACAGCATGGTGCAGTTTGAGGACGGCAGTATTAAGGCACAGATGGGCGTACCCGACATGAAACTTCCTATCCAGTATGCTCTTGCATTTCCGCGGCGGCTCGCCAACCAGTTCCCTCGTTATGATTTCAGGAAGGTAAATACGCTCACCTTTGAAGAGCCCGACCTGAAAACCTTCCGCAACCTGATGCTGGCCAGCGAAGCCCTGGACAAGGGCGGTAATCTTCCCTGCGTCATGAACGCGGCCAACGAGCTGGCGGTTTACGCGTTTTTGCACAACCGCATCAATTTTCTCGAAATGACCGAAGTGATCGAGAAAACGATGCGCAAAGTGCCGTTCATCGAGCGTCCTACGCTGGAGGACTATTTCGATAGCGACGGAGAAGCGCGCAATTACGCCGCCGATATCATCAAGCTCTGAATGCCTGGTTAATATTTCAGGGTTTCCCGCGCGGAAGAGGATTTTAATGGATATTTGCAGCTCAATTTTTTAGGCGCAATACATTTATCAAGCATGGATTTTTTGGCGATCAATTGGTCAAATGTCGGGCTCCAGGTGGGGCAGCTTTTGCTGGCGCTGTCAATCCTGGTGATCCTTCACGAATTCGGGCATTACATCACTGCTCGCTGGTTTCGCTGCCGGGTCGAGAAATTTTTCCTGTTCTTTGACCCATGGTTTGCGCTCGTGAAGAAAAAAATTGGAGACACGGTGTATGGCATCGGGTGGCTTCCGCTTGGCGGGTATGTGAAGATCGCCGGCATGATCGACGAGAGCATGGACAAAGAGCAGATGAAAAAACCGGCGCAGTCCTGGGAATTTCGCAGCAAGCCCGCCTGGCAGCGGCTCATCGTGATGATGGGAGGGATCATTATGAATGTGCTCGTGGCCTTTGTGATCTATGCCTTTATCCTGATGATATGGGGGGACAAGAAGATCCCTACCGCGTCTATGAAATATGGGGTGCACGTGGTGGACAGCACGCTTTACAAGATCGGCATACGCAACGGAGACCGGATTCTCACGGTGGACAATGAGCCGGTGGAGGATTACGAAAAGCTGCGCCGCAGGATCCTGTTGGGCAGTACCATGACCGTGGAACGAAACGGACAAATGCTTACCCTCGATCTGCCGGTTGACTTAATCGGACAGCTGGTGGAGAACAGAGATAAAAGCCGCAGTGGTTTCGTAGAGCCGCGAACACCAGCGATGGTATACCGTGTAGACGATACTTCGCGGGCTTACCGCGCGGGTTTGCGAAAGAATGATCTGATCGTGGGCATTGATTCCACTCAGCTGAATTTCTTCGACGAGCTCCAGAATGAGCTGATGAAGAATAAAGGTCGCACCGTGCTGGTGTCTGTGCTCCGCAACGGTGAAAAGCACAGTTTTCCGGCGCAGGTGGGTGAGAACGGAATCCTGGGGTTTATGCCGTACAGTGCCGCTTACCAATGGGACAGCCTGGGCTGGATCCGGCTGGACGTCAGGAAATATGGATTCTTCAGTGCTTTTCCGGCGGGTGTTCGGAAGGCGGGTCAGGAGTTGAAGTTTTACGTGGACCAGTTCAAGAAAATTTTGAATCCGTCCACCGGCGGGTACAAGGGCGTTGGCGGCTTTCGTGCGATGGGTTCGATCTTTCCGAAATACGGGTGGGATTGGGAATCCTTCTGGAGAATTACCGCCTTTTTGTCAATTGTCCTGGCCTTCATGAACTTTTTGCCCATCCCCGCGTTGGATGGGGGCCACGTTATGTTTACGTTATATGAAATCGTGACAAGGCGGCGGCCAAACGAGAAATTTTTGGAATATGCCCAGATTGCTGGCATGATCTTGTTGATAGGGCTGATGCTTTACGCCAATGGCAACGACTGGTTTGGATGGGGAAGGTAGAAAGAGTCGGGAGTCTCAGTAATTTAGTATTCCATTTCCGTACTATCGACTAACGACTATCGACTATTAACAAACGGGGCTGTTCCGGTATCGACAGCATAGATCTTTGAAAGTGGAAGCATGTCCTGCGTTGGGTAATTAGCAGGTAAATCTGAATACTCAAAACACAAATGGCAATACTCAGTATGCCATGGCTGCCTAATCAGTGATTAAGTAGTCATTATGGCCGATCGAATGGGCTGGCCTGTAGCCTGTTCATCCGCCGAATCAAAAACAATACGGGCTGCTGCTCCGGAAGGCTGTGACCGGGGCTCAAGACCATGCAGCTAAGGAAGTGATAGGTTGTCTGTTTTTCCAGTCGCTTCCCGACAGCACAAAACAGAATAAACATGTAGAAAGCTTTCGGAGAATATGTTTGGACGCGGGTTCGATTCCCGCCAGCTCCACCCACCGCCCGCCCAATGCTCCGCAGGAGCGAAGGCGGGTTTTTTTATAGCCAAGAGACGTGTCAATAGTCATTATTTCGCGTCTCACCGAAGGGATTTTTTGTAGTCGGGAACCATGGGCGTGCGCCAACCGGGTGCGCCAAAGCGTACCGAAAACGAAAGAGGCACAACGCTTGCCGCTGGCGCGCCGATAGTCAATACGCGCGAATCTTTAATTGAATCGATCACCCACGCGAGTTGCTTTCAGAACCGATAACTAACTTATGGATATTCCAGCGTCAAGGTATCCCAGGCAAAAGCTTGGTTCCTGCCTACGGGTTCAGAACTTAGATCTGGAAATATTATTATATTTATTATGATTGACGCTTCGGCGGGTACATATTGCCCTGATGCTTGCCTGGATATTTTCTGAGGCAGTTTCCGCCCAGTCTACACAAACTATTTTCTATACCACACGGGAGGGGTTAGCTTCGAATTCGGTATATCGTACGGTGATCGATCATCGCGGCTTTTTATGGATAGCCACCGAGAATGGTCTTGCCCGGTTTGATGGCAAGAGGTTTGAAGTTTATACCACTGCCCAGGGGCTGACGGACAATGAGATCATAGATCTTTTCATCGACAGCAGCCAGACCATTTGGGCAATCCCCTTCCGAAGGTCGCCCTGTTATTATAATCCGCGGCAGGACCGGTTTGAAAACGCCGAAACCGATTTGGAGCTATCAAAGATCGATCTGGCAAATACGCATAAGATACATATCCTGCAATTCGGTGGGGTAGCATTCAGCAACAACCTTCGTCAGTTATTTGTGTACAGGAATGGAAAAACTACCGCCTATGATAATTTCTTTCCGCTCCGGGCAGGAACGGTCCAAAAGGCTGTTGAATACGAGCCGGGGAAAATAATTTTCTTTTGCGACGACTCGATCCGCTATTTCCATAAACGCACCCGTATCAGTTCGATTCCTTTCAACCGCAGGGCGTTGGGAGCCGAGTATCTGAATAATAAGGTCTACCTGGCCGAAACGAGAAGGGTGACTGTATACGCTGTCGGCAAGAAAGGAAATATCTCGCGAATTCTCGAAAAGGAATTTCCCTTTGAGGTCAGGATGTTCTGCAATACTGGAAAAAACTTTGCCATTGCTTCCGTCAATGGCAATACTTATCTGGTAGATACCGCTACGCTGGAAATAAAGGAAAACATACTTAATAAGTTGCAGGTGAGGAATGTGCTCGAGGACAACGCGGGCAACAACTGGCTCGCCACGATGGAAAACGGGCTGGTTAAGATTCAGCAGAAGCGAATTTCTTCGTTCAATGGCATACCTGAACTTCTGCAAAACTTCAACGCGTTGATAAAACGCGACGACATCATTGCGGGAAATAACAACGGTGAAATTTATATATATGACGGATTATACGGACTAAGAAAGATTGACCTGACTGAAGGGAAGGATGTCGATGCCTGGGTGAGGAAGATCATTCAAACCCCGAAAGGAATTTATATTGCTACTCAGCGGGCCTCGTTTCTTTTCGATCTTTCCCTGAATCGTATTCTCAGGTCGCTGGATGGCCCCGGCAACAGGTCTTCTAAAAATGCGTTGCTGTTGAACGATTCGATGCTGTGCCTGGGCAATCACGCAATGGCCACACGATACAACTTTTACACAGGAGCAGTTACCGACAGCGTAACGAAAAGGGTGATCTCGCTTGCAGTCGATGAGCACGACAGGATCTATATTGGCTCTAACGACGGCCTCTACCGCTGGGACCCCGATTCGCTTTATTCATTCGGCAAGATTCACCGCAGCTTTAACTACCGGGTGAATACAATGACCCGTTCTCCTGACAGTATCATCTGGGTGGGCCTTGGAGCCGATGCCCTTCTTGCATTGAAAAATGGTAAAATGATTGCGAACATCCCATTGGGAGGAATCGTTCCCGGTAATCTGTGTAAATCCCTCTACTGCAAAAAGCCCGGGGAACTCTGGTTGGGTACCAACAAAGGCCTCAACAAAATTGATTACAAATTTGAAAACGGATGGTTACGATACAACAACACTTATTTCGGAACTGCCGACGGATTGATCGGGGAACAGGTGAATGACATTACTGTTTACAAAGACACCGTATACGTAGCTACGAGTGCGGGCATCAGTTTTATGCCGGCCAGCCTTTCTTTGCCTGTATCTGACATTGCAACATTCGTTACCCGGATCAGCATTAATGGAGTGCGCCGGTCCGTGGAAGATAGTTACACTCTGTCTTATAATGAGAACGACATTACCATTGAATTTTCGGGGGTTGATCTCACAGGGTTTATTCCATTATTTGAATACAGCCTGAACGGCGGTGACTGGCAGCAAACAGAAAAGATCGAACTGAAACGGCTGGCGCCGGGATCGTACGACATACGAATAAGGGCCATCAAAAGAAATGGGATGCCTTCCAAATCGGAAGCAGCGCTTTCGATTTATGTCAAAACACCTTTTTGGCAGAGCGGCTGGTTTCGGACAGCTCTTGGGGTAACGGGATTTCTCACAATTGGATACGTTGTTCAACGAAGAGTTCGGCAAAAACAACGCAAGCAGCAAATTGCGCTGGAGAAACTACTCACGGAAAAAAAATTCGCTGAGCTGGAAATGCAGGCCCTGAAGGCCCAAATCAATCCGCATTTTGTATTTAATTGCCTCAACTCTATCAAAGCTTTTATTTACGAGAAAGATTATGCACAGGCTGACAAGTACCTGGACAAATTTTCTGAACTGCTGCGCAGCACGATGGATAATGCAGAGGCATCCATCATTCCACTTCAGGACGAACTGAAATACCTGGATACCTACCTGCAGCTGGAAAAGCTTCGTTTTGGAAACAAATTCGATTACACCTGCACAATTTCCGAGGACATTGACCGGAGGAACACATTTGTGCCCGCGATGCTGCTTCAACCATATGTTGAGAATGCGATTCGACATGGCGTCCGGCATTTACAGACCAGAAAGGGACAGATTAATATCAGCACAGGCAAAACCGGCGATTCTCTGATTTGTGAAATAGAAGATAACGGTGTCGGACGGCAGGCGGCGGAAAAGCTGAAAGGTCAAAAGCATATTGAGTACCAGAGTCGCGGCATGCAACTTTCCAGGCGAAGAGCAGAGCTATTCGATATTCACAACGAAATAATAGACAAAACCGATGAACACGGAAGAGGGGCAGGTACCCGGATTGTTCTAAAAATACCACTTAAACTGAAGCCATAATGGCAAAGACTAACTGTGTCATACTGGACGATGAAGCGAGGAATGTTGAATTGCTGGAGAAAATGCTGGTCCTTCATTGTCCGCAACTAACGCTGGTAGGGAAAGACACCGACGCAAAAAAAGGCATCCGCATGATCAGGGAGTTAAATCCCCACCTTGTCTTCCTGGATATCGAAATGCCGCAATTAAACGGCTTTGAGGCTTTGAAACAGCTGGAACCTGTGAATTTTGAGGTGATCTTTGTCACTGCATATGGCAAATATGCTCTCCAGGCATTTGAACATCAGGTCGCGGGATATGTCACCAAGCCGATCAACACGGAAAAGCTGGTTGCTGCCGTCCAAATGGCGCTGCAGCGCTTAGAGCAGAAAGCAATAACAAAAAATCTTTTTTCGCTCCTGGAGCAAAGCGGCAAATCCGCGACTCCGGATAAGATACCGCTATCAACGACGAACGGTCTTGTCTTTGTTAAAATCGGCGACATCGTGTATTGCGAAAGTTCGGGAAACTATACTCATTTTTACCTGCGGGATCACAAGAGAATCGTCGTTTCGCGCCAGCTGGGAGAATACGAGAAACTCCTTCCGGAAAACAATTTCATCCGTATTCACGACAAATACATCATTAATCTGCATTACATCAGAGAGTACATCAAGGGCAGCGGCGGGGAAGTGGTGTTGGAGGATGGGAAGGAACTCCCCGTAGCAACCCGCCGGAAGGAAGATTTCCTGGCCCGGTTTGAGAAATGGATAAGGCGAAGGTCTTAGCAGTTATACAACCACGCTGCACGTATATACAACCTGCTCCCTCAATTCGGTTCGGTTTTACATTTTTACACTGGCAAATTCTATTGCCGGTAAATCAGGGGTATGAAGAAACCAAAACTATTGCTGCTGGGCTGCACGCTGGCTTTTGCCGCCAGCAGCCAGATCAACCAGATAAATATTGTCAATTTCAGTGTAAGAAATACGCTTCCGGCCAATATTGACAGCTGGCTGTCTACCCCCGGAGCGCTTATGCTCACCGCACAAAAAGTTCCCACGCCTGGAAGAATTGTCGAGCCACGACTCGTGCTGCAGATAAGAGGGGGCGGGATTGCATGCGGCAACAATCCGGCAACGGCCCGTCAAATTGACCCTTTTGACGTCAGAACTTTTAATACGGCCGATCTAACCGGGCTGCTGAATAATTGCCGCGAACTAAAGGAAGGAAGCTATACTATCTGTGCGCAGTTCTTCAACGTTGACAAAGTAGCGATCAGCAGGGAAGTATGCAGGGAGTTCCGGGTCGAGGGTGTAAGATCAGCCGAATTTGCACCCCCTGTACTGATCACGCCGGAAAACGGGAAAACATTTACCATCTCACAGCTACAGGGACCGGTGTTGCTGCGCTGGACAACAGTTGTCCCCCGGCCCTCGGTGCCTGTTATTTATCGACTTCGCATCTGGCAACTGATGCAGGGGCAGAATGCCACTCAGGCAATGCGGGCAAATACTCCGGTTTTTACCAAAGACGTGGACAACATGACTCAGGCAACCGTTAACGCATTACTCGCGGGTCCCTGCCAGCCGCCATACCTGTGCGAATTTGCATGGAATGTTCAGGCTGTTAGCCGCGATGGGAAACCGATTGGGTCAAATAATGGAACCAGCGACTTATGGAGTTTCCGGGCGGAGGCAAGGCCTCCCGCTGTGCAGGAAACGCAACCTCCCAGGAATCTTGTTCCGGAAAATAACAGGGAATTTTCAATCGAAGAACTGAGGAAGGATGTCAGGTTTGAATGGCTCCCGGTTTCACCAAAACCAGCCGAACCAGTCAGGTACAAACTTCGGATCTGGCAGTTGCGGGAAGGCCAAACAGGAATTTCTGCCATGAAGAACAACCGGCCCGTCGTGGAAAAAACGGTTACCGACGTTACTCAAACAACGGTAAGCAACCTGGCCAGCCAACCCTGCAAGCGGCCCTATCTCTGTGATTTCGTCTGGAATGTACAGGCATTGAACAGAGAAGGGAAAGCTATTGGCGGCAATAATGGAACTAGTGAACCCACCATGTTTTCTGCGACGCAATACGTCATACAACTGGACAGTATCAAGGTTGTTTGCACAAACACCCCGGGGGTTTATACGTTTTCGTTTACTCTTACCAATGTAAATGCCGGGACGGCCAACCTGACAAATCTGGCGATCACTTCCAGCATACCTGCCGGGGCGGTATTCGGACCCTATGCTCCACCGTTAGGCACGGGAATTCCTTCCGGCAACCAGCTCACGATCACCGGTACGCTCAACGGAGCTCCAAATTTATCCAACATCTGCATCGGCGCAGAAATAACGGACGCCGGCAATAATTTTTGGAAGGCTTCAAAAGATACGTGTATAAAGGTAGAAGCCTGCAGGTGCGAAGCCTGCGATGAAAAGAATTTTATGCTCGGTCTCCCCAAGCCCGCGAGTATCAGCTGGAACAATAATCAGCTTTCGTACAATCAGTCCATTTCTGTTTCTACCACCCCACCCAAAGGGATCAAAAGCATCGAGGCGGAACTGGTTTATTTCGAGATGATACCACAACTGGCTGACTGTCTTCCCTGCGACAAAGACCCCCGGTTGTACGGGCATTTCACCAATGGCACCAACAACCAGCAATGGACTGGCCCTCAGTCGGGCCTGACTATAAACATTACGACTCCGAATGTGCCCTGTTGCAGCACCCTGTTCCGATGGTGCATCCGGTACAAAATCGAGTTTTCGGATTGCACGGTGTGCAGCAAGGTGGTCTGTTATGAAAAGAAAAAGGATGGCTGTACCACAGGGGGCAGCGGTCCGGCAAACACCGAACTGAACAACCCTAAATGAGCAGCAAATGAAAAAGATAAGCAACCATACAATTGCCATTTTCCTTGCTGTTTTGGCAGGCAGCGGACTGAGACTCCAGGCTCAGACCTGCAACCAGGTGGAGATTTTATACACCTCGCCGGATTGCTTTGAAAGAGATCAGCACGGAGATCCGGGAGCGGGCGGCGGAAAAGCCTGTAAGGAGATTGCTGTTTGTGTCAATAATCCTTATACCTACACGTCCTCCGTGACGGGTACAGGCTGGACGTACAACTGGACGGTGACCGGCCCGGCAACTGTTGCGATTAATCCCAACAATACTTCGTCCACAGTTAATATCAGCTGGCCGCAGGTTGGCGTATACATACTGACGTTAACCGCCACAGATCCTTCCGGAAATGTGTTTAGCTACTGCCTGAAGGTCAACGCGAAGGATAAGCCCGTTGCCAATTTCAATTTTACCCCCAATAATGTTTGTGCAGGGTCTGTAATTTCCTTTACGGGAACCACCACCTTCACCAGCAGTTTTCTCTCCTCGTGGAATTTTGGAGATCCGGCTTCGGGAAGCAGTAATTACGCTACCGTTTCGGGAAACACAACTGTAACCCATCAATACAATTCCCCCGGAACCTATACGGTGACACTGATCACTTACAGCTTTACGACGGTGGGGGGCACAGGCAGCAACGAACCTCCGGTTATCAAAGTTTGTTGCGCGGATACGATTACCAAACAGGTTACAATAAAACCCGGCACGCTTCAGATCGAATGCGTCAGTACAGTCTGTCCGGGTGATACTGTAACATACAGCGCGGTAGGATGCAGCAACGTCACCTGGTTGCCAATTACGGGCGGCACCACAATCAATTCGACGGCAACGACGATAACGATCGTTTGGGGTAACGGCAACCCGCAGGGTCAGATACAGGCTCAATGTCCCGGCGGTTGTATTGCTTCGGTCCCCGTTCCAATCGTTCCATCAAGTCCTGTGATAATCGGCAACACATCCCCGTGTAACACCTCGATGACTTCTTATACCCTACCGGTCCTGCCGGGAACATTCTATAGCTGGACCCTGACGAACGTTTCTACTGCCACCAGCTACAATAACCTGCTCAACACTTATCCGGATAACAATACCGTCTGGATTAACTGGGCCGCAGCGCCCCCCGGAACATACCAGCTCACAGTGAATCTGGACAACAAACATATTTGCTGCAGCAGTTCCGGTTCTCTGACCATTACCCCGTCGGATAAATGGATGGCCTTTGTGGATCAGACGGTCTGTGCCGGCACAACGGCGAATCTGTCTGTATTCCCCACTGCGGGTACATTCAACTGGACGGTAATTCCACCGAACACCGGCGTATCGCCACTGACGGGAACGGGCCCTGCATTCAATCCGTTATTCAACCTGCCGGGTACCTACACGGTGGAGGTGGTAGAAACAGCAAACAGTTATTGCAACAGCGGAACAGCGAATCCACAACTGATAAAAATTACTGTTGTCAACACGCCCGCCCCGGGAACAATCAATGGTCCGGATTCTGTCTGCATCGGCTCGAACTATACCTACAGCATGACCGTCAATGCTCCTTCAGGTTACCATTATGCCTGGTCGATTACGTCCGGTGCGGGAAGTTTCCAGCCAGGCAATCTTACGAATACAACCGGCAACAGTACAACGATTCAGTGGACAACAGTGCCCGGCACCATCAGTGTCGTACTGCAGCGAAATAGTTACCCTTTTTGCCCATCCAGCCCGGTAACCCTCAATGTATACCAGGCAACGGTAGGCAGTATCACAGGGACGATGAATGTATGTGTTGACGGAACGGGAACATATACCCTAAGCGGCGGCACCCTGCCGCCGGGCGAAACAATTACCTGGAGCATTTCGCCGTCGAGCCAGGGAACCATCACTTCCGGACAGGGAACAAATTCAATTACTGTGCTGTGGCACGGAACAACGGGAACCGGGCCATGGCCCGCAACGATCAACGCATCGACCGGGTGTGGAAACGCGCCACCACTGAGTGGTATTCTGGTGTACCCCAAATTCACTTTTACGATCACCAAGAGCGGTGTCGATATTTGCCAGCCGGGTGGTATCAACTTAACGGTGACCGGCGCACCGTCAGGCGCCACGTATTTGTGGAGTCCCGGTGGTCAAACCACCTCATCCATTTCCAACATCACTGCTCCCGGAACGTACAGTGTTACTGTTACAAAAGGAGGCTGCTCATTTACTCAAACCTATACGGTGGAAGATCCCTTTGCGATCATGCCCGTCACCTGCGGTGTAGGATTCTGCAACGGCAGCGCCACAAATGAACAGCTCAGTGTTGTGATCATCAAGCCTGGAAGCGGAACGTTTACCTACCAGTGGTACAGTGGTATTTATCCTTCGGGTACGGCGATCAGCGGGGCCAATTCGGCCAGCTACACTGCTCCGGCAAACGGTAATTACTATGTAACGGTAACATACGGAACCTGCACGAAATATGTAAGCTTTACCGTGAAAAAAGTCTGCTGTCCTGATGTAAACAATCCGCAGATCACCAGCGTAGTCAGGAACAGCTGCAACTCTTATACATTCACAGGCGTTACGCCAAACCCCAACAATTCCTCAATCACCTGGAATTTCGGCGACGGCAACACGGCTACTGGAGTATCCGGCGTCCCCATCACACATACCTATGCAACGGCCGGAGTCTATTGTGTTACGTTTTGCGTAGGCCCACCCTCCCCGAATCCGACAAATTGCACAGGGAATTGTGCGGCTACAACGGTAGTCGTACCCATACAGGCGGCCTTCACTTATACGGTGGGCTGCAACGGCTGCCTGAACGTGACCAATACTTCCACGGTTATTACAAGCAACCCGTCGTACGTAAGTTATTTCTGGAACTTTGGAGATGGAAATACGTCGACGCTCCAGAATCCGCCCCAGCATTGTTATACTTCCGCCGGCACTTATACCGTCACATTAACGATCACCTACAACGACGGACAGGTGAGTTGCAGCAGTACGGCCACCCAAACAGTGAACTATAGCCCGCTCGCCATCAGCGTCAATCCTTCCCCGGTTTGTACAGGAGTTCCCGCAACATTCAGTATCGCAGGAACCCCATCGTTCGGGATCGTGACCTATACGTGGAATTTTGGGGACGGATTTACAGCTTATACTCCGACCAGCACCCATATTTACAACAGTGCCGGGAACATGACTGTGACATTGACCGTCACCGACCTATTGGGAAACACCTGCAATGCTGCTTCGGCGATTAATGTATTGCCGGGCATTGGCCCGTGCACCATTCAACCCGGATTTATCTGCCCGGGGGGTACGGCCCTGTTAACTGCTCCAAATATTTCAGGCGCGATTTATTTCTGGGAGTTTGAATTATCGCCAAATAATTTTGTTCCCGCGCCAGGCGTGAACAACGGGATGACATATTCCACATCGGTACCCGGTTTTTACCGAGTGATCATTACGGGGCCCAACGGATGTAAATGCACAAGTAATAAAGTAGAGGTAAAAGCGGTCACAAAGCCGAAGGCGATAATTGCAGCTTCTCCATCTTCAAAGCTTTGCGGGTCCGGAAATGTAATGCTGACGAGTGTCAATCATCTGACAGGTTATACTTCCGAATGGTACGCGAATGGAAACTACGGATCACAGCTTGCATCCGGCCAGTTCTATTTGGCGTTTGGTATTACGACCCCGACTGTATTTAATCTTGTCCTTACGAACGAATATGGGTGCAAGGACACCTGCTCGCTGACAGTGACTGTGAATCCTCTCCCGGCGCAACCTGTTATCTCGGCAAGCCCCAGTTTGTGTGAGGGTGTACCGATCACACTGAGCGTTACAAATTACAGCGGTAATATCACCTGGAACACGGGGGCAACAACCACGAGCATCGTCGTTTTTGCGGCCGGAGTTTACACCGCCACATACACTGATCCTGTTACCGGCTGCAGCAGCAGCAAGAACATTAAGGTCAACCGCCGGCCACCAACAGATCTGTTCCCGCATTTTTGCGACAGCATTCCCTGTACATGCAGGGATTCCACCGGCAACTTTACAATTTATGCTCCCCAGCCATTGATCGGGGCATATGCTTCGAATTACAATATCCAGTGGTATTTTAATAATACAGCGGTCGGGTCAAATGGAAATAACCCATTTTATTCGCCTGCAGTCACGGGGACGTATCACATCGTGGTAACGGATCCCCTGACCGGCTGCGCCGATACCAGCGACCCGTACACAATCGTCGTTCCTTCTTGTGACACCTGCGGTTGTGAACAAAACGAATGGGGTGATATTTTCCTGACGCCTGCGGAGCTGCCGACCGGTAAACAAAGGAGTACAGCGGGCGTAGGCACCATCGCAATGGATTGCAACAGGAACTATAATATCCTGTGTAATCAGCCTTACACTATCAATGCAAGTTATGTCTGCAACGATACGGCGTGTCCGCCGAAAGTGACATTCAGCCTGCAGCCTCCGGTTGGGCCGGCAATAACCGGAAATGTGGCCTATACGTTCACGCCAGCAATGAGCGGAGTATACACACTTACGCTTTACGGCTGGTGCGGGACTGAAATCTGCGACAGCTGTGTGATCGACCTGACCGTGCAATGCGACCAGCCTTGCGATTGCAGGGGAAGCAAATGGGGTGAAAAAGTTTTTACCACACAGGGTGTCACGAAACAGTTTGATTGCAACAAATCATACCCGGTTCCCTGCAATCAACCTGTTACCGTCAATGGAAATTACAATTGCGCTGATCCCAATAATTGTCCGGCAGCCATTACTTATATGCTGCAGCCGCCGTCAGGCGCCCCCCTTACGGGAAATGCACCCCTGACATTTACGCCAACGCAGACAGGCACTTACACCGTAACCCTGTTTGGCTGGTGCGGGGGCGTAAAGTGCGACAGTTGCGTCGTAAGGTTTACGACGGATTGCCCGACTGACAGCAGTTGCTGTCCTTATGACATCAAAATCGACACAGGGCCGGTTACGTACAGCTCCCAGTACAATGCAACTATAGCCGGCCTGATTTTTACCATCAGCGGTCTCGCCGGAGTTCCGCTCACAGAAGTGAGGGCAGAGGTGGTGAGCTACACGATTACCGATAATTACAGCCGGGAATGCATGAAGTGCATCAACCTGCCCTACACCTGGGGAAGTGTATTGTCGGCGGGTAATATCGGGGCCGTCCCCCCGAAGATAACGATGTACAATTCCTCGGTGCACCCGTTTGTCCCCACCGGTGCCTCGGTTTATCAAAATCCGCGCGAGGTGGTTTGGAACAATGGATCTGTGTTCACCATCAATAATGGCAGTCAGGTAGGAATGAATTTCATTCTGCCGCCTCCCCCCCTGATCGATTGTTGTGAATTGAAAGGAAGGATCTGTGTTAAATTCACTTTCAGGGACAGAGATTGCAAGGAATGCGAGGTCGTCACCTGTTTTGAATTCTTCATAAAAGGAAAAGGATAATGCGCGGCTTATTGATAAAGTTGACAAGCATCCTGTTGGTTGGCTCGTTTGCAATTCTTTTGTCAAAAGTGGAAGCCCAGGTAACCCCGGTGGCAGGGAAACGTAATGGTTACCGGATCAACACCAGCGGCACAATGGGGGTCAGCTATGAGCATTACGGGCTAATAACAAACCCCGATGGCTGGAGCGGGTTCACGCCCCGAAAGCCGTGGAACCAGGTGCGTTTTAATTTTTCCCCGCGGATGCAGTTTGGCGAGAATTTCAGTTTGCCGTTTAACATCAATTTTGCCACGACACCTACTTCGTCTCTGGGCCCCTATAGCGGCATCCGTAAGCAAAGTTTCGGGCAATTCATTACGAATCCCATGAACAGCTTTGGCCTCAACCCGAAATACAAATGGGCGGAGTTGCAGCTGGGAACGCAGTATTTGAATTACTCTGATCTCAGTACGGGTGACATCGGGGTGTTTGGAGGGGGTTTTGACCTCCGCCCGGGGACTTTTTTGTTTAAGTTTTTTACCGGCTTGTCCCAGCAAGGCATTAATTTTTTCACCGGCCCGCCTCAGACCAACGGGGCTTATCAGCGAAATCACTGGATGGCCTCGGTCGGCAAGGCTAAAGAAGGAAAATATGAACTCGCACTCAATTTTGTGAAAGGCAGGGACGATATTAATTCGGTGGACAGTGTGCCGGCGAACATCAAACCTCAGGAAGGATTTACAATGAGCATCGTCGGAAAAGGCTATTTTAACGACGGCTGGTATTTCAGTGCAGAAGGGGCGCGGTCAATCTATACAAAGGACCTGTTATTGCCCAAAGACAGCTCCAGGGTTTCTTTTAAACCTTTTATCGAAGGCCGGACCTCTACGGTAAGGGACTATGCCGCTGATGCGTCCATCGGAAAAAAGTCAAGGAATTTTGACATCGGTGCCAAACTCAAATTCATCGGTGCTGGTTTCCAAACGCCGGGGTATCCGTTCATGATGCCCGACCGGCTTGATTACACGCTGAATACTCGATTCAATGCGTGGAAAGACAGCACAGGCAACTATAAGATGAATGTGGTGGCCAGTGTGGGACAGCGGGTGAATAACGTGAGTAAGACCACCCAAAGGGCAAAACAGTTCATTGGGAACATCAACTGGTTTACCCAATTTGATGAGCACTGGAATCTGAATGTCAGTTTCAACAATTTTGGCTTCCAGGCGCCTGGCGGACTTAATCCTTTCGGCATAAAGAATGTGAGCAATGACTTCGGAATCAGTCCCAGTTATACCTGGAACAATGAAAAAATGGTTCATTTGTTTACCCTGACCTATAATTACAGCAACTATGATGAGCGCGACGTCATCACGGGTAATATTACTTCCAACAATACGCACATGGCCTTGTTGAGTTACATTCCCACTTTCCTGTTGAAAGAAATCGCCCCCGATTTCAGTATTATGTATTTTCTAAATAAGCTTCCGGCTTTCAGGATGACATTGATAACGCTGAGCAGCGGCCTCAGTTGGTCCGCCCTGAAAAAGAAAATGAACCTCAGAGGACAATTGCAATACACGTACTCAAAAACCAATGCATTCAAGAACAATAATAATCTGATCGTTTCAGCCTCGTCCGACTGGAGAATTTCCGAACGGGTCACCTGGAACGTTTTTTTAAGCAGCAATTATTTTCGATATGGAAATGAAATAATTCCCAATAATGCCAATTACCTGGAGTCAAATGTCCGCACAGGACTGCAGTACAGGTTCGGAAATTAAGATGCCATGAAAAAGGTTTTTTTTATAATCAGTCTTATTTATTCAGTCGCCTGTGCAGCTCAGATTAACACAAACCTGCTGATGAGCAATATGCCGCCAGCGACTATGATTGACTGGGAGGTAAAAAAAGAGACAATAACTTTTGTTATCATCAATCAAACCGGCGCCGTGTTGCGAGTGTTGGTAAAGGCTGAATTGAAAACTTCGGACGGGGCTATTGTAGCAACCACTGACCTCAGCAGGGCTGAAGTCATGACCGTTGGTCCGGCGGGGCTCGTATTATCTGCAAAGGATGTGGTCCCCCTTGACGTAATGGTCTTTAACGGCCGCTTCAGAACATCGCTCGAAAAAACGGGCAAACTCCCCTCCGGGGGCTATGAGTTATGCGTTCAGCTGGTAACTCCAGCCGATTTCCGGCCCGCGAGCGCAGTGAGATGCCGAAGCTTTACAATTGCCGGGTTCCAGTTACCGATTCCGACTATGCCGGTGCACGAGCAGCTGATCGACCTGGAAAAGGCCCGGACAACGATAACTTTCCGATGGACACCGGTGGTGCCCCGTCCAAATGCTCCTGTAAGGTATCGGCTTATCGTATTCGAGATTTTGGAGAAGCAGACTCCGATGCAGGCCTTGCGCAGCAATCAACCGCTTCTAACTACAGATATCGTGGGAACTACCCAGTATATCTGGCAGCATCAGCTGCCGTTCGGGTTTTTGCCTGTTCACGAAAATATCAACGAGAGCAGCGTGGATTCCACGTACATAATCAACGGCAGGAACGCGTATGGATTTATCTGGACGCTTCAGACATTTGACCAGCTCGGTCGGCCGTTTGGGGATGGCAATATCAATGGCGACGGCGTTAGCGAGCCAAATATTTTCTTTATTGACCGGCGCCGCGAACCGCTAAATCGAACCAAAACTCCAGCACGGATTATTTACAATATCCAATAATAGCCTCGTGCCTTGGTAACCTCCGGCATTGTTATTAACCGCAAATCCTCTTAACAGTAACGACCTAATTTTAATTTCCTCGTCCGCGAGTCGCCGGGAATTGTTAACTTGATAAAATGCCGTCTCCCGGGATCGGAGGAACAGTGACCCCAATTGACTTATTTCAAAAACCCAATTATGAAAAAACAGCTCCGTGATTTTTTTGTCTTTGCATTCCTGCTATTTCAGACTCTTGCATCTTCCGCCCAGATCAAGGACATCCTGAAAGCTGGAGGAAAAGTGCTTGATAAATCGCCGTCGAAACTGGTCGAAAAGTATTTCAGCAATGCGCCCATCACCACCAGCTTTGATCATGCGGTTACGGAAGTGGATCTGTTGGGAAACTTCGATCCGGGTTCCGGGGAAGCTTTACCGCTTTCGAGCCTGGCACAGGATGCCAGCGGCAATTATCTTGTGGTACCTGGATATTATTCCGGCATGAACATGAGTTTTTGTATGAAAGCAGGCACCTACGGACCCAGTCGCGGAGACGGCCACCTGTATGCACCGCTCATGGGGCCGAAATCAGCGCTGATGAGAAATATTCTTGAAAACTGGCAAACGAAAGCTCCACATCTGTCGCAGTCCACCGTACAGGGGCTTATCTGGGCGATCATTGCGAGGACGGACATAGATAAGATGGATATCAAATACAAGGCAGCGTTGCTGGCACTGCTGGATAAGGATGACGTAGCACAGCTCGCTGCGGGATCTTTGAAAGACAAGGCACTCGAAGCGGGAATGAATAAGCTAAAGGGCGAGATCCCTTCAGAGATCTACCGGGTATTCGAGGCAGAAAAAGAATTGAGAAGGTTGTACAGCAGTGCTTCGACAACTTATGAAGACCTGGAACGATACGCAGTGCTGGCGGGCATCGCGCCGGAAGCCGATATGATCCGGCCGGTAAGCAAAGCCCGCTGGTCGTATCATCCAAACGGCTATTTTCTACGGATGTTTCCGTCCGGCTACTCTTCCACGCGGGTAGATGTCTATTTGCCTTACAACGTTCAGTCGGAGGCAGATCAGTTCGGGCGAATAACTGCGGTGAGTTATCCTAATTACAGGATCGAGTTCGGCTATGACAAGCCGGGAGCCGGAAATACAAGTCCGTCATTGGTGTCGCTCAAGCTGACCGTGGAAGGCGTGATCCGAACTGTCGGGCTCACGCAACTTTCTCTTCGTCCTGATTTTCTGACAACCGATTTTTCCTTTGATCCAAATGCCGCGCCTGCCGGCACACGATTGGCAAACTATGCGAAATGGTTTCGACCGCCCGGCGGACCCCTTTCTTTCCGTGTAGACGCAGCCGGCAAGAGGAAGGCCTTCAACCTGGCCAGCCTGGCGCTACTGTTTGAAAATATTCCGGAGAGCACTCTCGATAAGCATTTAAATGCTAATGTGCGGTTCATGTTGAATGAGGCACATAATCATATCATATTCACGAATCTGGTTTACGATCCAGGGCATAAGGCCAGGGTTAGCTCTGGTAGTGCGACCGATAATGCAATCAATTCAGGTCCCCAATTCATCAATGATCCCATTCGAAATGAAGACGCAGATCATTTTATCAATGAGCCATACAGCCAGGACAGGGGAAGTCTTGATCTCCCCAATACCGTAGCTACACCCGCGAACCGTTCCGCCCAGAGAATAGGCCAGTCGAAGCCGCCGAAGCAACCGCCGTGGTATGACAAACTTCCGGATTGTCCCTGCACCTATAAGGAAGCGCAGACGAAGGCGAAACAGAGTGGCAGCGGGTGGATGGATTGCGGAAAGGCCAACCAAACCTATCATTATGGAGCCACCACGGAAGTCAGATGGAAACCTAATAAACCCGGACAACCCGGCCAGCAGTGCACTTATGACGCAGAAGGCAACCTGATCACCTCCGGCGTGGGGGCAGGTTCGCCGGACAAGGTCTCCCCACAGGGCTGCGGTCCACAGGATGGAATTCAATACGGCGAGGTCCGAAACTTTCTTGGACACAACGCGCAGGATATGCAAACCTGGGAAAACCTGCCCTGCTGGCAATACTTACGCGACTGGCCGGCGAACAATGGGAATAAATGCGCGACGAATCCGAAGAATGACCTGCAGCACATAAGAAAGCTTGTCGGGGACATGAATTGCCGGGATTTTACCACCCTGATGGAGAACGCGAATAACCGAACGGGCATCAGTAAGAAACTGAAAGATTTTCTGAACGGGAATGGCAGCCTGAGCGAGCAGGAGCTGATCGGAGAGTTGAAGGACTGGAAAATCAATTCTGAGTGCCATGGACAGCCGCTGTGTGGCGTGATCGACCAGGCGATCGCGAATTTGAGGTGAGGGTTGGTTTGTTTTAATTAGTTGATAAAATAACCGGTTGTTAATTCGGTTTTTCATGGACAATGGAAATACGACCTCGGGAAGCTGGACGAACAGCTGCGCGATCAAATTTTTTGACCAGCCAGGTAAGCAGCTGGGCGAACATTGTAGTGGGCCGTTTTCCTGCGCCGTGACATTTCAATTGATCTTAATTCAGTTCTTAAGTAAAAGCACTTAAATTTTTTCCTGCTTTTCCATTGTCTTCGCAGGGCGTCTGGTTTTATTAACGAGCCAGTTGCTAAGTTTGCGGCCGAGCGACGAAGTCCTTACCCAAACCAAAACGCCACTGTCCGATGGAAAAGATCACCATATTACTGGTTGATGACCACAAGCTGATCCGCGAATCCTGGTCCTTTATTCTGAATAACGACCCGCGGTTCCAGGTGATCGGAGAATGCAGTTCGGGTGCAGAAGCAATCGAATTTGTTACCAACAACCTTCCCGATGTGGTGCTGATGGACATCAACATGTCGCCAATAAATGGTTTCGACGCAACCCGCCAGATCCTGAAGCAATCACCCCGCACACGCGTTATCGGAGTGTCGATGCACACGATGCCTGCGTACGCGCGGAGGATGCTGCAACTGGGGGCGAAGGGCTATGTTACCAAGAACTCTTCGAAAGAAGAGCTGCTGGAGGCGATTGTACAGGTGCATGCCGGCGGAAAATATATCTGCGAAGAGGTAAAAAATATCCTGGCCCATCGCGAGCTCGACGAAAAGCGGGACCAGCCCGACATGAACTTGCTTTCGCGGCGCGAGCTGGGGATCGTCCAGCTGATCCGGGAGGGGCTTTCTTCGAAGGAAATTGCCCTTCGGCTCGATATTTCACTCAAGACGGTCGAGGTGCACCGTTATAACATTCTCAAAAAATTAAATCTGAAAAATACCGCGGCTCTGGTTAATTTTATAAATACCCAGGGACTTTGAAATACACACGTACCGGGCACGAATATGGGCGCGTCAATCGAGAAGATCATCTCCGAGTTTGAGCGGCAGCTTGAGGACAAGATCGCTGAGGCAATTACCGCCCGTGAAAAATACCATTCTCTGATCAACGCCATCGACGGGATCGTCTGGGAAGCCGACCCTGAGACTTTCCAGTTTACTTTCGTCAGCCAGCAGGCGGAAAGAATGCTGGGATATCCCTGTTCAGCGTGGGAGGAAAAGGGATTCTGGGAAAGCCATCTGCATCCCGATGACCGTGCATTCGCGGTGGATTTCTGCGTCCGCCAGACCCGCAGCCGCCGTCCCCATGAATTTGAATACCGCATGATCGCGGCCGACGGCCGCATTGTCTGGCTGCGTGATATCGTCTCGCTCGAGGTGGAACAGGAAAAGCTCACGCGTCTCAAAGGCATCATGATCGACATTACCCGTTCTAAAGAGGCTGAAGCGGTGCTTCGCGAGAGCGAGGAGCGTTACCGTGTGCTGGTCGAGAACGCGCCGGAGGCGCTGGTAGTATTTGATCTCGAGCAGAAGCGTTTTGTCAGCGTGAGTGAAAGCGCCACGAAGTTGTTTCGCATGTCGAGAGAGGACCTGATGCAGGTGGGACCTCTTGATCTGAGCCCGGAATTCCAGCCGGACGGAACACCTTCCGCCGTCCATGCACAAAGAATAGTGCAAGAAGCAATAAACTGGCAGAAACCTATTTTCGAGTGGATCCACCAGGACGCTGAAGGCAATGAATTCCCCTGTGAGGTTTGGCTGGTCCGTCTGCCCTCACCGGATAAAATTCTGATCCGGGGCAGCATCATTGACATTACTGAAAGAAAGAAAGCGGAAGCAAACCTTCGGGAAAGCGAAGCCAAGTTTCGCGCCTTCTTTGAATCGAGCCTGGACGGAATTCTGCTCACCGCCCCGGACGGGTCGGTCCTCATGGCAAACCCCGCTGCCTGCCAGATATTCGGAATGAGCGAACAGCAGATCTGCGCGCGCGGGCGCAACGGGCTGGTCGATCCGGCAGATTCGAAATTATTCCCGTGGTTGCAGGAAAGGAGGCGCCACGGTCAGGTAAAGGGTGAGTTAAAACTGCTACGAGGCGACGGCAGCTTTTTCCCAGCCGAGGTCAGCAGCTCCATTTTTACGGATGCGCGCGGCGAAGAAAGAACCAGCATAATCATTCGCGACATCACCGAACGAAAAAAGTTTGAAAAGCAATTACAGGATTCCTACCGCGAGATCCGGGAGCTGACGGAATACCTGCAGAACATCCGCGAATACGAGCGCCGGCACATCGCGCGCGAAATACACGATGAGCTGGGGCAACAACTTACTGCACTTAAAATGGATGTTTCCTGGCTGGCCAACAAGATCATATCCGAAGACCATCAGGTGCGGGCCAAGCTGGAAAACCTCGCGAATATGCTGGACAATACGGTAAAAACCGTAAGACGGATTTCTTCCGAGCTGCGCCCCAGCCTGCTGGATGATCTCGGGCTGGTAGCAGCGATCGACTGGCACCTGCACGAGTTCGAAAGAAAATTTGGGATTCGAACGGCTTTCCGAGAGCCGAAACAGGACATACAGCTGAGTGAGAATGTGAAAACAGGTTTATTCCGCATTTTTCAGGAATCGCTGACGAATGTGGCCCGGCACGCAGAAGCCAAACGCGTAAATGTGACGCTCAAAGAGAACAAGGGCGAACTTTGTCTCACAATCCGGGACGATGGAAGAGGCTTTGACGCGGAAACTCAAAACCACAAGACGCTGGGACTGCTGGGAATGAAAGAGCGGACCAGCATGATAGGCGGAAACTACAGGATAAAAAGCCATATTGGCAAGGGCACGCTGGTGGAAGTGACCGTACCGCTCGAAAAGCAACCGGAATCAACATACCTATGATTCGTGTCTTGATTGCAGATGATCACCCAATCGTTCGGAAAGGACTGAAGCAGGTCCTGCTGGAAGAATACCCGAGCTGCCACGTGGAAGAAGCGGATGATGCGGAATCTTTGATCAGAAAAACCATCACGGGCAAATGGGACGTGGTGATTTGCGATTTGAGCATGCCGGGACGAAGCGGACTCGACGCATTGCGGCAGCTGAAGCAAAGCAATCCTTCGTTGCCGGTTTTGATCATGAGCATGCATCCAGAAGATCACTACGCGCTTCGGGTGCTTAAGGCCGGTGCCTCGGGTTATCTCGGCAAAGATTCCATCCACGCCGAGCTGCTGCCGGCGATCCGCGCGGTGCTTCTGGGAAAAAAATACATTACTCCGACGATCGCAGAAAGGCTGGCCGAAGCCCTCGACTCCAGCTCGGATAAACAGCCACACGAGACGCTTTCCGACAGGGAGTTCCATGTTTTTAAGCTCCTTGCCGCAGGAAAAACCGTTTCCGAGATTGCTGCGCAGCTTTCGCTCAGCATTACTACCGTAAGCACTTACCGCGCTCGGATCATGGAAAAGATGCACATGACTACCAATGCGGACCTTACCCGGTACGCTATTGAGAAAGAGCTCATCTGAGCTGTAGTAAAAATTCTACCTCACAAACATCGCGCTCGCTACAGTTTTCCACCTGTGATCGGACTAATTTTAGTGAAATCCGAAACCCACAGAATCGTTCAAAATGCACATCCTGATAGCCGATCAGTTTGAAAACATCCGGAAAGGAATCAAGCGTATCCTTCTGGAAGAATTTCCTTCCGCCCGGATCGACGAAGCCGCGGACTGGACCGAGTTGGAGAGCAAGATCGGCGTTAACGGATGCAACCTGCTGGTTGCGGATTTTACTGCGCTGAACAACGGTGCAGATGAGCTGCAGCAACTGCGCCGCCGCTTCCCGGCGTTACCGATCGTAGCGATGGGAATTCACAGCGCGGAGTACTATGCCCGGACGCTGGTGAAAGCAGGAGCAAACGATTACCTGAGGAAGGACATCGCGCCGGAGGAGCTCGTAAAAACGGTGAACCGGGTGTTGTCCGGAGGCTGAGCCCGCAGGGCAGCCTGTTGTGAAAACGTGAAATCCAATATCGAGATGCTTTTTTTATTCTTTATCATGGTCGGTTACTTCCGCGTGTTCTACTCCGTGTTTGTTTTCGGACTCATTTGGCTCTGGCAGCTGAAGCCACAGCTTTTAGCGGTTCGCGGGTAATAATTTCCAACCCGGAAGGGTCATGAGGCTGATTGGTTTTTGCGGCCGCAGTCCGGCCGCGCGCTGCCATTCCGTTATTTCTTCTTTTGACCAGGTGCCGGAAGAGCTGATCAGCGCGAAATACAACCCCGACGTCGCTGCCACAGCGCCTCCTTCTCCAGGTTTATTGCGCCGAATGAATTCGCCGACCGAGTACATCCCTCCCGGCTTTAGCGCCCGTGCCACCTTTTTCGCAAGTTCCCGATTTTGCTCTACCGTAAAGTGATGCACGACATTGTTGATCAGCACCAGGTCGAATTCTTCTTTCCCCAACTCGTCCGTCAGCGCGTTTCCCTCGCGATAGCTTACGCGGTCTGTGAGTCCGTGGCGCGCTGCGATGCGCTTCGCCGGTGCTACGGCCCCCGGGAGTTCCAGTATGGTACTGCTCAGTCCTGCAAATTTTCGGCAGATCTCGATTGAAAAAAGCCCGTGGGATCCTCCGATATCAAGCATCCGGGTTGGACTGCCCGGCAGCTTCAGCTTTTTCGCGAGCTCGCGGGCCGCATTGATCGAAAGGTCGCGCATGCCCTCCTGGTACGCTTCCCATTCTTCGCCTTGTAGCGCCGAGTGCAGGTCCAGCGGTTTGCCTGTACGCACAAATTCTTCGAGGTGATTCATCCAGTTCCATTCGCTGAACTGGAAACGCAGCTTGCCTGCCAGGTTGGATTCATATTCTTTCAAAAGCCATTTGTAGTATTTCGGTCGCATGGAATACTTTCCGTTGTTCCAGCTCACATAGCCGATACCGACGAGGCAGTCCAGTAATTGCCGGGTTGCCTCCGTATCCGTGCCGCAGGCGGATGCGATTTCCAGGTGGCTCCGGCTGTTCTTTCCCAGGGCTTCGAAGATGCCGAGTGCTGAGGCGGCCATGATGGCGCGAGCGGAATTGAAGGCGACCTGAGTATCTACCAGGGGGGTGGGGGCAAGGTTCAGCCGGAGCGCTACTCGTTCCAGCAGATTCTCGGGCACAATTTTGAGCTTCATACAATCAAATTTAATGCGACCGGGTTTGTCCTGCCCGGAAAACGCCTGTCTTTTTGACTAAATTAGTTTGATAATTTCCCGCCAATGGCAGCGACAGATGCCTCAGAACAGTCAACTCCCGTTGCCGGCTCCCTCATCGAGCGGGACACGGCCGCGGGATTCGACCTCCTGCGTCCGTGGAAAGTGATTTCCCGGAACAATCTTTATATCGTTTATCTGTCAGTCGCGCTCTTCGGGTTTTATGCATTTACGCAGCATGGGCTCAACTGGATCGCATTGCTCACGTCGCTGATCGTGAGCGTCCCGATTGGTTTTGCCATCGCTTTTTTTGAGACGCAGGCAATGGATTTTCGCCGCAGGCACCGGCGCACCCGTTTCTGGATTTACCTGATCTACCGAACATTCCGCGTCACCGTCTGGTTTCTCGCGCTGTTTCTGATCATTATGCTCCTGGTGATCTGGCTCGACATCAATACGTACGAAACCATATTTCCCCGGAGCCTTTATGATTTTTTCGCGACCCGCAAGGTGATTGAATTCCTGGGCATTTCGCTGGGCATTTCCCTTGCTTCGAACTTCATGGACGAACTGCACCGCAAATTGGGGCGGGATGCATTGTTCCACCTTGTTTTGGGGAAATACCACCAGGTGAAGCAGGAAGACCGGTTTTTCCTGTTCATCGACCTGAACCGTTCCACGGAAATTGCCGAGGAAATGGGGGAGCTGGAGTTCAGTCACTTTCTCCAGGATTATTACTACGACATCAGCGAGCCCATCGCGCGGTATAATGGAAACGTGTACCAGTATGTGGGGGATGAAGTGGTGGTCACCTGGCTTCTGCGAAAGGGAGCGCGTTATTCCGTTGCGCTGCGTTGTTTTTTTGCCATTCAGAAGCAGGTCAGGCGTTATGAAAAACAATACCTGAAGAGATACGGCCGGGTGCCCGAGTTCAAAGGTGCGCTGCACGGTGGAAACGTGGTCGTGTCGGAGGTAGGGAAATACAAATCGGAGATTGCCTATCACGGCGACGTGTTGAACACGACGGCGCGCATACTGGGCAAATGCCACGAACTGGATTCCGAATACATTGTTTCAGACTATGTCATCGAGCATTTGGAAATTCCGAGGTATGTGAAAATCGAACCTCTGGGAAGTTTCCAGCTGCGCGGAAAACAGCAGGAAGTCGAACTTTATTCCGCTTTTCTTTCGATGAGAAAAATAGAAGACAGGCGGCGCAGGAGAATGCGGTTATTCCGCAGAAGAATGCAGCCTTCTGATTGACTGATTAATTATGTGCCGGGGATCAGCCTCTGAATTTGTAATTCGCAGTCGGGTTGGTCGGACATCCGTTCTTCCGGGAAGAGTAGCAGGAAGTCAGCATTGCTGCGAAAACGATCAGCATGACGGCGGCGAAAAATTTCGTTTTCATTTTCTTAGGATATTATCCAGCTAAAACGGGTTAATGGCGCAATTATTTTGCGAACGACAAAGATAGTGTGTTGGATGCATCAATCGTATCGTAAAACCCCTGCCCGAGGACGGTTTTTTCACACTTAACGAGTTGATTTTCTTAATACACGCTAAATTCGCCGGCAAAGGTTTAACTTTACCGCCCCCACGAACCCAATCAGGACCCAAAGGGGACGAAATAAGAGGAATCACTAACCCATGCTGCAGCTGAACAAACCCCTCGCCTTCATTGACCTGGAGACTACGGGCATCAATCTGGGCACCGACCGGATCATCGAGATCGCTATTCTGAAGCTGCTTCCCGATGGAAGCAAATCCCTGAAACGTAAATTGCTGAACCCCGAAATGCCGATTCCGAAGGCGGCCAGCGACGTGCATGGCTACACCGACGAAATGGTAGCGAACGCACCTACATTCAGGCATGTGGCGCAGGAGCTCAAGCAGATTCTCGATGGGTGTGATCTTGCCGGCTACAATTCGAATCGTTTCGATATTCCGCTGCTGATGGAAGAATTTCTGCGCGCGGAGGTGGAATTCGATATGAAAGGCCGCAAGCTGGTTGATGTGCAGCATATCTTTCACAAAATGGAGCAGCGTACACTCACCGCTGCCTACAAATTTTACTGCAACAAAGAACTGGATGGCGCGCACTGCGCGGAAAATGATGCGTGTGCGACGCACGAGATTCTCATCGCGCAACTCGATCGTTACCCGCACCTGGGCAACACGATCGAATCCATTTTCCGGGTCATCGGCGAAGACGAGATCGTGGACCTGGCCCGGCGTATCGTGTTCGAGAACGGTGTCGAGGTTTTCAACTTTGGTAAATACAAGGGCAAACCCGTGGCGGAAGTGCTGCGGCAGGAACCGCAGTACTATGACTGGATGATGAAAGGTGATTTTCCACGCCACACCAAAATGAAGCTGACGGAGATTTACACCCGCACATTGCTGAAAAAAACCGTTGGCGCTCCGCAGCAAAAGTTTTAACAGACGGGTCTTTAGTGATTATCGTAAATTCGTAAGAATGGTCGTTACCACTGTTTGGAAAAACTAGTAATCATACCGACCTACAACGAAAAGGAGAATATCCCTCATATTCTTAAGGCCATTTTTGATCTCCACCAGGATTTTCACGTGCTTGTAATTGATGACGGATCGCCGGACGGAACGGCACAGATTGCGAAGGATCTGCGGTATGACTATCCCGGAATGCTGTTCGTTGAAGAACGCACCGGCAAACAGGGACTGGGTACTGCGTACATCCATGGATTCAAATGGGGGATTGCGCGCAATTACCGCTACATCTTTGAGATGGATGCGGATTTTTCGCACAACCCGGCCGATCTCGTGCGGCTTTACGAAGCCTGTCGCTTCGGTGGTGCCGATGTGGCGATTGGCTCCCGTTATGTGCGTGGCGGGGGCGTGGTGGACTGGCCGAGGAACCGGATCGCGCTTTCGAAAGGGGCTTCCCTTTATACGCGACTGATCACGTTTATGCCCATTAAGGATCCGACTGCGGGATTTGTCTGTTATCGGAAGGAAGTTCTGGAAACCATCAACCTCGACGAGATCCATTTCGTTGGATACGCTTTCCAGATTGAAATGAAGTTTGCGGCGTGGAAACTGGGTTTCCGGATCAGGGAGGTGCCCATCATTTTTCGTGACAGGACGCAGGGAACATCGAAAATGAACAAAGGCATTATCAAGGAAGGAGTGCTTGGAGTCCTGAAGCTGCGCTGGCACAGCTGGTTCACCAATTACCGGAAGCGCGTGAAGAATACCGACGCGGAAAACATACCCGGGGTACCGCGTAAGGAAATGCTCGCGCAAAGCAAATAAGCCTCTTCGTTTTTTGCTCCGATTTTAGCTAGCTTGTGGACGATGAAAAAGGCCTTCATCCAGCTCCACATCGCCGTTTTTCTCGCCGGCTTCACCGGTATTTTGGGCCGGCTGATCTCGCTAAATGAGGGCTGGCTTGTTTGGTACCGCCTCCTCATCAGCGCAGGCACGATGTGGATCCTGTTTTGGGTCACAGGGAAACTCCAGCGCATTGCCCGGGGCGACGTATTCCGGCTGGCAGGGGTAGGATTTCTCGCGGCGCTTCACTGGGTCGCTTTCTACGGCTCGATCAAATATGCGAACGTATCGGTTGCTCTCGTATGTTTTTCCTCGGTCGGATTTTTCACTGCGCTTTGGGAGCCGCTCCTTCTGAAGACACGGGTAAACTGGACGGAAGTCCTGCTGGGTCTGCTGGTAATCGCCGGCATCTATCTAATTTTTCACTTTGATCCGAAATACAAGATCGGGATTGTGCTGGGGGTCATCTGCGCCGTGTTACTCGCAGTTGTGATGATCATTATCCGGCAATTCGTGCAGCGTATCAACCCGGAAACCATTCTCACGTATCAGCTCTCGGGAGGGTTCCTGGCACTTTCACTGCTGATGCCGTTTTATACGGCACAATGGCCGTCAGACAACGTAATCCCTACTTTTCCTGATTTGGGCTGGCTGCTTTTTTTGTCGTGGATCTGTTCGGTGTGGGCATTTCAGCTGACGACGAACGCGCTGAGAAAACTTTCCGCATTTACCGTCAACCTCAGCTTCAACCTGGAACCGTTGTACGGTATTTTGCTGGCCTTCCTGGTATTTCGCGAGAACGAATTCCTGAGCCCCTGGTTTTACTGGGGCTTTGCGCTGATCGCGGCTTCGCTGCTGATCCATGTGCTGCTGCTCCGCGAAAGAGAAAAACGAAAAGCAAATGCAGCTAACCGAGTACCATAAGCGCATAGTTGACTATTACGCCGCAACGGAGCACGCTTACCGCGATTCCTGGGACCTGGACCGCAGTCTGGCGATTCATTACGGTTACTGGGACGAGCAGGTGCGCAATTTCCCCGCGTCACTGCGCCGAATGAACGAAGTGATGATGCTTCGGGCCGCAATCGGCGAGAGTGATTATGTTCTCGACGCGGGCTGCGGGGTCGGTGGATCTGCGATCTTCCTGGCAAAGACGGTTGGCTGCCGCGTGACCGGGATCAGCCTTAGCGAGCGGCAAATAAAACAGGCGCGGCAGAACGCCAGTGTGCAGGGGCTCCAGGATCGTTTGGATTTTGCGGTCATGGATTATTGCAACACAGCGTTTCCTGCGGAAAGTTTCAGCGTGGTTTGGGGCTGCGAAAGCATTTGTTACGCCCAGGATAAAAAAAGTTTTATTCACGAAGCCGCCCGGCTGCTGCGTAAGGGGGGAAGGGTGATCGTAGCTGATGGGTTTGTATCAGAGATTGAGTACAACCACCATCCACATGTGCGGCGTTGGCTCGACGGCTGGCAGGTAAATTACCTCGAAACCCCACAAAGATTTTCCGAAATGCTGCGCGACGCCGGATTTGGTCAAATAAATTATGGAGACATTTCACGATATGTTGTCCGTTCTTCGCGCCGCCTGTTGACGTATTATTTTTTGGCCAACCTCTACCTCTGGTGGAGGCGTCTGCGCTTTGCGCCTCCGGCCTCGCAGGTGCAGAAAGGCAATATCAGCGCTTGCCGCCACCAGTATGTCGCCCTGAAAAAAGGACTTTGGCAATACGGCATGGTCTCGGCGGTGCGCGAATAGCCAGGCCGTACTATCTTTAGGAAATGCGAATGAAAATCCGAACCATTGTACTACTTCCGGTATTTCTTGTTGCCGCGTTCAACTCGAGCGGCCAGAAAAAACCTCTGGACCATTCGGTTTACGACGGCTGGCAGTCTGTCGGCGAAAAACTCATCAGTAATGACGGCAAATGGGTAGCCTACACCGTGGAGGTGCAGGAAGGTGACAACGAGCTCGTGGTCCAGTCGGCCGATGGGCAGTACAGGAAAAAATTCGCACGCGGATACCAGGCGACGATCACCGACGACAGCCGCTTTCTTGTTTTCCGCGTAAAGCCGTTTTACAAAGAAATCCGTGAGGCCAGGATAAAAAAGAAAAAGCCCGAGGAGTTCCCGAAAGACTCCGTTGGGGTGCTCGAGCTGGGTACGAACAACATCTGGATAAAGGCGAGAGTGCGTTCATACAAGACACCCCAGAAAGCCGGGGGCTGGCTCGCAATTCAACTTGAGAAAACCGTTGAGCAGCCGCGACCGGTGAGCAGGCCGGCGACGGACCGAAAAGCAGACAGCCTTGCCCGTGTGATCGACTCGCTCCGGCAGGTGATCGCGAACTACCCACAGCCGAAAGAAAAAAAGAAAAAGAAGCGAGACGGTGATGAATTGGAAACAGAAGAGGATTTTGATGGCGTACATGCCGAAGGTGATGAGACGTCGGCAGAGACCGGGAGCGATCTCATCTTGCGTAACCTTTCCAACGGGCACGAAAAGATATTTTCCAACATACTGGATTATGCATTCAGTAGCGACGGCGGGAAGCTCGTACTGAAAAAGGCGGGGAATTTCAAGGACAGCCTCAGGCGGCTCTCGGTGGTGCTTTACCTTCCGCGAAAGGATTCCACGATTGCTCTCAGCCGGGGTGGGAACGATTTCAAAGGATTTGCGTTTTCGGAAGGCGGCGACCAGCTCGCTTACGTCGGCGAAAGGGACAGCATCAGAAATCTTTCCAAAATCTATCGAGTCTGGTACTACCGGGACGGCATGGACAGCGCGGGATTACTCGTTGACAGAAATTCACCCGGAATGACGTTGGGAATGACGGTGAGCGAATTTGGCACGCCCGGCTTCAGCAAGTCGGGACGGCGGCTATTTTTCGGAGTCGCCCCGGTACAACCGCTTAAGGACACGGCCATCGTGGAGATTGACGTGCCGAAACTCGATATCTGGCATTACCAGGATGAATACCTGCAGACTGTACAAACGCATCCTACCCGGCTGCGCAACGATCAGCAGCAAAATTATCTCACCGTTTACGATTTGGAAAACCAGACCATCACACAGCTGGCCACACGCGAGCTGCCGCAGGTATTGCCGACCAACGAAGGAGACGGAGAGGTGTTCATCGGCATGACGGATTTCGGGAAGCGCATCGAATCGCAGTGGCTCGGAACGACATTGAAAGACATTTACGCCGTCAACGTGCGCACCGGCGAGCGTACCCTGGTGAAATCAGATCTGTTGGGACAGGTTTACCCGTCGTCGACAGGAAAATACATCATGTGGTTCGACCGCAGGGCGAAAAACTATTTCGCCTGGGATGGAAATACTACGAAAAATATCAGTGCTGCGATCCGCGTCCCCCTTTGGAATGAGGACAGTCAGCACCCCGAGGATCCCCCGCCTTACGGGTTGATGGGGTGGCACCAGGGAGATTCTGCGGTCTATGTATATGACCGCTACGATGTCTGGAAACTGTTTCCGGATGGAAAGCAGCAGCCGCAGCGACTGACCCAGGGCCGGGAGGCACGGCTGATCCGTCGCTATTTGCAACTGGATCCCGAGCAGCGATTTGTTCGCGCCGATGTGCCCGTATTTTTCCGGGTTGTAAACGAGCGCACGAAAAATTCGAGCCTGGAAAAACGGAAGCAGACCGCAATTCAGCTTTATGTTCAGGATGAACCGGTAGCCATTAATAATGTTGTGAAAGCTCGCAGGGCCGAGGCGGTGATCTTTACGAAAGAGAATTTCATGCAGCCTCCGGATTTGTATTACAGCTATGCCGAGTCGTCTGGTGCGGGCGATATGGCAAGCAGCCCTGAAGTAAGGCTCGCCAGGAAGATTTCTGCCATCAACCCGCAGCAAAAAGATTATTTCTGGGGAACTGCAGAGCTTGTAAAATGGAAGGCTTACAATGGGAAAGAAGCCACAGGCATTCTTTATAAGCCTGAAAATTTGGATCCGCGAAAGAAATACCCGATGGTAATCTACTTTTATGAAAAGCTGAGCCAGAACCTGAATAATTATCATGCCCCGTCACCGATCCGCAGCGCCATCAACATCCCGTTTTTTGTAAGCAGGGGGTACCTGATCTTTTTACCCGATATTCATTACACGGTCGGGCGGCCGGGGCGCGATGCCTACGATTACGTGGTGAGCGGAGCGCGCGCGCTGGTAAAAAAAGGATTTGCGGACAGCACGCGCATAGGAATCCAGGGTCACAGCTGGGGGGGATACCAGGTGGCGTGGCTGGTCACACAAACGAAATTGTTCCGCGCGGCCTGGGCAGGGGCGCCAGTGGTGAACATGACCAGCGCTTACGGCGGCATCCGCTGGGAAAGCGGAGTCAGCCGCCAGTTCCAGTACGAGCGTTCCCAAAGCCGCCTCGGCGTTTCCCTTTGGGATAAACCGCAGCTTTATATTCAAAACTCACCACTTTTTTATCTGAAAAATGTAACGACGCCGCTGGTGATCATGCACAACGATGCGGATGGTGCGGTGCCCTGGTACCAGGGAATCGAACTGTTCACCGGACTCCGCCGTTTAGGAAAGCAAGTCTGGATGCTGAATTATAATGGACAGGGACACGGACTCACACAACGCCAGGACATGCGCGATTACCAAATCCGCATGCAGCAGTTCTTCGACTGGAAGCTGAAGGGGGAACGGCCCGCGCGGTGGATTACGGAAGGAGTACCTGCTGTTCATAAGGGAAGGGATTGGGGAAGGGAGGAGTGATGGGGGAGGAGTGATGAGTGACCAGTAATCAGTAAGCAGTAAGCAGTAATGAGTGATGAATGATGAGTGAGCAGTAGGGAGTAATCAGTAAGCAGTGAACGACTCCAGACTCCGAACTCCCGACTCCGAAGCGGCCTCAGAAAAAATGCCGCCCGGAAGCTGAGCGAGCGCAGCGTCTTTCCCGCCGGCTTTGGTGTTGAGGGGAATCGCAACATCCTGTCGGCGGAAAGACGAAGAAAACTGTCTGAGCCCCGACCGCAGCGTCGGGGCGAGTTTTTTCTTCGTAGCGGAGCGAGCGAGGCTTCAGGCATTTTTTCTGCAGCCTTGACTTTTTGGCTCCACCTTTTGCGGTCAAGGCAAAAGGTGGAAAAGCCCGGGAATGAGTGATGAGTGATGAGTGATGAGTGATGAGTGATGAGTAATGAGTAATGAGTAATGAGTGATGAGTGATGGGGGATGAGTAATGAGTGATGAGTGATGGGGGATGAGTCGTTCGTATTCCAAAATCTTAACCCTCCACCCTCAACCCTAAACT
>DASPNM010000028.1:0-145718 GCA_035626515.1 Chitinophagaceae bacterium
CAGGCCCAGTACCGGGTCGGGATCTTATAATTTCATAGTGACAACAAAAAAGACCAGATCTTCTGGTCTTCGTAGTCAATGTTCAATGTTCGATGTTCTTCCGGCTCCTCCTGTTGGACCCCGACGCCGCTTCGCGGGATCGGGGTCTTCAAATTCTTTCAAGAATAAAAAAAGCCAACAGCTGTTGGCTTCCATCGGCTCCTCCTGTTGGACTTGAACCAACGACCCTCTGATTAACAGTCAGATGCTCTAACCAACTGAGCTAAGGAGGAATTTTTCCACCGCTCTCGATGGAAGGGGTGCAAAAATACGGAATATCGGAAAAAGTGCAGTCAGGAAGTTGCTTTTGCGGGAGGAAGAAACATCCTTGAGCTTATGCAATTCCGGGAACGAGTCGTTCCCCAGACAGTGTGATTGGTTGACAGAAATCTAGCATTTCATTTAACGGGTCAGTGGAACATCTTTTTTCGACTTCACCGACTTTTCCGGCTACTCATGCACTTTCACCCACGTATTCTGCAAACCATATGAATGTACAAGCTCAAAGAGCTTCCGCGCATTGTCGGGGTGAAGGCGGATGCAGCCATGTGAGGCCCGGTGGCCGAGCTTTAAGAAGTTTCCCGGGGTGGTCCCGTGAATCGCGTAGCCGCCTTTTATGAAAATTGCATAGGGCATATTCCCCAAGCCTTTGTAATTGCCGCCCGGGAATTTTCTGGATGTATATTTTACAAACGTCGGCCCCTGTGGACGCATATTGATATTCGGCGTGGGATGCCTCCTAGTGCCGGTCGAAGCACGAAAAGTATCCGTGAGCGCGCCATTTACATACAAGTATAACCTTTGACGCGACTTCACCACATGAATGAACACAGGACACTCCATCTCCCGGCAGGCGGGAACGGAATCCTGCCTTTGTACACTGGCGACAACGAACCGACCAGCGCTCATTAGATCGTTCGCTTTCAAAGCCGCGGAAACTGAGGTTAAAAAACAACACAGCAAAATGCCATATGAAAGTCTTCGGTTCATACTTGTCTAAAAATCCAGAATTGTGCCGGGGTTTGGTTGATTAGTTGACAGGTTGACTGGTTGACTAGGGCCCCCAGTGCGGAGTGCGAGTGCGCAGTGCGGCAGACTCTTTCGGGCACTATGGACCACCAGGAAGTCAGGAAAGTCGGAAAAGTCAGCAAAGTCAGTAAAGACAGTCGGAAGTCGGAAGTTTCCCACCATCCTTCGACGTTCGTTGTTCGGTGTTCAACCAGGCTTGCCTGAAAAGTGGAAGTGAGAGGGTTTTCTAACCGGGGGTACACGCGGCCACAGTCCGCACCGGCACTTGCTTCGCGCACCCGCAGTCCGCGTACGTGGACGTGACCACGCTAGCGGCTGCTGGTAGGCAATTTTATCTCCAGTTCACAGCCGCTTCCCGGAGAAGAAGAAATCTCAAAACTGCCCTTCAGCATTTCCACGCGGCTCTGGATGTTCGACAGCCCAATGCCCGACCGCTTGGAACTGACGTCGAATCCCTTACCATCGTCGCGGATCTGAAGCACGGCTGTTTGGCCCAGCTTGTTGAGGCTGATCACCGCCTTGCGCGCGTGGGCATGCTTGACGATGTTGTTGAGCTGCTCCTGTATTATTCGATAGACCGCAAGCTGCTCGTTTCGATCCAGGGAGGACATGACTTGCTCCGGTATGGCAACTTCAATCTGGAGGCCCGCCGATTCCTGGATAAGTTCAGCAAATTCACGGACGGAGTCAATGATACCCTTTGCTCCAAGCGTCGGGGGCACCATCGACTTCGACAGCTTTCTGATCTCCTGGATCGCCTGAATAAGTCCGGTTCGCGCTCGATTGGTCATTTCCTGCTGCTGGTTGGGTTGAGTTTGTGCAATATCGAGGTAGAGCTTGCAGGCGGCAAGGATCTGGTTGATGTTATCGTGCAATTCCATGCCGATTTCCTTGCGCTCCTTTTCCTGCCCGATCAGGGTAGCCTGCGTGATTTGAACCTGCTTATCGATTTTTTCCTGCAGCAGAGTTTTTTCCAGCTCCATCCGGGCTTCTTCGGTTCGCTTTCGCTCCGTGATGTCGTGAAAATTGGTTACTATGGCGCCCACATTTGGGTCGTTCAATAAATTCCGGATCGTTCCGTCAACCCACCGAACCTTGCCTGATTTGCTGACAACCCGAACGCTTGTGGAATACGCCACTCCCGGATGTTGCTTTACCCGGTGGAAAAGGCCTGTCAGTTGCTTGAGGTCTTCAGGATGAATGAGAGCAAAAGCCCGGGTTTGCAACAACTCGTCCGCTTTGTAACCCAAAACCTTTTCCACGGAACCGCTTGCAAAAATGACGCGACCCTCTTCATCCAGCATGCTGATCACATCTACGGAGTTTTCAATCAATGCGCGAAACTTGCGGCTGGTTCGTTTTACCTCGTTGGTGCGCTCGTCCACCCGCTTTTCCAGCTCCCGGTTGAATTCCCGGACAGCCGCTTCACTTTCCCGCAGCCGAGCTTCGATTTGCTTGCGTTCGGAAATTTCACGGTGCAGGAGTTCTTCCGAACGGTTGATCGAATACGCGCCTCGCAGAATAAATGCGATGAAGATGATTACGTTCACCACTGCAAAAAGAGCCGTTCCAAAGCCGGTTGTGTACAGGCCAATTTCCTGCCCGTACAGCCGGATCAACCCCAACACTACCGGAAAAATGATAGCGACCGGGAGTAGAAGCTTGGCCATCCGGCCCCCGCCGTGCCGGTCCGTCAGCGTGCGCAGCACGAAACTTTTTTTCCGGTTGAGCACCAGAGCGACACTGAGCAGTAGAAAGCATATGGCGGTCGGCAATGCCATGGGGATGTAGTTCGAAACACCATATAATTCACTCACGCTATACAAATACCCGACGACCGACAAAAGTGAACTTGCGGCAACCGCCAGTGAACAAAAATCCGCGACCAGTCGCCATTTGCCTCCTGACCGGTAAATCAAAAGTGAAATACCAATCAGGAAAAAGTTGGCGGCCGTATTCGGGGCTATTTGATTTCTGAAACCGCCAACCGCTTCGCTTTGTAATTTTTGCGCGAAAAGGATTTGGTCAATATGCAAATCAAAACCGGTGGCATAAGCAGTGACCTTAAGCCCGCCGACCAGCAATACGATTGCGGATAAAAGCCGGCTTACAAGTGATTGTCGCTGAACCAGGAAATTCCAGGCGATGGCGATTGCTGAAAATATGAACAGAAGCGCGGTGACCGGGTTCATGGACACCGTGCCGCTCAAAAAAGTGCGCAGCAATTCAATTTCGTAGACCCAACCAACCAGGGCGGCGACCGCAAACAGCATGACCACACCAGGGTAAACGAGCGTGAGGCGGGGTTTTTCGAACAAATGGTAGGATCTCATGGTACGAGGTCGGTGGTTAATGATGTTTGTCTCAGCCTGTCGTAGCAGGACTTCAGGAACCGGTTTCCCGGTGCTTCAATTCATTCTGCGTCAGTTGGATTTTAAAGCGTCCCTCAACACGATTTTAAGCACTATAAACCGCATCAGCAACCAAGGCAGAAAAAACGTGCCAGAAAACAAACACTCCTTTCGTAAATGTTCGATGCCCGCACTGGGAATTTTACGAAAGCGATACCCACTCTAAGAGTTATCACTGAAGAAAAATTTCGTTTCCGTAGAATCTGACCTACAGCGGAATAATACGCGCTGCTATTTGCCACAGCGAGCTTCTACGCTTCTTTTGCGGCGGGTATAAAATAATACCAACAGCGTTATGGAAAATTACTCAGCCGCAGGTTCTCAGGGTGCGATTCCCCTGCGGTCAATGGTCAACCGGGTTTCGGAGCATCTTGCGGCAAAAGGCCGGATCGTGAACCAGATCCCTTCCCGAATACCTGTCGGCTGCGACCGCGAAAAATTCTCCGCCGTACTCTTCCATTTGTTTTGCACCCTCGTGCAAAACCTCCGGGAAACGGAGTTCAGGGTCTCCGCAAAAACTTACTCTTCAGTCACTTTATTGCACATCAAAGGCAGCGCCGAGATTTGCGAGAACTGGTTCCGGGAAAGAATGCAGCCCGTTGTCCAGCTCGCCGAAAGCCTGGGTGGCACTATCGAGCTGACCAGCTTCCACAACCGCATTTCCACAATAGCATTCAGCTTCGTGAATGCAGCATGAAGGAAGTCTGGAGTGGGAAGTTCGGAGTCAGGAGTCGATCGTCGACAGTCCACTACCTGATGTCATAACTATCGTTCAGATAAGTCCATAGTTCTTCCGCCGATTGCGCGAGCTGGGCAACCATACGGATCAGTCCCCTCCGGCTGCCGTTCATCTGTACAACGTGAAATTCCATTTCCTTTAACAGCAGGCGGTCATAAGTAAGCAGTGCGGGATTGTCCGTGCTGCGGCTGATCGTTCCATCGGGATTTTCCTGGCGGCGGTAAATCCCCGGGTCAATGACTTTTGCCGAGACGGATTTATACGCGTCCGTCTCGCGGTTAAATATCCCTTCAAGCAGCCTGATCCACGGTATCTGCGAATAGTACCTCATGATCCGCGCCGAAGTTTCCTCGCTGCGGATCAGCCGGAACCCGCCGGAATTGGTAAGCTGGTCAAACGTACGGCTGTTGTTAACGAAGGGCGCGGTGCGCTGTCCCATTCTTGCGGCGTAATACAGGGCGTCACCGTGAGCTCTTGCAAGGGCCGGCGAATCGAGGTATGTGCATAGTGTATCGAACAGCAGCACATTCCGTCTTTCCTGCTGCAAGTACTGGTTAAATGATGTGATATCATCCTTCAGATCGGCGGCAAGGGAACGGATGAATTGCTTTTCGCGATCCTTTTCGATTTTGTGCTCCAGCTGGTACTCGGCCAAAAAGCCGCAGAACACGGCAAGGAAGAGCATGAGAAACTCAAATAAATAATGAGTCCATTTCTTGTGCGAGCGCGCACTGTGGTGGTGTACTTCCATTAGTATCTGCCTCTATGGTGCCGGCGCCGGGGATGGGTCGTTTCGGCGGTTACATTCGGAACAAAAGGCAATATAATATTTATTGCGCGGGGCGATGGTGGGAATGGATCATGGCTCGTGGTTCATGGGCCGGTCCATGGTCCATGGTCCATGGTCCATGGTCTATAGTGAGTGCAAAGCTTCTGTCGCTTGGACTCGGACTTCTGACTTCCGACTTTCCCGACTTACTTTTGCCTCCCATGAGCCCAAACACCATGCGGCGGATCGACCGGTGGGTCGGGGTGCCACTTTGCTTCCTCCTGAGCCCGTTCTGCTGGATTTCCGACACCATACGCGGCGCGAAGCGGAAAAAGGCGGACATCCGGCGCACCCTCTTCATTGAACTATCCGAAATGGGCAGTGCTATCCTTGTGGATCCGGCGATGAAAAAGCTGCAGGCCAACGGCGCCGGGCTGTACTTCGCCATCTTTTCAAAAAACTACAAGAGCCTCGAGATACTGAATACGATTCCAGCGGAAAATGTATTCCGGATGAACGCGAAAAATTTCGGAACGCTGCTGCTCGAGATCTTCCGCTTCCTCGCCTGGTGCCGTCGCAAGCGGATCTCCACGGTGATCGACCTGGAACTTTTTTCCCGCTTCACCGCGCTGCTCAGCTTTTTCAGCGGGGCGCGGAGTCGCGTGGGCTTTACCAATTTTCACGACGAGGGATGCTACCGCGGCAACCTGACCAACAAGCCGGTCCGATATAACCCGCACGTGCACATCGCCGTGAATTTTATTTCCCTGGTGAACCGGGCGCTCGACCTGTTTCACACCCCCTACTCGATTGTTCCGGTTGGCAGCGAGGAACTGCGCCTCGGCCGTGCAACCGTATCCGAACAGCAAAAAAATGTTGTCCGCGAAAAGATCCGGCAGCTTTATCCGCCGTGGAATGGAGAACAGGTACTACTGTTTAACGTGAACGCTTCTGATCTGCTGCCGCAGCGGCGCTGGCAAAAAGAAAATTTCACGCGGGTAGCGCGGGAGCTGCTGCAACGATTTCCAAATGCAATCGTCGTCGCCACCGGCGCGCCTGCCGAGCGCGAGTACGTGCAGGATTTCGTCTCCATGGTGGGGAACGAGCGGTGCGTGAACTCCGCCGGATTCTTTGAATTCAGCGAGCTGGTGCCACTCTATTCCATCAGCCGACTGATGATCACCAACGATTCGGGACCTGCGCATTTCGCCTCGGTGACGGAGCTGAAAGTTTTCGTGCTTTTCGGACCCGAGACTCCACACCTGTACCTGCCGCTCGGGGGGAACGCAGAACCGATTTATCGCAACATGCCCTGCTCGCCCTGCGTGAGCGCGGCCAACCACCGCAAGACCACCTGCATTCCGCGCCCCTGCATCACTGGCATCGAACCGGAGCCGGTGCTGCAAAAGCTGGAAATTTTTCTTCGCCAATCACTCTAAGCGGTAGATCTTCCAAACTTCGTTTACGTTGTGGGCAGGATTCAGCCGGTACGCAATATTGTCCAGTAAGCCGGGCCCGATATCAGCCTCATGCTGCAGGCCAGGGTAAATGGAACGTATTCTCCCGAGGCGTTTTTCCAGGTCGCGGTCTCCCGCCATGATGAGGTAATTTGGTTGCGGCAGGCGCGAGCTGTTCATGTGTGCCCGGAATTGATTGATATCGTCGGAGGCACCCAGGGGGAAATATTTAAGGTCCTTCTGCAGGTAAAAAAGGGGTAGAAACGGCGGCCGGCCGGGCGACTCGATGATAATATTGGTAACATCCCCTTTTTCCCGGAGGTAGTTCATCGCTTCCACTCTCGACCGCTTCGAGTACGAGAACGTAAGTACCGCGAGTCCGGCCAGGTTTATAAACATGAACCAGATGACGAGAACCCTGGTGAGCTTTCTCAGCCAGCGCCTGCGGCTATTTTGATAATAATCATGGAAGCCGATTGTGCCGAGCAACAGGAAAAAGGGAAGGAAAGGAAGAATGAAGCGCTCCTGCTTACCGGGATAGAAAGAATGATAAATAAAAAACAGCAAGGATCCGATAAAGAGCATCAGCGCAGGTCTTGAGAGCCGGAAGGAGCGCACATAACCCCACCCAAACAGGAGTACAGGCGGGCCGAGCACGGCGGCAGTGACCGTCCCGAGATACTGGTACGAAGGACCGGTCGGATACTGCGAAATATTTGCAGAGCTTGTGTTGTAAAGCAGGTAAGCCACTGTGGAATGAAGCGGATCGTTGTAATAAAGAAAATCAAACAGGCCCTGCGTAAGGAAAAACCCGGCGAGAAAAAGAATGCCAAAGACGACTCCATTTTTCAAGCCGGAACGTTGCAGCAACAAACCAAGCCCAATGCCAAACGGGATCCAGATCGTTTGGATCCGCAGGCAAACTGCGAGCGAAAAGAACAGTGCTCCGAGCGCCAGGTCGCGGAAGCGCAATGGGGCAGCCGAGATGAAATAGCTTCCCATCAGTAAAAACGGAATGCAAACAAATTCCTTCACGTTGTGCACCGAAAGCAGGGGGAAGAGCCAGAAGATTGCGAACAGGAATCCGGTGATGCGAGCAAGATCTTCATTTCCTGTGAGGCGGCGGGTCAGCAGGTATGCATAGTAGACGGTAAGCAGAGAAAAAATCCCGTGCAGCAGGCGCACCACAAGCATAACGCCATTTGGTTCGGTGAGTCCGAAATATTCCAGCACGATGAACAACAAATAATGAAATCCCGGATAAAGCAGGCTGAGCACCGAAGTCTCGGGCGCGCCGCGGCTTAACCAGTCCGGAACTCCTTCCTTCCAGTTCCAGGCCAGTTCCGCCACGAAAAAATGATCGTCGTGGAAGAGATAACCCTGTCCAAAAAAAGCGGCTAGCAGGCGAAGCACCACGGCGATGAGCAGGATTTGGCGGATGCTTAGGCGTGTTATCGCAGGGAGGCTGATCATGGATTGTTAGAGAAACGCACGAGGTAAGTGTGTTGCAGCTGGGCGGCCCGGGTTTTGTTGTTCAGAAATCTCAGCGAAAGCATGCTGATCCTGAATTCGGGAAATTCTTTCAGGATCTCAAATGACTGGTTCTTTTTTCGCAATTGCTCCAATTCCCTATCGGAAACAAACCAGACCAAATTTTGCGAGCTGTTGCTGAGACTGTCGGGGGATGCCTTCGTGAGGCCGCGGGGCAAATAAAAATCCAGGCTCGCCGAGTAGCGGTCCCAACAAGCTACGCGTTGACCAGGATGGTTTTTATTTATGTACAGGGCAGCCTGCCTCCCGGAATGATACTGCATCAGGTCGGGATATAGAACCGTGTTCAGGTAAACATTCAGCCCAAGCCCAACGAGCGCGGAAGCAACCAGGGCCCTGATCATCCGTTCGGTCCGAATGAACACCGAAAACAAAATCGCTGCGGCGACCGTCAGCAACGCGACGGCCATTCCTGGCCAGTGGACCGTGCGGGGCTGGTAATAAAAATGAAATATAATCGCAACCAGAACGAGCAGGATGCAGAGGGCGTATTGCACTACGTGGATTGCCCGGCTCCGGGAAGCGAAGATCCATGAGGAAGTCATCACTGCCAGGAATGGAAAAATGATGTTGGTATAATACGGGAGCTGAAATCTCGAAAAGGAGAAAACGATCACTGTGACAAGGCTGCCGACAACGGTCATCAATTCTGCCTGGCGGCGCATCGTTCGGAGGCGGTCGAACAGTGATGCGTACATCAGAAGCGACCACGGGAGAAATGCCCAGAGCAGGGTGTGCAGGAAAAATCCGGGCTCGCTGATGCCGCGAATGGGACCGGTATTGGTGAAGCGCCCGACCTGGCTTTCCCATAAGAAAAAGCGAATCCCCGAAACGCCTGTCCTGCCAAACACTGTTTTTTCCGGGTGACGATCGAATTGATACCAGGTCGCGTAGAGTTCGGGTGTGATGCACAGGATCAGCAGTGCAACGCCGACCAGCCATTTCCAGTGGAGCAATTCCCGCCATTCTTTGCGGATGAGCAGATGTCCGCCAATCGCGGCGACGACGGGCATCAGCGTGAACGGTCCTTTGGTCATCACCGCGCACGCGGCGAAAACGCTTCCCAGAATAAGGTCGTTCCATTTCCATTTTCCAAAACAATTCGAATAGTGATACACGGCGGCGATAATAAAAGCGGTAAGAAAGGGTTCGGCGCGCACATCGTTGTTGGAGATGATGAAATGTTCCGCCGTGAGCAGGATGACCGCGGCCCAGAGCCCCACGCGACGACCGAAGTATTTAAAGGCGAAGCGGTAGGTGTACCACGCCGCAAGAAACGAGAAAAGGAGAGCCGGGAGCTTGTACGACCAGGTGTGTGCTCCGAAAATTTTAAAGAAGACCGCGGTGATCCAGAACTGAAGATGGGGCTTGTCGAGCCAGTCGGTTCCTTTGTGGTAAAGCTCCAGCCAGTTGCCGCTTTCCACCATCGTGCGGGTGATGGAAGCGTAAACGCCGGCGTCGGGATCCATCAGCGGAATGAACAGGCCGGTCAGGTTCACCAGTATGGCAAGGGTGATAAGGAAGCGCAGCCACAGGAATTCGCGCCCTGCGAGTTGGTTGGCTTGTGCAGTTGGTCCGGCCATGAATGAATTATGGCTCTAAATTCTTTGATTTTCTCCAGACCGCAACTTAATAGAGGAATTCGCTTTTGTACGGGTAGCGCACGCGGTAAAGCTCGCGCACCTTGCGAAGAATGAGATTGCGCAGTGCTTCGGTGTTTGTTCGTTCCAGAGCAGAGATGAAGACAGCGTTCCCGCCTGTTTCCCGCTGCCATTTTTCGTGTAGATCGGCGAGCAGCTCCTGCTTCGTGGAAGGCTCGAGCCATTCGTCAAAGGTCTGCTGCTCGTAAAGATCCATTTTATTGAACACGGTGATCATCGGCTTGTCGAGCGCGTGCAGCTCAGCGAGCGTCTTGTTCACCACCGCGATCTGTTCTTCGTGGGCCGGATGCGAAATATCCACCACGTGCAGGAGGATGTCAGCCTCACGGACCTCGTCAAGCGTGCTCTTGAAACTTTCCACGAGGTGGTGGGGAAGCTTGCGGATGAAGCCGACGGTATCGCTCAGCAGGAAGGGAGTGTTTTCAAAAACCACTTTTGAGGTGGTGGTATCAAGCGTAGCGAAGAGCTTGTTCTCGGCGAAGACTTCCCGCTTGCTGAGCAGCTTCATGATGGTGGACTTGCCCACGTTTGTGTACCCGACGAGGGCCACGCGGATAAATTCCCCACGGTCCTTGCGCTGGGTGGCAGCCTGGCGATCGATCTCCGCCAGCTTTTTTTTCAATAATGAGATCTTGTCGCGCACGATCCGCCGGTCGGTTTCAATTTCCGTTTCACCGGGACCTCTTGTTCCGATACCGCCTCCCAGCCTTTCGAGGTGTTTCCACATCCCGCGGAGGCGCGGAAGGATGTACTGGTATTGTGCCAGTTCCACCTGCGCCCGCGCCTGCGCAGTTTTTGCCCTATGGGCAAAGATGTCGAGGATGAGGTCAGAACGGTCGATGGTTTTTACATCGAGGGCCTTTTCGATGTTGTTGATCTGCGCGCCGGTGAGCTCGTCGTCAAAGATCACCACGCGGATGTCCCGGCCCTCCACATACTGCCTGATCTCCTCGAGCTTTCCTTTGCCGATGAACGTGCGTGGGTCGGGGTGTGGGAGCTTTTGCACAAAACGTTTCACGGCGATCGCGCCCGCGGTTTCGGCGAGAAAAGCGAGCTCATCCAGGTATTCCTGAACCTGCCGTTCGGTCTGGCCCTGGTGGATCAGTCCCACGAGGACTGCCCGTTCCTGTCGCGAAATACGTTTTGTTTTATCGAGCATAGTGGTCTGCCGAAGCTCAATGCAATTATTCAGCCTGAAATGTAAGTGAAATATGGAGGCGATCAGAGTCCGCTCAGGGTTAGCCCGACGGTGAATGGCCGAACAACGGGTCCCTGGCCGTCGCGGAAGAGCTGGGTGATCTGGTACGTCCCGAACACGGTGAAGTGACCATACCCAAAGCGGGCAGTGCCCACCAGGCGGTTCTTGTTGAAGAAGCGCTTGCTCGCCTCCTTCATCACGTAGTTGTTGATCGTATTGTTCGAGCTGTCGCGGAAGTGATCATTACGGGTATGTGCGGAAAGCATGGTGCCTACTTTTATGCCGAATGCCATCTTAAACCCGTTGCCTGTCGCGGGGTTCGCTGAGTAGCGGAATTCCACCGGCGCTTCGAGGTAGGCGGTCACGAGCTTCGTTTTCTTAAAGTGGTTGGTGTCTGCCTGGTCGATGAACCGGATGGAGGGTGTGAGGTCTTTAATGCCGACATAGGTTTGGCGAAACATCATGTTGTCCGTCCCCACGCCGAGCCCCGCGGCCATGCTCAGCTTCGGGTTGGTCTTGAAGGGGAAGTCGAACATGAAGTAGACGTTGATGCTCCTGGAAAAACCCCCCGTCTGGATGCTGTCGGGCTTGCCTGCCCAGCCTGTGAGCCCGAATTGCAGCAGGAGGTGGTCTTTAGCGCGGTTGCTGAGATCGATTCTTGCTTTTCTGTTTGTTGTGTCCTGTGCGAAAATGATTGTGGTGAGCAGGATGCAGGCAGTGAGCAGCAGGGGTTTCTTCATACTTTTCGTTGAGGCGCAAATATATTTTTTCTTCAGGTTAAAGATAGGTTAAGACGCAAAGAGGCGTTTATTGATTAATTTTGCCCGTTTCGGCGAAGAAGAATTCTGCGCCGCGGACCCTTAGCTCAGTCGGTTAGAGCACCTGACTCATAATCAGGGGGTCGTTGGTTCAATCCCAACAGGGTCCACTGGAGGTTTATTTTTTGGTTTTATTAAGTCGTAGGCCCCGACGCTCCGACAACAAAAAACTACGTGCTGCAACGCGGGCGCCGGTTGTCGGAGGTCGGGGTGCAGACATCCCGATGGTATCGGGATCGTCTGCATTCAATCCCAACAGGGTCCACTGTTAGTGAAGTTGTTGAAAGTAGTGGAAAGTAGTTGAATGTCGTTGATTGTTGAGGGTGGTGGTGTCAGCGGATATCCTCGAAATCGATATAATCTTCCGCCGGCGCCTGCTTGGGTTGCTGCGGGGTGGGCTGTTCGCCTCGTCCCTGGTTCATCTGCTGGTTCATCCGCTCGTTCATTTCCCGAAAGCTCCTGCGTACCCTCCGGGTGGTGCGAATGAGGGGAATGGCCAGGTTGAAGATTAGCTGGTAGAGCAGGTAGGCAAGAAATGCGTAGAAGATAAATTTCATTCCCGGCGAATTGAGCGGTAAAGTTACATTGCGCCTTGTTGAGGGGTCGTTAATTGTCGCCGGCGCCGTGCCATTTCGGCCTTTTTGAAAGAATACTAAGATTTGGCTGCAATAGGTTCCTGTGTTACCTTTGCGCCGGAAATAGCCGAATGAAGGGAACGAAGACCGTTCCCTTCTTCTTTTCCGGCAACCGAGCAAAGGATGGAAGGAAACATCGCGCAGATCGAATACCTGGTGAAGGAAATGTTGGAGGAAAACCCCGAGCTGTTCCTGGTAGAAGTCCGGATAAAACCCACGAACAATGTGAAAGTGTTCATTGACGGCGACCGCGGGGTCAATGTAGACCAGCTTGTTCATTACAACCGCCGCGTTTACCGCCGGCTCGATGAACTTGGACTATTTCCGGGAGGAGATTTTTCTCTAGAGGTTTCTTCACCCGGCCTGGAGGAGCCGCTGAAGCTGCACCGCCAGTACCTGAAAAACATCGGTCGTTACGTGGAGGTTACAGACACGGAAGGCGTGCGGAGAGAAGGAAAATTGTTGTCGGTGGACGAGGGCGGAATCGTGCTGGAAGAAGAAACGGGACAGGGGAAAAAGAAGGAAGTGAAGCAATCGCAGCTCCCTTTCGACCGGATCAAATCCACGAAAATTCAGATTAGAATAAAATAAAAGCGGGTAAGCCCGCTGTCCAAATTGTAGGAATATGGCAAGTATCAACCTGATAGAAGCTTTCCAGGATTTCAAGGAAGCCGAAAATATTGACCGCCCCACCATGATGAAGGTGGTCGAGGATGTATTCAAGACCCTGCTTCGAAAAAAATACGGAAGCGACGAGAATTTCGACGTGATCGTGAACGCGGAAAAGGGCGATTTGGAGATTATCCGTCGCCGCATGATCGTGGACGACGGGCAGGTGGAAGATCCGCTGGCACAGGTGGCTTATTCGGACGCCGTGAAAATTGAACCGGATTTCGAGGTCGGCGAGGAGCTTTATGAAGAAATCGACCTCCTGGACTTCGGACGTCGCGCGATTTTGGCGGCGAAGCAGACGCTGGCGAGCCGCATCAACGACCTCAAGAAAAACGCGCTGGCGAAGAAATACGGCGACCGGGTCGGCGAGATCGCAAGCGCCGAGGTGTACCAGGTGTGGAAAAAGGAAATCCTGCTTCTCGATGAGGAGGGCAACGAGCTCATCCTGCCGAAGAGCGAGCAGATCCCCCAGGATTACTTCAAGAAGGGGGAAACCATCCGCGCGGTGGTGAAAAAGGTGGACATGAAGAATAATACCCCGGTGATCATTCTTTCCCGAACTTCGCCAGACTTTTTGGCCAAATTATTGGAGATTGAAGTCCCGGAAATTTTCGACGGACTGATCGTAATCAAAAAGATTGTGCGCGACCCGGGAGAGCGGGCAAAAGTGGCGGTGGAATCCTACGACGACCGGATCGACCCCGTCGGCGCCTGCGTTGGTATGAAGGGAAGCCGGATCCACGGCATCGTTCGGGAGCTGAAGAACGAGAATATTGACGTCATCAACTGGACCAACAATATTCAGCTGCTCATTCAGCGCTCATTGACACCTGCGAAGATCACCAGCATGGAGCTGGATCACGAGAACAAGCACGCCAATGTATACCTCAAGCCCGACCAGGTATCCCTGGCCATCGGGCGTCGCGGCGTGAACATCAAACTCGCCTGCGAGCTCACCGGCTACGAGATTGACGTGTACCGCGACAACGAAGGCGAAGTGGAAGAGTTCGATATCGATCTCGAAGAATTCAGCGATGAAATCGAGACCTGGGTGATCGACGAGCTGAAGCGGGTGGGTTGCGATACTGCGCGAAGCGTGCTTGCCCTGACGGCGGAAGAGCTGGAGCGCCGGACCGACCTTGAAAAGGAAACCATTGACGAGGTGCGCAAGGTGCTGCAGGAGGAATTCGAAAAGGAATGAGCGGGGTGGTTGGGTGAATATGGTTGAATATTGTTGAATGTGGTTGAATATTGTTGAATGTGGTTGAAGACTGATCGAAAGCGCCCGCTAAGGGGACCTGTAATTAAAACAACTGAATGCCAGAAGTAAAACTTCCAAGATTATTAGCCGCGGCCAAGGAATTCAATGTTGGCCAGGATACGCTGATCGATTTTCTGATCGGCAAGGGCTTTGCGAAGGACGAGCTCAAGCCAACCTCGAAGCTTTCCGAGGACATGTACCGCGCTTTGCAGCAGGAATTCCAGGGCGACAAGGCGGCGAAGATGAAGAGCGACCTGGTGGACCTGCCAAAGGGCACTGCCGTGGAAGCGAAGAAGAAGAAAGAAGACGAGGAGATCACCTTCCGCAAGGAAGAGAAGCCCGCGCTGAAGCTGTTTAAGAAGGACGAGAAAGAAGAAGAAAAGCAGCGCGAGGAAAAGGCGAAGCAGGAACGTGCAGCGGATGTATTCAAGGCCGAAGCGCCTGAAATCGAAGGCCCGAAGGTGGTGAATAAGATAGACCTCGAAGCGATCGATTCCTCCACGAGGCCGAAAAAAGGAAAAGCCAAGAAAGAGGAAGGCGAACCAGAGGCCGCCCCGGCAGCGGAGGAAAAACCTGCAAAAAAAGGACGCAAGAAAAAAGAAGAAGAGGCGGTTGCCGAGGCGCCGGAAGCTCCACCGGCGGAAGAGCAGCCGCCCGTAATCGAGAATATCGAAGTGGAAAAGCTGACCGGTCCAAAGATCCTCGGGAAGATCGACCTACCCACGGACAGCGATACACGCCCCAAGAAAGAAGAAAAACGCAAGCGCAAGCGCATCCCGATTGAGAAAAAGGATGTGAAGCGCGAGATCTTCATCAATAAAGATCCTGACAAGAAGTCCCCCGCTTTTGGACGTACCGGCGGACGCGGGCCCGGCCGCAGGGACCGGACGCGCCGAGAGGATAAGCTCATCGACGAAAAGGAGATACAGGAAAAAATTCGTGAAACGCAGGCCAAGCTGGCAGGCGCCGGCGGCCGTGGAAAAAGCCTGAAGGCGAAGCTGCGTCGCGAAAAGCGGCAGGAGCTTGCCGACGCGCAGGGAGAAACGGTTGACGACAACAAGCTGCAGGTAACCGAGTTCATCAGCGTGAGCGAGCTCGCCAACCTGATGGACGTAAGCTTTGCCGAGGTGATCAGCAAGTGCATGAGCCTGGGCATCATGGTTTCGATCAACCAGCGTCTCGATGCCGAGGTGATCGAGCTGGTGGCGAGCGAATTCGGGTACGACGTAGAGTTCATCGACATGGAGAAGCAGATGGAGATGGAGGAAGTGGACGAAGAAGATTCGGAAGAGGAGCTCCAATCGCGTTCCCCTATCGTGACAATCATGGGACACGTGGACCACGGTAAAACGTCACTGCTCGACTACATCCGTCGCGCGAACGTGGTGGCAGGCGAGGCAGGCGGGATCACGCAGCACATCGGGGCCTACCAGGTAGAGCTACCGAATGGAAAAGAAATTACTTTCCTCGATACTCCCGGTCACGAAGCCTTTACGGCAATGCGTGCACGCGGTGCGAAGGTGACGGATATAGCGGTGATCGTGATCGCAGCCGACGACGCGGTGATGCCGCAAACCCGCGAGGCGATCAGCCACGCGCAGGCCGCAGGCGTGCCTATGATTTTTGCCGTAAATAAGATCGACAAGGACGGCGCGAACGCGCAAAAGATCTATGAGCAGCTGTCGCAAATGAATTTGCTGGTGGAAGAATGGGGAGGAAAATACCAGAGCCAGGAAATCTCGGCGAAAAAAGGTCTCAATGTTGACAAGCTGCTGGATAAAATATTGCTCGAGGCTGAGCTCCTTGACCTGAAGGCAAATCCCGATCGCGAGGCGAGCGGGACCATCATCGAAGCTTCACTCGACAAGGGCCGGGGTTATGTCGCCACCGTGCTGGTTCAGAACGGAACGCTGCGCGCGGGTGACCTGGTGGTGAGCGGTCAGCATTTCGGACGGGTGAAGGCGATGTTCGACGAACGAAACAAGCGGATCGAAAACGCCGGACCCGCGGCACCTGCTGTTATTCTTGGATTGAATGGCGCCCCGCAGGCGGGCGAGAAATTCAAGGTCTACGAAGACGAAGCCGAGGCGAAAGAGATAGCATTCCGTAGAGCGCAGATCCTGCGGGAGCAGGGAATGCGGGCGAAGAAGCACATCACGCTCGACGAGATCGGTCGCCGCCTCGCACTGGGCAGCTTCAAGGAGCTGAAGGTGATCATCAAGGGCGACGTGGACGGATCCGTTGAGGCGCTGAGCGATTCGCTGCAAAAACTGTCGACGCCGGAGATACTGGTCAGCGTGATCCACAAAGGCGTGGGGCAGATCAACGAGAGCGACATTGTGCTGGCCGAAGCCTCGGATGCGATCGTGATCGGGTTCAACGTGCGCCCGTCGCTGCAGGCATCCAGGCTCGCGGAAAATGCGGGAATCGAGATCAAACTCTATTCGATCATCTACAACGCTATTGAAGAGGTGAAGAGCGCGATGGAAGGAATGCTCGAGCCCAAGGTGCAGGAAAAGATCGTGGCCAACGTCGAGATCCGCGAGATCTTCCGCTTCGACAAGGCGACCGTAGCTGGTTGTTATGTGCGGGACGGAAAGATCAAGCGGGATTCAAAGATCCGATTGATCCGCGACGGCATCGTCATCTACCCGACCGGGGAAGGCGCATCGGCAGAGCTGGGCTCACTGAAACGCTTCAAGGACGACGTGAAGGAAGTGTCGGCGGGCATGGAATGTGGGCTTACGATCAAGAACTACAGCGACGTCAAGGTGGGCGACGTGGTAGAGGGCTACGAGCAGGAGGAAGTGAAGCGAACGCTCTGAGACCGCTCAAACTTTTGTTAAATAGGCTGCCTTGCACCGGTTGCCGGAATTCGGAAATCTATTTTTGAGGTAATGATGGCCAAAAGGATACTTATCGGATTTTTCGCGATCACCGGCTTCTGCCTTGCGGCCTCGGCCCAGCAGGGTCAGCCCCTGAAGGTGGTGGCCGACAAAATCGCTGCTATTGTGGGCGACCGGATCATTTTGGAATCGGATATCCGGAATTCCATAGCCGACATCGCGCGGCAGGGGGGCACGGTGCCGGAAGATGCGGAGTGCCTGCTGGTGGAGCAGGCGCTGGTCTCGAAGATCCTGATGCTGCAGGCGGAGAAAGATTCGCTGCCTCTCACGGAAGAAGAAGTAGAGGCCGAGCTGGACCAGCGGATCCGCTACTACATCAATCAGCTGGGCAGCCAGGAAGCGCTTGAAGACATGGCGGGAAAAACGATTTACCAGATCAAGGACGATGCGAGGGAATCAGTCCGCGAGCGGAAGCTGGCAGAGGCCATGCAGCGGAAGATCGTCGAGACGGTGCGCATCACCCCAAATGAAGTCCGGGCATTTTTTGAACGCATTCCGAAGGACAGCCTGCCGTTTTATGAATCGGAGCTGGAGATCGGCCAGATCGTGATATTTCCCAAAGCCTCGCGTGACCTGGAGCAATACATCATTAGCGAGCTGAACAACTACAAAAAACAGATTGAATCGAAACTGACCACGTTCGACGCCATGGCGAAGCGCTATTCCGAGGACCCGGGCAGCAAAGACCGTGGCGGGCAATACCAGATCAACAGGAACGACAAGACATTTGACCCGGTATTTATGGCGACGGCTTTCCGGCTGAAAGAAGGCGAGATCTCCAGCCCCGTCAAGTCAAAGTTTGGTTACCACATCATCCAGCTGGTGCAGCGCACCGGTGATGATGCGGTTGTGAAACATATTCTCAGAATTCCTCCCGTAACAGACGACGAAATCCGGGCAGCTTCGGCGAAGCTGGACTCGGTGCGCGCGAAGATCATTGCGGGTACGATGAGCTTCAACGAAGCGGCGATGAAATACAGCGACGACGATGTAGTGAAATACTCCGGCCCTTTTTTGACGGCGCGCGATGGTTCCACCTACGTTACCATCGATCAGCTTGACAAGGACATGGTGGCGGTGATCAGCAACCTGACGGTAGGACAGTATTCGCAGCCCGTCGCATTCCAAAGCGAGCAGGGAAAGAAAGGAGTGCGTGTAGTTTACCTGAAAAGCCGCTCTGAGCCGCACCGGATGAACCTGCACGATGATTACAGCAGGATCGCGCAGTTTGCCCTGGAAGAAAAAAAGGCAAAGGCCGTGGAAAAATGGCTGCAGGCCAAAATCCCGACATATTACATTATGATCGATCCCGCCATCGCGGCGAGCTGTCCCCAGGTCCAGAAATTTTCTACCGAGAAGCGTTCGTTTTAAGTCCGTGGTGTTTCTTGGCTTCGCCCTAACTTTGCGTCCTCGCCATGAGTGATGCTATAAAACATGAATGTGGCTTAGCATTCATCCGGCTTAGAAAACCCTTCTCTTATTACCAGCAACAATACGGAACGGTGCTGTGGGGCCTCAACAAGCTCTACCTGCTCATGGAGAAGCAGCACAACCGCGGGCAGGACGGGGCGGGCATCACGGCAGTAAAAATTGATGTAGAGCCCGGCTATCCTTTCATGCACCGGCTGCGAAGCAATTCTCCGCAACCCATCGCCGACATTTTCCGCCAGATCGGTGCCGAGGTGGAGGAGCTCGAAAAGTTCAACAGCGAGATCCGCAAGCATCCCGGGCTGATGAAGGGGCACATTTCCTGCCTCGGGGAATTGTTGCTGGGACATCTGCGCTACGGGACCCAGGGAAAGAACAACGTAGAGTTTTGCCACCCCTTCGTAAAGCGACACACGATCCCCTCGCGCAACCTGGCGCTGGCAGGGAATTTCAACCTGGTCAATACGGAAGAGCTGTTTTCGCTGGTAAATATCGATCCGGGCGAGTTCCAGCGGCAGAGTGACCTCTCGGCGATGATGGAAGTCATCTATCATTTCCTGGTCCGTGCGGACGAATCTTCTCCCCACCGCCTCGACATCAAATCGGTTTTAAAGAAAGCGCTTTCTCTTTTTGACGGCGGCTTTCATGTGGGTGGACTGACGGGCAACGGTATCGGTTTCGTGTTTCGCGATTCGAACGGCATCCGCCCTTCCTATTATTATGTCAGCGACGAGGTGATCGTAGCTGCTTCCGAGCGGGCCGCGATTCGCACGGCATTTAACCTTGGCGACGACGAGGTTAAGGAATTGCCACCGGGATCGGCGCTGGTCGTGGACGAAAAAGGGGAATACGAGCTGGCCACGCTGGTGCCTCCCGGCGAGCGGAAAGCCTGCAGCTTCGAGCGGATTTATTTTTCCCGTGGTTCCGATGAAGAAATTTACCGCGAACGCATCGCACTCGGTTATCACCTCAGCGAGCAGGTGCTCGAGGCGATTGATCATGACCTGAAGAACACGATATTCTCTTTCATTCCGAATACTGCAGAGACGGCATTTTATGGCCTTCTGAAGGGATTGGAAGACTACCTGAACCGCGTTAAGGTGGACCGGATCCTGAGCTGGGGAAAGGACTTCGATGCCGAGAAGCTGAGCGAGATGGTCAACCGCCGCATTCGCATCGAGAAGATCGCCATTAAAGACGTGAAGATGCGCACCTTTATCACTGAGGATGTGAGCCGCAATGAAATGGTGCAGCACGTATACGACATCACGTATGGCACCGTACGGGAAGGAAAGGATACGCTTGTGGTTATCGACGATTCTATCGTGCGCGGAACCACACTGCGGGAAAGCATCATCCGCATGCTCGCGAGATTGAAGCCCCGCCGTATTATCATCGTTTCTTCGTCGCCCCAGATCCGTTATCCGGATTGTTACGGCATCGACATGAGCAAGATGGGGGATTTCATCGCTTTCAACGCGGCGGTGCAGCTCATGAAGGAACGTGGCAAAGAGGAATGCCTGAAGGAATTGCTGGAAAAATGCCGCGACCTGCAGCGGAACAACAAGCTGCATATGGAAAACGTGGTGAAGCAGCTTTACAAGTCTTTTACAACCGAGGAGATCTCTAAAAAAATTGCGGAACTGGTCACACCTGCGGGCTGCGACATTCCCGTGGAGGTGATCTTCCAGGGGATCGAAACGCTGCATAAGTCCTGCCCGAACAACCTGGGCGACTGGTATTTCACCGGCAATTACCCGACACCGGGCGGGAACCGCGTGGTAAACCGGGCGTTTATGAATTATATGGAAGGGAGAAATGTCAGAGGGTATTAGAGAGTTGGAAGTCGGGAGTTCAGAGTCGGGAGTAGTTGGTAAATTTATTCTCATGAAAACGGTGATTCTGGTACGGCATGCGAAGAGCGACTGGGGCGATCCCAGCCTGAGCGATGTGGACCGCCCGCTGAACCAGCGCGGCAAGCGGGATGCGCCGGAGATGGCGAAGCGGCTGAAGGACCGGGGGCTGAAGATCGACGCGCTCATCACCAGTCCTGCAAAGCGTGCCCGCAAGACGGCGGTCGTATTTTGCAAAGAACTCGAGATGAAGCGCGACCGGTTTATCGAGGAGCCGGATCTTTATGGAGCTTCGGAGGAAGAATTTTATGAAGTGCTGGAAAACCTGCGCGACAAATTTGACTGCGTGGCCCTGTTCTCACACAATCCCGGGCTGACTGATTTCGCCAACCAGCTGACCACGATGCGGGTTGACAATATCCCCACAACGGGCATCGTCGCTGTGCGCGCCGACTGCGGGAAATGGTCGGATTTCAAGGAAGCGAAAAAAGAATTCCTGTTCTTCGACTATCCTAAGCTTAAAGGCTGACCTTCTTAGGCGCCACCTTTTTGAGCAGGCGATCGACTGCCGCATTCAGCTGTTCATTTGCAGGTGCGGGTGGGAAATGATACGAAAACTCCCGCGCCTGCTGCAGCGCAGTGCCAAGGTCAAAATGTTTTTGCGAAACGCAGAACGCATATTTCTTTTCCGACAGAAATTTTCCGAGATATTCCTGTTCCGTCTGGCCTGGTGTCGGAATAAGGATGGACTTTTTTTTCATGCGCATCAGGTCCATCACAGTGCTGTATCCGCTGCGCGCGATCACCCACTCGGCGGAGCGCAGTTCCTCTTCGAGCTCAGCCGACGGAAGATGATTGTAAAAACGGATCATGTTGCTGGAGGGAATCATTGTGGCTTCGCCGGGCAGCCCGCGCACCACGGCGGCACTGCCTCCGTAATGTCCCAAACGGCGGATCAATTTTTCTTCGAGGATGCTGCGCTGGGGTTCGGGTCCGGAAAGGATCACGAGCAAACGGTCTTTTTTTTCCGGGCCGCCGGCCGCTGAGAATCGGGAAAGCGGTCCCAGGTAATGCACCGGAGTCTTTGGAAGTACGTGTGGCTGCGACAGCGCGCCGGCGAGAGAGTATGCTCCTTTGTCGTCGGGAACCCAGCATTCAGTGAACCGGTTAATGTAGTGGTAATTTATTTTGCGCAGCAGTGGCGCGAAGGCATTTCTTGCCGGTGACCGGACCTTCAACTGATGTGTAATGAAGATGCAGGGAATGTCTTCATGAAAAAGTCCGAAGCGGTTGTCGCTGATCACCGCGTCGATTTGGTGTCGTGATACCGCCTCCCGTAGCCATTTGCGTTCGTAGCCGACGGTTCTCAATGCGCGCGGCAGCTGCAGGGCGAGATTACCGAACAGTGAGAAGCGATTGTGACCGTACCGTACCCGATAACCTGGAAGCGAGAGATTGGTGAGCGACGGGAATTCTTTCCGAAGCAGCTCTTCGTGTGCCCCTTCACCGGCGAGCAGCACCTCGCAATCCCGTTGAAGAAGAGCACGCACCAGAGGGATGCAGCGCGTGGCGTGACCGAGGCCCCAGTCGAGGGGCGCCACCAGGATCCGCGGCTTTCTGGCAGGGGGCTGAGAAATAAGGCCTTCGCCAAAGAAGGGATGCTGGTCCATATTATTTTCGAGGTTTAACAGCCGCGGCACACTATTTTCTTCGTAAAATAGTTTTAATTTACACAACCTCCCTACAACCGCGACTATGAATTTGAGGCACAAAGCGATACTGGTGATCCTGCTCTGCGGTATGGTTCTTGTTTCTGCATGTAACAGGAATTATTATTCAGGTACCGGCAAAGGCAGCAATTGCGGATGCCCCAGTACCAAAGGAATGACTGGTTATTAAATTCCGGTGCTATGAAGCACAGCCGTAACTATCTGGTCCTCGTGAAAGGGCGGCTCAACGAACGCGCCATTGAGCAGCAGGTGGAATGCCTGAACGAACTGCTAATGCACGTGGAGACGCCGGGCGAATTCTGCCGCGCCCACGAGCTGGTGAACCGAAATCACATCACTACCCGCGCGAATCTTATCCTGCGCGAATCAGCGCGACCCGAGCTGAGATCTTTCCGGTTTCTCATCAACAAAAATTAGTCGGAGTTCCCGCTAGTATTGGCGCGGTGCCAGTTTTTCAAGAGCTTCCCGGAGTTGACTGATCATTTCGTCAATCTCGTCCAGTTTGCAGGTGCCCACGCTGAGGCGATACCAGGCCGAGCTCCTCGAGGCCCCGAAGGCATAGAAGGGCACGACCGCAAGCCTCGCCTCATTCAAAATGTAAGCGGTCACGGCCGGTTGACTTGAAAGCAACTTCCCGTCCCCGGTTGATTTTCCCACGAGATCGAGCTTAATGGTGAGGTAAATAGCAGCTTCCGGCGCAATCACATCAACAGGCAGTCCTGCTTCTTTCAGCGATTTGAATCCGGAGTGTATCCTGCGCAGCCGCTCTTCAAGGCCAGCTTTGAATTGCTTGAAATAGCGCCCGATGTTCTCGCGCTGGCCGAGATAATATGCCGTGGCCTTTTGTTCGGCCATCGGAGCCCACGCTCCGACATGCGTGAGGATGGCTTTCATCTTGTTGATTACGACGGCTGGACCGAGAGCCCACCCGACGCGCACGCCGGTGGCCGCAAATGCTTTGCTGATCGCGTCAATGTAAACGCAGTAATCGCGCATGGCGGGACGCAGCGACACCGGATCGTAGTGACGGATGTTGCCGTATGTAAGATGCCAGTACATCTGGTCGAACATCACGTACAGTTTTTTTTGCCCCTCCCCGCGCCGCTCGTTTTCTTCGAGTACCAGGTCACAGATTGCTTCGAGCTCCTTCTTCGGAAATGTGGTGCCTGTTGGATTTTGCGGGGAGCAAAGCGAAAGCAGTGTCGCATCCCCGATAAAAGGCCGGATATCATCGGCGGTGAGCATGAAATTATTTTCAGCTTTCGTTTCGACGACTATGTGCTCGCCCCCTACGAAATGCGTATAATGGTTGTTGTTCCAGGATGGAACGGGATAGATCACTTTGTCGCCTTTGTCGCAAATGGCGCGAAAGACGCCGTAAATCAGGGGACGGCCGCCTGCGGCCACCAGGATCTCGTTAGTGCCGTAATCGAGCCCCTGCGTCTCTTTCATGAACGATAAAATCGCTTCCCGAAGTTCGAGGTTCCCTTCCGCAGTGGGATAATTGGTAAAATGTTTCCGGTAGGCAGTGACGATAGCCTCTTCCAGCTCTTTGGGAATGGGAAAAATTGAAGGATCAAAATCCCCGACCGTGAAATTATAAATGCGTTCCCCGTGCCGGATCTTTTCCTTGATCTCCGCACCGAGCCGGACGATCTCCGAACCAATCAGTGTTTCCGACAGGTGCGACAATTTCATGGCAAGCGTTTGCGGCAAAAATAAAACGGACCGGCCGGATTGTTCCAAATGGGAGAAAATATTAAGACCGGTCAACCCGGGTCAACCGGCCTTAGGATTCTCACTGAAAAAATGGACGCTAGAGCGGTTTGTATTCCTTAAACAGGTTCACTTTCGTGCCCTCCACCTGCTCGCGGTATGCCTTCCACTTTGTTTCAAAGAATGTATTGATCCTCGTGATCGCTTCGCCGATCGCTTTTTCAGCGTTGGCAACGAGCGCCTGTTCCTGTTCGCCCGGTGCAACCATCTTGCTGAAGATCGACTGCTGTGCGGTTTGCATTTGCGTGGAAACCGTCACTTCAAACGGATTCCGGCTCAAACCCTGCTTATCACTGGGCTTTCCGAGTACAAATTCACGAATTGCTTTGATGTCCTCGCTCATTTTCGTCGACGTTTTGCGAAGCGAATCCGCGTCCTTCCCTTCCACGCCGCGAAGCTGAGCCTGCACCTTATTGATCACTTCTTCTGCCTCGGCGAGGCGGTCGGCGCCTTCGATCAACTTATCTACCGATTTTCTCAATCTTTGGAAGAGCGCGCGCTGCGCCAGACGAATCTCGTTCCGGTTTTGAAACCGGGGATCGTCTTTCACCGTAACAAAAGTGGAATCAGCGTCTTTGCCGAAGCTCACGACTACCTTGTAGGTGCCGGGCAATACTGCAAAACCAGAAGGCTCCGGCGCGCCGGGCTGCGGCTTTTGACTGAACGCCAGGTTGCCGCCCTGCATGGTGACAGGATTGCGGTAGCCTTTTTCTTCCATACCCCAGTATTGCCGGTTGAATCCGGATTCAGCCGCCCATTTTAAGGTGCGGATCAGTTCGTTCTTGTCGTTATAGATCTTGACCGTCACGCTGTCGCGACGCACGGTGCTCTGCGTTCCTCTCGGCCCTGAGGGCGCGGTGGATGGCTGAACCTGTTTCGCCGTGTCTGTTTTTGGTTTGTTGATGAAATAAGAAATAGCAGCTCCGCGGCGACGGTTATCGGCATCCCACAGTCCCCATGTGCTCCATTCGTATCCCGGTGCCGGCCGGTATTGTGCCTGGTACGCTTCGGGCGCGGGGAATACGGTCACGGTGTTGGACGTCACGCGCGCGCTTTCCGCTGCCAGCTTGCGCAGCGGGCGAATATCATCGAGCACCCAGAGTGCGCGGCCAAATGTGCCGATCACGAGATCCGCTTCCCGTTCCTGAATCGCGAGATCGTAAGTGGAAACGGAAGGATAGCCATTCTTCCACTGCTCGAAGCTGTTGCCGTCGTCAAGGCTCACCCAAAGACCGTTCTCGGTCCCGACGAAAATCAGATTCGGTTCCACGGGATCCTGGATCATCGACAGCGCGTAGCCCCTGACTTTATTTTCGTCGACCAGCCTCCTCCAGGTTTTTCCAAAATCCTTTGTGCGGAAAATGTAAGGCCTGAAATCACCGCGGCGGTAATCATTCACAACTACAAAAGCCTCGCCCGCGTTGTACGCTGAGGCACGGATTTGCGGGATCCACGCGCCGGGCGGAAGACCGGGAATCTTTCCGCGGAAACTGGTCCAGGTTTTTCCTCCGTCGCGGGTGAGCTGCACGTTTCCGTCATCGGTGCCCACCCAGATCGTGCCACGCTCTTTCGACGAAGGAGCAATCGTGAGAATGGTACAATGGGTTTCCGCGCCTGTGATGTCCATGGTAAGTCCGCCGGTATTCTGATATGCCGCGATCTTGACAGAGTCATTCGTAGTAAGATCCGGTGAAATCGTTTCCCAGTTTACCCCCTTGTTCGGGCTGCGATGCAGGAACTGGCTGCCGTAGTAAATGGTTTTTTTATCGAAAGGATCCTGCGCCAGCGGTGAGTTCCAGTTCCACCGCAGCGTTTGTTTCGGGTCAATGGTGGGCGGACGAATAGACCAGCTCTCGCCGGTTTTCCAGTTGCGTTTCCCCAGGCTGCCGCCCTGGCTCATGCTATAAACCCACGAAGCGTCCTCGGCATCGGGCATCACATCGAAGCCGTCCCCGCCGCCAACGTTCAGCCAGTAATAGTTGCGGATGCCTCCATTGATCCAGGTATAAGCCGGGCCATGCCAGCTTCCATTGTCCTGCATGCCGCCCATCACGTTGTAAGGAAGCTCATTGTCGACGCTCACGTGGTAGAACTGTCCAGCTGGGATCTTGTCGTCGAAGATCCAGCTCTTGCCGCGGTCGCGTGAAATGCCGATGCCTCCATCGTTTCCTTCAATGATCAGGTTTGGATCTTCGGGGTGGATCCACCACGCGTGGTGATCGGGATGAATCCCCGAATAAGGAATCAGCGTTGTAAATGATTTACCGCCGTCCTCGCTGAGGGTGACAGTCGAATGCACATCATAGATCCGGTTCTCGTTTTTCGGATCCACGTAGATTTCCTGGTAATAGAACGGCCTGTCTGTGACCTGTGAGGGATCGCTGTTTACCAGTGTCCATCTGAAACCCCCATCATCGCTCTTGTAAAATCCGTTGCGCGTGGCTTCGATTTTCGCGTATACACGGGAAGGCATGCTTCGGGAGAAAGCGACGCCTATTCGCCCCAGCTGTCCGTCGGGCATCCCGTCGTCTTTCGACAGCTTTTTCCAGTTCTTTCCGCCATCCACGGTAATGTACAGTCCACTCCCCGCGCCGCCGCTTTTCAGGTTCCAGGGCGTACGGCGGAACTGCCACATCGCGGCGATCAGCTTATTCGGGTTGGAAGGATCCATCACCAGGTCGGCGCAGCCCGTGGTGTCATTCACGTATAAAATTTTTGACCAGGTCTCTCCGCCGTCGGTGGTTTTGAATACTCCGCGCTCAGGGTGTTCGGCGTAGGGATTCCCGATGGCAGCCGCGTATACTGTATTTGGATCTTGCGGGTCAATGACTACCCGGTGAATGCAGACCGTTTTTTCAAGTCCCATCCGCTTCCAGGTTTTGCCCGCGTCGAGCGATTTGAATATTCCTGCCCCGAGGTTCAGCGAATTCCGGGGGTTGCCTTCGCCCGTGCCCGCCCAAACCACGCTTGGATTGTTTTGCTGAATAGCTACAGCACCGATATTCTGGAGCGGCTGGTCGTCGAAAACGGGGGTCCAGCTTTGTCCGAAGTTCTCGGTCTTCCATACTCCTCCCGAAGCGGCTCCGAGGTAGATGATGTTGGGGTTGGCAACAACCGCATCAATGGACGTGATGCGTCCGCTCATGCCCGCGGGGCCGATATTGCGCGGCTTCCAGTTACGGAACTGTTCCAGTGATTTCTGACCGAAAGAAAAAATGGAAACGAATATTGCAAAAGGCAACAACAATCTTCTCATGTGGATCTGTTTTGGAGGTTTAAACTTAGTGATAATGGAATGGTCAGCAAAAAAGATTGATGACAAGCGGCTGTGGCGAGGTTGAGAATGGTGTTTTCCTTCGCACTTTCACCGATAACTGCGCGAGGGGTAAAGACCTCCGCAACTTCTTAGCCGTTGCGACCGCCGGGGATCCCGACCAACCAACGACTATCACTCCCGACTTCCGGCCCCACCCCGGCCCTCCCTCAAGGGGAGGGAGCAGTAAATGTCGATTAGGAGTTAGGAGGTTTGGAAGTTCGTCAGCGCGCCTGTGGTCGGAAATTCAAATTTTCTTTGCGCCCTGACAAACGCAGACTCCCGACTCCAGACTCTCCCCGAGCCACTTTGGGGATTTGAACCCCAGACCTGTTGTTTACGAAACAACCGCTCTAACCAACTGAGCTAAAGTGGCGTGGCCGTATTAAAACGGCTTCAGCACTTTTTCCGGCTGCTGTTCGGGTTTCAGCACAACCCGGATATAATTGCCGGTGTTAATATATTTTTTCGCAGCATCCTGGATCATCTTAGACGTAAGCGCATTAATCTGCTTTTCCTTTTCCAGGATCATTCGCGGATCCGAGCCATAAAAATACGAGTCGTAGAGGTTCGACAGCCAGAACTGGTTTTGTTTCAGGTCCACTTCCAGCTTACGCCGCTGTTGCTCTTTCACTTTCTCCAGGTCGGCTGCGGAAACACCCTGCTTCAGGATCTTGTTCAGCTCGTCGAGTGTAGCGCGCGTGAGCGTATCCACGTTTTCCGGTCCGCACGGAAAAGTGATGCTGAAAGAGGCATAGGAATAAGGCACGCGGTTGAGTGAAGCGGAAGCCCCCACCCCGTATACGCTCCCTTTCTCCTCCCGCAGCTGCTCGATGAGCTTGATGTCCACCACATCGGCGAGGCTGCGCAGCGCGTAAGCGTCCTGGTCGCTGTACCGTGCAGGTGTGATGAAGTAAAGATTTACCTGGCTCTGTTGCTCGCTGCCGCGGGAAACGGTCTTCTCCATTTTCCCAAGCGGGGGACGGATGCCGAGGTCCCTGAAATTCTCTTTCGTCGGTTTCCCCGGCAGGCTGCCGATATATTTTTCGAGCAACGGCCGGATGGACTCTTCATTCACCGAGCCCACGAAGAGAAAGGTGAAGTCGCCGGCGTTCGCAAACCGGTCCCGGTAAATGCGAATGGCGCGGTCGAGGTTGATCTTGTCGAAATCTTCGGGCTTTGGAAGATTGTTCCCCCGCGGATGGTTGCGGTTGAGCAGCTTCTGCACTTCGGAATTAAAATAAATATGGGGATCCGACGTGACGTTTGCGTACAGCTGCTTTTGCCGGGTCTGGAAAGAAGCAAATGCATCCTTATCCAACCGCGGGGAAGTAAAGTAAAGATGAATCAGCTGCATCAAAGTCTCTGTTTCTTTCGGAACCGTGCTGCCGCTGAGCGCTTCGCTGTAGAGTCCAATGCCCGGATTGAGACTGGTGTTTCGGCCTTTAAGCATATTCCCCAAATCGACCGCGGAAAAATTTCCGATCCCGCTCTGCGATACCACGCTCGCCGCATGCGCCGCAGAGTAATGATCTGCATTCGGCACGAGCGATTGTCCGCCTTTGCTGAAAGCGCGCACAAGGATTTCGTCGTTCTTGAATGTAGTAGGCTTCAGGATCACGGTGGCGCCGTTGGAAAGCCTGAGTGTGGTAATGCCGACCTCATCGTCCGTCGCTGAGGAGATAATCTTTCCCGGTTTCAGTTTACTGCCGTCGATCAGTTCTTTGGCGAGTTGCTTTTCACGGTACGGTTCAATTTTCGCCGTTTCCACCGCCTGCAGCAGTTCCTTCACCTCCTCGGCGGATGGAATGCGCACGCCCGCTTTTTCCGGAGCGTTCATCGTCACCACAAGGTTGTTGTTGGTGATCCATTGCCGAGCCAGGGCATTTACCTGTTCGAGTTTCACCTCGACGAGGTACTGCTTTACAAAATCGTATTCCCATTCTATGCCCGGAATGGGTTCGTTGATGAGGAAATGATTGACGTATTCGTTTACGTATTTATATGACTCTTCCTTTTCCCGTTCGCTGAACACCCGATCGTAGAAGCTTTGAAGCTGTTTTTTCTGCAGCTCAAACTCCGAGGGCGTAAAGCCATACAGCAAGACGCGCCTGTTTTCTTCCAGCAGGGCGTAGAGCGAAGTTCTCATTCCGGTGTCGCTGGTGTTTGCATAAAGCAGGTAGGCGTCCTTCGTGCGCGCGTAGCTGTTGCCGTAGTAAGAGCCGGCTGCAACAAATGGCGGATTACCAGACAGCGTTTTTTCGCGAAGCCTTGTGTTGAGCATGCCGGTGAACATCAGCCGGTTGATGTATTTCTGGTAGTCCGCAATGCTGGTCTCTCTCCGCGCGTCTTTTTTGTATAGGACCTCTATGGAAGGGAACCCGGTTTCCTTGTCTTTCGCTACCACGGTGAGGGGTTCTTCGTGATCGGGCACGGGGAAGCTGACGCGGGGGCGGGGATTGGTGGCTGCGGGGATGTCGCCGAAAACCCTCTTGATCTTTTCTTCCATGTCGCTTACATCGATATCTCCGACCACGATGATGGCCTGCAGGTCGGGCCGGTACCAATCCGTGTAAAAGCGCTTCAGGGCGTCGTGGGAGAATTTTTCAAGCACTTCTTTCTTGCCGATCGGGAGCCGGTCCGCATAACGCGAGCCACGGTACTGCACGGGAAGGGTTTGCCGCATGAGCCGCTCTTCCGCGCCGCGGCTGAGTCGCCATTCTTCGATCACGACGCCGCGTTCCTTTTCGATTTCGGTGGAATCGAGGAGCGCGTTGTGTGCCCAGTCTTCGAGGATCTCGAGTCCCTTGTCCACCAGCTCCGGCTTGTCGGTCGGCACCGGAAGGATGTACACGGTTTCATCGAAGCTGGTGTATGCGTTCAGGTCGGCCCCGAATTCCACACCGATGCTTTGCAGGTAGCTGACCAGCTCGTTTTTGGGAAAACGCTTCGTACCGTTGAAGTTCATGTGCTCCATGAAGTGGGCAAGGCCCTGCTGGTCGTCGTCTTCCAGTACGGAACCCGTGTTCACGACCAGTCGCATCTCTACCCGCTTTTCGGGTCTCGCGTTGTGGCGGACGTAATAGGTCAACCCGTTGTGGAGCTTTCCGATCTTCACCTTGGGATCAACCGGCATGGGCTGCGCCGGATCGATTTGCGCCGCTGCGGTAAAAAAAACAAGGAATGCTGGCAGCAACCAAAGCCTTTTCCAGTGGAGCATAGCTGATTTTTTTGGGAGGGTAAAATTATCGACAACGGGCCGCTTGAAAAAATCAAAAACACCGCGTGTGTAAAGCCGGGAAGGATTTTAACACCATGAGTAATGAGTAATGAGTAACTGTCTGTTGAAAAGACGACTCCCGACTAAATCACTGCTGGCGCTTTTCGAAATTCCGTCGGGTTTCCTCGGCTTTTTTGAAATCCAGGATCACTCCGTTGATGCAGTAGCGAAGCCCGGTCGGCGGGGGACCGTCGTCGAAAACATGTCCGAGGTGAGCCTTGCAGCGCCCGCACTGCACTTCGGTGCGGGTCATTCCGTGGCTCTGATCCGGCGTGTAAATGATGCTTCCCTTGCTGATGGGTTCGTAAAAGCTGGGCCAGCCGCAGCCGCTTTCAAATTTGGTGTCGCTGCGAAACAGTGCGTTACCGCACGCAGCGCAATAATACGTGCCGACGTCGTTGAACTTCTCGAAGGGGCTCGTCCAGGGGCGCTCGGTGCCTTTTTGCCGGGCAATGTAATACACCTCTGCCGGCAGTATCTTTTTCCATTCTTCATCGCTCAGGTTCACGCGGCTGGTATCGGTGTTTGAATACACCGGATTTTTCTTTTCGGCCATGGCCTTGTTTTTATCGGATTGCTGAGAATAAGTACAGGAAGTGAATACCAAAAAGAAGCCGATGCCGGCGAATATCGTTTTGACATTCTTCATGATACAAATTTACGGTAAAGGACGCTGGGCGGATTTCGCCGGGGAAAGGCATTAACGTTTTCTTGAATGTTGAACATCGGGCAACGAACATGGAACATCGAAGTGGTCGGAGAACTTCGACCTGCCAGGCTGCACCCGCCCTGTTACTGCGGAGTTGAAGCATGACGCTCCCGCACCGCGACGGATTAGAAAGCAAAAGATGTTTCGCAGTATTCACTGTTTGGGTTTTTATTCGGTTAGAAGCTTTCGCGGTCGGCATTTTGTCTTCCTTCTTCCATATTCCGCGCGACGGGATGCAGGTTCCTGCATTTGAATTATTTAGGCCTGGTTCATTTCGACGTTGGATGTGCCATGTTCGATGTTCAATGTTCCCCTATATTTGTCCATACACATCCCCAGGCATGTTCAACCTCGTTTTATTTGGTCCTCCGGGCAGTGGCAAGGGCACCCAGTCGGATAAGCTGGTGGAGAAATACGGGTTGATCCATTTGTCCACCGGCAACCTGCTGCGTGGCGAGATCGCGTGCAAGACGCCGCTGGGCGTACAGGCTCAAAATTTCATGGACAAGGGCCAGCTCGTGCCCGACGAAGTGGTCATCGGCATCATTGGCAATTGCCTCGATGAGCACCCGGATGCCCGCGGCTTTCTCTTTGACGGATTTCCCCGCACTGTGGCCCAGGCGGAGGCTCTTGACAAGCTGCTTGAACTGAAAAGAACCGGTATCGGCCTGGTGCTCGCGCTCGAAGTGAGCGAACAGGAGCTGGTCCGCCGGCTGCTCGATAGGGGGAAGACTTCAGGCAGGAGCGACGACGTGGACGAGAACGTTATCCGTAAACGGTTCGCCGTTTATAGCAAGGAAACCGCTCCGGTAGCGGAATATTACCAGCGCGCCCGCAAATACCAGGCGGTGAAAGGTGAAGGAACGATTGACCAGATTTTTGAATCCATTTGCCGCGCCGTTGATAAAAAAATCGGGAAAGGAGCCTCGCCGTGAATATTGAGAAGGAGAATTTTCTTCGCACCCGCTTTGTCCCGCATTTACAAAGGCTGCATCCGGAAACGGCCCCTAAATGGGGACGCTTCACCGTGCAGCAGATGATCGAGCATTTCGCTCACGACGCCGTACCCACGGCAAGTGGCAAACTACGTTTCGAAAAAATTATCACGCCGCCGGAACGACTCCCGCGCATGCGGGAGTTCCTGATGAGCGACCAGCCTTTTCGACAAAACACCAGGAATCCGTTGCTGGGAGAAGAGCCGCCGCCCACGCGTTACCGGACCGTAGCCGCAGCGATCGGGGCTCTGCAGGAAGAACTGATCCGGTTCTTTGAAACTTTTCATAACCAGCCGGGACTGGTCACCCGCAATCCGTTTTTCGGGGACCTGAACTTTGAGGAGAATGTGCAGCTGCTGCACAAGCACGCGCTGCATCACCTGCGGCAGTTTGGCGTCGATGCGCGGTGACCCGATAGCGGCACAGACGGTCCGAAAAAAATTTTCATTATTAGCCAAGTTTCTGTATCAATAAACAATCCCTCGGCCAACGGCCGCAGCACCTCGGGTATCAGCGAATCACACTCGTTGGGCAAGCAAAAAAAGTGCGTAAAAGCTCATCAACGCTCGCCGAGCGGAGAGGTTTATGTTGATTTCTTTCTGGCGTGATCCATGATTTCATGAAAGATATCATGCAGCTTCGTGAGCTGCGCGGTAATCGCCTCGTCGCTCGCTTTTTCCTTTACCATTTTATCCAGCTTGCGCGCTCCTTTTACCAAATCTTTCAGCGAGCCATTCACGGCATTTTTGTCATAACCTGCCGGCGCTTCGGAGCGTTTCCAGGCCTTTGCTTTTTCCAGCATTTCCCCGCTCCGGGTTTTGATCGGATCTAACCTGCCTTCTTCGGCAGGATGGAAAGTAGCACCCATCACTTTGTGAAATTCCTCCATTTCGACCCACACCTGTCTTTGCGCCTGTACGGATGCAATGGTGAGAACGAACAATGAAACAGCCAGCGTCAATAGTTTTTTCATACCCAGTGTTTGCAGGCAAATATAAGCGGCTGCAGAGAATAAGGCCCAAACGCGGCAATGCCCTTTCAACTAATTTCGCTTCCTCAATCATCCGTTATGAAGAAGCTTGAAAATTATGTCGCCGGAAGCTGGGTCACCGGCGAAGGCGAGGGGCAGTTGCTGTATGATGCGGTGACCTCCGAACCGATCGCGGCCGCGAGCACGCGGGGACTGGATTTCAAAGCCATCCTGGATTACGGCCGGAGGGTGGGCAACCCTGCCTTGCGCCGGCTGAGCTTTCATGACCGCGGCAATCGCCTGAAGGCGCTGGCTCTTCATTTGCGCACGCACCTCGAGGAATTTTACCGGGTGAGCTATCATACGGGAGCGACGAAGGCGGACAGCTGGATCGATATCGAAGGAGGGATCGGGAACCTATTCGCCAACGCTTCGCTGCGAAGAAAATTCCCAAACGAATTTTTTTGCATCGATGGAGACACGCATATCCTCAGCAAGGGGAATACTTTCATCGGAACCCATATTTTGGTTCCCAAAGAAGGAGTGGCGATTCACATCAACGCGTTCAACTTCCCTGTCTGGGGAATGCTTGAAAAAATCGCGGTCAATTTGTTGGCCGGAGTGCCGGCAGTAGTGAAGCCAGCTACGGTGACCTGTTATCTTACCCAGGCAGTGGTGAAGGAAATTATACGTTCCGGCATTTTGCCGGATGGCGCGCTGCAGCTCGTCTGCGGATCCGCAGGGGATTTGCTCGACCATGTGACCAGCCAGGACGTGGTAACTTTTACCGGTTCAAAATCCACGGGACTACAACTGCGTTCGCATCCGCGCGTTCTGTCCGAATCGGTGCCTTTCAATATGGAAGCCGATTCGCTGAATTGCATAGTGCTCGGTACTGATGTGGCGCCGGGGCAGCCCGAGTGGGAAATATTTGTGAAGGAGGTGAGAAAGGAAATGACTGTAAAAGCTGGTCAAAAATGCACTGCCATCCGCAGGATTTTCGTTCCGGAAAATAAAATGGAAGAGGCGTGGAAAGCGATCGCGACGGCCTTATCTCAAACGCCGATCGGCAATCCGGTAAATGAAAAAGTGCGAATGGGCGCGCTGGCGGGAAAAACCCAGCGGGAAGAAGTGCGGCAGGAAGTCCGCAAGCTTCTGGCAGCAGCCCAGATAGTGTATGGCTCCCTCGACAGCGTAGAAGTGATCGACGCAGATCCCGAAAAAGGCGCTTTTCTCTCACCGTTGCTGCTTATGAACGACCGGCCTTTCGCTACCGAGGTGGTGCACGACGTGGAAGCATTTGGCCCTGTGAGCACGATCATGCCATACAAGAACCTGGATGAGGCCATCGACCTGAGCAAGAAAGGAAAGGGAAGTCTGTGTTCGACCATCGTGACGGCAGACAACGGCATCGCACGTGAATATGTACTGGGCGCTGCGACGCATCATGGCAGAATTCTGGTGTTGAATGCGGAATGCGCGCGCGAAAGCACGGGACATGGGTCGCCGCTGCCGCTCCTGGTTCATGGAGGGCCGGGAAGAGCGGGAGGTGGAGAGGAAATGGGAGGCGTGCGTGGGGTAAAGCATTACATGCAACGGGTGGCGTTGCAGGGTTCGCCCACCACGATCACCGAGATTGTAAACGTTCACCAGCAGCATGCCAGAGGCAGGGATCCCGGGAAACATCCCTTTCGGAAATATTTTGAAGAACTGCAGATCGGCGATCAGATCATTACTGAAAAAAGGCTGATCACAGCGGAAGACATCGACCGTTTCGCGGACTTAAGCGGGGATCATTTCTACGCGCACCTCCGCCACACGGATTTCACCGGCACTATGTTTGAGCGGCAGGTGGCGCACGGGTATTTCCTGCTTAGCGCAGCCGCGGGGCTGTTCGTGGACAGCTATGAAAAAAATCCGGTCCTGCTGAATTACGGGATTGATGAAATGCGCTTCACGAAGCCGGTCTACCCGGGCACGGAAGTCTTTGTAAAGTTTACCTGCAAAGAGAAGTTGCCCGCTGATAAAAAAGATGAGAACGATATTGACAAGGGCATCGTAAAATGGATGGTTGAGATTCTTGACGAAACCGATGAGCCGCTCGTGGGCGTCGGCACCATTTTGACCATGGTGGCGATCCGGAGCCGGCAGTGAGCCGCTCGTTCGTTAATTTTGTTCTTCCAATGCTCCTTTTATGCTGAAAGAACTACAGGGAGGATATGTTCGGTCCGAAACTCATAAAGGAGTTACCACAATTGAATTTTACCACCCCCAGAGTAATTCGCTGCCTTCAGGCATTTTGCATGAGCTGGCGGTTGCGATCACCCACGCGGGCGACGACCCGAACACCATCGTTATCGTGTTGCGTTCCGCCGGAGAGCGGGCATTCTGCGCAGGTGCGTCTTTTGAGGAGCTCGCGGCAATACGTGACGAGGCGGCAGGACTGAAGTTTTTTGCCGGCTTTGCCCTCGTGATCAATGCGATGCGCTCGTGTCCGAAATTCCTTATCGGACGCATTCACGGGAAGTGTGTGGGTGGCGGCGTGGGACTGGCAGCTGCCGTGGATTATGCGATCGCCTGTGAGGCCGCGGAAATCCGGCTCAGCGAGCTCGCCCTCGGCATCGGGCCCTTTGTTGTTGGTCCCGCCGTGGAACGGAAGATTGGCGTCTCGGCATTTTCGCAACTCGCCATTGACGCTACGCTTTGGAGGAATGCGGACTGGGCGAAGCGTAAAGGTTTGTTCGCGGAAGTGCACGCGGGAGTGGAAGGAATGGACGAAGCCATAAGCCGCCTTACGGGTACACTTTCACACCATTCACCGGACGCCATGGCGGAAATGAAAAAGATCTTTTGGAAAGGCACCGAACATTGGGAGACACTGCTCATGGAGCGGGCTCGCATCAGCGGGCGCCTCGTATTGACCGAGTTCACCAAAAAAGCGATCGAAAAGTTCAAGACGTCGAAAGCCGCGAAAAGCTGAGTGCTTTTTTCTGATTAAATATTGAGCCCTCCGCAGACGCTGATGGTCTGGCCGGTAATGTAGGATCCAAGGTCGGAAGCGAGGAAAAGTGCCACGTTCGCAATGTCTTCCGTTGTCGCGAAACGCCCCAGGGGGATACCGGATTTATATTTGTCGGCGGCCTCTCCTTCTTTCAGGTAACTGGTCATGTCGGTTTCCACGAATCCCGGCGCAATAGCGTTGCAACGGACGTTGCGGCTTCCCAGCTCTTTCGCGACGGTTTTGGTGAACCCGATGATGCCGGCCTTGCTTGCGGCATAGCTTGCCTGCCCCGCATTTCCCATTTCGCCGATTACCGAGCTCATATTGATGATCACACCGGCGCGGGATTTCATCATGGGGCGAATCACGAGGCGCGTCATGTAAAAAACGCTGTTCAGGTTCACCTGGATCACTTCGTTCCACTGTTCAGGGGTCATGCGCAGGAGGAGATTGTCTTTCGAAATCCCTGCATTGTTCACGCAGATATCCACGCTGCCAAAAGTTTTCACTACCTCGTTCACCAGGCTTTCGCATTGCACGTAATCTCCCGCGTTACTCCGGAAGGCCTGGCAACTCACCCCCAGGGTGCGAATCCGGTTTTCGAGGTCACTGGCGCGCTGCGCACTGCTTTCGCTGACATAAGTAAAAGCTACGTTAGCTCCGTGCTGGCCAAATTTCAAGGCAATCGCTTCCCCGATGCCCCTCGCGGCGCCGGTTACGATGGCCACTTTTCCTTCGAGCAGTTTCATGCTTCAAGTTTTCGCAAATGTAGCGGTATTCATGTGCAGAATTTCTTCCAGAAACCTTCGCTCGTTTGAGAGCCGCGGCACCTTGTGCTGTCCGCCAAGCTTGCCTTTTGTTTTCAACCACTGGCTGAACAATCCTTTCGGAAGTGCGTGCACTACGGGTCTCCGCAATGCAATGTCGCGGTGGCGCTTCGCTTCGTAATCGCTGTTCACCGATTTGAGCGCATCATCCAGCGCGGTAGTGAATTGTTCGAGGCTGGCAGGCATTTTTTCAAATTCAATCAGCCATTCGTGTCCGCCATTCGAACCCGAAGAAAAATAAATTGGTGCGGCGGTGTAGTCGTTCACGATCGCTCCCGTTTTCTCGCACGCGATAGCGATTGCTTTATCTGTATTCTCGACAATCAGTTCCTCTCCGAAAGCGTTGATATAATGCCGGAGCCGTCCCGACACGCGAATCCGAAAGGGATTCAATGAAGTGAACTGGATGGTATCACCGAGCAGATACCGCCAGAGCCCGCCGTTGGTGGAAATCAGCAGCGCGTAATTTTTCCCTGCTTCCACTTTCTCCAATCCGATCGTGCGCGGCTCTTTTTTGCCGTATTCACTCACTGGCATGAACTCCATGAATATACCATGGTCCACGTAAAGGAGCATCCCTTCCTGGCCGGGCACATCCTGGGCGGCAAAAAACCCTTCGCTGGCATTGTACATTTCGAGGTAATGGATGTCTTTACCGATGATCTCGTGGAATTGCTGCCGGTACGGCGTGAAAGAAACACCGCCGTGCAGATAAAGCTCAAGCGCCGGCCAGACCTCTGAAATGGTTTTCTTTCCTGTTATTTCTAAAATGCGGCGCAGCAACACCAATGTCCAGGTCGGAACTCCCGAAATAGAGGTAACGTTTTCGCGGATCGTGCTGGCTGCCAGCTTTTCGATCTTGCTTTCCCATTCGTCCATGAGCGCGATGCTGAGATCAGGCGTGCGGATCCAGTGCCCCCAGAACGGGCTGTTTTGCAAAAGCACCGCGCTCAGATCTCCGTACTGCGCTTCCTCATTCACAGGGCTGATGTTGTGACTTCCGCCGATCACCAGTCCTTTGCCCGTAAGCAGCGCCGAATCCGGATTGAAGCGGTAATAAAGAGAGAGTACATCTTTCGAAGCCTTGTAGTGCCCCTCGCGCAGGCTTTCGTCGCTGATCGGAATAAACTTGCTTCGTTCGCTCGTGGTGCCACTGCTCTTGGCGAACCAGTAGATCTCCGTGTTCCATAGAATATTTTGTTCTCCCAGCATGATCCGCTCAATGTAGGGCTTCAGGTCTTCGTATTCGTGCACCGGCACAGCCGATTTGAAGTCGCGAACGGTGAAGAGCTCGGAGAACCGGTGCTTTCGTCCGAACTCGGTGTATTGGGCCGAAGTGACCAGGCTCTGCAGCACTTCACGCTGTGCGTCCAGCGGGTTATCCTTCCAGGCGTCGATCCGCCAAAGGCGCATGCGCGCGAGGGACGATATGGCTGGCCGGAGGAAGTTCATGTTTCAGAAAGTTAAAAAAGATAGGCGACTCCGGAATCAGCGGCTGAGGCGCGCTTCCTCGTGCAGCCAGTCCTTGCGCCGGAGTTCGAAATTCCGCCCCAGGTAGAGCCTACGCACGTCTTCGTCGGCGGCCAGCTCTTCGGCAGTGCCGTGCTTGTAAATTTTTCCTTCGATAAGGAGGTATGCGCGGTCGCAAATGGACAGGGTTTCGGTGACGTTGTGATCGGTAATGAGGATGCCAATGTTTTTAAACTTCAGGCGAGCCACGACAGCCTGAATATCTTCGACGGCGATCGGGTCAATGCCGGCGAAGGGTTCGTCGAGGAGCATGAACTTTGGGTCTACAGCAAGCGCCCTCGCGATCTCGGTTCTTCTGCGTTCTCCCCCGCTGACCACATCTCCATGACTCTTCCGCACATGTTGCAACCGGAATTCGTTGATGAGGCTTTCCAGCTTTTGCTGCTGTTGCTGTCGGCTAAGGTCAGTGAGCTCAAGAATTGCAGCAATATTGTCTTCGACGCTCAGCTTTCGGAATACAGAAGGTTCCTGCGGCAGGTAACCGATGCCCATCTTCGAGCGCCTGTACATGGGGAGACGTGTAATGTCTTTTTCATTCAGGTAGACCCTGCCCTCGTCAGGCTTAATCAGTCCGACCACCTGGTAAAAGGTAGTGGTTTTACCCGCGCCATTGGGTCCCAGCAGTCCCACGATTTCCCCCTGCCGGAGCTGGATGCTGACGTGGTTCACTACCGTGCGACCACCGTAAGATTTCACGAGATTGTCGGTCCGAATGGTAGCTTCCATACAAACAAAAATACGGCTTGACCTACGGATGCGGTGGCAACGGGTGTTTTTTGTGAATTCACTCACTATTGTCGCAGTGCTACATTAGATTTGCGAACTCACTCAATTGGATGCAATGAAGGTGATCGATCACATCAGGAACGCAAAGGATACGCTTATCTCGTTCGAAGTATTGCCGCCGCTGAAAGGAAAGGGGATCGAGGCGCTGTACAGGCACCTCGACCCGCTGATGGAGTTCAAGCCGGCGTACATTAATGTGACCTATCACCGCAGCGAACATATTTTTAAGAAGCGCGGCGACGGCCGCTTCGAAAAGGTCGTCATCCGAAAGCGTCCGGGTACCGAAGCCATCTGTGCGTCGATCATGAACCGATACGAGGTGGACACGGTACCGCATTTGATCTGCGGCGGTTTTTCCGTGCAGGAAACAGAAGACGCGCTCCTTACCCTGAACTACCTCGGAATTGACAACGTGCTGGTGCTTCGGGGCGACGCCGCGCGCAACGAAACTTCCTTCGAGCCGGAGCCTGACGGGCATCCCTATGCGATCAATCTGCTGCAGCAGGTGATGAACCTGAACAACGGCATTTATCTCGAAGAAGAACTAAAAGGGACGACGAATATTAAGTTCTGCGTAGGCGTTGCCGGCTATCCTGAAAAGCATTTTGAAGCGCCGAATATGGAGACCGACCTGATGTACCTGAAGAAAAAGGTGGACGCCGGAGCCGAGTATGTCGTCACTCAGATGTTTTTCGACAACCAAAAATTCTTTTCGTTTGTCAAGCAGTGCCGCGAGATCGGCATCCAGGTACCGATTGTACCCGGACTGAAGCCCGTAACTACAAAAAAGCAGCTCACTGTGATCCCCAGAACCTTTCATGTGGACATTCCGTCCGAACTGGCCAACGAGATCCTGCGCTGCAGGACGGATGAGGACGCCGAAAAGGTGGGCGCCGAATGGCTGCTGCAGCAGTCGCGCGAGCTGAAAGAGTCGGGCGTGAAGGTGCTGCATTACTACACGGTCGGCAAGCCGCACGTGGTGGCGGAGGTGGTGAGGAGGCTTTGAGGGAAGTGAGGAAAGGCAGTAGTCGGAAGTCAAAAGTCCGAAGAAATTTCAGGACAAGGCTCAGCATGACATCGCCCCTAGCCTCCTGACTTCCTAACTACCCTTCAACGTTCGTTGTTCGATGTTCATTATTCCTTACCCTGGTTCGTGTCCTCACGAAACAAGTTCAGAATTGACATCGCTCCTGCTCCCTACCTTCCTAACATCAGTGTCGCGCATCATTTCAAAATGGACGCCAGTACCTGCTCGTTGATCCGAACCGGGTACTTCTGCTTTAATTGCTCCAGCCATTTTGCCTCGAGCATTTCCTGGTAATCGTTGATGGCCATTCCCCTGGCTTCGGCGAAGCTGCGTTGTGTGGGCTGCGGATACACTTTTACTATGTAGGCAAAAGCGGCGGTATTATCCAGCTCGTTCTTCACGGGGGTCGTAAGCATGCCTTCCTTCGGGGGAAATTTGGTGAGACCGGGGATCTGTTCCCATTCGTAGCGGGACGAGTCGGCAGCGAGATGCTCGGCGTGATCCTGGGCGATCTTTCTCCATTCCTGCGGATTTTTTCTGATTTCTGCCTGCAGGGAATTGACGTGCGACTGATCGCTGCAGAAAAACGCGACGACGTCGGCACTCTGCTTCCAGAGGTATTTGCTGCGGTTCTGTTCGTAGAGACGGATCAGCGCGGTGGAATCCGATTGCGCCGGCTGCCAGACTTCGCGCTGCATGATCTCGAAGAAAAGATTGCCGTCGCGAAATTCCTGCATCTGCTCGCGGAACTCGGAATTGTAATCTTCCAGGTGGTCGCGGTAGTAATTGTACAGCGACTGGTTTACGAACTCCTCCATCACCTGCTCGTGGGGCTTAGCGCCACTGCCGTCGGATTTAAAGCGAAACGCCTGTGCGTAGCTGATCCAGTCGGCGGCGGTATATTTTGACTGACCGATGATGAAAAGGATGGTTTCATTATTTATTTGCTTGCCTATTCCAAGCGGCTTGTATTCCAGCAAGCTGTCGGAGTAAGCCCGCAGGGCGGCGGCATCCACGGGCCGGTGCTGCAAGCCCGGATCCTTTCGCACCTTGTCGTAAATGAACCCGCGCGCTGCTTTCCAGCGTCCGTCGGCCATGATTTTCTGCTTCAGATCTTCCAAATTTTCTTTATCGTCGGAGTCGGTGACAATCGGACGCAAGGCTACCCGTTTCACAATGTGCCAGCCGTGCGAAGTTTGAAACGGTTTGCTCACAGCGCCATCTTTCGCGAGCGCCCAAAGCTGTTTTTCAAATTCCGGATCGTACTGTCCCACTCTGATCTCCGGCATGTTGCCGTTGCTGGCAGCCGTGATGTAATCGTTACTGAGCGACGCAGCCAGCTTTTCAAAGCTTTCGCCTTTCTGGATACGCTTGTGGATCGAATCCGCGGTTTTGGCGATCTGCGTTTTTACCGCATCTGAGGCATCGGGTGGGATCGCAAGCAGGATTTGCTGCGCCTTCATGCGTCCCGCCGCTTTACGTTCCCCGAGGTTGTAAAAAATATGGTAGCCAAGCCGGGAACGGTAGGGAGCTGAATATTTCCCGGCAGGGGTTGCGTAAATAATGTTTTCAAACTCGTAAGGCAAAGTGAATACGGTCACCCAACCGAGATCTCCGCGATTTTTGCCGGCGGAGGGATCGTCGGACGCAGATTGCGCGACCTGCAGGAAATTGGCTCCGCCGCCAAGCTGTTTCAGGATGTCGCCCACTCTCTTCAGCGCGGCCGCAGTGTCGACGACCCCGGACTGGTTGCGCGCAGAAATGAAAATGTGCGCTGCATGTATGTCTTTCTGGCTGCGGGTAAATGCTTCACGAACCAGCTGGTCGGTCACCAAGGGGTCGTTCATGTAATTCTCCACGATTTGCGAGCGCAGCGTACGCACTTCATCGAGAAATGCGGGAAGCGTGTCGTAGCGCCGGGTGTATGCTTCCTGTATCTTAAGCCTTGAATTGATGTACAGGTCCAGGTATTCGCGTATCGAAGTGGCTTTATCTCCCTGCGGTTCCGGGTTGTTCTTGTGGTATGCCTTCAGAAAATCGTTTGCGTCCACCTGCACGTCGCCGTAGCTGAACAACGTCTGGGCGTTCGCGGTGAAAGCAAGGCAAAGAGCGGCGGAAAAAGCGATGACTCGTTTCATGGTTTTCATTTTGGGTTACTGTCCCCGGCCTTTCGCATCCAGCACCTCGTCCATTTGCTCGTAGCTGAGCTTCTTGGCGATGATCCTTTTGTCCTTATCCAGCAAATATAATGTGGGGAATGTGAGTACGTCGTAGAGCTGAGAATAGCCGGGAATGTTCGCACTGATGCGCGCCCGCTCCTCGACTTTCGAGTAATAAACATGCGTCCAGTCCTGCAGCTTGTGCTCGCGGATGAACTTGAGCCAGTCTTCGCGCGTGCCGTCGGTTTCTTTGGCCACGGCGTAGATCTTCAGCCCGCGGGACTTCCATTTACTTCGGTACATGGAGTCGACTTTTGGCAACACTTCACGACAGTGGCCACATTTGGGATCCCAAAACGTAATCAGCGTGTAAGTCGCGGGCAGGTCGTAAAGCTTTACTGATTTTCCCGACGTATCGGGAAGCTCGATCACGGCGGCGGGACTGCCCATAATGTTTGCCATCAGGTTGTATGCGCGGTCGGTGATTGTTTTTTTTCCTTTTTCCGTAAGCCAGTCGTAGTCTTTCTGCGCGAAGTACTTTTCAAAAAGGTGCACGAAAACTGCGTCTTCCCACATGTACTTCTGGTTCAGGAAACGGTTCACGAACTTCAGCAGCAGGAATTTTTCCATTTCCCTGTTGATCGACGCGAAGCCCATCATCCAGTCGATTTCCCGGATTACCGAATCGGGGTGCGGAGCCACCACCTGGTTAAAGTATTTGTCCAGCTTTTCCTCGAAAAATGTGGTATAAGCCAGCCTGCCGTCGAAAAAGTTCACGCCATCCCAGTAATGCTGCTTGTAGTAATCAAAGGTGGCGATCGAGTCTTGCCGCGTGCGCGGATTCCCCAAAGACGGCGGCATTTCCGGTTCTCTCATCGCGATGAGCAGCGTGGCGAGTAAGGTGCCCGGATGATCTTTGATAAGAGCTTCACGGAAATTCACGATGTCCCGGTCGAGGTGTTCCATTTCCGCGTGAATTTTTGCCGAATCGGATGCTGTTTTGGCATTGCCGAGCAGCTTTCTTTTTGCCGCAAGAGCTTCACCCCTGCTGATCATTGCCTGCTGATAAGTTCGGAACAGGTCATTATCCGGTGAATTGACGAAGCTGATACTGGGAAGCGTGGCGGTGTCCGCAATCACCGAAAACCGCTGATGCTGGTCCAGAAGTATTTCGAAAAATCCGGATTTGTTTGGGTAGCCGACGAGATAAATTCCGCCGGGGAGCTTTTTCGATCCACTGAAAACGGCCTGACCTTTATCATCGAGCAAGGCCGAATCCACGATCGGGTACTGGCGTCCAAAATAATGCCCCAGGTAAACGTACTGGTTGCGAAAAGGCTGAAATGTGACCTTGATCTCGTAGCCTTCCTGGGCGGCTGCGCTCAGCGGCAAAAGCCATAAAAACAGGAGGCGGAGCTTCTTCATAAATGTAGTCGGCAAAGATAGTCACCGGGGGTTTTAAGGCTTCGTTAAGAAGACGCGCAGGGCGTGGGAGGGTTGCCTCGAAACAGTGGCGCGGCTTCAAACGGTTAATTTTGACGCCGTGAGAAGAAAAAAGCGGATTGTGCTCGAGAAGCTGCGCGTGGAAGATTATGCCGCGGAAGGAAAAAGCATCGCGCGATGGGAAGGCAAGGTGGTGTTCGTTGAAAACGCAGTGCCGGGCGATGTGGTAAATGTCCGGCTGCGCCGGAACCGGGCCGACTGGGCCGAGGGGGAGGCGATCTATTTTCACAGTTATTCGCCCGACCGGGTGAATCCCTTTTGTCCCCATTTTGGCGTGTGCGGGGGCTGCCAGTGGCAGATGCTGCCGTACGAAATGCAGCTTCGCTACAAGCAAAAACAAGTCGAAGAAGTATTGAAACGGATCGGTCGGGTACCAATCCCGCCATTGCAGCCGATCCAGGGCGCGAGAGAAACGCGTTATTACCGCAATAAGATTGAGTACACGTTTGGAACGCGCCGCTACCTGACGCGCGAACAGCTCAATGACCCCGGTGTGAGCACCGACCAGCCTACTGCCGGATATCACGCGAGAGGTTTGTTTGACAAGCTTGTGGACATTCACACCTGTTTTTTACAATCGGAGCCTACGAACGAATTGCGCATGGTGGTGAAGGATTTTGCATTGCGCCAGGGATGGACTTTTTATGATGTCCGCAACCATTCGGGATTTCTGAGAAATATGCAGGTGCGCCTGTGTACCACGGGCGAGCTGATGGTGAATATTGTGTTGGGAGAGTCGGATGAGCCGGCGACCCGGATGCTGTTGGATCACCTGTTGCAACAGTTTCCGCAGATAACGACGCTGCTGTACACGGTTAACAAGAAATGGAATGATAGCCTTATGGGGCTGGAGCCGATGGTTTATTCAGGAAAAGGTTTTGTGGTTGAGAAACTGGAGGATTTCAGCTTTAAGATCGGTCCCCTTTCCTTTTTCCAGACCAACACTCGGCAGGCGGAGGCGCTTTATCGCGTGACGCGCGAATTTGCGGAACTCGACGGCAGCCAGGTCGTGTACGATCTCTATTGCGGAACCGGAAGCATTGGAATTTTTCTGAGCGGGGGCGCTTCGAAGATCGTGGGCGTGGAGCTGGTGGGCGAGGCGGTCCGCGACGCGCGCGAGAACGCCGCACTGAACAGGATCGACAAGGCTTTGTTTTTCGAAGGCGACGTGACACAGATCTGCAACGGTGATTTTTTTATCGCGCAGGGAAAGCCCGATGTGATCGTGACCGACCCTCCGCGGGCCGGAATGCAGGATGACCTGCTGCGCAAGATCCTGGACATTGCCGCGCCAATTGTTGTTTATGTAAGCTGTAATCCCGCCACGCAGGCGCGCGATCTCAACCGCCTTGCCGAGAAATACGAGGTGCGCCGCGTGCAGCCGGTGGATATGTTTCCTCATACGCACCATATCGAGAATGTGGCGCAATTAATACTGAAGTGAGGTTAGGGGTTAGAGTTGGTTGTTGAGTGTTTAACGTGGAGGGTTTAGCCGGAAAGCCGAAAGTCAGAAGTTTTTCGAGTAACGACTATTTACCAAAGACGCTCGACTGACCCGCGCCTCGTGCCGCGCACCTTGCGCCATATCAACCAGAGTAGCCATATCTCAAGTAGAGTAGATGATGTTCACACGCCCACATTCCTTTTACCCCCCTCCTTCGCCATTTCCAGCTAATTTTGCCCAATGAGCGGATTTTACACCCGTCCGGACAATTTCCCACCGATAGTAAAGAATCTCATCATCATCAACATACTGGTTTATGCGGCCCAGGTGATCCTGGATTCGCAATACCAGATCACCGCGCGGCTGATCATGTACCCGCTGGTTCCTGAAGAACTCTACCAGATCGCCGTTCGGTATGAAGTGATCGGCGCCGAGCAGAAGTTCAAGCCGTACCAGGTATTCACCCACATGTTTTCGCACGCGCCGCCGCCAATGATCTTCCACATCCTGTTCAACATGTTTGCGCTGTGGATGTTCGGCCGCGTGCTGGAGAACGTCTGGGGTTCGAAGCGTTTTCTTTTTTTCTACATGGTCTGCGGACTCGGGGCCGCGTTGGCGCACCTTGGGATGCAGTACTTACGTGCCGACCAGCTGCTGCAGGAAATCCAGTCAACGGGGGTGTTGAAGCAAGGTCAGCTCGAAGGCGCACTGGCGGGTGCGCTCGGAGCGTCCGGCGCCATCATGGGAATCTTCGCAGCGTTCGCATACCTGTTTCCCAATACACATCTCTATATCATGCTCATCCCATTTCCGATCAAGGCGAAATGGGCCGTATTAGGATTGATCGCCATAGATCTCTTCGGCGGATTTTCAAATTCGCCCGGCGACAACATTGCGCACTTCGCCCACCTGGGGGGTGCAATTACCGGATTTATTGTGGTGTTGATATGGAACAAAACCCGGCGGCGAACGTTATATTAACGGACCGACTGCAGTAATTTTATAGAGGTTGTGAACTATTCTGAAAAACAGTACCGGCAAAAAATTTCGCTCGGGCAGAGCGGGAATGCCCTGGTCACGCTTATCGTCATCCACCTGGTGATGTTCGTGATTTTTGCTTTTTTGAAAGTGGTGTGGCATTTCCGGTATTCCGACGGTGCAACGGCGCTTTCTCAATTCAACCAGGAGGTGCTCACCTGGTTCACGCTGCCCGCTGATCTTTCTGAGCTTGGACGGAAACCATGGGCGGTGCTGACGCACTTTTTCATACACGTCAGCATCTGGCAGGTGTTTGCCAACATGCTTTGGTTATGGTGCTTTGGATACATTATGCAGGATCTGACCGGCAACCGCAAGATCATCCCCGTGTTTCTTTACGGTGCGATCGCGGGAGCGGGTGCCTTCGTTCTCGCTTACAATTTGATTCCCTCGCTAAGTTCCGGGCTTCCGCACGCCACGGCGCTGGGAGCATCTGCCGGAATTATGGCAGTGGCGATCGCAACCACCACTGTTTCGCCGGGCTACCGGATTTTCCCGATGCTCGCCGGTGGCATACCGCTCTGGGTGCTTACCACGATTTACGTGATCATCGCCTTTGCCACTATTCCCGTTCAGGATACGGCAACCATGGCGTCTAACCTTGCCGGGGCCCTGATTGGTTTTTTGTTCCTGTTTTTCCTGCGGCGTGGGTACGACTGGAGCGACTGGATGAGCGAGTTCTTCGACTGGGTAAGCAACCTGTTCAACCCGGACCGGCCGAAAAAAGGGAAGAGCGTACGTGAGGAATTATTTTATAAATCCACCGTGAGCCCGTATAAGAAAACTTCGAACATCACGCAGCAGCGCATTGATGAAATCCTGGACAAGATCAACCAGAAGGGGTATCAGCAGCTCACCGAGGAAGAGAAGGAATTGCTCCGTCGTGCGAGTCAGGAAGATCTTTAGGGGGTTGAATGTAGTTGAAAGGTTGTTGAAAATGGTTGAAAGAAGTGGAAACGGAATGAGGGACTGTTTTTGCCGACCCCCGACTATCGGCTCCCGACTATTGTCAATAAAATGCCTGGCTTCAGGAGATACACCAAGCGCCTCTTCATCTACGCAAACGGGATCCTCGCGTTCCTGTTCCTGCTTGCCTGCCTGGTGCCTGTAATCAATCCCCGGAGCTGGTGGTGGTTTGTTTCGTTCCTGGGACTGGCCTTTCCCTTCCTGCTATTTGTCCTGGTGATTTTCCTGCTGGGGTGGCTGATCGTTTCGCCGAAGTACGCGCTTATCTCCGGCATCGCGCTCCTGATCGGTTACAAGAGCGTCAGCGTGTTCTTCGCCTTTCACTCACCGGGCATATTCAAATACGCGAAAGAACCGGGCGTGATCCGCGTGGTGAACTGGAACGTAGCCCGGTTCATCGAAATGAAGCGAAATAATAACAAGGGAAGTCAGACACGGCTCAGGATGCTGGAACTGCTGCGGCAGCAGGACGCCGATATTCTCTGCCTGCAGGAATTTTTCCATTCGGTGGATTCCGGCTACTACCTCAACATCGATTATGTGCGCAACCAGCTTGGCTATCCGTACTGGTATTATTCGCACGACAACGACGGCGATAAGCACTACACCGGGAATATCATTTTTTCCCGCTACCCGATCGTCGACAGTGGGTTGGTGCGTTACCCGCGGCCGACGCTCCCCGAAGCACTGATCCATGCAGATATCCGGATCAATGGCGATACCATACGCGTGCACAACACGCACCTGCAATCGGTGCAGTTTGGAAAGCGCGACTACCAGCGAATCTCGAAGATCGAGAGTATGGAAGACAGCATGGTACTGAATTCACGCACCATCCTATCCAAGATCAAAAGGGGCTTCACGCACCGCAGCATCCAGGCCGACATCATCCGGGAGATCGTTGGCAACAGTCCGCACCCCGTAATTTTCTGCGGCGACCTGAACGATGTGCCGAACTCATACACTTACTTCACGGTGCGCGGCGGCATGCAGGACGCGTTTCTCAAAAGAGGATTCGGCATCGGCCGCACGTTTGCCGCTCTTTCTCCTACCCTTCGGATCGATTACATCTTCGCCGATCGCAATTTCCGGGTGCGGCAGTTTAATCGAATCGTAAAAAATTATTCGGATCACTATATGATCGTTGCCGACCTGGAAATTAGTCGATAGTCGGTAGTCGATAGTCGATAGTCCCGGTCCATGTGCATTCGCATCGACTATTGACCCTCCCAGCCCGCTAACCCCCTAACCTCCGACTCAACTTATTACATTTGCAATCATGGCTGACCTCAGGATCTATAATTCTTATACCCGGGAAAAGGAGGTGTTCAACCCGTTTACTGCGGGGCACGTGGGCATGTACGTTTGCGGTCCCACGGTGAGCGGGGAAAGCCACCTCGGCCACGCGCGTCCCTACATCACGTTCGACGTGATCTACCGCTATTTGCTGCACCTCGGCTACAAGGTGCGCTACGTGCGCAACATCACGGACGCCGGGCATTTTGAAGAGGAAGGACGCGAGGCAGAAGATAAGATCTCGAAGAAAGCGGTGCTGGAAAAGCTGGAGCCGATGGAGCTGGTGCAGAAGTACACCAATCTTTTTCACTGGGCAATGGAACAGTTCAATACGCTGCCGCCCACCATCGAACCCACTGCGACCGGTCATATCGTGGAGCAGATCGGCATGATCGAAGAATTAATTCGCGCCGGGTACGCCTACGAGGTAAACGGCTCGGTATATTTTGATGTAAAAAAATATGCAGCGGGTCATGAGTACGGCAGACTGAGTGGCCGTGTCATGGACGAGCTGCTGGAAACGACACGCGAACTCGAAGGACAGGACGAAAAACGCGACAAGGCCGACTTCGCACTTTGGAAAGCAGCAACCCCCGAGCACATCATGCGGTGGAAAAGTCCCTGGGGTGAAGGTTTTCCCGGCTGGCACATCGAGTGCTCGGCCATGTCGACAAAATACCTGGGAAAGCAATTCGATATCCACGGCGGGGGAATGGATCTGCTGTTTCCCCACCACGAGAGCGAAATCGCGCAGAGTACCATCTGCAATCATACGCCGCCGGTCCGCTACTGGATCCACAACAATATGATCACCATCAACGGGCGGAAAATGGGCAAGAGCTACAACAATGTGATCCGGCTTACTGAGCTCTTCAGCGGGAACCATACCATGCTGGAAAAAGCTTACCACCCGATGACGATCCGGTTTTTCATTTTGCAGACGCATTACCGCAGCACGCTCGACTTCAGCAACGAGGCTCTCCAGGCTGCTGAGAAGGGCTTGAAGAGATTGTGGGAGGCGTATGAGAACCTGAGTAAGCTGCAAAACTCAGACTCAGCCGCGACGCCGGACGCGGAACTGGATCAGAAAGTGAAAGCGCAGCTCGCTGAAATGGACATGGCGATCAACGACGATTTCAACACGGCGCGCGTGCTGGCCGCGATCTTCGAGCTGGTGCCGGTGATCAACTCCATGAAGGACAAGCTCACTCCTGTAAATGCACTCACGGCGGAGACCTTTGCGCGACTCAGGGAGAAGATGAAAGTTTACCTGGAAGACATTCTCGGATTAAAGAACCCGGTTGCGGTTGACCCGAGGCTGGAGCAGGTGATGCAGCTGTTGATCGACATCCGGAAAGAAGCGCGCGGGAGGAAGGACTTCGCGACGTCCGACAAGATCCGCAACCAGCTTGCCGGTATCGGCATCCAGCTCAAGGACGAAAAAGACGGGAGCATGAGCTGGAACATCGAAGCTCCCTGAAACTGATTTTTTCATTATGAAATATACCCGAAGAAGCCGCGTCGGAATTTGCGCGAGCGTCGTTGGTTTTCTCTTCGCCCATTCCGTTTTGTTCGCGCAGGTCCAAAAAGCTCCGGAACGTAAAGAAGGTCGTGGGCCGTGGAACCAGCTCGTCATTCGAGGAGTAACGCTGATCAACGGAACGGGTGCGCCGCCGCTCGGGCCCGTGGATATTGTGATTGAAAAGAATCGCATCAAACAGATCCGCGTGGTGGGAACGCCGGGCGTTGGGATCGACACGGCGCGCCGGCCGAAGCTCGTGGCCGGTGGCGAGGAGCTGAATTGCGAGGGAATGTACGTGCTGCCGGGATTCATTGACATGCACGGGCATATTGGCGGCAAGGAGCAGGGTACGCCGGCGGAATATGTGTTCAAGCTCTGGATGGCGCACGGCATCACCACGGTTCGCGATCCTGCTGCAGGGAACGGCCTGGACTGGACGCTCGAAGCGAAGCGGCTCAGCGCCGAGCACCGAATCACTGCGCCGAGAATTTTTGCGTACACGGTCTTTGGACAGGGGAGCCGCGAGCCCATCGTCACACCGGAGCAGGCGATCAACTGGGTGCGCGAAAACGCGCGGCGGGGCGCCGATGGCATCAAGTTTTTCGGAGCGGCACCTGAGATCATGAAAGCCGCGCTCGAAGAGAATAAAAAGCTGGGCTTACGTTCGGCCTGTCATCATGCGCAGCTGGACGTGGTGCGATGGAACGTCCTGCACAGCGCGCGGGCGGGTCTCACGACAATGGAACACTGGTATGGATTGCCCGAGGCGCTTTTCGAAGGGCGCACCGTGCAGGATTATCCCGCGAATTACAATTACAACAACGAGCAGCACCGCTTTGAGGAAGCCGGAAAGCTCTGGAAGCAGGCGGCGCCTCCGCACAGTCCGCGCTGGAACCAGGTGATGAACGAGCTGATCTCTCTGGACTTCACCCTCGATCCCACGTTCAATATTTACGATGCCAACCGCGACCTGATGCGCGCGCGGCGCGCAGAATGGCACGAAGACTACACGCTGCCCTCACTTTGGAAATTTTTCGCCCCGAGCCGCACCGCTCACGGCTCTTACTGGCATCACTGGGGGACGGAGCAGGAGCTCGCTTGGAAAGAGAACTACCGGCTCTGGATGAGCTTTGTGAATGAATACAAGAACCGCGGGGGACGCGTCACCACCGGAAGCGACAACGGCTACATTTATCAGCTATATGGTTTTGGTTACGTGCGCGAACTCGAGTTGCTGCGCGAAGCGGGCTTTCATCCACTTGAAGTAATCCGAAGCGCCACCCTTTTCGGGGCACAGGCGCTGGGGCAGGAGAAAGACCTCGGCAGCGTGGAACCGGGGAAACTGGCCGATCTTGTGATCATTGACGCGAATCCACTCGAAAACCTGCAGTATCTCTATGGCACCGGGGCCATCGTGCTGACCGAACAGAACCGCGTGGTGCGTAAGGGCGGGGTGAAATACACGATCAAGGACGGGATCGTGTACGACGCGAAGCAACTGCTCGAAGACGTTCGAAAAATGGTGGAGCAGGAAAAGGCAAAGACCGGCTTTAAGATTATGCAGCCGGGACGCCCCCTCTGAGAATGCACCTAATTCCGATTTTCAATTTTCAATACTCACAACATTCTCCCTCCCCTTGGGGGAGGGTCGGGGTGGGGCTTCTCCCTCCCCTTTGGGGGAGGGCTGGCGTGGGGCCGCTCTCACCATCTCCCTCTTCCCCACTGGCCCGGGGAGTTTTTCAACTAAGAAACCGGCTGCCTGCATCGCGCGGCGCACCGAACCTTTGCTGCAATAAGTGACGAGAATTCCGCCGGGCGACATCCACGTGTAAAGCTTTTCGAAAATCTCCTGTGTCCAGAGTTCGGGCTGTGCCGATGGCGCGAAGGCGTCGTAATAGACCAGGTCGAACCGGCTGGTCGCCGAATAATCCTGCAGCGTTGATTTGATTTTTGTGAACCCGAAACCGGGATTCATGCGATGGGTTTTTTCCCATTCGCAGCGGTGCAGCTCGTCAAACACCGGTTGCAGCTCCGGCCTCCCGAGCTGCGCGCAGTAGTTGAGTTGCCTGACCTCATCTTCCCCCAGCGGGAAAGGTTCAATGGCTGTGTAATGGATCTCCAATCCCGTCTTTTCCGATTCGATCAGCGTGAGCAGGGCGTTCAGTCCCGTGCCGAAGCCTATTTCCATTATGTGCACCGGCCTCCGGCCGGCGATCGCGGCCAGTCCGGCGCGAATGAACACGTGAATGGATTCTGCGATCGCGCCGTGCCGGGAATGATAGCTGACTCCCAGCTCCGGTACTTCCACCGTATGGGACCCGTCGCCGGTGATCACAATTTTTCGCTGCACTGTGGTTTTTTGAACGGGCATAAAGATCGTAAATCGTATACTTGCCCTTCAACCGCCGCGCATGCATTACCGGGAACATTTGTCGAAGGACGAAAAGCTCAGGCAGCTCATCGCAGAGCACGGAGAAGTGAAGCTGCAGAAAAAGAAACCGCTGTATTTGTATCTCTGCTACTCGATCATGAGCCAGCAGCTTTCCACCAGCGTGGCGCGCGTGATCCGGCAGCGCTTCGTGGATCTGTACGATGGCGGCGAGCCGACGCCTCAGCAGATCGTTGACACCCCGTTCGAGCGGCTGCGCGGTATCGGCATGAGCAATGCGAAGGCGAACTACGTTCAGAACGTGGCCCGCTTCGAGCTTGAAAAGGGAATGGATCACAAGAAACTGTCGCGGATGAGCGACCAGGAAGTGATCGAGTATCTCACTCAGATCAAAGGGGTGGGGCGGTGGACCACAGAAATGCTGCTCATGTTTGCCCTTTGCCGGGAGGATGTGTTCGCAATTGACGACCTGGGCCTGCAGCAGGCGGTGGTCGGACTCTACGGCTTGCGGAACCGCAGTCCCAAGCTGCTGCGCAACCGGATCCTGAAGCTTTCCGAACAATGGGCACCTTACCGCACGTATGCCTGCATGTACCTGTGGAAATGGAAGGACAGCAGGGCCGCAGGCAACGGAAAAAAATAATTCAGGACTTTGCTCTGCGGTAAACCGTTTCGGTTGCTTTTTCTTCGTGGCGGTCGGGGGAAATGTTATAAGCAGTGATCCGGATTTCGTCTTCGCTCAAAAGTTGAAGCGTGGTCCGCCAGCCCCAGTGCTCTTCTTTTTCGGGTGTGACGTAAGCGTAGCTGCCGAGGACTGTGATTTCATTTTCGGGGGCTTCTTCGTCGGCCCGTTTTCCTTCGGAGTACAGCATGTCGGTGCCGGTGTGAAAGCTGTCGATCCACACGCATTGAAATTTTTCAAGTGCCAGGTTATAGCCATAAAGCGCAATTCCTTCCAACGGTTTTCCCGAAAAACTGCCCCGGTACTCGTGCTGCAGGTAACGTCCGTCCAGCAGGAGTTGCATCGTGCCTCTGACAGGAGATTCGTCGGGTTCGGCTGTGGGATCGAGCCATACTTTGGAACTGCCTTCCCATTCTCCGACGAGTCGGGCGAAAAGGCCGTGTTTTCCCGATTCTTTTGAAGCTGTGAATTTTTCCTGCATCATACTGGCTTTAGTTGCGCAACGAAGGATCGCTAAAAGTATCGCCCTGCCGCAAGTCCCCGGACTGGAATCCTTTCCGGAACCAGTACATGCGTTGCTCCGACGTGCCATGCGTAAAGCTTTCCGGCACTACGTAGCCGCGGGTCTCAAGCTGCAGGCGGTCGTCGCCGATGGCGTTGGCCGCATTGAGGGCTTCGTCAATATCGTCGGGGTCCAGAATGTTTTTCATCTTTTGCGCGTGGTGGGCCCAGACGCCCGCGTAGAAATCCGCCTGCAACTCCAACATCACCGAATACCTGTTGAATTCCTCTTCCGGCACCCGGTTGCGGAGCGAGCTCACTTTGTCCGAAGTTCCCAAAAGTTTTTGTACGTGATGCCCGATTTCATGGGCCACCACGTAAGCCATGGCAAAGTCGCCCGGCGCGCGGAAGCGATTTTCCAGTTCTTCATAAAATGAAAGATCGATGTATACCTCGCGATCGGCCGGGCAATAGAATGGTCCTGATGCTGAGCTGGCGAACCCACAGGCCGACTGCACCTGTCCGCGGAAGAGAACGAGCGTGGGCTCGTGGTAATCCATGCCTTCGGTAGCGAGGAGCTCGTTCCAGACATCTTCAGTGTAGGCGAGCACCACTTTCACGAATTTCGCGCGTTCTTCGTCGGCCGCCTGTTCCTCCGCAGTCATTTCCGTGGATTGCCCGGGAAACTGGATCGCCTGCGAAGGATCGCCGCCTCCGCCGCCCATGAGAAATTGAAGCACCAGGAAAATTACGCCGAGCAGTCCTCCGCCGATTGCCAGTCCACCCCCGGTGGAGAGACCGCGGCGGTCATCTACGTTAGTGCTTTCTCTTCCGCCTATCCATCTCATCGAACGGATTTTTTGTTTTCATTCCAGTTGTTCAGATTCCTTTCGGCTTTTCACCGAGCCGGGCGGATTCGCCTTCATCGAGGTCTTCGTTTGGGTTATTGGCGGAGAGGTCAGCATCCTGGCTGATATCCGCTTCTGCCTGGCGAAAGGCCTGGATGTGTTCCTGTTTTTCTTCCGGTGGGATTTGTCCCGGCAGCGGGTGCTCGTGCTTTCCTCGTTTTTTCTTGTCGCGCCTGTTCATGGCAGGAAGTTTTAATAGCCACTGCAAGGATTATTCCAGCCCGGAGCCCCACGCCATGGCGCGAGGCGCGAGGTGCGAGGTGCGGGGTGCGGGGTGGGATGTGGGATATGGGTGATGAACAACCCTAAACCCTCCACACCAAACTCTAAACAAATGGCACGGGGTGCGGGGACGGGATGTGGGATGTGAGATGTGCGATGTGGGAGGTGGGAGTTGATAGACAACTCTAAACCCTAAACAAACGGCGCGGGGTACGAGGCACGGGGTGTGGGGTCCCAATACTGCTTACTCCTTACTGATTACTGCTTTGCCCCGGCTCCGAATCCCGACGAATTCGCGGAGCGAATTGTCGGGATGCCGGCCGCAAGCGCCGGCACTCCGAACTCCCGACTAACTGGCACGGGGCGCGGGGTGGGATGTGGGATATGGGTGATGAACAACCCTAAACCCTCCACACCAAACTCTAAACAAATGGCGCGAGGTGCGGGGTGAGATGTGAGATGTGGATGTGGGATGTGGGATGTGGGTGTTGATTATCGCGCAGTTTTTTTGATTGTCCGGTACAATGAAATGCAGATCCGCCCTGTGATCAAAAAGAATAGTCCAAACAGGAAAGCATATTTCCTGTAGAAGCTGCGTTCCGGGGCATAGACCAGGGCATAGATAAGGAAGCCCAGGCTGATGAGTGTCAGTATGAACGTGATGCCGAAGTAAATTTTTGACATTGTCAATTTTTTTGGGTGTCACGAAGTCGGTGAGTTATCGTTCAATGCATCGCTTCGATTTACTCCGTGAACAAGAGCCCTGCCACCATTGCTGCGTCGCAGAAAGTGTCTCTCTCCTGGGATTGCGGGCGGGCTCGTACGTTTCTCGATCTAGAAATATACACTCAAATCGGAAAATTTATTAAGGGGCGCTGACCGGGGCATCGGAATTCCAGATGTCCCTGAACACTTTCCAAGTACCGTTTTCCTTCTTCAGCACGCTGATGTATTTACCTTTTTCCAAGACCATTTTGTTGTCGCCGTACATCTCATAAGTTCCCACCTCGACGAGCAGGTCCTGGTCGCCGTGGACTTCGGTCACATTCAGGGTAATGTCCTTTACTCCCATTTGAATAGCTTGCCCCCACATGGAAGCAATGTCTTTTTTCATTACGGAAGTCATGCCGGGAGGCATTGCGACTGCATCGGAAGAGTAATAGGCAGCCAGGGCTGCGGTATCGCCTTTCCGGAAGTCATTGGCGAATTTCACCAGCTCGTTTTGGATCCACTCTTTTTCTTTCGAAAGATCGAAAGAGGCGTCTTTTGTCTTTTCCTTTTCGGGCGAGTCGCCGCATGCCCAAAACATAAAGCTGGTGAGGGCCAGTGCGATGAGGCTAAATTTGTTCATGATAGATGATTTTAGAATTCAGCAATTAAATATGGGGGACGGCTCGTCGGGGGGTGCGGCTTATCGGATTTTTAACTTGAGCCGGTTGTAAAATAAGCTTGCCTGAAGAAACAGAATCCGGTTCCTAATATACAAACTGCGGGATATTTGGGAATCCCCGTCTTGCAAGTTGCCTGCCTCCCCGGCAGTGGGACGACATCAACCCGCAAAAGAACTGGGAGATTGCGAGAAATCCTTTGGGTATTTTCAATCACACCCCATTCGGAAACGGCGTGCTTGCAACAACTTCACACGGCTTCGCCTGCCATTGCAAGCGGAGCACGGGTAATATTGCTTACTTTTTCTAAAATATCAAACTGCTTTACGCTGAAACCACTTAGCGCAGGATGACTTAATACACCAGCGGCCAGGGGTGAAGCCTTAAACTGCTCTAAGGCTTTTTCATCTTCAAAAAGATAGATACCGCCGGCTTCATTTTCTTTTTCGTTCATCAGCCATATTTTCCACTGACAGCCGGGAACTTTTGCAAAATCAGCTGCAAGTGAAGAACACATGGTTTCATAATCATTTCTGGGAACATCGAACTTAAAATTCAATTGAAGGATTTGTTGTGACATGTTTTAAAGGTTTTTAATCAAAAATGAAATCACAGAGGGAAAGAATAAGTGGATAACGCAGAACATTGGGTTAAAAACAATTTACTACAGTGTTGTCAACCTCAATATCTCTATAAACAACTTGGACAATTTTCACATAACTCTCAGGGTTTTTTACTCCAGCGCTTCCCAAGTTAATCATTTGCCCGAACATCCGCGAAAAAAGGGGGCCTGTCCATTTTCGCAGGAAGCAGGGTTCCGGATCCCAGCGGCGATACGTTGCTTGTGCATGGAGGTGCTTCCCACTTCGTTCGCGTTCGCCGCCGCGGAATTTTTTGTTACCGGAAAAACCATAACTGTTTCGTGCATTTGTTCGCGTGGAGACCAAAAATAACCTAGGGCTGTTTCGACCAACAGCACAGAATAAAAAGTATTATGGCGAACTGCTTCCAATCCGATTAGGAGATTGTTTGAAGTGAAACGGGGGCGTGATGGTGTGTTCTAAACGTCTACCCTCTCCATCCCTTCCAGCCTCTCCTTTGAAATTTGCGCTCCCAGCCCCGGCGCATCCGGCACTTCCACCACGCCGTTCGGCTTGTAAATCAATCCGCCCTCCACCACATCCTCCGCGTGCATCAGCGGAGTGTCGAAGTCGCAGTATTTCACCGCCGGACTGCAAAGCGCCAGGTGCGCGGAAGCGGTCATTCCCAGCCGGGATTCCATGAAAGCCCCCACCTGGCAAACAATTCCAGCCTCTTCCGCCAGCTTCAAAATCTTCAGCGCGCCGCACAACCCTCCCGTTTTTCCCAGCTTGATGTTGAACTGATCACAAGCCTTTAACCGGATCAGCCGCTCCGCGTCGTGATGATCCCCACAACTTTCATCCGCCATGATCGGGATGGGCGACTTCTTCCTCAACTTTTTCAAATTCATGAAATCCCAGCGCGGGATCGGCTCCTCGCAATGCGTGATCCCGAATTTTTCCAGATCCTTCAGGATCCGCGCCGCCGACCGAAGGTCCCAGCCCTGGTTGGCATCAATGGAAACAGGAATCTCATCCCCGACCGCCTCCCGGATCCGCCGTATCCGCTCCACATCCTTCTTTCGATTCTCTCCCAGCTTGACCTTGATCGAGGGATAACCCGCCGACTTCACTTTCACCGCGTCTGCAGCCATCTTCTCCGTTGTATCGAGGCTCACCGTGTAATCGGTCTCCAGCACCTTATCCTTCTTTCCTCCCAGCAGACGATACAACGGCAACCCGTCATGCTGCCCGCGGATGTCGTGCAGCGCGATGTCGAACGCGCTCTTGATGCTGCTGTTCCCGTAGATCAGCCGGTTCATCTCGCGCAGGCATCCCTCAATGTCCAGCGCGTCGCGGCCCTTCAGCAGCCGCCCGAAATACTGCCCCACGATAAAACAGGTGTCCATACTCTCCCCGTTCACCGGCATGTAGGGGCTGCATTCTCCAAATCCAACCAGTCCCTCCTTCGTGCGGATCCGTACCAGCAGGTTGTTCACATGCGTTTCCCGCGCAAGCGAAGTAATAAACGGCTCAATGAGTGGTATTCGCAATTTGTATAATGTGACGTCGAGGATGGTTTGCATGCCGCGGTTTGTGAATTAAAGGTAAAAGCTTCCGAGGTTTTGCCGGGATGGCTTTGTTTTTGACCAGCAGCGCGCGCCGGGCGAAAACAACAAAATCCCCGTCCGCGCGTTTTAATTCCGACTATGAAAAAGCCATTTCTCTTCCTCTTCGCCTGCAGCCTTTTTATGTTCTCCTGCAAAAAAGAGGTCACCGAACTGCCGCCGGCAACGCAGACCGGCGCCAATACTTTTGGAGCACGGGTCAACGGGAACATCTGGATCCCGCAACGCTTCGGCCCGTTCAATGCCGACAATTTGCTCGAGGCGCGCATGCTTCCGAACGGCGACATCTACATTAACGCCCGCAATTTTTCGCGCTCGCCGGTCGAGACCGAGTTCGAGCTGCTAATTAAAGGCGTGACCGGACCCGGAACCTACGCGCTGAATACCGACATTTCTTATTACCCGACTACCGGCGCGAGCTACGGCTACTACGTGGAGCGTAATATCACGCCCACCAACGAATGGATCACTTCCGCTCATTACGGCGGATCAGTGACCATCACGCGTCTCGACAACGCGGCCCGTTTTGTATCCGGTACCTTTCAGTTCAACGCCAACACGCTCTACAATGCCCCGCAACCGATCAGCGTCACCGAAGGGCGTTTTGACGTGCGCTTGCAGTAGTCAGAAAAGAATGCGAATCCCCGCCACGGCAGCCGCCGCGAGCGGGGCATTTTCGTTTACGAGCAAATGCCGGCTGGGGTAATCGGTGGTCGGTACAAACAGCCGTCCCTCGGTGTAGAAATACACCTCGCCGCCGATCGGCACTTCCCATCCGAGAGCGAGATCGAACGTCAGCCGCTTGAAGTGGGCCATGCCGCGGTACACCGGCACCTCGTAAAGCGAAGTGTCCACCGCGGGATCCTGCTCATTGGTCACCCGTCCCAGCATCAGCCCGAAACCCGCGGAGCCGTATAGGTTCCAGTTGTCGCTAACATTGTATCTGCCCCTTACGTATTGCTTCCATCCCAGCGAGATCAGCTTGAAGCGCATCTCTGTATTGTTGTAAAAGGAAAAATTCTGCGGGGTGGTGGTCGCGCTCTTCGCCGTGGCGGTGAACTGATGCCTGAAGCGACCGGCGGAGAAATAAGCGAAGGACCCGTATAAACCCTGACGGTCGGTAAAATGAAAATGGCCATGCACGGTGTGGCCGATGGCCCAGTAGCGCTGGTCCTTGCGAAAACTTCGCTGCAGCCCCAGGTCGGTCGCGAAGCTGAACCGGGCCGGCTGCGCAGCCAGACCCAGCGAGCACAGGATAGCGATGGTGATAAAGAAGCTTCGCATCAATGGATGCAATGATAGCAAAAAGTTAGCCCCTCTAAAGGGAGACCGGCCCGCTTTCAATCTCCCCGCAGGGGGAGGCTGGCCCCCTCTAAATCTCCCACTGCCCCCTCTAAATCTCCCCCCAGGGGGGAGACTGGCCCCCTCTAAATCTCCCCCCAAGGGGGAGACTTAATTTGACGTAGTAAGTAAGAAGTTAGAGTGCAGGTTTATTCCAATTTTCAGTTTGCAGTGAGAGGGTCGGGGTGGGGCTCATTATTCTAATTTTCAGTACGTTTGTTCCCCTTAAACAAAACACAATGAAGAAGCTGTTATTGACACTTGTCCTTGCTGTCGGGTTGTTTTTCAGAGCGCTTGCCGACGAGGGCATGTGGCTGCCCATTCTGCTCGGGCAACAGGTGTACAACGAAATGGTGAAGAAAGGACTGAAACTTTCGAAAGAACAGTTGTACAGCGCGAACAAGGCCTCCATCAAAGACGCCATCATTATTTTCGGAGGCGGGTGCACCGGCGAGATCGTGAGCCCGCAGGGTCTGATTTTTACCAACCACCACTGCGGCTACGATGCAATTGCCTCGGCGAGCACCGTCGAGCACAATTACCTGCGCGACGGGTTTTATGCCCGCAACCGCAACGAAGAAATTCCCACCAGCCTGTCAGTGCAGTTCCTGCTTCGAATCGAAGACGTTACTAAAGAAGTGATGGACTCGCTTAAAGGACTTTCGGGTCCGGAGCGGGTGCAGCGGCAGTCGGCTGTGCTGGCAGCGATCAACAGGCGAATGAGCGATCCTTCACAAAATATCGAAACGCGGGTGAGCGGGCTCTTCAAAGGCAACCAGTTCCTGGCGTTCGTGTACCAACGCTACACCGACGTGCGCCTGGTGGGCACACCCCCGGAAAGCGTTGGAAAATTTGGCGGCGACACGGACAACTGGGAATGGCCGCGTCACACGGGCGACTTTTCGGTTTTCCGCGTGTATACCGCTCCGGACGGGAAACCGGCTAAGTATGATGCCGCCAACATTCCCCTGAAGCCGAAATGGTACCTGCCGGTATCCATCAAGCCGCTCAAGGATGGCGACTTCGCCATGATCTATGGTTATCCCGGGAGCACAAACCGGTACGAGACTTCCTTTGGCGTGAAGCTTTCGACAGATATCAACAACCCGACGCTGGTGAAGCTGCGGGATGTGCGGTTGAAGTACATGTTCGAGGAAATGAAAAAAGACCCGGCCGTGAAGTTGAAGCTTTCCTCCGACTACGCGAGCATCGCGAACTACTGGAAATTCTACGACGGGGAAACCAAGCAGCTTCTTAAATACGACGTGTACGGGCAAAAAAAGAAGGCTGAAGAAAAATTCCTGGCCTGGGCAAAGGGCAAGCCCGAGTACGAGAACCTTTTCACTGAGTGGGCAAAGGCTTACGAGGCCTGGAAGCCTTTTGCGATGCACCGGATGTATATCAACGAAGGGATCTTCGGCACCAACCTGATCGGGTTCGCTTCGGCCCTGCAGCAGGTGGAAACCGCGCTTACGAAGCCCGGCTCCACGCAGGCCGACGTGAAAAAGGCGATCGACGCCGCCAATGAGCAGCGCGCGGGATTGCTCGAATCCATCAACATTCCTTCGGAGCAAAACATCCTGGGCGCGGTGCTGATGATGTACCACCGCGATGTTCCAGCCGAACAACAGCCGATCGGCTTTTACAGCACGTTGAAAAATAATTACGGTCCGCTGAACGAAGAGGCTACTTACAAAAAATTCGCCGCGGACGTGTTTCGCAATACCATGATCCTCGACGACGCGAAGTGGAACGCCTTCGTGGCGAACCCGGACGCGGTGAAGCTGCAGGACGACCCTGCGTTTTACGTGGCCAGCAGCTTCGTTAAGAACTACAGCAGCAAGTACTCCCCTCTTTACCAGCAGTTCGTGGCGAAGAACGCCGATTTCGGAAGGCTCTACCTGAAGGGGATCATGGAAATGGACCCGGCAAAGGCGAAGATGATGTATCCCGACGCGACCTTCACCATGCGCGTCAGCTTCGGCACTGTGAAGTCATACAAGCCGCGCGACGCCGTGTTCTACGACTATGTGACCACCTCGAAGGGTCTGCTCGAAAAATACAAGCCGGGCGATTACGAGTTCGATCTTCCGGCGAAGCAGATCGAGCTGCTGAAGAAAAGAGATTTCGGCCAGTACATGGACCCTGTGCGCAAGGACCTGGTGATCGGTTTTATCACCACCAACGATATCACGGGAGGTAATTCGGGATCGCCAGTGCTGAACAATAAGGGCGAGCTGATCGGGCTGGCATTCGACGGAAACTACGAAGCGCTAAGCCATAAGATGGCGTTTGACAAAGACCTGAACCGGACGATCAACGTCGACATCCGGTATGTGCTCTGGTGCATTGATAAGCTCGGGGGCGCGACGAACATCATCAACGAGCTGAAGATCGTGAAATAAACCAGCGGTTCGGCTCCGACCGAACCGCTTTCCTTTACCAGCTGATGCGGAAACTATTAGCCATCCTCGGGGTTGCTTCGCTGCTGCTGCATTCGTGCCGAAAAACAGATGCGCCGCCCCCTCCACCTAATCCGGTTGCGGGCTGCGCGAGCAATACGGGTCCGGCCAACGGCAGCTTCATTACGACGGGCACGGTCACCCTAAACTGGTCCGCGGTTACCGGAGCGACGGGTTATGATGTCTATATCGGGACTTCTCCCGGTTCCTTCTCGCTCGCCTCCAGCAACGTGTCCGCCACGAGCTACGTGTACACGATCCCGGGATTCACCGCTTCAACGGCTGTCTATTGGTACGTGGTTCCCAAGAACAGCAACGGTGCCGCCAGCGGCTGTCAGTCAACGGCTACTTCATTCACTTATCTCGTTCTCCGCGATCCGCCGGCTTTCGGATATTATGTGGTGGGATATTTTCCTTCGTACCGCAACCCGGCAGACGTGCCCGATGTGAAGTTCCGCATGACCAATGTGGTAAACTACGCGTTTTTTGAAGTGAACGGGAGCGGTCAGCTGACTGTTTTGAATCCTACAACGCTCGCGACAGTAATCAATCGTTCCCGCGCGAACAACGCGAAGATCTTTGTGAGCATCAACGACGGCAGCGGCGACGGGCGCACGAATTTCCGCAATATGGCAGCCACCGCAGCGGGCCGCAATAATTTCGTGCGGGATGTGATGAATAAAGTCCGGCAGTACGGCTTCGACGGCGTGGATGTGGACTGGGAATTTCCCACCACCGCGGATGGTACGGACGCGACATTCACGCTGCTGATGAAAGAGCTTTCGGATTCACTGCACCGCGACGGGCAATTTTACCTGACCGCAGCGATCACCGCCGGGAAATATGCCGGAGGTATCCGGGACGCGATCCGCAACGAGATCTTCGCGTATGTGGATTGGTTCAACATCATGGCCTACGATGATTTCAGCACTACGGTCCCTTACCGACACCACAGCGATTACGCTCTCGCGCAAACCTGCCTGAACTACTGGCTGAACACACGCGGCATGCCGCGATCGAAATGCGTACTGGGATTGCCCGCGTACGGGCGGCCGTCGGGGATCACGCAGACCGGCACAGTGCTCACTTACCGCTCCATACTGGCACAGGGTGGAAATCCCCAGCTGGATTCGGCGGTCGTGACGGCGGGAGGATTCACCAACTACACCATTTATTACAACGGTCAGCACACCGTCAAGCGCAAGGCAATTCTTGCCCAACAGATCGCCAACGGCGTCATGATGTGGGAGAAATGGCAGGACACGCCCGATGCCACTTCTCTTCTCAAGGCAGCCTGCGATACCGTCGGGCGACCTTACTGAATCTAATTCCAGATCACGGCGTCATAAGTTTTCACTTCCAACGGAGCATTCGTGGGTCTGCCGTCAACCGCTACTGTTACATTCACAGGTCCCATGCCGCGCTTGTTCAGCTCCGGCGCCACTTTCCCGGAATTCACCAGATTGACTTCGGCGTCGGTTTTGAAGCGTACGGTGCTTTGTCCCGAAGAGGGTTCATAGCTTCCTTCCACTTTTACATTGATGCCACCGGCCTTTGTCAGCGGTACCTGGAATTCCACTTTATAATCCACCTTCCCTCCACCCTGCAACATGATGCAGAGCTTCACGTAAGGCAGGGGAATGCACACGCCCGAATTCAGGCCCGGGATCAGAAAGGGCACGTCGCCCATTTCCTCATCGCAATTGTACTCGGTGAAGTAAGGTTCTCCGTCACGGCAGTTCATGATCTGGCTGGATTGCTCCATTTCACAAGTCACGTATTGCAGGCGGCCGATGATGGAATGCGGACATTTTTCGTCGCAATGAAAATTGATGTTGTCGCAATACGTGCGCGGAAGACTCTTGTAAGCGTCCCCAAGGTCCCCGGCCACGTCGTTGAACACGCCGTTGAATGGCGCGGTCAGGTGCACTTTATTCAGCAGCTTCGCCGCTTCATCCGTCTTGCCCTGTTCTTTCAGCACTTCGGCGAGGTGGCTGGTAGCGGTGGGATTGTCGGGTTCAGACTCCAGCACGGATTTGAAGAGCTTTTCCGCTTCGGAAAGCAGCGCGGCGTCGCGGTTTTCCTGGAATTTCCGCAGCAGCGCATAGCCCAGGTTGTTTGCGGCAGCAGGATTGTTTTTAGAAGCCGCGCGGAGCAATTCAATTCCTTTTTCCAGCAACGTCGGATCCTTCGCTTTCGCCAGGTGAATTTCCACGAGGGTGGTGCCCAGGTTTGAAATGTTCGCCATATCGTCAGGCTGCTTTTCTGCCGCGACCGAATACAACCATGCGGCCAGTTCCGGATTACGGTTTAGGTAAGCATACAGGGCAAGCACCCTAATGCTTGCCGGATCGCCTTTCAGGTCGGTGATCAGGTCTTCGAAATTTTTCACAACATCCGCCGGAAGGCGGGTTTTCAGAGAAGTGCTGAGCTCGGTGGAAACACCTTTGACCTTCGATTGCTGGTCGCCGCCCGAGCAGGCGAGGAGGAAGGAAAGTACCGTGACGGCAATGCCGGCAAAAAATCGCTTTCTCATAATCGTGGTTTTGAGTTAAAGAATTGCGGGCCGTCTCTAAATGTACAAAAAATTATTGCCGGGCCTCGGGCGGGATGATGCCCAACACCACCATCTTGCTGTATTCGCGCTTGTAGCCCTCGCGGGAGCGAATGATCTTGTTCATGTGGGTGAGCTGGTTCTGCGAGATTACCCAGTTCATCGAGAATTTCAGCGAGTCGTTGTTGTCGTAGAGATCAATGTTGTTGTAAAATGCGGAATCGCGGTAAAGGGAATAGAGATAGCTCTTCAGCCGCTGGTCGTTGATCGTGGTTTGCGTGCCGTACGATCCCAGCATGGTGCGGATCGGGGCGAAGAGGTCGTTGATCATCGGGTTGATGCGTTCGCGCCGCCTCGACTTCGGTTCGTTGTTCGAAATATGAAGCACGTGAAAGCGCAGCTTGCCGCGGTAGCGGGCAAACAGGCTGTCCGAGTTCAACATGTTGTTCATCGCGATGATCATCTCATTTACCACGCCTGCTCCCGAATTATCAAAATAACCACCGTCCACATAGTATTGCGCTTCGGTTCCGGTATCGGTCCGGTTGGCAACCGAATCGCGGCGCAGCACCGGGGCATCGATGCGGCCCGCCGGGCTGATGTATGGAAAGCTGGCCCCCAGCACGACCGCAGTACTCAACTTCATGTCCTTGTCTTCGTGCAGGAGGCTCAACACGTCCTCGCGCCCGTTGAAGTAATTGTTGCTGAGCGACGTTCCTTTGATATTGATGTTGCTGATCACCGCGGGGTGGCTATCCTGCATCCTGGTGGTGTTGATGCAGAGAATGGGGAGCCCATAATTTCCTTTTCCTTTTTGCGTCACGAGCGATGAAAAGCCGGCTTCGAATTTTCGGTACAGAAAACAGTCCCCGCTCGGTGCTCGCTCCAGCGAAACCGCGAGGGCTCCGGCCCGGTCGATCACCAGGGGGTTCAGGAACGGGAAGATGTGCCGCAGGATGTCGGGGCCGAGCATGTGCGAAAGCGTGAACGTCAAAAAATCGCTGTCCATGAAATCATTCGCTGCATCCACAATTGAAATGTTCTTCTCAGAGAGCTCCTGACGGTGACGCAGCAGCATGAAAAACGTGGAAGTTCCCACACTTCCCCCCGATGCGCCGGAAAGGCAGAAGAGGTGCTTTGAAAAATTGCCTGCAGATTTTTCCTCGAGGGTTGAAAGTACACCCGAGGTCCAGTAGCCCGACCGGGAAGCGCCACCGTTTGACATCACGAAGTACACGGGATAGGTTCGGTCCGGACTCTTCAGCACCTGCTCGATCGAGTCGCGCCGGATGTCGTCCTGGAGCCAGTGATAAAAATATTCACGGAGGTCCTGGCGCTCGCTGAATTTGTTCGCCGCAAGCCGGGGGTCTTTGTCAACGATGGTGGCAATGTGTGGGTCATTGGCGAATCCCAGTGCGAAGGCAGCGAGGAAAATGAAGAAATGCAGGTTTACTTTCAGCAGCACCGAGCAGAACGAAATGAAATTCCCAATGCCGAGCAGTACCCCGAAGGCAAGCAGGATAAATGGAAAGCTGCCAAGCTTCACGGCCACGAACACCGAGAATATGGATGCCACGTAGATGGCAAAGGCGAGCACACTTACGATGATGAAGAACCAGTAATAGGACCGGTGCTTATGTTCGAAAACGACGTGGTTGAATTTGCGGCGGAATGAAGATTTATTCGACACCACCCGCTCCGATCCGGCATCGGCGGGATACAACTCGTAGCGGATCTCGTCAATTTCCCGCCGGACGATCAGCAGCAGCACCAGGCTGATCTGCAGCACGAAAATGTAGAGCACGAGCATCGTTCCATTTTGCAACAGCAACGTGGCCAGAAAACCCGCAGTAAGCACCGTGTAAGTGATCCTCCTTACCCGGTGGAGAAAACGCTTCTGCTGCTGCGCCTCCCGAAGCCTGCGACTCAGCATGCGCGAGGAGAGCTGGTAGATGCCGAAGAAAAGAATGAAACTCGCAATGAAGAGTCCTGCCGCCAGCTTACTCGAAACGGGGTAGTCCCAAATCGGGAGCTGCAGGATGGAAAGCAGAATGACCGTAATGCAGGTAAACGCGAGAATGCGGGGCGTTTGTACGCGGAACACTTCCCAGATGATGCTGTCATCGGGCTGCATAAAATGCCGTGCCTGCGCCACAAGCCGGGTGGAATGCCAGGTGATGTAGACCCAGAAGATGAGCGCGATAATGAAGCAGGCGTACACCCCGGCGATGAAGTCCCGGTCGGGCGACTTGAGGGTAATGATCATCAGGTCTTTTCCCTGCGGCAAGACCCAGAACGCAAAGAAAGCAACGATCAAAAAGACCAGCGAAGGAAAGAAAAGCCAGAGTGCTTTGAGGAAGTAATGCCAGGTGTTGAGCGAACCGAAGTCTCTTAGCTTTGGAAGTCGCCGGGTTTCGGGGATGAGCATGGCTGGCACTAAAATAATGCAGAATGATTCCGCCGCCAAAGCTGAGCACTCGTCACTCGTCTTTTTCATTGAGCACGGCCCACAGCGTGTCCTTGAGCACTGCCAGTCCTTCTCCGGTGACCGATGAGATAAAATGATGCGGGTACTGTTGCGGCAGCTCTTTTCGGATCGCTGATTTCAATTCTTCATCCAGCAGATCAGATTTGCTGACCGCGATTACAAAGCGCTTATTGAGCAATTCAGGATTGTATTGTTCCAGCTCGCCGACGAGCACTTCGAACTCCCGACCGTGGTCGTCGCTGTCGGCAGGGATCAGGAAAAGCAGGACCGGATTTCTTTCGATATGGCGCAGAAAACGGTGGCCAAGCCCTTTCCCCTCAGCGGCGCCTTCGATAATCCCGGGAAGGTCCGCAATGCAGAAGCTTCTCCCGTCGCGGTATTCCACCATTCCTAGGTTCGGCGTCAGGGTGGTGAATGGGTAATCCGCAATTTTCGGTCGTGCTGCAGTGATCACTGAAAGGAGTGTTGATTTCCCGGCGTTCGGAAATCCCACAAGTCCCACATCGGCGAGCACTTTCAGCTCAAGCACCTTCCATCCTTCTACCCCCGGCTCACCCGGCTGCGCATATTCAGGCGCCTGGTTGGTAGGGGTGGCGAAATGTGCGTTCCCGAGTCCGCCTCTCCCTCCCGGCAGCCAGATCACTTCCTGTCCGTCTTCCAGGATCTCAACTTCTTTTTTCCCTGCGGCTTCATCGCGCGCGATCGTGCCCAGGGGAACTTCAATGATCACGTCTTTTCCAAAGCGTCCCGTTCGGTTGTTGCCGCTGCCGCCTTCACCATTTTCGGCGATTACGTTCTTGTAATAACGCAGGTGCAGCAGGGTCCAGAGATTTCGGTTTCCTCGCAAAATGATGTGGCCCCCGCGGCCACCGTCGCCGCCATCAGGGCCTCCGAGCGCGGTGAACTTGGTGCGCAGGAAATGTCTGCTGCCCGGGCCCCCGTGTCCGCTGCGGCAATAGATCCGGATCTGATCGACGAAATTTGATTTTTCCACTGGCCCTAATTTTGCTGCTGAGGCTGCAAAGATAATTTTTCATCCACGCCCCCTGATATGAAATGGATACTTGCGCTGCTGCTCTTACAATTGCTCGGCAGTCCTTCATGCAGCAAGGAGGAAATGCCCGATTGCATTCGTCGCATGACGGAAGCTCCGGCAACGGAATCGCCGCAGCGAATTGATGTGTACGAGTACCGGGGCAAGACCGTCTATTTCGTTACTGAGGATTGCTGCGACAAATTCAACACCGTCTACGACGAGCGCTGCAACGCGATCTGCGCTCCTTCGGGAGGCATTACGGGACAGGGAGACAGGAAATGTCCCGACTTTGCGCGTGACGCGAAGTTTGTGCGAGTCTTGTGGGAGAAAGGCAGGTGATTGGTTGACTGGTTTACTGGTTGACTGGTTGATTGGTTAATTGGTTAATTAGTTGTCCGCTGACGGGAGCAAGCAGCACATGATCTTATTGCTTTCCGTGTTTCAAAAACTTTCGATTTTGAGGAAGAGAAATTTGTGAAGGAAAGCGGGGTGAACTTTACGGAGGTATGGATTTAGGATCTATCCTTCACAGTCCGTCGCCCGGGGTTTGAAACCCCGGGCGACGGCAATCGTCGATCTTTTTGTCAACTCTCCTTATTTAAGCCGCAGGTTTTGTCTGGTTTACTGGTTGACTGGTTGATTGGTTAATTGGTTAATTAGTTGTCCGCTGACGGGAGCAAGCAGCACATGATCTTATTGCTCTCCGTGTTTCAAAAACTTTCGATTTTGAGGAGGAGAAATTTGTGAAGGAAAGCGGGGTGAACTTTACGGAGGTATGGATTTAGGATCTATCCTTCACAGCCCGTCGCCCGGGGTTTGAAACCCCGGGCGACAGTATCAACCCCCGGGCGACGGTAATCAGGCATTGACCCGAATCGCCTGTTTGAAATCAAATTCATCACCCTGCTGGAATTCCCAGGCCTGCTTTCTTCATTTTCCTGGTGCGGCCACTGCAGAAAAAGAAGGTCTGGCTGGGCAGGCAGAAAGCAGCCGATACTCGTTAATTTCAAATTCGGGCGAATGTTGCCACGACTGCCGGGGCCCATTTAGAATAGCAAGCCCTTTAGGCTATTTAAAGGTTTTAGGCCAGGCAGTTTTTTGAAAACTTTTCGACTTTGAGCAGGTCATGCCGACGTTTAACCGCGTTCGCTTTTAACCACGGAGAGCACAAAAAAGCACAGAGGATTCTGATGTTAAGTGATCCGCCGGACTTTCTGAATCACTGCAGCACGAGCTTGGTGCTGAACAGCACCCGGCTGCTCTCATCCGTGACTTTCACCAGGTAGAATCCTTTCGCCGTGGAACCGTCCAGACCGATCGATTGCGACTGGTTGTCGGACGTTACCGGAACTGCCTGCTGCAACACCTGTCTTCCCATCACATCGGTGACGCTGATGGTATAAGTTCCCTGGGGGAGCTGATGGAACTGAACCAGAAAGCGATTGTTCGTCACCGGGTTCGGGTAAATCTGCACCTGGTTGCTGCCCAACGTGGCGCTGTTCGCCGTGATCAGCTCGGGAGTGGGCCCCGGGGACTGATTTGTGACAAGCAGGTTACTGTTCGCCAGATCGGAGCTATGCCAGACCGTGCCGGGAACCTGGAACGGAGTAGCGGACCAGTTCGACGGATCAACGGTGTAATAGGATGTAGTCGCAACGGCACTGGCAACTAAAATCTGGTTCCTGTCGTTCACTGCCGCTCCGTTGATGGTGAAATTGTTCGGCAACCCGGACACCTGTCCCAGGTGCGTGGCTACCCGGGATTCGATATTCACGCGGAATACATTATTGCGCGCGCTGAAGACGTAAATATTCCCGTTGTCGTCAGCAATCATATCACCACCGTAGCTGCTGCAGGAATTATGAACAGAGGTTTTGTTTGCCGGGTCATCCACCAGCGATCCAAGGTTTACGATATCCAATTTCCGACCCGTACTGAAACGAATGAGGTGCATGCCGTCATTCGTGAGCGCATATCCGTTTCCGTCGCTGGCGACCACCATCCGGGTTACGATGTTTCCCTGGTCAGGTGACTTAGCCGGCATGTTCGTGAGCGGAGTCTCCGTGAGGTAAAACACCCGCATGGTCCGCAGGTCCACATACCGAAGCTGGTCCACGAACATTGGCGTGTAATAAAGCCGGTTGTTCTTTTTGTCGTATGCCATGGCGGCCACGCCGGTGCCGAAAGGTGCATTGGCCGCGTTGCCCATCCTCGCGTCCACCACAGGCTCCGTGAGCTGCTTCCGGGAGGAAGCGCTGAAAGCGATCGCGTTTATGTCGGAACCGTCCAGCACCACCTGGCTGTATTCGCCGGTCCGCAGATCGAGTTTCCGCAGGTACTGCCAGCTGGAAGTGCGTCCCTCGAGATCGGTGATCGCATACGCGAATCGGTCGGATTGGGCATAATTTGAAAAGCTGGCAAAGATGGAAAGGGAAACAAGGCTCAAACAGGATAAAGTTCTTCTCATAACCTTCGGTTTTAAGTGTAAGCGATATAACGAAGTTTTAAGTTACGACTATTCCGATTTTTCCGTGAAGATTTTTTGACGGGCGGCGTTCTATTCTCCGAAAGGTTTGTACGTGGAGTTTTGGGGCGGCCGCGGATGCTTTGGCATTTCACGAAGCGGCTCGCAAAGTTGCCAGGTAGCCGGCATTTCGGCTGCTAGTTGCTGGTAGAGGCGTGTGCCTTCGGACTTCCAGGCGATCATTTCATCGCTCACGTCGCGGATTTTTTTGGCGGGATTGCCTACGATGAGGCTGCGTGGCGGGAATTTGTCGTTTTCCTTCACAAAACTCAGCGCACCGACGATGCATTCATCGCCCAGCTCTGCCTGGTCCATGATGACCGCGTTCATTCCCACGAGGCAGTTTCTTCCGATCGTTGCTCCGTGCACGATCGCACCGTGACCGATGTGTGCCGACTCGCGGAGCAGCACTGTAACGCCTGGAAACATATGAATGGTGCAGTTCTCCTGCACGTTGCAGCCATCCTCGATGACGATTTGGCCCCAGTCACCGCGCAGCGCCGCACCCGGGCCAATGTAACAGTTGCGGCCGATGATAACATTTCCCGTTACCGCTGCCTGCGGATGAATGAATGCAGAACTGTGGATTACGGGGCGGTAGTTATCGAATTGGTAGATCATGGGGATGAGGGATGAGTAATGAGTAATGAGTAATGAGTAATGAGTAATGAGTGATGAGTAATGAGTAATGAGTGATGAGTAATGGGTGAGGGTGATGAATAACTGGCCGGGTGGCCGGCACAATTTTCAACACGGTTCAACCACCACATTCAACCACATTCCACCACCTTCACCCATCCCTAAAATCCTTTCTTCCGAAACGTCTTCGTCTCTTCGTTCCAACCGAGCTGGTCGAGCACGAAGGTATACTTCAAGGCGGTGAGCTTCTGGCGAAGGAAGCGTCCCGACTGTCCACCGTGCCCCGCTCCCATTTCGACGCGAAACAGCACCGGGTTGTTGCCCAGGTTGTTCTCGCGGATCCGGGCCACCCATTTTGCCGGAGAGAAATACGGCACCTGCGTATCGTGGAGTCCACCCGTGGCGAATATTGCGGGATATTTGGCGGGTTTCACGTTGTCCATGGGCGACCACGAAAGCATGTATTCATAATGTTCCGGCTTATTCGGGTCGCCCCATTCGTCGTACTCCAGCGTGGTGAGCGGAAGGTCGGTGTTGAACATATCCGTAACCACATCCATCCACGGCACTTCGGCAATGATGCCGCGGAAAAGATCGGGTCTCATATTGGTAACCGCCCCCATCAGCATTCCTCCCGCACTTACGCCGTTGGCAAACAGCCGGTCGGTGGACGTGTATTTTTCATTCACGAGGTATTCGGCTGCATTGATGAAATCGGTAAACGTGTTTTTCTTTTTCAGGATTCTTCCCTGCTCGTACCATTCACGCCCCAGCTCCTGTCCGCCGCGAATGTGTGCTATGGCGTACACAATCCCTCGGTCCATCAGACTGATCACGGACGAATTGAAATACGGGTCGGAGCTTGCTCCATACGAGCCGTACGCGTAAAGATAGAGGGGCATGCTGCCATCCTTCTTAAACTTGTCCTTGCGCCATGCGATCGAGATCGGAACCTTCGTTCCGTCGGTGGCCGTTGCCCAAAGTCGTTTCGTGGTATAAAGCGAAGGGTTGAATTTTTCTCCTACTTTCTGCTGCTTCAGCAGTTTTTTCTGGCGCGTGGAAAGGTTATAGAGATAATCGCTGGAAGGAGTTGTGAGCGAGGTGAAGCTGTAGCGAATGCTGTCCGAAGCATAGTCGTCTGTACCCAGGTACATGTTTGCTACGTATGCGTCCTGCCCGAAGTTCAGGTTGTGCCATTGCTTTTTCCTGCGGTCGAACACCTTGATCTGCGTAAGCCCTTTTTCACGGGTCTGCAGCAAATAATAATTCTTCAGCGCTTCAAAATTTTCGAGATAGACATCCGGGTTGTGCGGAATAAGATCTTTCCAGTTTGCCAGGCCCGGTTCGGACAAAGGGGCCGTTACGATCTTGAAGTTGAACGCATCGCGGTTCGTGTAAATGTGAAATACATTACCCTCAAAATACTCGGGATAGTATTCGAGATTCAGCGTCCTGGGTTGTATCACCTGGGGCGTGGCAGCCGGGTTGTCCGCGTCGATGAATCGGGCTTCGGTGGTGTTCGTGCTGCTGGAACGAATGAAGATGTATTTGTTGTTGCGCGACTTGGATACGCCCACCCCGTAGGTGCTGTCTTTTTCCACGTAAACCACCTGGTCGGCAGCAGGGTCGGTGCCGAGCACGTGCTTCATCACCTTATACGGACGGACGGTGTGGTCGTTGATCACGTAATAAACAGTCTTGTTGTCGTTGAACCATGCGGTGCTACCACTTGTGTTGGGTATTTTTTGGTGGTGCAGCTTCCCTGTCGAAAGGTCTTTAAAGTAAAGTGTGGAAACCCGGTCGCCCAGGGTGTCGATCGCATAAGCGAGCTGCTGGCCGTTCGAGGAAACGTTATAACCTCTTACCAGGAATATCTCATGCTTCCGTGCCATCTCCGGAACGTCGAGGATGATTTCCTCGCGGGCGGTCATGCTTCCTTTTTTTCGTGCGTAATATGGATACTGCTTCCCTTCTTCGAACCGGGTGTAGTACCAGTAATTATTCCGCTTCGAAGGAAGCGAAACGTCGCGCTGCGGAATGCGGGCCACCAGTTCGTCGTATATCTTTTTCTGCAGCGGCTCGGTGGGCGCCATATAGCCCTTGAAATACGCATTTTCAGCGTTGAGATGTTCGATCACTTTCGGATCATTCTTGTCGCTCAGCCAGTAGTAATCATCCACGCGTTGCCGGCCGTGCTCCACGAATACTTTAGGCTGTTTCGCAATGGGTGGCGGGATGAGCTGCGCGCGCGCAGCGGAAAAGCACAGCACAGAAATCACTGCAGGGAAAGCAATCTTAAGACGCATGGGATCGGGTTGTTGGAGGCGAAAGATAAAAAAAACGCAAACCGGGTTGAATACCGCTCGTGTTAATTTCTCATATTAATTTTTTCCCCGTGCGGAAGCAGGTGCCCTTGAACAGGGCGACCGTCTCGCGCTGTTGGTTCGTGACGGTGATCAGGTAAACGCCTGTGCTGCGTCCGTTGTGGATTTCTTCCGCTTCTGCTGTGAGCACATCGCCGATGTTGACAGGGCGGGTGAAGGTGATTGTAACATCGAGCGCCACGGAAAGGTTGTTGCGGTTGTTGCAGGCAAATGCGAAGGCGCTGTCGGCAAGCGAAAACGGCAGTCCGCCGTGCACAATGCCGAAGCCATTCACCATTTCCTTGCGAATCGTCATGCGGATTCGGCTGTATCCTTCGCGGACTTCCAGCACTTCGACACCCATCCACTGGCTGAAGAAATCGTTTTGCATCATGTGCTGCACGACGGAGGCCGGGTCGGTCATCAGATTTTGTTTTATTATTGAGTATCGAACCGCTTACCTATTCCCCTCGGAAATTCGGAGTGCGCCGTTCCAGGAATGCCTGTACTCCTTCCTGGTAATCGCTCGTCTGCGCCGCGCGCTGCTGGAAAACGTCCTCCTCCTGGAGTTGATCCTCAAACGAACCGTGGAGCGAGATCTGCAGCAACTGCTTTGTAAGCGCCAATCCGCGCGTGGGCATGCCGGCAAGCGTTTCCGCGATCTTTCGTGATTCCGCCTGAAACTGGTTGTCCGGAATCGCGCGATAAATCATTCCCATGCGGGCCGCTTCCGCCGCAGTTACTTTTTCTCCCAGCATCATGAGCGCGGAAGCCCGCTGCCAGCCCACGAGCCGCGGGAGAATGAAGGTGCCACTGCTGTCCGGAACAAGACCAATTTTGGAAAAAGCCTGGATAAAAGAAGCGGACTCTGCCGCGACCACGATATCGCAGCAAAGCGCTATGTTGGCTCCCGCTCCCGCAGCGACTCCATTGACGGCAGCGACTACGGGCTTTTCGAGTCTCCTGATCTTTCTCACGATTGGGTTGTAATGTTCCGAAAGGATTACGTTGAAGCCCGGGCCATCAGCTTCTGCGACCTCGGCGAGATCCTGTCCCGCTGAAAATCCTTTTCCTGCGCCCGTCAGGTACACGCAACGCACTTCCCTCCTGGTGCAGTCATCAAGGCGCTGCTGCAGCTGCAGGGCCATCTCGCGGTTGAAGGCGTTCAACTTATCCGGCCGGTTCAGAGTAATGAAACCGATCCTGTCCTTTATTTCAAAATGAATGGGTGCCATGATTACCTGGGAAAGTTTGGATGTTGTAAGACGTTCACTGCCTGCTGCAGGTGGCGCTCCTCGTGCACTGTAATGATGCGCATGGCGTCCCCGAGCGAATAGACAATCGAACCCGTGACCGGGGAAGCGATGTAAGTACTTTCAACCTCGAGGGCGCCCAGCCGGGTGAAATAGACTTTCAGTTCTTCCTGTAGCGCAGAAAAGCGGGCGACGATGTCGGCGGGCAGCGCGCTCGACGAAGGGCGGAAAATGGCCGGTGCGCGGTATTTTTTTTTCGGCTGCGGACCCAGGGCTTTTACCATGTACCGGCCGATCATCTTTTTAAATGGATTCAATTTCTGGAAAAAACCGATCCGGTGTGATCCATCGAGTAGTTTGTCGAAAGTCTCGAAATAATACCGGTTCGATACCATCAAATGATGCAGGCATTGTGCGATGCTCCACCGGTCCGCCGCCGGTTTCCAGTTCAGCTGTTGCTGGCCCAACGGGGAAAAATGCTGCAGGGCCATTCCTTGCAATTTTTCAATCTGGCCGACGAGATCCATCGGCAGTGAAGTTAATGGCATTTGAAATAATCAAAAGGCTCCCCGCAATCGTTGCAGGCGTAAAGCGCTTTGCATGCGGTGGAGGAAAACCGGCTTACCAGCCGCGTCCGGTACGAATCGCAGCGCGGACAGGGAATCGCTTCCTCTCTGCCGAACAGACCATGGTCGCAGACCTGGGCCCTGGCGCCGGGGGGCGCAATACCGTATTCTTTCAACCTCAGTTTCCCTTCATCGGTCATCCAGTCGGTTGTCCACGCAGGCGAAAGGGCTTGCGTCACGCGCACTTTTTCAAATCCATGAGCGAGCAGCTCCATGCGGATGTTCGTAGCGATCACCTCCATTGCCGGACAACCGGAATACGTCGGCGTGATCACCACTTCAAGCTCATCCGTATGCTCACGGATTTCGCGCACGATTCCCAGATCCGTTATCGAAAGCACCGGAATCTCCGGATCCATCACTCCGGCCAAAACCTCTTCCACCGTTTTCGTCGCCTGGTTCATATTTGTTACCATTCGCATCCCGGGTACGCGCGCTGCAAATACTGCAGGTCGGCGAGAATGTAGCCCAGGTATTCGGTATGTCGTCCGTCTTTACCGCCGCGTTGCATGTAGCCGGAAGCGGCCCCCCCCGCGAAGTCCGAATTGAGTGTGGCTTCTTCGAGCACCTCGCGTATTTTCTGCTCCCATCGCGGCTTGAGCGGCACAAGGTCAGGGGCTATGCCGGGCGCGGCCATTTCGGATTCGTAAGAGGCAGGCTCGAAAAGTTCACCGCTGTACATCCACAGAGAATCCATGGCGCGAAACATGCGGGTGCGGCTTTCTTCAGTACCATCGCCGAGCCGGATTACCCATTCACTGGCCCAGCGCACATGATAGGCGACTTCCTTCAGCGACTTCGCTGCGATGGCTGCAAGCTGCTCGTCGCGGGAATGCTGCAGTTCGCCGTACAGCAACTCCTGGTAAAGACTGAAAAGAAATTGTCGGAAGATGGTTTGCGCCCAGTCACCATTGGGTTGTTCCACCAGGAGGCAGTTGCGGTATTCGCGCTCCCTGCGCAGATAAGCTATTACGTCTTCATTTACCGGACCCGCGTGACCGGGAATTGATAAGCAACCTTGGTTCATCAGGTCGGCAGCGTATTGATAAAAGTACCGCGCCTGTCCGATCAGGTCTAGTGATATATTGGTGATCGCGATGTCTTGTTCCAGCACAGGTCCGTGGCCGCACCATTCGCTGTTGCGGTGTCCGAGCACCAGGCTGTTATCAGCGAGGTGAATCGTATAGCTTATCAGTGCCTGGTTCATCGGCGAGGATTACATGTGTTTCAGCTCGTCGGGGAGATCGTAGAAAGTGGGGTGCCGGTAAACCTTGTCGTGAGCGGGTTCGTAGAGCATCTCCGCCTCATCGGGGTTCGAAGCGTGAATGAATTTCGATTCCACCACCCAGATACTGACCCCTTCCATTCTTCTGGTGTATACGTCGCGTGCGTTCTCCATCGCCATCTGTGCGTCTGCGGCGTGCAGGCTGCCCACGTGCTTGTGATCAAGGCCCTGCTTGCTGCGAATGAAAACTTCCCAAAGGGGCCAGTCGGTCCGTTTCGTTTCCGGTGTCGTGGCATTTCCGCCGGATGCGTCGTCAGGTATGTCCCCGTAATAATATTTTTTCAGATAATTCATGCCGCCGCCTGTTTTTCGCGCGCTGCGCGTTTTTCTGAGTATGCTTTTGCTGCTTCGCGCACCCAAGCGCCGTTATCCCATGCCGCGCGGCGTGCTTCGATGCGCTGGCGGTTGCAGGGACCGTTGCCTTTCACCACGTTCCAGAATTCGTTCCAGTCAATTTCGCCGAAATCGTAGTGGCCGCGGGCCTCGTTCCACTTCAAATCCGGGTCGGGGAGCGTGACCCCAAGCACTTTCGCCTGCTCCGCGATCATGTCCACAAAATTCTGGCGCAGCTCGTCGTTGCTCTTTCTCTTGATTTTCCACTTCATGCTCTGGTCGCTGTGTGTGGACTCGGAATCATGCGGCCCGAACATCATCAGGCTCGGCCACCACCAGCGGTTGACCGCATCCTGCAGCATTTCTTTTTGCTCTGCAGTACCGTGCGAGAGCACCAGCAGGATCTCGAAACCCTGGCGCTGGTGAAAACTTTCTTCTTTGCAGATCCGCACCATCGCGCGGGCATAAGGTCCGTACGAAGTGCGCGTGAGCATCACTTGGTTCATGATCGCCGCTCCATCCACCAGCCAGCCGATCGCGCCAATATCAGCCCAGGTAAGCGTGGGGTAATTGAAAATAGAAGAATATTTCGCTTTTCCGCTGTGGAGGTCGAGGATCGTTTCTTCGCGCGATACGCCCAAAGTTTCTGCAGCGGAATACAGGTAAAGTCCATGACCGGCTTCATCCTGCACCTTTGCCAGCAGGATGAGCTTGCGCTTTAGAGTCGGGGCACGGCTAATCCAGTTGCCTTCCGGCAGCATCCCCACGATCTCGCTGTGCGCGTGCTGGCTGATCTGCCTGATGTTGGTCTTCCGGTATGCCTCGGGCATCCAGTCCTTGGGCTCAATCCTGACCTCCTGGTCAATCTTTTCCTGGAAGATTTTTTCTAATTGCTGTACTGACATGCTGTGGATAGGCCACAAATTTAGCGAAAGGGACGGCACGGGGTGCGGGGTGCGAGGTGCGGGGCACGGGGAGATATGAGATGTGGGATATGAGATGTGGGATATGAGATATGAGTCCCGGCTTTTTGTCATGCTGAGCCTGTCCGAAGCATGGGATGTGGGTGGTGCGGGTTAGTTATTTGGGGGAAGAATAATTCTGAACTCTCAACCCTCAACGCTAAACAAATGGCACGGGGCGCGAGGTGCGGGGCACGGGGAGATGTGAGATGTGGGATATGAGATGTGGGATATGAGATATGAGTCCCGGCTTTTTGTCATGCTGAGCCTGTCGAAGCATGGGATGTGGGTGGTGCGGGTTAGTTATTTTGGGGGAAGAATAATTCTGAACTCTCAACCCTCAACGCTAAACAAATGGCACGGGGCGCGGGGAGATGTGAGATGTGGGATATGAGATATGAGTCCCGGCTTTTTGTCATGCTGAGCCTGTCGAAGCATGGGATGTGGGATACCGTTGGAGGACTTATAAACTACCAAGCCCCCTCACTGCCTAATTCTCCTTGTGAACTTGTTAACCAATCACCCCCGAATATCAAAGTCCACAACCACCTTTTCCGTTTTCGGGTGCGACTGGCAGGTGAGGATGTAACCTTTTTCAATTTCCTCTTCTTCAAGTCCCCAGTGCACATCCATACTCACTTCCCCCTCGATGAGTCGCGCCTTGCAGGTGCAGCAAACTCCGCCTTTGCACGCAAACGGCAGGTCTGCGCCCTGTTGTAGCGCGGCGTCGAGAATGGTCGTCTCGCTGCTGAACGGGAGATCGAAGTCGACACTGCGCCCGTCAAGACGGATCGTGAGATGGCTTTTGGGCGCGTCGGCAGCGGGGGGAGCAGCCTGCTTTCTCACGCTGGGACCTTTCTCTCCTGGCGTGGTGAATAATTCGAAATGGATCCTGCGTTTCTCGATTCCGAGGTTTTCCATGTAACCCCGAATGCAAAAGATCATCGCCTCCGGTCCGCAAATGAAGATCTCGTCCATGCCCCGGTAGTCAACGAGCCGCTGAAGGTCGTTCAGCTTTTGCACGTCTACCCTGCCGAAATGGAGCGGTGTGTCGGTACGCTCGCGGCTGAGGATATGTATGAGGTTGAAGCGGTCGAGATATTTATTCTTCAATCCTTCCAGCTCCTCAAAGAAAATGATTGAAGACCGGGTGCGGTTCCCGAAGACCAGGGTGAATTTGCTGCGCGGCTCAATTGCCAGGGTGGTTTTTATCAGGGAAATGACCGGCGTGATGCCGCTGCCGGCTGCAAAAGCCAGGTAGCTTTTATGTTGCGCCGGGTCGAGTTCAGTGTAAAATTTCCCAACCGGGGGCATCACTTCCAGCTCGTCGCCCGCCCGAAGTCGCTCATTCGCAAAGCTGGAAAACAGGCCCCCTTCCACCTTTCGGATGGCCACGCGCCATTCGTTTTCCAGCGGCGAACTGCAGATCGAATAAGTACGACGCACTTCTTCGCCATCGAAAAAACTGCGCATGGTGAGGCTTTGTCCCTGCCGAAATTCGAAGGTGGGCTTAAGTTTTTCAGGTATTTTGAAAGCCACCGACACACAGTCGGGCGTTTCCCTCCGTACTTCGAGGACTTTGAGCTTGTGAAAATGGATGGACATGCGTGAATAGAAATGCGAAAATAAGGCAGGCAGGAGGGACGGGCATTCAATTCCTCAGCCCGTGGATCAGGTGCATCACGAGATTGTCTTCGATCGCCCGGGGCGTTATCTTTTTCGCGCTGCGGTGCCAGAACTCCAGTCCCCGTACCGAGGAAAGGATCGTCAGCACAGCCACGTAGGGGAGCACCGGCTTCATGGTGCCGCTATCAATGCCGTGCTGGATGATGGCTTCCATTTTCTGGGCGTAGCTGCGCCGCTGCCCTGTAAAATTGCTTAAGAACGGCTCGGATAAATGAATCCACTCGTTGATCATGACGCAGTAATCGTCGAAGCGATCCAACATCATCCTCACATGGAAGCGGATCAGTGATTCCACTTTGTCCAGGTCGGACTTGTTGCTGCTTTCGAGCGAGCTCATGTGCTCGTTGCATTCGTTGGCGGCGCGGAAAATAATCTCCTGCAATATCTCGGCTTTCGACTGGATGTGGTTGTAAAGGCTGGCGGCTTCGATACCGACGGCATCGGCAAGGTCCCTCATCGACGTGGTGGTATAACCCCGCTCGCGGAACATGGCCGAAGCTTTCTGGAGAATGAGCTCTTTTTTGGCCGACCGTTTCCGCGTGGTAGTTCCCATAGTTCAAAGATATTCAAGCGGGCGGAACCACGAGCGTGGATTTGAACCATAAGAGTCCTTTGATTACCTTGGCGCCGCGAACCCCAAAAAACGCTTCGCCCATGTCCCTGATCACTGTCGGAACGATGGCATTCGACGCTATCGAAACTCCTTTTGGCAAGACGAACCGGATCGTCGGGGGGTCAGCAACTTATGTGGCGTACGCGGCCAGCAGCTTCGTGCAGCCGGTGCAGCAGATTTCAATCGTCGGCGGGGATTTTCCGAAAGAGGAAATGGATGAGCTCCGCAAACGCGGGGTGCAGCTGGAGGGAGTAGAGATCGTGCCCGAAAAGAAATCATTTTTTTGGAGCGGACGCTACCATGAGGACATGAACACCCGCGACACACTGGTCACGGACCTGAACGTGCTGGCGGATTTCGATCCCAAGGTGCCTGAAAGTTACCAGGGCGCGGATTTCCTGATGCTGGGCAACCTGATGCCGAAGCTGCAGCTGAACGTGATCCAGGAATTGCGCGAGCGGCCAAAGCTGATTGCGATGGACACGATGAATTTCTGGATGGAAACGGCTATGGCCGAGCTGAAGATCGTGTTGAAGTATGTCGATCTGCTGGTGGTGAACGATGCGGAGGCACGCGAGCTTTCCGCGCAGTTCTCGCTGGTCAGAGCTGCGCGCGAGATTCTTAATATGGGTCCGAAATACCTCATCATAAAAAAAGGAGAGCACGGAGCCTTGCTGTTTCACGGCGAGGAAGTTTTTTTTGCACCTGCGCTGCCCCTGGAGGATGTGTTCGACCCCACCGGGGCGGGCGACAGTTTTGCCGGGGGGTTCATGGGCCACATTGCGCGAACGGGCGATATTTCATTCGAGAATATGAAGCGCGGAATCATTGTAGGATCGGCCATGGCCAGCTTCTGCGTGGAGAAATTCGGTCCAACGAGACTGAAAGAGGTTAGCCGTGAGGAAATCGACGCCCGAATCCGGCAGTTCAAAGAGCTCGTTGCGTTTGATATTGAGCTGGTGTGAACCTGTAATTCCAATTGCTTCTTTCACATTGTGCGTGCCACCACTACAGTTAATTTAAACACCTCCCGTTTGCCGTTCAGGTTAAAAATTTGCGTGAATACAATGTACGGTCCGGGTAAAACCTCTTCCCCCCGGTCGTTGAGGCCGTCCCAGTTCCAGCTTCCGGAAATCCCAAGGATCGAATTCGATACCAGCCGCCGTACCGGGATCCCTGCGAGACTAAAGACCGTCACGTTCGCGACGTAGCCCGGTTCATTCAACTCGTAACGAATGACTGCGAAATCGTCGCGCCCGTCGTTATCGGGCGAGAATACCGTGGGGGCGATTTGAATCATTCGATTTCCGTTCCCGCTGCCGGCCTGCTGCGAATTTTTGTATCCCGGCGTCGCATAACCCGCTGTGGACGCCGCGCTGTGCCAGTTGTGCGCGTCGTAAGACGCTTCCCGGGGATTCAGCCGCTCCAGCGAAACCCCTTCCGCATCGTGAATCAGTTTGAAATGCCAGTCGTCGCGATAGGGAACCTCATCAATGACTTCACCCTGTGCGTTGAGCACGACCACGTCCCCTTCATCGTCGGGGAAGGAAGGCATGGACAAAACCTGCAATACGCGACGCCGCTCTTTTAAGAGGTAATGCAGCTCCAGGTTCACCGGGTCTTCAGTGAACGCGAGGTAGTCGCCGGGAAAAAACAGGAATGGAGTTCCGCTAAGCGGTCGAATAGACGCAACGCTGCCGCCGGCGGAGCGGTTTGCGATGTGCAATTTGGAAATATCGAGCACTTTGTTTCCCGAATTGTACAGCTCCACGAAGTCGAAACCATTCGGTCGCGGGTTGAAAAGGATTTCGTTGACTACGCAGTCTGCGCGCGCCGCGGTTGAGGGCATCCCTGCGCGTACATCGGCCTCGCCGATTCCATTTCCCGCACAGTCGCTGATTGCGGCGACACGAATATTGTAGACGACTGACACAGGCATTGGAGCGTTTAGTCGCAAGCGCACGCGGTCGAAAAGCGGAGCTACCGGATACGCAGAAACAACTGTCACTCCCCGGTCCATTGAATAGCGCGCTGCGTTCGCCGCGCTCGCGCTATCCAAAGATTCATCGAATACCAACATGACATTCAGGCTGTCGGCAGGATAGGCATGGAGCAACGATGGAGATTTAGTGTCGGCATTAAAGCGCATAACGGAATTCGCCCGGCCGGGCGTGCCGCCTGCGGTCGCCGTACTTGCCAGCCAGTTCGCCCCTCCTTCGCATGGATTCCTTGCGTCCATCATCTCGAGCGTCCATCCGCCCTCTTTTTTCAAATCGTTGCGATACCACGTGGCCTGGTAAGCGACTGCATGCATGGTTTTCCCATTTGCAGCACGCAGCCAGAGCACGTCCCCGTCGTTGTCGAGCGAAGGAAACGATGATACCGCAATCGCCGGACCGAACACTGAAAGTGCGGACAGCGATCCTGCCGAACAAACGATCACGAAGCTGTCGGGCGACAGCGTGAACGACGGAAACGCACCGCTGAGTGAGCCAGCGTCGCCCAGTTTCCACCCCTGCAGGTTCACGGCGGTGGTGGAATGGTTTCTCAATTCGATCCATTCGACAGCAGGAAGTCCGACAGCCGGGTTGGGATCCGCCATGATCTCGTGAATCAGCACATCAAACCGGTTCTGCGCCTTCGTGGTTGCTGCCGCGAACACCGCGATGAAGAACGCGATACGCATCTGCCAAATTAAATTTTGCGCCCGCTGGAGGCCGCGCTATTTTTGTCGCGAAATGGGGCAATTAAAACATACAGGGTGCGGGAAAAAACGCTCGTTGGGAGCGGAAGGTTGATGCACTTTTGTATGTGAACAGATATGCGCAGGCCTTCCGAACCGGGAGGCTAATTTTTTTAACGAGATCAGACATGAAAGTTGCAGTGGTCGGGGCGACCGGGTTGGTGGGCAGCAAAATGCTGCAGGTGCTGGCGGAGCGTCGGTTCCCGGTGGATGAGTTGTACCCGGTGGCCTCCGAACGCTCCGTGGGAAAGGCCGTTGAATTTGCGGGGAAAAGCTGCAAAGTGATGAGCATGTTGGACGCTATTGCTGCGAAACCAGACGTGGCGCTGTTTTCTGCCGGGGGAAGCACCTCGATGGAATGGGCACCGAAGTTCACTGCAGCAGGCATTACCGTGATTGATAACTCTTCGGCCTGGCGCATGGATCCGGCGGTTCCGCTGGTAGTACCCGAGGTAAATGCGGACGTGCTGCGCCCGGAAGACCGCCTCATTGCAAACCCGAACTGCTCCACGATCCAGATGGTGGTCGCTTTGAATCCTCTGCACCTGCGGTACCGGATCCGCCGCATCGTGGTTAGTACATACCAGAGTGTGACCGGGACCGGCGTTAAAGCGGTGACGCAACTCATGAACGAGCGGCAGGGAATTGCTGGTGACCGGGCTTACAAATACCCGATCGACCTGAACGCGATCCCGCAGATCGACGTGTTCCTCGAAAACGGCTACACGAAAGAGGAAATGAAAATGGTCAATGAAACCAGAAAGATCCTGCGCGATCCTACAATACGCATTACCTCCACGACGGTACGGATCCCCGTCGTGGGCGGACACAGCGAATCGGTGAACGTGGAATTTGAAAATGACTTTGACCTGGCAGAAGTCCGCGGGCTGCTGGAGAAAACTTCCGGGGTAGTGGTGGTGGATGACCCATCGAACCAACTTTATCCGATGCCGATGACGGCGCATGAACGGGACGAGGTGTTCGTGGGCCGCCTCCGGCGCGACGAGTCATTGCCGAACACGCTCAATCTGTGGATCGTCAGCGACAATTTGAGAAAGGGTGCTGCAACCAATGCCATCCAAATCGCCGAATACCTCGCAGCAAAGCAATTCGTCAGAGATCAGGGCTGAGAAACCGCTTCGTTGATAAATGTAACTACCGGATAGAGTGCCGCGAACGCTGCCACCGCTTTTTGTACTCCGCGGCCTGATGTGAGCTCGGCATCGCTGACTGGCGTCATCGCGAGGTAACTTTTCAATTTCAAATATTCCGCGGCTGGATTCCCGGGCTCATACCCTTTGGGAACGCGTGTAAGGCTGAACTCCGCGCTGCGGTCCAGGCCTCCAAAAAAAGATTTGAATTTCTTATTTGACAGCAGTTTTTGGAAAGCGGTGAAATTGTAATCAATTTCCTGTCGCACCTGCCTGAGCACCTGGGGCGGGGGCATATAGATCCCGCCGCCGGCGAAAGATGCTCCGGGTTCCAAATGAAAATAATATCCCGCATAATCCCATGCCTTCCTGCCGCGGCAGTTGATGCTTGCGCCGAAATTTGTTTTGTAGGGTGATTTATCCTTTGAAAAACGCACGTCGCGGTTAATTCGGAAGATGCAGTCGCGACCGGAAATGTTCTTTATGGAAGGATCGAGCCTGCTGTGGCGCCCAATGATCTCATCCACGAAATTCAGAAAATCGGCCCGCGCAGCTTCGTAGTCCGCGCGGTGCACATCGAACCACGGTTTGTTGTTGTTTTTCTTCAGCTGCCGGAGAAATGTGAGTGTTGATTTTTTGATCATGCTTCAAGGTTAAAGTTCTTTGCCTGTAGGGTCTCAACCAGAACTGGTTACCGTGCGACCATTTTCAAAAATTCTGCCTCTGAAATGATCTTGACGGTATTGATCTTTTTTGCCTTTTCCAGCTTGCTGCCGGCTTCTTCCCCAACCACCAGGTAGTTCAGCTTTGCGCTGACCCCGGTTAGGATCTGCCCGCCGTTTTTTTCTACCAGCGACTCCGCTTCGCTGCGTTTTAACGTGGGGAGGGTGCCGGTAAAAAGAAACGTCAGGCCGGAAAGGCTGTCGCCGCTGGCAAGCTGCTTTTTTTCGTTGCGCAGCTGCAAGCCGAGTTTTTCCAGCTCCTGCAACATCGCGACATTGTCGGCATTGCTGAAAAAATGATGCACGCTTCCCGCCACTTTGGGACCGACGTCCTCCAGCTGCTGCAAATCTTCAACAGAAAATTTTCGCAGGTCGACCAAATGTTCTATTGCCTGCGCCAGCGTCTTCGCAGTGGTCTCGCCCACAAACCGGATACCCAGCGCGAAAATCAACCGGTGCAGCGGCTGCTTTTTAGATTGTTCGATTGCTTTTCTTAAGTTTTCGATAGAGCGCTCCCCGAAACCCTCCCATTCCCCGATCGCGTCGAAATCGAGCTTGTAAATTCCCGGTATGTCTTTCAGCAGTCCCGCCGCATAGAACTTTTGAACGTTGGCAGCTCCCAACCCCCGGATGTCCATCGCATCTTTGCTCACGAAATGAATGATCCGTTCCACCACCTGGGCAGGGCATTCGATGTTGATACAACGCCACACGGCCTCGCCTTCCTCGCGGAACAGTTTGCTCCCACACACAGGGCAGTTCTTCGGAAAAACGATAACCGTTTCCTTCCCTGTACGTGCGTCCGCCAGGGAACGCACGATGTAGGGGATCACGTCGCCCGCCCGCTCCACCAGCACGCGGTCGCCAATTTTGAGGTCCTTTTCACGGATCACATCTTCGTTGAACAACGAAATAGAAGTAACGGTCACGCCCCCGATCGGCACGGGTTCGATCTTCGCGACCGGGGTGATGGAGCCAGTCCTGCCTACCTGGAATTCCACGTTCAGCAGCCTGCTGGTAGCCTGGCGCGCCTTGAACTTGTAAGCGATTGCCCAGCGGGGATGATGGGTGGTCATACCCATCCGGTCCTGCAGCGCCACGTCATTCACTTTGATCACCATGCCGTCGATCTCGTACGGGAGGTCATCGCGCTTCTGTTCGAATTCCGCGCAATAGTCGATTACCTCTTTAATTCCGCGAAACACTTTTTTCTCCTTGTCGGGACTTCGAAAGCCGAGGTCCCACAACAGCTTCAGCGTCCCGGCGTGGGTCTCGAGTTCAGATGGAGTTTTTTTGCCCTTATAAAAAGAAACATAGCTGATGTTGTACACAAAGGCTTCCAGTTTCCGGCGGCCGACTTCGGAAGGATCTTTGATGCGCAGCGTGCCTGCAGCGGCGTTCCTCGGATTCGCGAGTGGCGGTATTCCCTGCTCGGAGAGTTGCCGGTTAAATGCCGCAAAATTCTCTTTGTTGATGAGCACTTCGCCGCGGATCTCTGCTGTCTGGATGCCGAACTCAGAAAAGCGCGCAGAAAGAGGCAGGCTGCGGATCTGTTTTACATTTACCGTGATCTCGTCGCCTTCCACCCCGTTGCCGCGGGTCGCTCCGCGCACGAGCATATCGTCCTCATAGATCAGCGAGATGCTCCCGCCATCGAATTTCGGCTCTACGCAGTATTCGATCTCTTTCAAACCCGTCAGTTCACGCGCACGCCGGTCGAAATCGAGCATGTCTTCGGGATTGTAGGAATTGTCCAGCGAAAGCATCGGCACCAGGTGCTGCACGGTCGCGAATTCACGGGTGAGTCCCGGCGAAACCCGCTGTGTCGGGGAATCGGATGTCACCAGATCGGGATGTTCTTTTTCCAGCCGCTCAAGTTCTTTGTAAAGCTGATCGTATTCCTGGTCGGCAATCAGCGGATCGTTCAGCACGTAATACCGGTATTCGTGAAAGCGCAAGGCCCGCCGAATGTCGTCCACCTGCTTTCGGTCTAACGACGATCGCTTTTTCAAAAGCCCTACTGTAAGCTGCTGCAGCTCCTTCGTCTCTTCACGCGAATACATGCGGGATAAAGTTAAGTCGGGAGTCGATAGTCGGTAGTCGTTAGTCGGAACTATAGTTAGGGGGTCAGGAAGTTAGGAGGTTAGGGTTCATGTCGTGCTGAGCTTGTCGAAGCATGCCAGGGCTGCGTACGGTTCGGGGCACGAGGTGCGGGACGCGGGTCGGTCCAGAATCTTTGGTCGATAGTCGTTAGTCAGCAATCTTCTGACTTCCGACTACTTCCCGGCTTTACTGACTTTACTCACTCCCCAATGTGTTATAAGTACATATTTGTATCTTTCGGTACAATTAGCCTGCTATGAAGAGAATCCGGATGCTGATCCTGTTGACTGCGGCGCCGTGCCTTGCTTTTTCGCAACTGCTCACCTGGAGTCCCGATTTCGCAAAAGATAACGACAACATCACGATCACGGTGGATGCTTCGAAGGGCAACCAGGGTCTGTTGAATTATACCCCTACTTCCGACGTGTATGTGCACATCGGGCTGATCACGAACCTGAGCACGAGTCCGACGAACTGGCGATACGTATTGTTTACCTGGGCAACCACCCCGTCGGCAGCACAGGCTACTTACATCGGAAACAACAAGTGGCAGTATACTATCAACAATATCCGCCAATTCTTCAATCCTCCGGGCGGCGTTCCGGCCGGGGAGACCATCCTTAAGATCGCTATCCTGTTTCGCAACGGTGGTGGCACCGTGGTGCAGCGCAACGCCGACGGGAGCGACATGTACGTACCGGTCTATTCATCGGCGATCGCTACCCGCTTCACCGTGCCTCCATTTCAACCTACCTATATTCCTATTCCCGAACCGATCAACAAACAGGTAGGCGACAATATCAATCTCACTGCGATCGCGAACCGCTCGTCCACTATGCGGCTGTTCCTGAACGGTTCGCAGATTCAGACCGCGAGCGCTGTCACCTCGATCTCCGCCAACCCGGTGCTGACCACTTCGGGCAATCAGACCATTATTGCGGAAGCCGACGATGGCAGCGGCATTGCCCGTGATACACTGCGGTTTTTTGTAGCTCCCGCCCCGGTGATCCAGCCGCTGCCTCCGGGAGTGCGAGACGGAATTAATTACGAAACGGGAAACACGTCTGTAGTGCTGGTGCTGTATGCCCCGGGCAAAAACCGGGTGTCGGTCATCGGCGAGTTTCCGGGCAGCAACTGGCAGGAGCAGGTGAACTACGTGATGAATAAGACGCCCGATGGCAATTACTGGTGGCTGCGGATCACAGGGCTTACGCCGGGCACCGAGTATGCGTTCCAGTACCTGGTGGACGGAGTGTTGCGCGTTACGGATCCTTACGTTGAAAAAATTCTCGATCCGTGGAACGATGGCTTCATTTCCCCGACAACCTACCCGGGATTGAGGCCCTACCCCACGGGGCAAACTACCGGTATCGTGGGGATCGTGCAAACGAATGCGCCGGCTTATACCTGGTCTGCCGCCACGTTTACGCGTCCCGATAAACGTAGCCTTGTAGTCTATGAGTTGTTGCTCCGCGATTTTCTGGCAGCGCATGACTGGAAGACCCTAAAGGATACTTTGAACTACCTGAAATCCCTTGGCGTGAATGCCATTGAAATCATGCCTTTCCACGAATTTGAAGGCAACAGCAGCTGGGGCTACAACCCGGATTTTTTCTTCGCTCCCGACAAGTATTACGGTCCGAAGAACAGCCTGAAGGAATTCATTGACTCCTGCCACCGCAAAGGGATCGCGGTGATCATGGACATCGTGCTTAACCATGCAACGGGACTTTGCCCGCTCGCCGCGCTCTATTGGAACAACGCCACGAACCAGCCCGCGGCAAACAATCCGTGGTTCAATGTGACCGCGACACATCCGTTCAACGTATTCAACGATTTCAACCACGAAAGTCTCGCGACCCGCTACTTCACAAGCCGCGTAGTGGAACACTGGCTGCAGGAATACCGGCTGGATGGTTTCCGCTTCGATCTTTCAAAAGGTTTTACGCAATTCAATTCGGGCGGCAATGTGTCCCTGTGGAGCCAGTACGATCCGAGCCGCGTGGCGATCTGGAAACGGTATTACGATACCCTGCAACTGAAATCTCCCGGATCGTACGTGATCCTCGAGCATTTCGCAGACAATACCGAGGAAACAGAGCTGTCCAATTACGGAATGCTTCTTTGGGGGAATGCAAATTTCCAGTTTACCGCGGCCGCCAAAGGAGATATTGCCAACTCGAATTTTGACCACCTGCTGCACACGGTGCGCAACTGGGCGAATCCTTACCTGATCGGTTATATGGAAAGCCACGACGAGGAACGAATGATGTTCAACACGCTGAACCAGGGCAATTCGTCGGGCAGCTACAATACGCGCGACCTGAACACAGCGCTCAGGCGCATGGAAATGAGCGCTGCTTTTCTGCTGGGAATGCCAGGGCCGAAAATGATCTGGGAATTTGGTGAGCTCGGCTATGATTATTCCATCAACCGCTGCGTGGACGGCACGATCAACAACAACTGCCGGCTGGATCCGAAGCCGCCCCGCTGGGATTACCTCGGGGTGGTCCAGAGAAAAAGACTGCATGATATTTACAGCAGTCTTCTCAAGCTGCGCGCGCACGGCTGGTACCGGGATGTTTTTATCGCGAACAATGTCACGATCACGCGCAACACGACGGCGGCGTTCAAATGGCTTACTGTGCGCAGCGCGCAGGATTCATCGGATATCGTAGTGATCGGCAACTTCGACGTGGTGCCGCAATCTGCCTCCATCAACTTTCCTGTCTCGGGTACCTGGTACGATTACCTCAACGGCGGCACCATCAGCGTGGTTTCCGGCGGGCAGAATATCAACCTTCAGCCGGGTGAATACCGTGTTTACCTCAACCGCAACCTGGTGAATGCGGTGCTGACGCCCGTGACGAGCGTCGGGCCTGCCGGACAGGAACTGGTGTTGCGCGCGTTTCCAAATCCAATGCGAACCGGTGCGGTGCTCGAGGTGGAATTACCCGAAACCGGCCAAACAGAAATCGCCCTGTACAACAACAAGGGACAGCGGGTGCTGCAGCTTCATTCCGGCGTGCTGCGAAGAGGGAAGACCACCATTTCGCTTTCAGCGACCCGGCGTCTGGCGGCAGGGACTTATTTTATTCGTGCGCAATGGAAGGGGCGTACCGCTTCGCTGAAAGTCACCATTTGAATAAACCACAGTGCATGGGAAACGCATTGACCTTAAAGACTGCCGAGATCGAGAAGATCAGCCACCTGGATTATTTCAATATCGCGACTTCGGTGGACTGCGTGATCTTCGGATATGAAGAGCGGGAACTGAAAGTGCTCCTGATCAAGTCGGATTTGGAGGAATTCGAGGATATGTACTCCCTCCTCGGCGACCTGATCCGCCCGGACGAAGACCTGGATGCAGCATCGTACCGCATATTGAAAGAGCGCACCGGAATGGATGATGTTTACCTCGAGCAGGTGCAGGCGTTCGGCGCGGTGGACCGACATCCTTCGGGTCGGGTGATCACGATCGCCTACTACTCGCTCATCGACATCAGGCACCACAAGCTGCAGCTCAGCCACAACGGGCTTCACTGGCACGCCGTCAGAGATGTCCGCAAACTGGCGTTTGACCACAAGCTGATCCTCGACACCTGCCTGCAGCGACTGCGCCAGCAGGTGCTCGAAACGCCGATCATTTTCAACCTCCTCCCCGAAAAATTTTCACTCCGGCAGCTCCAGGAGCTGTACGAGTCCATTCTCGGGGTGGATTTAGACCGGAGAAACTTCAGGAAAAAAATTTCGATTAAGGACTGGCTGGTCGACCTGAATGAAATGGAAAAGGATGTCCCGCACCGTCCCGGGAAATTGTACAAGCTGAAGGCAACACACCGCAGGAAAGGAACCAAACGCACCGCGCCGGGACGCCTTACCACTGCCTGAAACGCCGGAGGGCAGAAAATTTTTTTGGCGAGTTAAATTTATGTTACATTGTGTTTTGAATACACATTTCGCTTTAGGAAATTGAATCGCTCACAATAATGATTGCTTATGAAGCTCCAGAAATTTATTAATGCGGCAGCGTTCTGCTGCCTCATGATGCTAGCTCAGCTTTCTTTTTCGCAGGGAAACAAAACAGTCACCGGTCGGGTTACCGATCAGTCGACGGGCACCGGCTTACCCGGGGTGACAGTATCGGGAAAGGACAGCAGGGCAGCCACGCAAACGGGAAACGATGGCTCCTTCAGTATTACCGTGCCGGGTACCGTAAAGGTGCTCGTGTTCACTTCTGTGGGATACGCATCCCAGGAAGTTTCGATTGAGGGAACGAGCACGGTGAACGTTGCGCTCGTAGTCGTCAACGCCACGATGAACGAAGTGGTGGTAACGGGATACGGAAGCGTACGCCGCCGGGATCTCACGAGTGCCGTCACTACCGTCAACTCGCGCGATTTCACCAAAGGACCGATCACAACTCCTGAGGGATTGATCGCGGGTCGCGTTGCCGGCGTGCAGATCACTTCGCCCAGCGGCGCTCCCGGCTCAGGCGTTCGCATTCTCATACGCGGTGGTGCCTCCTTGAGCGCTTCCAATGCCCCGCTGATCGTTATCGACAACGTGCCGGTAGACAACGGTGGTATTTCAGGTGCGGCGAACCCGCTCAGCCTGATTAACCCAAATGATATTGAATCATTCACGATCCTGAAAGACGCTTCGGCTACTGCCATCTACGGGAACCGTGCGTCAAATGGAGTCATTCTCATCACCACGAAAAAAGGCAAGAGTGGAGGAGTCAGAGTAAATTTCAGCACACTGAATTCGCTGTATACGGTGAATCGCACCAATGAAGTGCTTTCGGTCGAGGATTTCCGTTCCATGATCATGGCGAAGGGGAATTCCTCGCAGCAGGCGCTTCTCGGCACCTCCACTACGGACTGGCAGGACGAAATTTTCCAGAACGCATTCGGAACTGACAATAACATCAGCCTCAGCGGCGGAATTCCAAAGCTTCCGTACCGGCTTTCACTTGGCTATATGAACCAGGAAGGCATTCTTATCACGGGCAAACTTTCCCGTTTCTCCGGATTCGTAAATCTTTCTCCGACGCTGCTCGACAATCACCTGCGGATCGACCTAAACCTGCGGGGATCTACGACCGATACGCGCTTCGCTAATGAAGGCGCGATCGGAGCTGCAGCCGCTTTCGATCCCACACAGCCGGTGCAAAACACTACCGGCCGTTTCGGCGGGTATTTCGAGTGGCTGCAGAACAACAGGCCCTATGGACTCGCGCCGCGAAACCCGGTGGCTCTGCTGATGCTCCGCGAGGACCGGAGCGATGTAAGCCGGACGCTGGGCAACGTTCAACTGGATTACCGCGTACACTGGCTCCCGGATCTGCGGGTCAACGTAAACGTGGGTTTCGACCGTTCGCATGGCGAAGGCACCATATTCGTTCCTGATTCAGCGGGTCAGTCTTACCTCAACACCTCACCCGGCGGGCAACAGACCAGCGGGCTGAACAACCAGTACGAGCAGGACAAGAAGAATAAGCTGTTCGACGCTTTCTTAAATTATACAAAGGACATTCGCAGCATTCGCAGCAGCGTTGACGCAATGGTGGGCTACGGATACCAGGATTTCCTGGTTCAGGCCCCTTCTTTCCCGGCACGTGGAGCAAACAACGTAGAATTTTCGCCTGCGAACCCCTTCCCCTTCGAGAGCCAGAACACGCTGATCTCGTTCTATGGCCGGGTACGTTACACCGCATTGAACAAGTACCTCCTTACAGTGAACCTTCGCCGCGACGCATCTTCGCGTTTTCATCCCGATCTCCGCTGGAAAACTTTCCCGGGAGTTTCGGTGGGCTGGGTACTTTCAGAGGAAAAAGCGGTTAAGACCGTTCCTTTTATTTCGAACCTGAAGCTTCGGTTAGGCTATGGTGAAACTGGGCAGCAGGATATCGGCGGCGATTATCCCTACATCGCCCGATACACCGTGGGAAACAATACGGCAACGTACCAGTTTGGGAACAGTTACTTTACAGTGTACCGCCCGGTAGGATACGATGCGCATATCAAGTGGGAGGAAACATCCACATATAATGCGGGTCTCGACTTCGGATTTCTGCGCGACCGCCTCACCGGCAGTATCGACTTCTATCTGAAGAAGACCGAAGACCTGCTGAATTTCATTCCCGTACCGGCAGGATCCAACTTTACCAATGCGATCCTCACCAATGTCGGGAATATGGAAAACCGTGGTATCGAGTTCTCGGTCAACGGGACGCTGGTGAAGAAAAGAAAGACCACCTGGGACGCCACATTCAACCTCACCTATAACAAAAATGAAATTACCAAGCTGACGAAGGTTGACGATCCAAACTATGCAGGGGTTCTGACAGGTGGAATCTCGGGAGCTGTAGGCAACACGATCCAGATCCATTCCGTAGGATTCCCGCGCAGCTCGTTCTATGTGCTGGAGCAGGTGTATGACCAGGATGACAAGCCGATCGAAGGCCTCTACGTCGACAGGAACGGGGACGGCATCATCAACAATAGCGATTACTACCGATTTGAAAATCCTGATCCCGATGTATTCCTCGGTTTCTCAACCCAGGTGACGCACGAACGCTGGACCTTTTCCACACTGTTGCGGAGCAGTATTGGGAATTACATGTATAACAACGTGTTTTCCAACGCCGCGTTCCAGTCCAATTCGCTTCCTTTCCTCTACAACGTATCGGCGAACCACCTGGAGACAGGCTTTGCGAACAACCAGTATTTTTCGGACTATTTCATTGAAAACGCCACTTTTTTGAAGATGGACAATCTTGCCGCCAGCTACGATTTTGGGCAGATTATGAACAAGAAAGCAACGCTGAGGGGGTCAATCATCGTTCACAATGTGTTCACGGTTACAAAGTACAAGGGACTGGATCCGGAAATCGCGAGTGGAATCGACAACAATTTTTATCCCCGCCCGCGGGTGTTCTCACTGGGACTCAATCTTGATTTTTAGGAAATTTCGTAATAACATAAAAAGAACACGATATGAATAACAAGATATTTAAACCACTGGGCCTGCTGGCGGTACTGAGCCTGTTCGCGGTGTCCTGTACGAAACACCTCGACCGGTTCCCGGTGTACGACCTGTCCTCGGCGCAAGTGTACAAGGACCTCGCGGGCTACAAGCAGGTGCTGGCTAAAGTATATGCCGGCCTTGCCCTCACCGGTAATTCGGGGCCGGACGGATCGGGCGACATCAGCGGCATCGACGAGGGATTTTCGAGCTACCTGCGACAGTACTGGAACGCTCAGGAGCTGTCGACCGATGAAGCGGTGATCGGGTGGAACGATGCCACCATTAAGGATTTTCATTTCATGACCTGGAGCTCCAGCGACGTGTTCATTCGCGCGCTTTATTACCGGATCTTTTTTCAAATTACTTTGGCGAATGAGTTCATCCGGGAAAGCACGGCGGCCAAGCTAAGCGAAAGAGGTATCTCTGGCGCGGACGCTACGGAGATCGGCTACTTCCGTGCGGAGGCCCGCTTCCTGCGCGCGCTGAGCTATTACCATGCCCTGGATCTTTTCGGGAACGTTCCTTTCGTAACGGAGAATGATCCTGTTGGATCGTTCCTCCCGGCGCGGATCACACGCAACGACCTGTTCAATTATGTAGAGTCTGAGCTGCTCGACATCGAGGATGAAGTAAAATCGGCAAAGTCCAATGAATACGGACGCGTTGACCAGGGCGCCGTATGGGCGCTTTTGTCCCGCCTCTACCTGAACGCTGAAGTTTACACCGGCACCGCGAAGTATACACAGGCAATCACGTATGCGAAAAAAGTGATCGCGGCACCGTATTCCCTTATCACCAACTGGAGAAATCTCTTTCTTGCAGACAATCACACCGCGACCAGCGAGATCATTTTCCCAATCACTTTCGACGGAGGAAAATCACGGACCTGGGGTGGCACTACCTATCTTGTTCACGCACCGATCGTGGGCTCAATGAGCGCTGCGGCGCATGGTGTGGACTTCGGATGGGGCGGTATCCGCACTACCAAGCAGTTCGTTCAGAAGTTTTCAGGTCCGGCAGGCGATTCACGCATGAACTTCCATACCAGTGGGCAGAACCTCGAGATCAACGATATCGGTCAGCAAACTGACGGTTACGGGATCATCAAGTTCAGGAACGTAACCTCAACCGGTGCCCCGGGCTCGAACCCGACCTGGGTGGACACCGATTTCCCGATGTTCCGGCTGGCGGAAATGTACCTGAACTATGCGGAAGCGGTACTGCGGGGTGGAACAGGGGGAGATGCCGGCACTGCGCTCAGCTACATCAATTTGCTGCGCCAGCGTGCTTACGGAAATACGTCGGGAAATATCACGGCCAGCGACCTGACTCTGCAGTTTATCCTCGATGAACGCGCGCGGGAGCTGCACTGGGAAGCTGTTCGCCGCACCGACCTCATCCGTTACGGACAGTTCACCGAAGGCACCTATTTGTGGGCATGGAAAGGGAACGTTCCGAACGGTCAGGCCGTCGGCAGCCACAGGAAATTGTATCCAATACCGGCATCGGACGTGATCGCCAATCCGAACCTGGTTCAGAATACCGGTTATTAAGTAAGGACATCAAAAATTTTTTATAAAAACACAGTTTATGAAAACGATGCTTAAGAGTGTGTTGCTGGTCACGGGAACCGCGGCGGTGATGAGCTCCTGCGTGAAGCAGGAAGCCCTCTCGCACCTGAATCCCGGTGCCGCTAGTGTGCTGAACTCCACAATTACCACCATTGTGTTGCTGCAGGCAAACCAGAACAATACTGCCGGCACATTCACATGGTCGGCCGCCGATTTCGGCTACAAGGCTGCCGTGAATTATACGCTGCAGTTTGCCAAGGACGGTAATTTCGGCTCTTCCGCGACGATGACCGAAGTAAACGTGGGAACTGCGAAGTCGAAGACGTTCACCGTGAAGGAACTTAACGACAAGATGCAGGAGATTATGGGCGACGGCGTTCCGACGCAGGTTCGCGCGCGCGTCAAAGCGGATGTCGGCTCCGGTGTGGCGCCCATCTATTCGAATGTGGTTACGATGACCGTCACTTCCTATTTGGATATTGTAACCTATACCTATCCGGACGCGATGAACATCGCAGGCAACTACCAGGGGTGGAATCCGGCCACCGCACCTCAGATCGTGCGGACGCGCAACGGGGGCTACCAGCATTATGAGGGCTACATTGTGTTCAACGATGCTTCGCCGCAATTCAAGATGGTGAAGGGAAATAACTGGGGCGCGGGCGATTTCGGCAGCGCCGGCGGTAGTAATTTGGGCAACGGCGGTCCCAACCTGACATTGCCCGCTGGAGGTCCCGGCATTGCCGGTCTCTACCGCATCCGCGCGAATACGACGGCCATGACCTGGAGCTACAACAAGATCAACACCTTTGGCATTATCGGCAGCGCGACGGCCGGAGGCTGGGGCGCGAGCACACCGATGGTCTTCAATGCTTCGAACGGATCATGGAGCATCACGACCGACCTCGTGGTGGGTGAAATGAAGTTCCGCGCCAATAACGACTGGGGGATCAATTTCGGCGACAACAGTCCTGCGGACGGCAAGCCTGAATACGACGGGGCAAACATTGCCGTGCCTTCAGCGGGGAATTACACGATCACGCTGAACATCGGCATCGGAGGAAATTACAGCTATAAGCTGCGCCGAAACTAAGAACGTACTTGCTGTGTTTGCAGGGGACGGTTGCTCAACTGTCCCCTGTTTTTTTGGTGCGCTTTTCAGTTAATTTGTGACATATACTCAACATGAAGCGCATTTTTTTTATAACGCTGGGACTGCTTCTCGTGGTCTTTGCCCCGGCGCAGCGGCAACATGAGAATTTCGACAGCGGCTGGCTATTTCATTTCGGGCATGCGGCCATCCCGGAAAAAGATTTCAACTACGGCATCAGCAATATTTTTTCAAAATCGGGCGCTGCACCCGGCACGGCGATCGATCCGAAATTCGACGACAGCAAATGGAGGCGCCTGGACCTTCCCCACGACTGGGCCGTGGAGCTGCCCTTCGTATACCGCGACCATCCCGATGTGATGGCGCATGGGTATAAGCCTGTGGGCGGGATGTTCCCTGAAACCAGCGTCGGCTGGTACAGAAAACATTTTACCATTCCTGTCAGCGATTCCGGACAACGCTTTCGCCTGCAGTTCGACGGTGTATTTCGCGACGCGCAGTTTTGGGTGAACGGATTTTACCTGGGGAATAACCAGAGCGGCTATATCGGTGAGAGTTACGACATCACCGACTTCATCCAGTTCGGACGCGACAACGTAATAGTGGTTCGGGCGGATGCGACACAGTACGAGGGATGGTTTTACGAAGGCGCCGGGATTTACCGGCATGTCTGGCTTATACGTCATAACGCCGTGCACATTCCGCCCGACCGAATTTTCGCGTGGTCTGATGTGAGCGGAGCTCGCGCAACCATAAATGTGCAAACCGAACCGCGGAATGATTCGGGTCATTCGCAGGTCATCACGGTGAGTGCCTACCTGGCGGAACGGGACGGAAGGATCGTTGCGCGTTCCGCCGAACAGCGGGTCAGCATTGGACCGGGCAGCGTTAGTTCTGCGAAAAACGTGATTGCCGTCCGTTCTTTCCGTCCCTGGGATCTCGACGACCCCTATCTCTATCGAATTGTTGTAGAGGTGCGACAGGGGAATCGTGTTCTTGACCGGCAGGTGCTGCGTTTCGGAATCAGGAAAATTGAAATCAGGACCGACGGGGTGTTTCTGAATGGAAAACATGTGAAGCTGAAAGGGGTCAACTGTCACCAGGATCACGCGGGCGTGGGGGCCGCTTTGCCCGACTATTTGCAGTATTACCGCGTCCGGTTGCTGAAAAATATGGGAGCCAATTCCTATCGTGCGAGTCACAATCCCCCAACCCCGGAATTACTGGACGCCTGCGACAGCCTGGGAATGCTGGTGATGGATGAAACCAGGTTGCTGAACAGCGGTCCGGAATACATGAACCAGTTTGAGCGGCTCCTGCGTCGCGACCGGAGCCGCACCTCCGTATTCATGTGGAGCATCGGGAACGAAGAAGGATGGATCCATACCACGGGAACGGGTAAAAGAATCGCGGAAACGTTCATCAAAAAGCAGCGCGAGCTGGATCCCACCCGCACCTGCACCTATGCCGCCGATGTGCCCAATGTATTTCGCGGCATCAACGAAGTGATCCCGGTGAGAAGCTTCAACTATCGCCAGTTCGCCGTTGCGGATTACCACCGCGATCACCCGCACCAGCCGATCATTGGCACTGAAATGGGAAGTACGGTGACGACCCGCGGGATCTTCGAGAAGGACAGCATTCGCGGCTACGTACCGGACCAGGACATCACCGCGCCCTGGTGGGCAAGTCGCGCCGAGGAATGGTGGCCGCTGGCGGCAAATAATGATTACTGGCTGGGAGGTTTTGTGTGGACCGGATTCGATTACCGAGGGGAACCGACACCTTTTCGCTGGCCGAATATCAATTCCCATTTCGGGATCATGGACATGTGCGGGTTCCCGAAAAACATCTACTATTATTACCAGGGCTGGTGGAGCGAAAAGGACGTGCTGCACATTTCCCCGCACTGGAATTTTCGGGAAAAGGGACCGGGATGGAATAAACCCAAAGGGGATCTCATGGACGTGTGGGTGAATTCAAACGCAGATTCTGTGGAGCTTTTTATCAATGGGAAAAGCATGGGGAGAAAGAACATGCCGCGAAACAGTCATTTGAAATGGACCATTAACTACGAGCCGGGGAGCGTGGAGGCGGTTGCGGTTCGAAACGGGAAAAGATTTTCGAAGAAGATAGAAACCACGGGTCTGCCGGTGGAGGTGGTGGTGACGCCTTACAAAACGACGATGCTTGCCGACGGCAGGGACGCCACGGTAATCAATATCTCGGTGCTGGACCGGGAGGGTCGGGAAGTACCGAATGCTGACAATCTCATCCATTTTACCCTCGAGGGCGATGGAAAGATCATTGGAGTAGGGAATGGCGATCCCAGCAGTCACGAACCGGACAAATGGCCCGACGGAAGCTGGCAGCGGCGACTTTTCAATGGAAGATGTCAGGTAATTGTGCAATCCGGGTACCGGCCCGGAATGATCAAATTCACCGCGAAAGCAACCGGGCTCTGGAGCGGTGGCACCGACATTCAGATCATTCCCCCGCGAAATGTGTTCCAGCCTGCGCCCGACAGGAGCTATTCTTTCCGTCCGCCGGCACAAAAGGAAATGGACAGGATGCTGGGCGCGGATATCTCTTTTTTGCCCGAGCTGGAGGCACGGGGGATGAAATTTTCCGACCGGGGGGTCGAAAAAGACGCCATTCAAATCCTGAAGGACCACGGCTTCAATTACGTGCGGCTTCGAATCTTCAATGACCCGGCACACGACAGCGGCTATGCCCCGAAAAAAGGTTTCTGTGATCTTGAGAACACGAAGAAAATGGCGAAGCGCGTGAAGGCAGCGGGCATGAAGCTACTCCTGGATTTCCATTACAGCGATTACTGGGCCGATCCGGGAAAACAGTACAAGCCCGCAGCGTGGAAAGACCTTTCGTTTCCCGACCTGAAGAAAGCCATGTATGATTTTACGCGCCGCGTTATCCGGGAGCTGAAGGAGCAGGGCACCACGCCCGACATGGTGCAGATCGGAAATGAAATTAATCACGGTATTCTCTGGCCTGAAGGGAATGTGAGCAACATGGATCAGCTTGCCCAGCTCCTCAATGCGGGGACTGCCGCCGTGAAGGAAGTGGATCCGAATATCGTCATGATGCTGCACGTCGCACTGGGAGGACAGAATGACGAATCGGTATTTTTCATTGACAATATGATCGCGCGCGGCGTGTATTTCGACGTAATCGGGCAGTCGTGGTATCCAAAATGGCACGGCACACTTGACGATCTGCGTGATAATTTATACGATCTCGTGCGCCGTTACAACAAGGATATCTACGTGGTGGAGTATTCGCACCGGAAAGAAGAAGTAAACCGCATTGCGTTCGATTTGCCGAATGGCAGGGGAAAAGGCACCTGCATCTGGGAGCCTTTGAATACCTGGGAAAAGATATTTGATGATTCCGGGCGCGCCAATCAGCTTATCAATCTGTATGATGAGTTCAGGAAGTTGTACCTGGATGGAGAATGAGCCACCCAGAAGTTGACTAAGTCTCCCCCCTGGGGGAGATTTAGAGGGGGCCGGTCTTTCCCCCTGGGGGGCCTGGCCTCATTGCTTCACGAACAGCGCAGAGGCGAACTGGTTAGGCGACTGCACCGTGTACGTATATATTCCCGGGAAAAGGTTGCCCAGTTCGTGACTCCAGTTGTTGGGGCCTGCATTCACGCTGCGCGTAAGGGATCGCACCACAATTCCATTGTGCTTTACGATCCGGATATTGACTGGCTCCGTACGCGTCGAAAAGAAGTACACGTTCAGATGGTTCGCGACCGGGTTGGGCGAAAGATGCAGTACTGACTGGTGAATGCCAACGTGTCTGCATTTCCTCGCCTCGCACCCACCATAATAAGTTATTCGCACGCAAACTTCATAGTTGCCGGGATGGTTGTAGTGGTGGAGCACCGTATAGGGGCCGGTGTAATTCTCCGGATAATTGATGCAGGTGTCGCGGCCGTCGCCGAAGTTCCAGCAAATCTGTCTCGGCTTCCTCTGGGCGCTATGCCACGGCAGGGCCCGGAAGGCTGCGGTGAGCAGGTTGGAGCTCATCGGTATCCGCTCGAAGTCGGCCTGGCAGGTTTCGTGAGGAGGAACACGTATTTCCCGGCATTTTCTTGCTTCGCAACCACCATAATACAGGATAGACACGCACACTTCATATGCGCCCGGATGCTGGTAGTTATGCGCCACGATGTATGGGCCGGTATAGGTCGACGGGTAGTTAATGCAGGTATCGGTCCCGTCGCCGAAGCGCCAGCAAATTCGCTGCGGCTTCCGGTTCAGGTTGTGCCAAGGCAGCGCCCTGAAATACGCCCGAAGCGGGTTGTTGGACGGATTGTGCAGCCGCTCGAAATCCGCGCGGCAACTGTCGTGCCCAACTATCCGCACTTCCCTGCACTTTCGCGCCTCACAGCCACCATAGTAATTTATCCGGACGCATACCTCGTAATTGCCGGGCTGCGCGTACGTGTGATTGACCGTGTAAGGGCCGATGTAGGCACTCGAATAATTGATACATGTATCCGTTCCGTCACCGAACGTCCAGCAAATCCGCTGCGGCTTCCGTTGATTGCTGTGCCAGGGAAGGGCGCGGAATGTGGCGCGCAGGGGATTGTTGTTGCTGTTTAGATTGATCCGTTCAAAATCTGCGCGACAACTATCAACGTGACCTACGCGGGTAAACCGGCATTTCCTGGCCTCGCAGCCTTCCTGGTAAATGATGGTAACGCAAACCCGGAATTCGCCAGCGCGCGGGTAGGTATGACTAACCGTGTATGGCCCCTGGTAAGTGCTCGCATATTGCACGCAAACATTACTGCCATCCCCAAAATCCCAGCAAATGCGAACCGGCCGGCGGTTCTGCGAGTGCCAGGGAATGGCGCGAAACGTTGCTGTCAGAGGATTGGAAGTCGTCGGCAACCGCTCGAAATCTGCCGAGCAGCTATCGGTCGCAACCGCTACGGGATGGCACGCGTCGGCTTCGCATCCTCCCTGGTAGCGGATCCGCACACATACATTGTAAGTACCCGAATGCGCGTATTGATGGAAAACGGTGTACCCATTGGCCGGCGGGTGGTTTGGGTCGTAATTGATACAGGTATCGGAACCATCCCCAAAGTTCCAGCAAATGCGTTCGGGCCGGCGCTGCTCGCTGTGCCAGGGAAGCGCGGTAAACAGGCGCCCCAGCTGGCTGTTGCTTGATGGGGAGGAGCTAAAGGCCGCGCGGCAACTGTCGTGTTCCGGGGCCTGAGCCTCAACGGTGGGGCTTGCCAGGAAGAAGGACAGTCCGGCGAGCAGTGCGTAAAGTTTTCTCATGGTCGACTCTTTTAAAGATGGAGTACGGTTTACCCAGGGCCAGCCATCTGACTGCCGCCGCTGCGCGGGGTTTAACAGGCCTTTAAGTTTTCCGGCGATTTCAGCCTACCGTCTTCTGGTGGTCAATGATAAATTGGATCAGCTCCTCCAGGGATGTGTCAATGCGGGAAACAGCGTCGCGGATATCCTCACGGCTCACCTGGGCGGCGAAGGAAGGGGATTTCAGGCGCTTTAGCACGCTCCCGACTTCAAGTCCCTCGTACCGGGTAGGCCGGATCAGCGCGGCGGCGTGGACAAACCCCGAAAGCTCGTCGATGGCATAGATCATCTTGTCCATCCGGCTTACGGGCTCGACGCCGAAATACCCGGGACCGTGCGAAGCAATACAATGAATCACGTCGGGATCAATATTTCGTCGTTCCAGTTCTTCGATAATGACGCTGCAGTGTTGGTCGGGGTATTTTTCCCAGTCGGCATCGTGGAGCAGTCCGGCCAGCTCCCATTTCCGGGCGGTGTCCTCGTCCGCATTTTCGCGTTCGAGTGCCCAGGCGCGCATATTCGCCGCCACCTGGCGCATGTGAAGCCTTAACCGATCATTGGTCACCCAGTCATTCAGCAGCGCTTGTGCTTCCTCGATCGACATAAGGTTTCCTTTGTTTTTCGGATCCCCGAAGTTGCTGCGTCCGAGATGACGGGAGTTCATAAAAAATACAGTAAGGCAATTTACGCAGTGCGCGACAAAAAAAGGGCCCCGCGAAGGAGCCCCAAATCAGATTGCGTTGCCGCGATTACTTCACGTGCCGGTTTACAACCTTTGCCAGCTCGAACATCGAGATCTGATCTTTGCCGAACAGTGGACGGAGCTTACCATCGGCGTTGATCATTCTGCGGTTTCGCTTGTCCTGCAGGTTGTTCTTCTTGATATAGTCCCAGATCTTCTTTACAACCTGTGTTCTCGGTAATGGCTTGCTGCCTACCACTTCAGCGAGCGTGTTGCTGGGCTGGAGGGGAGCCATAAATGCTGCGTTTGGTTTGCGTGCTGATTTTTTCTTAGCTGCTTTTTTCGCAGGAGCTCTCTTAGCGGCTTTTTTGGTTGTCTTCTTTTTGGCGGCTTTTTTCGCTTTTGCCATGGTGATTGGAATTTAGGGTTAGTAAAAACGTTTTTACAGCTTGCTAATATAATAGCTTATCTAATATGTCCCCAAAAGAGTTTTCCATAGGGAGTGAGTATCTGTTTTCGGACCGTAAGCCTTAGTAATTTTTTCACTAATTCCGGCGTTTGATTTGCGTACGGAGCGCCACCTGTATGAGCAAACATTTTACGCTTGTAATTTTACTGGTCAGTCTCTTCACCGTCTCCTGCAACTCGCGGATCAAGCACCTGTTTGGGAAGAAAACTCCTCGCGAGCGCTATGAGCAGAAAATGGACGAGCTGGATCTCGACGAAACTCCTGAAGGCCGGGAATGGAAAGCCGTTTCCATGCGCTCACTGGCGGAGCCCGTGTCGATGACAGTTCCTTTCAACATTAGGGGACAGTTTCCGGTGGGCAAGCCTCGCGCACTAGGGTTTGAATTTCGCGCAAAACGAGGCGAAAAAATCGATTTTCAGCTCACGAAAGACACCCCCGCCCTGGTGATTTACGCCGATGTATTTGTTGCGGGCGGCGGAGAGCCGCTGGTTTCCGCCGAAGTGGACAGTTCGCGATTCAGCTTCGAAGCTGAAGAAACGGAAACCTACATTCTCAGATTGCAGCCACAACTGCAGCAAGCCGGATTTTACCGTCTTTCTGTGAGCTCCGGTCCCTCGCTCGGATTTCCGGTAGGGCACCGGTCCGCCCGCGTGGGAAGTTTCTGGGGTGATGATCGCGACGGCGGCCGCAGGAAACACGAGGGTATTGATATTTTTGCACCGAAGCGCGCTCCTGCCGTGGCAGCTGCCGATGGCTACGTAACTTCCGTCGGCGACGGAGGACTAGGAGGCAAAACAGTGTGGTTGCGGCCCGAGGGAAAAAATTATTCGCTTTACTACGCACATTTGGATGAGCAGCTCGTGCACGTGGGACAATACGTAAAAAAAGGAGAGGTGCTTGGACTGGTTGGAAACACCGGCAATGCGAGAACAACTCCCCCTCATCTTCATTTCGGGATTTACAGTTATGGTGGCGCGACAGATCCGCTTCCGTTTGTGAACCCAAATACGCGCACGGCTGCTGCACCCGACGCACGGCCTATTCCAGCGGCTGTTCGTCTGACAAAGTCGCAAAAGACCGAACAGGGAGCCCTGGTGCACGCGAATACGTTGCTTGTTCCGCTCGCGCTGTCCGCGCAGGGTTACCTGGCAGAGTTGCCCGATGGGAAGATCATCAGCGCTGCGTTCGGAGCGGTGCGGACATTATCGCAAAGCACAGGTGTGCCGGTGGCGGGAAAGAATAAAACTGCCACACGCAGATCGTGATCTCGCTGTTAGGGGCAGAGTTTTTGATGCTGCATTGGAAAAACAGCATGAGAAGCAAGCTGCATCTCCGGTCGCATCCCCTTCACCCGATACTGGTTTCATTTCCCATCGCGTTTTTCTCTGGCACCTGGCTTGCGCACGCGGCAGGCTGGTGGTGCAAACTTCCCGCACTTACGGAGGCCGCCTATTACCTTAACGCCGCCGGGATCGGCTTCGGCTTGCTTGCCGCGGTTCCGGGGGTTCTCGACTTCATTCACCGGGTACCGCCGAAAAGCTCCGGGAAGAAACGGGCCGCGCAGCACGGAATGCTGAATGTTGTCCTGCTGATCGTATTCACCATTGCGCTTTTTTACCGAAGAGGGGAGTCTCTCAATAATCTTGTGCTGCTGTTGATCGAAACCATTGGAGTGATCATACTTGGCATTTCCGGATGGATGGGAGGCACGTTGGTCTACCGGAATCAGATCGGCGTGGATCACCGGTACGCGAACGCCGGAAAATGGCAGGAAGAAATTTTTCAGCGCGACCGCGGCGAACTGGAAGTGGGCAAGGTGGGCGACCTGAAAATAAACTCCATGAAGCTGCTGCGCTGCGGAAAAAAACGGATTGTGCTTGCCCGAACCGAAAATGGTTTCGTGGCTTTTGATGATCACTGCCCCCACCGGGGCGGTCCGCTTTCCGATGGGGCGCTTGCCTGCGGCACGGTGCAATGTCCATGGCATGGATCGCAATTCGATGTGCGAAGCGGCGCGCTGCTCGCAGGCCCGGCGAATGTGGGTATCAAAACTTATCCGGTAAAGGAGGACGCGGGCGGCACGCTGACCCTCATATTATAGAAAAATATGCCCCCCTGTTAGGCCACACCTTTAAAGTTGGTCAAAATTTTTACTGAAAATCACGGGGTTGTACGGGTGCGGTCAAAAATTTTACCTGGAATCTTAGGCGGCAAGCCGGCGGTGGCATATCTTTGCACCCCCGTTTGAAAACCGGTTTCCGATATTTTGGCGGGACGGAAAAAGGGATAGCTTTTTCCGGATTTTTCACGCCGGACGCAGGCGTCCGGTCTAAAGTTTTAAAACATGAGCAACCTGCATTTTACAACAAAACATGCGAATGCGGCTACCGTCAAGCGCGACTGGTATGTTGTGGACGGTACTAATCAAACCGTAGGGCGCATGTGTTCCCGCATCGCTGCGGTGCTTCGCGGAAAGCACAAGCCTTATTACACGACGCACGTGGACACGGGTGATTATGTCGTCGTGATCAATGCCGACAAGGTCGTATTTACGGGCGACAAGCTGGAGAAAAAAATCTACGATACCTTCAGCGGTTACCCGGGAGGTCGCAAGGAAGAAACAGCGATCAGCCTGCTGAAACGCAGGCCCGAGGCTGTGATCGAAAGAGCAATCAAGGGAATGCTTCCGAAGAACCGCCTGGGAAGAAAGATGTTCAAGAAATTGTTTGTATACGCCGGGCCGGATCATCCGCACACCGCGCAGCAGCCGAAAGAATTGAAATTTTAAATCAAAAAGAAAAAGCTGGCATAAATGGAAAAGCAAAAAAACGGGGTGGGTCGTCGTAAGGAAGCCGTGACCCGGGTGTTCGTCTCGAAAGGGGAAGGACGCATTACGGTGAACGACCGCGATTATAAAATTTATTTTCCGCTCGTGTACCTGCAAAACCAGGTAGAGCGGCCCTACCGCGTTGTGGACGCTCTTGGTAAGTTCGACACCAAGGTGAACGCAACCGGCGGCGGCGTGAAGGGACAGGCTGAGGCCATCATGCTCGGCATTGCCCGCGTGCTCGTGCAGATCAATCCGGAATTCCGTCCTGCGCTCAAGGCGGCGGGCCTGCTGAAACGGGATCCCCGCTCGGTAGAGCGGAAGAAATTCGGACACAAGAAGGCGCGGAGAAGCTTCCAGTTCAGCAAGCGTTAATCCCTGCCGGTATCAAACTGATCATCGATAAACTTCAAACTCATAATGGAAAATAACACGTCCTTACAACAGCAGCTTTTGGAAGCCGGGGTTCACTTCGGTCACCTCAAGAAGAAGTGGAACCCGAAGATGCTTCCCTACATTTTTGCTGAGAAAAAAGGAATTCACATCATCGATCTGAATAAGACCGTGGAGTGCCTGCAGGAAGCTGCTGCGGCGATGAAACAGATCGCCCGCAGTGGGAAGAAGATCCTTTTCGTGGGAACGAAGAAGCAGGCTAAGGAGATCGTGAACGAGTGCGCCCGCCGCGTGAACATGCCTTTCGTGACCGAACGCTGGCTCGGGGGCATGCTTACGAATTTTAATACTGTTCGTAAGAGTGTGAAAAAGATGCAGAGCATCGAGAAAATGCTGGGCGACGGTTCTTTCGACAGCATCACGAAGAAAGAAAGGCTGACACTCGCGCGTGACAAGGAGAAGATGGAAAAAGTGCTGGGAGGTATCGCGCAGCTGGGCCGCATTCCGGCCGCGCTGTTTATCGTGGACATCGGCCACGAGCACATCGCACTTGCTGAGGCACGCAGGCTGGGAATTACAACCTTTGGGGTGGTGGATACCAACTGCGACCCGAACAAGGTAGAGTTTGCCATCCCGGCAAACGACGACGCGACCAAGTCGATTGCAATTATTACAAACTATATCACGGCGGCCATCGCGGAAGGACTCGCCGAAAGGCAGGCTGCCCGTGAAGAAGAATCCGACGATGTGACCGACGATGAGAAGGAAAGAAGGGCGGCCCGGCTTGAAGCCGAAGCCCAGGCAGAAAGCGGTCGCGCTGCCCGCGTGCGCGCCGCCGGAGCTCCGCGCAGGCGCATTGCATCGGGCGGCCCGAGAAGGCCGGGAGGATCGCGGTGAAACGCTGGAAAATTTTCAGTTCTTTAAAAAAATTGGACAAGCTATGAGTACAGTAACGATAAGCGCGCAGGATATTAATAAACTGCGGCAGATGACGGGCGCCGGCATGATGGATTGCCGCAAAGCGCTGATGGAAACGAATGGAGATTTCGAAGCCGCGATCGACTGGCTGCGTAAGCAGGGCCAGAAAGTGGCAGCGAAGCGCAGCGATCGCGAGGCGAAGGAAGGTGTGGTGATTGCGAAGACAACCGCAGATAATAAAGCGGGCATCGTGGTGTGCGTGAGCTGTGAAACGGATTTTGTTTCAAAGAATGCCGACTTTGTCGCTTTCGGGCACGCAGTTGCCGAAGCAGCGATCGCGAACGATGTGAAATCGCTCGACGAGCTGCTCCGTGCAAAAGCCGGTAATCTCACCGTAGCCGAAATGGTAGACGAGAAGCTGGCTTCGATCGGGGAAAAGATCGGGGTAACCCGCTTTGAGCGGATTGACGCTCCCTATGTGTCCTCATACATTCACGGCGCATACCGGATCGGTGTGCTGGTTGGCCTGGATCAGCTGAACCCTGAAGCGGGAAAGGATGTGGCCATGCAGATCGCGGCCCTAAACCCGGTGGCTGTTGACGCAGCCAGCGTGCCGGCGGAGACCGTCGCCCGCGAAAAGGAAATCGCCATGGAGCAGCTGAAGAACGACCCGAAGATGGCTGGCAAGCCGGCCGAGATGCTGGACAAGATCGCAACAGGCAAGCTGAATGCATACTTCAAGGAACACACTCTTGCCGCGCAGGCGTTTGTAAAAGACGGCAGCAAGACCGTGGAGCAGTACCTGAAAGAAGCGGGCAACGTCAAAGTGCTTTCATTCCGCCGTGTGGCGGTAGGATGATATTTGTTGGATCAAATTATTCCCGGTCATCCGACCGGGAATTTTTTTTGCAAATTGCAGAAAAGCAACAGCCACCATGATAAGAAAGATCGGCCCTCTGGTTGCGGCAGTGATGCTGCTGGGCGCGCTCGATGCCACGGCGCAAAAATCGAAAGCAAAGAACGCCACTGTCGTTGACTACCTTCCGAGCGAGGCGCTGGCCGGAGTTTCCATCGGAATGCACTGGGATTCGCTGCGCAGCCTCTTCGGTTTTTCTGAGTCTGACCTGGAATTTGATCCGTATGATAGCGTTACCAAAGTAACCCGGTTCTTTCCGCCGGGGTCCGATCCCGACGAGCTCGCTTCGGCAGCATTTTATTTTCCCGCGGCAATTGAGGAGTTGCCGCCGAATGCCCGCCTGTTCCAGGTAGTGCTTGAATTTGCCGGCGAATCCGCGAACCAGTTTGCCTGGAAATACAGGGACGACCCGAAGATGAAAAGCAAATTGACCGAGGACGGGTGGCAATGGAGAACGAAACCGTCGCGTCCGGCGGGACTGGAAGTGTTGATCAGCCTGCGCGGATCTTTCATTACCGTAACGGGCACAATGCGGGGAAAATCCCTGAAAGAATTGCCGTCGTCGCGGCACCCCTGAGTTTTGCCGACTGGCAAATCCCCTATCTTCGCACGGCGCGATTGGTCTTTTCGGACTGCAGGCCTTCGCAGCTCGGTACATCAATCGGAAATCTAAACCGGCAACTGGCACATGCTTCCCAAGTACAAGCGTATTCTCCTGAAACTTTCCGGCGAATCTTTGATGGGCGACAAAAACTTTGGCCTCGATTCCACAGTGATCGGCCAGTACGCGCAGGATATCAAGTCCATCACTGAACTCGGAGTGCAGGTGGCGATCGTTATCGGAGGCGGAAATATTTACCGCGGCATGAACGAGGCGGAGACCGGCATCGAGCGGGCTCACGGAGACTACATGGGTATGCTCGCCACGGTGATCAACGGAATGGCCCTGCAGGCCGGGCTGGAGCGGGTGGGGGTTTACACGCGGCTGCAGAGTGCGATCAAGATGGAACAAATCGCCGAGCCGTACATTCGGCGGCGCGCCATCCGGCACCTGGAAAAAGGTCGTGTGGTGATCTTTGGAGCCGGCACCGGCAACCCGTATTTCACTACGGATACTGCAGGATCACTGCGCGCCATTGAGATCAACGCCGACGTTATCCTGAAAGGCACGCGCGTGGACGGCATCTACAACGCCGATCCGGAAAAAGACCCAAAAGCCACGAAATACAACGTAATCAGCTTCCAGGACTGCCTGTCCAACAATCTGCGGGTGATGGACATGACTGCATTTACGCTGTGCATGGAAAATAATCTTCCCATCATCGTCTTCGACATGAACAAGGAAGGCAACCTTCGGCGCGTGGTGACCGGCGAGAAGGTGGGAACACTTGTGAAGGGATAATCAGCGCAACAAATTTCTGAATGAGGGCTGCAGGTACGCCGATAACTCGGTGAACGGAATGAACACATTTATTTCTCCTGCGGCGTAAGGGCCGATCTCATACGGCGCATAACTGAAGCCAATTCCCTTTGGGGTGACGTAAAAATTCTCGTTGGGCTCAATCCGGTTTTCAAACAGTCCCCCTGCCGTCAGGTCTTCGCCCGGCCTCAATTCTCTCGATTGGCGAAAATATTTTTCCAGGAGGACTGGAAGTTTTTGCAAACCCGCCCCATTCAAAACATCCTCGAGGCGGAGTCTGCGATTCGACGCGAGATCGAAGCTCAGGTATTCCGTGCTGTAATTTCCGTGCGCGCCACCCGTATATGCATACGCGTAATCCGCAAGCGTCAGTAACGAACGCGAATGAAAAGCCACCAGGATCCACCGGGTTTCATCCATGTTGTAGCTGTACGGGTACTCGACGAGAAAGCTGTCCTGAGTGTCCCGGTATTCTTCGAGGTAGCTGGTGAAAAATGCTTTTTTCTCGCGAAGGAAGATCTTTCCGATGTCTTCATTGCCCGCTTTTTCATCCCATTGCTCCCGCACCGTGCGTTTTATTGTAAGTGCGGATGCCGTGTTCCCTTTAGGCCAGATGGATGCCGCATCATAAGTGGCGGCCGGGGATCCTTCCATGCGCGGCCGCAGCATGACGCTGCCGGTGGTAAAGACCATGTCGAAATCCATCGATGCAAGTGGGGATTTTGTAAGCCGTACGGGCACACCTTCGGAACGAGCGGCGTCTTTCTTCCAGGTGCCCGTCAGCGAGTTCCCGGAAAGGCGCATCTCAAAGACCTCGTTGGCTCCGGCATAAAGCATCAATCCTGCGCGTCCTCCGCTGTCAGTTCCATTGAGGTAAATGGGCTGCTGCCGGCTGTTGTAATAATAATAACCCGAGAACGCTGGACCCATTCTGTGCAAATGAACGGTGACAGGATAGGAAGCAATGGTACCTGTATACCGACTGTACCAGCTCTGCGGCTGACTCACCACCTCTACCGCCGGGGTCAGCAAGGCGGCCAGCAATATCATCCTTACAAGCCTGGGAAACATGGGAAAATTTCGTTTTTGCAGGATTCGATGCAGCACCTAAATTGCTGCATTCCGTTCACGCACAGCGGTGAAAAATTATTCCCGGCAATCTAATAATTTTTTGATAGTTTCCGAACCCGGATCAACCGAATGGACCCCCTTTCTCTGTCATTGCTGGAGCTCATCATCCTGCTGCTCGGCGCGGTAGGCGTGGGTATCACCGTGCATTTTTATCTCGTGAGCCGCCGCAACCTGCTCCGCGAGTTTCCCCTGCGCCCGGAAGTGCGGGACGTACGTAGCGGCCGCAGCCACCAGCTCGAGGTGAAAGAGCGGGAACTTGGACTCCTTCGAAAAAGGCTGGATCGGGCGGAACAGAGTTACCGGCTAGCATCGGCAGAGGCGGAGGAATTGCGAACGGAGAACGAAAGGCTTGAGTCAGAACTGGAGGCCGCAGGCAGGCAACAGAATCATTCCCCGGGAGCGGATTTGTTTCACCAGGTCGAGCTCGCAGGGCGCACGCTGATGGAACAGCAGCAATATATCGGGGAGCTGCTGCGTCGCGTCGAGCGTCTCAGGGGAACCGAGAGCAGCGCCGAACAAAGCGAGGAGCTCGCACAAAAGGTCAACGAGCTCACCCGTAAGTTGTCGCAGAAAGAAAACGAGCTCTCCCAGGCCCGGCAGCAGCAGGCGCTTTCGGGCGAGATGGGGTCGATGCTCGATAATGCTTACCACGAGTTTGAAGTACTGCAGGAAAAGATTGGGAAGCTGGAAGAGCAGCTTCGCAATTCAACCCTCGCCAGTGTGGAATTTGAAAGCCTCTCGGAAGAACACAACAAGCTCCGCCGCGAACTGGAATCGGAGCGTGCCGAGCTTCAGACGGCCATGATGCAAAACCAGCAGCTGCAGGTGCAGTTGACCGAAACGGAAAACAAGCTGCGGGAAGCTAATTTTCATCGACAGCAGTTGCAGAAGAAAGTGACCTCGCTGGAGGAACTGACCAAAGACATGCAAATGGTAGCCGAGACGAATAAGAAATTGCAGGCTCAGCTGAAGCGAATCGGGGAACTGGAAAGCATGCTTACCGTAATTTCCGAGGAACGCGATGAACTTATTCGCCGGCAGTTCAGGGCTTCCTGATTTTTTCCCAAAAAACCGGCAATTTACCCATGCAGGATATCGCCGCCATCCGGAAACATTATTCTCAAAAAACACTTTCTGAAAACGATGTTGCAGCGGATCCTATTCAGCAATTTGGCCGCTGGTGGGAAGAGGCGGTGTCGGCCGAAATCGAGGAAGTGAATGCGATGACGCTGGCCACGGCTTCGCTGGATGCAGTGCCTTCGGCACGAATTGTATTGCTTAAAGGCTTCAGCACCGAAGGGTTTATATTCTTCACCAATTACAACAGCTACAAGGGACGTCAGCTGGCGGAAAATCCAAAGGCCTGCCTTGTTTTTTTCTGGAAAGAGCTGGAGCGGCAGGTGCGCATCATCGGGCTTGTAGGAAAACTGGGCGCCGACGAAAACGATAAATATTTTCATTCGCGACCCCTCGACAGCCAGGTAGGAGCCGCTGCTTCGCCCCAGAGCGAAGTAATTCAAAGCAGGCACTGGCTGGAGGAACAGTTCAGGCGCGTGGAGCAGGAGGTGCGCGAAAACCAGGTGCAACGTCCCCTTCACTGGGGTGGGTACCGGGTCCGGCCGGTAATCATTGAGTTCTGGCAGGGAAGACTGAGCCGCCTGCACGATCGGATCCAGTATACGCTTGAGGATAGCGGGCGCTGGAAGATTGAAAGGCTGGCGCCTTAGCCCGCGTTATTGCTGTTATCGGCAGTGGGCTTGCCCGGCTTCCTCTTTTTTTTCGGGCGCGTTTTCCCGAAAGAACTCCGGAAGCGTTTTCCTTTTGCAGTTTTTTTATCTCCTCTTCCCATAGTAATAATTTGCACGAAGATAAAAAGCCCCGGAAGATCCGGAGCTTTTCTGTTACAGTTTTGCAGATAGTTCTTTCCCGGCTTTGAATCGGGCGACTTTCCTCGCCTTGATCCTGATCACCTCGCCGGTTTTTGGGTTGCGACCGTTGCGTGCTGACCTTTTCGACACAGTGAATGTTCCAAATCCGACCAGGGTAACTTTCCCGCCGCCTTTCAATGTTTTTGTCACAGCTTCAACGAACGAATCGAGCGCGGCATTCGCCTGGCTTCTGGTAACGCCGGCATCATCTGCCAATTTTGCAATTAAATCGGCTTTGTTCATACTCCAGTTTTTATAATGATTGTGGAGCGACAAATTTAGACGGTTTTCCAGACCGCGGAGAAATTTTTGGAGTACTTAAGTTGTCCACATCTTCGGGTGAATGAGTGGTGAGAAATAAATATGACTCAAGAGTAATGAATGATGAGTGATGAGTGACCAATTCCTGTCACCCTTCGGCGGGGCTCAGGGTCACAGTTCACGGTCGCAGGGCTCAGGGTAAGAGGACGCGTTTTTGGCCGGACTCCCGACGCTTACGAGACTTCTTCCATCACCGTCCGGAATGCAACGAACTGCTCGCCCCACTTGTCGAATGCTTTTTGCCGGAGTCCGGGCGCGTAATTGCGGATATAATCTTCGTAAGCGCTCATCGAATCTGCAAAATACTGGACTACGAATGTCAGCCCCTCCTCCGCGGGCCGGTCGAGCAGGCGGAAGAACCGGTAGCCAGTGAATTTTCCGGTGGCAAGCACCTCGGGAATGTGTTCCTGCCGCTGCCATTGCAGCCATTCTGCCTCGATCTCGGGCTCGATCCTGAGCGTGATGTTGTATACGACCATCAGAAACTGATTTCCGCGTACACCGGGCAATGATCGCTGTGCATGACGTTCGGATATATCTCGGCGTCACGCACCCGTTCCTTCATGGTGCGGGTAACGTTTATGTAATCGATCCGCCAACCCTTGTTTTCTTTTCTCACATTAGGAAAACGCTGGCTCCACCAGGTGTAACGGCCGGGTTCCGGGTGATGCAGCCGGAATGCATCCACCCACCCGTTGCGGAACAGTTTATCCATCCATGACCGCTCATCAGGGAGAAACCCGGATGTTTTTTGATTCCCCTTCGGGTTATGAATATCAATCTCCCGGTGAGCAATATTGTAATCCCCGCACAGCACGAGGTTCGGATATTTTTTCTTCAGCTTTTGCAGGTAGCGGTAAAATTCGTCGAGCCACTGGTATTTAAATGACTGCCGCTCTTCACCCGTAGTGCCGGATGGAAAATAGGCGTTAATGAGCCGCGTGTCGCCGAAATCAAGTTGCAGCACCCTCCCTTCTTCATCGCTCACCTGATGGCCGATCCCGAAACAAACCTGGTCCGGCATCATGCGTGTAAACACGGCCACGCCGCTGTATCCTTTTTTTTGCGCGCTGAACCAATAATCATGATATCCGAGTTCCGCGAACGGAGTGTGATCAATATTCTCCCGCTGCGCTTTCGTTTCCTGCAAACAGATCACGTCCGCCGGATCGGTTTTCAGCCATTCCAGGAATCCTTTGCTGATCGCTGCCCGCAGCCCGTTCACATTATAGCTGATAATACGCATTATTGACTAAATTGTTCGGCAATTTAAATATTACGATGGAAGCAGCGTCGAAGCCGAAGACCACGCACATCATCCCACCGAAAACACCGGTTTACCTGGAGGGGCCGAAAAGCCGCGGATACGAATTTCATTTTGCGTTCCGCGTGTTTCGGCAGTTTTTGAAGGGATTCCGTACGCTGCACTTCGTAGGACCCTGCATCACTGTCTTTGGTTCCGCGCGATACAAGGAAGACCACATTTATTATGAGAAGGCCCGCGAGCTGGGAAAGAAGATTTCGGCGCTCGGCTTCACCACAATGACCGGCGGCGGACCGGGAATCATGGAGGCAGCGAACCGCGGGGCTTATGAAAACGGGGGAATGTCGGTCGGCTGCAACATTCAGCTTCCGTTCGAGCAAAAGCCCAATCCGTATATGCACCGGTCAATCACCTTTGAACATTTTTTTGTAAGAAAGGTGCTCCTGGTGAAATACTCCTATGCGTTCATTATCATGCCGGGCGGGTTCGGGACGATGGACGAGTTTTTTGAAACGCTCACGCTGGTGCAGACAAAGTCCATTACCCAGTTTCCAATTGTTCTATTTGGCAAGGAATACTACCAGCCCCTGATGGACCTGATCGAATGGATGGCAAAGAACGGCACCATCTCTCGTGAAGATCTGCGGCTGGTGCTGCTGACCGACGATACGGAAGAGGCGATTGAACACATTCGCCATTATATTCAGAAACATTACCGCGTCCGGCCACGCCGGCTTTTCTGGTGGTTTTTTGAAAAGCGCTGAGCGGTATTCCTAAATCTGTGACCATGCGACCATTTTTCATTATTCTGCTGTTGATGGCATCCGGCCTCGCTGCCCATGCGAATGATTCGCTTTCGCTCGTTTCCCCTTCGGGAATTCAAAAACTTACGGTGCTCCACGACGGTACAGGCGAATTACGCTACCAGGTTTTCCATAAGGGGAAACCAATGATTTTTCCCTCGCGGCTCGGATTCCGGCTTGCCCGGCCTGCCGTAATGGTGGAAAAATTCAGCATCGAGTCCGTTCAGCGATCTTCAAAGGACGAGACCTGGAAACCTGCGTGGGGCGAAGAGAGTCTCATCCGCAACCGCTACACCCAATTGAAGCTTCGCGTTCGGGATGCGGGCGGGTCGGGGATCATCATGGAGCTTGTCTTCCGTGTTTTCGATGACGGCATTGGATTCCGCTACGAGTTTCCCCGGCAGGAGAAGCTGGATCACTTCATCATTTCTGATGAGCTCACCGAATTCGCCGTCAACGCCGATCATACCGCTTTTTGGATCCCCGGCGATTACGACACGAACGAATTCATGTACAATACCACCCGCCTGAGCGAAGTGGACGCGGGAAGCAGCGCAATGAGCCAGGAGATTTTTGCAAAAACTTTTTTTGACCGGAATGCCGTTCAAACACCCCTGCTGATGCGTTCTGCTGACCGGCATTTCATAAGCATTCATGAGGCCGCGCTTCTGAATTACCCGGCGATGAACCTTGTGATTGATAAGTCGCGGTTTGTCCTGCAGGTCCACCTGGTGCCCGATGCGGTGGGCAACAAGGCCTACCTGCAGACACCCTTCCAGACTCCCTGGAGAACCATCCTGCTTACTGCAGATCCGCGCGAGCTTTTATCCTCGCGAATGATACTGAATTTGAACGAGCCTTCGCGCATCGCGAACACTTCGTGGATACGCCCACAGAAATACGTCGGTGTGTGGTGGGAAATGCACATCGGGAAGTCGAGCTGGGACTATGGCCTGTCCCAGGCCGGTTCCACGCTCAGCCCGCATGGGCGGCACGGAGCGAATAATGCAAATGTGAAACGGTACATCGATTTTGCGGCGCGCCACGGGTTTGACGCTGTGCTCGTGGAAGGCTGGAATACCGGATGGGAGGACTGGTTCGGGAAATGGAAGGAGGATGTCTTTGATTTTGTGACGCCCTATCCCGACTTCGACGTCAAAAGCCTTTCCGCGTACGCGCGAATCAGGAAAGTGAAGCTCATTATGCACCACGAAACTTCAGCGTCTGTAACGAATTACGAACGGTGGATGGACAGCGCTTACCGGTTCATGAAGAGATTTGGATACAATACCGTGAAAACGGGCTATGTGGGACACATTATTCCGCGCGGCGAACATCACGACGGGCAATGGATGGTGCGGCACTATGAGCGAGTGATGAAAAAGACCGCTTCATATGGTATTATGCTCAATGCCCACGAACCTGTGCGTCCTACGGGCCTGCACCGTACTTACCCGAATTTCCTCGCCTGCGAGGCGGCGCGCGGAAATGAATTCAATGCCTGGAGCGTCGGCAATCCGCCAGAGCATGAAACAATACTTCCGTTCACACGGCTTCTGGGCGGACCGATGGACTATACGCCCGGTATTTTCCGCATCCGGCTCAACCAGTTCGATCCGAACAAGAAAGAACAGGTGCACACGACGCTCTGTAAACAGCTCGCCCTGTACGTGACTATGTACAGTCCGTTGCAGATGGCGGCAGACCTGCCGGAAAACTATGAACGCTACCCGGATGCATTTCAATTCATCAAGGATGTGGCAGTTGACTGGAGCGAGACGCGGATCCTGGAGGCTGAGCCCGGCGATTTCCTCGTCATTGCCAGGAAAGCCAAAGGAAAGCAAAGCTGGTTCCTCGGTGCAATCAGTGACGAACAGAGAAGAACATTTACCCTGCCGCTTACTTTTCTCGACGAGGATAAAGCCTATATCGCGACGCTTTACCGGGACTCAGAACAGGCACACTGGCAAAAAAACCCCGAGGCTTACGTGATCGGGAAATTTCTTGTGGACAGCAGAGCACGGCTTCGCCTTACGCTCGCCGAGGGCGGCGGAGCGGCCGTGAGCTTTTCCCCGGCATCCCCTGCACAATTAAAGACAATAAATCGATACCGATGGTAAACTTTACCGATGCGCTGGGGTATGCGACCGGCGCGCTGACCTGTGTGACCTTCCTGCCGCAGGTGATCAAAACCTGGCGCGAGAAGTCCGCGCGCGACATCTCGCTGCTGATGTTTATCATTGCTGCGGTTAACGAAGTCATGTGGATTGCCTATGGTGGGCTTATCAACAACTGGGTGCTCATTCTCACCAATGTGGTTATGCTCGTCATGTCGGTGATGATGATTGTTTTCAAGTTCCGATACAAATGAGTCTGGAAATACGCGCAGTCGTTTTCGATTTGGGGGGAGTGCTGATCGACTGGAACCCGCGCTACGTTTACAGGCAGATTTTTCCTACGGAAGAAGAAGTAGAATGGTTCCTTGAGAACATTACCACGCTGGCCTGGAACGAACAGCAGGATGCCGGCTATCCCATCGCGCAGGCTACGGAGGAACTGGTCGCCCGCCATCCCGAATGGGAATCGCAGATCCGTGCGTACTATGAACGCTGGAAAGAAATGCTCGCGGATCCGATCGCAGGTTCGGTGGAGCTTTTTCGGAAACTGAAAGAAAACTCCCGACTGAAATTCTATGCGCTCACTAACTGGAGTGCTGAGCTGTTCCCGTATGCGCTGGAAAATTTTTATTTTTTGCAATGGTTCGACGGCATTGTGGTAAGCGGCGAAGAGAAAATGCGCAAGCCGCAGCCCGAGATTTTCCGGCTGTTGCTCGAACGCTATGGACTCCAGGCCGGCGACACGTTATTCGTTGACGACAACCTCCGCAACGTGAAAGCCGCGGAGGCCATTGGGCTGCCGGCCCTTCATTTTAGTTCGCCGCAAACACTGGAGAAAGATTTCAGGCGACTGGGCTTGCTCTGAGTTGAAAGGATTTATTATCTTCAGCTAAAACCGTGTTTTATGAGAAGAATATTATTTTTTACAACGGCGATTCTTCTTGTCTCTACCGCGTTTGCGCAATTCGAAGGTATTGCGGACAAACTTGTAAAAGGCAAGGATCCCCTCCAGATCCGGAAACCACCGATCACCACAAGCCTTGAGGATGCAAAATGGGAAGATGCGAGCAAGGACCGGTTTGTACCTGCCGAGAAAGAGCAAAGCCTTCTCGTCTTGCAGCGAAGTGCCAACGGCGGTTTCATTTTGCAGCCGGGATATTACAGCATGCAGACACAGAGTTACTGCCTGAAGGCGGGAACGCACGGACCCGGAGGCGGCGACGGCTATCTCTACGCGCCCCCGATGGGGCCAATGGACGATATTGTCACCGCGGTCCTGCGCAATTCGGTAAACAAACCGGAAGTCCATCAGCACGATGTTCAGGTTTTGCTCTGGTCCATCATTGCCCGTGCGAAGTACGAGAACCTTGACAACAAGATCAAACTGGTCGCGGCTCAGCTCCTGACGGCGAAGCAACTTGCTTCGATGAACCGTACCGGCCTGGACATTCTCCCGGCATCGGTACAGCAAAAGGCGATTGACGAAGCACCCGGCCCCATCCGGACCATACTGCAGGCAGAGGCGCAATTGCGCCAGATGCTGACCACTCCGGGCACTTCGTTTGCGGAAATGGAACGGGTGGCCGTGCTGAGCGGAGCGGCGCCGCTCGGGGAAGGGTCACGGGAAGTTCCCAGCGGCAGATGGTCGCTTCACCCGGACGGATATTATGTTCGATATCTTCCGTCAGGCTACTCTTCTACCCGGGTTGAGATCTGGGTGCCGCAGGGATCACCGGCGGTTGGAAAGGAATACGACCCCGCTACGCACATCGCGGTGCCGGGAAATACCGCCAGGCAGCGCCTGATCCAGTCGGGACGCCCGCAAAAAGACTGATCATTCGAGGACGGGCCTGAGCCATCGTTCCGCTTCGGAAATGCTCAGGCCTTTTCTTTTCGCATAATCTTCAAGCTGATCCCTGCCGATCTTTCCCAGCCCGAAATAATGGCTCTGGGGATGCGCAATGTACCAGCCGCAAACAGAAGCGGGCGGATTCATGGCGAGGCTTTCGGTGAGCTCGATGCCGATATTATTTTGAACATCGAGAAGCTCGAACAGCTTAATCTTTTCGGTATGATCCGGACACGCGGGATACCCCGGTGCCGGGCGAATGCCCCGGTAGTGCTCGCGAATAAGCTGCTCGTTAGTAAGGTTTTCATCGGGTGCATATCCCCAGTACCGCTTTCGCACCTGCTCGTGCAGGCATTCGGCGAATGCCTCGACGAAACGGTCGGCGAGGATTTGTACCATGATCTTGTTGTACTCGTCGTGCTCCGCCGCAAATTTTTGTGTCCAGCGTGAAGCGCCTTCAATCGTTACCGCAAATGCACCCATATAATCACCGGCCTGGTTCCCAGCGACTCCATTGTTTGCAGCCACGGTAGCCGGACGAACAAAATCGGCGAGTGAAAAATTGGGCTGACCTACCGCTTTTCGAAGCTGTTGCCGGAGAAACTCCAGCTTCACCTCACCTTTTCCGGAATAAACAGTCACGGTGTCGGTGTTGTTGCTTGCAGCCGGCCAAAAGCCGATCACACCCAGGGCACGAAACCATTTTTCGGCAACAATTTGCTGCATCAGCTTCTGCGCGTCATTGAACAGGCGCCTCGCCTCCGAGCCAAAGATGCGGTCCTCGAGCACATCGGGATATTTACCCGGCATTTCCCAGGCGATGAAGAACGGTCCCCAGTCAAGGTATTTTGCAATGGTCGCGAGGTCGAAATCACGGAATACCGTAACCCCCGGGTTTGCGGGTTTCACGGGCTGGTATTTTTTCCAGTCGATGTATTCTTTCGTAACCACAGCCTCCGAATAAGGGATCAGCGTTTTCGTTTTGCTTTTGTTCAGGAACTGGCGGCGCAGCGCTTCGTATTCTCCGGCTGTTTCCTGCAGAAAAATTTTTCGCTGCTGCCGGTTAAGCAGGCTGGTTACGGCCGTCACGCTTCGCGATGCGTCGAGCACGTGCACGACGCCGTTTTCGTATTCCGGCTCAATCTTTACCGCCGTGTGCATGCGCGACGTGGTGGCGCCACCGATCAGCAAAGGCTGTGTCATCTGCCGGCGCTTCATTTCGTGGGCTACGTGCACCATTTCGTCCAGTGAGGGAGTAATAAGTCCGCTCAGGCCGATGATGTCCGCCTTTTCCTTTTCTGCGGTATCCAGGATTTTTTCGGCCGGCACCATCACACCCAGGTCGATGATGTCGTAGCCGTTGCAGCCAAGCACCACGCCCACAATGTTCTTCCCGATGTCGTGCACGTCGCCTTTTACGGTAGCCAACAACACTTTTCCGGCTCCTTCCGGTCTGGCCCCCTTCGATGCCTGGATGTAGGGCTCCAGGTAAGCCACACTCTTTTTCATGACGCGGGCGCTCTTCACCACCTGCGGAAGGAACATTTTCCCCGACGCAAAAAGATCGCCCACCACGTTCATCCCGGCCATCAAAGGACCTTCGATCACGTCCAGCGGTTTTGAATATTTTTGCCGCGCTTCTTCGGTATCCGATTCGATGTAATCGGTGATACCGTTCACCAGCGCGTGCTTCAGTCGTTCTTCCACGGGGGCATTCCTCCACGCCGTGTCTTTCACCTCGGCCCGACCTGCACTCTTTACCGTGGCGGCAAAGCCGATGAGCCGCTCGGTGGCCTGGTTCTGTTCGTTGTTCCTATTCAGGATCACGTCTTCACAGAGTTCGCGCAATTCGGGATCAATCTCATCGTATACAACAAGCTGGCCCGCGTTCACGATGCCCATGTCCATTCCCGCGCGGATGGCGTGATAAAGAAAGACGGAATGCATGGCTTCGCGCACCGCGTCGTTCCCGCGAAAAGAAAAAGACAGATTGCTCACCCCGCCGCTCACCTTTACCAGCGGCATTTTCCGCTTGATGATCCGCGTCGCTTCGATGAAGTCCACCGCATAATTGTTGTGTTCCTCGAGGCCGGTGGCCACTGCAAAGATGTTCGGATCGAAGATGATGTCTTCAGGAGCGTAGCCCACTTCGCCGGTGAGAATTTCATAAGCGCGTTCGCAAACTGCGACCTTCCGCTGGAGGGTGTCCGCCTGCCCCTGTTCGTCAAAAGCCATCACTACCACCGCCGCGCCGTACGCCTGGCAGATGAATGCCTGTTCGCGAAATTTGTCGGACCCTTCCTTCAGGGAAATAGAATTCACAATACATTTTCCCTGCACACATTTCAATCCCGCCTCGATCACCTCGAAGCGTGAGCTGTCGATCATGATCGGGATCTTCGCAATGTCCGGTTCACTCTGGAGCAGGTTTAGAAACTTTGTCATCGCCTGTACGCCATCCAGCAGGGCATCGTCCATGTTTACGTCGAGGACCTGCGCCCCACTCTCCACCTGCTGCCGCGCCACGCCCAGAGCTTCTTCGTATTTGTTTTCGCGGATGAGCCGCGCAAAGCGTCGCGAACCGGTAACGTTCGTGCGTTCCCCGATATTGATAAAATTACTGTCGGGACGTACCACAAGCGGCTCCAGCCCTGCCAGCCGCAGGTAAGGTTTGATCTCGGTGCTCGTCATGCTTCAGCTAAAACGGTTTCAGGTACAGGCAGCGGGCGCGGAGAAAGATTGCGCACCTGCGCAGCGATCTCGCGGATGTGATCGGGCGTGGTGCCGCAGCAGCCCCCGACGATATTCACCAGTCCCTCGCGCGCCCAGTCCGAAATAAAATGGGCGGTTTGTTCGGGTTGCTCGTCGTACTCCCCCATGGTGTTGGGAAGGCCGGCGTTGGGATAGGCGGAAATATAGCAGCTCGCCAGTCGCGCGAGTTCTTCGATGTGCGGTCGCATTTCCTTTGCGCCGAGTGCGCAATTCAGCCCGATGGTGAGCGGGCGCGCGTGCATGACCGAAGTGTAGAACGCCTCAACCGTCTGTCCGCTGAGAGTGCGGCCGCTGGCGTCGGTAATGGTGCCGCTGATCATCAGCGGAACTTGAACCGCATGCTCGCGGAAATATTTTTTCGCCGCGTAGATCGCTGCCTTGGCATTAAGGGTGTCGAAAATGGTTTCAATCAACAGCAGGTCCACCCCGCCTTCGATCAGTCCGCTTACCTGTTCGTAATAGGCGTTCGCCGCCTCGTCGAAGCTGAGGGCGCGGAAGCCCGGGTTGTTTACGTCGGGAGAAATGGAAAGCGTTTTGTTCATCGGGCCAATGGCGCCCGCCACGAACAGTGCGTCGCGACCATGACCTTGCGCAGAAGCAAGAAACTCTTTCACCGCATCGCGCGCGATGCGGGCCGCCGACAGGTTGACCTCGTACGCGAGCTCCTGCATTCCATAGTCCGCCAGAGAGACCGCCTGCGCGTTGAACGTATTTGTTTCGATGATGTCGGCGCCAGCCTCCAGGTACTGGAGGTGAATTTCTTTGATTACATCCGGTCGTGTCAGGCAAAGCAGATCGTTGTTGCCTTTCAGGTCGGAGGGCCAGTCACGAAATCGATCGCCGCGGTAATCGGCTTCGCCGAGCCGGTAGCGCTGGATCATCGTTCCCATCGCTCCATCGATGATCAGAATGCGCTCTTTCAAACAATCCTGAATTGTCTTCATGCCGTTTGATTTGCGAACTAGTAAACGATGGGGAAACTTCGGGAGAGGTTCCTGGACGTTTATTAGTTCCGTTTGTTGTTTTACCGGCTGCGCCGGTTCAGGCCGAACAATAAACAAATCCGCCTGTGCCGCAAAGGTAAACGCTAATCGCTAAACCTCAAAGCTATTTATTGGAGACGTAGCTCTCGATGGGAAGCCGGTTCTGCAGGCTCCGGCCGAGGGTCATTTCATCGGCGTATTCCAGCTCGCCGCCAAAGGCAATGCCGCGCGCGATGGTAGTAATGCGCGTGGGCCCGCCCGAAAGCTTTTTCTGGATATAATAAATGGTGGTATCACCCTGGATGTTCGGGTTCAGCGCAAAGATCAGCTCCTGCACCTGCTCCTTCTGGATGCGGGTTACAAGCGATTCGATATTCAGCTGGTCGGGTCCTACTCCATCGAGCGGAGAGATCACACCCCCAAGGACGTGATATGTGCCACTGTACTGCTGCGTGCTTTCGATCGCAATCACGTCTCGGACGGACTCCACCACGCAGATCATATCCTGGCGGCGCAATGAGTTGGAACAGATAGAGCAGATGTCGGCATCCGCCACGTTGAAGCAGCGCTGGCAGAATTTGATCTCTTTCCGCATCCGCGCGATCACCTCGCTGAATTGTCCCACCGCTTCGGCATCCTGCCTGAGTAAGTGAAGCACCAGCCGCAGCGCGGTCTTTCTTCCGATGCCCGGAAGGCGGGAAAATTCATTCACGGCGTTCTCTAAAAGGGAAGAGGAAAACTGCATGCTGCAAAATTAGAAGATTGCACCCAGAACACGGGTGTCAGAGGCTAATTTCAAATTCGTTGGGCGCATTCGGTTTGATCGTGATACGTCTCTCAATGGGTTTCACGATCTCCGGCTGCCGGCGCTCTCCGAAGAAAACACCCGGATCCCAGCGGCCGTTGCCGTTCCGATCGTACAGCACGCGAAGCTCATACTCGCCCGGGAGAAATACCGGCTCTGTAATCTCGTTACTCTTCAGCGGGTAACTTGCTACGACATTATCGTTTCGCAATACAAGGAGCACCGGTTTCTGGGCAGGGTCGAGGTTGCGAATCCGGAGTTTCAGCGAACCGTAATCGGCAAGCTTTCGCGTATGGAAACGAATGGTATCCTGCTTCAGCAATTTGCGTCCCGCGCTGTCTTCGGCAAAGTTCTGCCGCAACACCACGTTATACCTCGTGTTTTGTTCCAGCTGGTAATCGAGCACAATGGTCTTTCGGCTGCTGTCGGGGCGGAAACTGTACCCGCTTACGGGTTCAAACGTCGAGTCGCGCGAGAGGATGATTCCGGTGCTATCGAACAGTTTCAGTGGCTGGTCGAAGGAAATCGAAAAAGGCCTGAGCAGATCCTGCCGGTTTTCTACGAGAGAGGTCTGGTACCGCAGCCTGCGGTCGGCGATATTATCAGCTGTCTTCCGCACCGGGCGTGCGGATGCGGTTGTGGTCTGTGTGGCGTAAGCGTAGAGAACGATCGGAACCGTGTCACTTCCGGGAACTACCGGCTGGTCTGCGAAAGCGAACAGCTGCCGCTCGTTGAAGTAGCGCATGCTGCCGCCTTCATCCTTCAGCGCGTAGAGATAAAACGTGCGGGAAGGAAGATTGCGGAATACAAACTCTCCGTTGCTGTTGAGGCGCGTTACATATCTTGGTTTCTCTCTCACGACCGCCGAGTCTTCGGACGAAGTGTGCAGCATGACGATCATCGTCGTGTCCGTTTTTCCTGTTTCTGCGAGCACTACCCGGCCGCGCAGCTGCAGGAAATCGAGAAAAGGTCCGGTGGAAAAGGTATAAGTAAAACCCTGGAGCGGATTGCTTTCATTGATGTCGCGGATGGCACGACCAAAGTTAAAGGTATAGGTGGTGTTTGGCTCCAGCGGTTCTTTCAGGCGGAGCGTAATCGTGTTCAGGCGGTATTCGACCACGGGGCTTACGCGGGGAATCGGAGAAACGACCAGGTTTTCCTGGATCCCCTGCACTTCCACAAACTCATCAAACACGAAGCTGACGCGGTTGCCGGTGAAATTCCTTGCCGAGTCGGGGGGAGTGCTTCTAAGCAGCCGCGGCGGCAGGCTATCGCGCGGGCCTCCCTGGGGCGGAATGACGTTAGCGCATCCAGCCAGCATGGTGAATTGCTGATAGGCGAGGAGTGTCAGCAGGGAAAAAAACAACAGCCGTTTCATGCGAGCGTCCTGCAAACATAATTGGTTTGCAGAGCGCATGATAAAGTTAATTGCTAAGGTTCGGCTAAATCTCCTCCGGTACGGGTTCCTCTTCAATGAGCGATGCATATAGCCGGTGCTCGCGCGCAAACTGGCACCAGTCGCAGTCTGGTTTGCCGCAACCGGTATGGAATTCATGCCTGCGGATCTTATCCCACGTATCTGCGATTTGCTGTTTGACCGCTTCTACGTCTTCGGGACCGATCTCGACGCGCTCGATATGAAACTCACCCGATTTATCCGGTTCGACAAAATCGAATTGAGAGTGCAGCACCTTCCATCTCTTATTCGGCAAATTGTCCACCAGGATCCTGTAAAAGACGGCCTGTCGCCAGTAATTGCCGCCATGGGGCTGTTCTTCGTGTTGGCCGGGGCGGCGGAATTCCCCGCGCCGGCGGGCCTTTTCGAAATCGCCGGTTTTGAAATCAGTGATCACAATCTCGTGTCCCCAAAACTGGATCTTATCGGCGAATCCCTTAAGCGGAATGCTTTCAAGCATCACGGAAAAAGGATACTCGGTGAGCACATGATCGTTGGCAGGCGCCGGGTCGAAATAATTGGCGTGAAATTTCGAAAGTACGGCCACACCGTGTGCGCGGAAACGTTCCAGGCTTTCCCGGGTAAATATTTCGCGGCCGTCGTCAAGGTGATACAGGAAGCGGTTTACCAGGAATTCCCGGTCCGGGTAAGCGCGTCCGCTGTCCATCATTTTTCTGAAGAAATCATTAAGCGCCGCGTGAACAGCAGTGCCAAACTGCATGGAGTCGCTGCGCGCTCCCGGCACGCGCACGAGGTTGCAGTAATAGAATTTCAGCGGGCACTTCAGATAATTGTTCAGAGCGGTGACGTTCATCGAGAAATTTTTCAGCAGGGCGTCCGTGGCTTCGCGCTCGGCGGCACGGAGCACCGGTTTGCGTACTACCCCGTAGCGGAGCGAAGAAAACAGGAGCTTCTGGCCGGCAGGAAGTGTCTTTTCTTCCACTTCAAGTCCGCTGGCGCGCAATTCCTCAACGAACTGCGAAGGGATGAGCGCTTTCCCGTCGTTGCCCATTCTCGGGTAGGACACGCAGAGAAATTTTTGGGCCCGCGTGAGCGATACGTAAAACAGCCGACGCTGCTCTTCGACCATTTCTGCTTCGCTTTCCATGTCAAAAATATTCGGCGGCAGCCGAAAGCCCTTGTTGACCATTCGCTTTCCTTCCCAGGTGTCGTTGCGCACGGCAATGACAAAAACGTGCTCGTATTCGAGCCCTTTGCAGCCGTGGCAGGTGAGGAGGTTCACTCCACTTTCGCTTCCTGTGGTCTGGATGAATTCGAGCCGCAGCCCGTTCTCGCGCATCAGGTCGAAATTTTGCATGATTTCTTTTACTCCGAGGTCGGGGTTGCGATGCGTTTCGGCCTTAATGTAATCGAAAAGGCAATTTAACTTCTGCATAAGCCAGAGCTTATCGTCCTGATCCATGATCCAGGGCAACAGACCCGATTCGTTAATAAGCTGCTCGAACCAGAGCTGCATCGGTTTGTTATAGGCCTGCTGTATGAGCCCTTCCAGAAAGCTGCAGGCGCGGCGCAGATTTTCATCCTGCTCGTGGAAAAGTGAAGTTTGCGCCTGCTGCAGATTTTTTAAATACTCACGAAGCGTTGCGGTCTTCGCTGCGCGTCCGCTAATCTCGCTGCAGGCGCGCGCAATCCGGAAAGCGTCGATGCGGAAGAAATCGTAATGCAGTATCTCAAAGAGGAAGGGGTCTCCGCTCAAGGGAGTGTCGAGCTCCGCCGCCACATACCGCATTATGTTCAGCAGCTTCCGGATAAACGGGTCCTCGAGAAGGTCAATCGACCGGTTCACATAAAAAGGAATTTCCAGCAGCTGCAGGAACTTGATGAACTCATCCCCAAACTTATGGTTTCTGTAAACCACGGCGATGCTGCCCGGGCTGACCCCTTTTTCGATCAGGTCTTTTATCGAGAGAGCCAGGTCCGCGTTTTCACAGAATTCGTTTTCGTACGAACGCAGTTGTGGCAGAATGCGGAGCGGCTGCAACTCGGCTTTCGCGGCTTTGAGATCTTTTGACAATCCGGGAAGCTGGTTAACGAGGCGGCTTTCATTTTGAGAGATGACCGCCTTTGCCCCGTCAAGGATGTTCTGGACGCTCCGGTAATTATCGGTAAGGACGACCACTTTCAATTGTTGTTCGTAGCGTTTCGCGAGCGCCATCATATTGGCCAGGTTCGCTCCCTGGAACCGGTAGATGCTTTGATCGTCGTCGCCCACAACAAATAGATTGGGCTCGTCACCCCAGTAAGAAACAAGCAGCTCCACGATGCGGTTTTGCGAGCCGCTGGTATCCTGGTACTCGTCCACCAGTATGTAATGAAGTTGCTCCTGGTAGTTCAGCAGTACCTCCGGCTGTTCGGTGAAGAGCCGGATCACCCAGTTGATCATGTCATCGTAATCGTAGCGCCGGTGCTCCGCGAGCAGCTGCTGGTACACGTTGAAGGCCCGCACGGCAGCCGCGGTCTTCTCCATGCGGTCGAGTTCGTCTTTTCCTTTCTGGGTGAATACAAGATTGCCTTTCGCTTTCTCCCGTTTGTTGTAAAAGCCCTCGGTTTCCGGAATAATCCGGTCCCGGTGTTCTGCAATCTTTTCCAGCAGCCAGTTCACTTCCCATCCTTCCCGCTTGATTGCAGAAAACAGGTGGGCCAGGTTTGCAAGATCGAAGTAAACCTCTCCCTTGAAACGCTTCAGTGGGTTGTCGTTGTCGAATCCGTCGACGAGCTTTTTCAGGAGCTGCACCCGCTCCAGGTCGGTCAGCGGTTCCAGCTCCCGCCTGTTGAACAGGTGTAGGTTTTCGCGGATTACCTGGTTGCAGAAAGAGTGGAACGTGTGGATGTTCACGCGGTACGCGTCGGGACCGATCATTCCGACGAGCCGTTTTTTCATCGCAACAACGCCTGCATCGGTATAAGTGAGGCAAAGAATGTTTTGCGGAAGGCTGTCGGTCTCGAGGAGGATTTTGCCGATACGGGTGGCGAGTATCTGGGTTTTGCCTGTACCGGGGCCGGCTATTACCATTACCGGACCTTCGATGCAGTCCACCGCTTCCCGTTGCCGGTCGTTCAGCCGCTCGTATTCTTCACGGAACTTTTTCTCCAGACTCTCCCTGCTGATCATGTTTGTAGAAACGACAATTTACTCGAAATCCCGCAGCGGAAGGGAAATCATGCCTGTTGTTTTTCCACAAGCTCCCGCAGTTTCTGTAGCACCACTTCCCAGTTCTTACCCGAGTGCTCTGCGCCTTCCTCAGTCATCAACCCCAGTTGTGTTACGGTGAGTATGGTCTCTTCACCTTGTTCCTGCAGCTCGTACGTCACGGTCTGGTAATACTCCGTTTCGTCAGGATTGCCGGAAAGGCTACTCCAGTACGTGTGCTTCAGTCGCCGGGGCGTGTCCACTTCGAGCACCGTTCCCTTGTCGTGGTATTCGCGGCCTTCCCAGGTTCCGGAATAATGTATGGGGCTTCCTTCCTGCCAGTCGGTTTCCACGCGCGTGCCGAAGAGAAACTGGCTGATCTGTTCCGGATCTGTAATCGTTGCCCATACCCGCTGGATGGGGGCATGGATGCTGACTGATCGTTTCAGTGTTTTGCGGTCCATGATATTAATAAAACAACAATGATACCATCAGCCGGGGATGCGGGAGATGTACTTTTCAATCTGTTTGATCTGGTCGACGATCTGCGGTGTGGTGGGTTTCAGCGCTTTTGCCTTACGGAAAAAATCCTTTGCCGCCCGGAATTCCCGCTTGTTCATCATAATGCTGCACATCTGCAGGTAGGCCGCAGATTCATTCTCCTTGTCCGGGAGTCCTTTTCGAAGTGCCGATCGAATGTAGCTCTCGGCCTGTCGAATGTCATTTTTCTGCATCGCCAGCATGCCCATCTGCAGAAGGCTGGCGCCCTCGGCTTCCTTCATCGGCATGCCGAGTGAAAGGCCTTTCTTCATCATCTTTTCGGCGCCTTCAAAATCCTGCTTCATCATTGCAATGTTTCCTTTCAGGGTGTAGAACACCGAGCGGATCGGCTTGTAGAGAAGTCCGGGGAAGCGGATCGAGTTGACTACTTTCTCGGCCTGCTCGATGTCTCCGCTTTCGAGATGTTCCTGGATCAGGCGCAGCGGTCCAAAGAAAAAATGGCCGAAGACAAGGATCACGCCGACGAGGTACAACGGGAAGGCGGGCCAGAAACCGACCGTGTAATTCACGTAGATGCCCGCGGCGATCAAAACCAGGCCGATCCAGAGGCGGTAGCGAATCAGGAGATTGTAAAACTTCATATTCCCAACTTGAGAGGGGGACAAAGGTAGGGTTTAGGGATTAGAGTTTAGGGGTTTGGGAGTGGGTCGTGAGGCCAACCACAAAGCGTACGAAGGGCATAAAGGGTTCACTGTAACGTGGCCATTGAGAAACCCCTTGTTAACGAGTCAATCAATCAACCAATCAACCAATTAACCAACCAACCAATCAACTTTCCTAATAAATCTCTAAACACCCGCTCCCGCTGCCCCCACGGGCCATGCATAAGAAGCTCTCCTGGCACCCTTTCCGTATTAATTAATTCCGCATTAACACTTCCCCAAAGGCATGGCATAGTTTTTCAAGAATTGAGAGTGTAACATGATCATTAAATCAAAAAAATCAAACATGAAAAAACTTGTACTCTTAATTCCCATTTTAGCGATCCTGGTTTTGGCGTGCAACACGCAGCCGAAACCCGAGAGCCAGGCGGCTGCGCCGGCTTTCGACACGACCGGGTTGGCAAGTTTCCAGGAATGGAAGCTGATGAACGAGCGGGCCGATCTGGCGAAATTAGAAGTACCTGCTGAACCGGTAGCGCCGGTCTATAAAGCCAAGGCACCCGCCAAAAAGGCGGTGCGCAGGACGACGCCGAGAAAGTCCGTTCCGAGAACGACAACTCCCACGACAACCGAGTCGGGTCAGTCCGATAACGGATCGGTGGTGAATACCGGCAATGGTAACGAAGGCAACACCGGCAGCACGGGCGAAACCACACAGGAGAAGAAAGGCATCAGCAATGCCGTGAAGGGCACCGTGATCGGGGCCGCGAGCGGTGCGGTGCTGGGCGCTGTGATCCACAAGAAGAACCGCGTGGTTGGTGGAATCATTGGCGGCGTGATCGGTGGCGGCGTGGGCTATGGCATTGGCAAGAAGATCGACAAGAAGCAGGCCGAGAAGGCTGAAGAGCAGAACCAGTCGCAGGTTCTGGAAGCTTCAAATCCGGAAAACTAATCAACACCCTATGATTACGCAATCCCTCACTTCGGTGGGGGATTTTTTTTGGCGCCTCCGGCCGGCTATGGATTTTTCTTAAGCGCCTCCCAGGCTTTGGCCGGCTTGATTGCCGACACCAGGTAGCTGATGATGATGATGCGTACGATGATACCACCTACGGCACCCTGTAAGCCGGCAATGGCGATCGCCAGGATCCAGAGTCCGATGAAGAGGGCGAGGCCGGCAAGGATCGCCGCGTACGGCCGGGTTTTTGTCCAGAGGGCGAGTCCGACGAAGATGCCTGCTTCCACGACGGCGATGGCGACGAGTTCGACGGTGACAGGGATGTCCGATATGGCTGCGGTGATGAGTTCGCTGATGAACAGGAGTGCAGCAGTTACGTAGAGCGCGTTGCGGGCTTTGCGGACTCCGGATTCGTGGCCCTGCATTTCGAGTTGCTTTACCCCTTCGTAATACTCGGAGATCGGGTGTTCCCCGCCGGCAGGTTTGGTGTCTTCGCTCATACAGGTTGGTTTTAATAAACCTACGGATCTTTTATCAATTAATTGACCGTGCCGGCTCTCTTCTTTCCGCGGCGTTGAGATATATTTGCTGTTCGCTGGTCCCGTAGTTCAATGGATAGAATAGAAGTTTCCTAAACTTTTGATACAGGTTCGATTCCTGTCGGGACTACAAAATAAGAGGCCTGGCTGAAGTCAGGTCTTTTTTTTGTCATTTAAAGCTTTTCTTCAACGCTTTCTGGTAAATTTTTCTGATCGCATTGTCTGCTTCAGATTTCAGAATGTTTTCAATCGCCGTAACGAGTTTTTTATTGATGCTCGTTTGGCAATGCAGAATCTTCGACAAAGCCCCTGCCGCACTCCAGCGCACCACGGTTCCGCTATGCGCCGTATTGGACAGCAGGTTCATGACAGCCTTTTCCAGCAATTTTGGATACAGGTGTGCAGTATGGCTTATGGCTTTTGCCGATTCCCACTTTACTCTCGGGACTTCATCTTTAAGACTCTCTATCAGAAATCGAAAGGTTTCACTATCAATAAGCTCTGGATTTGTTTTGGAAGCATGCTCCAGCGATTCAATAAGAATCGCCTTATTCTTTCCCTTATTATCTGCAGAAATTGGAATCAATTGATGTGCTCTTATAGTATAGTCCAGTAATAATTGGCTTATTTGAGCGGTTTTATTCTTTGCTTTCAGGCTCTTGTTCCGAAGGATATTATCGATACTTTCTGTATTTGAGGGCTGTTTTGCCATACCTGAATATAATTATGTATTACGTACGATATTTCAAATCACGGGATAATTGGTTAAACTGGAGGCACGCTTTTCTTCAACTCGCCCGGTAACTATCGGACCTGTCGGACCTGGCGCCCCCGCCGTTCAGGAAAAGGCGGCTTTCTGCAGTCAACCATCCCTCCATGCCTTCAGCCGCTGAAGTAAGAAAAAATACTGTACCTTTTATGTTCCCCCGCAACCAAACAGAAGGAGGTACTATGCGTTCGTTAACCCTGGTCGCTGCCTTCATGGCAGTCATTTGCAATTTGCCCGCAACTGCTCAGTCAATCAAAAAGAAGATCCATGTAACGGTTAAAGAAGCATCCACCGGCAAAACCATAGAAGGCGCGGTGGTAACTTATAAGGGGCTGCTCGGCAAAAGCATTACCGCTACAACGGATGCGGCGGGCCAGGCAATTATCGAAGTAACACTGTTGTCCCGCTCCGCGACCGGAACCCTTATCGTTTCGGACGGTCAGACCTTCAGCTCCTACAATGATTCAAAGACCACAATCACGCTGCTGGATACGCAGGATTACTACGAAGTCACCGTTTCCCTGATGAGCGATTACAAAAACATTGCCGTAACAGTAACTGATAAGAGTGGTCCGGTCGCAAATGCAAAAGTGATATTGCGGGGCGTACGAGATCCCCGGGATGAGGTAGAATACACCAATCCCGCGGGCCTCGCCCGGATGCAGGCATTATTGATCGATAACTCTAAGACGGTTCCGGTTATTGTCGAAAAAGAAGGTTACTTCCCGTATGAGGGGAACATAACGCTTACCCGAAAAGTGCAGGTATACTCGGTCAACGTATCTCTTGAAAAGGATCCTAAAACAAAAATATTGCGGGTGTCCGTCATCGGGGACGACGATAATTTACCGTTGCCCGATGCGAGCGTGACTGCGGATGCGGGAGTGCTCACCGATTTCTACCGGGGATCTACGGATCCGGCCGGCGTTGCCGAGCTGGCGATCAAGACCAGTGGCGATTACAAGATCACCATTCAGCACCGGAACTATTTTCCCTATGAGCAGACGATCAAAGTCATCCGGCATGACGACGCGGAAATTCCTCCCCTGAGTGTGAGGCTGAAAAGAAGCAAACCGAAGGAAACGGATAAAGTTGATCTCATCGTAACTGTGCTGGGACAAAAAGGAGGCCAGTCGGGGCCGCTGCCCGGCGCAAAAGTTACCGTAGAGCATTTGAGCCAGGAAGTGGGGCCCGATGGCAAAGCTGTTTTTGAGAAAGTGTTCTCGATTGGAAATTCCGTGAAAATAACAGCCTCGGCCCGGAACTATGCGACCGTGGAATTGACCACTACGCTGGACAATACGGAACGATATACGATGTCAACCCAACTGCAGCGAGAGCTTACGCTCCAATACAAGGCACAGGACGTGAAGTTTCTTGTCAAGGTGCTGGATGAAACAACGGATCGGCCGGTTGTCGATGCGGCAGTGATGCTGAAGGCAGGGAGCGGAAAAGTTATCGGTTTTGGTAAATACCCAAACCCGCAGGGAGAAGTGGAATACATGCTGGATGCTGCAGAAATTGCAAACACAACTCTGAAGGTGTCGGCTGTTGCGCCTTATTACCAGGAAAGAACCTCCGATGTTCCCATTTCCATGGTAACGTCGTCTGACTTCGGGATGTATACGCTTTTCCTGAAGAAGAAAGAGGGCGTGAAAGAGCCGGGCGAGAAAAAATTCGGTCCTTATACCGTTGTTCCCGGCAGCTGGTTGCCAACGGGTCTCTTCCTGAAAAAAGGACAGTACTTCAGGGTTGAAGCCAGTGGCATCATTCAGTATAAAGATCCGCCGAATACCCAAAATACTCCGGATGGCGGTGGTTACTGGGGTTGGTGGCAATTAAAGGGAAAAATCGGCGAACAAATTATGCCCTTGGGCAGCAAAGGCGGAGGAGTTGCAGGGGCAGACGGACTAATCGAACTGGGGGCGCCAGCTACATATCGAATGGGGCACGCGGAGGAGAAGGCATTGGAAGGGCATTATACGGTTTATGTTTTTTCGAAACATGCGGTTGAGAACAAGAGCCCATTGGTGAACCCGGCGGCGAAAGACAAGCTGGCGAAACATGTGGAGTTTTTGGAAAGACTCAAGTCGTTTAATAAGGCGGCTTTCGAACAAAGAACAGTTGATGAAATAATCGGTGAGATAAAATTCATCATCTCTGAATACCAGCTTCAAAAAATAAAAGGTTTCGATTTTACGGAATGTTCCAATCACATAAGAAAGGTTTTATCACTGGTATTATATACGAACACAGTTCCTTCGAAAGAGGATATGGATATGTATCACCAGTGTATCGAATCGCTCGATTCGTCAATAAAAGACCAGGCAAACAGAATGTAGATTGAAATCGGTACGGTGCGGTTTGGTTGGGCGGGCTTGTGGAGACTGCTTGACACGCTATCCTGTCCGAATGATTTCGACTTCAGCTTTCCTGCCCCGTACCTGGGTCTTGTCCCGCGCTTCCGGGAAACATTTAACTAAATTCGAGCGTGGCGGCTATCCGGTACGCGCCTGCTAAATCTGGAGTCGTATGACGAACGGGAAATTACCAGCCATGCACAATGTGGGTATTGTTGTGGAATCGCTGGAAAACGCGATCGCTTTTTTTGAGCTGGTCGGTCTAAAGCTCGAAGGACGGGCGTTTGTGGAAGGTGAATGGGCCGGCAGGGTAACCGGGCTCAATTTTCAGACTGTCGAAATTGCGATGATGGTTACTCCCGATGGACACAGCCGGCTCGAATTGTCACGATTCGTAAAACCGCCTGTTGTGTCTGATCACCGAGCTGCGCCCGTGAACTCCCTTGGATACCTGCGCGTCATGTTCACTGTCGACGACCTTGACGGAACCGTTTCCAGGCTCACGCGGCATGGGGCGCAGCTCGTTGGGGAGGTCGTCCAGTACGAAAATCTCTACCGGCTCTGCTACATTCGCGGAACCGAGGGGATTTTGATTGGCTTGGCAGAAGAGCTGAAAAAAGGTACGCGCAAGGATTAATTGCGACTCGCTGCGCAATACTGCGCTGTATGGAAGTGAAGTTGCATTAATGGACAGCGCCCGGAGCTTCCGTCAATATCTTACACCAAATAAGGGTTCATATGAATGCAACAGAATTTCGGTTTTGTTACTCAACGCCCCTGTACGCAGAGACCGTGTCCTTTTATAAAAATATTTTACAGCTGGAGGAGTTTCGTTCGTGGGACCGGGGAGAAGGACTGAGAGGTTCAATCTTCCATTCCCCCAATGGTACCGGCCTCATCGAAATTGAAGAAGGCGGGACCACTCCCATTCTGCAGGGCGAGCTCTATATTGAAGTAGAAGATGTCGACCTCTGGTACGAAAAAATGACCAGTAAGCAGGTGACGATCAACCGCCCAATCGCAAATACCTCTTATGGACACCGCTCTTTTAAGATTGAAGATCCCAATAGGCTGGTGATCGGTTTGTTCAGCTATAATGAGAACGCAGGCGTGTGAGTCAGCAAAGTCGGAAAAGTCAGAGGTCAGAGGTCGCGAGTCAGAAGAGCCCTATGTATAGTCCATCCCTCGCCAGTCAACTAATTAACCAGTGAAACTAATCAACCCTTCCATCCCGATCCTGCTCTGCTCTTCGTGCGACGGACTCACGAGTATTGACTACTAACCCCAGACTGCGGCGAAGCCGAGGGTTCCGGCAGACATATTGCATGATAAAAAACATGCATGCACGGCTGGTACGCATAAACCGGGGACTCCTGTTTTTTGTGTTGGTGACGGTTGTGCTTTATTATGGAAAGCCACTCCTGATCCCGTTCACACTGGCGATCCTGCTCGCCATGCTGATGGCGCCGCTCTGCAGCAAACTGGACAGGCGCGGCTGGCACCGTGCCTTTTCAGCCGGACTCTGCACCCTCATAGTCCTCGTGGTCTTCCTGCTTGCCATCGCCATCCTCGCGGCTCAAATCGGCAGCTTTATCCGCGATATGGGCCTTATTGAAAGCCGCACCGCCGAGCTGCTGGTAACGATCCAGCAATTCATCGAGCGGAGATTCGGCATTCCCGTGCCGGAACAACGCGAACTGATCAGCACCGGCGGCCGCGACCCCGTCAGCTTCCTCCAACCTCACCTGAAGCAGGTCTTGCGGAGCTCGGTTCAGACTTTCGCGGGTATGGTGTTCACGATTATTTTGATCTTTCTTTTTCTTTACCACAAGGAACGGTACCACAATTTTTTCCGGCGGCTCACTCCCGGCCGAAGCGAAGCGGAAAAAGAACAGATCCTAGGGAGTATCGCGCAGGTCTCGCAACGTTACCTCGTGGGACGCGCGTTTTCCATTGTGGGCCTCTTCATTCTCTACGCTGCCGCGCTGGTCATTATCGGTGTCAATAATGCTCTGTTGCTCGCCGGCGTGGCCGCACTGTTCAACATCGTGCCGGTGATCGGACCCATCGTGGCGGCACTTTTTCCGTTCCTGGTCGCGCTTGTCACGGAGCCGAGCGTGCAGCCCGCTGTGTGGGTGCTCGTGACCTTCTGCCTCTTCCAGTTGCTCGACAATTACTACCTCACGCCGCATTTCCTGGGCGGCGAAGTGAACCTCAGCGCGGCCGCCACCATCGTAATCATGATCTGCGGCGGATTCTTGTGGGGAATCGCCGGAATGATCCTCTTCATTCCGATGTTCAGCATCGTTCGCATCATCTTCGATCACCTTCCGGGGTGGGAACATTACGGGTTTCTCATTGGGAATCCGGGGAAACGGCCCTCGAAACAACTCGAAAGCTGGTTCCGCAAAATTTTTCATCGTTCCCGCTGAATCCCCGCTTAGCGCTCCTTCGACTGTAGCCGCTGGCTGATCGCTTCTTCGAGCGAATCGGGTAAGATCGAAGCGTCGTCATCAATCGCGCGAAGCGACTTGAGTTCCGAGTCCCAGGTAAATATATGTTCCGGACCGGCGTTGATGCTCACATGAAACCGCAGCTCGTTGTTGAAGCTGAACGGAGCTGCCTTTACCACGTAAGGCACATCGTCAACGATCAGGTTGAACGTTCGCTCTTCTGCGCGTGGGCCAGTGCGGGGTTGCTGGTGGGCGCGTTCCATCGCGTTGTCCTGTCGCAGTGAAGGCGCTCCGCCTGTTGGGTTTTTCCTTTTTGCAGAATGAGGTTTGCCGCGCTTCGAGGAAGAGCCCGCTCTTCGTTCGGTTCTGCCAGCCATAGAGAAATTTTAGAGAAAGGCCGCAGTAATTGTGCCATCGCGCCGGGAAACATGCTGCGGCTTTGGCACGTTTGCTGCAACTTATGCATCAACAACGTCTGTTATTTATCCAATGTTTCCGCGATCCGCCAAACGCATACCGTTTCTGGTGCTTGCCTGCTGCCTGTATGGGGTAGCGATTGCACAAACCGATACCCTGCCTGCGCACGAGGACAGCGTTCGCATCCCGACCGGAGAAACCGCAGAGATCGCTTTCCCCGCCGGCCGGCTGCTTCACGACGACCCGGCGTTCAACAAGCGCTCGCCTTTATGGATCCCGGCTGTGCGGGTCGTAAACGTAAACCTTTTCAACTGGACCCTCGCCCGCTATGTTTTCAATTATGACTGGGCGCGCGTCAGCCCGGAATCCTGGAAAAACAATCTTAAAACCGGCTTTCAGTGGGACGACGACCGTTTCGGGATGAATTTTATCGGACACCCGCATACGGGCAGCTATTATTTCAATGTTGCTCGTTCCAATGGCTACACCTACCTGCAATCGCTTCCATTCGCGGTGGCCGGCAGCATCATCTGGGAATATTTTGGAGAAAATACGCCACCGTCGCGAAACGACCTGATCAATACACCGCTGAGCGGATCGATGCTTGGAGAAATTCTGTACCGGATCAGTTCAAATATCCTCGATGATCGCACGGGCGGAAAAGAGCGTTTCCTGCGGGAGGCGGTAGCCGCGCTGATCAACCCCACACGGGCCCTGAATCGTTTTACGCAGGGACGATTTTGCCGTCGTACGGACAGGGAAATTTACCAGAAAGAACCCCTGGAGGTGACCTTCAACTTCGGATTGCACAAGGTGAACGAATCGAACAAATTCGCAACCGGGCTCACGAACGCCATCATCAACCTGCAGCTCGATTACGGGGATCCCTTCGAAGTGCGGCCGAGGAAACCGATGGATCATTTCCGGCTGCGGCTGGAGTCGCGCTATGGAGATGATCAAAAGCTTATCGACAATGTGATCGGCTATGGCTTTCTTTTTGGAAAAAACATCAGCAGCGATAACTACGGAATGCTGATCGGTGGATTCCAGCATTTCGATTATTGGAACAACCGCACATTCGAACTGGGTGCGTTGGGATTTGGGCCAGGGGCGATCTTCCGTTTCCGTCCGGGTGAAAAGTTCACGCTTTATTCCAGCCTTCATGTTGCCGGTGTTCCTCTTGCCGCGAATACCACGCGTTTTGGACCAGATACTTCCGAATTCCGGGATTATCCATTCGGAGGCGGATTCCAGGCACGGATAGAAGAAGCTTTCAATTTCGGAAATTTTGCAAGCTTGGGTTTTACCGGGTACCATTACCGTATCTGGCATTATGAGGGAATCAAAGGGCGCACGCACATTTCCATACTCAAGCCGCGGGTCACGGTAAATATTTTACGCAACTGGAGCCTCGGCATAGAGCACCAGGTTTATTTCGACAACCGGATGATCGAAGGACTTCCGCCGCTGCGGCTGCGCCAGACGGAACAGAAATTCTTTCTTCAATACCGGTTCGGACTACCGCGATAAGACGAGATAGCGGGATCTCAACCGAATGTTTTCGTAAGTTAGGCCGTCAAAAACCAAAGCCAGGCCAGCCGTTGAATGAAACAGAGTTGATACAAGGTCTCCGGAAGGGAGAAGAGCCGGCTTTCCGCTTTTTGGTTGACACCTACCAGGACCTTGTCTTCAACACGGCCTTAGGGATCGTGCAGAATGCAGAGGATGCAGAGGATGTGGCACAGGAAGTGTTCATCCAGGTATTTCGGTCGATTGACCGGTTTAAAGGGGAATCGAAACTTTCCACCTGGCTGTACCGGATCACCACCACCCGCTCTCTCGACGTGTTGAGGAGCCGGAAAAGCAAGAAGCGCTCGGGTCTGCTGCAGCGCCTGTTCGGGGAGGAAGGGGAACCGTTGGTCGAATTGCCCGATTTCCAGCACCCGGGCGTGGCACTGGAGAAAAAAGAAAATGCAGCCCTGCTCTTGCAGGCCATCCGGAAATTGCCGGAGAACCAGAAGGTCGCATTTACGCTGCACAAACTGGAAAACCTAAGCTATGAGGAGGTAAGCCAGGTGATGCAAACCTCCGTTTCGGCGGTGGAATCATTGATGCACAGGGCAAAACAAAACCTGCGAAAAATTCTCGAAAAAGGTGTGGGGTAGGTGTTTTCACGAAGGTTTTGTCCCGGATTACCGTCAAAACTTTGTATATGAACCCGGAAAAGAATAAGCGTATCGAGGAGATTCTGTCCAGCCTGGATGGCGCCGAACGCGCCCAGGCTCCGTCATTCTTCTATACCCGCCTGAAAGCGAGAATGGAAGCAGGCGTTCCGCAGCCGCGTCCGTTCATATTAAGACCGGTTTATATCATTGCTTCGCTGCTGGTGATCCTGATGCTGAACATGCTTGTACTCCTGGGTTCTTCAGGTTCGGCGGATGAGACCATTACCGAACAGGAAGTGGAGCAATCCATTGCCGCTGAGTACAGCATCAACACGAACCTGACGTATGAAATGAACCAGTAATGAAGAATTCCACCAACAAAATACTCATTGCTGCTCTGGTGCTGCTGTTGATCGTCAATCTTGCGATGGTCTTTTTCATGGTAAAAGGAAAGCCTTCGCGGGGGAAGCACCGGTCGCCGTCCGAGCGGCTGGTGAAGGAGATTGGTATGACGGAAGAGCAGCGCCGTCAGTACGACAGCCTGCGGGAAATGCATTTTTCAAAGGTTCGTCCTCTTCTGGATTCCATGCGACGCACACGACAGGCGCTTTTTAACCTCATGAAGGAAGAGCAGCTCAACGACAGTGTGATCGGTGATTATTCCACCAGCATTTGCGAAAAGCAAACGCGCGCCGACCGGATGACACTGGAACATTTTCGCCGGGTACGTGCGATGTTTTCGGGCGAACAGCAAAAGAAGTTCGATGCTTTCGTAGAAAAGATGATGCAGCGCCCGGGACCGGGCCGCCGCAGCGACAACCGGAAATGATCAGGCATAGATCCGCTCGATCGCGTCCCGGTATTTTTCCATAATAACTTTCCTTTTCAGCTTGAGCGTCGGTGTGAGCTCGCCTCCGTCGATAGTCCATTCTCCGGGTAGCAGCTCAAATCTCTTTACCTGCTCCACCTGGTTGAAATGCTGGTTATACCGGTCCACAGTATCGCGCACGAGGGCCACCACCTTTTCGTTGCGGATGATGGCTTCATTGCCGGGGTACGGGATCTCTTGTTCCGCGCACCATTCTTTCAGCGCCACGAACGAGGGGACGATAAGCGCTCCTGTAAACTTCCTCTCAGCACCAACCACCATGATTTGCTCGATCCACTGCGATTCTTTCATCTTGTTCTCAATCGGCAGGGGCGCGACATATTTTCCGCCGCTCGTTTTGAAAATCTCCTTCTTGCGATCGGTAATCTTCAGGAAGCGTCCGGCTTCAAAAGTTCCTATGTCGCCGGTATAGAACCATTCATCCCGGAGCACTTCCCCCGTAAGATCCGGCCGCTTGTAGTAGCCCATCATCACATTCGGTCCTTTGCAAAGTATTTCCCCGTCTTCGGCAATCCGCACTTCCACATTCGGAATGAGCGGGCCCACGGTGCCGAACTTGCGGTTCTTTTCCACGTATCGGTTCACCGAGATCACGGGTGAAGTTTCAGTGAGACCATAGCCTTCCATGATTACAATGCGTGCCGCGGTGAAAATGCGCAGGAGCTTTACCTGGCAGGCGGCGGAACCTGTAACAATTGCACGGATATTTCCCCCGAGAGCCTGCCGCCATTTGCTAAACACGAGCTTGTTCGCCAGCGAAAGCTGCAGGTTATAGAAAAATCCAAGATCCTTATTGATCTCGAATCTTTGCCCCAAACCGAGCGCCCAATAGAACAATTTTTTCTTGATCCCTTTCAGCGTCGCCGCCTTTGCCATGATTTTCTCGTAGGTCTTTTCCAGCAGGCGCGGTACGGTGGTGAACAAAGCAGGCTTCACTTCTTTCAGATTGTCACCGATCGTTTCCAGGCTTTCCGCGTAATAGATGCTGACCCCGGTAAACAGGTAAACGTAAGTGACCATTCGCTCGAAAATATGGTTCAGGGGAAGAAAGCTGAGCGCCTTTTCGTTGGCAATCCCTATCTCGTGGAAGCAGCCCATGCTGTCCATCACATTACTTAGGATGTTTCGATGCGAAAGCATCACGCCCTTCGGTACGCCCGTGGTCCCCGAAGTGTAAATGATCGTGACGAGATCTTCCGGACCGATGCGACCCGACATTTCGCGAAGCCGGTGCAGCTCGTCCTGCGTTCCAAGCGCCAGGATCTCTTTCCAGTGTTTCGCATTCACCACGTGGTCGAAGCTGAAGATTTCCTGTACCGAGGGAGTTTCATTGCGGATGCTGACCACTTTGTGATAGAGTTCCTGGTCGCTGACGAAAACCAGCTTCACCTGCGCATCGTTCAGGATGAACCTGAGCTCGTTCACATTGATGGTAGGGTAAACAGGAGTCAGCACCGCACCGATCTGTTGCGTCGCGAGGTCGAGAAACATCCACTCCGGCCGGTTTCGTGAAAGCACGGCGATCTTGTCGCGTGCATCGAGCGTCATATCGTGACCACCGATACCCAGTCGCATCAAACCAACGCTGAGGTTGTCTACGATCGAGCGCACTTCGGAAGTCGGATACTCCCGCCATTTGCCGCCTTCTTTGGCGGCGAACATGGCCGAAAGGGGGGAATGCTGCAACTGGTAGTCTATGCAATCAAAAAGTCGTCTGGCTTCCATGCGTTCAGGCTTGCTGAAACAAATTAGGGAAAAACGCCGAGACGCAGACTGAGCGAGACGTTATTTGCTGTCCTGGTAGTATTGTCCCGCAGGCATCCGGAACACCCGGCTTTTTTGAAATGCTACAAAATTCTTATACTGCTCGTCGTGCATGCGGATCCACGTGTCGTATGCCGGTAAATTTTCGTGCACGCCGAAGAGCCACTGATTGTAGGCTTCAAACATGCCTTCCTGCAGCAGCTGCCGCTGATAGTCGAAGAGCCGGAACGGAAAGCGGTTTGAATACGTTGCGAACCAGTCGAGGATGAAGCGCGCGCGGATCATGGTGAGCACTTCAGTGGTCACGCCCTTGCGTGCCAGCCCCGATTGCTTTGCCATGCTTTGAAGAAAAGCTTTCGCAAACTCGCTCCTCTTGTCATCTCCCTTCATCACATCGGCTTCGGCAAAGAGCTTTTCCTTGTAACCCTGAAGCAGCAGCTGTTTCATGGCCGCACCCCTCTCACTGAGGCTTTCCATGTTTACAAAGATCTCTCCATAGATCAGGCTCCAGACTTTATCCTTCGTGTAGAAATAGAAAAGAGCTGCGTTGTAATAATTCCCGGGGTAGGCGGGATCCACCTGGATGCCTTTTTCCCATTGCCCGATGGCTGAATAGTCTTTTGCGGCCCAGAGTAGTTCACCGTATTCGCTGTAGAGGGGTCCGCTTTTCGGAAATTTCTTCAGTGCTTTTTTGTAGAGCTTTTCCGCATCCTTAACTTCTTCAAGTGCCTTGTACACATTCCCGGCGATCTGGAAGCTGACCACGTCAGCATCGTCGCGGTCCACAATAACCTTGACAGTTTCCAGCGCTTTCACATAATCCCGCTTCAGGTAATGCGTCATGGCGAGGTCCTTTTGCAGGTCCAGGTTATTCTTGTCAACCACCAGCGCCCGGTTCAAAACCAGAATCGCGTTGTCAAAATCACCGGTGACCATGAAGTTCTTCGCCGTCTCGTGCAGCGTCTTCACATCGTCCTGGGCCAGCGAGGCAAATCCCAGCAGCAGGACGGAGAAAAGGAGCCGGACCTTTTTCATAGCAGGTTTATTATAAGGACGCCGTAACGGACGTCGGGGTTTGCAAAATAAATAAATTATGCCGCAGGCATTGTTAAATCAGGTGGGTCACCAGCCCGTCCCGGAGCTTGGGTTCGAACCAGGTGCTTTTTGGGGGCATTACATTTCCGCTGTCGGCAATGGCGAACAGCTGCTCAATGCTCACCGGGTGGAGGCTGAAGGCGACCGCCATCTCGCCGCTGTCCACCCTTTTTTCCAGCTCCTTCAACCCGCGTATACCGCCCACGAAATCGATTCGCTTGTCGGTGCGCTGGTCTTTTATTCCGAGTAGTTTGCTCAAAATGTTTTCCGAAAGGATGGTCACATCAAGCACACCGATCGGGTCGGTACCAAACGTACCCTTTCGTGCCGTCAGGATGTACCACTGCCTGTCCAAATACATGCCGAACTCGTGCGGCTGCGCAGGCTTTATGGGCTCGGAGCTTTGGGTGATGTAAAAATCTTCCTGGAGGGCACTGATAAAATCTTCTTTGTCCATCCCGAGGTTTCTGACCACGCGATTGTAATCGAGAATGGCAAGCTGGCTCGCCGGGAATATGGTGGTGAGAAAGTATTGTGCAGCTTCGCTTTCGCGAAGCGCACGGCTCACTTTTGCAGCTGAAGCCGCGCGGTGATGCCCGTCGGCGATGTATGTGTATGGAACCTTCGTTTCGAAAAGCCGGCTAATGGAATCAATCACAATAGGCCGGTCGAGGATCCAGAACCGGTGTGCGACGTCGTCGTCGGCCGTGAATTCATAGACGGGCTTGTTCGACATTTTCCATCCGGCGATCAGCGCGTTCACCTCCAGCACATCCCGGTAAGCGAGAAAGACATTGCCGGTTTGCGCACGAATCGCCTGCATGTGGTCGATGCGGTCTTTTTCTTTTTCCGGGCGCGTGAATTCATGCTTCCGGATAACGTCCCCGAAATAATCCTCCACAGAAGAAAGGCCGACGAGCCCCGTTTGGCTGCGGCCGTTCATCGTGAGCTCGTAAACATAGTAACAGGGACTTTCATCCTGCTGCAGGATTCCTTCGGAAACAAGCTTTTTCAGGTTGCGGTCCGCCTGTTGGTAAACTTCGACACTGTATGGACCTGTATCGGGCGGCAGGTCCACTTCCGCGCGGGTGACATGAAGGAAGGACAGCGGGTTTTCTTTCACTTCTTCCCTGGCCTCAGCCGCGCTGAGCACATCATAGGGGCGGGAAGCGACGCTTGCGGCCAGCCCGGGTTTCGGTCGCAGCGCTTTGAACGGTCTTATTCTCGCCATTTCATCCTTTTTTTTGGGCAAATTCTTTCATCAGGCCGGTGATTGCCTGCACGCTTTCAACCGGCAGGGCGTTGTAGAGCGAAATGCGGAATCCCCCGACCGTGCGGTGGCCGCGGATGCCGATCATGCCCTCCTGCCTGCAAATCTCGAGGAATTCCTTTTCCAGAAGGGGATCTTCAATGGTAAACACAACATTCATCAGGCTGCGGTCTTCACGTGCTACCGTGGGGTGAAACAGCGGAATGCTGTCGAGCGTTTCGTAAAGCAGCGCGGCTTTTTGGGCGTTGCGTTGTTCGACAACCGGTACGCCGCCCTGTGCCTTGATCCAGCGAAGCGTCAGCAGGCTTACGTAGATCGCGAAAACCGGCGGTGTGTTGAGCAGGGAACCATTCTCGATGTGCGCCCGGTAATCCATCATGGTGGGGATCGCCCGCTTCACTTTTCCGAGGATATTCTTATTTACTATTACCAGGTTCACGCCGGCCGCCCCGAGATTTTTCTGCGCGCCCGCGTAGATGAGGTCGAATTGTGAGAAAGGGAGCCGGCGGCTGAGGATGTCGCTGCTCATGTCGGCGACGAGGGGCACCCCGAACTGATAGAACAGAGAAAGGTCCTGCCACTGGGTACCGTAAACGGTGTTGTTCGTGGTGATGTGGAGGTATTTTGCGGTGCCCGGCACGTCGAATGATTTGGGTAAATGGCGATAATGATCCTCTTTCGAGCTGCAGGCCACTTCCACGTGACCGAACAGCCGCGCTTCGCGGATCGCTTTGGTGGCCCAGAGCCCGGTGTCGGTATAGGCCGCCATTTCGTCGGAGTCGAGCAGGTTCATGGGCACCTGCATGAATTGCGTGGAGGCGCCGCCGTGGAGGAACAGCACTTCGTGCGCGCTGCCGAGGTCCATGAGTTCTTTCACCAGTCCGCGGGCCTCGTCGAGGATCACCTGGAACAGCGGGGTGCGGTGACCGATCTCCAGAATGGACAGTCCGGTGTCGTTGTAGTTGAGAATGGCCCGGCTGGCTTCTTCACAAACCGAGGGAGGCAGGATGGCCGGGCCGGCATTGAAATTATGAACAACCGGTCGCGATGTTGGGAGCACGGGCAAATATAGTCAGGAGTCGGGAGTCGGGAGTCGGGAGTCGGAAGTCGGAAGA
>DASPNM010000029.1:0-214783 GCA_035626515.1 Chitinophagaceae bacterium
ACGAGCAGTTTCGCTACTCGAGTTCCGGCTACGAACAGGCAGGCAGCAGCGGGGAATTCAGGATTCACCAGTTCACCGGCCTGCAGGTTGCCAAAAGCGGTTACCTCTACATTTACGTAAGCAACCAGACCACCGACATCAGTGTCTATTTTGATAACCTGCAGGTGACACATATAAGAGGGCCGTTGATTGAGGAGACGCATTATTATCCGTTTGGGTTAACGATGGCCGGCATAAGTTCAAGGGCAATGAGTTTTGGTTCTCCTTCCAACAAACTAAAGTTTAATGGCAAGGAAGAGCAAAGACAAGAGTTCAGCGACGGTTCAGGGTTAGAGTTATTGGACTTCGGTGCGAGAATGTATGACCCGCAAATAGGTCGCTTCCATACCATAGACCCATTGGCAGATAAAATGCGAAGATGGAGCCCTTATGCTTTTGCCTTTGATAATCCACTTAGATTTATAGACCCCGATGGAATGCAACCCACTCCTGCTGATGATGAAAATAATCGCAGGAAGTACGAGAAAAAGTTTGAGAAAAAAGTAGGCAATGTGCTGAACAAAATGAAGGAAGATGGAAAAAGCAAAACTGAAATAAGAGCAAAGGCACATGAGTTGAGTAATAAGTATCAGAATAAGAAGTGGTTTAGGTTTTTGGGCAAGGAATCAAATACTTTAGCTGGTAGTGGTGCTATGAATACTTATAAAGGACGAGGTAACAAATCAGAAGCAACAGGATGGACGGTTAATGAGCGAATAGAAATAAATCCCTACCAACAAGACGTAACTCGTTATGAAAGTTCGGCACGAGACGGTTCTGCCAATCAGATGCCTAATAATACAGAAATTAACACAGGGTTAAGTGTAGTGAAAGGCGGAACGGTCAGCGCTTCTTTTACTCCTTATCAACAACCAGATGGATTAGATGTTATTGGTACTGGAGGTTCAGGTAACCGATCGGTTATATTATCAACAAACGGAGAAATAAGTCAGCCAGATAACACAGCGGTCAATGTAGGAACTGTGAGAGCAACTACCGATATGAATATCTCCTATAGAGTTACAAACACCCAGGAAACATCAACGGCAGCGGATAAATGGAGACTCACCATAACAGTCGTCAATCCTATATTTACCGTTAACCCATATAGGTCTTTACAATCAAACTTATCCTATTAACTATGAAAAGTATCATTGCTTTAATAACTACACTTATTATCTACAGTGCTTGCTATGCACAATCAGATACTGTATTTAATCAGACAGATGCCAATGGATTAAAACAAGGAGTTTGGAAAATCCAAATGGAGCAGAATGGATATAATTATCTCTATGCTATTGAAAGCTACAAAGACGGAAATAGGGATGGATTATGTGTTTACTACTATCCGAATGGCAAAAAAAGAGAGGAAAGGAATTTTAAAAATGGGGTTCTCCATGGCTTATCTAGAGTGTATAGGGTTTATGGAACCCTTCAGTACGAGGAGAGCTACAAAACAGGCAAAGTTCATGGGATGAAGAGGTTTTATAATACTGATGGCAGGCTTGTAGAAGAGCAAGAGTTTAGAGATGGTATAAAAACAGGAGTTTATCGTTTATATTCTAAGAACAACAGGGTAGTTGTTGAGAGTTTTTATATTGACGGTATTGAAAATGGTACTCGAAAGGTATATAGTGATAATGAGAAGCACGAGCTAACAAAAGAGTTTGACTTTAAAAATGGAGTGAGAATAGCTGCAAGATTTTATAAAAACGGTAAGCTTGATAAGGAAGAGAAGTTCAATTATGAAGAGGAGCTAAAAAAAGATGAGAAGTTGAGAAAACAAAATCAATCCGTTGATGGATAATATAAATGACAAAAGCCGCATCACTGCGGCTTTTTCTTTAAATGTAGAAGCTAAGATTTAATCTGACAGTTGGGATTAACTTTAAAGTGACGAACAATATTGTTAACCCCTTTAAACTGTCAGAAATGAATAGAGCTGTGTTCAACTAATAAATGCAAAAGTCTAGTTTTTTAGTTTTATAGGGTCAGGATATATAGATTTCATTGGGTGATCGATATTTAAACTGTAGAAGCTAATGTAAGCTTCCCCGTTTTTCGGGCCACTCATAATTAGATTTCTTTTTGTTTTGAGCTACCCCATCCCCGCTTTTCGTAGCATGCTGAATAGAGAGAAAGAAGATGAAAGGTTGTCCATCGTTTGCAACGATGGACTGCAAACAAAAAAGCTAACAAAGAAGCCCGGTGTAAGGGTCCTAACCCCCGTTTTCCTGGACAGTTTTGCTAAAACGGTTTAGTAAGAGTCAGCCACAACCTCATTAATTTTACCGCATGAGGATCCTGCTCACCGGGGCGAAGGGATTTATCGGATACTACCTGTTGCGTGCGCTTCGCGCGGCGGGACACGAAGTCATTCCCACCACCAGAAATCCTGCTGCCGCCGGCCTGCAGCCGATGGATGTCACCGACCCGTTCGCGGTGCACGACTGCTTTGAGCAATGGCGGCCGGAAGCGGTGCTGCACGCCGGCGCGATGAGCCGGCCCGACGATTGCGAGCAGCGCCAGTGGGAAGCCTACGTGACGAACGTAGAAGGTACCCTCAACCTGCTGGTGAACGCGGAAGAGCACAGGAGCTTCTTTGTTTTTCTTTCGACCGACTTTGTCTTCGACGGCCGCAGCGGCATGTACCGCGAGGAGGATCCTCCCAACCCCATCAACTTTTATGGCAAGACCAAGCTCGAGGCCGAACAGGCCGTGCGGGAATACGCGGGCGACTGGTCCATCGTCCGCACCATCATGGTTTACGGCCATCCCTTCAGCGGCCGCGACAACCTCGTGAGCCTCGTCGCCAGGAAACTGAAAGCGGGAGAGCCGTACAGTGTCTTCCAGGACCAGCTCCGCACACCGACTTACGTCGAAGATCTTGTTTCGGCGATCGGAGAGATCCTCAGCCGGCGCGCGAACGGACTGTTTCATGTCTCCGGCACCGAACCGCTCACGCCTTACCAGATGGCCTGCCGCACGGCCGGCTTCCTGGGCCTCGACAGCTCCCTGATTCACCCGGTCACTTCCGAAACGCTGAAGCAGCCGGCCAGGCGCCCCCCGAAAACGGGGTTCGACATCAGCCGGGCTTCGAGGGAGCTGGATTTCCGGCCGCTCCCGTTTGAGCTTGGATTGCAAAAAACCTTCGAGCGCGCGCTTAGTTCATGAGCAGGATGTTCACGCTGCGCTGGAGGATGTTGAACGCGATCTCCGCCATCAGGTTTTCCTTGTCCAGCGTGGGATTCACCTCAGCGATCTCGAAGGCGCAGACCTTTCGGTTCATCATGAACTTGCTGATCAGGTCCTCCGCTTCCCGCTCTTTCAAACCGTTGATGACAGGCGTGCCGGTGCCTTTGGAGATGGAGGAATCGAGGCTGTCCACGTCGAACGACACATAGATGTCGGTGCAGTCGTCGAGGTAACGCAGCACGCTGCGCACGATACTTTCCGCGCCCTTGTGCCGAACTTCCTTGGTGGTGACGACTTTCATGTCATATTTGTCAAGCAGGTACTTTTCTTCCTTTTCGAACTCCCGCAGGGAGATGAATACGATATCTTCCGGCAGCAGTTTCGGTGTGATCTTACCGATATTCTTGAGATGATTCCAATGCCTGATCGTTTGCTCGTCCACCTCGTGCACGGCGCACTCCATATTGTCCATGTTCAGTGAGGCGGCGAGGGCCATGCCGTGGAGATTGCCGGATGGTGTGGTAAAGGGGCTGTGCAGGTCGGAGTGTGCGTCGATCCAGATCAGGCCGAGCTTGCTTTTGGGACGCGCCATCTTAATTCCGGCAATGATGGCCCCGGCAATGCTGTGGTCGCCGCTCAACACAACCGGGAAAAAGTTATTTTTCATTGTGTCCGTCACCGCCTTGCTGACCCGGTCGTACATCGTCACCACGCCCTTTATGCGTTTCGCGTAGGGGGATTCGATCGGCTCATAAAGAAGCTTATTCTCCGTTGGGATCTTTTCCGAAGGAAAATGAATGAAAAAATTACTCATGAAGTCGAGCGCGGCGATCTTAATAGCCTCAACACCGAGGCTGGCGCCCCGGGTACCGGCCCCGATTTCGGAGGGAACTTCGATCAGTTTGATGTTCTTCATACATCCGGCTGTTCATCTAAGAGGTTGAAATACAGCTGGTCGCACCACGGGGCGCACACCGATTCCAACGGGGCCTGCAAAGTTAGCCTTTTATCTGCCGCTTCATTCGTGCAGCGCGAGCACCGGTACCGAGCTGTGATACGCCAGCTCGCGGGTGTGACTCTTTCCGAAAATGCGGGAAAACAGCGAGTGTTCTTTGTGAATAACGATGATGAAGTCTATGTTCTTGTCGTGCGCGAACTGGTTAATGGCTTCGTCGACGTCGTACCACCCGAGAAAATAAAACTCCGGGTTGAAGTCGCGGAACATTTCTTTCAGTTTGGATTTTTCGGTCTGGTAATCTTCGGTGAGCGCCACATAATGGTTACTGTCCACATTGATCACGTGCAGGTTGGGACGGAATGTTTTCAATACTTTTTTGACGGGAACCGTCGGCGTGGTGCGCTCCACATCCTTGAAATCGGAGGCCAGCAATACATTTCGCACTTCGTGGTAGCTCGCTTTGGGAGGAACGATGAGCACGGGTGAAGCCTTCCGCTCCACGATGCGGATCGTATTGCTGCCCACCAGCGTTTGCGCAAGCCCGGAACGGCCGGTAATGCCCATAATGATCAGGTCCGCCTGGCGGTGCCGCGCCAGCTTTTCCAGTTCATCGATGAAATCTGACCCGTGTTCGTTCAGTGTTTCGATCTTTACGATACCCAGCTCCAGCAGCTCGGCCTTGAGCTCGTGCAATTTCTGCTCCGTTTCCGCTTTTTCTTTGGGCTTCTCGTACATGTGATAGAGGACCATGTTGACGCCGTAATGGCCGGTGAGGAGCTGAACGGCGTAGCGGGCCGCATTCACCGATGTTGCCGAAAAATCTACGGGAACTATTACCGTTTCCATGGAAATGCAGTTTTTGTTGGCTTATTTATTTAAAATGGAGGCAAAGGTAAGATTATAGTCGATAGTCGTTAGTCTGTAGTTGGTAGTCGAAAGTTGCGGTTGCTCTCCAGGCAACAACGTTCAACAATCTTCCACCACCTTCCGGCCCCACCCCGGCACTCCCCCAAGGGGAGGGAGAGAGTCGATAGTCTGTAGTCTGTAGAGCACTCTGAACTCCTGACTCCGAACTCCCGACTTCTCCAAACGGCATCAATTTTGTCCATTATCCGCGTTCCACCCTTACAAGCCCTGGCAAAGTATGCTGTCGTAACAAGGTCCGGTTTCCGGGTAAAAAAAGTGTCGGGAAAATTTTACACATAAAACCATTTTAACATGAAACAGTTACTGAGGCGTTTGTTATTTGTATTGTTACTCGCCGTGGGCGCTGTGGCAGGTTTCGCGCAGGACAAAGGCGTGGATGTAAATGTGGATGTGAACAAAGGCGGAAACTGGTATCAGCAGCCGTGGGTCTGGATTGTGGGCGGTGCCCTGTTCATACTTCTTCTCGTGGCACTGTTGCGCGGCGGGGGATCGCGTCGCGAAGCCTGACCGCGGAAACGAAACAAAACACGATCGCCTCCCGGTGGCATAATATCTGCATTCCGGAGGGCGTAACCTTATTCTTCATTAAATCACAAAGATATGGGTAAGCGAATAGGTTTTTTATCGATTGCCTGCGTGGCCCTGTTCGGTATGATGCAGGCGCAGCCTGTAACCGACAAGGTGCGCACGTATTACATCGTTGACCTTGCTTCGGCAGATACTGTGGACATTTACTACGATACGGTAAGCTGGCGGACCGTGAACCTCAGCACCAAACTTCCGCTCGATTTTTACGTCATACGGTACACGGACCCGAAGAGAAGTCCGGATACGGTACATGGTGTGACCGGCATCATTGTGAACGACCTTATCGTGATGGGTGCCAACAATACCTGGCAATTCGATGATAGCCGGGTGAAATGGGACGGCAATGAGTTCAAGATGAAAGATCGGTATGGCCGCAAGGTGAAGTGGGAAAAAGGGGAGCTGAAAATAAAAGACTGGAACAATAAGTACAAGAGCGAGGAAGGAGAGGCCAAGTACAAGGAAGAATGGGATAAGATAAAATGGAAGGAAGATGAGACCAAAGTAGAGGTGGGCACCCAGAAGATAAAGACGAAAACTAAAGAAGAGTAAAAGGACCCAGGCAAAAAGTAAAAGTGGTAGCGACAGCTGCCACTTTTTTTTTGCGTAAAAAGGCCACGTAAGTTCCCGCGACTTAAGCTTTTCTACTTAGGGCGGCCGTCAACTTACGACTACACGAGCCTGGAAGGAATTGACAACACATCGGCATCCTGTTCTATTTTTTTTCGCCTGCAGCCGCCGTTGCTTTGCGTTCCCGTACCCGATGAAAAACCAAGTCCAATTCATCTGAAAAATCATTGGGTATGCGTCAATTAAAAATTTCCAAATCGATCACCGCCCGGGAATCCCGCAGCGTAGAAACTTACCTGCGGGACATCGCCCGGATCCCGCTCCTTAACCCCGACGAAGAAGTGGAATTGTTTGAGCACGTGCGCCGGGGTTCCCAGGCCGCGAAAAACAAACTGGTAAAAGCAAACCTGCGCTTCGTGGTTTCGGTTGCGAAGCGTTTCCAGGGCCAGGGACTTTCCCTCGACGACCTCATCAACGAAGGTAATTTCGGCCTGATCCGCGCCATCGAGCGCTTCGATCAAACCCGCGGTTTCAAATTCATCTCTTTTGCGGTGTGGTGGATCCGGCAGTCCATCCTGCAGGCGATCGGCGAGCAGGCACGACTCGTCCGCGTACCGCTCAACAAAGTCATGCTGGGCGGGCAAATGACCCGCGTACGGGCAGAACTCGAACAGCAGCTCGAGCGTATGCCTTCCGAAGAGGAAGTTGCGGAAGCCATGAAGCTCGAATCGACCGACGTGATGAGGGGACTGGAGCTGCAGGCGCGTCACGTCAGCTTCGACGCACCCACTTCCGAAGAGGAAGACGCGACGTTGCATGACATTTTTGCCGACCCTTTCGGCGAAGCGACGGATCGCGGGGTGTGGTACACCGAGTCCCTGAAGACAGAACTCGACCGGACTTTCGCGGTGCTCACCGAGCGGCAGCGCGAGGTGCTGCTTTGCTATTTTGGGATCGGCCGCGAAGCGCCCATGAACCTTGACGAAATTGCCCGCCAGTACGATCTCACACCGGAACGCGTGCGGCAGATACGCGACAAGGCACTGACCAAACTGCGCACAGAGGAAAATTACAAGCTGCTGGCAGGATTCCTGCGCGCTTAATTTCAGTAAATGCTTTCGAAAGTTTTTTCCTGCGACAGCCGCGTAAATGAAAGCGGTTCGCCGGTGACCGCCGACAACCTGTTGATGTATTCGGTGAAAAACGCGGAGCGGAAATGCTGACGTGCCACGGAATCGCGCACAAAACTTTTGATGTGGACGAAACCCCCGTCCTTTCCCTCATCAGAATAGCACTGGCTGCGCATCCCGCCCGGCCCCGCGCGATAAAGCTTTTCGAAATACTCGCGAATAATCCTGCGCGCGGTTTCCTGTTCTGATTCTTTTACCGAGAAGGACATCATGTAACGGACCATGGCATGCAGTTGGAGACTCAAAAAGGGCAGTTGTTTTGGCCGTTTCGCTGCCGCGCCTCAACGAATGGAGCAGGGGGGTGATGAACGGTCGGCATACTGCAAGACTCACGGCGTCATTATATTCGCACGAAAGGAAATTGTTCATGCAGGGTCAACAGTCGGCGGCAATAAGGAAAAGGGAAAAAACGAGATTTCGCTGGTTGCGCATTCTGCTGCGGGTGCTGATCATCCTGCTGGGGCTGTTTGTCATCGGCTGCCTGCTTTTCGATCATTTTGTGCAGTTCCGCAAATCGGACGACGAGTTGCGCCGCATTTTCGCCGAAAAAAACATTCCCGCCCGCATAGCTTATTACGAGACGCACGGCCGGAAATTGCGTTACGTCGTATCCGGCGATGACACGCTTCCCACATTGCTGATGCTTCACGGCTCGCCGGGGTCCATGAGCTATTATCACTGGCGAATGGCGGACTCCGCGATTCGCGGAAAATTCCGGGTGATCGCGGTGGACCGCCCCGGGTATGGTTATTCGGGATTCGGCAATCCCGAGAAGTCGATCCAAAAGCAATCGGAAATGATCCGGCCCCTGCTCGATAGCATCCATTCGGTTCGTCACCCCGTGATCCTGGTAGGAGGCTCATACGGAGCTTCCATCGCGTGCAGGCTGACTATGGATCATCCGCATCTCGTCGACGGTCTCGTGCTCACCGGTCCGGCTATCGGCCCCGGCCGCGAAAAATATTTCTGGTTTACCCACATCATCGAGCACTGGTCCATTCGCTGGTTCATGCCGCGGCTGTTTCGCTCGGCGAATACCGAAAAAGTGCATCATAAAAAAGAATTGGAAGCCATGCTCCCTTACTGGAAAAACATCCGGGTTCCCGTTGTATACCTGCAGGGTGAAAACGACGACATCGTGGATACATCAAACGCAAGCTTCGCGCGGGAGAACCTGGTAAACGTTCCCTACCTCGACATCAGATGGATGAAAAAGCGGTTTCACCGGCTGGCGCAATACGAATGGCCGGCCATCCGGCAGGCGATCCTGGATGTGTACCAAAGAACGAAAAGCCGGCCGGCATCGCGCTGAAACGAGTTACCCACAACAGCCGATTTCTGTGAATAACTGGTTGATTACCAAATTGACCATTCGGGGGGTTTGCAGTAAATTCGCCGGAATAAATTGATCCTGTGAGACTAAAAAGCTTGGAAATAAAGGGCTTTAAAAGCTTTGCCGACAAGACCCTGGTAAACTTCGACGACAACATCACCGGTATAGTTGGGCCCAACGGTTGCGGAAAATCCAATATTGTCGACAGCATCCGCTGGGTGATCGGTGAACAGAAGATCAGCCATCTTCGAAGCGAGAATCTCGACAGCCTGGTATTCAACGGCTCAAAGACCCGTTCCGCCAGCGGCCTGGCCGAAGTGAGCCTGACTTTTGAGAATACGCGCAACCTCCTCCCCACAGAATTCAACACGGTAACGATCACGCGCAAATTTTACAAGAGCGGTGAGAGCGAATATCGGCTGAACGACGTGCCCTGCCGTCTTAAGGATATTCAAAATCTATTTATAGACACAGGCATTTCTACGGACAGTTACGCCATTATCGAGCTGGCAATGGTCGACGACCTGATTAAGGACAAAGAGAACAGCCGTCGGCGGATGCTCGAGCAGGCGGCAGGTATTTCCATTTACAAGACCCGGAAAAAAGAAGCGCGCCTTAAGCTTGATGCCACCGAACAGGACCTCGCTCGGATCGAAGATCTCGTCTTCGAAATCAACAACCAGCTCAAGACACTGGAAAGCCAGGCGAAGAAAGCCGAGAAATACCACGAGATCAAAAAAGATTACCGGGACGTGAGCATCGAGCTGGCCAAGGCTTCCCTTGAAGGATTCAACAGTAGCTACCAGGAGCTGACGCAGCAATCGGATGCCGAGACGGGGAAGAGAGTTGCCCTCGAGGCCGAGATCGCCCGCCAGGAGGCCGAACTCGAAAAACAGAAAATCGAGTTCATTGAGAAAGAAAAATCCCTGCAGGCGCAGCAGCAGGGGTTCAACCAGCTGCTGGAGCAGCTCCGTTTGCGCGAAAATGAAAAAAATCTTGCTGTGCAGCGACTCGCGCACCTGAGGGAAAAGGAATCGGGATTGAAAGATTCTGTAGCGAGGTCCGAAGTGCAGGTGGCCGGTATTCGCGAAAGCATCGAGTTTACCGGTGGCCAGGTGAGTGAAGAAGAAACCACGTTGCGCGGCTTGAACGAACAGCTCGGGGTATTGCGCGGGGAAATGGAAAACCGACGCAGAATCGTGGATGAAAAGCGCCGCACCCTCGATTCGCTGCGAAATGAATACCAGCAGATTCAGCGAAACCAGTTTGAGGCGGAAAAACGCGTGGCGGTTGCCGATACATCGGTGCAAAACCTGCAGCGCACCATCGTGCAGATCGAAGAGGAAAAAAGACTGCGTGAACAGCAGCGGCAGCACTTGGACCAGGAACGGATTCTCAAGGAGAAAGAGCTCAGCATCAAGCAGGTTGACCTGCAACAATTGCAGCAGCACCAGGAATACACGAAGGAACAAATTTTGCAGACGCAGGAGATGCTGGAAGGCCTGCGCAACCAGCTCGCGGAAGAAACCCGCCGCCTCGATGCCAGAAAAAACGAGCACGAGCTGCTGCGCAGCATGATCGATTCGATGGAGGGCTATCCCGAAAGTGTGAAGTTTCTACACAACAACACGCAGTGGAATTATACCTCGCCCATTCTCTCCGATATTCTTTATGTAAAGGAAGAGTACAGGGCTGCCCTCGAGAACGTGCTGGAACCGTACCTGGGTTATTACGTGGTGCGCAACCTGGCGGAAGGCATGCAGGCGATCCGCCTGCTGGATGAGCACAAGAAAGGAAAAGCGAATTTCTTTTTGCTCGATCAGTTCAGGGCGCCAGGTGGCGAAGTTGCTTCGCTTCCCGGTGCCATACCCGCGATGAACGTGGTGGAAGTGGAAGAACAATACCGCCCGCTGGCGGAACACCTATTAGGAAATGTGTTCATTGCTGAAGACGAGAGCGTGCTCGAGAACAGCAATGGTCACGTGGTGATCGAAAAAACCGGCAAGTTCGTCAAAGGAAAATATTCACTCACCGGCGGCAGCGTGGGACTGATCGAAGGCAAAAAGATCGGAAGACTGAAGACCCTTGAAAAGCTGGAAGAAGAAATCGCTCAGCAGGCGGGTGTGGTAGAAGCACTTCGCGCGGAAATCCAGGCCCGTCACAACGAAGTCATCGCGTTCAATGAGGAGTTGCGCGAATCGACAGTGCGGGACACTGAAGTGGAAATTCAGCAGCTTACGAACCAGGTATTCGCTTTGCACAACAAGCTGGAAAACCTGCACTCGCTCCGCACGGCCTCGCAGCAACGCGTTGAAGAATTGAATTTGCAGATCCAGCAGACGCAGAGCTCCGTGGAAGGGGTACGCAACCAGCTCAAGGAATACAACGAGCTGTTGCACGCCCAGTCGATACGGCTCACCGAAGCCGAAGAAGCCTTCCGCGGTGCGGAAGAACAGTACAACGAGGCTTCTGGGCAGTACAACGAATTTAACCTGAATGTTACCCGCCAGCATAGCAAGATCAACGGGCTGAAGCAGGAACTGGAGTTCAAAAACAACCAGCTTCGCGAGCTGACCGCGCAGATCGAAGCCAATTCCGCGCAGCTCGTCGATACGGCGGAACAGATCATGCAATCCGCCCAGGCCGTAGAACAGGCAGGTCAGGACGTGCAGGAACTGCTTCGCAAAAAAGAAGACGAAGAGCGTGCGCTCAACCAGGCTGACCAGGCGTATTATTCATTTCGCAATGAGATCAGCGAAATGGAAAGCGGTATTCGCCACACCGTTCGCGAAAAGGAAATGGTGGAGCAACTTCTGAACGAATTCAAGGACCGGCTGAATGAGCTGAAGCTCCAGCTCGCCGGGATGAAAGAAAGGCTGGATGTGGAGTTCAGGGTAAAGCTTGAGGATATCCTAAGCGAACCGAGAGTGACGGAGTTAACATTCGAAGAGCTCCAGGAAAAATCGGACCGGATGAAAAGACGACTTGAGAATCTTGGTGACGTGAATCCGACTGCGATCGAGGCGTTCACAGAAATGAAAAAACGCTACGATTTCATCATCGAGCAGAAGAACGACCTGGTGTCGGCGCGCGAAAGCCTTCTGCAGACCATCGAGCAGGTGGAAGCGACCGCGAACCAGAAATTCCTGGAGACTTTCGATAAAGTGCGCGAGAATTTCCAGAAGGTATTCAAAACTCTTTTCACCGAGGATGACCAGGCTGATTTGATACTGGAAAATCCCGGGAACCCCGCCGAAACAGGAATTGACGTGATTGCAAAGCCGAAAGGGAAACGGCCCACCTCCCTTACGCAGCTGAGCGGGGGAGAACGGACCCTCACCGCCACCGCGCTGCTTTTCGCGATCTACCTGATCAAGCCGGCACCGTTCTGCATCCTCGACGAGGTGGACGCACCGCTCGACGATGCGAATGTGGGGAAGTTTACCAACATGATCCGGCAGTTCAGCAGCAATTCACAGTTCATCATTGTCACCCATAACAAGATGACCATGAGTGCCGTGGACGTCATCTACGGAGTGACCATGCAGGAACCCGGGGTAAGCAGGTTGGTCCCCGTTGACTTCCGCAGCCTGGCGAACCAGAACTAAAAACTTCAACTGATCTCCACCGGCTTGCGATGATCGCGCTGCTTCTGCCGGCGAATAAGGTCAGATTTTACCTTGTGTACGCAGGCTCCGAACAGGAAGTAAAGACCGGCGTTGACAACGATCGCCGAACCCGATGCCCAGAAGTACCAGTTGCTTTTCCGCGCTTCTATTGTTCCAAGGGAGACCAGGAAAATGCCGGCGGTAACGAGGACGAATCCAAGAAACATTTTGCTCAGGTATTTTCCGTGGTGCCTGTCCTGCATTGCGGGGGAGTGAGGTTTTCAAAAGTAGGGGAAAAAATAATCTTATGTTAATGCAGATGCGCTGTTCTTTTCGGGAGGTGTACAGTTAATAATTTTGGAAACAGGTTATGATCCTAAAATATCTGATCGTTCTGTTGTTTTTATTTCTCACCGGTACTGCGCTGGCGCAGCAGGCACCGGAGGGGTTGTTCATAGCTTCCAGGGCTCCGGATTTCCGGGGTGTGGACCAGAACGGCCGGCAGGTGCGGTTGAAGGAGCTTTTGAAAAAGGGGAAAGTGGTCCTTGTTTTTTATCGCGGTCAGTGGTGTCCGCATTGCAGTCGTCAGCTGAAGAAAATCCAGGATTCCCTGATGTTCATCCAGGAAAAAGCTGCTGCGGTGGTTGCGGTCAGCCCGGAAAAGCCGGAAAGTACACGTCTGATGGCGGAAAAAACCGGAGCGGCGTTCCCGATCCTCCACGACGAAGGACTGAAGATCATGAAGGCCTACGACGTCGAATTTGAAGTTCCGGAGAATACGCTCACGCGTTATCGGAACACCGGCATTCGAATAGAGGAGAATAATGGAAGCAACGGAAAGTATTTGCCCATCCCCGCCGTCTATATAATTGACCAGGAAAGCACTATTATTTATCGGTTTTTCGAGCCCGACTACAAAAAACGACCAAGCGTGAGGGAGATTCTCGCGGAACTCGACTGATTTATTTCCAGATGATTTTTGCAACCCGCCCGTTACTGCCGGCCAGATAAATGGCCGTACCCAGTCGCGCGGCGCGGCACACATGAAAGCCCTCGCGGGTGATCCGGTACCAGTTCCTGCCTCCGTCGGCCGAATAATCCACCCCATTCAAACCGCAACTAAAGACGTCGCGTTTCGAAAAATATTCCACGCAACTCCGGTAGCCATGCGGAGGCGTGGCGGGAACCTGCCAGGTCTTGCCCCGGTTGCTGGTGTAAACGCAATTCCCGGTCCGGAGGGAATCGGCTGCGAAGTCGCCACCGACCACGATCATCCGCTTTCCTCCCCGTAACCGGCGATTGTCCCAGACCGCAATTGAATTGGCCCCTGTGGTTCCTTTGCCCTGCGATAAAGGCAACACGCGCGGTGTGCTTTGGGAGAACATTCGGGAACGCAGCCCGCCGCTCACGAAAACCGCTTCGTCGCGATCCAGCGCACGCACGTTGGTGCCACTCGCGGCGAAGCATGCTTCGCCACTGTCAGCCACAGGTCTTTTATCAAAAGGAATTTCCTGCCAGCTGGACCCGCCATCGAAACTGCGGGCGATGAAAAACTTTCCATCGATCGGATCGCCGACAACGATACCCGCCTGTTCGTTCCAGAATTCCATCGCGTCAAGAAACATTCCCTTCGTGCGGTTCTCGTACACCACCTTCCAGGTCTCTCCACCGTTGGTGGTCTTCAGGATATAAGCGGGCTCGGCCACGCTCATAATGATGGCGGTCGTGGCATCGAAAGCTTCTATATCGCGAAAATCGTTTTTCTCGAAGCCCTGCACCGTCATCCATTTCCAGGACTTGCCCCCGTTCGTTGTCTTTCCCACCGTACCGTTGCTTCCGCTGACCCAGAGCACGTGGTCATTGACCACGCTCAGTCCGCGGAGACTCGTTTTAGTACCGCTGGTAAGGAGGAGCACGTCGGGTTTTTGAGCACGAACGCCCCAGGGGAGGATGAAAATAATGAACATCGCGACCATCGTTTTCATACGACTGATTTTAGAGCAAGTTAATTCAATAGGCGACCATTCTTCGCTCTACGCGTCCGTCGTCGTGGAGTTCGATCAGCGCATAGGCGGGACCAAATTCCTGGAAAGATCCTTTCCACCAGTTGCCCGAGACGGCACCGTTGCAATAATATTTCACGCCGAGATAGTCGATCGCGTCCTGCAGGTGGGTGTGACCGCTGATGCAGGCTCTGACCTGCGGGTGCGACCGGAATAGTTTTTTCAACACGAGAAAATCGGAATGCATGAGGTTGCGCTGGATCTTCAGATCCCCGTTGCTTTCGGTGCGGTCGAAGAATAAGCCGGACGAAATTGAAAGAATAGGAATGTGCGAGAGGATGCAGACAAATTTTCCGGATGTGGACTGCAATTCGCCTTTCAGCCATTCAAGCTGTTCTTCGTCCAAACGCGCAATGTAGCCGCCCGCCGGGTTGAGCTGCGTGCTGTCCAGCACGATGACTTGCCAGGCTCCGCGGGAGAAGCTGTAGTAAGGGCGCGTTAGCCCGAGCTCATCCAGCGTCCAGCGCTTCCCGTACTGAGAGTCGTTGCGCGCGCTGCCGTCTTTCAAAAACCAGCCCCAGATATCGTGATTGCCGATGCAATGATACACCGGGAGGTTGTTTTCGGTCCTGAGAATCCGGTGAAACACTTCCCATTGCGACTGGGTTTGTGTACGACTTGCTTCGAGCGCGTCCATAATGGCGTCGCCGCCGTTCACGATGAAGTCCACGCGCACGCGACTGTTACGAACGTGCTGCAGCGCGCGGGCCATCCCGGTCTCGGGAATGTCGCCGGGCCGCACATGAATGTCCGTCAGGTGCGCGAACCGGACGGGCTGTTTTTTTTCACTGGCAATCGCCGGCAATTCGGGCATGATGGCCACGGCCGCCATCGAACCGAGAAATTGTTTCCGATTCATATATTGAAAAGGTATTGAAATCTTTACGAACACGAGCAGACGATGATGCCGGTGAAATCGGATGCTGAAGCCAACAGGGGTTGAGGAAAATAATCCTTACTTTTAGGCGTTTAAAAAGACAGCTCCCCCTTTTATGAAAAAACATCTTTTCCACCTGCTGGCACTGGGCCTTATTTTTTTAACCGGCTGCCAGAAAGAACTCAGTTTTGAAACAGGTGGCACTCCCTCGGAAGGCTCGCTTGCTGCTGATGTGAACGGAGATTGCCTGCCGAAGACGGTCAACGGAACATACATTGCATCCACCGCGCTCACGGCGACCAATACGATCACGGTCCAGGTGAATGTTACTACGGCAGGATCCTACACCATTGGTACCGATACTGTCAACGGCATTCACTTTCGCGCCACCGGTACATTCACGGCCACCGGCGCAAATACCGTCACTCTGCGCGGAGCTGGAACACCATTTACCGACGGGACTTTCAATTTCGTAGTTTCCTACGATAGTACCTTCTGCGACGTGCAGGTAACTGTATTGCCCGCGGGCTCCACGCCCGGCCAGGGCACCCTGGGTGGCGCGGGAGGAGCCTGCACGCCCGTTACCGTAAACGGAACTTACACGGCGGGTACAGCACTTACTGCGAGCAACACCGTCACGATCCAGGTGAACGTAACCACTCCAGGCACGTTCAATATCTCCACGAATACCGTGGATGGGTTCAGCTTTTCATTCACCGGAAACCTTTCGGCAACCGGAGCGCAAAACGTAAACCTTTTGGGAACCGGCACGCCCGGTACAGCCGGGACGAAGAATTTTACCGTTACCCTCGGGGGGAATACCTGCACCTTTAGCGTTACTGTTGGCGGTGGGGGTGGCGGAGCGGCGGTGTTCACTGTGGATTGCGCGACCGCCGTGGTGGATGGATTTTATGAAGCCACCTCCGATCTGAATCCGTGCAATACCGTGGATCTGCCGGTGAATGTAACTACCGCCGGGACCTACAGCATAACCACCACTCCGATAAACGGCATGACCTTTTCGGCCTCAGGCAGCTTTTCCAGCACCGGTCCGACCATAGTCACTTTGCAGGGAACGGGAAGACCCGCCAACCAGGGAACATTCAACGTGCAGGTGCCCGGCACGCCGTCATGCACTTTCCCGGTAACGGTTGCGCCCGCTCCCGTACCCGTCGACTGGCGGTTCAATATAGGAAGCGCGCCGGCAATTCAGTACCAGGGGCAGACCGACCAGGCAGATCTGCAACCGGCAGGCCCCGGCGTTGTGTTTATAATACTCGGATCGAACTCGATCGGCTCGGACGATTTTCAGCTTGCATTGCTGGACGCCAACGGCACGATCACCAATGGAGAAACTTACAGCTCGACGGCTCTAACAGGCAACCAGGGCGGGTTCGCCTACACGCTGGAATGCAGCACCGATCCCTACCAGGCGGATCCGACGATTTCGGGGGTGAGCATGACGTTTACAGTGACCTCGCACGACGTGGCTACGAAGACGATCAGCGGAACATTTTCAGGAACAGCGCGGAACTCAGCGGGAACGGTCACCATTACCGGCGGTACCTTCCGCGGAACTTATCCATAAACCAGCTTTTCCATAAAAAGAAAAAGGCTATCGCGATCCGATAGCCTTTTCGATTGTATTAGGTTTGACGCAGCCGGTTCAGTCGTCGTCATCCTCTTCGTAATAGGCATCTTCACTACTCTTGTAGTGTTCTTCCCAGGACTTCACCGTCTCGTCGCTCAGGCACTCGATGATGTCATAGATACTGTCTTTCTTCAGCTTCCATTCTGTTTCCGTGGGGTCGTCAAACCGCTGGATGAACAGGCAAAGATCTGATTCCACAGCTACCTTGATCAATGTAATGGGCGAGTCCTCTTTTTCCCTCACGAGGTAGTAACAACCGTTTTCCAGCAGATCATAGGTATACATAAATCCTCCCTTTTTAATCTTTTTATTAATCTCCCGATTTGATCGGATGTCTCATTTCAGTCGTCTCCGCTCAAAGAAACAGCTACTCGATCACAGAATTTAATGGGCCGCTCAGGCAGTTGAAAATGGGGGAATTTGCGGGGTTAGGAGCCTGAACCAAAATTACTGGTTTGCCGGGTTCGGAATATCAATTTTTGCCGTTTGGGGAAATTTTAATCGCTTACATTGATAATCAACGATATACGTAGAATATTCGGCCGACCAGCGGGAGGCCGGCGCCCTAAAAAAACCGCTTGAAAAATGGTCAGAAGAAAGGGCAGGTCATTCGGCAGCAATTTTTCTTTTTCGCCTCCTTTTTCTCAATGGTTTGCTTGATGGAATTATTCTGGTGAAGGCTGGCGAAAGCCACGGCGGCAACTCCCCCGACAAGAGCGAGGGCAACGATAAATTTTTTCATGCCTGCGGGATTTTAGAAAAGGTACGGAGATTTTCAAACCCGCCGGAATTTTTTACTCAGGCGGTTACAACCTCGCGAAGGTCCGCGTTCCGGTTCCGCAGATCCAGTCCGCCTTCGAGGACCGATTTCAAATTGACGAGGTAAAAGCTCCAGCCGAGGCCGCATTCAATAAAATAATAGCGCTGCAGCTCCACATCATCCATCGGCATATGCTGTTTCAGCTCGCAGATCGTCTGGCCTTTTTCCGGCATAAGTGTCACGGTCACAATGCATCCGCCGGAAAATCGAAAGCTGAGGCCGTCCCAGCCGTTCACGGAAAGGATTTCCTGTGATTCCACTACATCGTCGCTGTAGCCATGCCACAACCAGCGGTAGCGGTCGCCGGGTGCGATCTGGTCATAGCGGCCCCGCAGCGTTCCGTGATTCGAGGTGAATTGTGCCAGCCGCAGAAACCATTTTTCCAAACCGTGTTGCGTGGTCCAGGCATCGTAGATGGTCTTCGCCGGTGCGTTTATCGGAACGCGCTTCGTGAACCCGGTCCAGTTGTAGGTTTTCATGTTGCAATCTTGACTCTTACTGGCAGCGAATGAATTTGCCATAATCAAAAATAGCCTGCTGACGGTCCTCGCTGATCATTACCCGCGGGCGACTTTCGGAAAAAGCAGTTTCGAGGAGTTTTCGGTAGGGGTGGTCGGAAAAAGCACGCAGTTCCGCGGATATATCCACCGCCGGGAACTTAGCCCGGCTCGGTTGAATCACCGGCGTATTCATGTCGAACATTCGCGGTCCTGCCCGGCAGGAAAAATCCAGGGCATTCAACCGTATTAGTTTTATCTGACGGGAACGGGCGCTGGTGAAGAAAACCTCACGGTCGGCGATGTCGTACACAATGCTCCACTTCGTCCAGTCGCCCTGCGCCACGTCTTCGAGCACTGCGAATGCATACTCCACAATCGGTTGGCTGTTTGACTGGCTTTGGTATTGCCTGACGAGCCGGCATGCACGCGCGAAGCGATCGGCAGAGCTGTTTGAGCCGCCGGGTAACGCAGGCAGGTTTTTCAGGGATTCTTCGTAACTCTCGTTCGCGAGTACGGGCACCGGTAGTTCCTTCCCCCGGTGCACGACCATACGACCTGCGAGGAATTCGATCGTGGCCGCGCTGCCGGTTGCGTCAGCAACCAGGAAATGCAGTGGCACGCTGCCCGTCGATGCAATGCGGAGCCGCGAATCCGAGGCTGTTACATCGTCAATCGTTGCCGCGTTGTCGAGCTGGTACTGGACCCATTGCAGCGTTCCCACCGCGGGCCGTCCGTCGGGGTTTGGGTAAAGCGTTCCGTCCAGCCACATGAGTTCCACTACCAGACCTTTCTCGTTCATTCCGCCCGTCGGAAACTCCCTCCCGTACTGGTTGAAGGTAACGCTGCCGTATTTTGAAGTCCAGGTGAGCGTGGCTCCATCGCCGGTTTCCATAGAGATTTTCAGCAGGCCCCGCGGATTGGAAAACACCATGCCTGCTCCCGTGATCCAATCGTAGTTGCGTCCAAACACGAGCTCTTTGTCGCGGCTGAGCAAAAAGCAGGTGCAGGCGTTGGCCACCATCGAAAAAATCACCGTTGCGGGAAGCAGAAGGTATTTGAGCGCCATCGGGTTTGTTTTCACTCTGAAGTTACCTTTAAATTCCCTGTGCGGGCGCCGTACAATGATGAATGGAATGTGAAAATTGAAACCCTTTTCCACAGACGGTTGACAACTCCCGGCAGTCCTCAGCGGGGTTGATTCGGTATCTTTGCCCGGATAAAAATTGCCGATAACCTCGGGAAAAACTTACTGATCAGACAAGAACGTACCTGATGGCCAAAGAAAAGGAAAGCAACCTGTTTGAGTATACCGAAGAGAGTATCAAATCCCTTGACTGGAAAGAACACATCCGGCTGCGCCCCGGCATGTACATAGGCAAGCTCGGGGACGGGTCATCGCCTGACGATGGCGTTTATGTGTTGCTGAAGGAGGTGATGGACAATTGCATCGACGAATACGCGATGGGCTACGGAAAGACGATCGAGCTGACGATCGAGGGCAGAACCGTGACCGTTCGCGATTATGGGCGCGGCATCCCGCTGGGGAAGGTAGTGGACGTGGTGAGCAAAGTGAACACGGGCGCCAAGTTTGACAGCAAGGTGTTTCAGAAAAGCGTGGGGCTGAACGGCGTCGGTACCAAAGCGGTAAATGCGCTCAGCAATTACTTCAAGGTAACGGCTTTCCGTGAAGGAAAGGAAAAGACCGCCGAATTCGAACGTGGGCTTCTCATCCGCGAACACAAGCCCGCGAAGACTGCGGAATCGGATGGAACGCTGGTGACCTTCATACCGGACGAGTCGATGTTCAGGAACTTCAAATTTCATCACGAGTTCATCGAGACCCTGATCTGGAATTACTGTTTTCTGAATGCCGGCCTCAAGATCTTTTTCAACGGAAAAACCTATGTGAGCCGAAACGGCTTGCTTGACCTGCTGCAGCGAAAGACCAACGAGGATGAAATCCGTTACCCGATAATCCATTTAAAGGGCGATGATATTGAAGTGGCGATCACCCACAACGATGATTATGGCGAAGATTTGTACAGCTTCGTGAACGGCCAGCATACCACGCAAGGAGGAACGCATCAGCAGGCATTCCGGGAGGCCTATGTAAAAACTGTTCGCGACTTCTATAAGAAAGATTACGATGCGGCCGACATACGCACGGGAATTGTTGCGGCCGTTTCCGTACGTGTCGTGGAGCCGGTCTTTGAATCGCAGACGAAAACCAAGCTCGGCTCGGTGAATGTGGACGTCGAAGGGCCTTCGATGCGGCAGTTCGTCGGGGATTTTCTTTCGCGTGAGCTCGACAATTACCTGCACAAGAATCCAGCGACCGCCGACGGGTTGAAGAAAAGGATCGAGCAGAGTGAAAAGGAACGCAAAGAGCTCGCGGGAATCAAAAAGCTGGCGAACGAGCGGGCGAAGAAAGCGAACCTGCACAACAAGAAGCTTCGCGACTGCCGCGTGCATCTCAACGACGAGCCACCGGCGCGCGGAAAAGAAGCTTTCATCGCACTGCAGCAGGAAAGCACGATATTCATCACCGAAGGTGACAGTGCCAGCGGTTCCATTACCAAGGCACGCAGCGTGGAAACGCAGGCGGTGTTTAGCCTGCGGGGTAAGCCCCTGAACTGTTACGGGCTCACCAAGAAAGTGGTCTATGAAAACGAGGAGTTCAATTTATTGCAGCATGCCCTCAACATCGAAGACGGCCTCGACGGGCTGCGTTACAACAATGTTGTGATCGCGACCGATGCCGACGTGGACGGCATGCACATTCGGCTGTTGCTGATGACTTTCTTTCTGCAGTTTTTTCCCGATCTCGTGAAGCATGAAAAAGTGTACGTCCTCGAAACTCCACTGTTCCGTGTCCGCAACAAGAACGAAACGATTTATTGTTACGACGATGGGGAGCGGGTGGCTGCCATTCGCAAGCTCGGCGGGAAGCCGGAGATTACACGGTTCAAAGGATTGGGAGAAATCAGTCCCGACGAGTTTGCGCAGTTCATCGGTCCCGGTATGCGCAAGCAGCTGATGCGGCTGGAGCACGGCGACCACATCCAGCAGCTGCTGGAATATTATATGGGAAAGAACACCCAGCAGCGTCAGGAGTTCATCATTCAGAACCTGAAGGTGGAAATGGATTCTCCCATTGAAGCCCATCCTTAACGAGGGAAACCGGCGTGTTTGAATTTCATACAGACAGGAAAAGATATTTTGACATCCAGCTGCTGAACGCGGAGAAATCCGTAATCCCTTTTATCGAGGAGAAGCTCACCCTGAGCGCCGGTATGCGTGTGCTGGAGATCGGCTGCGGCGAAGGCGGCGTGCTGAAGGCGTTTTTAAAACGCGGCTGCGCGGGGGTAGGTGTCGAGCTGGACCGGCCGCGGGTTGAGGATGCCCGGAATTTTCTCGGGGAAGATCTTGCTGCCGGACGGGTGCGTTTTGTGGTACGCGATATTTACGAGGTAAATGAAGCCGAATTGGGCGGCCCGTTCGACCTCATTTTACTCAAAGATGTGATCGAGCACATCCACGATCAGCCGAGATTGATCGCCTGGATGAAAAATTACCTGAAACCGGGAGGAATGGTGTTTTTCGGGTTTCCGCCCTGGTACATGCCTTTCGGCGGTCACCAGCAGATGGCTCGTTCCGGAATTTCGCGGTTGCCCTATATTCACCTGCTGCCGCGAAGGATGTACCGGTGGCTGCTGCGGCGTAAGCAGGAGCCGGTGGAGCACCTGATGGAAATTCGCGATACGGGCATTAGCATTGAGCGGTTCGAACGGATCTGCCGCCGCACAGGATACCGGATCGCACACCGCCGGCATTACCTGATCAACCCGATTTACGAATGGAAATTCGGCTGGAAGGGGAGGAGGCAGGGAATTTTGCTGAGGTCCATTCCATTCCTGAGAAATTTTTTCACAACTTGTGTCTATTATCTCATTCAACCGAAACGCTGATATGATACACATAGTTTTCCAGCATGCCGACGTGCAGCTGCTGAAAAAAGCGATGGAGATCGACGACAGCCTGGAGGGAGAAATTTTCGAGATCCGCGACGAATGGGGAGTGGGTCCGCTCCAGGATTTGCAAACAGATGCTGGATGGAAGGCGAGAGTAGACTGGTGGCGTGCGCTCCTCCGCGATTCGCCGTATGGAGAAGACCTTGCAGACAAGATTGACGATCGTCGCACCGTTAGTGCGATCCGCTCGCAACTGGATGCCCAACCGGAGCTCGGGGCCTGGATCTGGATGGGCCAGAACCAGCACGATGTGACGGGATATTACTGGCTGATCCCTCAACTTCGGGATTACCAGGGGAGGGTGATGATCATTTACCTCAACAATCTTCCTTTCATCAACGAAAAGGGCCAGTTGTTTTACCCCTGGGCTGTTCACGATGTGCTGCCAAAGGAAATCGTAAAGGCCAAAAAGCTCGCGCGGCCGGTTACGCTGAGTGAGTTTGAAGTGGATGGCGATGAGTGGAAGCGCATCTCCTCCGAGAGTGCACCGGTACGCGTCCTGGAGGGAGGAAAGAAGATCGTCGCAGGCGAAGTTGGTTTTTACGATGGGGAGATACTGAAGAATTTGACCACGGAATGGCAAAAAGCATCCCGCGTGCTGATCAATATTTTGCACCGGATGAAGATAAAGACGGGCGACCTGTTCCTGATGTGGCGAATGAAGCACCTGATCGGCGAAGGCCGTATCGAAATGCTTGGGGATCCGCAGCGGGGATGGAAGGAATTTGACGTACGGTTGCCCTGGGCGGTTGGTACGCCTGTCACGGCGCAGGAAAATCAATCCTACGAATGAGCCCCAAGACAACTCCCGAACTGCATAATGGCGATACCGGCCTGCAGGGCCAGTACCGCACCTGGTTCCTTGACTATGCTTCGTATGTAATTCTGGAGCGGGCCGTGCCTGCCGTAGAGGACGGTCTGAAGCCGGTGCAACGACGCATCCTGCATGCCCTGCGCGAGATGGACGACGGCCGTTTCAACAAGGTGGCGAATATTATCGGCCAGGCGATGCAGTACCACCCACACGGGGATGCGAGCATCGGCGATGCCCTTGTGAACCTCGGACAAAAGGAACTGCTGATAGAAACGCAGGGAAATTGGGGTGACGTAAGAACAGGGGACGAGGCTGCGGCACCGCGCTACATCGAGGCGCGCCTCAGCAAGTTCGCGCTCGAAGTTGCGTTCAACAATAAGACCACCGAATGGCAGCTGAGCTACGACGGTCGCAAGAATGAGCCCGTGACGCTTCCGATGAAGTTTCCGCTTTTGCTCGCCCAGGGCGCCGATGGAATTGCAGTCGGGCTTTCGACGAAGATCCTACCCCATAATTTTTGCGAGATCATTGAAGCTGCCGTGAAATACTTACGCGGGAAAAAGTTTGAGCTGCTTCCCGATTTTCAGACCGGAGGACAGGTGGATGTGACCGATTACCAGCAGGGGAAGCGGGGCGGTCGCGTGAAAGTGCGTGCGCACATTGTTGAGGCTGACAAAAAAACGTTGTCGATCAAAAGCGTTCCCTTCGGCGTGACTACCACGCAGCTGATGGAATCCATCGTGAAGGCGAACGACCAGGGGAAAATCAAGATTAAAAAAGTGACCGACAACACGGCGGCTGATGTGGAAATCCAGGTAGACCTGGCGCCCGGCATTTCACCGGACATGACCATCGACGCCCTGTACAAATTCACCGACTGCGAGGTATCCATTTCTCCTAATGCCTGCGTGATCGTGGAGATGAAACCGCAGTTTCTGGGGGTGCATGAGCTGCTGCGGCTTTCGGTGGACCGAACCAAGTCGCTGCTTGAGCAGGAGCTGCGCATCCGCCTCGCGGAGCTGCAGGATAAATGGCATTATACTTCACTGGAAAAAATATTTTTTGAGGAAAAAATTTACAAGGAACTGGAGAAAAAGCATTCGGCCTGGGAGGTAGTGCTTGAAGCGATTGCGCAGGCTTTCGTGCCTTTCAAAAAGCAGCTGCGTCGGGAAATCACGAGGGAAGACGTCATCAAACTCACGGAAAAGCCGGTACGCCGGATCTACCGGCTCGATATCGAGGAGCTGAACGAACAAATCCGTACGCTGGAGGCGGAAATGAAGCAGGTGAAGCACGATCTGAACAATCTGGTCGATTTTGCAGTGAAGTATTACGAAAACCTTCTTGCGAAATACGGAAAGGGCAGGGAGCGCCGCACGGAAATCCGGCAGTTCGAAGTGATCGAGGCAAAGCACGTGGCTATCGCGAATACGAAACTTTATGTGAACCGCGAGGAAGGTTTCATCGGAACGGGACTGAGAAAGGATGAGTACTTGTTCGATTGCTCCGATCTCGACGACATTATCGTGTTTACCCGGCGCGGGATCATGAAAGTGGTGCGCGTGGCTGAAAAGACCTTCATCGGCCGCGACATCATTTACGCTGCGGTGTTCCAGAAGAACGACGAGCGCATGACCTACAACATGATCTATACCGACGGCGGTACCGGCAAGAGCTTTGCAAAGCGGTTCAACGTGACCGGCGTTACGCGCGATAAGGAGTACGATCTCACGCGCGGGCACGAGAAGAGCCGGGTTAATTATTTCCGCGCCTGGCCCAACGGCGAGGCGGAACTGGTCCGGATTCTGCTCACTCCCGGCAGCAAGGCTCGCATCAAGGAATTTGAATTCAACTTTGCCGACATCGAGATTAAGGGAAGAAGCAGCATTGGCATCACCGTCACAAAATACCCGATCCGTGCGGATGGAGTGAAGCTGAAAGAGGTAGGTGCACCGACTATTGCCGGACGCAAACTTTGGTACGACCCGCAGTTCGGCCGTCTCAGCACTGAAGAAAAAGGCGAGTTTCTCGGAACGTTCGATCCCGATGACCGGATACTTGTTGTGTACGCCGACGGGCACTACGAGATCACCGACCAGGAGCTGACGCAGAAGTTTGAAGCCGAAAAAGTGTTGCTTATTGAGAAGTTTGACGAAGAAAAGATCATTACCGCCGTTTACCTGGATAAGAAGAGCCTGCAGTACAACGTAAAGCGGTTCCGCGTGGAAACGAGCACGCTGCGCAACAAATTTTTCTTCATCAAGGATGGCGAAGGCAACTACGTGGAAATGGTCACCACCGATGCGGAGCCGTTGCTGGCCGTTCAGACCGGGAGAGGGGCGCAGGTGCGAAAAGCGAAGATCAAGATTGCAAAGGTAGCTGAGGTAGCGGGCTGGAAGGCCGTTGGGACGAAGTTGCTGGACTATTCGAAGAGCGTCGAGATGGAATGGGTGAAGCAGAAAGGCCCGAGTCAGCCAGAACTGTTCGAATGATCATTTCTTTCTCCTGATCCGTATCGTGGCGTTTTTCTGAAGACTGCTCGAAATCCGCGCTTCGTAACGGTTCTTGCCGTCATCGATGATCATCAGCGCCGTGTTGGGTGGAATCAGGCCCAGGTTTTCTGCGAACATCGAGATTTCGCTGCTTTCCCGAAGTGAATCGATCCCCAGGTTGAGCCTGATGGATTTGTGCGTGAGGCGCTCGTTGGAAAGAATCAGCTGCCCGTTGTAGAAGACCGAGATCCGGTCTCCGTCTACTTCGCCATTGTCGTAAAGCTGTACCGTGAACGAATCGGAAGCCACTTCAACCTCCTGGACCACCACCGTTTCGCGTTCGCGAAATTCTTTTTCCGTCACATAGTTGATCACTTTGCGGGCCGGGATGTCGACAGCCACCACTGAATCTGCATAGGTTGGTTTCCACACCTGGTACGTTTCCTTGAATTCCTGCATCGCGCGTATGACTGAGTCCTGCTTGCTGATGTCGGCGTTCAGCGTAAGGCGGAATGCGATGGGAGCGCAGATGTATTTATGATCGGGGAGGCTGACGAAATTTCCAATGAGCGTTGACTCTGCCTTCGCCACGCGCAGGGTGGCGAGAAGGTTCATGGGGCAAAAAACTTCCAGCCCCGCAAAAGAACCATGATAGGTGATCGGGATGTCGTAAAGATTCAGCTGGCGGGTGGAAGGGTTGTAATTGCCTTTCACCTGCAGGCTCCGGTAGGTATCCTTGAAATAATAATTCAGTATTCCTTTCACAAATCCTTTTTCGGGCTGAAGAATGAGCTCCACCAGGTAGTTGTTTGCCGAAGCGCTGGTTTTGACGTTTGCAAGGCCGTACCAGTATCCAAACACTGATTGTGAAGACCCATACAGGGAAAGGGAGAGGAGAAGCAGGGTGATGGACTTTTTCATCGGCGGCAGATCAGGTCAAAAATCATTCCACTAAAATCGGCTTTTATTTCAGGTGGCGGCGTATCTGGCGGTCAGCTTCTTTTTGTTTTAACGTTTCTCTTTTGTCGTGTAGCTTTTTACCCCTGGCCAGGCCAATCTCGATTTTTGCCAGCCCTTTCTCATTGAAATAGATACGCAGCGGAACCAGCGTATAGCCTTTTTCGCGGAGGCCGGCGTTGATTTTTCGGATCTCGCGTTTCCGGAGGAGCAGCTTCCGCTCCCGCAGCGGGTCGTGATTGTTGGCAGACCCATGGGAATAGGGGGCGATGTGCAGGGAGCGCACCCAGACTTCCTCCTGGTGCACCACGCAGTAGCTGTCGGCGAAGCTCACCTTGCCGTTGCGGATGGATTTCACTTCGGTTCCAAGCAGCACGATGCCCGCCTCATATTTTGAGTCGATGAAGTATTCGTGGTAGGCCGGTCGGTTTTTGAGCTCCATGTCGGACGCAAATCTATTTGCTTATTTCCGATAATGGCGGATGGCATTTCCCGCTGAAAACCCGGGTATTAGAAATTCCAAAAGCGATCGGGGGAACAGGTGAAGCTACTGCGATTACGGCGTGAAAGGAAGCTGGCAATAGGATAATGAATAAATTCGTTACAACACCGGATGAGATACGCAATTCTGGCCATCAGCCTTTTCTCCGCCCTCGATCTGCCGGCACAGCCAACGAGGACAGTCCTGGATCGGAAAACGGGCCTGCCGGTAAGCTATGCCACGGTAAGAATACTGAAAACCGTAAAGGGTACCATTGCATCAGGGAAGGGAGAATTCATTATTCCGATCGAGTCCGGCGATAGCGTGCTGTTCAGTTGCGCAGGTTATCACGATCTGGTAATCGCTGGAAAAAATATCAGCCGAACCGTTTATCTGGATCCGGAAGTGCTCGAATTGAAGGAAGTAATTCTCAGAACCGGAAGCCTCAAGACAATAAAAATCGGCAACGAAAAGAGACTTGTACGCGGAGATATCGTCTTTTCTCCCTCTCCGCACCAACAGATTCATACGGAGTTTGCTCAAAAGATTGTGTTGCCCGATCCAGGACGGACGTTTAAGCTAACGAAAGCGTTTATTCCCGTCAAAAGGAGAAATTGTTACGGTCCGATCCTGGTCCGAATTTATGAGTGCGATTCCGTTCGCGACTGGCCCGGGCGCGAGATCTTCATTAAGCGCGTGGAAGGAAGGGACATCGTATTTCAAAGAAACGCTGCTGTTATCGACATCCGTGCCGCAAATATTTTTTTTAACAGCAGGGATTCGTTTTTCGTAAGTCTGTCCTGGCCACCTGGTGGTTTTTACGATGAGTGTCGCCCGCTGGTTCTGCTTTCAAAACGCTCCAATTCCCAAACTTATCTGCGGCTGTTTAGGAACAATCCATTCGAATGGGATCCTTTTGCGGTGAGATTTCGGGATAACAGAGGCAGCGAATTCCGGGCACGGACCTTTTTTGCAGTCGAGGTGGAAGTTTATGAATAAGCAGCGTAGTCAACTGCACCGGGTAAGCGCAATAGGCGGGATGGTTTTCAGACTTCGAATCATTTTTCGGTATGATTTGGGGGAAGTGTCTATCAAACCCTTTTTCGTCAAATCTATAAATATTGTACGTAGCGGTTTCGGGTACGTACAGGGTTAATTTTTGAACAGGGTCAGCACCGTGCTGATCTTTTCTTTCAATTCCTTCCTCGGCACGATGAAGTCGAGAAACCCGTGTTCCAGGATAAATTCGCTGCGCTGAAAACCTTCCGGGAGGTCTTTCTTGATCGTTTCTTTGATCACTCTCGGACCGGCAAATCCGATCAGCGCCCCGGGTTCGGCAATATTCAGGTCACCGAGCATGCCGAACGAAGCCGAAATTCCTCCAAACGTAGGGTCAGTGAGCAGGGAGATGTACGGAATCCTCGCGTCGCTGAGCTGGGAGAGCTTGCCGCTGGTTTTCGCGAGCTGCATCAGAGAAAATGCAGATTCCATCATTCGCGCGCCTCCGGACTTTGCGATGACCATGAAAGGCAGCCACTGCGCGATGCAATAATCCACAGCCCGCGAAAATTTTTCGCCCATGACCGATCCGAGCGAACCGCCGATGAATTCGAAGTCCATGCAGGCGATGACAATATCATGGGCTCCCACCTTTCCCACCGCCACGCGCATGGAATCCGTCAGGTCGGTCTTGCTCCAGATCTCTTCCAGGCGTTTCTGGTAAGGCTTCAGGTCCGTAAAACCGAGCAGGTCCTTACTGCGTATGTTGGGAAACAATTCCTGGAATTTGTTGTCGTCGAACAGGATGTCGAAATATTCGCTGCTGTTGATCCGGTGATGAAAATTGCATTTGGGGCAAACGAAAAAATTCTCCCGGAGTTCGTTGACGGTGCAGATAAAATTACACTCCGGACATTTCACCCAAAGCCCTTCCGGGGTTTCTTTTTTCTCGGAGGTTTTGGTGTTGATGCCCTTCTTGATCCGCTTGAACCAGCTGGTCTTCGTTTCCTCGGTTTTGCCTTCTTCCCCAGCCAGGTTGGCATCAAAATCCTCAAACGGCTTGGCCATACTCAATCGTTATCGCACAAATATAGGGAATCAGGGAAGGAGTCGATAGTCGGTATCGGTAGTCGATAGTCTATAGTTTCGGTCGAAGATGCCCTTTCGATGGAAAATGTTTTTGACTGACGACACAGAATTCGCGACAGTCAAGAGAATTCAACTACATTCCACAACATTCCACAACATTCCACAAAATTCAACCACATTCCACAAACTAACGACTCCCGACTATCGACTAATTATTAGGCGCTCCACTATCAATCCAACACAGAATGCTGTTGCGCTGCGAAGACGAAAGACTGGAATTCTTAGGCATCGTGCCGTTTGCCACTGCGGCGCGAATAGGAGCGCGCGCATTAAAGACCTGGTTGTAGTTCGTCAGCGGACCCGGACCGTTCATGCTGCCGGTGCTGTGGCAGCCGGCTAGGTTGCAACTGCTCTGAATGATGGGCTCCACATTAGCCGACCAGGACTTGGGAACCGTCGAACAGTCGAGAGGGGCACCGCCACCGCCGCCGGTACTGCTTTTGCTGCAGGCGGCGATTACCGTGATGACCAGGATCGCAGGGATGAATGTAGTTTTCATATCCGGAATTGTTATTACTTTCTTATCGCGGAATTTGGTCATTTCGTTGCCTGTATTTTAGGTCCAGCAAAAAGCCCGCTTCTGTTTTCAGCGGGCTCAATCTAAATTTAATAATATCCGGCGTTTATGCTATGGTGACCTCCCGGTCCAGGTAAACGTCCTGTATCCCGTTCAGGATATCGACGCCCTCTTTCATCGGTCGCTGGAAAGCCTTACGCCCGCTGATGAGTCCCATACCTCCTGCGCGCTTGTTGATCACCGCCGTAGTCACCGCTTCCACGAGATCGCTCTCCCCGGAAGAAGCTCCTCCGGAGTTGATAAGCCCCGCTCGGCCCATGTAACAGTTCGCTACCTGGTAGCGGCAAAGATCGATCGGGTGATCGCTGCTGAGTTGCTCGTAAATGCGTTTGTCGTTCTTCCCGTAGGGCGATTCTTTCGTGCTGAGAGCACTGTAGCCGCCATTGTTTTCCGGCAGTTTCTGCTTGATGATGTCCGCTTCGATTGTAACGCCCAGGTGGTTGGCCTGCCCGGTAAGGTCTGCGGAAAGATGGTAGTCCTTATCTTTTTTGAACGCGGGATTGCGCAGGTAGCACCACAGGATCGTGGCCATACCCAACTCGTGCGCCATCTCGAAGGCCCGGCTTACTTCCTGGATTTGCCGGGAAGATTCTTCGCTGCCGAAATAAATCGTAGCCCCAACCGCAGCGGCGCCGAGATTCCAGCTCGCGCGGATGGACGAAAACATGATCTGGTCGAATTTGTTGGGGTAGGTGAGGAATTCGTTGTGGTTAATCTTGACAATAAATGGAATCTTGTGGGCGTACTTGCGCGCAAGAATACCCAGTCCGCCGAAAGTGGTGGCAACTGCGTTGCATCCGCCTTCGATGGCGAGACGGACGATATTCTCCGGATCGAAATAGATAGGATTTTTGGCGAACGAAGCTCCGCCGCTGTGCTCGATACCCTGGTCCACAGGAAGAATGGACAGGTACCCGGTGCCGGCCAGTCGCCCGGTGTGGTACATCTGGTGAAGGTTTCTCAGCACCTGCGGATTACGATCGCTTGCCAGCCAGACCCTGTCGATGAAATCGGGTCCGGGCAAATGAAGCTGTTCTTTCGGGATGGTTCTGCACTCATGCTGCAGCAAATATTCGGCTTTCTCTCCGAGCAGGTCGGCAATTCCCTTTCTGGGACGGCCTTGCGCGGGCTTGTTCACGGCGGCAGTCTGGATCTCTTCCATATCTGATTGATTGAAGGACCAAAGATAAGTTAAACGGGAAATTGGTTGACTGGTTGACTGGTTGATTGGTTGACAGTTTAATTAGCAGACTGGCTCTCGAACTGTCATTGCCGGAGCGAGGAAAAAAACTGAAGTAAAAATAAAACCGGGAGAGGATCATCACCGCGCCTCCTGTTATCCTTTGCAATGCTCAGGACAACAGGAGGGTTCCGGAAGAATTCTTTTCATGGATTTGGACACGGTGACTTCGCAGTCGGCTTTAAGGATCTTGGATGGGTCTTTCCTGAAAACTGCTTTTCAGAACGGACATTGGATTTTGGGTTTCTCGAGGATCAGGTTTGGTTTTCGGCCTTTGATTGGATATTGGGCCTTTTGTTTTTCCGGATATCGAACACAACAAAACTAATATGCGCGCAGGACAAAAAACAGAGCAAAAACGCCAGTTTTTTTTACGATAAATACGGGCCGAAGATTTCGTAAATCGAACACTTGCTGCTTCGAAACTTAACGATGCCGGGGATCGGTATTTTACGATTCCGCCTCAGTTGCCGAGGGCCTGGATGACATCGTACTTGGTGACAATGTGATAATTGCCCGCCTCGTCGCGGGCGAGCACCGCACCGTTATCCTTATTGATCAGGCTGCGAAGCTTTTCCACGGGGGTGTCGAAGGAAACAATCGGCAGGCAGGGCTCGAGCACTTCTTCCACCGTTGCGTGCTTGATCTCCGGGTTCGCAAAAATTTTTTGAAACAGGCCGCCTTCGCTGATCGTGCCCACCGGGCCCTCGCCGTTCATTACCGGGATCTGTTCGATGTCGTACTTCTGCATCAGCTGCACGGCGTCCGCAACGGTTTGCCTGGGTTCTATTGTGATGAGACGACGCGATCCCCGCGCGCTCACCACGTCGCGGAAAGTTTTTACGTCGAGGAATCCCCGCTCGATCATCCACTGATCGTTGTACACCTTGGCCACGTAACGGCTGCCGTGGTCGTGCAGGATGCATACCACGAGGTGCTCCCTGCGCAGTCGATCCTTCAGCTGCATCAGTCCCTGCAGGCAGCTTCCCGCGCTGTATCCGCAAAACATTCCTTCTTCCCGGGCGAGACGACGCGCCATGATTGCGCCGTCCTTATCGGTGACCTGCTCGAAATGGTCGATGACGCTCATGTCGTAATTGCCGGGAACAAAATCTTCGCCGAAGCCTTCGCTAACGTAGGGATGCACTTCGTTCATGTCAATCTCCCCGGTACGGAAGTACCTGGTGAGCAGCGAACCGTATACGTCGATTGCCCAGACCTGGATGTTCGGATTCTTTTCTTTCAGGTACATTGCGACGCCGGTGATCGTACCCCCCGTGCCCGCGGTGCAGACCAGGTGAGTGATCTTTCCATCGGTCTGGTTCCAGATTTCCGGCCCTGTCGTCTCATAATGCGCGAGCCTGTTGGCGAGGTTGTCGTACTGGTTGCAGTGAAATGAATTGGGGATCTCGCCCGCAAGGCGCCGCGCTACGGAATAATAGCTCCGCGAATCTTCGGGTTCCACGTTCGTGGGGCACACGATCACCTCGGCGCCGAGGGCTTTAAGAATATCCACCTTTTCCTTGGACTGTTTGTCGGTAGTGGTGAAAATGCACTTATATCCTTTCACTACCGCGGCGATGGCGAGCCCCATACCGGTATTTCCCGAAGTGCACTCGATGATTGTACCGCCCGGCCGCAAATTTCCTTCCTGCTCCGCGACTTCGATCATCTTCAGCGCCATGCGGTCCTTGATCGAATTCCCGGGATTGAAATAATCCACCTTGGCGGCGACCGTGCAGGGGAAATCCTTGGTGATTTTATTGAGCCGGATCAGCGGAGTGTTGCCGATGGTCTCCAGGATGTTGTTCCGGATATCCATGCTGCAAAGTTAGGTTGACTGGTTGATTAGTTGATGGGTTGACTAGTAGAGAGGGTGGCAGCCGTTGTGCGTTGGGTTCATGGCTGATGGTTCATCGATCATGGCTTTCCTCGCCGGTTGATTAGCTGATCGGTCGACTGGTTAGCAGCGTAGCTACCGTTGTGCCGGGATCGAAACCCTCATTACTCATCACTTATCACTCATCACTCATCACTCATTACTCATCATTGACCACTCATTTCTCACCACTCATCGTGTCGTCTTCCGTCTTCCAACCTCTGACTTCCCTCTCAGGTAGTGATCCAGCAACACGAGTCCCAGTACGACGTTTACCATCATAAAAGCGTTCACCCAGGTGTTCGAGAAAAATCGGCTCACATCTACTTTGCCCAGGTTTTCGGCAAAGCTGCTGCCCTTTCCGCCTGACCAGTCCATTTGACCGAAACCATAGATCAGGAAACCGAGTACCAGCAGAATAAAAAATAGCCCAATTCCCCAGACCACGCGCTTATTGATGTAATTCCGCGTCGCGGGTGCGATTTGCAGGCGGCCGATCTCTTCCATCACGTTTCGGGTAAATCGAAGCGAAGGACCTTCGAGGTGCGTAGCGGCGATTGCATCGTGCACTTCGCGCAGCTCGTCATAGAGCGAGCGCCAGGCGATATCAGTCTTCAGCAAATCCTCGACCTGCAGCCTTTCGGAAGGATTGCTCCTGCCGTCGAGGTAATCCCAGATTCGTGATTCCATTGATTCCCGGTTCATGAGGAATAATTAATTCAAATTTTTTATTTCTTCGGCGAAATGGGTTTCGAGCTTTTCCTTAAGTCTACCCCGGGCCCGGTGCAGCCGAACCTTGGCGGCGTTCGGCTCAATACCCAGGATGCTGCCGATCTCTTCCAGGCTTTGCTCTGCTTTATAGAACAAAGTTAGCACCTCCGCATCGTCGGGACTGAGCAGCCCGATGGCGCGACTCACCGCGGCAACGCGCGATTTTTGTTCCACCTGGTTGGCGCTCAACGTCGACTCCCGCGCATCGACCTGCGCAAAGACGGATTCCTGCTCCAGGGAATGTGTTTGCAGGCGCTTCTTCCGCAGGTAGGTAATGCTCGTGTTGTTCACTATGGTGTAGAGCCAGGTGCTGAACTTCGAATTGCCCCTGAAATCTGCCAGGGCGCGAAAAGCTTTTATAAAAACGTCCTGTGCGACCTCTTCCGCGTCTTCCCGGTTTTTCACCATCCTCAGCGCCAGGGTGAACACGTAATTCTGGTAGCGGTCCACGAGGGTCGCGTAGGACTGGGTATCTCCCCCCAGCACCTTCTGGATGATGTGATTGTCATCGAGCCCGGTCAGCATTCAGCGATGAGACGAACCCCTGGCGGGGCAGGTTACACATATTGTGAGGAATAAAGGTCAGGTTTTATCTGTAACCTTGTCTCGACGGCCGTTGTCTGATCCGGAGAAAGCGGCTTGCCCCTGTAACCTGAACCGGTTACGGAGCGTCAAAAAAGCTGCGATATTGGAAAACCTCAAAAAACAATTTTATGCAGGGACCGGAAGTTTTGGTACCAATTGTCATGTTCGCCGGCGGATTCGCCATGGTGTTTGGGATTGTTTATCTCAAAACGCGTCAGAATCTGGCGATGATTGAAAAAGGAATGAACCCGCGGGAATTCGCGAACCGTCCCGCCCCGTACAAAAACCTCAAATGGGGACTGTTGCTGATCGGCGCGGGCATCGGCCTGCTGACGGCATTTCTTTTGGATGTATACACGATTCCGTTTGAAGTGGAACCGGTTGGACTTTACTTTTCGCTGATCGCGATCGGAGGAGGCATCGGCCTTGTTGCGTCTTACCGTATCGAAAAAAAGCATTGGCTGGATAAGGGAGAATGAGTTTCATTTCCCGCTGCGGACCTGCTCCAGGGCGCTACGGATGGCAGCATCTTCGCTGTTCAATACCTGGTAGAAGCCCTGGGTGCGCCAGCGAAACCGGGCGAGCAGCGCTTTCAATCGTAATTTCAGCGATTCTTTTTCTTTTCCCATCACAGGTTTCAAATCAATCGAGTCTTTCGAAACCTGGTTCACCAGCTGCGCCCACATTTCTTCGGTGCGAACAAAACCCGCGATGAAATCGTCTACGGTCCGGTAGCGGTCGATCTCAGCGCGCTTTCGAAGATAATATTCATATACAAAGCCGTTGAATCCTCCGTCTACGAGAAGCTGATTGATCGCAGGTGTATAATGAGTCGTGTCTATCGGGATAAAAATGTGGGGCATTATTCCCCCGCCACCATAAACCGTCTTTCCGCTTTTCGTTTTGTAGATTTTCCCGTTGCTTACTTTGTTGGAGTCGGCATAAAGGAGCTCGCCGGACGAATAGCGATTCCAGAGCTCGTCGATATACACTTTTTTCCCTTTCTCATAAGGCCGCTGGATGCTTCTGCCCAGGGGAGTGTAATACCGTGCCACGGTGAGCCGGATGGCACCGCCGTCGCGCAGCTCATATTGTTCCTGCACCAGCCCCTTTCCAAAGCTCCGCCGCCCGATAATCGTCGCGCGGTCCCAGTCCTGCAGCGCTCCCGCGAGCACCTCGCTGGCGCTCGCCGAAAGCTCGTCAATTAGTACTACCAGTTTTCCGGTTTCGAACAGGCCGTTTCGCCGGCAGCGGTACTCTCTTTTTTTTGTATGCATTCCTTCGGTATAGACCACGATCTTGTCGCCATCCAGGAATTCATCGGCCATTTCCACCGCTTCGTTCATGAAACCGCCCCCATTTCCGCGCAGGTCCAGGACAAGCGCTTTCATGCCTTTTTGCTGCAGCTCCTCGAGCGAACGCATAAACTCCTCATAGCTGGTTTCGGTGAATCGGTTCACGCGGATGTAGCCGGTTGCCGGATCGATCATATAGGAAGCGTCGATCGCCGAAACCGGAATGGTGCCCCGGGTTACAGGCACGTTTTGCAACTGGTTTCCTCTCGCGATTCGCAGTTCGGCCGTGGAGCCCCGCCTCCCGCGGATACGGTTGCGGATGTCGTCGTTCGAATAATCTTTTCCGGTGAGCGACTGGCCATTCACCGCGATGATCTTGTCGCCGATACGCAGCCCCGCTTTTTCGCTCGGCCCGCCCGGAATAACATAGACAATGTTGACGGTATCCCGGAACACATTGAACTCAACGCCGATGCCTTCAAAGTTTCCCGCGAGGTCTTCGTTCGCGGCCTTCAGCTCAACGGGCGGAAGGTAAACGGAGTGAGGATCGAGTTGTTCCATCAGAGTTTCGATCGCATTGGCCTGAAGTGTATCCACGCGCACGGAATCCACGTAATGCCGCCGGATCACGTCAATGGCCTGCTGCAGGGAGCTGCGACTCCCCGTGGAAAAAAAATTGTCTTTCGAGCCGGAGCCGTTCATCCGGTACCCGAAATACATGCCCGTGATCAGCACCAGCGAAAACAGCAGCGGCAGCCAGACCTGTAATTTTTTATTCCTCATCCTCTATCTTTATGCTACTTGAACATCCATTCTTCAAGCTGCAAAATAGCCAAAAGTTGAGTGCCCCTTTCTGCAGGATTGTTAAGAAAAAACAGCGTGTGTCATGGCGGTAAAGCTGATTGCCGACAGCGGCGCTACCAAGGCCGAATGGCGTCTGCTCAGCGCTTCCACCACGCGTACGATTCTCACCCAGGGGATCAGTCCCTATTTTCTGGTCACCGAACAAATACGCGACATCCTGCTGAAGGAGCTGAAGCCAAAGCTGCGGAGCATTTCGGTAGATGAGATACATTATTACGGAACAGGTTGCGCCAATCCGTCCAATGCGCGCTCGGTTCAGCAAGCGCTGAAAATGGTTTTTCCAAAAGCAAAGATTTCAGTGACGCACGACCTGATGGCAGCAGCGCGCGCTCTCTGCGGCCGCAGCAAGGGGATTGCCTGCATTCTCGGAACGGGATCGAATTCCTGTTATTACGATGGAAAAAAGATCGTGAAGAACAGTCCGGGACTCGGATATGTGCTCGGCGACGAAGGAAGTGGAGCTTACCTTGGGAAGAAAGTGCTCCAGTACTACCTGTACGGCACCTTCGACGATGAGCTGCGCGGCAGGTTCGACCTGGCTTACACAACGAATGTGACCGAAATCCTGGAGAATGTGTATAAGAAGCCAATGCCCAACCGCTACCTTGCCGGCTTCGCCAAATTCCTTGCCGACAACCGTGGACATTACATGATCGAGAACATCATTGAAGACGGCCTCAATGATTTTTTCTTCAACCATCTCTGCAAATACCGCGAGATATGGACGCTGCCGGTAAACTTCGTAGGCGGAGTGGCATTTGGATTTAAGGACGTGTTACAGGAACTTTGCAAGAGCTACGAGTTCGAACTGGGAAAAGTGCTCAGGAACCCGATGCCCGGCCTGGCGGAATTTCACGGTTAAACCATCTCTATGGCGTTTGAGAAAATTACTGAGCAGTCCAGCCTTTACCACCACCTGGAGTCGATGCCGATCAGCCAGATCCTGATCAACATCAACGAAGAAGACAAAACCGTTCCCGACGCGGTGGCCCGGGCAATCCCGCAGATCGAGAAGCTGGTGGAAGCAATTACCGACAAAATGCTGATGGGAGGAAGACTGTTTTACATCGGCGCCGGTACCAGCGGTCGCCTCGGTATCGTGGACGCGAGCGAGTGTCCGCCCACATATGGCGTGCCCCCGGGGCTGGTGATCGGAATCATCGCCGGTGGCGAAAAGGCGATCACCACAGCCGTGGAGTTTGCGGAGGACGATCGCGACCAGGGGTGGAGCGACCTGGAAGCGCATCGCGTCAGCGACCGCGACGTAGTGGTAGGAATCGCCGCCAGCGGCACCACGCCGTACGTAATCGGTGCACTGGAGGCCTGTCGCAAAAGAAACATCGTTACAGGGAGCATTTCCTGCAACCCAAATTCGCCGGTGAGCGCCGTGGCGGATTTTCCAATCGAAGTGGTCGTGGGTCCCGAATTCGTAACGGGCAGCACCCGCATGAAGAGCGGCACCGCGCAGAAGCTTGTGCTCAACATGATCTCTACTACCGTGATGATCCAGCTGGGGCGGGTGGAAGACAACAAAATGGTAAACATGCAGCTCACGAATGATAAGCTGGTCGATCGCGGCGTGAAAATGGTTATGGAAAAATTAAAGCTGAACGACTACGCGAAAGCGAAAGATCTTTTGATGAATTTTGGGAGTGTAAAAAAAGCGGTGGAGAGCGCGAAAGCCTGAGCTTCCGCAGTGAGAAACTATATTCTATGCATGACATCGAGCCATTTTACAACTGGCGGCATATCTATACCAGTGAAGAGGATGAGCGGTCTCCGTTTTTCGGCAGGGTTTACTCCGAGTTCGAATTTTCGCATACCGTTTACAATTACTACATCCACCCGCAATGGGACGAATTTGGGAGCAAAACGCTTTATCTGAAGGTGTTGCTTGCCGATTATGCCGAAAAATACGCCATCATCGAGCTCATCGGGGAGTGGAATGACGCGATCGAGAACGATATCATGGAGCTGAAGCGGGAAGTGCTCGAAAAGTTCATGTATGAAGGCATCTACAAATTCGTGCTGATCGGCGAAAACGTGCTTAATTTCCACAGTGATACGTCCGACTATTATGAAGAGCTGTTCGAGGAGGTGACGGACGAAAACGGATGGGTGGTTTGCCTGAACATGCCCGAACAAACGCAGTATGATTTTCGCCGGGCCCGGCTGAACCGCTACATCGAGCTGATGGAGCTGGGGAACTGGAGAACATACAAGCCCTTTCACCTGTTCAAGAAAATCGACAACGAGCTTACGGCGCGACTGAAAGCCTGATCTTTTTCCTATCGCTACTTTCTGGCAGAAACTTTTCAGCCTTTCCCGTTCCGATAGTACTTTTGTGGAAACGTTTCGGCCTTGCTCTGTAATCTTTCCTGCTTATGAAATGGTCAGGACTCTTGACTTCTTCGATCGGCAAAAAGTGGGTGATGGCGTTGACGGGTTTGTTTTTGATTCTTTTCCTGGTGATCCATGTTAGCCTGAATTCCTGTATTTATTACGACCTTACGATCTTCAATCCGGACGACAACGGACGAATGTTCAACAAGGCAGCCTACTGGATGGGCAACGGGTGGCTGATCCGGCTGCTTGAGATCGGACTTTTTATCGGATTTCTCATCCACATCATTCAGGGCTGGGTGCTGGCTGTGCAAAACAAGGCGCGCCGCGGCATAAACTACCGGGTTCCGATGGGAGCGCGCGGGAGCACCTGGTACAGTAAATCGATGGGCCTCCTCGGAACGCTGCTGTTCCTTTTTCTGGTAATGCACATCTCGCATTTTTGGGTCCCGTCGAGGGTCACCGGCCTGCCGCCCGTTGCTTACGAGGCGGGATTGTCGCCTGGAAGCTATCGCTACGAAGTGCATGACCTATTCGGGCGAATGGTAGAAGTGTTTCAGAATCCCTGGATAGTGATTCTGTACGTGGTGGGCTGCATTTCCCTTGCCTGGCACCTGCTGCATGGATTTCAGAGCGCATTCCGGACAATTGGTCTTAGTAATCCAAAATACATTCGGTTGGTGCAGGCTACCGGCGCGGCATTTTCGGTCATCGTGCCGCTGTTATTCGCGCTGATGCCGGTGAGCATTCACCTGGGATGGATCGGGTACGATAACTAGCCCATCGGTCGAAAACAAAATATTCAGTAATCAGTTACCATGCTTGACGCGAAAATTCCTGAAGGGCCGCTTGAAAAAAAATGGACGTTTTACAAGGGACACTGCAAGCTCGTCAATCCCGCCAATAAGCGGAGGCTGGAGATCATTGTTGTGGGAACGGGTCTGGCAGGAGCTTCCGCGGCCGCTTCGCTCGGCGAGCTCGGTTATAAAGTAAAAGCTTTTTGTTTCCAGGATTCGGCACGTCGCGCCCACTCCATCGCGGCGCAGGGTGGAATCAATGCGGCCAAGAACTACCAGAACGATGGAGATTCGGTTTTTCGATTGTTTTATGATACGGTGAAGGGCGGAGATTACCGTGCGCGCGAAGCAAATGTTCACCGTCTCGCGGAAGTGAGTGTCAATATCATTGATCAGTGCGTAGCACAGGGCGTCCCTTTCGCGCGCGAGTACGGCGGACTTTTGAGCAATCGCTCCTTCGGCGGCACGCAGGTACAGCGAACCTTTTACGCGGCAGGCCAAACGGGTCAGCAGTTGCTCATCGGCGCCTACCAGGCTCTTCAGCGGCAGGTGGCCCTCGGAAGCGTGACTATGTTCTCACGGCACGAAATGCTGGAGCTCGTGATCGTGGATGGCAAAGCAAGAGGTATCATCTGCCGGAACCTCATCACAGGCGAGCTGGAGCGGTATTTCGGCCACGCGGTACTGCTGTGCACCGGAGGATACGGAAATGTATTTTATCTCTCCACGAATGCAATGGGTTCCAACGTTACTGCAATCTGGAAGGCACACAAGCAGGGAGCCTGGTTTGGAAATCCGTGTTTCACGCAGATACATCCCACCTGCATTCCGGTTTCAGGAGATCACCAGTCGAAGCTGACCCTCATGTCGGAATCGCTTCGGAACGATGGTCGCATCTGGGTTCCAAAAAATGCAGGCGATTCCCGCAAGCCGACTGAGATCCCGGAAGAAGAAAGAGACTACTACCTGGAAAGAAGATATCCTGCGTTTGGAAACCTGGTGCCTCGCGACGTGGCCTCGAGGGCTGCCAAAGAGCGTTGCGATGCCGGTTTCGGCGTAGGAACATCCAGGCAGGCGGTGTACCTCGACTTCGCCGACGCATTCAAGCGTTATGGCCGAACCGAGATCGGGAAGCGAGGCATCGGCGATACCAGCGAGGAGCTCATTGTCCGGCTCGGCCGCGACGTGGTGAAGGAAAAATACGGGAACCTCTTCGACATGTATGAAAAGATCACGGGCGAAAATCCGTACGAGCAGCCGATGCGGATCTATCCGGCGGTGCATTATACGATGGGAGGGTTATGGGTGGATTATGAGTTAATGAGTACCATCCCGGGACTTTATGTCCTGGGTGAGGCCAATTTCTCCGATCACGGCGCGAATAGGCTGGGGGCATCGGCGTTGATGCAGGGGCTCGCCGACGGATATTTTGTCATTCCTTACACAATTGGGAGTTATCTCTCCGGCGAGATCCGCAATCCGGCGCTCCCAATCACCCATCCTGCCTTCGAGGAAGCGGAGGCGGTGGTGACGAACCGGATCACGCGCCTCATGAACATTCGCGGCAAGCAAACGGTCGAGAGCTTCCACAAACGGCTGGGAAAGATCATGTGGGATAAGTGCGGGATGTCGCGCAATGCAGAAGGACTAAAGCAGGCCATTGAAGAGATTCGAGAACTGAAGAAATCATTTTGGGAAGACGTGCGCGTCCCGGGCGAAGTAAACGAAATGAACCCGGAGCTGGACAAGGCCGGACGCGTGGCAGACTTCATCGAACTCGGTGAGTTGATGTGCATTGATGCCTTGCACAGGGAAGAAAGCTGCGGCGGTCATTTCCGCGAGGAATACCAGACTCCCGACGGAGAGGCGCTGCGCGACGACGACGGATTCATGTACGCCGCCGCGTGGGAATGGAAAGGCGAGGGAGAATGGAAACTGCACCGCGAGCAGCTGCAATACGATGTGGTACAACCCACCCAGCGTTCGTACAAATAATTATTCTGACTAATTGAGCCATATGGAACCCTACACGATGAATCTCACGCTGAACGTCTGGCGCCAGAAGAACAGCAGCACACAGGGTCGGTTTGAAACGTACCATGTAGAGAACATCTCTTCCGAAATGTCCTTTCTCGAAATGTTTGACGTGCTGAACGAACGGCTGATCAGGGAAGGTCGGGATCCAATAGCTTTCGATCACGATTGCCGCGAAGGCATCTGTGGCATGTGTTCCATGTATATCAACGGGCGTCCGCACGGTCCCTGGCACGCGAATACTGTCTGTCAACTGCACATGCGTGCCTACCGCGACGGGGATACGATTGTGGTGGAACCTTGGAGAGCAAAAGCATTTCCCGTGATCAAAGACCTGGTTGTGGACCGGAGCGCCTTCGACCGCATCATCCAGGCAGGCGGATATATCTCGGTCAATACAGGAAATGCAGTGGACGCGAACGCAATCCCCGTAGAAAAAGAACAGGCCGACAAATCTTTTGCTGCCGCAGCGTGCATTGCGTGTGGAGCCTGCGTGGCTGCCTGCAAAAACTCGTCCGCCATGCTCTTCGTCGCCGCAAAGGTTTCTCACCTGGCTTTACTGCCTCAGGGCGAACCCGAGCGAAAAACCCGTGTACTGAACATGGTAGCCCAGGCGGACAAAGAAGGATTCGGCGCCTGCACCAATACGCAAGCCTGCGAGGCGGTATGCCCGAAGGAAATTTCGATAACCAACATCGCGCGGCTCAACCTCGAGTACATGAGGGCCGGGCTCTCGGCTTCTGAATAATCAGAAACTATAATGAATGCGGGTCCCGAATGTATAGATCGGGTCGCTGTCGCTGTGCTTCATTAAGGTGAAGAACGGGTTGATGCCCATGCTGCGGCAGATCCCGAAGCTGCCGCCGAGATTCACCCCAAATCCAAATTCGGAATTTCCATCCCAAAGTCCCAGCACGGGGCCGGCAGTCAGCTCCAGAAATCCGTTCGTACAGGGGTTGTGCATGATGCCGCCGTACGCATGGATGTAGGTATACCCGGGGTAGTCGTAGGTATACATGTTGACCGTTTCTTTTTTCCCGAAATAATAGTCCACCCCGGCATTGAAAGTGAAGCCGATCGGATCAGCGGGCCGCGCCGTCATCTTTCCGTACCGGTGATTGCTCCAGGAATAGTTGAGGCCGAGGCCAAAGCTGTGGGTATCGGAGAAATCCCCGATGGGCACGCTGATGCCGAACCCGATGTTGTTGCTTTTGCCGGTGTTTTCACCATTCTGGCCGAAACCGCTTGTTGCTGCCAGCAGCGTGGTAATCAGGAAGAGGGTTTTGGTTCTCATATGAAGTGTTTTGCTTAAGCAATTTAACGGATGAGAACGAAACTTCCTTTTCGCCGGATCTCGGCCGGGCCCCGTAGCGCCTTCACTACCCAGATGTAGACCCCGGTATCCTGGAAAACACCGCTTCTTTTTCCGTTCCATCCGGCGCCTCTCTGGCTGGTGGTAAACATGAGCTGTCCCCAGCGATTGTATACGCTGAACTCTTTCAGTGTATACCGAGGCCCCACGTAGGGCCGGATGATATCGTTCAGACCGTCGTTGTTGGGCGTGAAAGCCCCCGGAACAAGAATGCTGTCCGCAGCAATCACTTTAATAAACACTGTGTCACGGTCCACGCAGCCCGCTTCTGTTGAAGCGGTCACTATGTAGGATATGTCATCTTCCGGCTGCGCCACGGGATCGGGAATGGATGGATTGCTGAGCCCTGTCGACGGGGTCCACTGGAAACGAGTGCCTCCGCCATTCACAAACAATTGCACCGACTGTCCCAGGTCGATCGTCTGATCGGGGGAAGCCTGGATATCCAGCCTGTCCACAAATACCGACCTCGTTATCGAGTCGTCAAGACAGGCAGGACTGGTGCTGATCTTTAATTTTACGGGGTATGTATTCCGCGCGGGATACACGTGAACCGGGTCTTTGTCAGTCGAAGTGCTGCCATCTCCGAAATCCCATAGCCATTGTGCGCCGCCGCCCGGGGGCACGGTCGCCGTATTAACGAACCGGACATAACCTGAGTCGCAACGCACCACGAAATCAAAACCGGGATTGATGTCGAGTCCGCCGGGCAAAACGTTCAGGGACCGATCTATGTAACCACAAACCGAAGGGGAAGTGATGCGCAGACGTACGACGTAATAATCGCTGCTCGTGGGGAAGGTATGTACCGGATTTTTGATGCCGGACGTAGTGCCGTCCCCGAAGTCCCATAAATATGTCAGCGGGCCGGGCATGTTGGTGACTGCGTCGAACTGCACTCTCCCCTGGCAGCTGTCGAGGATGGTGTATTGCATCACCTGGTTCACGGCAAGGTCGTTCACGAATTGGGGAAGGCTGATGCCGGGATGCCGCGAAAGAGCCATCTTGTCGAGCTCGAGGTTGCATCCTGGTCCTTTTATATTGGGATCGTGGATAACCGTGAGGTACGGCGACATGTGGGTGCCGTAGATCTTGTTGTCCGGTGCGGCCTGCAAACCGAAGAATCCGCTCTCGGCCGGGATGCTCACGCGTGACTGCGCGATGGACACAGCGTCGGGAAGCTTCGCTTCGAACTGGTCAATCTCGTTTCGCTGCACTTTTGTAACATACAGAAAGCGGGAATCCGGCGAATACTCGCAAACGTGGTAGCGGTTGCCAGGTACGGTGATCTTTTTCGGATTGGACAAAACCCCGGTCGCGTTGTCGAAATCGAAAATCTGGAAGAAATTATCATTCGCCGGCGCGTCCAGCTCGGGAAAATGCGTCTGGCACAATTGAGTGCCGTCGGGACTCACTTTCATCGCGCCAAAAGGCATGTCCTGGTGCTGGTCCAGAACGTCGCCGACGTCGGAAATCACCGGCGCGGCCTGTATCCCGCTGCAGGTGATGAGGTAGGCGTAAAACCGGTTCGAGTTGAGCTCATTCGTGATCACCCATACATCTACTCCGTTCCGGTGACGGGCTGCGGTCAGCCGCTCGGTTCCGGGTTGGTTGAGCTGCTGGTTTTTCACAAGCACCTGGCCGTTGCCGCCATTCGCCCGGGTGTCCACCACCGAGTAGGTGTATCCATTCGCGTAATTATTTTCAAAAGCATCTGCGGTGAAAATGTAAAATATGTTGTCGGTGTTGGGCATCGGCACGATCACGCAGCTTTGAAAGGAAGAAACGTGGCCCATCAGGCCGGTACCGCCCGGCATTACCTGGTGAAATTTGTTGTATACCGTTTCTCCATTTGTGTAGAGGAGAAGACTCCCATTCGCGTCGCTCACGCTCGCGCAGCCTTCGAGCGCGGTCATCGCGCTGTTCGAAAGCTCATAGGGCAGGGGAGTGTTCCCCTGCGGTGTGAAACTGATGGCCGCGCTGAATCCAAAGTACCAGTTGTTCGAATATTGAGCAGGCAGCGATGAATGAAGGGCGATTGCCAACAGGGTACTGAAGAACAGTCGTCTAAACATTGCGTTCCGGATCTTCATGCCTGGGTAACATATTAACTGCAAATTTGAGGCATTTTGTTCGAATTGCTGCAGTCCTGAAACGCCGCGCGGTTTGATTAATTTAGCCTATTGAGCCATCCGTTCCGGATATCACTTCTGTCGTACCTGCTCATGCTGACCCTCTGGAGCTCGGCCCAGCTACCTGTCGTCCCCGCTTCCAATCTGCGCGTAAAGACAGTGTCGGTTGCTGATACGCTGCGGCTCGATGCTCGCAGCATCATTCCCAACACGCTGAGTGTGGACGGCATCCCGTCACTCGATTACGCAGTCGATGAAGTGAGCGCCCTGCTCTGGTGGATTCGAAAACCTCAGGTGGACAGCGTGACGGTGCGGTTCCGCGTATTTCCTTTTCGCTTAAACCCCGCAACGCAGCGAATGAGCTACGACAGCGTGATGAATAATTTTTATGTGAAGCCGTTCGATATCAACGCCGGCGCCGACAACCGCGCGCGCGGGATATTTGATTTTGGCGGACTGAAGGCGGAGGGAAGCTTTGGCAGGCAGGTGGGATTCGGGAACAGCCAGGACGCAGTGGTAAATTCAACACTTAACATGCAGCTCAGCGGCATGCTGGGTGACAGCATAGAGCTGCAGGCAGCGATTACGGACAACAATATCCCGATCCAGCCCGACGGCACTACGCAACAGCTCAACGAATTCGACCAGGTGTACTTGCAATTTCGAAAAAAACGCTGGCAACTTAACCTGGGAGACATCGACATCCGTCAGACAGACAGCTATTTTCTGAATTTTTATAAACGGCTCCAGGGAATTTCCTTTCAAACGTCGGGCGCTGTTTCTCCGGGTCTGTATTCGAAGACGCTGGTGAGCGGCTCCATTGCGAAAGGAAAGTTTACACGAAACATCATTCCCGCCCTGGAAGGCAACCAGGGGCCCTATCGGCTGCGAGGCGCCAACAACGAGTTTTTCTTCATCGTGCTGGCCAACACCGAGCGGATTTTTTTGGATGGCGAGCTGCTCCAGCGCGGGGAAGATCAGGATTACGTCATCAATTACAATTCCGCCGAAGTCACCTTTACGCCGCGCCGGATGATCACGAAGGACAGCCGGATCCAGGTGGAGTTCGAATATGCTGACAGGAATTACCTCAATGCAAACATTTTCGGATGGCAGGAATTCGAGGTCGACAAAAAGCTGAAGCTGCGCGTGGGTATATTCAACAATAACGACGCGAAGCATTCGCAGATCAACCAGGAGCTCGACGCAAAACAGGTCCGCTTCCTCGCGGAGCTGGGCGACAGCGTTCATAAGGCTTTTTACCCTTCTGCCACGCTGGATACTTTTGCCGCCGGAAAAATTCTTTACGAAAAAGTTTATGATCCAACGCCCGGCGTGGACTCATTTTACCGGTATTCTACTGATCCCGCGCTTGCGAAATACCAGCTTTCATTCGTGGATGTAGGGCAGGGAAATGGAAATTATGTTCCGGATTTCAACGGTGCCAACGGGAAGGTTTACCGCTTTGTTTATCCCATCGCGGGGGTGAAGCAGGGTCAGTTTGAGCCGGCGCAGGTGCTGATAACGCCGAAGAAGCAGCAGCTCGTGAGCGTTTCGGCCGACTACAGCCTGAAACCAGGTACGGGCCTTCGTGCCGAGTGGGCTACGAGCAAGAATGACGTGAACACGTTTTCGACCAAACATAATAGCGACGACCGGGGCTGGGCGGGGAAGATTCAGCTGAACCACAGCGCCATGCTGAACGCACAAAAGAAGCTTCAATGGCATGCTTCATTGGACTACGAGCACGTGAATCAACGTTTCCGGCCCCTGGAACGGTTGCGGGCTGTGGAGTTCGGTCGCGAATGGGGCCTGCCGCTGATCCTGCCTGCGACGACGGAAAATATTGTCAGGGCCGGCACCGGGCTCCGGTTTGGGGATCGTAACAGCGTCACCTACCAGTTCATGAACTACAGCCGCAGTGACCGCTACAGGGGTATCCAGAATCAGCTGGCGCAATTCCTGGAATGGAAGAATTGGAGTGTAACAAGTCAGCTGGTGCTGACCAGTTTCTCCAGCAGCTCCAACCGCGGCATATTTCTACGGCCGGTAGTGGATATCAGCCGGCAGCTTGGAAGCCCCCGAAACTGGCGCGTGGGATTCAAATACGCGGCTGAAAAAAATACCACTCGTTTTCAGCCAACAGATACGCTCACGCCGCTTTCATTTTCGTATGACTCCTACGTACTCTATCTCCGCTCCGACGAAAGCCGGAAGGATCGCTATGGGCTCAGTTTTTTCACACGCACCGACAAATACCCGGTTCAGAAGCAGCTGGTACGGGGGGAGACAAGTTACAATCTGAACCTGCAGACAGAGCTGCTGGCAAATTCACGCCGGCAGTTTTACCTGAATGCTACGTTCCGGAAACTGCAGATTAGTAATGAATCGGTGTCGCGACAAAAGGCTGATGAAACGATCCTCGGACGTGCCGAGTACGTAATGAATGAGTGGAAGGGCCTGCTGACGGGGAATCTGCTGTACGAAGTCGGCGCCGGCCAGGAACAACGGAGGGACTTTGCGTATCTCGAGGTGCCGCCGGCGACAGGGCAATACGCGTGGATCGACTACAACAACGATGGCGTGCAGCAATTGAATGAATTTGAACTGGCAGCTTTCCCCGACCAGGCACGGTTCATCCGCATTTTGACGCCTACTAATGAATTCATAAAAGCGAATTACATCACCTTCAATTACAGCCTGAATATCCAGCCGAGGTCCGTGTTGAACCGTTCGGACCTGAAAGGGTTCCGCTCGTTCGTGGCCCGCCTCAACCTGGCCACCTCGCTGCAGATCAACAAGAAATCCATTGCGCAGGGAAGTTTCGAGTTTAACCCGTTCCGCTACGATGTTACCGATACTGCGCTCGTGGTCGTGGGCAATACTTTTTTAAACACCCTTTCATTCAACCGGTATCACAGCAAATGGGGAATTGATTTCAGCAACCTGCGCAACAATGGGAAATCATTGCTGACATATGGATACGAGAGCCGCAAGCTGAACGACTGGCTGATGAAGCTCCGCTGGAATGTATCTTCCGCTGTTCTGCTGATGTTGAACGGAAAGCTCGGTTCCAATGCCTTGTTCACTCCGCAATTTGGCAATCGAAACTATTACCTGAGAATTTATAACGTGGAGCCGCAGATGACCTGGATCCGCGGAACGTCTTTCCGGGTTGTGGGCAGCTACCGGCTGGACGCACGTACCAACCGGCCGGAGTACGGGGGCGAAAAATCTTTCTCCCATTCCTTACAGGTGGAATCAAAGTATAATCTTCTTCAGAACAGCTCGCTCACGGGACGCTTCATTTTCAACAATATTGACTTCCATTTTCCAACCAACACCACGGTAAGTTACATCATGCTTGAAGGATTGTTGCCGGGACAAAACTTTTTGTGGAACCTGAGCTTTACCAAACGGCTCCTGAACAACCTGGAGCTGAGTTTCCAGTATGATGGGCGGAAATCAGGGCAGGTGCGAACAGTACACCTGGGGCGTGCGGCGATCACAGCGCTCTTCTGAACAATCAAACGTTGAAACGGAAGTGCATTACGTCCCCGTCCTGCACCACATATTCCTTTCCCTCGATCCGTAATTTTCCCGCGTCGCGGCAGGCCGCTTCGGAGCCATAGGTCACATAATCGTTATAGCTGATCACCTCTGCGCGGATAAAACCTTTTTCGAAATCGGTGTGGATTACGCCGGCAGCCTGCGGAGCTTTCCAGCCCTTTTGGATGGTCCAGGCACGCACTTCCTGCTCGCCGGCGGTAAAAAAGGTATACAGACCCAGCAGCCGGTAAGCCGAATGAATGAGACGATCCAGCGCTGGTTCCTTCATGCCGTATTCGTCCATGAACAGTTGCCTGTCGGCCGGATCCAGGGACGCGATCTGCTCTTCGATCGAATTGTTCATTACAATCATCTCCGCCTCTTCCTCACGGATGGCCGCATGCAAAGCGGCCGAAAAACGGTTGCCTGTGTGCATGGAAGCTTCGTCCACGTTCGCAACGTACAGTACCGGTTTATCGGTGAGGAGAAAAAGATCAGCAACCGCAGTTTTCTGTTCGCGTGAAAGCCCGAGGCTGCGGATGCTGCGGCCCTGCTCGAGGTGCTGCCTGCAAAGCATGAGCACATCAAGTTCTGGCTTCAGTTTCGGGTCAATACGGACCTGCTTTTCGTTACGGGCGATCTTTTTTTCCACGCTTTCGAGGTCTTTTAACTGCAGCTCGGTGTCGATGATTTCCTTATCGCTGACCGGGTTGATTGGGCCTTCCTCACGCAGGATGTTCTCATCTTCGAAGCAGCGTACCACGTGAATAACAGCATCCACTTCCCGGATGTTTGCCAGGAATTTGTTGCCGAGACCTTCGCCCTTGCTGGCGCCTTTTACCAGTCCCGCGATGTCCACGATCTCAATTTGCGTAGGTACCACACGGCGCGGATTCACAAGCCGCGCAAGCTCATACAGCCGGGGGTCAGGAACGTCGACCAGCCCTATATTGGGATCAATGGTGCAGAAGCGGTAATTGCTTGCCTGCGCGCGGGCGGTGCTGCAAACCGCATTGAAGAGGGTGGATTTTCCGACGTTGGGCAATCCTACGATACCTGCCTGAAGCGCCATTTAAGCTGAAGGGTTTCGGGTTTAGGGAAAAAAGTTTAATCGTATTTTTAGCCGCTTGTCGAAACGGCGCGCAAAGGTAACCCAAAACGGAAACAAGAAAACCTAAAACCTCAATTCAGAAACCGTGGCTTTAAGTCGGATCTGGACTGCCTTCATCATCATTGCCGTGACCGTCGCTGCCTATCACTGGATCTTCAATGGAAACGAGACGATTTTCAATCGCATGGTTACGGGGAAAGCAGACGACAAGTATTATTATGTGATGACGGGGGCTGTAGATGGCGATACAACGATCGCTGCACGCGAGGCATTTGTGTCTGACATAAGGCGCGGCGGATTCGAGCCGAAAGAAACGATCAGCGAGGCTCGATACATCATAACGGATGATCCGGCATCTGATACCGTGCGGCGGCTGAAGCAGATCGCGCCGGAAGCTACCGTTTATACATACCGGCATGCGCGCACAATCGCCATGCGACCGGTAGACGGCATTTTCGAGACCTGCAGATCTGCGGTCAACATCAGCATCAGCCTGATTGGGATCATGACGCTGTTCATGGGCTTCATGAACATTGCCGAAAGGGCCGGGGGCATTCGCTTTCTTTCGCGCATCATCGGACCTTTTTTTTCGCGGCTTTTTCCTGACGTGCCCAGGGGGCATCCCGCACATGGGCACATGATGATGAATTTTTCCGCGAACCTGCTCGGGCTGGACAATGCGGCCACCCCTTTTGGCATCAAGGCCATGGAAAGCCTGCAGGAGCTGAACCCCAGCCGTGACCGGGCGTCGAACGCACAGGTGATGTTCCTGAGCCTGCATGCCTCGGGGCTGACGCTCATTCCGGTTACAATAATCGCCGACCGGCTGGCGCTCAAAGCCTCAAATCCAACGGATATTTTTCTCCCCTGTATGATCGCCACGTTTGCGGCCACAATGGCGGCCATGATCATCGTTTCGTTCAAGCAGCGCATCAATTTGTTCCAGCCGGTGATCCTGGCATGGATCGGCGGCATTTCGGCTCTCGTTGCGCTGTTGGTTTATTTTATCACCACGATGAACGTGGAACGGGTCCAGGTATTTTCCGGGTTGCTGGGGAACGGAATTTTGCTGGCCATTCTTTTTTTAATTGTCCTCGGAGCCGTGTACAAGAAGGTGCACGTCTTCGACGCCTTCATCGAGGGGGCGAAAGGAGGCTTTGAAACCGCCGTCCGGATTATTCCCTACCTCGTCGGATTGCTCGTTGCGATCAGCATGCTGCGTACCAGCGGCGCCTTTGATGCGTTGATGGACGGATTGCGCGGATTATTTGCCGCTCTCGGTACCGACACCCGGTTTGTGGACGGTTTACCTACTGCTGTGCTCAAGCCCCTCAGCGGCAGCGGAGCGCGGGCCATGATGATCGACACAATGAAGATCACCGGTCCGGATTCTTTTGCCAGCCGGCTCGCCGGAATTTTCCGCGGGTCTTCGGATACCACTTTCTATGTGATTGCGGTTTACTTCGGGGCGGTCGGCATCCGCAACACCCGGTATTCGGTTGGAGCAATGCTGCTCGCGGATTTGGTCGGTATCCTCACTTCGATAACCCTGGCGTATCTGTTTTTTGGGGGATCGTGAGTTTCATATTTCTTTAATTGCTCTGGTTCGTGCTCTGCTGCCCTGGTTCGTGTCTACACGAACGAGGGGGGAAAGTGGATTCATTGCGACGGTTGGCTGCACAAGTATCTAAACCGATTTCCGGCGTGAAGCGGAAATCTTACATACAGTCGGAGAGGTAGTTTTTTGGAGCGCTGCAATCAATAAAGGGCAAAAGTTATTATCTCGAGAGGATTGCCGAAAGATCATCGTTGACTCTCTGGTTTATTTGAGCGGTCTGGGAAAGGTGGAGGTATATGCTTTTGTTGGCGCAGGGACTCACTGGCGATCCGGCTGCACAACAGACGAATGGGTCTGCAAAAACTGAAATATATCCATAACAATCCCGTGGCAAAGCGTCCCTGCGACTACGCGTACTCTTCGGCAAAGTATTATGACCGTGATGAAAAGGATTTCGCTTTTTTGAAAGGTCTGTGGGAGTTATATGAGAGATTTACGGGGTTGCTGTGCACCGTTGTTGGTTCGTGCGGACACGAACCAATCAGGTAATGCGGTGGTTGACACAACGCACAGGGACACAAAAAAATGCCCCGCGTTGGCGGGGCATTTTACCATTCCGGCGGCCGTTTAATAATTTGCAAATATCGACAGCGCTCGAACCGTACTGGAACCATTCAGGTCGTTCCTCCAGCTGCCGCGGAAGACGAGCGTATAGCTGCGCTTGCGGGTAGGAGTGAGGATCGCCTGGATGTTGCTGTAGCTGGTCACCGGCGGGGTTCCGGAAACCGTGCGGTTTTGCAGGTTTGTCCCGCTTCCCGTCGGGCGGATGTAAAAGGTATCTGTTACCGCTGCCGCAAAAGGAATAAACTCTGTGACTTCTGTTTCCCGGACGTTCGAGAATATGACTGCGTTTCTTTTTACGGAAAAAATATCAAATCCGGTAGGCAGCGCCGAAGGGTTGTACACGAAATTGGCAAACCGCAGCCTCGCCGTGGTATCAGACGGCACTACAATGTTCGTGTTCACGGTCTTCTGTTTGGGCGATGTAATGGTGTCGTAAATAAAAATCGTGTAGTTCTTCGAAGCCTGCAGATTTTCCGAAAAGGAAAGGGTGGCCTGAGTAGTGGTACTGGACGTGTCCCGCACCAGGAAGGCATGCAATCCACCGGGCACATTGAAGCCGTAGCCGGTGGTGGGAAATACACTTCCACTCGACATCAGCGCCCCGGTTACCGGTTTCGCGTTTACATACACGTAATTCCTGCTCGCATTCACCATCGCCATATAAACCTGCACCACGCTGCTGTTGCTGAGATCACTTTGCGTCGCGAACTTACTGTCGAAGGTTTTCTCGCAGGAAGTCAATACCCCGCCGAACCCAACAAGCAAGATCGCGTATAATCTGAATAATTTCATAAACGTCAATTTTCAAAAAGTGGTTATTCGGGTTTAGAGAACCAGGGTTCTTTCGTAATATAATCCGGTGCGAAGGCGCCCAGGCGGTTCAGCTCATCCACGTTGTAGAGGTATTCCGAGTTGAATCGCGGCCGCTGCCGGTAAATCAGCTTTCCGAAATTGTTCGCGAACAGATCGCTTCCGCTCGGCGGCACGAAGTCCCGGTATACCGGGTAGCCCGTCACCGGATCCGGGTCGCCGTTGTAATGATATCTTCGCATGTCCACCCAGGTCTCCACAACGCCCCAGCCGTACAGCGCAATGTACTTCTGAAGCATGATGTGCGAGAGCGTCAGGTTGTTGGCGGTCGGCACCACGAACGGATTCGCCAGGTACGCTGCGCGGGAAGCCGGTGTGATGCGTCGCGATACAGGCACATTCTCTTCGTAATCGCTGATGAGCTGGTCGAAATTCAGGTTAATACCCTGCACATAGGCAGTGAGCGCACCGGGCTTATCCCCTTTGCGCCACAGCGCTTCTGCTTTTACAAACTTCATCTCGGCTGCGCTGATGATAGGCCATACCGGGTTGTTGCGAAAAACGTAGCGTGCCGTTGCATCGCTTCCGGTTGTGCTGGAGAAAAGTCCGCCCCAAAAATTGTGCGGCTGATCTGCTGTCGGCAATCCATCAGTCCCTCTGTTCGGGCGTATGCCTTTGTACGTACCATTCGGGTTTTCACGGATGATGTAAGGAGCCCTTGGATCCACTGTGCCCGTCGGGAATTGCCCGTTCAACCCCGACATCAGATCGGCAATGAAGCGGGTCTGGCGGAAGGTTCCAATATTTCCGCGGAAGGGGCTGTAGAAGCTATACGTTCCTGCACCGCCTGCGTTGGACCAGCGCAAATTGGTATTCTCGGCGTTGGTCTGCATTGCCAGGTCGCAGTATTTGATCACGGAGTCCGGCTTGTACTGTGCAGATTTGTTCGTATACCGGTGGTACGTTTTTGCGAGTACAGCATAAACGAACTTTTTCCACTTGTTCACGTCGCCGCCGTTCATGTAGCTGTCGCCGCGGTTGAGGTTTGACTGGCTGACGCTGTCGCCCGTTCTTGAAAGAAAGTCAAGCGCGGTGTGACAAAGGCCGATGACCCCTTCGTACACATCCTGCTGCGGATCATATTTAAATATGAGCTGCTCCGGACGAAAGGCTTCGCGATAGATGATGTCATCCGTTACGTCTGTTGTGGTCATGAAGCCCCAGGCACGGATCGCATAAGCGACGCCCACGTAGTCCCATTTCTTTTCTTCGGTGCCCCACTGGATGATGCGGGATACATTTTGACCATGCCCGTAGTAAAGCATAGCCCAGATATCCCCCATGTTGTCGGGTGCGGTGGTACCGTAAAAATCGCCCATCATGTCCTGGCGGTTGCCTGTTGAATTCGTCGCCCAGTTCTGAATGAATTTTCCTATGTGCTGCGCGTCGCGCTGGATGCCGTACAGGGTTCCGTTGGCCGAATGGAAGACCACCATGCCGGCCTGCACACCCGGAAGGATGGTTTCGATCGGTACCCGGACGGGAGCATTCGGGTTGGCAAATGATTCATCTATTTTTTTCGTGCACCCGCCTAAAAACAACAGGCTTCCCGTGACGGCAGTTACTGATAGAATTTTTATGATGCTTTTCATGTTGATTCCATTTTGAATTTTAGAAGGAGGCCTTTAATCCGAAATTCACGCTCAGTGGCGCCGGCAGCGTGCCGTAATCGTAACCGAAAGCACCCACGCCGCGTCCACCCGCCGTATTTCCATTGATCGCCGGGTCCGCACCGCTGTAGTTCGTTAAGACGACCAGATCGTTGCCCGTGATGAAGGCGCTGAGATTCTTCACCGCGCGGATCCAGTCCTTGGGGAAGCTGTAGCTGACCGTGATGTCGCGCAGGCGGAACCAGTTCACGTCCCGCTCGACAAATTCCTCATCCGGGAGCGCCGAATAATATGCATCATTAAAAGCCGGAATAACGACGATGGTGTTTGGCGTAGGGTTGCCGCTGTTCTGCAAACCATCGTTCAGCACCCCCTGGATCACCCGCGGACGGTACCGGTCAGCCGTGAACTTGCTGACTCCATTCACGGACAGGAACAGATTCGTTCCGTTGAAGATATCGCCACCGACTTTGAGATCCCAGAGCATGCTCAACTTCCAGTTCTTCCAGCGCACACTGTTCGACCAGCCCAGCGAGAAGTCCGGATTCCTGTCCCCAATCACGCTGTATACTCCGCCGCTTGAGATCGGCAACCCGTTCGACGGGTTGATCAGGATCTGGCCGGCATTGTTACGGAGGTAAGTTGAGCCCGTAAGGGAAGTGGTGGGCCCATTGAGCTTTAACCCGCCGCGAGCCGTATACAGCCAGGTGTCGGCAATGTAATACTCCTGCACGCTCGGGGGAAGTTTCACGACCCTGTTCCGCATGCGGTTGAAGTTGAACTGCATATCCCAATTAAGGTTCTTCTGGCGCATCACTCCGTAGTTGACCGTCATCTCGATGCCCTTGTTCCTCGTGGAGCCTGCGTTTTGGGTATTCAGCACAAAGCCGGTTCCGTAGCTGAGGCGGAAATTCTCGATGATCTGCCCTTTGTTGAGGGTGTTATAATAAGTCACTTCGAAATTCAACCGGTTCTTAAACATCCGGAATTCCATACCGGCCTCGTAGGTGCTCTGCTTTTCCGGCTCCAATTCGGCGTTGTTGTTAAAGAACCCGTACGTATATCCACCTCCGCTGGCCTGGTTATCCACGAAAACTGACTGGGTAGAATAAGGCGAGTTCAACCTCGCGGTATTCGCAAGCGAGGTGCGGATTTTCCAGTAGCTCAGCAGGTCGCCCGTCTTCAGCGTCGGGAAAATATCGCTCATGATGATGCTCAGGCTCACCCCGGGGTAGTTGTATCGCCGGTTCTTTTTGGGCAGCGTGGATGCTTCTTCAAAGCGATGGGTATAATTCAGGAATGCGAGGTTCTTGAAGCTGACTGCAAATTCCCCGAAATATGCGAGCTGCCGGGTTTGCACGAAGTTCGGCATCCCAAACTTGTTGCGGTTAAGCCGCAGGCGCGTGTTTACCCGGGTTACGGTGCTGTCCATATAGCTACCGAGCAGCGCCTGGAGATCCTTTTCGGAGAGAATAGTAGGCGTTCCGTTAATTGTTTTGTACATGCGTCCGTTTCCAGCAGCATTATTCACCTGGCCCACGGAGTCCACGATTCCCGTTCCGTAAACTGCCCACATTTCCGTCTTATAATCCTGCCACATCGTTCCACCCATCAAACGCAGGTTCAGATTTTTCAAAACGGTTTTCTTCAGGGTGGTGGTGATGGTGTGGTTGTAGCCCGTATAGTGGCGCCAATAATTATCCAGCGATCCGCCCACCGAAAGGCTCGACATGTAAAATGACTGGGGATGGAAGAACAAAAATCCCGTTTGGTCATAAGTGTCGTATCCAAACCGGCCTGTGAACCCCAGCCAGTCAAACGGATTCAGGTTTACACCCAGTGTATAAGTCTGGCGGGAAAGCTCGTCGCGGCCCTTGTTGCGGTTCACGTTCCACAGCGGATTGTCATACTCTCCGATGGCCGAGTTCAGTTCGTACAAATCAATCTTGTCGCCGGTCTGCACATTTTCAAACTGGCGAAGGTCATTCGTCTGTGGCCAGATCAGCAGTCCGAGCAGGTAGCCGCCCGCGCTGCGCTGAACCTTGTCATTTTCAGACCGCGTGTATGCAAATGAGGGAATCAGCTCAAATTTCCCTTTCCAGAATTTTGTGGTGTTGGAGATCCGGAACGTATAGCGCAGATAATCGTTGTTCGGCACCACGCCCCGCTGGTCGAAAAGGCTTCCCGACAGGCGGAACTTCGACTCTTTGAACCCGAAATCCAGGCCCAGGTTGTGTGTTTGTGCAAAACCGGTCCGGAAGAATGCGTCGCGGTTATTGAACAGCACGGTGCCTTCGGGGTAAGCCGGACCGAATTTGCGAAACGTCTGGCTCGTGCCGGTATTGGGAACTCCGTTGGTTCCTTCCATGTAGCCACCCAGCACTTCCGGCCACCGGGTGACGCGCTGGAAGCGGAAGCTGTTGTCGTACTGAACCCCCAGCTTGTTGGTCTTTGATTTCCGTGTCGTGATGACAATGGCGCCCGAGCTGGCCTGGCTTCCATAAAGGGCCGTGGCCTCAGGTCCCTTCAGCACCGTAATGCTTTCAATGTCGTTCGGGTTGAGGTCCGCAATGCGGTTCTGATAATCGCTGATGCGGTTCGGCTTATCCGACGCGAGCCCGTTCGTGGAACCACCCGAGGAAGTTTCATTCAGAGTCGAGTTGTCCATGATCACACCGTCCACGATAAACAGCGGCTGGTTGCTCAGCGAAAGTGAGTTGAATCCACGCAACACGATGGCCGTGGATGCACCGGCGAGGCCGGAAGTCGGGTCAATCGTAAGTCCGGCAACCCTGCCCTGAAGACTGTTCAGGAAGTTTTCCCTCTGGGTTTCCTGGATGTCTTCACCTTTTACCGTCTGCACCGAGTAGCCGAGTGAACGCGGCGTCCTCCGGATGTCCATTGCCGTGACGACCACTTCACCCATGGTGTTGTCCGCCGTTTTCAGCGAAACTCCAATGTTGGTGCTGTCGCCGGGTTTGATCTCCACGGTCTGATAACCGACATAAGAGAGCTGCAGCGTCTCGCCGGGGTTTACGCGGATGCTGAACCTTCCGTTGGCATCCGTCTGAACGGCGCGCCGGGTGCCCTTCACCCGAACCGTTACTCCCGCCATCGGGGTCTTGTTGTCGTCCGACAATACCGTACCGGTAACCGTTCGTTCCTGCGCCAGCAAAGTGGTCGGCAGTAGAAACAGCACCAGCAACAGCGTCAAAAGCAATCGGAGAGTTTTTCTCATAGCTGTTATTTTAAAAATGTATAATAAGTGATTACAATGTTTTATAAAAGCTGAATTCCAACGGCGGCGTAAGGCTGGAGCATCGGATCATCCGGGTTCAGCTCGGTAATTAATATATCTATATCGTTCAAATTACAGACATGGATGGGTTGCACCGTATTTATTTTTTCAGAGATAGCAAGGCAAACCACTTTTTTGGATGACTCGATCATGGCCTTTTTCAGCTGCACCACGTCCCAGTCGTTGTCGGTGATCCCATGCTCCCGGTCAATGGCATTGGTACCCAGAAAGCAGAGATCCGCCTTTACGTCACGAATTTTTGCGATTGCCTCCGGCCCCAGGGTAATCTTTGAGCTTTTGGAAACCTTGTCGCCCACCAGGATGACGTCGATGTTAGGGTGATTCATGTATTCCACGATCGCCGGAATGCTTCCGGAAATGAAGGTGGCTTTTAGCTCGGGAGGAAGACAGCGGGCCATTTCAATGATTGTGGTCCCCCCACTGGTTAGAATGAACATCCCGCTGCGGATAAGCCCGATTGCTTTTTTTGCGATCCGGATCTTTTCGTTTTGGGAATACACGCCGTTTCTTGGGAACTGCATGTGGTTGAACGCATGCGAAAGCGCCCCGCCGTGGACCTTAATCACCTTTCCCTCGCTGGCCAGTTCCTGCAGATCTCGCCGAATGGTGTCTTCCGACACATTGATCTCGCTGCACAAAGTGGAAGAAAGCACCTTGTTGTGCAGGTTAACCTGATGCAGGATGTAGGCCTGTCTCTCCTTTTTGAGCATCAGTTAATTTTAGTCTTGGGAAAGGTAAATGAATTTCCCGCAAAAAAACGCAGAAACCGGAAAATATTTGCAGAACTGCGTGGGACGCTATTTTCCGAAAGTGAACCGGACGCTCAGCCCGACGGCGGCAGGTTCGAAGTTAATGTCCGGGAAAAGATTCAGCTCGGGCTTCCAGTCCAGTGAAAGATTGATCGGTACGGCCGGGAATTTGTAATCCAGTCCCACAATGCCCTGCGCCCCGAAATTCGGATTCGTTTCGTCCCGCTGGTGGTTAGGGTTATAGGACTTCAGGAAAGCGACATACCCGCCCGCTCCATAAGACCATTGCAGGCCGGCGGCCGAAAGTGGATTGTGGATTTCCGCCAGCACGCCGATGGCCAGCGGATTGCTGAAGGTGAGCAGCCCCTCAATTGCGGTCCTGTCGCTCACGAAGTGTTTTAGGGAAACCGAATTATTCACCATCGGAGCGCTGCTGCTCAGCCTGATGCCGACTCCCGTGGAATAATTCTGCGCGCTTGCAGTTTGCAACAACAAAACTGCAGTTAAACCGATGATCCCAGCCCGGAGCTTCTTCATACGTTGGAGGATTTAATTCATTCAACGAAAAATGGTGCCATCGCGGTCTAAACGAAATGTAAAAAGTTCTTATCTGGGATTGTATTTTCGCTGAACATGGCAATCGCGATCCTGCTCATCTTTGTCCTCGGCTATCTGTCCATTGCGCTGGAGCACACCATCCGGATCAACAAGGCCGCGACCGCGCTGATCACGGGAGTGCTCTGCTGGACGCTGTACATTGTTTTCGCACAGGATAAAGAAGCAGTTAGCGAAAGCCTGGCACATCATCTGGGCGAGCTTTCCCAGATCCTGTTTTTTCTGCTGGGCGCAATGACCATCGTAGAGCTCATCGACGCACACGACGGCTTCGAGCTGATCACCCAGCGGATCCATACGGTAAGCAAAAGAAAACTTACCTGGACCCTCGCCGTGATCACCTTCTTCATGTCCGCTGTACTGGACAACCTCACCACCGCGATCGTTATGGTGTCGCTTGTGAAGAAGCTGGTGACCAAACCAAATGACCGGCTGATGCTTGCGGGCCTGATCGTAATCGCAGCCAATGCGGGTGGCGCCTGGTCGCCCATCGGCGACGTTACGACGACGATGCTTTGGATCGGCGGGCAGATTACGGCGGGCAACATCATCGTCAAGCTCATTTTGCCAAGCCTGGTATGCCTGCTCGTTCCGTTGCTTTTCATGCAGCTGGTGTTTCGCGGCCAGGTGCGCAGGCCTTCGGAAACAGCAGGGGGGATTGTGGCCCGGCCGGTGCCTCGCGAAGGAAAAATCATTTTCATTGCCGGCGTCCTGATCCTGCTGATGGTGCCGGTTTTCAAAACGGTAACTCATCTTCCGCCTTTCATGGGCATACTGATCGGACTCGGAATTCTTTGGGTCCTCACTGAGATTCTGCACGGAGAAAAGGACGAGGCCCAGCGGGCAACCTACACCGTGGCACATGCGCTCAGACGAATCGATACCCCCAGCGTACTCTTTTTTCTCGGTATTCTCCTGGCGGTAGCAGCGCTGGAGTCCACGGGTCAACTGGCCCTTGCATCGGCCTGGCTGAATGAGACCCTCGGAGATCTTGATCTGATAGCGATTTCAATTGGCTTGCTGTCGGCAATAGTTGACAACGTGCCGTTGGTTGCCGCGACGCAGGGTATGTACAGCCTGGAGCAATACCCGACGGATCACTATTTCTGGGAATTTCTCGCTTATACCACCGGCACCGGCGGGAGTGTGCTCATCATCGGGTCGGCGGCGGGCGTCGCCGCGATGGGAATTGAAAAGATCAACTTTATCTGGTACCTGAAGCGAATTGCCTGGCTCGCGCTGCTCGGTTATTTCGCGGGAGCGCTGGTGTATATCCTGCAGCACCGCATTTTCGGTTGAAGATTACTGAAAGAGATCAAACTTGCTCCGCGGCCTCCTTTCATCGACCCACTTGAAATTTGAAAGCCGCATGTCCTGCGGGTCCTTGTCGCGAACAGGCCAGATGGTGCCCGTTACCGCACTGCGGAATACGACTTTATCAAGTTCGCGCTCGCGGAAATAAATATCCATCAGGTCCGACTTCGACTCATTGATCCCCGTGTAAGCGCTGTCCTCATCCTGGATGAAATAAATGCACTCTGCGAAACCCGCTGCCCGCACGGAATCGATCTGCCCATCGCGGAAAAATCCGTCCATCCGGGTAGAGCGCACCTGGTTGTAGATATCCGGGTCCAGTCTGTTCACCAGCAAGCTGTTCTCGATTACCCGGATGCGGTCGGCTTTCTTATTCTTCGTATGCAAATACACCGTGTCGCCGGTGAGCTGGTTTTCCTTCGACCAGACCACGGGCTCGTCAAACAGCCGGAAGATCGAATCCCGGAACGAGTAGAAGAGGCTGTCGCAGACGGCCTGGAGCGAATCGGAAAAGATCCGAACGTTGCGGAACGCCTCGAAATAACGATTCGTGCTGTCCTTTTTGTTAACATCCACCACGCGCGTGCCCCGGACAGTGTCCCGGACCACCGTGTCGCGCTCCCCGTAGAGGTCGCTGAGCCTTGCGGAGAAAAGCGTGTCGGCTGTGATGTAAATGGAATCTTCGTCCTGCTTCACGATCATCAGCGGTTTGTTCGTGGCCAGTACCGCATCGATTTTTTCTTTGCGCAGCACCTTTCCGGCGAGAATCGTGGTTCCCTGCGCGGAATCCACCACCACCACATTCCCTTCGGCCTGGGAAATCCCGCTGCTGTCGTCGAAGGCCATCCGGTCGGCGATGATCGTGGTGTTCCTGTCGCGAATGATCGGCCTCAGTCCAAACTCCGCCTTGCCGGTCTGGAGATTATAGAATCCGTCGCGCGTTTCAATCGTTCGTCCGCTGCTGTCTTTAATATATGTATGAGCAATGAAGCGTGCGGTCTGCGATTCTGTGTTGTAAAGCAGGGAATCGGTCCGGATCTCGTATGCAGGATCCACGAGCCGCACATTGTTTTTGAAGTATACATCTCTCAGGTCGGCGTAATAGTATCCCTCGCGGCTTGTGAGCACGGTTTTCCGGTTTGTCACGGTGCCGCCGCGGCGATAGATTCCAATCTTGGTGTTGAGGTCGTACTCCAGCTCGGGAGTTGTGAGTGTTCCCTTGCCATCCGTGAGCCGCACGCCGCCGTCGAGGAATGCGACCTTCCGGTTGATCAGGTAGAGGAGGTGGCTGGCATAAACCTTTGCGGTATCGGAATCGTTGATGTGCACCCTTCCCCAGGCTTCGAATGTATTGGCGCTGTTATTGATCACGCAGCTGTCGCATTCGAAATATGAATTCCCCTGGCGCAGCCGTACGTTTCCGGCAAGGATCTGCAACTGGGTGCTGTCATTCAGCTTCCGGAATTCCAGCTTCCGCACGCCGGGGAGTATCTGCACCGTGACGACAGTGTCCTCCGCGGTGGTGGGGGTAGTCTTCGGCATTTCTTCCGGAACCTGGGCTAAGGCCAGCACAGGCACGAGAAAGAAAATGCCCTGCAGGGCAGGGACCAATAGTTTGGAATTGCGCATTACTGCTTCACAGCGGTGCTGTCTTTTTTCACCGGCGAATTTAGAGCGTCGCCCCGGTCCCTTCTCCCAAAGATTGAAAAATTAACGTAGCGTTTCGGGTGCGTGCGCATGTCGTCGAGCAGAATTTCCGCGCTCAGGGCAACGTCATTGAGCTTGTTGTAAAGTTGCCGGTCATTCAGCAGCGCTCCCAGGCTCCCTTCGGTGCTGTTCATCTTCGCGACTGCCGCGCGAAACTGGCTGATCGCCGTCTGCAGGGTGTCGATCGTGCGCTCCAGCTCGAGACTCGAAAGTCGTTCGCTGAATCGCTTCACGTTGCTGATCGCGGCGGTTATCGAATCGTTGTTGTGTCGCAGGTTTGCGCTGACCGCGCTGGTATTTTCGAGCGTGCGGGCCAGCGCGCCGGTCTGGGTATTCAGCAGGCTGTTCAGTGAGTTGGTAGCCATGCTGAGGTTGCCAAGCACCTCTGTGATACGCGCCTTGTTCTGTGGGTTGAACAAAGTGTTGATATTGCTGAAAACCACCTTTAGCGAGTCAATGCCCTCGCGTACCTTGTCGAGCGTTGGATTGATCTGCGATTTTACATCCTCGAATAATCCCGGGTCACGCCTGGTGTTCAGCGTATCGCCGGGCTTGATGTAATTTTTCGAATCTCCCTTTTCTATGGTTATGTAGGATGAGCCTACCAGCGGTGAAGAGATATAGGCCTGCGAGTTGTCCGGAATGTTGACATCCTCCGTTAAGTTAATCGTGGCCACGATGCCGGTGACGTCTTTGTCCCTGGCCTGCAGATCATACACGCTGCCGATCACATACCCGTTGATCTTGACCTCGTTCGATTTGGACAAGGGACCCAGGTCCTTGAATACGGCGTAGATCTGCTTGCGTTTCTTAAAAACGTCCTTCCCCTTCAGGAAGTTGAAGCCCATGATCAATAAGGCGATCGCAATGACTGATAATATTCCAACCTTGGTTTCCTGGCTGATCTTCATCCGAATCCGGTTTGGCTGGCCGCCAAATTAGCCAAATATTTTCAGACGATTGAGCGATGAGCGTCAGTAGCAGTGGATTATCATTTGGCCCATCTGGCCTTTTCTTTTTCCTCGACCGCTCTCAAAAATGCTTCGGTGTCCTGCAGCCTCAGCGGTGAAGGTTCGTTATTGCTGCCCGTTGTCTCACCATTCTCTACCTGGTTTTTTTCCAGCCAGGCGATGTAGTTTTTGACGGCGCGGGTGATGCATTCGGCGATTTCCTTTTGACCGGCTGCGCTGTTCAGGTAATCCTCTTCGCTGCGGTTGGTGATGTACCCGGTTTCCACCAGGATGCTCGGCATTGCGGTCGCCTGCAGCACCCAGATGCCAATGCTCCGCTGGCGTACGTCGCGGTCGATTCGCCCCACCTTGGCAAATTCATCCTGCACGAAACCCGCGAGTGTGGCGCTGCGCTTGAAGTATTGTTTTGTTTTCAGGAGAGCAAGGGCGATGAACTCGGGGGAGTTCGGATCAATATCTCCGTAGTTCTGCTTGAAATTTTCTTCAGCCAGCATTGGGGCATTTTCGCGCATGGCAATCTCCTTGTCTTCGTTTTTATGGGCTCCCCAGATGTAAGTTTCGGTCCCCTTCGCCGGGTTGGGAGTGGTCCAGTAACGGTATTGCGGCACGCGCTTCGTTACTTTTCTCCTTTTCTTTCCCTTGCCGACATAGCTGGTGACTGTTTTGTAGCCCACAAGCTCGGAGTGACGCTTCGGCGGCGCGGCGTTCACGTGGATGCAGAGAAAAAGGTCGCCCTTGTTCTGGTTCGCGAAGTTCGCCCGCGAATGCAGCGTGGGATAAGTGTCCTTCGTGCGGGTGTACAGCAGCCGGATGTTGGGGAATTCCTTCGCCATGATCTCACCGAGCTTCAGCGAAATGGCGAGGCAAATATCCTTCTCGTAGGAGTATACGCCTTTCGCGCCGGCATCGCTGCCTCCGTGACCGGCATCAATGATGATCGTTTTGACGGGGCTGACCTGCTCTTTCCCGGCGGGCAGGAAGGACACCAGGATGGTCGCGCACAGCAGGACGATTCCGAAGAACGTGGTTCGCTTCATCGTTCGGAGTATTGGGTTTTTTCGGGATTCTTCACAAATTGTTGACAGCTCTTCAAAGGGCTGGCAATCAGAAACATTTACTTTTGTTATGTCCGCATGCTGCAACGGAACAAATTTAGACCAAATTCTCTCTTATCGCTAGCTCTGGGCGCCGCAATATTATTCACACAAACGTGGAAAACAGCGGCGGACGTGGCGCTGAACGGGGAATTTCGCAGTTCATTAACAGGCTTCGCAACGGACACGCTTCCTCCTGTTTCGGATACTCTTCCCCCGCGGCTGGATACATCGCGAATGGAACGGGTAGACACTTTCCTGCTGCCTTTATCAAAGGATTCTCTCGACGCGCCGGTTAAATATTCCGCGGAAGACTCCGTAGTCGTTCTCATTCGCGAAAAGAAAATCCTTCTGTATGGAAAAACGCGCACCGAATACAAGGATATCGTGCTCACTGCTCCAAAAGTTGAAATCGATCAGCGCACACAGATACTTACGGCATACAATCTTAAAGACAGTTTCGGCAATGTGATCGAGCTGGCACGGTTCCGCCAGGGAGAAAATGAATTTTCAAGCGACACAATCCGTTACAATTTCAAAACGCAGGTTGGGCTGACGAAAAACACTTACAGCCAGCAGGGAGAATTTTATGTGCAGGGAGAGGCGGCGAAGAAAGTCAATCCCACTACCACTTTTATCCGCAAAGCAAGATTCACCACATGCAATTACGACGAACCGCATTTCGCCTTTCTCGCGGGGAAAATGAAAGTGGTGAATCAAAAAGTGGCGGTCTCGGGGCCGGCGCATCCGGAATTCGAAGGAGTTCCCGTGCCCGTCTACCTGCCTTTTGGATTTTACCCCCTCAGCCAGGGCCGGCACTCGGGATTTCTCCCCCCTCAATTCACAACGAATGATCAGTACGGCCTGGGCCTGGAAGGACTGGGCTATTACAAGGTGCTGAGCGATTACTGGGACGTAAAGCTGTATGGTAATATCTATTCTTTTGGAGGCTGGTCCGCCAATTTGAATCCGACCTACCGGAAACGGTACCGCTACACGGGTTCATTCAACCTGAGCGTGCAAAGCACAAAACAAAATTTCAAAGGCGATCCGGATCACTTCGCGAGCAAGACTTATTTCGTTACCTGGAGTCACATCGTGGACAGCCGGGCGCGGCCGGGAACCAATTTCTCGGCGAACGTCAACGCGGGTTCCACCCGTTACAGCAAGCTGATCCCAAACAGTCCGCAGCTCAACTTCAACAACCAGCTCGGATCTTCCATCGCCTATTCAAAAACCTGGGCGGGGAAACCCTATAACCTGACCCTGACCGCGAATCACAACCAAAACAACCTGACGCGCCTGATCAGCGTGAACCTGCCCGACCTGGGTTTCAGCGTTTCCACGGTCTACCCGTTTCAGAAAAAAGATTTTGTGGGTAGTTTGAAATGGTGGCAAAAACTGGGGATCGGGTACAACGGCACGTTTCGCAACCAGTTTTCTTTCTACGATTCCGCCTTCAATTTCCGCCGCGTTATTGATACCCTTCAATGGGGTGCGCAGCACAGCGCACCGCTGACCGTTTCGCTTCCGCCTTTATTCGGGGGAGCCTTGATCGTTTCTCCGTCTATTTCTTATTCTCAGGTCTGGATCGCGCAGAAATTCCGGAGAGAATGGAACCCTGCAGCGAAAAAAGTGGACAGCATCATTCGCAAGGGATTTTATACCGATCACTCGCTACATTTCGGTTTGGGAATGAACACCGCGCTGTTTGGCACGTACCAGTTCAGGGGACCGCGACAGGTGGCGATCCGTCATGTGGTGCGGCCCAGCTTCAGCCTCAACTACAGACCTGATCTTTCGAAACGGCATTTTTACAACACCCAGGTGGACACAACCGGCTACCAGTTCCGGTTCTCCGAATTCGAAGGCAGCCTCTATGGCGGATTTGCCGAGGGGCAGGTGGGATCGATCGGCTTTCAGCTCGACAATAACCTGGAAATGAAAAAACGCCCCCGCAACGATACCACCGCCGACGCGGTGAAAAAGATCCGGCTGGTGGACGGATTTGGGTTGAACAGCGGTTATAATTTCCTGCGCGACTCAATGAAGCTTGACTTTGTAAACCTCTATTTCCGGACAAATCTTTTCGACAAGATAAACCTGAGCGCCTCTGCAATTCTCGATCCTTATCAAACCAACGAACGAGGGCAGGATATCGACAAATTTGCGTGGGAAGGCGGCCGGTTTAATCTGGGTCGCATCAGCACCGGAAGCATTTCGCTCAGCACGAATTTTCGCAGCAAGCCCAAGGATCCGAAGAAGGAAGAGCAGCGCAAAAAGCGGGTACAGGAACAGCTCAGCGACCCCAACCTCATCGCCGATCAGAACCGGCTGCTGGATTACATGCGACAGAACCCATCGGAGTTCGTGGACTTCAACATTCCCTGGCAGATCAGTCTGTCCTATTCCCTGTATTTCCGGGAAGTGCTGAAGCCCGATTACAGTGGTTTTACCCAGGATTTCAGCTCCAACGTCCGTTTCGATGGAAGTTTCAGTCTCACCCCGAAATGGAACTTCAGCCTGTCGGGCTATTACGATTTCGATACGAAAGCGCTTCAGACGTTCCAGCTCAGTGTGAACCGGGAAATGCACTGCTGGCAGCTTTCACTGAACGTGACTCCGATCGGCCTCACGCGCTATTTTAGTTTCAGCATCAGTCCCAAGTCGGCGATCCTGCAGGACCTCAAGATCAACCGCACCCGGTATTTCACCACTTACTGAGCATGCTGCTCGTAGTATTCTTTCATCAGGGAAAACGCCCGGTCGCGTAATTGGTCGGGACTTTGTCCCGCCGTTGGGATGGAGGGCAGAAAATGCATTTCCACGACGCCGGGCCAGAAATAAAACTTCCGATCGTTGCGCAGCACTTTCGCTGTATGAAAAAGGACGGCGGGAAGAATCTCGTAGCCCGTGTCAGCCGCGAGACGGAAAGCGCCGCTATGGAAGGGTCGCAGCGGTGCGCCGGTCCGGTTGCGCGTTCCCTCCGGGTAAATGCACATGTGCAGGCCCATTTGGAGAACTGCCTTCATCTCGTTAAAGCTTGCCCGCCGGCTCTCTTCGTTGCTTCTGTTGACGAGCACACTGCCGGTTTTATAGATCAGCCCGAAAACCGGGATGCCTGCCATTTCAATTTTCGCAATTGTCTTGTTGGCCGACGGAATGCCGGGCGTGGTGAGCGGCACATCCAGCAGCGAATTGTGATTGCAGATCACGATATAAGTGCGTCCCTTTTCAAAATACTGCTTTCCTTTTCGGCGCACCCACACCCCGGCGAGCGGCAGGTAAAAAGCCATCCACACCTGGCTGATGCGGTGGAAGATCCGCGAGCGGGCCGGATCTTTCCAAAGCCAGGCGATCGCAATAGGGATGAACACGATGAGCAGTGTAATCACAAAAAGAAGAAGTGCCCAGATGGCAAAAAAGCGCGCGAATATGTCTTTCAGAAAGTTCATTCCGGAAGCTTCCAGTCAATCGGGTCGATTCCCTTGCTTACAAGGTATTCATTCGCTTTTGAAAAATGCCGGCAGCCGACAAAGCCTGCGGCGGCCGAAAGCGGCGAAGGGTGCGCGGCGCAAAGCACCAGGTGTTTTCGCTCGTCAATGAGCGGCCGCTTTTCAAGCGCCAGGCGCCCCCAAAGCATAAATACGACGTGCTGCCTGAGCTCGGAGATCTTGCGGATCACCGTATGGGTGAATTCCGCCCAGCCGATGCGGGAATGGCTCATGGGTTCTGCGGCACGGACTGTAAGCGAGGCGTTGAGCAGAAAAACACCTTGCTCAGCCCAGTGGGTGAGGTTCCCGTGTCCTGGAATTTGCACGCCTACATCGGCGGAAAGTTCTTTCAGGATATTGATCAAGGAAGGCGGAGGCGCAACGCCGCGAGGCACCGAGAAGCAGAGACCGTGCGCTTGTCCGGGACCGTGATACGGGTCCTGCCCAAGGATCACCACTTTGATCTTGAAGAAAGGCGTTGTGTTGAAGGCATTGAAAATATTGTTGCCAGCCGGGTAGATGGTCTTGCCCTGCGATTTTTCCGTCCTGATGTGATGCACCAGGTTTTGAAAATAGGGTTTTGCAAATTCTTCTTTCAGGATCTCCTTCCAGCTGCTTTCTATTTTTACATCCATGTTGCTGCAAATATGCTAAAACTGCGGCAGGGGCTGCTTTCTTCCCCCGCGGCATTTGTTTATCTTTGCGAACCTGATTAAGAACAAACTTGGTCCGGTAGCTCGTTGCCGCCGGCTGATCGGGACGATGGCTATTGGGACAATTGCTATGTTGAGAATAGAGCAGCTATGGTAGGTCGGGAAATTAATTGGTCCGGTAGCTCAGTTGAATAGAGCAGCTGCCTTCTAAGCAGCAGGTCACAGGTTTGAATCCTGTCCGGATCACGCAGCCCTCAATCCTGAGGGCTTTTGTTTTTGAGCGCGGACGCTGTTTATTTAAATGCATTCTGTTTTTTTTAATTCCCCACAACCAAATACTTTGCAGCGCATAAGACCGAATGTCCACTTCGTTCCAATACGGAATTGATTCGCTGAGCATACAGACCATTTCTCGTATTGCTTCGGGCCATTTGCGCGCGGAAATTGCCTCCGCCGCCTGGGAAAAGATCATTCGCTCGCAGCAGTACGTGCAGTCGATTGTGGATGCCAACCGCACCGTGTACGGTATCACGACCGGCTTCGGCATCCTGGCCAACACGCGGATTTCCCCGGAAGACACCGCCCGGCTGCAGCACAAGCTGCTCGAGAGTCATAGCGTCGGTGTGGGAGCAGACGTGCCTTTGGACATTTCCCGGCTCATGCTCGTGGCGAAGCTGCAGGCCCTCGCGCAGGGCTATAGCGGCGTGCGCATCGAAACAGTTGAGCGCATTCTCTGGCACCTGCAGCAGGACGTAATTCCGGCGGTACCGGAACAGGGAAGTGTAGGCGCTTCGGGCGATCTGGCTCCACTCGCACATCTATTCCTGCCGCTGGTGGGGCTCGGGGAAGTTTATCATCGCAACAAGAAGCGCAGGACCATAGAAGTCCTGAACGAATTTTCGCTGGCGCCGCTGCAGCTGGGTCCGAAGGAAGGACTTGCGTTGATCAACGGCACACAATTCATTCTTGCGTATGCCGTGCAGGGGTTGCTTCGGCTGCACAACTGTCTGGAAGCGGCAGACATCATAGGCGCGATGAGTCTGGAAGCGCTGACCGGCACGCGCGCTCCCTTTGAAGAACGACTGCATCACCTGCGTCCCTTTGCAGGCAGCCGGCTGGTGGCGAAGCGTCTTCGGTTGTTGCTCGACCGTTCCGAGATCATGAAAAGCCATGCCGACTGTGGTCGCGTGCAGGATCCTTACTCGCTCCGCTGCATGCCACAGGTGCATGGCAGCAGCCGCAACGCGTGGCTGCATCTGCGTCAGCTCGCAGAGACCGAGCTGAATTCCGTCACCGACAACCCGATCATTTTCTCCGATACAGATACTATCAGCGGGGGAAACTTTCACGGGCAGCCGCTGGCCCTTCCGCTTGACTATTGCTGTTTCGCCGCAGCGGAACTGGGCAATATCTCCGACCGCCGCTGTTATTTGCTTCTGGAAGGCAAATGGGGACTGCCCATACTATTGATGAAAAATGCGGGGATCAACAGCGGCTTCATGATACCACAGTATACTACGGCGGCGCTGGTTTCTGAAAATAAAAGTCTTTGCTTTCCCGCAAGCGCTGACAGCATTCCCACTTCGCTCGGGCAGGAGGATCATGTTTCCATGGGGAGCATCAGCGGCCGCAAGCTGGCGCGCGTGCTCGACAACCTGGAAAACATTCTCGCCATTGAATTACTGGCGGCCTGCCAGGCTATCGAATTCCGGCGGCCGCTGCGGAGTTCGGAACTCCTCGAATTCGCGCATGCCCGGGTCCGTGAGGTCGTTTCCTTCGCCGAAGAAGACCGGGTATTTGCGGAAGATATTCAGCAGGTGGCGGGCTTGATTCGCGACTTCTCGTTTGTGAACGGCCTCGACGAATTCGCCGCTTCCAAAGGAATACGCCTGAATGAAGGCTTTGATGATTTCGTGCTTGCGTGAGGTTTTCGGTTCCGCACTGCTTTTCTCCATTCTTACGGAATTCCGACTTTTGCTCCATGAAGCAAGCGCAAAAGACGGGTTATGATCCGGCAAAGTATAAAACGCCGACGGGAACACAGCTGAACTGCAAGGGATGGGTGCAGGAAGCTGCGCTTCGAATGCTCCTCAACAATCTCGACCCGTCAGTTGCAGAGCGTCCCGGGGAACTGATCGTCTACGGTGGTCGGGGAAAAGCTGCACGGAATTTTGAAGCCCTCGATCAGATCATAGCGGCACTTAAGGTGCTGGAAAATGACGAATCGCTGCTTGTTCAGTCAGGCAAGCCCGTCGGCATCCTGCGCACGCACCCCGGTGCGCCGCGCGTGCTGATCAGCAATTCACAGCTCGTTCCGAAATGGGCTACCTGGCAACATTTTGACGAACTCGAGCGGAAGGGGCTCATCATGTACGGGCAAATGACCGCCGGTTCCTGGATCTACATTGGCAGCCAGGGAATCGTGCAGGGCACATACGAGACATACGCGGCGATCGCCAACCGGCATTTCGGGGGCACGCTTCGCGGTACGCTGAATGTAACAGCCGGCCTCGGCGGAATGGGAGGAGCGCAGCCGCTCGCCATTACCATGAATGAGGGCGTGGCGCTCATCGCCGAGGTGGAGGAATGGAGAGTGGACAAGCGGCTGCAGACAAAATATCTCGATGAAAAATTCCTGGAGATTGATGAGGCGATTGACCGCGCGCTGGAGTACAAATCTTCAGGACAAGCCCGCAGCGTTGGAGTGGTATGCAACGCCGTGCACCTGCTGCAGCGACTCTCCGAACGGGGAGTTATTCCGGATACACTTACGGATCAGACATCGGCGCACGATCCGCTGTTTGGATACTGGCCACACGAAATTTCTTATGAGCAGGCGAAAGTGCTGCGCGGGCAGAATCCGGACGACTACATCGCTTACGCCTACCAGTCCATGGTTACGCATGTGAAGCTGATGCTTGAACTGCAAAAGCGCGGAGCGATCACTTTCGATTATGGAAATAACATCCGCGCCCGTGCGCAGGAAAAAGGCGTGCATGACGCATTTGATTTTCCGGGGTTCGTTCCCGCGTACATCCGCCCGCTTTTTTGCGAAGGCAAAGGACCGTTCCGCTGGGCGGCGCTGAGCGGCGACCCGGCCGACATCGCGGTGACGGATGAGACCATCAGAAAACTATTTCCCGGAAACCAGGCGCTGATGCGCTGGCTCGACCTCGCACGTGAGCGCATCGCTTTCCAGGGATTACCGGCAAGAATCTGCTGGCTCGGGCAGGGGGAAAGAGAAAAGGCGGGCCTCGCGTTCAACGAACTCGTGCGGACCGGAAAGCTGCGCGCCCCGATCGTGATCGGCCGGGATCATCTCGATACCGGGTCGGTGGCCTCGCCAAACCGCGAGACGGAAGGCATGATGGACGGAAGCGACGCTGTGGCTGACTGGCCGATTCTGAATGCGCTGCTCAATACCGCGAGCGGTGCGTCGTGGGTTTCGCTCCATCACGGGGGAGGCGTGGGAATGGGGTACAGCATTCACGCGGGCATGGTGATCGTGTGCGACGGAACCTGGGAGGCGGACGAACGACTGAAGCGCGTCCTGCGAAACGATCCCGGTATCGGCGTCATTCGGCATGCAGACGCCGGTTACGAAATTGCGAGACAAACAGCCGCGACTCATAGCCTTGATCTGGACCGCCGACTCGGTTAGCAAACGGTTGAAAACAAACCTCAAAATTTAATATTCAATTTTTAATATTCGCCTCCGGTACATCCTTTGCTTCTTCCTTCGAAATTGCGTAACATGAAAGAACACGAACGCACAGTAACCCTGCATATTTATTCCGAGATTTCTGAAGCGAGGATCATGCAGGATAAGCTGAAAGAACAAGGTATTGAATCCATCTTGAACGACGAGAACGTGCTCGGTATGGATCCGGTGGGTGGAGTGGAGCTGAAAGTATTCGAAAGCGACCGGACCGCCGCTGAAAAAATCCTGAAAGCAGGCTGAGACATTGCAGCGGAATTCGAGACTCGCCAGGAGCTTCTGGTGAAATGAGTTCTGCTACCGACCATTATTTTGATAAAAACCAGCCAAATCATGATTCCAGACTTCGGGCTCCAGACTCCCGACTCATCCCTCCAACTCGGCATCAGCATGTTTGGCGATAATCATTACGATGAAAACGGGATACCGGGAAATCCGGGGCAAAGACTGAAGGAACTTATCGAAGAGATCAGGCTGATGGATCAGCTGGGACTGGATTTTTTCGGAATCGGAGAACACCATCGACCGGACTACGCGGTTTCTGCTCCCGAAATTGTTCTCGCCGCAGCTGCAACCATTACCGAAAAGATCCGGCTCGGCAGTGCAGTGAACGTCCTGAGCTCCTCGGATCCGGTACGGCTGTATCAAAGCTATGCCATCATTGACCTGATCTCAAATGGCCGCGCAGAGCTCATGGCGGGGCGGGGAAGTTTCATTGAATCTTTCCCCCTCTATGGGTACCGCCTGGAAGACTACGACGAGCTTTTTGAAGAGAAGCTCGACCTGCTGGTGCGTATTAATAAGGAAAGTCCGATTACCTGGAAGGGCAAATTCAGGCCGCCACTGACCAACCAGCCCGTGTTGCCGCGCGCTTTGAACAACGAGCTAAGCATCTGGGTAGCGGTGGGAGGTACGCCGGAAAGCGTAATGCGTGCCGCCCGGCACGGATTACCTGTTACATTCGCGATAATCGGCGGGAACCCTGTTCAGTTCAAGCCTTTGTTCGATTATTACCGGGAAGCCTGGAAAGAATTCAGGCACGACAAAAAAAAATTCCAGGTCGGCGTGCACATGCATGCTTTCTTCGGGGAACAGGGAAAACAGGTGGCAGATCAATATTATCCGTATTACAGTTCCCAGATGAACCGGATTGGGCGCGACCGTGGTTGGCCGCCATATCATCGCCAACAGTTCGACATTGGCCGTGGAAAATCCGGACATCTGGTGATCGGCGACGCGAGCGAAGCGGTCGACAAGATTCTTTACCTCCACGAACTCTTCGGGCTGACGCGCTTTTCCGCACATATGGACGTCGGCGGTCCGCCGCATGAAATGCTGATGAAATCCATCGAAATCTTTGGGATGAAGATCGCGCCGAAGGTGAGAGAGGCAATTGGTTGAAAAGTTGGCAGGGTTACAGGTTGACAGGGATCTTTTTGCATTCAACCGCGGGAGTGCGACCCACTGTCAACTCCGTGTCCCTTGGTGGCTCTGTGGTTCAAATCCGCAGCCATTCACTGTTCGAGGCGAATGTATCACTCATCCTTTTCGGGTTCGGCTTAACTTCGATACAAATTCTTTATCGACTCCTCCCTCTTATGCGTATCATTTCCACAATCTTCCTCTGCCTTATGGCTTCGCTTACATTTTCCCAGGACCTTCGTTCCGGGGGTGTGCTGAAACCCGAGCAGGCCATCATGGATATCCGGCATTATGCGATCGTGCTGGAGGCGGACCCGGCGGCAAAGACGATCAATGGGCATACAACGATTTCACTGGAGCTTTCGCAACCGGGTTCAATACTGTTGTTGGATCTCTGGCACGGGCTTCAGGTGAAATCGGTCTCTGTTAACGGAACGAAACAGCCGTTCACGCATGTAGCCGGCGATCTGCTGCGGATCACCACGGCTTCTCCGCTTCCGGCGCGCCGCCACACCGTGCGCGTGGATTACGGAGGCAGGCCGGCGGAGGCCCCGCGCCCGCCCTGGATCGGCGGTTTCCAATGGACGAAAGATTCGAAAGGAAAGGACTGGATCGCTATCAGCTGTCAGGGCGAGGGAGCAAAAATTTATTTTCCCTGCAAGGACCATCCGAGCGATGAACCCAACGAGGGGGTGGACATGATCATCACCGTCCCGAGGGGACTCGTCGTCACGGGACCCGGGCTGCTGCAGGGAGTCCGGCATTCCCGGGAAAAATCAACCTACCACTGGAAAACGAAATATACGATCAGCAATTATTGCGTCGTGTTCAACGCGGGCAATTACCGGCTTGTGAAGCGCGAGTACACCACTGTGGAAGGGCGCAAAGTGCCGATGGAGTACTACGTGTTGGAAGAAAATGTTGAGAAGGCGCAGAAGATCCTCGACCTCTTCGAACAATCGGCACGCATTCTCGAAAAATATTTTGGCGAATATCCCTGGGCTGAAGAGGCGATGCGTCTCACGGAAACTCCCTACCTCGGCATGGAGCACCAGACCAACATCACGTACGGAAACAAATACCGCTTTCAGAAAAAAGGATCCAGCGATTTCGACTGGCTGCTGCACCATGAGTTCGGGCACGAATGGTGGGCGAACAAGGTGACGAACCGCGACTGGGCCCATATGTGGATCCAGGAAGGGATCTGCAGTTTTGGCGACGCGTTGGCCACGCGGGAGCTGGCGGGGGAGGAGGCGTACCAGAAAGACATGAGCTCCCGCGCCATCCATGCGCAGAACCGTTTTCCTCTCGTGCGCGGGGAACAGGTGGACTCGGACAGCGCCTACCACGGCGATATTTATGGAAAGGGCGCGTTTTTCATGCACACCCTGAGACATCTGATGGGTGATGAGATTTTCTTTCCCACACTCCGCAAGCTGGCCACCGATCCGCAGTACACCTATCATAATACCGTTACTACGGCCGACGTGGAGAAGCTTTTCAGTTCCGCGGCCGGTCGCGACCTCGGGCCCTTGTTTCGCCTTTATGTGTACAGCACCGACAAGCTTGAAATTGTCGTGAAGCAAACAGATCATAACAGGTATGAGGTTTCATTAAAGAATATGGACATTCCGCTGCCCGTGGAAATCGGTACCGCTGAAGGGGTGCGGCGCGTGGAGCTGAGCCGCAGACCATTGAGCGTCGAGAGCGCCACACAACCGGTGGTGGACCCCCGGTATTTTTACCTGAAGCGGGTCACCTATGAATGAGTAACGCCAATAAAAAAATGCCAAACAGCAGATTATGAAAACACCTGCTCTGATCTTCCTGCTGCTCGCGGGAGCGGTGGTGGAAGAAACAAATGCGCAAAGTTCAAAAACGCGAAAGCTGATCGAAGACAGCCGCGAGGCCAGGGCTGAATTCATTCAGACAGACCCACTGATGCAGAGCTTGTTCAACAGTGCTTACGCTTACGTCATTTTTCCCAACATAGGGAAAGGCGGCATCGGCATTGGAGGTGCTGCGGGGAACGGGATTGTCTTCCAGGGTGGCACACCCATCGCTCGCGCGAGTATGAAGCAGGTCAGCGTAGGATTCCAATTCGGCGGGCAGGCGTACCGTGAAGTAATTTTTTTCGAGAACCGCGCCGCGCTGGACCGGTTCCGCGCCGACAAGTTCGAGTTTGCGGCCCAGGCCTCGGCAGTAGCTGCCACAAAAGGTGCATCCGCCAACGTCAACTACCGCGACGGAGTCATGGTGTTTACGCAGCAGAAGGGAGGGCTGATGTACGAAGCTTCGATTGGCGGCCAAAAATTCAAGTACAGTCGCCTTTGATTCAGTGGCACGAGCACAGGAAATGAATTGTGTAAGGTGAGCCGGGGCCGGAGTCCACGTAATTCTCCACGTAGCCACTGGCGTTCATTAGGTAAGTGAAGTTCAGGGTTTCGGTCCTTCCGTTCAGGTTGGTCGTGTAGCTGCTTACCAGATTCCGGTTGCGCTTTCCGAGCCAGGGAAAATAAAGTCCACCGTTGGCCGTGGGGCCTATGTTGTTGTAAAACCAGCTGCGCGACGGAATGCTGTTGTGGCTCGCGGTGCTCTGGTACACGGTACCGTTGGCGCTTAAAGTAGACAACGTGCTTTATATTTCCGGCACCGTTGCCCGGGACGTTTCACCGGATGGTATACGCCGCGTTTACTCCGCCCTTGAAAAAACGTTGCAGCATTTCGGAGCCAGCTTTCAAAATGTAGTGAAAGAGAATTTATACACTGCCGATATCGAAGCGATGAAGCTGCACAACGCAGCCCGGAAAGAATTTTACAAAGGGGATTTTCCAGCGGCCACGTGGGTGCAGATCAGCAGGTTGTTCATGCCGGAGGCGAAGCTTGAAGTAGAGCTGATCGCGCACCTACCGAAGTAAAGCTGCTGGCTGTAGGTCTTTTTTCATACACACGCTCTCGCTCAGGCCGAGGTACGGTCCGTAATTTGGAATCACCCGGTAACCGCTGCTTTCGTACAAACGGATTGCGACGGAGAACCGAACGCTTGTCTCAAGAAGGGCAAAACTATACCCTTCCTCCATCGCCCAGGTTTCGAGTTCGGACAGCACGAGGCGCGAAAGCCCTCGCCCGCGGTAAGGTTTTCGAACAAACATTCTCTTGATCTCAGCCGTGTCGGAAGAAAAGGCGCGAAGGCACCCCGAGGCAATGGGCTGGTCGGCTACATACAATACCAGCGCCGTTGCGACGTCGTCAACCTGGTTATGTGGTTCATAAGTAGCCTGGTCCTCCATTAATTCGTTCCAGAGTTCTTCATCAAGCAGCTTCAGCAACGCCGAAAAGTCCGGGTCGCGTCCATGAGTCCGTTTGATGGTCACGTTCTCCATGCCCAAAATTACCAGCAATTCGACGTGAAATATTACATTGTGTTTTAATTAATGTGGCCCCTTTTTGCCGGAGTGACCTGGGCGAAGCACCGATTGGTCGGAAAATTTCGCTCCGTAGGGGAGCGGAAGGAATGGAATATTAATTGCAGTCACGATAAAGACTTTATTTACTAAACCAATCAAACCACGGTTATGAAAAAACAGCTTTTGCTACTGTTCCTGGTTTTGGCAGTAGGGCCTTGGTTACCCGCAATGGGTCAGGTAGACACGACAAGAACTTTTAACCGAGGCGACCAGAATACACAGGTCAGAACAACGACACGGCAGAACGTCCCGAGAAACCAGCGAAACCAGCCGGTGCAAAGTCAGTACCGCCCGCAGAACCCTGGCGCGGATCATCCCGACGTTTTGCTCGATGTTCCGAACTTGTCCGTGGACACGTTGGTGATAGAGGTCGACAAACTTCAGGCAAATCTTTCACTTGATGCAAGAGTAGCAAACCTGGTCGTTTTGAAAGCTGGCGTTGACGTTAGTGTGGACAAAGTCAGCATTCGCATCAAGGGCGTGCAGGCCACTGCGCTTCTTGTAGTGAGGCTCGACAATGTCCGCGCGATTATTGACAAAACCCTTACTACGCTTGAAAAGAATCCAGAGCTCGTTGACCGCTTGTTGACGACGGTCGACAACACGGTAAGCACGGTCGGCAATATCGCCACAACTGCTCTTCAACCGGGCGGTGTCATCAGCCAAACGGTGAATTCCCTGGGACAGACAGTGCAGCGAACTATTGATGCGACGGGGAATATTGTCGAAAAGACGTTGAGCAGTACAGGTACGGTACTCAGCACACGTACGGCAGGGAGAATACTTGATCTGCCGGTGGTAAGTGAGACGAAAAATGCCGCCGGACAGATAGTCCGTAGACTGCGGGACACTTCCGGAAGACTGATTGAGGTGGTGATCGATTCGGCGGGAAAAATATTGAGCACTACACTCGTCGGCACCACCACATCGCAGTAGAATGCGGTTGCCTCTAAACCTGGAACCGGCCGCCTGTAATTATTTTTGGGTGTGCAATACCTGATCATTGAACATTTCCGTCCGGGTCGGATCGAAGAGATTTACCGGCGCGCTGATGCAAACGGCCGGATGATGCCGGCCGGATTGTCTTACCTGAAGAGCTGGGTTACCTGCGATCTCGGCACCTGCTACCAGATCGTGGAAACCGACGACCGCAAAAAGATAAGCGACTGGATGCGGCAATGGGAGGATCTTGTAGAGTTCGAAGTGATCGAGGTAATAAGTTCGGAGCAGGCGAAGGCAAAAGCGCTGCGAAAAGGGTGATCTTCCGCAGCGGCCCGGAACGCCGGCTGCATCTGCTGCCGGTTTGGGGGGAGCGTTCAGTTCAAAAGCGTTCTCACCGACCTGTATAATTCCTCCCTGTTGAACGGTTTCTCGAGGAACCAGTCCGCGCCAGATTCCAGCGCCACGTCCCGGACCTCAGCATCCACCCCGGACATCATGATCACCCTCGTGGACGGGTAGTGTTTCTTCACGTAGCTCAGGAAATCGATCCCGAACCCGTCGGGGAGCCGGTTGTCCAGGATCATCACATCGGGCTGTACTTTTTTCAGGTACTCGTCGGCGTCCAGGATGTTATTCACGTGATCCAGTTCCAATTCTTCCCCATTGAGTAAAATATTCAACACGAGACAGATCTCGCCTTCGTCTTCCACGATCAGGATCTTCTTTTTCGTGCTGGTGTTTACGGTTAAAGGCTCGGCCATAACATACTTGTTTTAGCTTGATGAACAATAACAGGTGCGAAGTCGGTTTGAAAGAGGAATTGGATTTCAAGACGGGGCCTTCGATATTCATAAAAAATCGTTCCAATTCCTTTCGGCCCGCCGGAACGCGGGTTTAATCTTAATTTTCCTGCATGCTTTCGCCCCATTTCGATCCCTTTCCTGAACTCGCTACGAAGCGACTTCGGCTGCGACGCCTGGTCCGCGAGGACGCCAGCGAACTTCTTTTCCTTCGTTCCGACCCACGGGTCATGCGTTTCATAGCCCGTGAGCCGGCCAAAGCAGTGGAAGAGGTCGAAGTTTTCATCGGTAAGGTCAATGAAAACTTAAAATCCAATGAAGCGGTCATGTGGGCAATTGCTTTATCCGCACAGCCATCAACCCTGATCGGCACCATCACCCTGTGGCAGATCCAGCGGGACAACTACCGGGCGGAGCTGGGTTATATGTTGCACCCGGATCACTGGGGGAAAGGGCTGATGACTGAGGCGATTTACCGGGTTACGGACTATGGCTTCGGAATGCTTGGACTGCACAGCATCGAGGCCCGCGCGGATCCCAACAATACTGCTTCCATACGGTTGCTGGAAAAGACGGGATTCATAAAGGAAGGTTATTTCCGCGAAGATTATTTCTTCCGCGGGAAATTTCTGGATACAGCCGTTTATTCGCTTCTGGCTCCGGCAAGCCAGCCTGGATTATAAAAATTTTCACGTTCCGCATGCATACAATAACTTCAATTTCAAGTCCAGTTACAGGCACCAGGAATACGACTTTATGCTGAAACTGATCTTTGTCTTTTTTCCGGCCTTATTGTCATTGCTTTCCCGCGATAGCGCGGGACTTGAATGCAGTCCCATGACACGCACGGAAAAGATCTACGACGGTCCTTACGTAAGTTACCGCGCAGACCAGGTCTTTGTGCAGTACGTTATCGACAACAACGGTGCCCTCCAAGTGAAGACCGATAGCTTCCCGGTGCGGGACAAAGCCTCCATTCGTTTACGTGTCGGTACTGACGTGCCGGGTGAAACCTTCACCGTTTACCTGAAAGACAAGCTGCGAAATGAGAAGCCGGAATACCGGCGGGTGGAACGGCAGTTTGTAATCTCCGATATTGAAGGAAACTTCAGCGCCCTCCGCCGCCTGCTGATTGCCGGCGGGGTCATCGACTCGGCTTTCAAGTGGACGTTTGGCGACGGACACCTCGTGCTCGGTGGAGATTTCGTGGACCGGGGTCAGCACGTCACCGAAGTGTTGTGGCTGGTCTATTCACTGGAGGAACAAGCTGACCGAGCCGGCGGGCATGTGCATTTCATCCTGGGGAATCATGAGATCATGAATCTCAGTGGCGACCTCCGTTACGTACACAACAAATACTTTACGGCTGCGAACCTGATAGGGAAGCACTATTTGCAGTTTTTCGCTGAAGACAGCGAATTCGGTCGCTGGCTACGCACCAAGAATATCGTGGAAAAAGTCGGCAACCACCTCTACGCGCATGGGGGAATTTCCGCCGAAGTAAACCGGCTCGGTTTGACCGTGTCTCAGCTCAACGAGCTGGCGCGGCCATTTTACCACGACAGCACCTACGTATTTCCCGATCCGCGGCTGGATACGATCATGGCCGAGCTGGGACCATTCTGGTACCGCGGTTATTATGCCGGCACACCTCGTGCAACACAGCAGACAGTGGACAGCAGCGTCGCGCTTTTCGGAGTCCGGCAGATCGTTACCGGACACACGGTGGTGGGCGACAGCGTGAGCACCTGGTTCGACCGGAAAGTGATCAACACCGACGTGCCGCACATCAGAGGGATTTCGGAAGCGCTGTACGTCGAAGGAAACAATTATTTCCGGGTGTTACCCGACGGCACCAGGAAACCGCTTTGATTTTCTCAGGTATCCTGCGATCCGCTACATTTGTTTCAGGAATTTTTTTCATGCGCAAACTGCTTGCGGGCTTTGCCACCAGCATTGACGGATTTATCCGGGGACCCCAGGGGGAACTTGATTGGATCGTATACGACCACGAGCAGTTCCGGGAGCTGGAAAAGCAATGGGCGGAGACAGATGCGATGTTCCATGGCCGGGTGACCTACGAGGAAGCAATGAGGATGCAGGAGGGAAAGAGAAAAAAAGCGGCCAATCCGTTCGCCCACATGAAACACTATGTTTTTTCCACAACACTTAGTTCGGTCGCGGAAGGTTTCACGCTCGTTTGCGGCAACATCGTGGAGGAAGTCCGGCGGATTAAGTCTGAACCCGGAAAAAACATCGCGGTTTTCGGTGGCGCTTCCCTGCTTTCCTCGCTGCTTCGCTATGGGCTGGTGGATGAGCTGGTGCTGGCAATTTGCCCGGTAATCCTGGGAGCAGGCACACCGTTTTTCAGCAATATCGACCGGCGACTGAATTATGTGCTGCGCGAATCCCGCTCATATCCTTCAGGGCTGGTGCAGCTCACGTACGTTACGAAATAATTCAGCATGCCAGTTATCCGAATCGGCAACATAAGGCAACTCGTGGGGACTTTTCCCGGAGAGAAGCCATTACGCGGGAGCGAGCTTTCTTCACTGCCTTCGATCAACAATGCATATCTGGTTGTAGAGGATGGGATCGTTGCGGATTTCGGGGAAATGACCGCGTTCCCGGGCGGAGATTTTCTGGATGCATCCGGGAAATTCCTGCTTCCCTGCTGGTGCGATTCTCATACTCACCTGGTATTTGCGGCCAGCCGTGAAGCAGAATTTGTCGATAAGATCCGCGGCATGAGTTACGCGGAGATCGCTGCCCGGGGCGGGGGAATCCTGAACTCGGCACGCGCGGTGCAGCAGGCCAGCGAAGACGAACTTTTTCGAATCTCCTGGGAACGCCTTGAGGAACTCGCACGACTCGGCACAGGAGCCGTGGAGATCAAAAGCGGATATGGGCTTACTCCCGAAGCGGAACTGAAAATGCTGCGGGTGATCCGCAGGCTGAAGGAACGCTCGCAGCTACTGATCCGGGCAACCTTCCTCGGCGCGCACAGCTATCCGCTCGAGTTTCGCGAAAACCACCAGGGCTATATTGACCAGATCATTCGTGACATGCTTCCTGTGATCGCCCGGGAAAAACTCGCCGATTATGTGGACGTTTTTTGTGAAACGGGCTTTTTTTCCGCGACAGAAACAGAAACGATTCTTCGCGCTGCCCTGGAATACGGGTTGCGGCCGAAACTGCACACGAACCAGATGACCTCGATCGGAGGAATTGAGGTGGCTGCCCGCCTGAATGCGATTTCGGCCGACCACCTCGAGACAATGAGCGAGGAGGAGATCGAAATACTTGCCGCGTCCGAGACCATAGCGACCGTGTTGCCGACCGCTGCATTTTTTCTCCGCATGCCTTTCCAACCCGCCCGCAGACTGGTTGACGCGGGAGCAGCACTCGCCATTGCTTCGGATTATAACCCGGGTTCCTCACCCAGCGGCAACATGAACCTGGTTGTTTCCATGGCCTGCATCGGTCTGCGCCTGCGGCCGGAAGAAGCTGTAAACGCCGCAACGGTCAACGGCGCCTGCGCGATGGGGGTCCAGAAAGAAGCCGGCAGCATTACCGTCGGCAAAAAAGCCAACATCATTCTGACTCGCCCCATACCCTCACTGGCTTACCTGCCTTATTGCTTCGGATCCAACCTGATTGAAAATGTGATGATCAACGGGCATTGGATTCACTGATCTTTTCGAAACAGCACCCAGCTGTCGTTTACCGTTGGCTTTCCCCGGGAGTGCAGCATCCCGTTCAACTTCCACAAAATGGATGAAGAATACGCGACCGGCCGGAAACCGAGCGAGTCGAGCAGGCTGAATTGCGTTTTGATCTCGTTGAACGTAGTGGCGAAATAAGCTCCGTTGGGCAGCTTTGCAATGGAATCGGAAATCGTTAGCTCCCGCAGGGTGAATCCCTGAACTCCCTTCTGATAAAAGCGCATAGGTACGCCCGACATGGTTTCATAAGGCGAGCGGTAAAGACAATACACGGTCTGACCGCTTTCATTGAATTTTTTTCGCAGCTTGTTTCCGAAGTGGACAGTCTGCGAGTACGGCACCAGCATGAATGCCCCAAGCAGCGCCACGTTTACGACCACAGTGAGGATGAGCAGGACCTTCAGCACCGGTCGGACGCGCGACCGGAAAGCAGGCAGCAGGTAGGGAATGCTCCACCCGGCCAGCAGGGGCAGCGCGGGAAAAACAGGGTAGAGAAACCGTTCTTCCTTGTGCCCGACAAGGCTGTGCCCGATCACGAACAGCGCCACTCCGAGAAAAATCGGATGGAGGGGATTCCGAAACCACCCGATCAGGATAATTCCAAACAACACCAGGCTGAACGGCGGAGCGGTGATCACGGCGGAAAGCGTGCCGACGTATCGGAGGAAACTCTGATGCCCGTAATCGGAGGACTTCCCTTTCACGATGTTGTGGTGAAAATGTTCGAATGGAGTAAAGACCCATTGCTCATAAAAGCGCGAGTCGAGATAAAAATTCAGCAACAGTCCTGCGGCAAAGCCAAGAGCAAGCGGCCCAAGGTTCGGGTGTTTTTTTTCTGCGAACAGGATCCATATTCCTACGCCGATCAGCGCCAGGGCGATCTGGTAACGGAAATAAAACCCAAGTGCGAAAAGAAAACCTACGAAAAGGATCATTCCGAACCGCGAACGGTTCCTGCTTTCCGCATCATACAGCGCCAACGCCACCAGGAAAAAAAGACCTGCCATCATCTCGGAGCTGTAGAGGGTGCGCGTGTACGGAAACATCCAGGAGAAATTCAGAATAAGCAGCACCCAATACAATACCCGGCGGTGACCGCGATGAAAGAAATATAAGGCTGCCAGGTTGAAGGCGGCAAACATAATCGCGCCGAGGAGGATTCTCAGGATGGTGAGTTGCGCATAGGGATCATCGATCCCGAGCGCTCCGCAAAATTGCCGGAACGTGGAGAACAAATAAACCTGGGCTGTAGGCCGCAGCTGTTCACGTAGCTCTACCGCGTAATCGGCCGCGTGTTCTTCCCCAAGCTGATAAGAGGAAAATTCAATGATAGAAAAATGCTGATCGAAGGTGGAAAACCCGATTGCGGTTACCGAAGTCGCGAGCTGTACGATCAGCCCGGCGGCCAGGATCCACTGCAACTTCTGGTCGCCGGCAATCAGTTTTCTGAATTGAAGGAACATGCGGGGCGGAACAAATATAGAGGAAAGCGCACCTTGACGGACGCCGCCGTTTCCCGTCTCGCCGCCTCAGCCGATAATTTTCAAACAATATCTTTGGCGCAAAACTCCCGGCATGCAGCCCATCATCGAATGCGTTCCGAATTTCAGTGAAGGAAGAGATTCCGGCATTATTCGCCAGATCACCGATCAGATCGAATCGGTCGAAGGCGTGCGCCTCCTGAATGTCGATCCGGGGCAGGCGACGAACCGCACCGTCGTCACATTCGTGGGCCATCCCGAAGCAGTGGTCGAAGCGTCGTTCCTCGCCATTCGCAAGGCGGGCGAACTGATTGACATGAGCCGTCACAGGGGAGCGCATCCCCGCATGGGCGCCACCGATGTTTGTCCTTTCATCCCCGTTTCCGGGATTACGATGGAGGAAACTGCCGCTTTCGCAAGGCAGCTTGCAGAGCGCGTTGGAAAGGAGCTGGCTATTCCCGTCTATCTGTATGAGGCGGCGCAGCCTGACAAATCCCGCAGCAACCTGGCGCAGATCCGCGCGGGAGAGTATGAAGGTTTTTTTGAAAAGATAAAAAAGCCGGAGTGGAAACCGGATTTCGGCCCCGCGGTATTCGATGCCAAACGTGGAGCTACCGTCATCGGCGCGAGAGATTTTCTGGTGGCTTACAACATTAACCTGAATACAACTTCGACCCGAAGAGCGAATGCAGTCGCCTTCGACGTTCGCGAAGCGGGACGCAGCGTAATGGAAAACGGCGTAAAAGTGAACAAGCCGGGCAGTTTGAAATGTGTAAAAGCGATCGGCTGGTATATTGAGGAATACGGAATGGCGCAGATCTCTATGAACCTGACAAACCTGAGCGTGACCCCTATCCATATTGCCTTCGACGAGGTGTGCCGTAAGGCTGAAGCGCGTGGCATCCGCGTGACAGGGAGCGAATTGGTGGGTCTCGTGCCGTTGCAGGCCATGCTGGATGCCGGCAAGTATTTTCTGCGCAAGCAAAAGCGTTCTACCGGGATTTCCGAGAAGGAGCTCATTCGAATCGCGGTACGCTCACTCGGCCTTGAAGAGCTTTGCCCTTTCAAACCGGAGGAGCGGATCATCGAGTACATGCTCCGCAAAAAAGAAGACAGTCGCCTTGTCGGTATGCCACTCCGGGACTTTTCCGATATGACGGCAAGCGAGTCGCCGGCTCCGGGAGGAGGATCCGTGGCGGCTTACCTGGGCGCGCTGGCCGCTTCGCTGGGAGCGATGGTCGCCAATCTTTCCTCGCACAAGAAGGGCTGGGACGAACGCTGGGAGGAATTCAGCAACTGGGCCGAACAGGGTCAGGCGATAAAGGACGAGCTGCTGCATTTAGTAGATGCGGATACCCGGGCATTCAATCTCGTCATCGCGGCAATGGGGCTGCCAAAAGGAACGGCCGACGAAGTCGAAACCAGGCAACGCTCCATCCAGGAAGCGACACGCATCGCGATCGAAGTCCCGTTTCGCGTGATGGAGCAGGCTGCTGCCGCGCTTCCTTTGCTGAAAGCGATGGCGGAAACCGGCAACCCGAATTCGGTCTCCGACGCAGGGGTGGGTGCAGTCTGTGCGCGCAGCGCAGTGATGGGGGCTTTCATGAACGTGCGCATCAATGCATCCGGTGTCGAGGATAAGGTTTTCGTTGATGAGCTCCTTGCCCGCGGCCGCGAGATAGAGAACAAAGCGATAGCTTTGGAATCTGAAATTCTCAAAATTGTCAATGAAAAAATCGGAGCACAGTGAGACGGCACACAAGCTGCACCAGGTGCGGCATCTGAAGGTTTATAATAAACCCGATGTTCTTTCGCTCACCCGCCTTCGCCGCTACGAAACAAAGCTGGGCGAACGCATCCAGGTCTGCACCGAAGGACGCGACCTGGAAAGTTTTCTTGCTTCCTCCGGCGCGCGTTTTGTTTTGTTTGGAATTCCGGAAGATCTCGGCGCAAAGGGAAATTTCGGGATCGGGGGGACCGACACGCTGTGGATCCCGTTTTTGCAGTGCTTTCTCAACATCCAGAGCAATGATTTTTTCGACGGCAGCGAATTACTGCTGATCGGGCATTTCGATTTCGGCGACCTCCAGTATCTCATTGACACCACTGCGCGCAGGGAAGATGAGAAGATAGATGCTTACCGCCATGCCGTTGCCACCATAGATGAAGAAGTGGAGGAGCTCGTGAAGCTCGTCACTGCACACCGCAAGATCCCAATTGTGGTGGGAGGCGGGCACAACAATTCTTACCCGCTTATTAAAGGCGCAGCGAAAGGATGGCACAAGGCGGGGGTGATCCCGCTGCCCCAGATCAACTGCATCAATCTCGACGCGCATGCCGACTACCGGCCGCTAGAGGGCCGGCACAGCGGAAATGCATTTCGCTACGCGGAGGAGGATGGCTACCTTCAGAAATACTGTGTGATCGGGTTGCACGAAAATTACCTGCCGCAGAACGTCTGGACCGACATCGTGAACAATCCCTTCATTGACTGCATCACTTTCGAAGACATTTTCGTACACGAAAAAAGAAGCTTCATCCAGTCCGTCGCACATGCGACCGGGTTTACGGAGGATACGCTTACAGGACTTGATGTGGATTTGGATGGAATTCAGAATACCCTCAGCAGCGCAATGACACCGGTCGGCATTCAGCCTTTGCATGCACGACAATTCATCTCATTTGCCGCTTCCGACAGCAAGCCAGCTTACCTGCACATTTGCGAGGGTGCCACGCGTCTGGCCGACGGGCGCACCGATGCCACAAGCGGCAAGCTGATCAGCTACCTGGTGAGCGATTTCGTAAAGTCGATGCAGGCCCGCTGAACACAATCCACTATTTTTGGCGGCTGTCATCATTCTCCTCATGATCCGCATACTCGGTGGTGCATTGAAAGTTTTCGGCTTCCTGCTGCTGACTATCCTCCTCTGGCCTTACTTTCTCAGCAGGCATTACGACTATCGCCCGCACGGACCTTTTCGCGGCGAGAGTTGGTACAACCCTTACGCGGGGGCAGGAGACAGATGGCAGAAAGCAAACTTTCACGCGCATTCGCGTGCCTGGCTCGGACTCACCAACGGCCATTTCACTGCGGATTCGGTTTATTCGAAATATGTTGCGCTTGGGTACGACGTGCCCACCGTTTCGAATTACCAAAAGCTGAGTGCGCTTCCTAACACCAACCAGCCGAATTACGTGCCTGTTTATGAGCACGGCTATAACACTACCAAGACACACCAGCTGGTGATCGGAGCACGAAGAGTCAGCTTTTACGACCTCGTACCGTACCAGAGCCTCGACAACAAGCAATACGTAATCGAACTGCTCGGAAAGACCGCCGAACTCATTTGCATCAATCATCCTTCGATCCGGAATGGCTACCGGGAGGCGGAGCTGAAAAAGCTTACCGGTTACCAGCTGGTAGAGGTATTGAATCGCGGCCGCAGCTTTGAAGGGCGGTGGGACGTAGCGCTTTCCGCGGGGCATCCGGTCTGGGCCCTGGGAAACGACGACAGCCACGACATTGCGCGCCCCTGGGAAACGGGTTCGAGCTGGACGATGATCAACAGTCCAACAAACCGTGCTGACGATATTTACGCAGCGCTGCGTGCGGGGCGTTCCTACATCGTACGCGGGGAAGGCGCGATTAATAAATATTACCTGACACGCTCGGAAGTCCGCGGAGACTCACTGCATCTTTCTTTTTCCGGAAAACCCAAAGAGATTCGGCTCATTGGGCAGGATGGACGTCAGCTACGTTCCTGGAAAGACACGTCGGACGCCGTTTATGAGTTGCAGGAATCAGACAGCTATGTCAGGGCGGCTGCGTATTACGGTGATTTCGACATCCTGCTCAATCCCGTACTGCGTTACGATGGAAAAGGGACTCCGCAAAACACCCTCACGGCTGAAGGGAATGCCCTAAAAACGTTTGCAGCCCGGACATTGGTGGTGCTCACCTGGCTAGCGCTCTTCTGGTTGTTTTATGTTCGCCGCTGGTGGAAAGCGCGGCGCTGATTAAATTTATACGATGAAATTTTTGCTCATCCTTTTTCTCTTTGCCTGCCTGAAGGCTGGGGCGCAGAATGAATTTGCAACGGAGAAGTTTTATGCCGCTTTCCGGGAAATGGTAGCCGACGGTGAAAACGGGTTTGCGGCTGGCAAAGGTGCGGAACGAAAAACGGCAATCGCCGCACTCGTCAAAAAGTTTCAGCTGAAGTCCGCGCTTCCTTTTTCCGACTCGGCACACCTTTACGTTCCCGTCATCGGGAGGCCTTATGCCGAGTTTTATTTCCGCGCCGGGAAGACCACGGCGGAAATTGAGCAGCGAAAAGCGAACCTCATTCAGGCAGTGAGCAACGCGCTGAATAAGACGCTGTACCCTCGTTCAGAGATTTCAGGCCTGGCGGGCTCTTCCGTTAAGTACACATACTATTATACAAATCGCAGGGATAGTCTTTCCATCTTTGCCGATTTCAGGGCGGCCACTTTCTTAGAAAACGGAAAGCACCTGTTGACCTTTCAGATAATGGGGAAACCTCCTGCAGTGGAAGTGACTAAAAAAAGCCCACTGTCGCCGGAAACCGATTTAAAGCGAAAACTCAGGGGTTTTTTTGACGAGGCATCCTCCTGTTTTGCGTTCCAAAAAGCGCGGCAGATCCGTTCCAACCAACATTATACTTATTACGAAACCTCCGTTACCCTCTTTGGCCGCCCGGGCGAGATAGAGGAGAGCCGGCTCGAATGCACCTTACAATTTTCTTTCGGGTTCACGCTCCTCAGCGGGCTCGAGGAAGCAGAAAGGATCTATAACCAGCTTCGCGCTGATCTTCAGTCGTCGCTTTCCGGACGGATCAGCTTCAGCGCCGAACAACAGTCGAAGTACAACAAGGAAAGCTACTCGGTACAGGGGATTGATGCCGGGAGCAATTTCATTTCTTCCAAAAATGTCGTGACCCTCACAATCGTCAAAAGCAAGGATTATCCGGCGGTGTATTTTCGGATGAACCGGAAGCGATACTAGGCGCGACGGAAAATATTAAATATTGAATATTGAATGCAGAGTTGCTCCCCATAGTTCAAAATTTAATATTTGATCGTGATATTTAATATTTAGTATTTCTCTCGCTCCGCTCGCGCACCTTTTTCGCTTCGACGATTCGCTTCTGTTTTTCCAGCGTAACCGCGTATCCGCGGAGCGCCCAAACATTTTCATTGTTGCGCTTCAGATCGGAAAGGAAGACTTGTTCGGCTTCGTGCAAGCGACCCGCTTTTGTGAGCGCTTCTCCGAGATAAGGCCGCGGACTGAGCAACCAATCCCTCGGTTCGTTATAAACCATATGGTGTTCGATGGAATCTGCCTGCCGGTAGTGGCGCACTGCTCCTTCGTAGAGGTTCCGGTGCTCGTGGATCGCGCCGAGAAGAAGCTGTTCGGCTACGCGCGCTCCTTCTATCGCCGCGGAAAAAGGACTCATCGGCACGAACAGTACGCTGTCTTTCATGCATTCGCGAAGCGCGTCCAGTTCATCTCCCGCTTCCGGAAATCTTTTCAAATGCGAATAAGCCATCCCTCTCCCGAAATGATAGATCGCCCTCGCATATGCTTGCGACTTCGGTGGTTCGGAGCTTTGCAGCACTGCTTCCCATTCACCAAAACGCACGTCCGCAAGCAGCGGCGTCATGTAGACGTACTGCATGTAATTTCCCATCGCTCCCGGCAGGTTGAGATAATCGGGCGGAATGCTGCCCATGGTTTCAACTGCCGATTTTTCGGATCTGTTTTTTTGGCCCGCGAGCAGAGCATTGTTCGTCTGCATGTGCAGGTTGTGGATGAGATAGAGAAAATCATTTCCTGCTGCGGGCGCGAATTGCGACAACATCGCACGGTAACTCCTCACCGCCGCTTCATTCACCTCAACACCCTTCCTGTATTGCCCCGTGCGCAGGTAAATATGGGAAGGCATGTGCACCATGTGCGAAAGCGCGGGCGTGAGCTTTCCCAGGCGATCGGCGCTGGGCAGCGCGCGTGCTGCGAAAGGTGAAGCCTCCATCACGTGGATGTAATAATGATTCGCACCGGGGTGTGTGGGCGTTCGAGCCAGCAATTTTTCCAGCACTTTTCGGATGCGGGGCGTCCAGGGTTTTGGCGTTCCGTCCACATTCCAAAGATCCCAGGGGTGCAGCAGCATCATCGCGTCGGCATAGAGCGCGGCTACATCGGGATCGTTCGGATAACGTGCATACACTTTCGCCATCTCATCTGCATAGCGCTCGTTAAGTTTCCGCCGGTCTTCCGAAGCGTCTCCCGTATACCTTGCGGCCTGCGCACGGATCAGCATCTTTTCCTTTTCCGGGCACTCCCTGCTCAGTTCGATTGCTTTTTGTGATTTGAGGAACGCATCCCGCGAAGCAGTATAGCCGACATCGTTGATGTTCGGACCGTAGGCCAGCGCCTGTGCCCACTGCAACATAGCAGACCCGGGATCGAAGCGCGCTGCTTTCCGAAATGAAGCCATCGCCTCGATGATGTGAAAGCCATAGTACATGTTTATTCCCTGGTCGAAATAAAACTGCGCGCTGTCGTGACGGGTGCTGATCTTCCAGTGGTATCTGCCCGACCCGGCAACCGGTCGAATTTCGTTTTCCTCAAGCCATTCATCAAGCTGTTGCCAGTCAGGTGAACAGCTCAGGCGCAACAGGGTTTTTCTGTTTTCCCCCATCGGTCTCATAGAGGCGATCAGGAAGGCCAGACAGAATGCCGCGGGGACGAGGAAGAGCAGACGAAGCATCATAACCCGGGATTTTGAACGCTGTGAAATTTACAAAATCCGCAGCAAAGACTACCCTTTATCGAGCTCCATCAGCTTTTCAAAAACTTTCTCGTATTCGAAGTTCAGCTTCACCAGTTCTTCGGAAACCTCCTTATAGGCGGTTTCAGTTTCCAGGTAAGCCTGCTTGTTTGAATAAGTTTCGGCAGACGCCAGTAGCGATTCCAGTCGCTGCTTTTCGCTCGCCGCGTTGCCGATTTTTTCTTCCAGCTGCTGCAGCAGCCGTTGCTGGCGCTGCAGCTCTTTTTTTTGGTCGCGGCTTACAGACGGGGAGTGCGAAGCTCGCCGCGAAACGTTTCTCGGTTCCAGCTGCAACGCAGGTTTTTCGGCGCGATGCTGCATACGTTCTTTCCATTCCACGTATTCTTCGTATCCCCCCTTGAATTCCCGGACTCGTTGATCAACGATCTCCCAGATGCGGTTCGCGGTTTTAGAAATAAAATACCGGTCGTGGCTGACCAGGATGTAAGTGCCCTGGTAACGGTTCAGTGCATCGATGAGCAGTTCGCAGCTGTGCAGATCGAGGTGATTGGTAGGCTCATCAAGAAGGAGGAAGTTAGCCCTGCTGATGATTGTTTTCGCGAGCGCGACCCGTGCTTTTTCCCCGCCGCTCAGTACGCGGATCTTTTTTTCAACGTCATCGCCGCTGAAAAGAAAACATCCCAGGAGCGTGCGCAGTTCGAGTTCGGTTTTCTGGCTGCCGCATTCCATCAGCTCGCGGATGACCGTATTCTCGAGGTTCAGTGCTTCCAGCTGGTGCTGTGCGTAAAACGCGGCCTCCACATTGTGCCCCCATTTTCTCAACCCCTCGAAGGTCTCAGTGCCCGCGAGAATCCGGAGCAACGTGGACTTTCCCTTCCCGTTCGCGCCGATGAGCGCAATTTTGTCGTGGCGTGCAATTTCCGCGGAAGCATGATCCAGAATCTGGATTTCTCCAAATGCCTTGCTTACGTCCTTTAATTCCACGATCACCTTTCCGGGTACTTTCTCCACCGGGAAGTTGATCCGGATGGTAGGTCTTTCGAGGTTCGGCTCCTCCACCCGCTCCAGTTTTTCCAGCTTGCGGATCAGGCTCTGCGCCATCGCCGCCTTGCTGGCCTTTGCGCGAAACCGCTCCACGAGCCGCTCGTTCTGCCGGATGTAGTCCTGCTGATTTTCATAGGCGCGCTGCTGCATTTCGATGCGAACCGCCTTCTCCTGCTCATAAAAATCGTAATTGCCGGAATAGAAGTGAAGCTGCTGCTGGTAGAGCTCGACGATCTTCGTCACCATGCGGTTCAGAAAATATTTGTCGTGGCTGACTATCACCACCGCCCCCTGGTAATTCTGCAGATATTTTTCAAGCCATTCGATGGAGGGGAGGTCGAGGTGGTTGGTCGGCTCGTCGAGCAGCAGCAGGTCCGGCTGCTGCAGGATCATTCGCGCCAGCAGCACGCGCATTCTCCAGCCACCGCTGAATTCCCGGTAGGGGCGCTGCAGGTCGCTGTTCGCAAAACCGAGCCCCTGGAGTATCTCCGCCGTCTTGTGATGAATCGTATACCCACCCAGTGTCTCCAGCTCGTGCAGCTTGTGCGCATAGGCTTCGCCGATCTGTTCCACGTCCGGACTGTTTCCTGATACCGTGGCCGCATGTTTTCGCTCCAGCTCCGCGAGTTCTTCTTCAAGTCGCAGAATGTCCGAAAATGCGCCAAGCGCAACAGCCAGAATAGACTCGCCGCTATCAAAGCTGAGGAGATCCTGGTGCAAATAGCCGATGCTGATGCCACGGCTTCGCTCCACGGAGCCGGCAGAAGGCTGGTATTCTCCCACGAGCAGACGCAGGAGCGTGGACTTACCGGTGCCATTGAATCCCACCAGTCCGATGCGCTCGCTCGGATGAATGTGCCACGTGGCGTTTTTCACGATCAGGCGCGCCCCAAATTCGAAGGTTATGTTTTGCAATCCGGCCAGCATAATAAGCCGGCAAAAATACACGCCTGCCTCAGCCGTTTTGAGTTAATTTTGTGAAATTTTATTTTTCGATGAAGTACCTCGCGGTGTATTTCGCATTCTTTCTCTTGATGACTATTTTTTCCTGCGCGGAAAAAAAGGGGAAAGTGCAGCCCGAGCCGGCGGGCGCCAGCCGTCACAGCACCGGTTTCAACCGGACAGTCGAACAACTTTTGACACATTATTTCAGCCTTTCAGAGGCACTGGTTAATTGGGACACCGCCGCTGTTGCGGCGCACGCGGGGGCGTTGAAAAGCTCACTGGACAGTTTCGCCCTCGATGAACTGCGTCCGGATTCCGTAATGCATGCCCGGGCGCTGGAGCCGCTGTTAAACGCCCGCGTGGAGATGGGTTCCATAGTGGCTGACCCCTCGCTCGACGAGAAACGCGCATCCTTCAACCTCTTGTCCGATAACCTCCGCAGCTTTCTTTCCGCCATCCGGTTCGATTCCTACTCGCTCTACTGGCAGGTTTGCCCGATGGCATTCGACGACACGCGTCCGGGCTACTGGCTGAGCCGCGTTGATTCGATCCGCAATCCTTATCTCGGCACGAAGCATCCCAAATACGGAAAAGGCATGCTGGCCTGCGGCGAAACGCAGGAGGTGCTCGACTTCCGCGCAACACCGAAATGAAAAAACTGCTTCCAGCGATCCTTTGTCTGGCGGCGGCTTTCTTTCAAAACAATGCCGGCGCGCAGGCGCGTTTTTCGCTGAACGGCTACGTGCGTGACAGTCTCACCGGGGAAACGATCAGCGGTGCGACGGTCGGGGTGTTCGACCGGCGGGCGGGAGGACAGCTGCGTGCCGTCCTCAGTAACTCATACGGATTTTATTCCCTTACACTGGACGCCGGGCTCTACTCGGTCAATGTTTCGCACGTTGCCTATATCGGGGATTCTGTGAACGTGGACCTGCGCGCAAATCAGTCTTTCAATTTCAACCTGGTCTCGCGTGCGGCTGCCGTGCAGGAAGTCGTCGTGTACAGCAGGCGCCGGGATTCGCACGTACGCAGCTCACAAATGAGCCGTGTGGACCTGACCATCACTCAGATCCGGGGCATCCCGGCACTTCTGGGAGAGATTGATCCCCTGAAGGCGATACAGCTGGTTCCCGGAATTCGCAATGCGGGCGAAGGGAATGCCGGCTTCTACGTGCGCGGGGGAGGGCCAGATCAAAATTTGATCCTCCTCGATGATGCAGTTGTCTACAATACCGGTCATCTTTTCGGATTCTTTTCGATTTTCAATCCGGACGCCATCAAAAGCCTCAGCCTCGTGAAAGGCGGAATGCCGGCACAATATGGGGGGCGGATCTCATCGGTGGTGGATATTTCGATGAAAGAGGGGAATCTCAACGAGCCGCAGGTGGATGGAGGCATCGGAGCGATCGCCTCCCGGTTTTCCTTCCAGGGCCCGTTGAAAAAAGACAAGGCATCTTTCATCCTGTCTGGCCGCCGTACGTACGTTGACGCGCTGGTAAAACCTTTTATTCGCGAATCCAGCCCGTTCTTCGGATCAGGATATTATTTCTATGATCTGAATGCCAAAGTGAATTATCGTTTTTCGGAAAAAGACCGAATTTACCTCAGCGGTTATTTCGGCCGCGATGTGTTCGAGTTTCGCAATGCCCGCCGGTCTTTCCGCACGAGCATTCCCTGGGGCAATTCTACGGCCACCTTCCGGTGGAATCATGTTTTCAACCGGAGACTGTTTTCCAACAGCACCGTCGTGTACAACGATTACCGCTTTCGATTTTCGGCAGCGCAGGACAATTTCCAGATCGGCCTTTCTTCCGGGATACGCGACCTGAGCCTGAAGACCGACCTTGATTATTTTCCCTTTCCGAAGCACCGGCTGAAATTCGGAGGACTGGTCACTTACCATAAGTTCATCCCCAACGTAGTGAGCGGGCGGCAGGATTCGATCGTATTTACGCCAAACAACGAAGACATTAAATACGCGATGGAAACCGCGCTCTATGTTCAGGACGACTGGGAAATCAGCCCGAAGCTTAAGATGAATTACGGTTTGCGCTGGAGCCGGTTTGCGCAGGTGGGGCCGTATACCGTTTACGTGCGCGACGCAAACCAGAACAAAATCGACAGCACCGTTTATGGCCGGTTTGAAAAAGTTAAGGGCTATGGCGGCCTGGAACCGCGGGTGACACTGCGCTACCTGCTGAACGAATCCACCTCTTTGAAGGCCTCTGTTACCCGCAACCTGCAGTACATACACCTGGTCAGCAACGCGGCGACGACGCTTCCCACTGATCTCTGGGTTCCGAGCACCTATGTGGTTCGTCCACAGCTGGGATGGCTTTATGCCGCCGGGCTATTCCGGAATTTCATGAACAACATGTTCGAAACCTCCATTGAGATATACTACAAGGACATGCGCCAGCAGATCGAATACGCTGAAGGTTACACGCCCTCGCTGAGCGACCCCGAACGTGAATTCGTTTTCGGCAAAGGCTGGAGTTATGGGAGCGAGCTTTTTCTTCAAAAGCTGCGCGGCCGGCTCACCGGCTGGTTTGGCTATACGCTTTCCTGGACCTGGAGAAAATTCTCCGATCTCAACGAGGGGGAGAAATACCCCGCGAAGTACGACCGCCGCCACGATCTTTCAGTCGTTACCAACTATGAGCTCAACCCGAAGTGGCGCCTCGGTGCAGTGTTTGTTTTCGGAACGGGGAATGCCATCACACTTCCGGAACGCTTTTATTTTATCAGCGGGACGCTCACGCAGGAATACAGCGGGTTGAACCAGTACCGGATGAAGTCTTACCACCGCCTGGATCTCGCGGCCACGTTCACGCCTCAGCCCCGTAAAAAACGGAGGATCGCCAGCTATTGGGTGTTCAGCATTTACAATGCGTACAGCAGGCTGAATCCTTATTTCATTTACTTTGACCAGGTGGGCAGCGCGCAGAATGGCGACCTTCGGGTGGAAGCGCGGCAGGTTTCTCTTTTTCCGGTCCTCCCGGCCGTTACCTGGAACTTTCGTTTTTGAAGGCTCTGGGAAAACGTTTAGATTTACAGGCTGCCCGTTAATTCTGCATTATTTTCTTAACCTTAAACACAAAACCAATGAAAAGAATTATTGCTTTAGCAGGCATTTTGCTGTTCGTCTTCGCCTGCCAGAACAGGGAAGCCGGTACCAGCACGTCCGAAAGCGAAGCGATCAATGCAAAGAGCCGCGCGGTTTACAAAGCGATCGAAACGGGGGATGTAAGCGGACTGGACAGCATCATCGACAAGGACGTGGTGGATCACGATATGGGCGGAATACGCGGACTGGATTCAGTGAAGAAAATGCTGAGCGACATTCACACGCATTTCGACGACTTGAAATTTGACATCATCGCGCAGGCAAACAACGGCGATTACCACTTCACATTGCTTACCTTCAACGGCACCCCGAAAGATAATTTTATGGGGATGGAAGCCGGCAGGCGGGTTTCGATGAAGGCCGTCGACGTAGTGCGCATCAAGAACGGGAAGATGGTCGAACACTGGGGCTTTACCGACAATGCCGAGATGATGAAAATGCAGATGGCGCACGGGCAGGGAACGGACACAACTAAAAAAGACACGACAAAACCTTATTAACATGCATAGACCCCGGTTCAGTGGCCACCTCAACATCCTATTTCTGCCAATACTTGCATTGCTTGTCGCCTGCAATGCCGCCAACAAGGAAGAGCAGAAGCAGGTGGACAAAAAAACGGACAAGGATACCATCCGCCGCGGCAATGATCGCGACCGTGCCGAAGACAGCGTGGCGACGACAGGCAGTTATTCGAACGAACGTTTTCGCAACGTTACGGTGCAGCGCATCGGCACAAATACCTTTCGCATCCGCGGCCAAGCTCAGATTTTCGAGGCCACCTTCAGCTGGGTGGTGGAAGACGGACACGAGGAGATCAAAACCGGCTACACGATGACGGACGCCGGCGCTCCGGAGTGGGGGAACTTTGACTTTACGGTGCAGGCGGATAAGAAAGATCCAAACTCCACGCTCGTTCTTATTCTCTACGAAGTCAGCGCGCGCGACGGGAGCAGGCAATACGAGCTGCCGATCCGGCTGTACTAAGACGGAATATTTTGGAAAATAAAAAGCCCCACATTCCAGTGGGGCTTTTTCGACTTGGACATCCGATTAATGCTGATGCTTATCGTCGTGTTTGGTCTTAATCTTTTGATCCTCCGTCTTCACCTTCGTCTTTTCGTCGTCTGTTTTTACCTTGGTCTTTTTATCTTCAGTTTTGATCTTCAGTTCCTGCTCATCCTTCTCCATCTCCCGGTCATCCACGTCGGGCTTCAGCCTGGTGTCGTTTGCCGTGTGCACGATGAACACGTCGGTTACTTCCGTACCATTAGCATCCATCCAGACGGAACGCGCAGTGCCACTTTCGAGCAGCCGGACCACATAAAGCTCATCGTGGTTAGCCCCTTTCATACGCGCTATGTCATAGACCGCGTTGCCGAAACGGCTAAGAGCGGTATTGATTACAGCATCGGGAACGAAGGTCTGGAGTACCGGGAGCGCCACGTTGAAGCTTTCCCCCGCAGGGTTGAAGTACACATGCATCACGCGGTTATTTTCCATGTAGCTGGCTACCCACCAGTCCCGCAGAGGTTCCCAGGTTACAACGGTAATATTGGGGTTGGTTACCTCGAAGGAGGTGCGAATGTGCATCGGCACACTGTAACCCGGATTGGCTGTGGTTGTTCCCAGCCGGTAAATTGTGACTTCCTGCGCACTGAGCGCGCAGGCGGAGGACAGAAGTAATACGGACAGAAATATCTTTTTCATGGGTTTAGGTTTTAAGATTTAACAAATGCTCTCACCGGCAGTCATGCAAGGATAGTGCCTGCACGGTAATGAATTTCTTTTAATGAAAAGCTGAGATTCTTACGCGTGGAGAATCTTCCTAATGGAACTGTGCGAATTTTCCACAGGGTGAGGAACCCTGGCGCAGCTTCCCCGGCGGTGGAAACTCCCGGCTTCGTCCGCCTTTGTGTTCTAAATTGCTATCGGCGAAATTGCCGTAATTTCCTCGCTTAAACCGACAGCATGAGATTTTTCCTGGTTTTACTGACTTCGTTTTCCTTCCTGGTAGGTTTCGCCCAGGACGCGATGATCAGCCGCATTCGCGAAGAGGGATTAAAGAACTCGAAGGTGATGGACATCGCATTCCGCCTTACCGATGTGAGCGGACCCCGACTCACCGGTTCTCCGGGTTTCCGCCGCGCGGCCGAGTGGGCGAAGGCGGAGCTTACGCGGATGGGTCTTTCGAACGCGCGCCTCGAACCCTGGGGCGAATTCGGTAAAGGCTGGGAGCAGGAACGTTGTTATGTGGCAATGGTCAGCCCTTACTATGCTCCACTGATCGCTGTGCCACGCGCCTGGACGGGCAGCACCGGGAAAAAGAAACCTGTGCGCAGCGAAGTGGTGCTCATTCGCGCCAGGGACACGGTGGAATTGATGCAATACTCGGGGAAGTTGAAAGGGAAGATCGTGATGACGCACACGACCGACCAGCTGCGTCCATCTTTCGAGGCCGACGCGTCGCGGCTTGCCGACAGCACACTCACGCGCATGGCGGCGTCGGAGGGAAGCCCTGCCGTTCGCGGCAACCAGCCCCGAATTGATTCGGCACAGCGCCTCCAGATGTTGAACCGTCAGGCGGTGCAGCGCAGGATCAGTGAATTTTACGCGCAGGAAAAACCGGCCCTCGTGCTGAGCATGAACGTGCGGGGGACGGACGGAACAATTTTCGTCAGTTCCGGGGGGAGCTTTGCGAAAGACGCGCCGGCATTGCCGGCCATGGTGATGCTTTCGAGCGACGACTACCTGCGAATTCAGCGACTGGTTGAAGCTGGAATCGAAGTCCAGCTCGAGGCCGATGTCAAAACGAAATTTTTCACGGACGATTTTCAGGGATACAACGTGATCGCTGAGATCCCTGGAACCGATCCGTCGCTCAAAGAAGAGCTGGTAATGCTCGGGGGGCATCTGGATTCCTGGCACGGCGCGACCGGGGCGACCGATAATGCTTCCGGATGCGCGGTGATGATGGAAGCCGTCCGGATACTTAAAGCGGCCGGATTTGCTCCCAGAAGAACGATCCGGATTGCCCTCTGGGGAGGGGAAGAGCAGGGATTGATCGGATCTCGTAATTACGTGCGCAACAATTTCGCGGATCCGGCAACAATGGAATTAAGGCCGGCGCACGGAAAAATATCGGCGTATTATAACCTGGATAACGGCACCGGCCGCATCCGCGGCATTTATGCGCAGGGCAACAAGGCGGCGGCAGAATGGTTTCGCCAGTGGCTGGAACCCTTCCACGACCTCGGTGCAAAAACGGTGACGATCAACAATACCGGATCCACGGATCACATCCCTTTCGACGCCGTCGGCGTTCCCGGATTCCAGTTCATTCAGGATCCGATCGAATACAGCACCCGCACGCATCACACCAACATGGACACCTACGATCACCTCGTGGCGGACGACCTGCGCCAGGCAGCAGTCATCGTGGCGGCCTTTGTCTACCGCACGGCACAGGCGGACGAAAAAATCCCGAGAAAAGAATTGCCGAAGCCGCAGCAGCCGAGGGGATTTTGATGTGGGGGGTTGAGTGCCTGGTTAATTAGTTGAAAAGGTGACCGGTCCAACCAGGAGTCGGAAGTCAGAAGTCGGCTGAAGTTGGGCCTTGACCATGCCCGAACATTTTGCTGTTAGACAACAATCAAACCGGAGAGCCGAAACACCAGGAGTGATCACCCATACTTTTATTTGGCCGGTGCATTCCGCAAAATGGCAAATGCCCCAATCCCCAAACGCCTCCCGCAAGTAAGGTGCGGACCGCCGGGTACGTGAGTACGGCCATGAGAAGTAATTCTGTTCTTCCGTCTTCTGACTTACTCTTCCCGACCTTACAGACTCTTCTTGGGCTTTTCGTAGATAAAGCGAACCATCGCATTCTTCCGCTCATCCGAAGTGAGGTACAGCTGGTATCGCTTGTCGCCTGCGTTGACGATCATCAGCGCGGTATTGGGTGGAATAGACCCGAGGTTTTCTCCTACCATGATCACTTCCTGCTCGGTGCGTTTCAGATCGATCCGAACCTGCAGGGAAATGGGTTTTGTAGTCAGCCGGCGGTTCGAAACCTGGGGGACGTTGTTCACGTAGACCGAAACAGTATCTCCGTCGATCTGTCCATTGTCGTAAAAATCAATTTTGATGAGCCCGGTATCTACCAGGATTTCCCTGACCAGTTCCGCCTTCCGGTTCACGAGGCTCGGCGGCAGCCGGTACTCGGGTTTGAAGCTGGCGCGTTCAAATCGCGTGAGCACAAGGGTGCCGGGATCGCAAATGGTTTTTCCGTCGATCGCCCTGCCGGTTGGGGTGCTCCACGAACCGCGCAACTGTTCTTCCGTGACAACATTACCACCACCCTTGTGGTAGCTGAGCGCATAATTCTTGATGCAGGGCACGCAATCCTCGCGAATGCGAAACGTAATGATTCCGGTTTCCCGGATCAAAATGAGGTTGCTGTCGCGGTTGAACGTACCCTCAAAATTTTCTTTAACGTAGTTAAGCGAATCAGAGAAATGATAAGCAGTCCCTACAATTCTCGTTCCGGCCACCTGCAGCTGAAGCTCGATGTTGTACACGGGGAAGCAGCCCCCGGTGGCCATTACCAGCTTGCCTTTCCAGATGCCGTTAATGTCCTGTGCCGATGCCGTTCCGGTCACCAAAAGCAAAATGATATGGAAAAGTGAACGCATCAAGGGCAAAATATATCAAAAGACCATTCGGGGATTGAAAATTACAGTAACGGTTCATTACTCGGACGGCTCGTAGCGAAAACGAACCATCGCGTTCTTTTGTTCGGTGGAAGTGATACGTACGTCAAATCTCTGGTCGCCAGCCTCCACAATCATGAGGGAAGTATTCGGCGGGATCTTGCCGAGGTTCTCGGCCACCATCACGAGTTCGTAGTCTGCTTTTTCTTTTTCCATCTTCAGTTTTACTACCAGTGGAGACGCGCTCAGCCGCTTGGCGGACAGCACCAGCTTGCTGTCGAGGTAAACTGAAATGGTATCTCCGTCGATTTCGCCGTTGTCGTAGAGCTTCACGGTCACTTCGGGGTCACGGACCACGATGGTCTTTACCAGCTCATTCACTCTTTTCAAGAGAACGTCCGGGTTGGGCGTCCCCGGCTTTTGGACGGTGACACGCGTGTTTGGCGGCTGGATTTTTTTTAAGCTGTCCGATTTGCTTTCGACCGGTTTGCGCGTTGTGGGATTTGAGCCCACGTCGGTCACCGGCTTCTTCGCCGTCGTGGTGGTGACTGGTTTTTTTGTTGGCGTGGTTGTAGGTGTACCCGGTTTTTTTGTGGTGGTGGTGACTGGCTTTTTCACTGTGGACTTGACGGTGTCACGACGCATGGGCGGCTGGTTCACGATCACCGGCTTGTTGGAGGGTTTTTTTCGCAGGAAAGGTTCGATGTAAAAATCGGAAGTAGGTACCTTTCTCAAATACACCTTCCCATCGCCGCAGTCGTCGCCTCGCTGAACACCGAAACCGTTTTTTTCGAACATGCTCGTAAACGTTCCTTCCAAAAATTCTTCCTTCCCGGAGCGGTCGTATCGGAACAAACATTTCATGATGCAGGCCTGCGAGAAGCCGGACATGCGCAGTTCCACAGTCTTGATCTCCCGAATCAGCGCGCTCTGCGCTGTTTTGTTGAAACTGCCGGTAAGCGTGGCTTTTCCATAGAAAACCGTCGTGAGGTAAGAATAGGACACTCCGGAGATCGTGTTGCCTGTCTGTTTGATCTGCAGCTCAAACTTGTATTCGTCACCGGATTCGGTAATAAAATAACCCCGCCAGATGCCTGTCAGGTTTTGAGCAAAAAGCGTGGCGTGGGAAATAATGGCCAACGAAACTGCGAGCAGGATTCTTCGATACACGGGCCGTTGGGATTAATTTTTCAAAACTAAACATTATGTAGTTCTTCGCTGAGCCGCCTCTGGCAAGAACTTGTTAATTTTGCCGCTTCGCAAACAAACCTGCCACCTGAGCAACAAGATCCATATCAGTTTCCCCGACGGAGCCGTGCGGGAGTTCCCGGGCGGGACTACTTCGCTGGAGGTCGCGCGCTCCATCTCGGAAGGACTTGCCCGGAAAGTGGTCGCCGCAAAAGTGAATGGACAAGTCTGGGACCTGACGCGCCCGATTCATGAAGACGCTTCGCTGCAATTGCTTACCTGGAATGACGAGGAAGGGAAGATGACCTTTTGGCATTCCTCAGCGCACCTCATGGCCGAAGCGGTGGAAGCTCTTTTCCCGGGCGTAAAATTCTGGGTGGGGCCGCCGGTTGAGAACGGGTTTTATTACGACATGGATCTGGGCGACCGCAAAATGAGCGACGAAGATCTGGCCGCACTGGAGAAAAAGATGAACGAGCTCGCGCGCCAGAACAATCCCTACATCCGGAAAGAAGTCCCAAAAGCGGAAGCGATCCGTTATTTCTCCGAAAAAGGTGATGCGTACAAGCTGGATCTGCTGCAGGGGCTTAATGACGGGGAGATCACTTTTTATACACAGGGGAATTTCACCGATCTCTGCCGCGGCCCGCACATTCCGGCCACCGGGCTCATTAAGGCGATCAAGCTTACCAGTATCGCCGGAGCTTACTGGAAAGGGGATGAAAGGAACAAGATGCTCACGCGCGTGTACGGCGTCAGTTTCCCCACTCAAAAAGAACTGGACGAATACCTGCAGCTGCTGGAAGAAGCGCGCAAGCGTGACCACCGCAAGCTGGGACGTGAGCTGGGGATCTTCACAATGGATGATGATGTCGGTCCCGGGTTGCCGCTCTGGCTTCCGAACGGGGCGATCGTGATCGAGGAACTCGAGAAGCTCGCTAAGGAAACCGAACAGGCGGCTGGCTACAAGCGCGTTGTAACTCCGCACATCGCCAAGGAAAGCATGTATCTCACGAGCGGGCACTTGCCGTATTACCAGGACAGCATGTATCCCCCGATGGAGCTGGAGGGGCAGAAATATTACCTGAAGGCGATGAATTGTCCTCATCACCACAAGATTTTTGCCGCCGAGCCAAGAAGTTACCGCGATCTTCCATTGCGCCTGGCGGAATACGGCACGTGCTACCGGTACGAACAAAGCGGGGAATTATTCGGATTGATGCGCGTCCGCTGCCTGCACATGAACGATGCGCATATTTACTGCAGCAAAGAGCAATTTTTCGATGAGTTCCGCGCGGTAAATGAAATGTACCTGAAATACTTCCGCATTTTCGGAATTCAGAAATATGTGATGCGCTTGTCGCTGCACGATCCGGCGAAGCTGGGAAAAAAATACGTGGACGAGCCGGAGCTCTGGCGCGAGACCGAAACGCTGGTGCGCGAAGTGCTGGTAAAGACAAACACACCCTTCGTGGAAGTGGCGGACGAAGCGGCGTTTTACGGGCCGAAGATCGACGTGCAGATCTGGAGCATTATCGGGAGGGAATTCACCCTCGCCACGAACCAGGTGGACTTTGCGCAGGGGCGGAGATTCGGTTTGCATTACGCGGGGCCGGACAACCATCCGGAGACCCCGCTCATCATTCACCGTGCTCCCCTGGGGACGCACGAGCGGTTCATCGGCTTTTTGCTGGAACACTATGCAGGAAAATTCCCGGTCTGGCTGGCACCCGTGCAAACGCGGGTGCTGCCAATCAGTGATAAATTTCTCGATTATGCACATAGCGTTTCGGAGATGCTGAAAAATGCGGATATTCGTAGCGACGTGGATGACCGCAACGAAAAGATAGGCAAGAAGATTCGTGATACCGAGTTAATGAAAGTGCCGTACATGCTGGTTGTCGGTGAAAAGGAAAAGGAAGCATCCCGTGTGTCGGTGCGGCGGCAGGGCGTGGGCGACCTGGGATCATTCAGCGTGGAGGAAGTTCGCGACCGGATCCGGCGGGAAATTCGCGAGCGCAACGATATGGAAGAAAAAGATCACTCCCAACCTGCGAGGAGTGAAACAAAGCAATAAACGGGTTGCCCTGGCAGGGCGGGCATCACTAAAAACAATTAATGGCAGTACCACAGAAAGGGGGTTACAGACCCCAGGGGGGCGGATACAGGCCCGGCGGCGGAGGTTTTAACAGAGGAGGTTTCAGAGGAAGATTTTTTCCGCGTAAGGAAGCAGAGCATCGCATCAATCAGTTCATTCGCGCACCCCAGGTGCGACTCGTGGGGGACAATGTGCAGGTGGGCGTCTATCCCCTGCAGGAAGCGCTCAAAAAAGCAGAAGAGCTCGGTCTTGATCTCGTAGAGATATCCCCGAATGTGGATCCCCCGGTTTGCAAGATCGTCGACTACAACAAATTCCTTTACGACAAGAAGAAGAAGGAAAAAGAAATGAAGGCCAAGTCAAAGGCCTCCGAGGTAAAGGAGATCCGGTTTACTCCGAATACCGACGATCACGATTTTGACTTCAAAGCCAAACACGCCGAAAGTTTTTTGCGGGAAGGCAACAAGGTAAAAGCCTATGTTCAGTTCAAGGGACGTTCGATTCAGTTCCAGGACCGGGGGCAGCTGCTCCTGCTCAAATTCGCCGAGCGTTTGGCCGAAGTAGGGGTGCTGGAGAATATGCCGAAGATGGAAGGGAGGAGAATGCTGGCCATGTTTGCGCCCAAGGCAAAAAAGAAAGCTGAAAAATCCTGAGCAGGAAATGCTGCTTATTTAAATTCCGGTTTTTTGCATGAAATATCTTGTTTTTTTGGTCGCCCTGTTTGCGATAGGCTGCTCCGACGGGGGCAAAAAATCGGCGCTGTCAAAAGGTCTTTGCGATTGCTTCGCGCCGGTGGATTTTACGCTGAGTGAAGACAGCCGGCGTCTGCTTTCGGAAGCAGGGGCTTCGGGCGACCCGGTAGCACACTTCCGCTCAGAGTTGCAGAAGCTTTCACCGGAAAAGCAGGATTCAGTGAGTCAGCAGCTCAAAATGGGAGGGCCGAACGGTGCCGCTTTCCGGGTATACTCGGACTGTATTAAAAGCCTCCGGGATAATAATATTGACAGCACGGCCTCCACCGAAAAGAAGAACCAGCTGTTCGAGGAGGCCGTGAATGGTTTGAAAAATGACCGCGACTGTGCAGCTGCCTACGGTTTCTTCCGGGTTATGATGGCGGCGACCCAGCGCTGAACCTGTTAAATATTGATTGTCGGCAATATTGCGCCCAACCCAAACTGGTTTTAGACCGTTAATACAACGATCCGGCAGCAGGCACCGTTTGATTCGTAACTTGTCCCCCATTTTCAAAAAATTCTGATACATCCATGCAAGCACGCCTTATCCTCGTATTAACAGTTATTTTAACAAGCCTGCAGGTTTTCGCTCAGCGCGATACTACCAGGCGTTCGTCGCCTTCCGGCAGCGGACCGCGTCCGTATTCTGAAGTGATTACCGAGAAAGCCCGCACCGACGAAGGGCTGTTTCGCGTGCACCGCGTCGAGGATCGCTGGTATTTCGAGATCCCGGATACGTTACTGGGTCGCGACATTATGGTGGTGAACCGCATAGCGAAATCTTCGGTAAATGCGCCCAAAAGTTTTGGAGGTTACGCCGGGGACCAGATCAACGAATCGGTCATTCGTTTCGACAAGGGGCCGAATAACAAGATCTATTTGAAAAGCGTGTCGTACACCACGATTTCCCGGGACTCATCCCAGCCCATGTACCAGGCGGTAATGAACTCGAACCTTCAGCCGATCTCTGCTGCGTTCGACATCCGCGCAATTTCGAAGGACTCTGCGGGATCGGTGATCGACATGACGGACTACCTTAACAGCGACAACGACGTGATCGCATTCATCTCGGGTAGCTCTTCAGCCGCCACCAGCGTTTTGCTGAACAAATCTTCGTTTCAGGCGGGGAACCTGCAGAATGACAAATCATACATTGCCAGCATCCGGTCGTTTCCGATGAACATCGAAGTAAGCACGGTGAAAACGTATTCCAAGACGAGCGGGATGACGATCGGCATGCCCGCCGCCTCGCCGGGAAGCCAGAGCAACATCACACTTCAGATCAACAACTCCTTCGTGCTGCTGCCCGCGGTACCGATGCAGCAGCGATTTTATGACCGGCGCGTGGGATATTATTATCGCAGCTACACGGATTATGATGCAAATCCTCAGGGGGTGGAGCAGAACAGCATGATCGTCCGCTGGCGCCTGGAGCCTCGTGACGAAGACTGGGCGAAGTACAGGCGCGGGGAGCTGGTGGAGCCGAAAAAACCCATCATCTTTTACATTGACCCCGCAACGCCGAAGAAATGGATTCCCTACCTCATCCAGGGCGTGAACGACTGGCAGCGCGCGTTCGAGAAAGCTGGATTCAAGAATGCCATCATCGGTAAAGAGGCGCCTGCAAACGACCCCGAATGGAGCCTGGAAGATTCACGGTATTCGGCATTTGTCTATAAACCCTCCGCTATCGAGAATGCGTACGGGCCAAGCGTGACAGATCCTCGCAGCGGCGAAATTCTCGAGAGCCATATTGGATGGTTTCACAATGTAATGAAGCTGTTGCGCGACTGGTACTTTGTGCAGGCGGCTGCCGTGGATCCGAGAGCGCGCAAAATGAAGTTCGACGACGAGCTGATGGGCCAGCTGATACGTTTCGTGGCTGCGCATGAAGTGGGTCACACTTTGGGATTGCAGCACAACTGGGGCTCAAGCGCCACCGTGCCGGTTGAAAAGCTGCGCGACAAGGCGTGGGTAGAAGCAAACGGGCACACGCCTTCGATCATGGACTACGCACGTTTCAATTACGTGGCGCAGCCCGAAGACAATATCGGGCCCGCGGGGATTTTTCCAAGAATCGGTGACTACGACATTTGGGCGATCGAGTGGGGGTACAGGCTGTTCCCGGAATTCAAATCACCGCAAGAAGAAAAAGCTCACCTCAACCGCTGGACCATTGAGAGATTGAAGGATCGGAGGCTGTGGTTCGGCTTCCAGGGAAATCCTGATGATCCGCGCTCGCAAAACGAAGATCTTGGAGACGATGCTGTGAAGGCAAGCGAATACGGTGTTCGAAATCTACAGCGTATTCTTCCGAATCTGCCCGAATGGACCCGCGAGCCGCACGAAGATTACAGCAACCTCGAGAACATGTACAATCAGGTCCGGGACCAGTTCACCCGCTACATGGGCCATGCGGCCAAGTACGTGGGGGGTATCTACGAAACGCCGCGTTCGGTAGAGGAGGAGGGGGCTGTGTTCGAACCCGTACCGCAGGCAAAGCAGCGCGAGGCGATCGAGTTTCTCGGCAAGCAAATATTTACAACACCCAACTGGTTGCTGCGTCCCGAGATATTTGAGAAGACAGGGGCCAGCGGATTGACCGTCGTGGGCAGCATACAGGATTTCGTACTTCGCACTCTTTTCAGCGCGCGCACATTGAACAACCTGGTGAAGGCTGAAGCCGAGCGCGGGGCCGAAGCGTATCAGCTCACAGAGTTCTTTTCAGATATCAGGAAGCAGATTTGGTCCGAAATAGCCGCGCGCAAGCCAGTGGATATTTACCGGCGGGCACTGCAGAAATCATATGTAAATATGCTAAGCTCTCTTATTTCGCCCCCGGCTCAACCCGCTGGTTTTACGCTCGGTGGCATCAGTCTCGTGAGCAGCTCGACAAATGACAAATCCGACGTGCGCAGCGTGGTTCGGGCTCACCTGGGCGCTCTGCGGGCCGAGCTGAACGCAGCGGCGGCAGCGACTCACGATGTAATGACGAGATACCACCTGCAGGACCTTGTAAAAAGAATAGACAAAGCGCTGGATCCGAAGAATTAACAATAAGCAATTCCCGTTATCATTCGGGATGGCTTGCTAATTCGCCATCAGAACCTATCTTTGCGGCCCGTTAATTACGGGTCGCTCTTTTTCAGCCCGCCCGGCGGCGGCAAAATTTCCTGAAGAGGTTCGAAAAGGGTCCCCCGGTGGGGAACGCCTCAAGGGGGTCATTTATAATACTCAGGCAATGCCTAAAGTCAAGACGAACTCCAGTGCCAAGAAAAGATTCAAGGTAACCGGCACGGGCAAGATCACGCACCAGAAGAGTTTCCGGCGTCACATTCTGACGAAAAAATCCAAGAAGCGTAAGCGCAACCTGCGCAAGGACGGCGAAGTATCGAAGGCCAACCTCGACTTCGTAAGACGCCTGCTTCGCCTGAAATAACCCGGAATTTAAACTCTAAACACTCAACTCTAAACTCATTCAGATATGCCTCGTTCAGTCAACGCAGTCGCCAGCAAGGCCCGCCGCAAGCGCATTCTCAAACAGGCCAAAGGGTTTTACGGCAAACGTAAAAACGTCTACACGGTCGCAAAGAACGTCGTAGAAAAAGGGATGACCTACATGTATGTGGGTCGTAAACTGAAAAAGCGGGAATACCGCAGGCTTTGGATCGCCCGGATCAACGCGGCGGTTCGCGCGGAAGGTTTGACCTATTCCGAGTTCATCAACAAATTGCAGAAGGCCGGGATAGACCTCGACCGCAAAATACTGGCCGACATGGCGATGAATAACCCGGATGTTTTCAAGAACCTGGTTGATTCGCTAGGGAAAAGTCAGGAAAGTCAGTAAAGTCGGGAAAGTCAATCAGGGAAGTCGGAAGTACAGGGTCCACAAACAGAAACCCCACAAACAGAAACCCATTGTCACGCTGCGTTGGTCGGGGCGCGACAATGGGTCTACTTTTTTTCACTACAAGGTTTCTGCCTGTCAACGGCTAACTGCAAACGAAATCTTTGCGACCGGAGCGGATCCCGTCCTTACTACGAGCAGATAGCTTCCGTTTTGCAGCGATCCGGTATTGACAACGGTTTCGCTGCGCTGCAGCAGTTGTTCCTGGTACACGAGTGCGCCACCTGCGTTGTAGACAGACAGCGTGCCGTCCACCGGCCTGTGCCAGTTTACCGTCATGCGGGCGGACGCCGGGTTCGGGAAGGCCGAAATGGTAAGCTGCTTCTGATCCATCTTCACCCGGACGATGTGCGAGTAAGTCGTTTCACCTGCTCTTCCGACCAGCTTCAATCTGTAGAGATTTTCGGAGGCCGGCTGGTGGTCGGTGAACGTATAGCTTATATCATTGCCGGCCAGTCCGGAAGCGGGAATTGTTTGGAGATCCTGCCACTGACCGTTCACGCTCCGCTGGACGGTGTACAAATCATTGTCGGAGTCCTGGGTGACTTTCCACTTCAGCAAAACGGTATTGCTTAATATCGTATAAGTAAAATAATGCAGCTTCACCGGAAGCGTTCCGGAATTGAAGCCGGTGCCGGGGACCCCGGGAGTGCTTTGGCCGGTGGAGGAGCTGGCATACAAAGGGCCCGAAAGATTCCCGTCGTTCTGTCCATTGTACTTCGTAACAGTACCAAGAATAATGAGCTCTGAGCTGGTTCCACTCGAAGTTATCTGTCCGCCGGAGTAGACGTTTACTATGCTGGTGCCCGATACGTCAAGCTTGCCCGAAGGATCAAAATCCAGTGTACCATTCACCTTAATGATCAGGGTTGGATAGGGAAGCGCATAGACAGTTCCTTTGATGCTGATGGTCTGACCAACCGGTATCCGCACCTCGTCACCGCTGACCGGGACGCCGGAAGGGCTCCAGTTGCTCGGATTACTCCAGCCGGTTCCGGAATTTCCAACAACTGTTTTGATGGCGGCACGGACGGAGGAGATACAAAGGATGCAAAAGAGGGCGAGTAAAAATTTTCTCATAGCGCGACTTTTTTTTTGGTAGCGGCAAAAGTAAACCGCGGCTGGTTAACCGCCGCCATTTATTTTATACACATGGTGTTGAAATACGATATCGCGGCCCGTAATCAATTTCTGCCCTTGTAAGTTTTGCAACTTCCGACGTTATACATTTGCATGGTTTAAATAATCTGACGTGCCGCTGCCGCAGCCTTTAATGACGAACTCGTACGAAGACCTCGTCAAGCAGACATTCAACTTTCCGCAGGAGGGATTTTCTGTGGAAGAAGGAAACCTTTATTTCAACGAACTCGACCTGAAGGCGCTCATCAAAAAGTATGGAACGCCCATGAAGCTGAGTTACCTCCCGAAGATCGGGATGCAGATCCGGAAGGCAAAACAGATGTTCCAAACGGCATTCAAGAAGCACAAATACGAGGGAAAATATTTTTACTGCTACTGCACCAAGAGCTCGCATTTCGCCTACGTGATTGAAGAAGCGCTGAAGCACGAAATTCACGTGGAAACCTCCTACGCCTACGACATCGAGATTATTAAAAAGCTGTATCAGAAAAAGCGGATTACGAAAGATGCCTACATTATCTGCAACGGATTTAAACAAAAAGGATATACGCGCCGCATCGCCAGCCTGATCAATGCAGGTTTTTCCAACGTGATCCCGGTACTCGACAACAAGGAAGAGCTGCGGGAATATGCCAAGGCGGTACGCGTCCCCTTCAAGCTGGGAATCCGGGTAGCTGCCGAAGAAGAGCCTACTTTTCCTTTTTATACCTCGCGCCTTGGCATCCGCGCCAAGGACATCCTGGAATTTTACGTAGACCGGATTGAAGGTTACGAGAGCAGATTCCAGCTGAAAATGCTCCACATTTTCCTGAATAAAGGCATCAAGGATGACATTTATTACTGGAGCGAGCTGAACAAGATCATCAATCTCTACTGCCAGTTGAAAAAGATCTGCCCGGAGCTCGATTCGATCAACATTGGCGGGGGTTTCCCGATCAAGCATTCGCTCGGGTTCGAGTACGACTACCAGTTCATGATTAATGAGATCGTCGGTAATATCAAGACCGCGTGCAAAAAAGCAAAAGTGCCGATGCCGCATATTTTCACGGAATTCGGCAGTTTCACCGTGGGGGAGAGCATGGCGCACATCTACAGCGTGGTGGCCCAGAAAGTGCAGAACGACCGCGAGACCTGGTACATGATCGATTCATCCTTTATTACTACGCTTCCCGATACCTGGGGAATCGGGGAAAAGTTCCTGATGCTTCCGATCAACAAATGGGATCAGGAATACCAGCGCGTCGTACTTGGCGGCATGACCTGCGACAGCCACGATTATTATGATTCAGAAGAGCACATCAACGAAGTCTTCCTTCCGAAGATCAGTGAAGGCGAGCCTCTCTATGTCGGATTTTTTCATACGGGCGCCTACCAGGATCAGATAAGCGGTTACGGGGGGATCAAGCATTGCCTGATCCCTTCGCCCAAGCACGTCATTGTCGGGCACGACAAAAATGGGAAGCTGGTAGATTGGCTGCAATCGAAGCAGCAGAGCGCTCAGAGCATGCTCAAAATCCTTGGATACTGATAAAAGGTTGCCATCATTCTTCACGGGACCGCTTGTCGCGGGTACCTGATACGGGATGCGTTTTCGCAACCGGCCGCGTAGCGGCCGCTGTATCCGCCGGTGCACCAGCGGCGACCACACCCGCGTCTTTTCCAAGCACCGAATCCCTGAAGGGTTTCGCATCCACCCAGCCTGCATCCCGCGAGTTGATTTTTTCCATTTCGAGGAAACGCGGAGCCGGCGCTACGCTGTCCCTGCCGGGTTCAGCCTGCGGACCAAAGATCTTGCTGCTGTAATCTCTCGTTGTGGCACAGGCCGCGAGGAGGAGGAACAGAAGCGGCGCCGCTGGTAACAATCCCTGCAATTTCATTGGGAGGAGTTTTATTTTTATCCGCTATACGACGAACGCCATTCGGGTTCAATTCATTTGCCACGAAATCTTAAAAAACATTTTTATGAGATCTTTTTTCATTGCCTTAACATCACTGCTGCTGCCGGCACTTTTGAAAGCCCAAACTGCGGAGGACTCCGTGAAGGCCGTAATAGAAAAGATGTTTAAATGCATGCAACGCTCCGATGCAGAGGGGCTGCGATCGGTGTTTGCAGACAGTGCAATATTGCAAACCATCTCCCGAAACAAGGAAGGAAAAGTGTTTGTACGCACCGACCGCAAGGACGATTTTATTGCCTTTGTCGGGAAACAGAACCCGGGTGCCGCCGATGAACGGATCAGCTTCGAAACCGTAAAGGTGGATGGCCCGCTGGCATTAGCCTGGACGCCCTACCAGTTTTATTTCAACGGGCAATTCAGTCACTGCGGGGTGAACTCTTTTCAGCTCGTCCGCCTGGAAGGGTTGTGGAAGATCCAGTACCTGATTGATACGCGACGACGGAATCCGTGCGGGAACTGAGCGGAAAAAAAGGAAACCCCTCGTAGAAACGAGGGGTTTAAACCAAAACCAACTGCTTATGAGAAAACTCTTATTAGACGTTAGCTGATCTGAATTTCTTTCGCCGGTTCTTTGACCGGTTCCTTCCTGGGAAGGTTTAAGATCAACACTCCATTGATGTAACTGGCGTCGATCCGGGTTGCATCAACCGCCTCACTCAATGTGAAAGATCTCTTAAAACGCCGGGGTTCATATTCCTGCCTGATGAGTTTGCCTTTCGTTTCAGGACGGTCGTTTTTCCGCTCGCCGGAAATGGTCAGCAGGTTTTCTTCTACCCGGATAGAGAGCTCGTGCTTTTCGAATCCCGGCGCGAAGACCTCCACCGAGAATTTATTTTCGAGCTCCACGATATTAACGGGAGCCGACTCATTTCGGTTCGTCAGCGGGAAGTCATTTTTGAAAAAGCCGGGGAGATCGGCAAACAGCTCGTCGACTACGCGATTCAGGGAAGCTGCGGGCCGCCGGGTAAATTTTACGTGGGTCATGACTTTGATGTTTGGATTAAAAAATTTTTTTGATTTGTCCGAAATGTTTCATCCAAACCCGTACCATCAGGAATAACGCCGGGTTTCCCGGTACTCCGACTAGCTTTTTGTCACGCTGCGGATCACCAGCCGCCAGCTTTTCCGGAACGGTGCAAAAGCCGCTGCCAGAATTTCGGCGAACCTTTTCTTTATTTTTGCGTTTTAACCTTCAACGAATTCAAAACGTCAAATTCAACAGCATGTATCCGGAAGAAATAGTGATCCCTATGAAAGAAGAGCTCACGGAAAACGGGTTTTCCGAGCTGCTCACCCCTGAAGCAGTGGAAACGCAGCTGGCCCGGCCGGGCACCACCCTGGTGATGATCAATTCGGTTTGCGGCTGCTCCGCGGGCACGGCCCGGCCCGGAGTGCTGATGGCCGTGGCCAACGCTCCGGTGCGTCCGGACTATTTGACCACCAGTTTTGCGGGCTTCGATACGGAAGCGGTCCGGACCCTGCGTGAGCATCTGCAGCCATATCCCCCATCGTCGCCGTCCATAGCGCTGTTCAAAAATGGCGAAGTGGTGCATTTCATCGAGCGTCACCAAATTGAAGGGAGGCCCGCATCGGTAATCGCCGCCAACCTGATCCAGGCCTTTCAGCAACACTGCACTCCGAGCACGGTAGAAGGCTGAGTGAACTATCAACAGTTCCTTATATTCGCCTTTTAACCAACTGTGGGTCGCATGTATCCCAACCTGTATTATGCTTTTGAGGACTTGTTTGGACTGGACTGGCCCCTGCTGCGCTATGTGAATTCCTTCGGGTTTTTCGTGGCGATCGCCTTTATCCTCGGCGCGGTAGTGCTCGCAGCGGAACTTCGACGGAAGAGCCGCCTCGGACAGCTGCAGCCGACCGAAATGGAAGTCATGGTCGGTCAGCCGGCAACACCGGGGGAACTCCTTCTTAATTTCCTGCTCGGCTTTTTATTGGGTTATAAGATACTCGCGCTGTTTCTGTTCAAGCCCGAAGATCCGCAGGCATTTATTTTTTCGACAATGGGCAGTTGGCCGGCCGGCATCGCGCTGGGAGTCCTGTTTGCAGGGCTGAAGTGGTGGGACCGGAGCAAAAAGCGCCTCGCGAAACCCGAAAAACGAACTGTCAGGATCTGGCCCCAGGACCGGGTAGGGGAGATGACCATCATCGCGCTGGTGTTTGGGCTGCTTGGAGCCAAGCTTTTTGACATTTTCGAGAACTGGTCCGGGTTCGTGAAAGACCCGGGGGCCTACCTTTTTTCGCCTTCGGGACTCACATTTTACGGCGGCCTCATCTGTGCCGCGCTGGCGCTCTGGTGGTATGCAAAAAGACACCGGATCAATTTCTGGCACCTGAACGATGCCCTGGCTCCTGCCATGATGCTGGCTTACGGGATAGGGCGCATTGGTTGTCATGTCTCCGGCGATGGCGACTGGGGTATTCCGAATACAAGGCCGAAACCAGGGTTCCTTCCAGACTGGCTGTGGTCGTATACTTATCCACATAATGTAAACGAGGAGGGTATTCCCATTCCCGGTTGCGTCGGGAAATATTGCAACGAGTTGCCTGTTGGAGTTTATCCAACCTCAGTCTATGAAACACTTATTTGCCTCGCCCTGTTCGGGCTGCTCTGGTCGCTCCGGAAAAAGCTGACGGTGCCGGGAACGATGTTCGCTCTTTACCTGGTGCTGAACGGGGTGGAACGGTTTTTCATTGAAAAGATCCGCGTTAACGTGCGGATGAACCTGTTTGGATTGCGTCCAACCCAGGCAGAGGTGATTTCATTCCTGTTGGTGCTCGTGGGCGTCATTTTGTGGATTCTTCTTATCCGTAGGGCGCGGAAACAAAAACTGGCAAAAGCCTGAAGGCGCACAACATTTTTAACAGCGTCAGAAATTTCGGTGAAAAAATCAGGAATAATTTCTGCTTGACAGCTATGAGATTCGGAGAACGGGTTGTATTTTTGCAGACAGTCCCGGACGGTAAGGACTCCAGGCAATTAACTATCCATTTGCATCGTTCTGCAAACAAATACTGTCTGTTATCCGTTGGGTTTTAAATACATAAGTTCATGAGACAGCTCAAAATTGCTACCCAGATCACCAACAGGGATTCGCAGGCGGTAGAAAAATACCTTCAGGAGATCTCGAAGATTCCGATGATCACACCGGAGGAGGAAACTACTCTCGCCCAGCGAATTAAGATGGCACACCGGAATCCAGTGGACGCACAGCGCGCGCTGGATAAGCTGGTGCAGGCCAACCTGCGTTTCGTGGTGTCGGTAGCCAAACAATACCAGCACCAGGGTCTGTCTCTGAGTGATTTAATCAACGAAGGAAACCTTGGATTGATCAAGGCAGCGCAGCGATTTGACGAGACCAAGGGGTTTAAATTCATCTCGTACGCGGTATGGTGGATCCGGCAGTCCATTTTGCAGGCGTTGGCCGAGCAGGGACGCCTTGTTCGCCTACCCCAAAACAAGATCGGTACCTACAATAAGGCGAATAAGGCTTATATGGCGTTTGAACAGGAGCATGAGCGGGAGCCTTCCACTGAAGAGCTGGCCGAGCTTCTGGAAATGAGCGAGACGGAGATCAACAATATTTTCCAAAGCAATACGCGTCATACGTCGCTGGATGCGCCGGTACACGAAGCAGAAGATGTCGCGATGGGCGACCTGCTGGAGGGGAGCGATGACACCGATGACGATGTGATGAAGGATTCTCTTCGCAACGAAATTCGCCGCGTGCTAAAATCGCTCAGTCCCCGCGAAGCAGAGATCGTGAATGCTTATTTCGGACTGGACGGTGAGAACGGAACGACCATCGAACAGATCGGGCAGAAATACGACCTTACTAAGGAACGCATTCGTCAGATTAAGGAGCGGGCAATCAAACGCCTGCAAAAAGCCAGGTACAGCAGTGCTCTCAAGGCATATCTGGGCTGATAAACGAGATTAAATTGGTGGGTTTCTTGATTATCCCGACTTCAGAGTCGGGATCTTTTTTTGAGTGGGGAGTCAGGGATAATTGGATCGTTTGTAGCCCTATTAACCAGCCCCTTTCTGCGAGGGATCCGTAAACGCTGAACTCTAAACCCTAAACTTTAAGCGATCGAGTGGTTAACTAACTTTGCAGAAATGATTTTTCTTCGCTTCCTCGGTGTCATACTCGTAAGCGTCGCAGTGTTTTCCTGTGAGCGTGCAGTGGAATTTGCCCTCGATGAAAAGGAGCCGAAGCTGGTTGTGGAGGCCACAATCGAGAACGGTCAGCCTCCGATTGTAATCTTGAGCCGGAGCCTTAATTATTTCTCGCGCCTTGATCCACAGACGCTCGCCGCCAGCCTTGTCCGGAACGCGAATGTGTTCGTGTCGAATGGGACCCTTCTCCACAAGCTGAAAGAGTACCGCGTGCCGGTAGGCGGGGGTTTTTTCTTTTCATATTATTCGACCGACTCGTCGAACCTTTCCACCGCTTTTGTCGGCGAACTGAGCAAACAATACAATTTATTAGTGGATGTGGAAGGAAAAGAATACACGGCAACCACAACCATTCCGAACATTACCAAACGAATAGATTCGTTGTTTTGGCGACCGGCGCCTCCCGGAAACCCAGGCGACAAAGTGGAACTGATGGTGCGGGCTACTGATCCTCCCGGCCTGGGAGACTATATCCGTTATTTCACCAAACAAAACAGTCAGCCCTTTTATCCGGGACTGAGCTCTGTATTCGACGACCAGGTGATCGACGGCACTACGTACGAAGTGCAGGTTGAACGCGGCGTGGACCGGAATGGACTGATTACCGAGGGCTACAGCTTTTTCGACCGGGGCGATGTGGTGACAATGAAGCTTTGCAACATCGATAAAGCCACATTTGATTTCTGGAGAACGATGGAGTTTACCTTTGCCAACATTGGAAATCCTTTTGCGTCGCCTTCGCGGGTGCTGGGCAATGTGCGCGGCGCTTTGGGTTATTTCGGAGGCTACGCTTGTCAGTATAAGACCATTACGATTCCGAGGTAGGAGCTGCCGCTTCACTGCCCGTAAACCATCCAGGTGAACAAAAACAGGATGCAGATACATCCTGTTTCACACATGAGGCCCTTACCCTCAGTTTTCAATTGTGATGATTCACCGGGTCGCCGAAGTGAGCACCTTCACTACTTTTTCGCCAATTTTTTTTCCCAGCTCCAGCGCCACTTCATTGTCGCTCCGGAAATGAATTCCCGCCTGGAAGCGCGATTCCGCAGCCTCCTTTGCTTTCCTTGCAAACAATTCCCGGTCTTCAGGAAAAAAGTATTTGTAGACTTCCGCCATCACCGCCGAAATCGCCGCGTGTCCGGAAGGGTAACCAGGAAAAGGCGGTGTCACCAGGATCGCCGGTTTGAATGTGGTGTCGTACTGGCTGGGCCGGATCCCCCAGTAGGTATACTTCGCGTCCCAGCAGGCTACGAATGCATCGTACGCGGCAACGGCTGCGGCAGCATGAATGCGTGCGGCCTGGGGCGGATTTCGGTGCAGCCCTGTTTCAAATAATTTCTTCGGCAGGTAGTCGCTGAACCAGGAACTGTTCGCCCAGTAAAAGGCGTTGGAGAGTGACCGGAAGGTTTGCTTGTAGTTTTTCAATTCTTCCATCTCTTTTGCGAAATCAGGGGGAGGCCCGGGACGAAACTCGCTGCCGCTGGTGAGCACTACGGTCTTATTGCTTCCCGCTGACGGAAACATCGCAAATTTGCCGCGCCAGAGCCCGGGTTTGTCCGGAGTTTTTCCGTCCCAGCCTGCGGTGCTTACAAAATCTTTCGTGAGCTCGATTTCTTTTTCTGCGATTCGCTTTCCGAGCTCAAATCCATCGCGCACGTCGCTGGGAAAGGCTGCGCCTGCAACCACACGCGAATCCATCAGTTGAGTCGCCATCCTGGTTACCGAATCAGCGAGGTGCGGGTAGAATTTTCCAAAGACGATGACGGCTACCCCTGCCGCTACGGAAAATTCACAGGGATAGGACGGGCTTTCCGGATCAGGAACCAGGCGACGCACGCTTTTGTCTGCCTGGAAGGGGCGGGGCCGGTTGTGCGCATACTTGCTGCTCCAGGCCGCTACCATCGCGTCGTAGGTAGCCGTGCCCAGCAGAAGATTCGCAAGGATCCCGTACCGCCCGGTGTCCACGATCCATAATTTCTGAATCATTTCCTGCCACCGGTAGCCCGGTCCTCCCGCATCCCAATAAACAATTCTACGCATTACGGACGAGTCCACTTTTTTTTGTGCGGCGATCACCTCCCTGATTTCGTCGCGATGCGAAGGGGGAGAGGAGAGCCGGTAGGCTTCACCCGAGGAAATGAACCAGGTTTTCCAGCTGCCTGCCCCGGATTCTACCTGTGCGTGGCCGCCGGTGGCCACGATGAGAGCAATGATGATGACCGAAACTGTTTTCATGGTTTTTTTCAGCAAGGATAAATCCCCAAGCCACTCGTCGGCGCAGACTGTCAACGAACCGCAGAGAAGAGTAAACAAACAGCAGCTAATTGCGGCAGCAGCGGCTCGTCGACGTGTCCGGGCGACCCGTATACCGAAACACGGGTTTCGTAGCTTCCCCGCAATCGAGAACAGGATTTGACGATATTTAGCAGGGCATACGGTATGAATAAACTTAACGACAGGAAGCTCGTAATTTTTTACGTCTGGATGGCGGCGGCCTACCTGACGCTCTGGATCATTCATGATTTGACGAACAATCCGGAAACATTTTTTCCGCGGCTGGCGAACAATATTTGGCGCGTTCTTTTTGTCTCGGTCCTGAATTTTGTGTTTTATGAATATTCCATACCCTATATCCTTCGGAAAAGGAAATATCTCATCTACAACATCCTGCTTGCGCTTCCGATTGCCTGGCTGCACCTGATGCTGTGGTCCTACGGACTGACGGGCTGGCGGGCACTGGGCATTGCTTTTGGCATCTATACACCGTATGTAACGGCTGCCTCGGCTGATCGCATAGTGGAAATACAAATGGGGTTCAGCGCAGGCTCGATCTTCTTCTACGGAATCGTACGACACGTGTTCCAGTACGTCCGCCTTCGGCAGGCAGCACAGCAGCTGCGCATTGAAAAGCAGGAAGCTGAGCTGAATTACCTCAAATCACAGACAAACCCGCATTTTCTCTTCAACACCCTCAACAATATCTACGCGCTGACCAAGGAAAAATCCGATCTCGCTCCCGAATCCGTACTCAGGCTTTCGAAAATCCTCCGGTTCATGCTCTATGAAACAACGGGCCGGTTCATTTCGGTGGAACAGGAACTACGCGTGATCACCGATTACATCGAGCTCGAAAAATTACGGTACGACGCTTCGCTTGTTGTGAATTTCAGCTACGACGTGGAGGACATGCGGCAGGCCGTTCCACCCCTTTTGTTGATCCCGTTGGTGGAGAACGCATTCAAGCACGGAGCCGCCGAGACGAGAGGGACCCCTTTTGTGGACATCCACCTGTCGATCCGCAACCGGCAGTTATTGTTTGTGGTACGGAATTCGGCCGAAGCCGAACCTTTGGAGTCGGTGAAAGAGAACATTGGCCTTTCGAACCTGAGGCGCCAGCTGCAGTTGCTTTACCGGGATCACGAGCTGAGCATACGACAGGAAGGCAATACATTTACCGCCACGCTTAAGATAAATCTGGGAAGCCATGTCTAAGGTGCGCTGCATTATTGTCGAAGACGAGCCGCTGGCTCAGAAGGTGCTGAGTGATTACATTACGCAAGTGCCGTTCCTGGAACTCCGGGCGAGCTTTCGCGATGCCATCCAGGCTACCGAATACCTGCGCGACCACGAGGTGGACCTGATCTTTCTGGACATTCATCTCCCGAAGCTGAAAGGCATGGCGTTTCTGAAAACACTGGTAAAACCGCCCTCGGTGATTGTGACTACCGCTTACCACCAGTACGCGGTAGAAGGATTCGACCTTAATGTGACTGATTACCTCCTCAAGCCTTTTGAATTCGAACGGTTCCTGGTAGCGGTGAACAAGGTGCGTCAACCTGTGCGGGCGGCCACAGTTGCGGCAAAGGATCACTTGTACCTGACCGTACAAAAAAAGAAAATCCGTATTCCCCTCAGCGAAATCATTTACGCGGAAAGTCAGCGGGAATACGTGAAGCTCGTTACGACGAAGAAAACTTATTTCTCAAAACTCACCACCAACGAGCTGGAAGAGATGCTTCCCGCGGATCGTTTTCGCCGCATTCACCGTTCTTACATCATTGCACTTGACAAGGTGAACTCGTACAGCGCCGACTCAGTGGAGGTGACGGGAATTTCGCTTCCGGTCGGCCGCGCGTACCGTGACGTGCTCAATGAACTCTGACGACTATTTTTTCACAGCCTTTTCAGACCGAGCATTAGGCAGGCAAGAGTAAACTATTTCCAGCTACATTTGTTGCGTTTATACTGAATTCGAAGTATGGAGACTGCTGTATCGGAGCGCATTCGTTGCCTGATTCTTGGTTCCGGACCCGCCGGCTACACCGCCGCCATTTACGCGGCCCGCGCCAATCTGAAACCCGTATTATACCAGGGCATTCAACCGGGTGGGCAACTTACCATTACCACTGAAGTAGAAAATTATCCCGGATACCCCGACGGCATCCAGGGGCCGGAGATGATGGTGGATTTTGAAAAACAGGCGGTCCGCATGGGAGCGGATATCCGTTATGGAATGGCGACCAGGGTGGAATTTTCCAGTCAGCCCTACCGCGTGGAGATAGATGAGGAGAAATGGATCGAGGCGGATTCGGTGATCATCGCCACCGGCGCTTCGGCGCGCTGGCTCGGGCTCGAGAGTGAGCAGCGACTGAACGGTTACGGAGTGAGCGCCTGCGCAGTTTGTGACGGATTTTTTTTCCGCGGAAAAGAAGTGGCGATCGTGGGAGCCGGCGATACCGCTGCGGAGGAAGCCCTTTATCTTTCGAAGCTGAGCCCGATGGTGCACATGCTGGTGCGACGCGACGAAATGCGGGCCAGCAAGGTGATGCAGGACCGTGTGAAAAAGGCAGCCAACATTCGGCTCTACTGGAATACGGAAGCAGTAGAGGTATTGGGGGAAAAGCAGGTCACCGGCGTTAAGGTGCGGAACAATAAAACCGGCGAGGAACAGCAAATCCCCATCCAGGGTTTTTTTGTCGCGATCGGACATGACCCGAATTCCGGGATATTTCGCGCCTGGCTCGAGATGGACGAGGCAGGTTACATACGCACGCAACCGGGCACTACGCGCACGAATCTGGAAGGAGTTTTCGCATGCGGCGACGTGCAGGATAAAGTGTATCGCCAGGCGGTGACTGCCGCAGGCACCGGCTGCATGGCCGCCCTGGATGCAGAACGCTGGCTGAGCGCAAAGGGAATTCACTGATGGCACGTGGACAGATCACCATATCGCTGAACTACCTGCGTTTCTGGGCTTTTCATGGCGTGTATGAGGATGAGCGCAAAGTGGGGAACGATTACGAAGTGAATCTCGAAGTTTCCTTTCCGGCGCGAAGGAAGATCACGCGACTTCACGAGACCGCCGACTATTCGCGTCTTCACGCCATTGTTTCCCAAGAAATGCAGCAGCCCCGTCAGCTGCTCGAAACTTTTCTTATGGAGCTTGTTGAAGTGATCCACCGGGAATTTCCCGCCCTCCGACGGATCGACGCCAGCATTCGCAAATTGCACCCGCCCATTCCCGGAATTGTTGGGAATGTGGCCGTCAGATATACCAAACAATATTAGTGCGTAACTCCTGGTGCGACATGCCGGCTCAGCACGGTATTTGCACTTGCTGGAAAAAAGGTCATGGGAATCGTACCACTCATATTTCTGATCGCGATCGGCACCATTGTCGTCATCACGATGATCACCGTGAACGCGCGCTCCAAGCAAAAAAAGAGGGGCAGCGCGGAATCCAGATGATCACAACACTTTTTTCCTCCATCGTCCGCTCCTGATGTAAAGCCAGGAAAGGATAAACAGCGAAAGCCAGTAGATCACTTCGGAGAACCAGGCCCATACGAGCGAGAGATTCCAGACTTTCAGCACCAGCCATACATACAGCGTATACACGCTGATTGCCGCAATCTCGATCATGAGATTCACCCGCGTGTTGCCGGTGCCAGTCACGCCGTTGAGCCACACCGTAGCGATCGACATGCAAAGCATACCGAGGGTAACCATACGGATAACCGGGAGCGCGTCCTGCACAAAATTCTGTCCGCGGCCGTAAACCTCGAGAAAAACGGCGGGAGCCAGATTGATCAGGGAGCAAAGGAGAAAAGTAAATGCAAAGCTCAGAAATGCGATCTTTTTGATCAAATGGCTGACCTGGTTTCTGAGTCCCTGGCCGATGATGTTGCTCACCATGGCATTGCTCGTGCTGGCGAAGGCCCACACGAAAATGCCGAACAGCCCGAAAACGTTGCGCATGGCGTTGCTGATGGCCAGCGGACGTTCTCCCTTGTGCTCGATCAGGATGTAAAACAGCAGCCAGGCGCCCACGCTGATGATCCATTGTGCCACCAGCGGCGAAGACTGGACAAAAATGAGCCGGACCAGGCTCCCTTCGTAACCGAAGCGCCGGAATATTGAAAAACGCCGATGAAATTGTTTTCCGAAAATGATGATGAACACCAATGAAGCCCCGATGAACTCCGCGATCACGGAAGCGACCGCTGCACCCTGGAAACCCAGTTCGGGGAATCCCCATTTTCCATAGATCAATACATAGTCGAGGAAAATATTGGCGCCAGCCATCGTGGCGAACCCGTACTTCATGTACCGGCTGTGATTTGTGCCGACCAGAAGCGCATTTCCGGTCTGAAATAAATAAAGAAAGGGAAGTCCCCAGATCCGGATGCGCAGAAAATCCTGCGCCTGGTCCCGCACTTCGGGCGAATGAATGGTGGATGCGAGAAAATACGGAGCAACGAGAAATGTGATAAGTATGCCGCTCATCGCGAAGAAGACCGCGATCCACTGCGCCTGACCGAAAATCCTCCCGATTTCACGCGGTCGGTTTTCTCCGGCCCTGCGGGCGATCAGTCCCTGGATACCCGCGTTCAAACCGTTTCCGACCAGTGCGAAAACCAGGTAGTACACCCCGGTGATTCCCGCGGTGCCGAGTTCGGTCTCGCCAATACCGCTGATAAAAATATTGTTCGCGATAAAATTAATTTGCGGCACCAGCATGGCAAGCGTTATGGGCAACGCCATTTTCAGTATCTGCCTGTTTGATATTTCAAGCCGGAGATCGTCCTGTGACCGCAGGGTTTGCATGATTTTCTGAAAAAGCGGCAAACCTACAATAATTAAATTTGCCTATCATTGCCTTCCTTCTTGAAACAGGTCTTCCGGATATCAGTTGAGGAAATAGCTTCGAGACAACAGGCCCTGTCCCTGCTGTTGGGTGCGCGGCATTGCGCATTCGCTGTCACCGATCCGAAATCGCATTTTCTGCGCCAGCTCGCATACTATACTATTTCGGATTCGGGGGAGATCTTGTCTTTGATAGAATCGGAGCCTCTTCTGAGCGATAAATTCGTTTCGGTAGCCGTAGGATTTCAGCATCCCGGTTTCACACTGCTTCCGCGTCATTTGGTGAAGGAAGGTGAAGAAAAAAACATCATTCAAATCATGTGCGGGGCGGACAGCAGCTCGAAAACGCTGGTTGAACCGCTTTCTGAATGGCAACTGCATGTGATGTATCCTGCCGCAGATTTTCTTGTTGAACGACTGCAGTCGCTCTTCCCGGCTCTCCGGTATACGCATGAGCTGTCGCTCCGGCTGAGAAGCCTGAACGGCCGAGACGGGCTGTTTGCGGATTTCCGGCACGACGACTTTTCAGTTTTTGTTATTCGCGACAACCATCTTCTTTTCGCCGGTAGTTATGGTTATTCCATTGCTGCCGATGTCCTTTACCACCTTTTGAAGGTCTGCAGCTGCTATGGCGTTTCCCCTGAGAAAACCGCGATCGTGATTTCCGGGTTGGTGGATAAGGAGTCTTCGGTCTGCGTGGAATTGTTGCAGTATTTCCACGCTCTTGAGTTTCGCGATGCAGACTGGGCCACGCCCTATCCGGCACATTATTTCACTACGTTAAACGATCTGGCCAGATGCGCATAATCGGTGGTCAGCTCGGGGGACGCCGCATTCAGCCGCCTCGGAAAATGCCTCATACCCGGCCCACCACGGACATTGCGAAAGAAGGGTTGTTCAATATTCTCGAACACCAGCTCGGCATCGAAGGATTGAAAACTCTCGACCTTTTTGGCGGCACAGGAAGCATCAGCTACGAGCTTGCTTCGCGCGGGGCCTCTGAACTTACCGTCGTGGAGAAGGACCCGGCAATGCACGGATTCATCCGGAAGACCGTACGCGAGCTCAAGCTTGCGGCCGACGTGATTCGTATGGATGTCTTCCGCTTCCTGGATCAGTGCAGCGAAACTTATGACCTGGTTTTCGCCGGACCTCCGTACGCGCTTGCTACCATCGACGACCTCCCGCGAATGATTTTCGCGAAACGGCTGCTTCGCCCGGGAGGCTGGTTCATTTTAGAGCATACGCCGCGGAATAATTACAGCGAGTTTCCTTTTTTCAAAACCAGCCGGAAGTACGGCACCACGGTGTTCACCATTTTTGTCGAAAACCGGGATTAGATTGAATCATGAGGAAAGCCGAAGCCAGGAATGTTTTTCGCGAAAAAAGAAAGGAGCTCACTGCTGCTGAACGGACCAAGCTCGACGATTTGCTCCTCATTCAGTTTCAGAAGTTGGAGCTTCCTTTCGTGGATACCGTACTTACCTACTCGCCGATTCCCGCCAACAACGAACCCAATGTGCACCTGGCAGTGGATTTCCTTGCCTTCCGCAATCCCGCTCTTAAGGTGGCATATCCGAAAATGAGTCCAGCCGGGCTGGGGTTGCAGGCTATTCTGGTAGACGCGGATACGCCTTTTATCCGTTCCACTTACGACGTGATGGAGCCGCTCAGCGACCACGTAATTCCGCCGGATGCGTTCGACCTCGTGATTGTTCCGCTTTTGATCTGCGACCGGAATGGTTTCCGCGTAGGCTACGGGCGCGGTTATTACGACCGCTACCTGAGGCAATGCAGGTCCGATTGCGTGAAAATCGGTCTGCAATACTTTGAACCGCTGGATGTCCTGGAGGACAAGGACGAATTTGACGTACCTTTAGACGTTTGCGTCACCCCGGCCAACACTTATGTTTTCTGAGCTGTTCCTGAAATCCTTCCGGATTCTTTTGTTTCCTTTTGCTCTGCTCTACGGCCTGGGCGTTTTTGTGCGGAATCTTCTTTTCGACCTGCGTTTTTTTCGGTCTACATCGTTTGCGCTGCCGATCATCTGCGTGGGCAACCTGAGCGTTGGCGGCACAGGGAAATCTCCGATGGTGGAATTTCTGGTTTCGAAGCTGAAGCAGGAATTTCGGGTCGCGATCCTGAGCCGGGGATACAAGCGCAGGACACGCGGTTACTCGCTTGCGCGGGAGAGCAGCACTGCGCTCGATATTGGAGATGAGCCGATGCAGTTTCATTTGAAATTTCCCGACATCCCGGTCGCGGTGGGGGAGCGGAGGATCGAAGCTATTCCGCAACTGCTTCATGACCGGCCTGAAACAGAAGTTGTGATCCTCGACGACGGATTTCAGCATCGCGAGATCCGTGCGGGGCTGAACATACTGTTGACCGAGTACGGTAACCTCTACGCTCATGATTTTTTCCTGCCCACCGGCGATCTCCGCGACCAGAAGAACAGTTCGAGGCGGGCCGACATCATCGTGGTGACAAAATGCACCGAGTCGCTTTCGTTTCAGGAGCGGGAAAAGCTCCTGATGGACCTGCGCGCCCTTCCGCAGCAGCAGGTGTTTTTCACGGGCCTGGCGTACGGCCAGCCGTATCACATCATCACGCGTCAACCGGGAGTAGTACCGGAAGACGGCGAGCTTCTGCTCGTGGCGGGGATCGCGAATCCGAAAATGCTGAAGCGCTACCTGGAGCAACGCACCGGAGAGTACCACATGATTCAATTCCCGGATCACCATATTTACACGGTGGAAGACCTGAACGCTATCCGGCGGAGGTTCGGGAACCTGGAAAAGAGCGCCCGGGTCCTGCTGACCACCGAAAAAGACGCCGTCCGTTTACTCAAATTCCGCAACGAACTGCAGGAGCTGCCGCTCTATGTGCTACCTGTCCGGCATTATTTTTTATTTAACCAGGAACAGCAGTTCCTGGAGATTGTGCGCAATTTTATCACGCAATTCAAAAAGCCAGAACCAAATGGGAAGAAAGAACTCGAAAAAACAGCAGCCACGGCGGAAACAGGAAACCGTTAAGTCGGTCAAGGGTACACTGGACATTACCCGCTCCGGAATGGGTTTTGTGGTTGCGGAAGGCCTGGAAGCGGACGTGCTCGTCCGTCCTTCGGACCTCAACACCGCGATGCATGGCGATACGGTGCGGGTGCGCATCCGCGACGACCGGCCGGGCCGGCGCCTGCAGGGCGTGGTGGAAGAAGTGATCCGCCGCAAACGCAACGAATTTGTAGGCAGGGTGGAAATGAACAATGGCTTTGGTTTTTTTATTCCTGAAGCTGACAGGCCCATGCCCGATGTATTTGTTCCGGGAAACAACCTCAACGGAGCGCAGGACAACGATCGGGTGGTAGTGCGCATCCTCGAGTGGGAAAGAGGAAAGCGGCCCATGGGGGAGGTGGTGAACGTGCTCAGCACCGGCGATGACCACGACGTGGCGATGAAGGAGCTGCTGCTGGAGAACAGTTTCCCACTTTCATTCTCGGACGAGGCGCTTGAAATCGCGGCCAGGATACCGGATCGGATTTCCCAAAAAGAAATTGACCGTCGCCGCGACGTGCGACGCATTCTCACCTTCACCATTGACCCGATCGATGCAAAGGATTACGACGATGCCCTTTCGTTCCGTAAGCTGAAAAACGGGCATTACGAGATCGGAGTTCATATTGCCGATGTGTCCCATTACCTCGATCCGGGTACGGTTCTGGACCGGGAGGCTTACGAGCGTGCGACTTCGGTTTACCTGCCCGACCGCGTGAACCCGATGCTTCCCGAGGAGATCTCGAACGTGATTTGCTCCCTGCTTCCCAGGGAAGACAAGCTCACTTTTTCGGTGATCTTTGAGATCACGCCGAAAGCGGAGGTAAAAAAATACTGGATCGGGAAAACGGTGATTCATTCAAAACATCGCTTCACCTATGAGGAGGTACAGGCGATCATCGAGGCGGAGGACGGGCTTTATGCCGAGCAGATCCTGACACTGAACAATCTTGCACAGCGGTTCAGGAAGAAAAGGTTTGCCAACGGCGCCATTAACTTTTCGTCGCAGGAGGTTCGGTTCAAGCTCGACGACAAAGGCGAGCCAATTGGCATCATCGTCAAAGAAAGCTTGCAGGCACACCAGCTTATCGAGGAATTCATGTTGCTCGCCAACCGGACAATGGCCTCGGAGATCGCGCGGATCAAGGTGAAAGGCAAACCGCTTCCGTTTCCTTACCGCGTGCATGACGATCCGGATGAGGAAAAGCTGATACCGTTCGTTGCTTTCGCGAAGAAATTCGGCCACAAGTTCGACATGTCCTCGCCGGATGCCATTGCCGCGTCATTCAACCAGCTGCTCGACGACGTGCACGGCAAGCCGGAGCAGCACGTCCTGGAGCAACTCGGCATCCGCACGATGGCAAAGGCGAAATACACAACGGAGAACATTGGCCATTATGGGCTCGGTTTCACGAACTACTGCCATTTCACGTCACCGATACGGCGCTATCCCGATATCCTGGTTCACCGGATCATGGAGGGAGTGCTTGGTGGGCAAATGCCGGTCGACAAGAAGTTGGAGGAAAAATGCAAGCACTGCAGCGAGAGGGAACGAGCTGCCATGGAGGTGGAGCGCGCGGCAAATAAATACAAGCAGGTGCAGTACATGAAGAAATTCCTTGGTGAGGAATTCGAAGGAGTGATCAGCGGTGTCGCCGCCTTCGGATTCTGGGTGGAGACAATCGAACACAAATGCGAAGGCCTGGTGAGTGTGAACAGCCTGCTTGAGTACGACGAGTTCCGATTGGTGGAAGCCGATTACAGCCTCCAGGGACGGCGCACCGGCAGGAAATTCCGAATGGGAGACAAGGTCTGGATCAAAGTAGTGGGCGCCAACTTAACCAAACGGCAGCTGGATTACGATTGGGTAATCGCCGGCGAAGTAGGTAAGGAAAAGCGGGCGCAGCGTGAAAAAAAATCAGGCGCCGGCAACCGCAGGTGAGAAGAGCTTGTTTTTCTACGCCCCGCAATGTGTATTTTCATTTTTCACTAACCGTCAATAGTAAACGAACGCCATGCATTCTTTCCAGCTGCTTGCCGAAAAATTCTCACTTCAGTTCGAACAACCCCATTTTCCATCGGAGACGGTCGGAATTTACGAGGCCGGCCACTATTTTTTGAAGCTTGGGGGAAAACGGGTACGACCCGTGCTTTGCCTTATGGGCAACGAACTATTCGATGAGATCCGCCCCGATGCCATGCCGGTGGCGATTGCCATTGAGCTCTTTCACAACTTTACACTCGTTCACGACGACATCATGGACAAAGCGCCATTGCGCCGGGGCCTGGAGACGGTGCACCGGAAATTCGGTGAAAACACCGCCCTGCTCGCGGGCGATGTCATGTTGGTGGCAGCGTATGATTACCTGAACAAGGTGAGCAATTCCTACCTCCACCGCGTCATGCAGCTGTTTAACCAGACCGCGCGGCAGGTTTGCGAAGGACAGCAAATGGACATGGATTTCGAAGCGAGGAACGGGGTGGCTTTTGATGATTACCTGAGGATGATCGAGTTGAAAACCTCGGTGCTTATCGCCGCAAGTCTGAAGATGGGATCCATTCTCGGCGGGGCCGGGGAACGGAACCAAAACCTGCTGTACGAATTTGGCCGGAAGCTGGGGATAGCTTTCCAGGTACAGGATGATTACCTGGACGCATTTGGCGATTCCGAAAAGTTTGGGAAACAAATTGGGGGCGATATTCTTTCTAACAAGAAAACCTTTTTGCTCATCTACGCGCTGGAGCATGCAGACCCCGCGGCGAAAAAGGAACTTCTGCGCCTGCAGCGGGAATCTCCCGAAGATAAAGTGGCCCGAACGCTCGACATATTCCGAACGGCGGGCGCCGACCGCTGGGCCCTTCAACTCAAGGACAAATACCTCGACGAGGCATTGCAGTTCCTGGAAGACATTGCCGTATTGTCGCGGAGAAAGGAGCCGCTTCGCGAACTGGCGCAATTCCTGGTGCAGCGGGATCACTGAGTCCGTACGCGCTGACAGGGTTTGTAGAAATCTAATCTAGCATCGCATCGAGCCAACGAGCGTGAAGCTGGAAGTTCACCGACTTATTGCCGGTTTTTCTTAGTCGTGCATCATCCTTGTTTCGGGGGAGGTAAACAAAATTTCGCTATTTTGACCACCAAACCAAAACAAGATGCTGAACCAACTTTTCCGCAAAAAATCAGTAGACCGAATTCTGCATGAAGCGCAGACGGGACTCGGCGACGCGCATGGTCACGCGGTAGGTTTGAGAAAAGTGCTTGGCGTTCGCGACCTTACTTTCTTTGGGATCGCAGCCATTATCGGTGCCGGGATCTTCAGCGGAATTGGACAAGCCGCGTCGGACGGAGGGCCGGGCGTAGTATTTCTTTATATGTTCACCGCCCTCGCTTGCGGCTTCGCGGCTCTTTGTTATGCGGAGTTCGCCTCGACCGTCCCCGTTGCGGGCAGCGCTTATACCTATTCATACGTCGCTTTCGGCGAGATATTCGCCTGGATCATCGGATGGGATCTGTTGATGGAATACGCCATCGGCAACATTGCGGTGGCAATTTCCTGGAGTGATTATTTCACCGGGCTGATGAGCAAGGCGGGACTGGACATTCCGCACTGGATGACGATGGATTTCATGTCGGCAAAAGCCGGCGCAACGCCCGAGGCGGCGGGTGCATGGGCCGAAGCGCCCAGGTTATTCGGTATGCCGCTCGTGATGGATCTTCCGGCACTGCTGATCGTGGCGCTGATTACTTATGTAGTTTTTGTCGGGATCAAAGAGTCACGCGGTGCGGCCAACGTGATGGTGATCCTGAAGCTTGCAGTGATCTTTTTCGTGATCGTTCTGGGGGCTTATTATGTGAACCCGGATAACTGGACACCATTCACTCCCGAAGGATTTGGGGGGATCATGAAAGGCGTTTCCGCGGTTTTTTTCGCGTACATCGGGTTTGACGCGATTTCCACTACTGCGGAGGAATGCAGGAACCCGCAGCGTGACCTGCCGCGCGGAATGATTTATTCGCTGATCATTTGCACCGTCGTCTATGTTTTGCTCGCGCTCGTGCTTACCGGTATGGTGCATTACCAGACACTGGATGTCGGCGACCCGCTGGCCATGGTCTTCGATGCGCGGGGAATGAAATTTGTCTCCGGAGTGGTTGCCGTCAGCGCCATTATCGCCACCGCAAGCGTGTTGCTGGTCTTCCAGCTGGGGCAGCCGCGCATTTGGATGGCCATGAGCCGCGACGGCCTGCTTCCAAAGATCTTTTCACGCATCCATCCGAAATACAAAACCCCTTCATTCTCCACCATTCTGACCGGCGTGTTCGTGGCTGTGCCCGCGCTTTTCCTGAACCTCGGGGAAGTGTTATCACTTACGAGTATCGGGACACTCTTCGCCTTTGTGCTCGTTTGTGGTGGGGTGCTCGCCCTTCAGATGAAGCGCGACCGCCCGGCCAGTAAGTTCCGAGTACCCTATGTAAACGCACAATTCATCTACCCGCTGCTGCTGATTACCGGCATTGCGATCGTAGCCTGGAAGGTGCCCGGGCATTTTATGGCCGACATCTGGACCAGGGAAACGTGGCCGATGGCGGCGTTCTGGGTCATTGCGATTTTGTTGGCTGTGCTTGCCTTCCTCAAAAAATTCTCTCTCATTCCGGTGCTCGGGATGGTGAGTTGCTTTTACCTGATGGCTCAGGAAACCCACAAGGTCTGGATGCGCTTCCTCATCTGGCTGGTGCTGGGGCTGGTGATCTATTTCGTTTACAGCTACCGACACAGCAAGCTGGCAAAGAGCTCGTGAATGGCTGCAAACCTGGCAAACCGGTGGACGAGGCTTTGTAAGAAATTTACCTCAGACGAAGCGTTGATCACAAATTGCTATCGCGAAATACGGGACCACTATTGCGAGCCAGGCCGCTATTACCACAACTTCGAACATCTGCAATCGCTTTTCTCCATGGCGAAAAAACATTGGGCTGAAATCGAAGACAGCGAAGCCATGGATTTCGGGATCTGGTATCATGACCTGGTGTACCAACCCGGCAGCAAGGAAAACGAGGAACGAAGCGCGCAGATTGCCGCCGAACGCCTCAGGGCGCTTGGTTTTCCGGTTGGAAGAACCGTGGCCGTTTGCAATCTGATCCGCGCAACAGCTGGTCACCGGATATCCGGCAGCAGACGCAGGGACCTCGCACTTTTTCTCGACTTCGACCTCAGCATCCTCGCATCTTCATGGAATCGGTATCACCGCTATGCTTTGGCCCTGAGAAAGGAATACGCGACACTTGCTGCCGCAGCCTACCGCTCCGGCCGGAAAGCTTTTCTGGGGAGCCTGCTCCAAAGAAGACACATTTTCAATACGGAGCTGTTTCGACGTAAAGAAGTCAAAGCGAGAGCCAATATCCGCCGCGAGATCGAAACATCCTTAACCTGACTTCATCCCGGTAATTTTGCAGTGTGAAATATCAGGTAGGCGACCGGGTGCTGTTGCTGCACTCAAACGAAGAGGGAGAAGTGGTGGATATCATCAACACGAAGATGGTGCTGGTGGATGTGGGCGGTGTGCATTTTCCCGTGTACGCCGACCAGATTGATTTTCCGTATTTCAGGCGATTTACGGAAAAGAAGTCGCCACAAAAAGAAAAGCGCTACGTAGACGATGTGCGCAAAGAAAAAGAAACCCGGCCACGGGTGGCCGACGGAGTCTGGATCAGCTTTCTCCCGGTAAGCAGCGCGGATGAATTCGGCGACGAAGTGATTGAAGAGCTCAAGATTCACCTGGTGAACCGAACCGAAACAGCGTATCGCTTCAGCTACACACTCCGCTACTTTGGAAGGCCGGAGTTTGAGCTAAAAAACGACCTTTTTCCCTTCCAGGATTTTTACCTGCACGACATTCCTTTCGAGAACCTCAACGATAGTCCCGTTTTCGAATTTGAATTCAGCCTGCTGCAGCCGCAGAAAGGAAAAGCTGAAAACACACAGGCGTCATTAAAGCTGAAGCCAAAGCAACTCTTTGCGCGTTTTGAAGAAATGAAAATGAAGGGAGATGCCAGCTTTTCGCATCGCCTGTTCGCACGGTATCCCGACCGTGAAACCGGTTTAGGGGAATTGATACTGCCTGTCGGTGCGCGTTCGAACGCTTTCAACACCGCGCGGGCTCGCGAGCACCTCGAGCCGCCCCGCTCTGTTGTGGATTTGCACATTGACAAGATCACCAGCGACTGGGAACACCTCAGCAACCGCGAAATCCTGTCCCTGCAGCTCAAAACTTTTGAAAAATACTACGACCTGGCCGTTGCTCATTTGCAGCCCAGCCTGGTTGTGATCCACGGCCTGGGCACCGGCAGACTCCGCGAGGAAATACACGAATTGCTGAAGCACCGCAGGGAGGTGAAGAGCTTTGTGAACCAGTACCATCCGCTTTATGGATATGGCGCAACTGAAATTTACCTCGAATATTAAGCATAGTTTTTAACGAAATTCATTCGGGTGCACGCGCAGCAATTATGTAAATTTGCAATCCGTTCTTAAAGTTTTTGCAGGCCAGGCTATCGCCCCGACTTGTCGGGGAGGAAAGTCCGGACAGCATAGAGCAGTGCACCCCGCGCAAGCGGGGGTCCCGACTTGTCGGGAACAGAGAGTGCCACAGAAAATGACTTCCCGTTCCGGTAACGCAACGGGTAAAGGTGAAAACGTAGGGTAAGAGCCTACGGCTTCGGATGGTAACATCCGTGGCGGGTAAACCTTGCACGCTGAAATGCCGCGTATAGTACCCGCGAGGGCTGCTCGTCCGAGTCCCGCAAGGGACCGGGTACAGGGTAGGCAGAAAAGATAAATGATGGCCGCGTCCGCTTGCGGACGAACTGAATCCGGCTTACCGGCCTGCACTTCACACCACGCCCCTCTTCCGGGAGGGGCGGGAGTGAAGAATCATCGAAAATAATTTCCCAGATAACCTCCGAGCTCCATGAGCCAGGCAATTCCAAGGTGAACGAGCAGTCCACCGTAAATGGAACGCGTATGGTATACGACGATTCCCAGAATAATTCCGCCGAAATAGGAACTGATGCATTCCCCGAGCGGTTTTCCGAAATGAATCGTACAATAAAAGCAGGCCATGGGCAGGATGGCGTCCCTGCCCGCCCAGCGCGCAAACCCCAGTATTAGAAACCCGCGAAAGAAAAGCTCGATGGTGAAGAAATCGCTTCCGTAAGAAAGCTCGAACAGGAGGGCCTCCCACCAGGAGACCTGGGTACCCACGCCGGCTACTGCATTGAGCCGCGGATAAACGTAAAGAAATTCCGGGCGTGTGGAAGCCGCAGCGATCAGCGGCACCATCATCAGCAGCATCACGAGATACGGGCGGGTTTGGAGGTTACGGCGTGAAAGGCCGTAAAACCTGTCGCCGCGATCAAACAACAGCCAGTTCAAATAAAGAATAAAACTGACGATCGCTACCAGCACCGGCCAGTAAAGGACGTAATTCCAGAAATGGTCCCGGTATTCGTCCTCCGACAAAGGGATGTACAGGTCGAGCGCCACTTTCAGTGAGAACAATGCAGGGGCGAAAAAAAGCAGGTAAACGAAGCGAGCATTGGAGGGATAAGGCTTTCCTCCCGCAAAGCGGTAGGCCAGATAAGGCAGCACGAAGGCTAAATAAAAAATGAGGAACCTGCCAACAAAACTGTAGCCAAAGGAATTCTGCGCGCTGATGTGAGGATCGAGATCGAACCAATAATTCAAAAAGATCAGTACGGCGGTAAACAGGGTGACGATCCACAGCACCTTTTTGTCCGTATGTCGCCACCAGGCGTGAATGTATCCGACGATCTCTTGCATTTCCGAAAGGAAAATAAACCATTCCCAATTAAACTTTCAGCGCCATCATAATTCCAAGAATGCGTTATTGATTTCGAACCAAACAGTACAGCCATGAAAACTACCATCACCTACAGGGTCACTATGAAACTGATCGCCGCCCTCTTCGTAGTGTTCCTTTTCTCCTGCCAGAAAGAAAACAGCCTTACGGGTTCCGGAGCGTCGGATGAGGAGGCACTTCAGTATTCCGACGAGAGCGCGCAGGCCGATGCCAGCTTTGATGATGTTGCCGACCTGGGAATAACGGCTGCCGATGAAGAGGCGCTTACCCCGGAATCGGGTCGCGGCGAAAATTTGTTCTTCCCGCGGTTTGATGAACTGCGCTTGCGGCTTGGGCCCTGCGCCGTTATTACCGTTGTTCCAAACGACAGCACGTATCCGAAAACCATCACGATCGATTTTGGAGCCGGCTGTATTTGCGCAGACGGTAAATTCCGCAAGGGAGCCATTATTCTCCATCTGACCGGCCCGATCCGCCGCACCGGTTCTGTGCTGACGGTCACGTTTCGCGATTATTACATGAACCGGGCCCATATTGAGGGTACGAAAGTGATCACGAACATGAACGAAAACGGAAACATCCGGTTTACCGTCCAGGTAGTTGGCGGAAGAGTGACTTTTCCGAATGGAAGAGGGTATGGTTATGAAAGTTTCAAGTATGTTCACCAGGTAGCCGGCGGCGCAACGCGCACCCTGCGCGATGATGTGTACCAGATCGAAGGGCGTTCGCGGACTGAGTTTAACAGCGGTGTTACCGTGACCCTGGACACCGAACGGCCACTGGTGAAAAAATTCTCCTGTCACTGGATCAGTAATGGTTTGCTGAAGATCCGGATGAACAACCGCGAACTCTTCCTCAATTACGGATTTCCCGATGGAGGGGAATGCGACAACAAGGCACTGCTGACGTGGAACAATGGCAACAGCCGGCGAATCATTCTGCTGCCCTGATCGGAAACCCACGGGATAAGTTAAAAGCCCTGCGTGAGCGGGGCTTTCTGAGTCGTTAGTCGATAGTCAATAGTCGGTAGTCGAGACATGTACGACCAGCTAACTAGTACCAATAAACCAATCAACCAGTCAACTAATCAACATGAAACGCGATCAGCGTTGAAACTTGCTGCAATCTTACAAATGGAGATCCCATCGGCGCCTGCTCGCGGATGTACTTCACAACGCCGAGCCCCGGCTTGAAATAAACCTGGTCCCTGCGGTAATTCCGGGCGTTCTTTTCGAAGTACACAAGATTGTCGAATATTCCGGCAAGAGTGCTGATAGGTGTTTGAAGCCGCAGCGACCTTCCCTGGGCAGCTGCATCCTCGAAGCTCGCCAGGTATCGGAGCGAATCGCCGGGAAAAAGCGAGTAATCTTTCTTCGCATCCACGAAACCGGGAGCAAAGAGCCTGTTCTCAATCTTGTAGATCGCCGAATCGGTAGCGTACATCCGGTCGGGCAACCCTACATCAACATTGCTCTCCCACCAAATGAGTCCGTCGGAGACTGAACGCCAGTTGATGATGAAGCGCATTGTGTCCACCTGGACGCGCACGAAATTCCCGTTATTGAAGATCGAGTCTTCGTATACCCAGTAATTGTTTCTGCTGAGCGGCATCAGTCCGCAGAAGTTCGTAGTGCACTCGAAGGCCACCACGGAGTCTGAGGGGTAACTGCGCCCTGCAGGATTGGCTGTCTGGGTAATACAGGTTTCAGCAACGGTAGGTTCCGGCTGAAGGAGAAGGGCATCTTTCCGGCATGCGGCGAGAAAGAGCAGGCTTCCCATAAGGGAGGACAGGAGGTTTCTTTTCAAAGGAGTGCGTTTTTTAAAATCCCAAAAGGGCTGACAAAATAGAAACTGGTTTTCAGAAAACATAGCAAATCCTCGTAATTTTTCGAAGTAATTTTCCGAAAACACAGTATTTCTACTGTCTATAAAGGAGTTAGCCGCCCTTACTTAAAGGCGGCTAACAGGCATCGTGATCCTTTTCAATGATTTTTATTTCAGAATCCGCTGAAAAAATTCCTTCATGTCGTTCCACGAAGCCGAATCTGCAGCCGCATCGTATGCCACGGGAAGCTCAAAGCGTTTACCGACTTCCGTGGCAGCAGGGTTGGTGAAAGCGTGCAGCGCATTCGGGTATGACTTAAACGTATAACGGGCTCCGATGGAGTCCATTTGTTTTTTGAATTGCGCTACATGGCTTGGCGGCACCAGTGGATCGGCCTCGCCATGGCAAACGAGGATCTCCGCTTTCAGGAGATTTCGGTCGGCCGGCGTACCCACCAGCCCTCCGTGGAAACTTACTACACCGCGCATATCTTCCCCGAGGCGCGCAGAGTTTATGAGCAATCCTCCGCCAAAACAATAGCCGATTCCCGCAATCCGGCTTTTGTCCGTTTGCTCGTAAGCCTTCAATTCCTCCACAGCCGCGTCCAGCCGTACTTTTGCCATTTGCGGGTTTTGAAAAAATGGAGTCGCGAGAGCCTGCGCGTCAGCGGGATTGTCAACCGTTTTCCCGTTCCCATAAATATCCGCGGCGAAAGCGACGTAACCCATTTCCGCGAGCTGTCTTGCCCGCATTTTCGGGTAATCGTTCAGCCCCCACCACTCGTGAACTACCACGATGCCGGGACGCGGTCCTTTTTGATTTTCATCGTACACGAGGAAACCGTGCATGGTCACCGTGTCGAGGCTGTAGGTAACGTTTTCTTCGCGGAGCTTCACTTCTGTCCCCGGCTTTTCCGGGTCAGACTTTTCTTCTTTTTCCTTGCAGGCGCCGAACAGGAGAGTGGTCGCCATGCCTGCGATGATAAATATTCTCATGGCAAAAAGGTTTTTGTTGCCGGGAAAGCCGGCTGCTTAAAGATCAGAAAAAATTATTTCGGATTGAAAATTTGTAGATTTTGGGTTATAGCTTTATTCACATGATACAGCTATTGTTATTTCTGTTATCCAATGGGTCGCACTCAGCCGAACCCCCTCAAACAACACCGTTCCTGATGCCGGTTGAAGATGTATTTACCATATCCGGCAGGGGCACGATCGTGACGGGCGTGGTAGAGCGCGGGACTGTTCGCGTCGGAGATGTGGTGGAGTTCGTCGGTTTTTCGGAAGCTCCGTTGCGAACAACAGTGATTGCCCTGGAATCGTTTCGAACGGCATTACGCGACGCTAAGAAAGGTGACCAGGTGGGCATCGTAGTCAGCGGCGTGGATAAATCCAGGATCAGCCGCGGTATGGTACTCGCTGCGCCGGGAACGCTAAAGACTTTTTCTGAATTCAAAGCTACCCTCTATTTATATCCGAAATCGGAAGGCGGCCGCAGCACGCCGGTGCAAACCGGTTACCGCCCCCAGCTCGGCATACGAATGGCCAACATGAGCGCGGAGATCATCTTTTCAACGGACAGAAAGGAATTGCGACCCGGCGATAGCACTGTAGTGACAGTAAGACTGTTGCAACCGGTAGCGCTGGAGGCACGGCAGGAATTCACCGTTCGCGAAGGCGGGCGCACCGTGGGTCGCGGTCGCGTAGCGAAGCTGCAGAAATGATCAGGTAGCTGCTCTGCCGCTGGTACAGTTTGTGGCCGGTCTCTATCGCAAATGGATAAGTGGCTTTGCGACATCATCATAACAGCCGGCATTTTGTTCACCGGGTGTTCTGCAGCTGAATTCAAGAACGAAGCTGTTCTGTTTGATGTGCCGAAAGGATCTGAACCTCAGCGCGACCGGCCGTGGTAATTCATACATGCAGTCAGCGGCTGCAAGTCAACTTTCCGCGCGGCATGTCGTGCCGGCGTACTAACTTTGCGCACTTATGACGATTGAAAAACTGAACGATTTGCGGTCGCGGCTTGTCGCGATAAGGAGGTTTCTTTGACGTCGAGAACCGCAAACTGAAAACCGAAGAAGACAGGCAGCTCGCAGGCAGTCCCGGATTCTGGGACGACAGCAGGCGTGCCACTGAGATCCTGAAAAACATCAAGCTCAATGAATACTGGCTCGACCTGTATCATGGAGTCGAGACCGCCGTGGAGGATTTCGCCGTGCTGTTCGAGTTCTGGAAGTCCGGTGATGCCACCGAAGATGAGACCCGCCAGGCTTACGAAAACGCCCTGAAGAAGGTGGAAGAAGCGGAATTCAAGAGTACGCTCAACGAGCCAGAAGACGAATTGCCAGCAATTCTCCAGATCAACAGCGGGGCGGGTGGTACCGAAAGCCAGGATTGGGCCGAAATGCTGGCCCGCATGTACCGGATGTACGGTGAGAAGCAGGGGTGGAAAGTGACGGAGCTGGATTGGGTCTGGGGTGATGGGGCGGGGATCAAAACCTGCACCTACCAGTTTGACGGCCCGTTTGCCTATGGCTTCCTGAAATCAGAAAGCGGGGTGCACCGCCTGGTGCGCATTTCTCCATTTGACAGCAATGCGCGTAGGCATACTTCCTTCGCCTCGGTATTTGTGTACCCGCTTGTTGACGACAGCATCCAGATCGAAATCCGGGACTCCGACGTGAAAATGGAAACAGCGCGCAGTGGCGGGGCGGGTGGTCAAAACGTAAACAAGGTAGAGACGAAAGTGATGCTCACGCACCTTCCCACCGGGATCGTGGTAGTCTGCCAAACGGAACGGACTCAGTTGGGCAACCGTGAGAAGGCAATGCAGATGCTTAAGAGCCGGCTGTACGAGGAAGAGCTGCGCAAACGCGAAGAGCTGAAGCAGGCCGCCAATGCAAGCAAGAAAAAGATCGAGTGGGGGAGCCAGATCCGGAGCTATGTATTCCACCCGTACAAAATGATCAAGGATCACAGGACTGATTTCGAAACGGGAAACGTGCAGCCCGTCATGGACGGCGAGCTCGACGGTTTCATCAAGGCATTTTTGATGAGCGAAAAGGAAACGGCCCAATCGTAAATTAAATCAACGAATATGAACCTCGGTTATTTCAGCTACCCGATGCCTGCAAACGAGCCGGTCTACAACTATCCTCCGGGTTCGCCGGAACGCAACCAACTAAAGCAGGTGTTGGCTGAATTGAAATCGCAGCAGCTGGACATACCAATGTATATCGGCGGCAAGGAAGTGCGCACCGCCCGGAAGCTGGCCATTCACCCACCGCATGAAAGCGATCATATACTAGGCTTCTATTCCGCGGGTGAAGAGCGTCATGTGCAGCAGGCAATAGACGCCGCGCTCGCTGCGCGCGAAAGCTGGGCCGTAATGGACTGGGAAACGAGGGCCAACATTTTTCTCAAGGCAGCCGACCTGATCTCAACGAAGTACCGTCCCTACATGAATGCCACGACCATGCTGGGGCAGAGCAAAAATGTCTTCCAGGCAGAGATTGACGCCGCCTGCGAGCTCATTGACTTTCTCCGGTTCAACGTCCATTTCTTAAGCGAGATATATAAACAGCAGCCCATCAGCGCGCCGGGCATGCACAACCGCATGGAGTACCGGCCGCTCGAAGGATTCGTGCTGGCAGTTACGCCGTTCAACTTCACGGCTATCGCTGGCAATTTGCCCACGTCGGCCGCGCTTTGCGGGAATGTGGTGGTATGGAAATGCGCCAATACCCAGATCTATTCCGCGCAGATGTTCATGCGTATTCTCAGAGAAGCCGGGTTGCCGGATGGAGTGATCAACCTCATCTACGTGGATGGTCCTACGATCGGGCGCATCTGCTTCAATCACCCCCTGTTCGCCGGCGTCCATTTTACCGGCTCCACGGCGGTTTTTAACAACATGTGGGAAACGATCGGCAGAAATATGGGAATGTACAGGTCCTATCCACGCATCGTCGGCGAAACGGGTGGAAAGGATTTTGTGATCGCCCACAAATCGGCGGACCCGGACGTAGTCGTAACGGCACTGTTGCGCGGAGCTTTCGAATACCAGGGGCAGAAGTGTTCCGCCGCCTCGCGGGCATACATTCCTTCCAACATCGCGGAGGAAGTGAAGCGGAAGCTGATTGCGGGTGTGAAAAGCTTCCGCGTCGGCACGGTGGAAGACTTTTCCAATTTCATCAACGCGGTGATTGATGAAAGAAGCTTTGATAAAATCAAAGGCTATATTGACTCGGCGCGAAAGGATCCCAAAGCGGAGATTTGGGTAGGCGGGAAATGCGATAAGCGGAAAGGGTATTTCATTCAGCCGACCGTGATCCAGGCATTACATCCCAAATATGTAACCATGTGCGAAGAAATCTTCGGACCGGTGCTGACAGTATACGTGTATCCCGCGAACGGGTTCGAAAGAGCCCTGGAGCTCGTTGATGAAACTTCACCCTACGCACTTACTGGTTCCGTGATCGCGCGCGACCGGGCTGCGATCGAGCTGGCAACAGAGAGGCTGCGCAATGCTGCGGGTAATTTTTACATCAACGACAAGCCCACCGGCGCGGTGGTGGGACAGCAACCCTTTGGGGGCGCCAGGGCCTCGGGAACCAACGACAAAGCAGGTTCAATACTAAATCTGTACCGCTGGTTGAGCGCGCGCACCATAAAGGAAACTTTCACTCCGGCCACCGATTACCGGTACCCGTTCCTGAGGGGGGAGAGCGAAGGCATTTAATACAGGTACTTCAGTAAAGCTTCACTTCTTCCTTATCCCATTCCACTTTCACTTTTTGGGAAATGATGGAGTCTATGGATTTCCCGACGTAATCCGCCTGGATCGGCAGTTGCCGGCTGAACCTGCGATCAATGAGCACACACAGTTCTACCTTGTCAGGGCGCCCGAAGTCGAGCAGCGCATCCAGCGCGGCGCGTATCGTGCGCCCGGTGTAAAGCACGTCGTCAATGAGAATGACATTTTTATTTTCAATCGAAAAGGGAATGTCGGTTTCGTTGGCCCGGTGCAGCTCTTTCCGGATGTCGTCGCGGTAGAAAGTGATATCCAGCTTTCCGTATTGAATTTTTTCGGAAGGAACATGCGTCCTTATCTCCCGGACGATGCGGTCTGAAAGAAAAACGCCCCGGGGCTGAATTCCGATCAGCACCGTTTGCTCCAGGTTGCCGTGATTTTCGATCAGCTGGTGTGCGAGCCGCCTGATGGTGATCGCGAGGTGGCCGGAGCTGAGGATGAGTTTCAATGAGAACGTTTGTGTAAAAATAAGAAAGCCTCCTGAAAGAGGCTTTCCCTTTGCAACCTGGCTGCGCGCGATCAGCGGTTGCGAAACTGGTAAAAAATCCCCGCCTGGAACGAGCGGTTCCTCGCTTCAAAATCGTGGTCGTCGCTGATGTTGTTCAGCCCGAGATTATAACGCGCGTCGAAGCCGAATCCGGAATCAAACAGGTAGCTGGTGCCGAATGACCACGAAACGTCCACAGTCGAGAACACATCGCTCACGTCCACCTCCACATTGTTTATTTTTTGTTCGGCGTCCAGGAGAAATCCGATCTGCGGTCCCGTCTGCAGCCGAAGCCCATCCAGAATCATGTACTGTACGATTACCGGCATGTTCAGGTAAGTGAGGTTGATGCGATTGTTCTCATTCCTTTCACCACCCTGGAGCGACAGCAGCAGCTCGGGCTGGATGGCGAACCGGTTGTTGAGGTGAATATGCGCGAGGCCGCCTGCATGAAATCCTGTTTTTGCTTCGTAGTCTGCACCGTTCTTGATCTTGAGGCTCGACACATTGATACCTCCCTTGATCCCGAAGCTGGTCCGTTGTGCCTCCGCCCGTACAATGAAAATGAGAATGGCAGCAGCCGCAACGAGTACTTTTTTCATATCTCTGGTTTTAAGTGATTAATGCCGTATCACGCGCGTTTTCCCCGTCAAAATCATGCCAAGGGCCCCTTTTTGCACGGCGGTTCCGGGGGTGCCGCCCATTTCCCTAACTTCGTCCTTTAATGCAACTATCCACGCGACACCTGCTGGGCATTAAAGATCTTACCCCCCAGGACATTACCCTCATTTTACAGACGGCGGAGCAGTTCAAGGAAGTATTGCAGCGGCCGGTGAAAAAAGTTCCCTCGCTGCGCGACGTCACGGTCGTGAATTTGTTTTATGAAAATTCCACACGCACCAGGTTTTCGTTCGAGCTTGCCGAAAAGCGGCTGAGCGCGGACGTGATCAATTTCTCCGCATCCGCATCTTCGGTTTCGAAAGGAGAAACGCTGCTGGATACGGTGAATAATATTTTGTCCATGAAAGTGGACATGGTCGTGATGCGCCACGGCGCAAGCGGTGCGCCCCATTTCCTGGCGCGCCACATTCCCGCGGCCATTATCAATGCAGGCGACGGCATTAACGAACACCCTACCCAGGCGCTGCTCGATGCCTATTCGATCCGGGAAACCACCGGGGGGCTGCAAGGCCGCAAGGTGGCCCTGATTGGCGATATCATGCATAGCCGCGTGGCGCAAAGCAACATTCACCTCCTCCGCAAGATGGGAGCAGAGGTGACCGTTTGCGGCCCCCCGACGCTGATCCCGAAATACATTACCGAGGCGCTGGAGGTTTCGGTGAATTACAACCTTCGCGAAACGCTCGAGTGGTGCGATGTGGCCAACGTACTGCGGATTCAGCTGGAAAGACAGAACCAGGTGCTCTTTTCTTCGCTTCGCGAATACAGCCTCGTGTATGGAATCAACCGTCGACTGCTGGACAGCCTGAAAAAGGAAATTGTGATTATGCACCCCGGACCTATCAACCGGGGCGTCGAACTGGACAGCGATGTGGCGGACAGCAGGCAATCCATTATCCTGCAGCAGGTCGAAAACGGGGTAGCAGTGCGAATGGCCGTGCTTTACCTGCTGGCGAACCGGGGGAATGCTTGAACAGCCCACCGGCTCCCAAATGTTTATCCTTAATTTTAGGCTTCGTCATGCGCATTTGTCTTTTTCCCGGCACCTTCGATCCCGTGACACTGGGCCATGTGGACATCATCAACCGCGCCCTGCCGCTGTTCGACAAAATCGTTGTTGGCATTGGCCCCAATGCTTCCAAAGCGCCGATGTATCCGGCAGACCGGAGGCTCGGATGGATACAGGAAATCTATAAAGATGAAGACCGCGTAGAGGGCGCGGTGTATGAAGGTCTCACTGTGGAGTTTTGCCGCCAGATCGGGGCACGCTTCATTCTCCGCGGCATCCGTTACGTAAGCGACTTCGAATACGAAAAGACCATTGCCGACGCCAACCGCACGCTGGATAAGTCCATCGAGACGGTCTTTCTAACAGGGGAACCGAAATATACTTCCGTTGCGTCGACTATTGTGCGGGACATTATCCGCAATGGGGGAGACGCGCGCCTTTTTTTACCGGAAACCGTTTACAAATCAATTGCGGGAAAGCAGGGAAAATAGTTCATCGGCGTCTGCACCGATCTGGTTCCGTAAGGACGTTTCGCTCGAGCAGATCCGTCCGCTTGGGAAAGGCACCATGAGCGAGTTTCTCGGCATTGAGTGGCTGGAACTCGGGACAGATTTTTTGCGCGCCCGCATGCCCGTCAATGAACGAACTCGCCAGCCGTACGGATTGCTCCACGGCGGTGCTTCCTGCGTGCTCGCCGAAACGATCGGCAGCGTGGCGGCTGCCATGGTCATTGATCACAACCGGTTTCTTTGCCTCGGGCTCGAAATAAATGCGAACCACGTGCGGGGTGTTCGTACAGGTTTTGTGACCGGCACCGCGACCCCACTGCACCTGGGCAGCAGCACGCAGGTATGGGATATTCGCATCACCGACGAACAGGACCGGCTGGTTTGTATCAGCCGGCTTACTGTGGGGATCGTTCGGAGGAAAGATCAATCCTCGTAACCCTGCAACAGATCCCGGATGAGAGGGAAGGATTTATCGAGATAGGGAGCAAGTTCGGAGCGCCGTAGCCATTTTATGTCTGTGATGTCCTCTTCCGTCTGGGGTTTGAGCCTGCCTTCGCCTTGTGACGCCATCAACCACCAGTGCGATTCCTTGAGAATATGGCGCGATCCTTCGTGATAGGTATGATAGGTGGTGCCCAATGGCCGATCCAGTATGAGATCTGTAACCCCCGTCTCTTCGCGCACTTCGCGGAGCGCAGTGTCCTCAAGCTTTTCGTTTTTATCTGCTTTTCCCTTTGGGAGATCCCATTTGCCCCGCCGAAAGATCAGCAGCAATTCACCGTGGGGGTTTCGAACGAGTCCGCCCGCGGCGGTCACCACGGAGAACTTCTTGAAAAAAGCTTTCCTGAGCGCGTCCATGTCGCGGTGATAAAAAACTCCCGCATGCACTTCGGGTGATTCCATTTCATGAATCATGGTCTTTACTGTATGCGAATTGAGCTCATCAATAAATACGGCGTCGTCATGGTGCACGTAAGGTTCAACTTCCGCAGTCAATTCGTCGCAGAGGAAGAGGGGCTTATCCCCGAAATAGATTTTCAGTACCATGTGCATTCATTGTGGTGATCAGCCAGCGGCTGAACCCCTACCTTTGGCTGCATGAAGTCTGCAAAGGTCGTTGCCGAAAAGCTCTTGCAGGTAAACGCGATAAAGTTAAGTCCCGGACAGCCATTTACGTGGGCCAGCGGCTGGAAAAGCCCGATCTACTGCGACAACCGCCGCATACTCTCCTTTCCCTACATACGCGACCATGTGAAATCGGAACTGGCGAATTTGATATTCGAACGCTTTCCCGAGGCGGATCTTGTAGCCGGCGTGGCGACCGCAGGTATTGCGTGGGGAGCGATGGTTGCCGATCAGCTCAAGCTGCCTTTCGTTTATGTGCGCCCCAAACCGAAAGAGCACGGGCTTGGCAACCAGGTGGAAGGTTATTTTGAAAACGGGCAGAAGACGGTGGTGGTCGAAGACCTCGTGTCCACCGGGAAAAGCAGCCTGGAAGTGGTGCGGGTGCTTCGGAATGCGGGACTCGAGGTGGCCGGTATGGTTTCAATCTTCAATTACGGCTTTCCGCTTGCAACCGAAGCTTTCCGCCAGGCATCATTGACATATTACTCGTTGACCGATTACCCGACTTTAATCGGCCTCGCAGCGGAGAAGGGGATGGTCTCAGCCGGCGAAGAGGAGGTGCTCCTGGCCTGGAGGGAGAATCCCGGAAACTGGACTCCGCGATAAATTTCAGCTCTCAAAAACATTCCCATGAAAAAAATCTTCCTTATGGGGCTTGCCTTTGCGATGGCGACGCTCGGAATTGCCCAGACAAAAGCGGTAGTGACCACGACCATTAAAACCCCTAACGCAGTATGCGAGGTGTGCAAGACCCGTATTGAAGCGTATCTGAAGCGGCACGACGGGGTGCTGGAAGCGCTCGTCTATTACCGGAGAGGGGAGACCCGGGTCAAGTTTCTGACCGACCGGATCAATATAGAGGAAATCAAGACAGCTATTGCCAATGTTGGCTACGATGCGGACGACGTGCCTGCCAACGAGGACTCCTACAACCGGCTCCCAAAAAGCTGCAAGAAGTTTGATGACGGGGGAGGCCACCCTAAACCGAAAAAGCCGGTACCGTCCCATTAATCGAGAACCTTACACTTGCCTGAACTCCTGGAATAATTGATGAAACCGTACTAATTGTTTTGGGAATACGGGGTTTGAGAGTGCCATCTTTATTTGCTAAAACCAACGGTAATAGTCTCCTTAATAAAATATCGAAAGTCAGCCACTTACGACGTTTACTTCTGTTTTAATTGTCGAAATTATCATCCGGGTTTTGATTCGTTTGGATCACTGGTATGCACATGGCGACATAGGGATTCACTCGGAGTTTCAGCGTTGATTTTGAACGACAATGCGGTATCCACCTGAGATAGTCTTTTAATTGATCGATAAAATCGAAGGTTTTTGTTATTTGTTTCGCGCCAGTCGGCCACCTCCATTTGGCGCGCCCTGGGATTGAGCCCCGGCATTAAACGAAAAAGGTTTGTTTGAGTCCCATTTTGTTGGGGAGTTCAGGTCGTGTTTTGAGTTATCCAGATTGTTTTCGAAGTCAATAGGAATCCAGGCTGTTTTTCATAATTTGCGCCGCACCTTTTTCACCGGAACCGACTTCATGAAGCAATTCTACGTCGCCACTTTTTTGCTGATCTTCTCTTTTGCCCGCAATGAGGCGGCAGGACAGGATTTTTCCAACCGCGGGAAGGATTTCTGGGTTGCTTACGGTTATCACCAGCAGATGACGAACAACATGGTTCCGGGCGGCACGCAGGATATGGTGCTGTACTTCGCGGCGGAGCAGAATGCCAACGTAACCATTTCCATTCCCGGCATTGGCTATACCTTCAATCTCGCTGTTCCGGCCAATTCAATCGTCGCTTCGCCAACCCTCCCCAAGAACCCCACAGGCCAGGATGCGAGGCTGCTTACCGAAGGAGTTTCCAATAAGGGTATTCACATTACGAGCGACGTGCCGGTCGTCGCATATTCTCATATTTACAACCAAAGTGTTTCGGGAGCGAGCATTCTCTATCCCACAAATACCCTCGGGAAGGAATATTATTCTATCAATTACGCGAATAATTCCAACACACCCAATTCGAATTGCTGGTTCTATGTAGTGGCCACCGATACCGGAACAACTACCGTTGAGATCACGCCCACCGCCAACACCGTCGGCGGCTGGACCGCAGGCAATACGTATACGGTCACGCTCACACAAGGACAGGTGTACAATGTGATGGGAGTCCTGATCAACAACAATGCTCCGCCTCCGTATACTGCAGTTGACCTCACCGGGTCGCGGATCCGCAGCGTAGCTTCCGGGAGCGGGGGCTGCAAGCGCATTGCCGTGTTCTCGGGCAGCGGGCGCATTGCGATCAGCTGCAACGGAAGCACGCCATCGTCGGACAACTACATGTCGCAGGCGCTGCCCAAAGCCGCGTGGGGAAAGAAATACCTGACGACTCCGATTGTGGGCTTTTCGGTCAACAACGGAAATACGGGTTCGCCTTCGGTGGGCACTTTTTATCGCGTTTGTGTTTCGAATCCGGCAACCAATGTCACAGTGAACGGCGCGCCCATCGGCCTGCCGCTGATCAATAATTTCTATTATCAGATCAACGCCACCACTACTCCCATGCTGATCGAAGCTGACAGCGCCATTACCGTGGCGCAGTATTTTCCATCGCAGGGGAATACCGGCTGCCCGGGCGGCTCCAACGGGGACGGAGACCCCGAACTGATCTACCTCAGTCCGGTGGAACAGGGGATCAACAAAGTGGTCTGGAACGCCAGCGCTCGCTTCCAGATTAACCCGCAAAAGCATTACATCAACGTTGTCATCAGGAATACCGGCACGGCTCTCAGCTCATTCCGCCTGGACGGTGCGCCTGTAGCTGCGTCCAGCTGGTTGCCGCATCCCGGCGATCCCAACTACCTCTACGCCCGATTCAATGTGTCGGGTGTCCAGGGCAACCCGACCTTGAACACCGGTGTGCCGCACGTGGTTCAGTCAGACTCCAACTTTAATGCAATTGCCTACGGCTACGGCGGCGCGGAATCGTACGGTTACAATGCGGGAACGAACATAAAAGACCTCTATCAGTTCATCACGATCCAAAACCAGTACGGGACGGTCAACTTTCCCGCTACCTGCCAGAATTCTCCTTTCCGCCTGTCCATGGTGTTTCCTTACCAGCCGCTGCAGATCCAGTGGATTTTCGGCCCCGCCCTGAATGCAATGGGCTTTAACGACACCACGCTGGTTAACCCGGTGTTCGACAGTTCCTGGGTCGTGAATGGAAGAACGCTTTACCGGTATCGGCTACCGAGAACGTACAGCATCGGCACGCCGGGCACATACTCGATCCGCGTTGTGGCGCTGAATCCAACGCCTGACGGCTGTGGAAATGAGCAGATCGTTGATTTCGACGTGCAGGTCTTCAGTCCACCCGATGCCGATTTCACGTTTACCAACAACTGTCTCAACGATACGGTCTATTTTACCGATGCATCCAACCCGAACGGAAGGCCAGTGATCAGCTGGTACTGGAATTTCGACGACGGGAATACTGCGAATACGCAGCATGCAACCCATGTATATCCGAATCCCGGTACCTATAACGTCCGGCATTCGCTCATCACCGATATTGGCTGCGTCTCAGATACTGCGATTTATCCAGTGAATATTGATTCTTTGCCGGTAGCCAGCTTCACCGCCGGCACACCCGGTTGTGTGAATCAGCCGGTGGCATTCACCGATCAGTCTTATTCGAGCGGCGCGCCGCTGCAGCAATGGACCTGGAATTTCGGCGACGGTTCACCGCCAGTGGTGGTGGTGGCACCGAATCCGCCGAACCAAACGCACATCTACACCATTGCGGGAACCTATAACGCAACCCTGCAGGTGGAAAATGCGGACGGTTGCGAAAGTGTAATTGACACCGTACAGGTCGTTGTCCGGCCCGACGCAACCATCAGCCTCACGTCTGCGCCCGGTAGCGACAATCAGACCGTTTGCATCAATACTGCAATCACAACTATCACGTACGCTGTTGGCGGAAGCAGCACCGGCGCTTCGGTAACAGGGCTACCCGCAGGTGTTACCGGAACGTATTCGGCTGGCGTTTTTACAATCTCGGGAACACCCACAGTTAGCGGAACATTTACTTATACCGTCACTACCTCAGGCCCCTGCGCTACTCCAAATGCGAGCGGAACGATTACGGTGAATCCCGACGGAACAATCAACCTGACGTCAGCGCCAGGCACCGATAACCAGACCGTCTGCATCAATACCCCGATCACGCCGATCACCTATGCCGTAGGAGGCAGCGGTACGGGCGGGAACGTGAGTGGCTTGCCTGCGGGTGTGACCGGAACTTTTTCCGGAGGAATTATTACCATTTCAGGTTCCCCCACTGTGAGCGGTACATTTAACTACAGCGTGAGCACTACCGGGCCTTGTGTGACTCCGGGCGCTACCGGAATCATCAATGTGACGGCGGATGGCACGCTGACGCTTACATCTGCTCCGGGTACGAATAACCAGACCGTTTGCATCAATACCCCCATCACAAACATCACCTATTCAGTGGGCGGCAGCGGAACCGGAGGCAGCGTGAGCGGACTTCCCGCAGGCGTAACGGGAACTTTCTCCGCCGGAGTGATCACGATCTCCGGCACACCTACCGTAAGCGGTACTTTCAACTATACCGTAAGCACCACAGGTCCCTGCGCGACGCCTACCGCCGGCGGAACGATCACAGTTACCGCGGATGCTACAATTACTTTGACGTCGGCCCCGGGCACTGAAAACCAGACGGTGTGTATCAATACGCCCATCACGCCGATCACGTATGCGGTGGGGGGGAGCGGAACCGGTGGAAGTGTAAGTGGTCTGCCGGCTGGCGTCACCGGGGTTTTCTCGGGAGGTGTGATCACTATCTCCGGAACGCCGACCGTCAGCGGAACATTCAATTATGCAGTGAACATTACCGGGCCTTGCGTTACCCCGACGGCTTCGGGGACGATTAACGTAACTGCCGACGGCACCATCACGCTCACTTCTGCTCCGGGCACGGATAACCAGACGGTGTGCATTAATACTCCGATCACGAACATCACCTATTCAGTGGGGGGCAGTGGCACAGGAGGCAGCGTGAGCGGCTTGCCTGCGGGAGTATCCGGCGTATTCTCGGGTGGGGTAATTACCATTTCTGGGACGCCGACCGTCAGTGGCACGTTTAATTATTCGGTGAGCACAACAGGTCCTTGCGTTGCTCCCGGTGCATCGGGAACAATTACCGTGACGCCGGATGCGACAATCCAGCTCACTTCGCCTCCGGCCACAACGAACCAGGAAGTCTGCATTAACTCAGCGATCGCCAACATTACCTATGCAATCGGGGGCAGTGGTGCGGGGGCAACCGTTACGGGTCTTCCAGCGGGTGTGAATGGAGTATATTCGAGCGGAGTCTTTACTATTAGCGGCACGCCCACGGTATCCGGCACTTTCAATTACACCGTCACCGCAAGCGGTCCATGCCAGCCGGCCACGGCGAGCGGGACGATCGTGGTCAATCCACTGCCGACAGCGAACTTCAGTTATACGATTCCTACCTGCGAAACGCGGGTGATCACATTCACCGATCTCTCCGTGCCGAATGCAGGAAACCTCGTAAGCTGGAGCTGGGATTTTGGAGATGGAAACACTTCAACCAATCCAAGCCCCACACATGTCTACGCGGCGTCGGGCACATATAACGTTACATTGATTGTGACAACGGACAAAGGCTGCGTCAGCGCTCCCCGCACTCAAGCTGTCACCGTAAACGTCATCCCTGTCGCCGACTTCTTAGATCCCGAAGTTTGCCTCAGTGACACATACGCGCAGTTCTGGGACGCTTCCACCGTTCCGTCGGGTTCCATTACTGGTTGGCTGTGGAATTTTGGTGATCCCGGAAGCGGGCCCGCCAACACGTCCACACTTCAAAACCCGCAGCATTCCTACAGCGCGGTAGGGGTGTACCTGGTGACACTGATCGTTACGACCAACAACGGCTGCACCGACACGGTTGCAAAAAACATTACCGTGAGCGGGGACATTCCGCACGCCGTCTTCACGCCTTTGAACCCCGCTAACATGTGCGCCAATGATTCGGTTTCGATACAGGATGGCTCAACTGTCAATTTCGGGAACATTACGAAGGTGGAGATCTATTGGGACTTTGTGAATCAGCCCACGGTGTTCGATACCGATAACAACCCGGTATTTGGGAAAATTTATCGTCACCTGTATCCAAATTTCCAAACACCGCTTACCCGCAGCTTCACTATTCGCTATCGTGCATTTTCGGGGGGTACCTGCGTGGACGATACGCTGATCACCATCACGGTGAACGCAGCGCCACTGGTGCAGTTCAACAATATGCCCGACGTTTGCCTTGACGCCGCGCCGTTCCAGATCACGCAAGCCAGCGAAACCGGAGGTGTGCCGGGGAGCGGGGTATTCAGTGGTCCAGGCGTTACACCTGGCGGGATTTTCAATCCGGCCTCTGTCGGTCCCGGCACGTATACCATCACCTACACCTACACCTCTTCAGCGGGAGGATGCGTGGACAGCGCCTCCAACACCATAACTGTACTGGAGCCGCCGGTGGCGGACTTTACCGTGAGCGCACCTGCCTGCGAAGAGCAAGCAGTAACGTTTAGCGACAATTCCAACGCGCCCGTGGGAACGCTTACGACATGGACCTGGAATTTTGGAGACGGCACGCCTGTAGTCGTACGGACAAATAACAGTCCGTTCCCCCACACGTTCGCTGCTTACGGAACCTACCAGGTGCGCCTGCGTGTGACGACTGACCGCGGATGCAACAGCGCGGAAAAGGTTATCCCGGTAACGGTGAATCCGCTGCCGCGGCCCAACTTCACCTATCCGGCGGCATCCTGTCTGCCCAACGCGAACGTGACGTTCAACAACAGTACTACGATTGCTGACGGCACGGCGATGACTTACGTCTGGGATTTCGGCGACCCCGGAAGCGGTTCCAACAACAATTCAACCGCAACGAATCCTTCGCATACCTATACGACGACCGGACCCTTCAGCGTGAACCTGCAGGCCACGAGTGCGAACGGCTGCATCAACGACACAACGATTACGTTGAACAGCATCCATCCACAGCCGACTGCCCTGTTTGATGTAGACAAAACGGATGTGTGTATCGGCGGGTCGTTCCGCTTTACGGATCGCAGCGACCCCGCGGACGGCACTACAACGCAATGGACCTGGACAATGGGCGACGGGAACACGCGAACAACTCCATCGTTCACCTACACGTACGCGAACCCGGGCAGCTATGACGTTTCGCTGCAGATAACAAATTCATGGGGGTGCCCGAGCACCGTGTTTACCCGCCGCGTAAATACCAACCCGTATCCGTCAGTAAACGCCGGTCCCGACAAATTTGTTCTCGAAGGAGGCGTCGTGCAGCTGACACCTACGATCAGCTCTACCCATCCGGTTACGTATTTGTGGACACCGCCCACCTGGCTGAGCAATCCTACCGTGGCGAACCCGAACGTAATGTACCCTACCGATGACATCACCTATACGCTTACCGTAACCACCGACCGCGGATGCAGCAGGACGGACCAGGTGTTTGTCAAAGTGCTGAAGGCGCCGATCATTCCGAATATTTTCAGTCCGAATGGGGACGGCGTGCACGATACGTGGGTGATCGGCTACCTTGAAAGTTATCCCGGCGCGACGGTGGAAATCTATAACCGTTACGGCCAGCTCGTTTACCGTTCCGCAGGCATTTATGTGCCGTGGGATGGTACGATAAATGGAAAGCCGGCACCTGTCGGAACTTATTATTATATCGTAAACCCGAAGAACGGAAGAAAGATCATGTCCGGCTTTGTGGACCTGATCCGGTAAACTGAAACCGATGAAAACGATCCTACTTGCAGTGCTTCTGGGACTGACGTCCGTCGTTGTCAATGCGCAGCAACGCCCGCACTATACGCAGTACGTGTTGAATCAATACGTGATCAATCCGGCTATTACGGGCATCGAAAATTACGGCGATCTCAAGATCAGTGTGCGCGACCAGTGGGTAGGACTGAACGGCGCCCCGAGAACGGCATATCTCACCGTGCACGCACCGGTCGGAAAGGAAGACTACCGGACTTCCGCCACTTCATACAGCATTCCCGGCCAGAACCCAAGAGGCCAATATTACTGGGAAAATTATACGGCTGCCGAACCGCATCATGGCATCGGGCTTTCGCTCATCAATGACAAGACAGGTAATTTCAACCGCTTCACGGCAAACGTAAGCTACGCATATCACCTGGGTTTGAACGCGACAACAAATCTTTCGGGAGGATTTGCGACGGGCGTGACCGTAGTGAGCCTCGACCGCTCGAAGCTGGATTTTGGAAATGGGGTGCAGGATGATCCTGCGCTCGGTGGCAACACCAACAGCGAGTTGCGCCGTGTGCGGCCGGATCTTTCCGCGGGGCTGTATCTCTATTCGCGCGATTATTTTGTTGGTATTTCCGGCCAACAGATCATCCCCCAGAAATTATCGTTTGTAGACGATGCAGTAGTGCAGCAGCAGGGACGGCTCGTTCCGCACCTGTTTCTGACCGCGGGCTACCGCTTTCTGGTGAATGAAGACGTAAATGCCATCCCTTCAGTGATGTTTAAGTACATCAACGCCTCTTCGCGTAATAATTTCCAGGTAGAAGGAAATGTAAAACTGCAGTACCGCGACCTGTTCTGGGTGGGAGGTTCATACCGTCACGAGGATGGCTTCGCGGCGATGGGAGGATTGAACGTGCTGAATCTTTTCAACGTGGGGTACGCCTACGATTTTACTCAAACGAAGCTCAATACGGTCAGCCGCGGGACGCACGAGTTGATGCTGGGATTTTTGCTTGGCAACAAATACAGCCAGGCCTGTCCGCGTTGCTGGTGATCCGGCTAGAGGTGAACAATTCTTTTTCCGCGGGACTGCTGCAGCTGCGTGAGCTTCTTTTTCGATTCGATTCTTTTGCGCTCGATGTTTTTCAGGCTGACGTCGGTGTCGGGGATTCCGCCCAGTTGTTCTGTTTTTAAAGAGAGCTCCACGTCCACCAGGTGGTTCAATGCAATCTTGTATTGCATCATCAGGCTGTCGTGCGCGAGCTGTCCTCTTGCAACCTGAAGCCGCTCGTTGATTTTTTCCCAGTCGAGATAGTTGTACGAGCGCTTCAGCTGTTCTTCCCATTGCTTCCAGTCGTACCGCGAGAGTTCCTGCTGCACCTGCTTCCTGAGGCGTTCCTTTTCGTTCCCGGTGAGCGCATCCGCCGCCTGGTTTTCAATAACCTTCCATTGAGAGTTTTCGATCAGTTTCCGCGACACTTCCACCGCGTCCTTCACGGCGGCTTCCTCCTCTTCTGCAAGATCGGGAATGTCTTGAGTGACTGCAGCCACGAAGCTCGGCGCCGCGGGCGTAACAATCTCCTGGGTCTGGTGCGACAGCGTGCTCTCATCATTTAAAGGACGCTGCCGGTTTTTTTCGTTTCGCACATGCAAGTCATTGCTGGACGACTGCGGCATTTCAATCGCTTCGCCATCGGCGAACAGCGGTGATGCGGCCGCAATGAAGGAGCGGCTGGCGCTGCTGGAACGGGTTGGAGAAGTAAAACGTAACAGCGTATGAACTGCGACAATACACCCGATGGCAGCTGCCACTCCGATTGCGCGGGCTGCCGCAAAACGGGGCCTGTGGCGTACGCCGAGGATCGTTTCAATCCGCTCGAACAGATCTCCCGAGCGGCCCGCGGCCGCAACGAGTAGCGGACGAAAGCCCTGCTGCTGCTGCTCGAGTGTAAGCAACGCGGCCGCATACTCATGCCGGCTATACTCAAATTGCATCACCAGCTCATCACAGCTCCGTTCGCGTTCCTTCTCAATGGTGCGGATGAAAGGACGTACAAAAGGATTAAAGTAAAGAAGCGTGCGGATGAAATTTACCAATAAGTTCAGCAGGTAATCAAACCGGCGTATGTGAGCCAGCTCGTGCAGGATGACCGCTTCCAGCTGCTGCGGGCTGAGCTGCGCCAGCGCGGCCGCGGGAAGCAGGATGACGGGCTTCAAAAATCCAACAGTAACCGGAGACGAGACAAGGCTCGATATCCAGATGGCAACTTTTTTGCGGATGCCCATGTGCGCCGAGATCTTCTGAACGAATAATCTCCACGCCACGTCAATTTTTCCGAGTCCCTGCGTTCGGATCAGGCGTACATACCGGTAATTGCGAATGAAGCGGGCAACGGGCAGAACAAGCAGCGCGAGATAGGCGACTGAAGCCGTTGGAAGTATTGTGCGCAGTCCGGAATAAACCTGTTCGTTGCCTGCACTGTGCGTCAGGACGGTCGAAACCCAATTTCCACGATAAGTCCACAGGGTTATGATAAACCAGCAAAACCCGGAAACAAGAAAGAAAGTTGCCAGTGAAACCTTTACTGATGCCCGAAAGAAATGCACGGAAACAATGAGCTGGAAGAGGATCCAGAGCAGCGCCATTTGCCAGAGGCTGTTGAGCACAGCCCAGCCCAGCGACTCAAGAAAGTTGGTGTGGTTCATTCCCGCCTGGTTACTGTTTTTTCAGATGATTCAACAGGGCCTGGATTTTTTCAAGCTCTTCGGGACTCGCCTTGTGGCTTTCGCCAAGGGCCTGGATCACCAGTTGGGTGGGCGAGCCGCCAAAAAGGCTATCAATCATTTTGTTCAATAAATGCTTTTGCGTTTTTTCCTTGTTTACCGCTGCCTGGTACACGTGCGTGCGCATCGAATCGTCACGTTTCACGATTCCTTTCTCATGCATGATTTGCATCAGCTTCAAAGTGGTGGTATAACCTACGTCCTTCGTTTTTGCGAGCTCCTCGTGAACTTCGCGCACAGTGGCCAGCCCCTTCGCCCAAAGGATCTGCAGGATCTCGAGCTCGCTTTCAGTGGGTTTAATCAGTTTGGGGGTTGACATACAAATGGATTTGAAACCGAATATACGACCATTTTCGTATAACCTCCAAACGGCCAGTGTTTTTAGAGTTTTTTAACACACGGTCCCGGACAAAAAAAATGTCAGGGCTTCCCTGACATTTTCAATAAGCTCAAACAGGATCAGTCGAAAATCACCGTTCCGAGATCGGTGGTCTCGCCGGCTACGACCTGCACGTTGTCGAAAACAACTTCAGAAGTTCCGTGCAGGATAGAAGCCTCAGAGGAGCGCAGCACCACGGTATACACTCCCTCCGGAAGTTCATTGACCGTGATGAGCCCGGTCTCATCGGGCAGAAATTCAACAGGCGCGCTTTCATTGTCCGAAAGGTGCAGACTGATGCCGTACTCTGCGGGCCCGACAACAACCTTAATCGCCCCGGATGCGGCTTCCGGGCGGTTTTTACTTGAGGGACTCTGATTGCGGCTGGTGACGTCGTTCAGCTCTTCCGGGGAACAGCCGACGTACATCAGGCTGCTGAACGCAGCGACCATGGCGACGAAGAAAAATCTTTTCATAAGGTGGATTTTAGATTAAAAAAAATATGACGGGCTGAAGATAGATTGCAGAAATTCTTAATGCAAGTACAGGTGACAGAAATTTACCGGTTTGCCTGTCGCTTCGTAAAAACCCTTAGGAGAAACCTGGTGGTTACCAGCCCGGCAGGAAATTAAGCCCGAAATTTCCGTTCCTGAATCCCCCGTTCTGCCAGGGGATCGCATAATACGGCTCGATCACAATGTATCCGAAAAGGTTTACGCGCAGCGATACTCCGCTGCTGAAAATGAATTTAGAATCCCTGGGCAAAATGTTCTGTTTCGGATCGCTTGTGGGCGAATTCGGGTTACCCCAGGCCACACCGCCGTCGGTAAACAGGTTTAGTTCCGTGAGCACGAAGCGCGACCGGATCGCTGACAATCTTTCAGGGCCGGTAAAGGGGAGTCGTAGCTCGGCGTTCGTGATGAAGATCCTGCTACCGATCAGGTCATTGATCGTAAGTTCCTCGCCCGTGGATTGTTCCGCAAAATTAGTGGCCTCGTATCCCCGGATAAAAAATGGATAACCGATGTACAACGGAGGCAGTACACCCGTTTCCGCATCCTTACCGAAACGTCCCATGTACATGTTGCGTGTTGCGAGCGTGAACGGAGCGATGCGGAAATATTTTCTGTAATCCCCGAGGAATGTATGCATGTTGACGATGCCCACATACTTGCTCGCCTCGAAACGGAAGCGGTGGCCGACCAGCGGCGACGCAATGCCGAACTGCGAATTGTCGCCGACGAACGCCAGGTATCCCTGTCCGAAGTTGAAACCGCGCGGCGTGGGGAGCTTTTCGCGCCGGCTTCCAATGTAGAATTGCAGGTCTGTGGTATAAAAATCACTGAACCGGTCGAGCCGGTAATAGTAACGGGCAAATGATGCACCTCCTTCAAGGCGGCGTGTTTGCGAGAACGGATAGGCGCTGAACAGCGAGACCTGATCCTCGAACGTTCTGAGAATATCAGTAGAGAGATTCGCGACTTCGGTTGTATCATTTCCATTGAGCACGATCGTGTCGAGGAACAACCTTTGTATCCCGGACAAATAGGGAACGTGTGAAACAGCAGCTCCCCAGTTGAGCCGGTTGTCGGCGTTGAGGTAGGCAAATTGTCCCCCAAAATCGTACACCTCACCGTTGATCGCGACAGAACCAAACAACTGGTGATTTCCCAAAATATCACTGAAGATACCATTGATACCTCCGGAAACTCCGCTTGCGAATCCGCCGCCGCCGGTAACTCCGACACCGGTGTTACCGACGTAATCGAGTTTGAACTTGGCACGGTACGGGCGGCTCACGAATGTCCCCGGATCGAGCACCGGGAAGGGTGCGTCGTCCAGGTTGCGCTGCACAACATCCGGACCCACGCGGTTCACTGGCGGGAGCGTGGCCGGAGCCAGCGAAGTGAGCGCGTTGTCTACGCTTCTTTTTGGCAGCGAGTTCAGGTTGACTGAATAAATACTGTACGTATCCTTGTCGTAATAGGTGTAGACCAGCTGATCGGTCTGGCGGGAAGCCGAGATCGCGGGCGCATACAAGGTGATGCCGGTAATCCCGGTAAACAGGTTCGTCACTTGCGAAAGATTTCCGTTGCGTGTGTCGTAGCTGTACAGGTTCCGAAACCCGTCCCGGTCGGAAAGGAAATAAATTGTCGTGTTGTCGGAACCAAATACCGGGTTCAGATTGTTCGCGCCGCTGAACACAGAATGAATTTGTACGTCACCGCCTGGAAAGTTCATCACCGCCAGGTCGTGCGAGAAACGGTGCTGGACCGAACGAAAACTGTTTCGGTCAGTCGCGAAGACGAGTCTTCGTCCATCCGGCGACCAGGAAGGATGCAATTCGGCGAACCGGTCGTTAGTGAGTTGCCGGGCGCGTTTGCTGTCCAGTTCAAACGCATATAGGTCTGCCTGTCCGTTCACAAGGCCGGTTACTACGATCGTCTTTCCATCCGGCGACCATGCAGGGTTGCTGAAACCGTCCACGCCCGGGATGTCGAGCTCCTGGGTCACTTTGCCATTCGCGTCTGCGATCAGCAGCCTGTTCTTTCCTTTTGCAAAAACAACAAATGCAAGCCTGCGGCTGTCCGGCGACCATGCCACCGCCGATTCGTAGGAGCTGAACTCGTCAATGTGGGAGGCGAATGAAGATGAAGTAAGTTTTTCCTTTATCTGGCCCGTAGCGGCATCGGCGAGGAAGAGGTCGAGGTTGAAAATATCTTTTTCCGACCAGAATGCGATCAACTTCCCGTCGGGACTGATCGAAGGCACAATGTTGATCTTTCCCGCATTGTTGCGGCTCACGAGGGAATTTCCAATGGCCGTAGTGGACGTGCTGCCGCGCAGCGGGCCGTATGCGCGCTCCATGGCTTCCTTCCACCGTTCGGAAAACTCCTTGTCGGTCAGGCCAAGCACCCGTTGAAACGCTTCTTCGTGTCCAAAGCGCCCGGTGGCCAGAAACAGGGGCGTGATGATGGTGTCGCCCCACACCCCGGTAACATAAGCCCAGAATGCCTGGCCCCATCGATATGGAAAGTATTCGTCCGGCCGGTTGTTCAGCAGCTTGATGGTCGGCAGCCGGTTGTTCAGCACCGCGCTGCGCATCCAAATCGCCGTGTGCGGGTCCACGTAGCCGATGGACATGTATTCGGCAAGTCCTTCGATCATCCACAACGGAAGATTGTTCAGCGAATTCAGAGATAGAGAATCCGACTCGCGGAAAAGGTGGTATTGGAAAGCATGCACAAGTTCGTGACCGAGCACATGATCAGTTTGCGCATTTGATTCCATGAAAGGCATGATCACGCGGTTCTTGAGGCCCTCGGTCACGCCTCCCGTGCCCACTCCAATAAGTCCGCTGATTGCATTCGTTTGCTGGAAATCCGCGTGGTTGTTATAAAAGATCACCGGGTTTTTCTGGTGAAACGTGTCGCGGAAAAGCACCTGGTGCATCCGGTACCATTGTTCCGTCTGCTGCGCAATCCGGTTGCGCACGGATTCGTTGTCCAGGTAATGATAGATCTCGAAATGCGGCGTCTCCAGAACGCGGAAATCGAATTTCCGGTAGTTTACCTTGTTTCGTCCGAAGTATTGAGCTGAAAGCGGTAGCGAGCAGAACATCAGGGCGGCGAGCAGGACGGGGACCATCCTTTGCGCCCGGGCGACAATTCCTTTCATCGTGCCTGGATTTAGGTATTAGAAAAATCTGCAAACACTATACCACGAGAAACGTCGTTCGTCCAGCGGTCAGATGCCCTGTTGCTGCCAAAAAAAAATTAAAACGGGAATGCGGGGGAAAAAAATCCACGAAGGTGCTGAAAGAATAAGCCCCGCTGTAGACACAGCAGGGCTTAATGTAATGGTTCTGATTAAGCTTTTGATTGCGTCAGAGGTGGACAGTTAACTTGTCTGCCGCCGGCGGTTTCGGTGCAATGATACTATTGTTTTGGATTTCGGAAGCCGGTTTTTTTTCACCGCCCGGGAACATGGTGGCAAGCGTGGGGGCTATCACCAGCGAAACAATGGACATGAGCTTTATGAGAATATTCATCGACGGACCTGAAGTGTCCTTGAAGGGATCTCCAACCGTATCCCCGGTTACGGAAGCCTTGTGTGGCTCGGAACCTTTGTAGTACATCTGCCCGTTGATGTCTGCGCCTTTTTCAAAACTCTTCTTCGCATTGTCCCACGCGCCTCCGGCATTGTTCTGAAACATTCCCATCAGTACGCCGCTTACTGTTGCGCCGGCAAGAAAACCTCCAAGCGCCTCAGGACCGAGCAGGAAACCTATCACCAGTGGCGATACGATCGCGATTGCGCCCGGCGCGAGCATCTTGCGAATCGAAGCCTCGGTGGAAATCGCGACGCATTTGTCGTATTCGGGTTTGCCCTTGCCTTCCATGATCCCCGGGATGGTCCGGAACTGCCGCCGCACTTCTTCCACCATTGCCATCGCGGCCCTGCCTACGGCCTGGATGGCCAGCGAAGAAAAAATGAAAGGGATCATACCGCCGACAAACAGGCTTGCGAGTACATCGGCTTTATAAATATCAATTCCGTCAATCCCTGCAACGCCGACGAACGCTGCAAACAGCGCGAGAGCCGTAAGTGCCGCCGAGGCAATTGCAAATCCTTTTCCCGTTGCCGCAGTAGTGTTCCCAACCGCGTCAAGCGTATCAGTTCTCTGCCGCACCTCCTTCGGAAGTTCGCTCATCTCGGCGATGCCGCCCGCGTTGTCGGCAATCGGACCAAATGCGTCAATGGCGAGCTGCATCGCTGTGGTTGCCATCATACCGGCGGCAGCGATCGCCACGCCGTACAAACCCGCGAGCTCATAGGAACCCCAGATGCCTCCGGCAAGCACCAGGATCGGGAGCAGGGTGGATTCCATTCCTACAGCCAACCCGCCGATCACATTAGTCGCATGTCCGGTGCCGGACTGCCGCACGATCGTGTTTACGGGACGTCTGCCCATGGATGTATAATATTCAGTGATGAGACTCATGAGCGTACCCACCACGAGCCCAAGCGCGATGGCGGCGAATACATGAAGCTTGGTGAATTCAAATCCGCGAATGTGCAGCGATCCGTCGGGTAAAATGAGATCGCAAAGGAAATAGCTGGCGACAGCAGTGAGAATAATGCTGCCCCAGTTTCCCATGTTCAATGCTTTTTGCACCACACCGGTATGTACGCCGGCCGATTCACTGATACGAACAAAAAAAGTCCCGATGATCGAAAAAATGATACCGGTACCGGCGATCAGCATTGGAAGAAGGATAGGAGAGAATCCCATATAGCCATCCAGGAGCGCGCCGCCTCCTGATGCCGTTACTTCATGACCGAGTACGATAGTGGCCAGCACCGTGGCGACATACGACCCGAAAAGATCGGCCCCCATGCCCGCGACATCCCCAACGTTATCTCCCACGTTATCTGCGATCGTGGCAGGGTTGCGCGGATCGTCTTCGGGGATTCCCGCTTCCACTTTTCCCACGAGGTCGGCACCTACGTCTGCAGCTTTCGTATAAATGCCGCCGCCCACGCGGGCGAAGAGCGCGATCGATTCAGCGCCGAGAGAAAAGCCGGTCAGGATCTCCACAGCGCGAACTACGTCGTGCGAAGTGGAAACTGCACCCGGAGCAAAGATCTGGAGCAGCACGATGAACAAACCCCCGAGCCCGAGTACCGCAAGGCCTGCAACGCCCATTCCCATGACGGATCCGCCGGCAAAAGAAACCTTGAGGGCTTTCGAAAGGCTGGTACGTGCAGCATGTGCAGTGCGCACGTTCGCTTTTGTAGCTGCTTTCATTCCAATGAATCCCGCCAGCGCGCTGAAAAATGCGCCGATGAAAAATGCGATGGCGATCGACCAGTGGGAGCTTTCATTCTGACTGCCCATAAAACCGAGCAGCAGTCCCACAATCACGGCAAAGTATGCGAGGATTTTCCATTCTGAGCGCAGGAAGGCCATTGCCCCCTGGGCAATGTAATTACTGATCTCTTTCATGCGGTCCGTTCCCGCATCCTGCCGCGCTACCCAGGAGTAGCGGGTAAGGGTATAGACCAGCCCGAGGAGGCCCATGGCGGGCACGAGGTACATCATCTTATCCATAAGCGGATGATCTTAATCAAAACTGTTGATTTCGATTGGGTTAACAAGCAACCGCCGCCTTGATAACCGGCGCGGTCAAGGGGCGCAAAGATAGGGGAGAAGGCTCAAAATCAAGTTGCCGGCTACAGTAAACCACTCATTTTTAGATTAGTCTGACTTAACTATGTTTGCAGCAACACCACCGACACCCGAAGAGGGTATAGTACTAACTGTGAACGCCACCATCATCAATTTCTGCCCAACGGGAATGATCCCGGTGCGATCACAAACCCCTCACGTTCCCATTTCTGCCGCAGAGATCATCGAACAGGTTCACGAAGCCTATGAAACCGGAATTACCATCGCCCACCTTCACGCGCGCGATGAAGAAGGCCAGCCGACATACCGAAAAGATATTTACCGGCAAATCTTTGAGGGAGTGAGAAAGCATTGCCCCGACCTGGTTATCTGCGGAAGCACGTCGGGGAGGCTGGTTTCCGACTTTGAAAAGCGATCCGCGGTCATCGAGCTGAAACCCGACATGTGCTCACTTACCCTGAGCTCACTGAATTTTCAAAGAGAGGCTTCGGTGAATGCGCCGGAAACGATCGCAAAGCTGACCGAGAAAATGAGGCATTATGGAGTAAAGCCGGAACTGGAATGCTTCGACCTGGGGATGATCAATTACGGCAAATACCTGATCAGCAAAAAGCTGCTTGAGCCGCCGTTTTACTGGAATATCTTATTCGGAAATATTTCGGGATTCCAGTCGGACCTGATCCACATCGGCGCCGCACTCAACGAGCTTCGCGGCCCTTCCAATTTTATTTCTCTTGCCGGTATCGGCAGCTTCCAGCTGAAAGTTAATTCCCTCGCAATTGCTCTTGGGCTGGGAGTACGCATCGGCCTGGAGGACAATATTTGGTTTGATACTGAAAAAAAAGTGCTGGCCACCAACCTGAGCCTGCTGAAACGCATCCACGGGCTAATGTCGGTGCATGAACGTAAATTATTTACTGCTTCGGAGTTTGGTAAACTGGGATTCTACAATGCAGCCAAAAATCATATTGGGGTACAGTGAAAATGTTCTCTCGCTGATATTTGAATCCTTTCTGGCAAACGGAGAGCGGGGTCCCTTTCTGGTGCTGCAGAACGTTCCAGCAGAACCCGCAGCCGAAGTGGCATTTTCCCCCGAAGGCGTGCATGTTGAAGTTAGGCGGTTTGCGGCAGGAGAACACCTGAATCCCAACGCGGCTTTCCTCTTCGGAGTAGCCTCCGCAAGGATCAAGCAAAAGATTTTTAGGTTTTTCCGGAGCGAGGCGGCGATTGATGCCACGCGGTATACCAACCTGCTTCATCCTTCTGCGGCGGTGGCGAGCTCTGCCGTGCTCGACAGCGCCTGTTACCTCGAACCGTATTCTGTTGTATCCCCCTTTGCGAGGCTCGGGTTCGGAGTCACGATAAACCGCGGCGTCACAATCGGCCATCACGTGTCTGTGGGAGATTTTGCGACCCTGGGTCCGGGTGTACACGTGGCCGGGCATTCAGAAATTGGAGAGCTTTCGGAGCTCGGGATCGGTACCGTTGTTTTTGACCATGTCCGTATCGGGCGCAACTGCAAAATAGGAGGGGGCAGCGTTGTAACAAGAGACATTCCTGACGACGCAGTCGCCTGGGGCAATCCCTGTGAAATCAAAAGATACAATGTCACGCATGACTTCTCCGAGTGATAATCCGGTTGTTTCGGTGTGCATTCAAACTTACCAGCACAGGCATTTTATTGCCAAATGCCTGGACAGCGTTCTAAATCAAAAAACAAATTTTCCATTTGAAATAATATTGGGTGAAGATGACTCGACAGACGGCACCCGCGAGATTTGCGAGGAATACGCAAAGAAACATCCATCGATCATCCGGGTGTTTTTGCGGTCACGCGCCGACAAGATCTATGTCGACAATCTCATGACCGGTCGTTTCAATTTCATACAAAACCTTCAACAGGCGCGAGGCAGGTACATTGCACTTGTTGACGGGGATGATTTCCTGTGTGATGACCTGAAGCTTCAAAAACAGTTTGACATGATGGAAGCTAACCCGCAGGTCAGTCTCTGTGGACATAGTGTTGTTTGCCTGCATGGAAAAAAGCTGCGGCTGCATCCGGGCCACGCGAAATGGCCGGCTGTACCGGGTTTTCTCGACCTGGAGTTTCTTTTGCGTGGAAATTTTATTCCGATGTCCAGTTCGATGTTCCGCAAAAAGGACGTTGCCAATTTACCCGAATGGTACTGGGAGGTTCCCATCATTGACTATCCCTTGCACGTATTCCTTGCAACCAAAGGGGATATCGGGTTTCTCCCGGAATGCATGGTGGTGTACAGGATCCATCCCGGGAGTATCTGGTCAGCTCAAAAAGCTCCGCGGTGCCACATCATTCTCTGGCGGCTGTATTCTTTAATGGCCACGCACTGGCAGGGGCGTATTGGCAGCGAAATGCGTTCGCGTCGCCGGAAGATCGGGGAGGAGCTCACCCGCTTTTATCAAACTCATCGCTGGCATCCCTCTTCGTGGTTCAGAAAGGAATTATCCCGATGCGATTTTCCGGAAGATGCAATCTTGCTGGATTTGTTTGACCGATCGCCGCGCTTTGCCTCCTACATTCGTAATTTCTTGAATTTTTTTCGGTTTGTCCTGAGCCGCTTACATCAGCGAACGCGGAGGCTTTCGGTTTTCGGGCCGTGGACAGCAGGCATTGAACAACCAAAAAAATAAATCCAGATGACTAACGCCCACCAGGTAACCCGGGATTTTGAGCAGGCTATCTGCGATTACACGTCAAGCCCTTATTGTGTTGCCCTGGATAGCTGCAGCAACGCCATATTTCTTTCACTGATTTATGAGCAAATTCGCGGGAAAGAGATCAGCATACCCTGCCGCACGTACATGAGCGTTCCCTGCGCCATCATTCAAGCGGGCGGACTGGTGCGTTTCCAGGAAGTCGCGGGGGAGACCCTGACGGGCGCCTACCAGCTGAGGCCGACGAGTGTATTCGACTCGGCGCTGCGGTTTACCGCAGATATGTACATCCCCGGGAGCCTGATGTGTCTTTCCTTTACGGGTCCACACAAGCACCTGAAGCTTGGTAAAGGCGGGGCTATCTTAACCGATGATGCCGACGCGTATGCGTGGTTTAAGAAGGCGCGATTCAGCGGAAGGAGCGAGTGCAGCTACCACGAGGATAATTTTACCGTCCTTGGATGGAACATGTACCTGTTGCCTGAGCTGTCGTCTCGCGGATTGCTGTTGATGCAGGAGTTTTACGATCGTCAGGGCCGGAAGAAACATAATAAAGACCTTACCTTGTCGTATCCCGATCTGAGTAAATTTTCCATATACAAAACACAGGTTGACGCTTCCGGGATAATCGAACAATAAATACATGGGCAACAACACAAGTGCCCCAATCAACCATTTCCTGATCTGATGTCAATAAAGGCAGCACCAATGTGTCCGGTGATGTCCGACGCGATCAGCGCTTCTTCCGAGTTTTCTGCCGCGGCCAGGTCGCCGGCGAGTCCGTGCAGGTAGACTCCCAGCCGCGCGGCATCGAAAGGACTGTAGCCCTGGGCAAGCAGCGCTGTGAGCATGCCGGTAAGTACGTCGCCCGAGCCGCCGGTCGCCATGCCGGCATTGCCGGTGGAATTAAAGAAGGGCGGTTGACCGGGTGCTGCGATAAGCGTGTGATGTCCTTTCAACACAATGATCACCTGCAGCCGCTCCGCTTCCTGAACAGCTAAATGGATGCGCTCGAAATCGTCGCTGACATCCCCAAACACGCGCCCAAATTCCCGCGGATGCGGAGTAAGAATCGAACCAGCGGGGAGCTTTTCCAGTAATTTCTTCTCATCGGCGATGCCATTCAGCGCATCGGCATCCACCACCATGGGATGCTGCGATTCACTCAGCATCCGGCCGATCATCTTTCGTGTTTCGGCTGCAGTGCCGATGCCGGGCCCGGTTCCGACGACGTCGAACCGCGACAAATCCGGAAAACCGGTGAGCATCGAGTCGTGCGCGTCTACGCTTACCATCGCTTCGGGAACGGAAACCTGCATCACCTCGTATCCGACTTTTGGAACGTGGCAGGTAAGCAATCCAACCCCGGCTCTCAGGCAGGCTTTTGCTGCGAGCACGGCGGCGCCCATCTTGCCAAACGCGCCGGCGGCCAGCAGCGCATGGCCGAAGCGGCCCTTGTGCGCGAAACGGTTCCTGGGTTCATAGATTAACTGTATGGTTTCAGGGTCGAGCAGCTCCCAGCCTGGTAGAAGTGTGTCGGGGAATTCCAGGTGGAGCCCGATATCAAGCAGGTGAACCTGCCCGACGGCTTCGGCGTTCTCGCTTACCAGGAAGGCCGGCTTGTAGCATTGAAAGCTCAGCGTGTGGGTGGCGTGCACCACCGGATTTCCGGCGGAACTGCGATCCACAAACAGTCCGCTCGGAATATCGACAGCGATCACTTCGCAACCGCTTTCATTCAAATGGTCCACCAGCTCGGCGGTGACTCCTTCCAGCGGGCGGTTCAGTCCCGAGCCAAAAAGAGCATCGATGACAATTTCGTCGGTGTCGAATGCGGGGAAATGTTCCGGTTGCCGAATGAAACTTATCTCGATCGCCGGATACTCGTGAAGCCGAGCGAGGTTTGTTTGAAAGTCGTTCGTGCCGCGGTGTCCGAACTCAAGTATGTGCACCGTTACAGTGCAACGCCGGCCGCTCAGGATGCGGGCGATTGCGAGCCCGTCGCCGCCATTGTTTCCCTTTCCGCAAAAAATCGAAAACCTCCTGCTTAGATACCCGTTTGATTCCAGCCAGTGGACGCAGGCGGCAGCGGCCCGCTCCATAAGATCGATGGGAGCGATGGGCTCCTTGCGAATGGTGAACTCGTCCCAGGCGCGGATCTGATCGGCGGTCAGCACCTTCATGCGGTAAAGTTGGCAAACAATTTTTAAATGAATGAAATCAGCGGCTTCCCGCTCCGTTCTCTTCTTCGCTTTCCGCGCCGTAATTGCCGAAAAGCTTGTAAGCATCGTGCGCCGAGTTGTATACGCTTCGTGTGAATTTGTTGCCGAGAATGATGATCGTCACCTTTTCATCTACCAACCTTGCAAATGCGGCATTGAAACCATGCCAGCGACCGAAATGGTACACGATCTTTTTTCCGTTTGGAAATACGAGCAAACGCCAGCCGAGCCCGTATTTATGCACCGGCCGACGGGTATCGTATGGAGTAAAAGCTGAATCCAGCCACGCGTGGCTGAGCACGTTTTCGGTATAGAGCGCCTGGTCCCACTTCAGCAGGTCACGCGGGGTGGAATAAATATTCTTGTCGCCATAGGTAGCTTCGAGAAAATCATTTTTCCAGTGCGTTCCTCCATGCGTGAAGGAAGGTGTAGCAGTAAGGGTATCGGCAAGGGAAAACAGGTAGGTACTTTGCATTCCCAGCGGCTCAAAGAAATTCTGCCGCAAGTAGTCAGCGAAGCTCATACCGCTGAGCTTTTCTACGATTAGGGCGAGCAGCACAAAATTGGTATTGCTGTAATTAAACGCCTGTCCGGGTTGCGACGTGCGCTTGGGCTTGAGGCGGTAGAGCAGATCCAGCACATCCTGGTTCTGCATGAACCGTTTTTTATCCCAGGACTTTTCCGCGAAATACATGTAATTGGGGATGCCGCTGCGGTGATTGAGGAGCATCCGAACGGTCACCCCCGAATAGGGAAAACCGGGAAAGAAAGTTTCGAGCGGCTCATCCAGAGAGAGCTGGTTTTGCTGAACGAGCCGGAGGATGGCCACTCCGGTGAATGGCTTGGTGGCGGATGCGATGTGAAAACTCGTGTACTCATGGATTGAATCCCTGCCGCGGAGATCGGCGAGACCATGATATTTTTCATAAAGTATGTTTCCATCCTTCGCCACCAGGATCGCCCCATTGAAACCCCTCCGCAGGAGGGTGCTGTCGAAATAACGGCTGAGCTGCCGGTAATAATACCGGAATTCATCTGTGTTCATTGCCCCGGGCGTAGGGGGATAGAATTCCAGAGAGTCGCTCCTGGTTCCGCGACTTTCTGCGGACTGGTTGCAACTAAACGGGATCAGGATCGCTATCACCAGGTACGCGATGGTCTTCACTCGGGAGCGGTTTGGCTGGAAGCGAACAGCAACCGTGCCAGTTTTGACCTAAATACGCATCTTTGTCACATGTCGTTTACGGCCGGGACCAGCTACCCAAAAGAAAAGATCAGAATACTTTTTCTCGAGAATATCAGCGAGGTGGCGGCGAAAACTTTTCGCCAGCAGGGATATCCGCAGGTCGACCGGATTACACGTGCCCTCACGGAAGAAGAGCTGCTTCACCAAATCCGCGATGTGCACATTTTGGGCATCCGTTCGCGCACGGAAATTTCCGAACGCGTATTGACGGCGGCGCGAAAGCTGCAGGCAATTGGCTGCTTCTGCATCGGCGTGAACCAGGTCGATCTGCGCACGGCTACGCGGCGGGGTGTGGTTGTATTCAATGCGCCGTATTCCAATACGCGGTCGGTGGCAGAGCTGGTCATGGGTGCCGCCATCATGCTTATCCGGAGAATTCCCGACAAGAACCGCGCGGCGCACGAAGGGACTTGGGTCAAGGAGGCCAAAGGAAGCTATGAGCTGCGCGGAAAGACGCTTGGCATCATCGGTTATGGAAACATCGGCTCGCAGGTGAGTGTGCTTGCCGAAGCGCTGGGCATGAAAGTGCTTTTTTACGACGTGGAAACGCGCTTGCCGCTAGGAAACGCGCAGGATGCTAAATCGCTCAAAGACCTGCTGAGCCGCTCAGACGTGACCACCATCCATGTTCCTGACACTCCTCAAACAAAGAATCTCATCAACCGCAGCACGCTCCGCCAGTGCCGGAAAGGAGCCATGCTGATCAATTACGCGAGGGGAGAAGTGGTAGACCTGCAGGAGCTCCGTAAGGCAATTCTCGAAGGGCATATCGGGGGGGCGGCGGTGGATGTTTTTCCCGTGGAGCCCGAACGGAACGGCGAACCGTTCACCACACCGTTGCAGAACTGTCCGAATGTGATCCTCACCCCCCATATCGGCGGCTCCACCGAGGAAGCGCAGCAGCATATCGGCGAAGACGTCAGCACGAAGCTGTTGCAGTTTCTCGAGAAAGGCATCACGATCGGATCACACACGGTTCCGGCGCTTTCGCTGCCTCCTCAGGAGGGAAGTCACCGCATCCTGCATATCCATAATAACGTGCCCGGTGTGCTGGGAGAGATCAACAGCCGGCTTTCGGGGCGCGGTATTAACATTCTGGCACAATACCTGAAAACAAATGAAGAGATCGGCTACGTGGTGCTGGACGTGGACCAGCGGATTTCTGGCGAAGCGGCGCGATTGCTTCGTGAAGTCAAAGCAACCATCCGCGTGCGTATGTTGTATTGATGAGGGCAGTTTTTAAAGTTTCAGAAAATATTGAAAGTTTAGTAAATTTGTTGAAACAGAAAAGATGAAAGTTGTGATCGTCGGTGCCGGATTTGGCGGGCTTCGCCTGGCGCGAAACCTGAACAACCGTGCCGGGTTCAGCGTCGTGCTGGTGGACCGGTTCAACTACCACCAGTTCCAGCCGCTGTTTTACCAGGTGGCAACCGCCGGTCTCGATGCCAGCAATATTTCGTTTCCACTCCGGAAAGTTTTTCACGGGAGCGACAACGTGCGCATCCGGCTCGCCGAGCTGACGGAGATCCGGCCGGAGGCGAATGAGATCGTTACCGACAGGGAAGTTGTTTCCTATGAAGCCCTGGTTCTTGCCGTTGGTGCGGACACGAATTTTTTTGGCAACGAGCAGATGGCCCGGCACGCCTTTCCCATGAAATCGACCGCGGAAGCGCTGCAGATCCGTCACAGCCTTCTGCAAAATTTCGAGGAATGCCTTGCGACCCGGGATCCTGAAGAGCTGCAGCGGCGGATGAATATTGTGATCGTCGGGGGCGGACCGACGGGAGTGGAGCTGGCGGGCGCGCTGGCGGAAATGAAGAAGTATGTGCTTCCCAAAGATTACCCCGAGCTCGATTTTTCGATGATGAATATTTACCTCCTGGAGGGAGGGAGCAAGACCCTGGCCAGCATGAGCGAGCGTTCATCGGCGCAATCCTGCAAGTACCTGAAACGCGTCGGGGTAAAAGTTCTCACCGATACGCTGGTGAAAGATTACGACGGTGTGCGCGTGGATCTCGGTGATGGCAAAACAATTCCCTCCGCAATGGTTGTCTGGGCAGCGGGGGTGAAGGGAAATATCCCTGCCGGCATCGATCCGGCAGCAGTGGTCCGCGGGCACCGGATCCGGGTGGACCGGCACTGCCTCGTTGCGGGATACAATAACATTTACGCGATCGGCGATCTTGCCTATATGGAAACACCGAAATATCCGAAAGGGCATCCCCAGGTTGCTTCCGTGGCCATCCAGCAGGCAGAGTTGCTGGCCGACTACCTGAAACGACTGGAGAGGAAATCCACACGGTTTTTTGAGTTCGAGTACCTCGACAAAGGCACGATGGCTACGGTGGGCCGCAACCTCGCGGTAGTGGATATTCCGCGACCGCGCCTGCATTTCGGAGGATTTTTCGCGTGGCTGATCTGGATGGGACTTCATCTGATGCTGATCCTCGGGGTCAAGAACCGGTTCTTTGTTTTTTTCAACTGGGTGTACAATTATGTGACTTACGATCAGAACCTGCGGCTTATATTCAGGGAGTTTTATAAACCGCGAAATGAAAGCCCTGAAACCTGAGCGCTGGTTGCTCTTGTTCTGTCTGTGCGGCGCCGTTTCGCTTTCGGCGCAGGACCGGGAGGCGCAGTTGCCGCGGCTGTTGAAAAAAGCTTACGCGCGTTTCGAGACCGGGAGCATCCATTATCCACTTTCCAATGAGCACCTGGAGCCGGGTTACAGTGCAGGGAGCGTGCATATTCCGCACCTCGGCTTCAGGATATCTGCCGGCTACCGGGTTTCCGAAAATTTTGCGGGCCAGATCAGCCTGATGAGGCCGGGCCCCTGGATGGAATACCGCGACATTAACGGCGACGGGTCAAAATACAGTGTCTGGCTCACCATCGGCAGCGCGTCAGTGAATGGGCGTTTACCGCTGAATTCGAAACTGTCGCTGCGTGCTGAGGCCGGGCTTGCCATCGTGACGAGGCACGGCTTCGGGATCGATGGTCAGGCTGTAATGAAAGACATTTCGTATGCCGACCTGCTTGCGGGGGTTGCTTTGGAATACCGGCTCAGCCGTTCCTGGGAGCTTTCGATAAACAGTACGTATGTTCCGGACAATCGTAATCACAAGCAGCCCCATGCAATCTTTTATTCTGCCGGCCTGGCGTACCGCGTGCACCCGCTGACCGAGGAAAAGGTGGTGAAGAATGCAGCGGGGAAATCGAGATTCCCGGATCACACAATCCAGGTGGGCGCTTCAAGCAATATTGCCGGCTATGGCCCCAACCGCTTCTTTTCCAGCAAAGTGCCTATTTTTTGGGGTGGCCAGGTTCGTGTGAAGAAAGGATTTGTGGTAGGCTACCAAAGAAATGTATTTCATACGCGTCGCTGGTTTTCGCTGAACTGGGGCCTGAATTTGGGTTATTGGGATACGCAGCAGGGGACGGGATTTTTTTCCGCGGCGGTTTTTCCGATGTTTCGGTTCTGGGCCTGGCGCATGCGGGCGCTGGATGCTTATGTCCAGTATTCGGTCGCAGGACCCGCGCTGCTGTCGCACCGGGTGATCGACGGCCACGACACCGGGCGACTGTTTACGTTCCAGGACCTGATGGGAATGGGTTTTTTGGCCGGCGAGAAGAAAAATTTCAACCTGGAGTTTATGCTGGGCCATTTTTCCAACGGCAACATTTTCCCGCGCAACGCGGGCGTCATGATGCCGCTGCAGTTGAATCTGGGATACTGTTGGAATAGTCGGTAGTCGATAGTCGGTAGTCTATAGGCCCGGTCGGGAGTCTGGAAGACATGGAGCCTGAAAGCATTCTCCAGTGCGCTGGTTGTCTGATAATTTACATTATGTTAAATATCAATTTCGATACTATTCTGCCCTTCTCTTCTCCGGCAGAATACGGAAAAGCCGGGAGACCCGGCTTTGATAACTAATTACATTAAATTAACTTTCGCCTCACTCCACCGCCTTCATCTTATCCTGGAATTCTTTGGCCTTTGCCGGATTCTTCTTCCGCTCCCAGTATTCCACGATCATGCTGAGCACAATCTTCATGGTACCTTTCTCCGATGTCTTCAACGTGGGCTTCGCGTTCAACTCTTCGTACGCCGCCATCGCATAGGGCATCAGTTCATCGAAGCGCTTGTTGATTTGCCCAGAAAGATCACCCCTTTTCTTGACATCTTCCGGCTTCGCGCCTTTGATCGTGCCGAGCTGGTCATACAGGTCATTGATGTGCCCAAAATAATACCGGGCCATGAGCATGTTGGCTTCTACCGTTTGCCGGGACTCGAGGGCCTTCTTCAGCAGCGCAGGGATCCTGGCCTCCAGCGTGGCGAAATCGTCCGGACGCTTCTCTGCCGCAAAGGTGAAATTGAACAGCTCCACCGCATAGTTGTAGTAATTCAGGTACGTGCTGCAGTTTGAATTGATCAGCTCCTCGAAACGGGCAAATAGCTTCCGTTTGTCGCCATCCCACAGATCGGCGAGACCAACCTGGCACCAGAACTCATCCTGCGGATATACTTCCTTACCAATTGCCAGGTATTTTTCAGTTCTCTCCTTGTCCCCCTTCTTGTAATACCGGTCCACCAGGTAGCGGTAAATCTCCTCGTAGCTGGGACCCTTGATCTTCTTGTCGGCAATTTTCTCGTAATACTCCATCGCTATATCGTCTTTCTTCGCGTTCACGGCCGCGGCAGCGATGTTCAGGTAGAGCTGCGTGTCGTATACCGGGAACTCGAAGTTGCCATAAGAGAATTTCTTTGCCACGATAAAGTCCTGCACTTTTTCCGCCTCGCGGAATTGTATCAGGGCCTGCTCAAACTTTTTTGCATTAAATGCCGCGGATGCGTCCACCAGGTAACCCGATACCACATCGAACAACACACCATGCTGACTCAATGTTCCTTCGACCGCTTCCTTGTCGACCTCCAGGTATTTTTTGTAAGCACTGAAGGATTCCTCGCGCGCGTTTGCATACTTCGCCAGCAGGTTCGCATCGCGCGAAATATTGCTGTAAATGACTGCCTTGAGGTACCAGCCTTCTCCTCTCCGCGCATTTTTCTCGTTGCTCAGGTATTTGTCTACCTGCTCCTTCGCTTTTTCCCACTGGTTTTTTCCCGCCAGGTCCCTGATGTCTTCAACCGACTGCGCCCAGAGCCCGGTGCTGACTGCCGTGGCGAGAAGGGCAATAAGAATTGACTTCATATTGAGTTTTTGTTAAGAAGCTTGTCTATCCGGCTATTTCCTCAGATGAAGAGGTAGCGCCATTGGTTGCTTCGCCGTTACCGTTGCCGTTGGTCTGGTCCTCCAGGCGCGTGATGGCGGCGATCTCGTCGCCTTCATCAAGGCGGATCAGCTTCACCCCCTGCGTGGCCCTTCCCTGTTCGCTGATGTCGCCAACCTTCATGCGTATCGTGACGCCGCTCTTGCAGGTGATCATCAAATCTTCATTTTGCGCTACGTCCAGGATTCCCACCAGCGGGCCGGTTTTTTCCGTAATGTTAATGGTCTTGACACCCTTTCCGCCGCGATTCGTTACCCGGTATTCTTCGATTGGCGTGCGTTTGCCAAATCCTTTTTCACTCACTACGAGAACCGTGCGAACCGACTGTTCCCCGCCGCTGACGCAGATCATTCCCACCACCTCGTCGCCGGCCTCTTCCACTTCGATCCCCGCAACGCCGATCGCACCGCGGCCGGTGGGACGCACCTTCGATTCGTTGAAACGGATCGCGCGCCCGGAACGTACGGCCATCATGATCTCAGAGCTCCCGTCCGTCATCTTTGCTTCCAGCAGTTCGTCGCCCTCCATAATGGTGATGGCGTTTACACCGGTCTGCCGCGGGCGGCTGAATTCCTCAAGCTCAGTTTTCTTAATGATACCTTTTTTGGTGCAGAGTACGATGTTGTGCGACTTCACGAATTCCCCGTCCTTCAGGTCTTTCACGTCGATCACTGCGCGGATCTTGTCACCCGGAGGGAGCTGGATCAGGTTCTGGATGGCGCGGCCCCTGCTGGTCTTTTCGCCTTCCGGGATTTCCCAGATGTTCAGCCAGTACACTCTCCCCTTCTCCGTGAAGAAAAGCATGGTGTGATGCGTGGACGCCACGAAGATGTGCTCGATGAAATCTTCTTCCCGCGTGCGCCCCCCCAGGACGCCCCTCCCACCCCGCCGCTGCGCACGGTATTCGTCTGCCGGGGTACGTTTGATATAGCCCAGGTGCGAAATGGTGATCACCACGTCTTCTTCCTTGATGAGGTCCTTGATGCGTACCTCATCCTCCAGGTAGGTGATTTCAGTTTTTCTTGCATCGCCGAATTTTTCCTTTATCTCGAGCAATTCCTTTTTGATCAGGTCGAAACGAAGCCTTTCGTCCGCAAGCAATTCTTTCAGATAGCCGATTTGCTTCATCAGCTCATCGTATTCCTCTCGGATCTTGTCGCGCTCCATGCCGGTTAGCCGCTGCAGCCTCAGCTCGAGTATCGCCTTTGCCTGCACCTCGTCCAGTCCCCAGCCCGCATTTACCAGGTTTTCGCGTGCAATGTCGGGCGTGGCGGATTCCCTGATGAGTCGGATTACCTCATCGAGATGATCCAACGCGATCAGGTAACCCTGCAGGATGTGTGCCTTCTTTTCTGCCTCGCGGAGCTCGAACTGCGTGCGGCGGACCACTACCTCGTGGCGAAAATCCACAAACTCGGAAACCATTTCCTTCAGGTTCAGGGTGCGCGGCCTGCCTTTCACGATCGCCACGTTGTTAATGCCGTAAGAGCTTTGAAGTTCGGTCAGCTTGTAGAGCTGGTTCACGATCACACTCGCCACCGCATCGCGCTTCAGGTCGATCACTATGCGCGTGCCTTCCTTGTTGTTGGATTCGTTGTTGACGTGAGCAACGCCCTCTATCACTTTCTCGTTCACCAGCTCGCCGATCCGGTTGGTGAGGGTGTCACGGTTCACCTGGTAGGGAACCTCTGTGATGATGATCTGCTCCCGCCCACTGGGCTTGGTTTCGACGGTGAGTCTTCCGCGCACCACCACCCTGCCGCGTCCAAAATGCATTGCGGCTTTGACGCCTTCAATTCCGTAAATGATGCCACCCGTCGGAAAATCGGGAGCCTTGACGTGTTGCATCAGCTCCTCGATCGTAATATCGCGGTTGTCAATCAGTGCCACACAAGCGTCAATGGCTTCGGTGAGGTTGTGCGGCATGATGTTCGTCGCCATGCCCACCGCAATACCACTGGAGCCATTCACCAGCAGCTGCGGAATGCGCGTCGGAAGTATTGAAGGCTCTTTTTCAGAGTCGTCGAAATTCAGCTGAAAATCCACTGTATCCTTCTCAATGTCGTCAAGCATGTGCTCCGCCAGCCGCTGCAGCCGGGCCTCGGTATACCGCATCGCCGCGGGGCCGTCGCCATCCTGGTTGCCAAAATTTCCCTGGCCATCGATGAGCGTATAACGCATGCTCCAGTCCTGGGCCATGCGCACCATCGAGTCGTAAACAGCTGTGTCGCCGTGCGGGTGGTACTTACCCAAAACTTCTCCGACAATACGCGCAGATTTTTTGTAGGGCCTGTTGTAGTGGAGACCCAGCTCGTGCATGGCATAAAGGATCCGGCGGTGCACCGGCTTGAGGCCGTCGCGCACGTCGGGGAGCGCCCTGCCCACGATCACCGACATCGAGTAATCGATGTAGGCGGTCTTCATCTGCTCCTCTATGTTCACCGGTATGATCCGGTTGCTGTCCTGCGTTTCCCGCGGCTCGAAATTTTCTTCCATTGATACTGGGTTATCGGCTCGTTTTTCCGGGGGAAAATGCCCCGGTCAGGCTCTGAATTTTCCGACCTGCAAATGTAGTTTTTCCACCCCTTAAAACCTGATAAAACCGGTTGTTTTTTGGGCCATTTTTTGCACCCTTGTGGATTAGTTAACAATTGCGATTTTCCGGTTCTGGAAACGGATTTATCCGAACCGGGATTCTGATTTTTTAATCCTAATTTACCGACATAAACAGTGCGGATTGATGAAGACTATTTCCTTGTTTGGAGCAGGCCGTTCCTCGACGATTCTGATTGACTATTTACTGGAGCACGCCATTCCGGGAAACTGGAGGCTGGTGGTGATCGACGCCGATCCGCGACTCGCGCAGTCCAAGATCGGGAATGCTGCACGCGCCTCCGCGCTTTCCTTCGATATTCATGATAGCTCGCAGCGAACCGGGGCCATCCGTAACTCGGACCTGGTCATTTCGCTGCTTCCCGCGCAACTCCACCAACTGGTGGCGATGGATTGCCTCCGCTTCGAAAAGCACCTGCTGACCGCTTCTTATGTGGATGACCAGATGCGTGAAATGGCGGGCGATGTAAAAAGCAGCGGTCTGCTGTTTCTCTGTGAAATGGGTCTCGACCCGGGCATCGACCACATGAGCGCGATGGATGTTATTGACCGGATCCGCGCTGCTGGCGGGGAGATCACGAGTTTTGTATCCCACTGTGGGGGACTTGTGGCCCCGGAAAGCGACGACAACCCGTGGCATTACAAGATCAGCTGGAACTCCAGGAATATCGTCCTTGCCGGCAAAGCAGGTGCACGCTATCGCGAGGACGGTGAAGACCGGACCCTGCCCTATGAACAACTGTTCAGTACCGACAAGCTCGTGGAGGTGCCTGGCGTTGGCTTTCTCGGCTGGTATCCAAATCGGGACTCCCTGGGTTACCTCTCGCTCTATGGATTACCCGATGTAAAAACTTTCATTCGCACCACGCTGCGCCATCCGGATTTCATGTATGGCTGGAAAAACATTATCGACCTGCGGCTTACCGACGATACCGCGCGCTACGATACGGATGGAAAAACGCTGCAGCAGGTATTCAAGGAGCACATGGACCGCAACGGTTTCGGAGAATGGGTGAACCGGAAGCTTACCGAAAGGTTTGAAGAGACGCGTGGACTGATGGAAAACCTGATGAAGCTGCTCGAAGCGGAGGAAGAGGCCCGCGAAGAAGGCGAAGAGCTGCCCGAGGCTTTCATGGCCGCCGACGAAAAAGGCAACCTGAACGAGATCGAGATAGATGAAGTGAAAAATCGGGCCGCCGCCGTCGTGGCGCACAAAATGCACGAAGCTAATCTTACGCTCAAACAGCTTTTTTTCCTCGGAATGGATGACAACGATACCTTCGTGAACCACGGTCTCTGCAGTCCGGCCGACATTCTTCAGTTCGCTCTCGAAAGAAAGCTAAGCTTGCGCCCGTACGACAAGGACATGGTTGTGATGTACCACGAGATCTCCTACGAACAGGGCGGCCGGCAAAAACAGCTAAGCAGCTCCCTCGTAGTGAAAGGGGAAGACGGCATGCGCACCGCGATGGCGCGCACGGTGGGATTGCCACTGGGTATTGCCGCGAAGCTGATTCTGGAAGGCCAAATCCGCAGCCGAGGAGTGGTCATTCCCACTGCAAAAGAAATTTACCAGCCGGTGCTCGAAGAACTCGCTTCCCTCGGGATTCGTTTCGAAGAGCGGAGCGGGTGACGGAAAAATTTCTGTATGTACCAGTTTCTGAACGGATTCTTCTTTGTTTTCCATACTGCTCTCACGCTTTTCAACGTGTTCGGCTGGATACCGCGCCGCACGCGGAAACTCAACCTGATCACACTTCTCCTCACGGCATTTTCGTGGTTTGTGCTTGGTATCTGGTACGGTTGGGGTTATTGCTTTTGTACCGACTGGCACTGGGATGTCCGCGAACGGCTGGGATACCGGGATGACTCGGATTCCTACATTCATTTCCTCGTGCTCAAGCTCACCGGCTACAATGCGGATCCACAGCTGGTGGAACGCGTGACGGTGATCGTATTCTTCGCGGCGCTGGCCGCTAGTCTTTGGCTCAACATCCGGGATTGGCGGAAAAAACGGGCGAATCAGAAAATGTCCTGAAAGTTTTGAAAGCTCACTCATTCCGCAGCAAACGCTGCAGTTCCTTCACGCCCTGTGTCGCCGGCTTTTCGATGCAGGTGAGATTGTACACAGCATTGGTGTACGGGATACTTTTGTCAACAATAAACTTAGGTATTTCCGTTTTCGCGTAATGCACCAGTCCGGCGGCGGGATAGACCACCAGGGAAGTTCCTATGACGGCGAACAGGTCGGCAGTCTGGACGAGCTTCATTGCCGGCTCAATCATCGGCACGGGCTCTTCAAACCAGACGATGTCCGGCCGGTACTGCGCGCCGTCGGCCGCAAATTCACCCAGCCGCATGTCGTTACGGATTTCGCAACTCAGGCTGCGGTCGCGCTCGCTGCACATGCGAAAGATGCTTCCGTGAAGATGGAGAACACGGGTGGAACCTGCGCGTTCGTGCAGGTCATCTATATTTTGCGTGACAATGTGTACCTCGAAATCGCTTTCCAGCTCAGCGAGGGCGATATGAGCGGCATTAGGCTGCGCTTTCAGCACTTCTCGCCGGCGCATGTTGTAAAAATTCAGCACCAGCTGCGGATTTCGTTTCCATGCTCGCGGCGTGGCCACATCCGTTACTTCGTAGCCCTCCCACAACCCGTCGCTGTCGCGAAACGTCCGTAGTCCGCTCTCGGCGCTGATGCCCGCTCCGGTAAGCACAACCAGTTTTCTTGCTGCCATGTAAATGAAAAAAAGTGTGGCGTGCGCCGCCACACTTTCCTCGAAATCAAATTTTACGCCTATTTGGGCCAGACGCCGTTCATGCCGCCGCCGCTGCGGTTCAGTACGTTCAGCACCCCGTTGCCGGTGGCGTCGGAACCAAGCACGCAGATCCGCGTGTTGATATCGTTGTACACCGAAAAAATTCCGCTGGAAGAGTTTGTCCCATAAGTGCAGACCAGCATGTTGTTGCCGTTGGTGTTGTTTATTTCCATATATCCCGTGTTCCGGTCCGTTATGGAAATTTCACTGGCTATGGCTTCATTGGTGTTGTAAACGCACATCGAGCCGCCGCCTCCTTTGACGTTAATCATCCGGTAGATTTTTTTTCCGCTGGCATCCCGACCGATGATCGTCCCGGCACCTCCGTCCGAAGTCGTGAATGTGAGCAGGCGTGTTCCGGAACTGTTGTACATATCCAGTTGTCCGGCATCCGAATCTTCGCGCAGCGACATCAGCACGCGGCCGTAATCGTCAACCACCTGGAATTCCTTTGCCTTAATGATGTCGGCTGCTCCCGGCTTCTTGAAGGCGGTAACCATGAAGAAACCTCCGAGCAGAATGATAACCAGGAAGCCATACTGATAAACGCGCAGTCTTTTTTCGAGGCGCTGCAGCCTCTGCTCTACGAGTGACATAGGGAAACATTTTGAGGTGAAAAAGATGTTTTGCGGAAACAATTTAAGGAGATTTTCCAAATAATTGTGCTTCGAAGATTTTTCATGCTTTTTCCGGACGCTCCGAAAGCTCCAATACAGCAGTCCACTCCTCTTCGGTAACCGGCTGAACGGAAAGTCGCGCGATTCGTACCAGCGCCATATGAGCGAGCCGGGGATCTTGTTTTATGACAGAAATCGGAACGGGACGTTTTAGGGAGCGGACAGCTTTCAGATTTACGCAGACCCAGCGCTCATCCTCCGTTGTCGGGTCCTGGTACGCTTCCCGGCTTACGCGGGCAATGCCTACGATTTCCGTGCCTTCGTTGCTGTGGTAAAAGAAAACTTCATCTCCCGTTTTCATGCTGCGGAGGTGTCCTCGTGCCGCATAGTTGCGCACTCCGGTCCAAGTCGTTTCCTTTTCCCGCCGGAATTGCTCCCAGCTGTACGACGAAGGTTCCGATTTCACGAGCCAGTAAGCCATCAGAAAAAGTTGCACAAATTTAATTCGCTTTCGAAACAAAAAGGCTTTACCAACCACTGGCCAGCACGTCGGCGAGGTGCATCGTTTTGATCGCGTAGCCTTTCCGTTCTATGTATCCTTTCAAATGCATCAGGCAGGAATGATCGGTCGAGATCAGGTAGTCTGCTCCCGTTGCAAGGGCATGCTCCGCTTTTTGTTCAGCCATCGCCATCGAGATGGCACCAAATTTTACGGTAAATGTTCCGCCAAATCCGCAGCAGGTTTCGGCGTCGTTCAGCTCGATCAGTTCGAGTTCCTTTACGTAGGCCAGCAACTGGCGTGGTTCGCGGCGAATGCCGCACTCACGCAGGGCCGCACAGGAATCATGGTAAGTGGCCTTGCCCTTCAGGGTGGCGCCCAGATTCTCGACCTGCAGTACCTGCACCATGAATTCTGAAAACTCAAACACCCTTTTTTTCAGATCCGCCAGTTCGTGATGCAGCGACGAGTTTTCAAACAGCTGCCCGTAGTAATTGCGCACAAATCCTACGCAGCTCGCGCTCGGCGCGATCACGTAATCGCTGCCGGAAAAATCCCGGATGAATTTCGCACACACGGGCTTGGCCTCATCGCGGAAGCCGGCATTGAATGCTGGCTGGCCGCAACAGGTCTGCGCACTGTTGTAAGTCACTGTGCACCCCGTTTTCTCGAGCACTTTCACGAGGTTGAATGCGGTTTGCGGGTAAAGCTGGTCAACGAAACAGGGGATGAAGAGCTGGACGTTCAAGGGTAGAAAATTATTTTTTCAGGCTCCTGTTCAGCGAGATCATTTTCAAAGCGGTGATCGCCGCTTCGCGGCCCCGGTGCCCGCCCCTGCCCCCGGCGCGGTCGCGGGCCTGCTTTTCGTTTTCGGCCATCAGCACGCCGAATATGGTCGGCATCGGGAGACTCAGGTTCAGCTGCAGCACACCTTCGGTTACCGCCTTACAAACATAATCGAAATGGGCCGTTTCGCCCCGGATCACGCACGCGAGGGCGATGAACGCATCAGGCCGTTTCCGGGGCGTGGCGCTCTGCAGAAAGCTGAGGACAGCGAAAGGAATTTCGAAGGCTCCCGGAACGGTATGGGTAATGATCTTCTTTACTTTGTGCTGCTGCAACTCGTCGACGCATCCTTTTTCCAGCTCGTCCACGATCGCGCTGTTCCATTCAGTACGAATCACGACCACGCAGGCATTCCCGATGTCGGGATTTTCCGTTTTCAGCAAACCGGTATTTGCGGCTCTGGCCATTTCAATCCTCGGTCTCGTACACGCCGAGCTGGGCGAGGTATTTGTCCGCGTCGTAGCCTTGCGGGGTTTTGGGGAATTTCGTTTTCAGTTCGCGGAACAGCTCGATCGCTTCTTCCTTGTTATTCAGCACGCGCGCAGCGAAGTAGGCTGCGGTAAAAAGGTATTCTGCCGAATTTGCTTCGTCTTCCTCGAAATGCCGCGCCGCTTTCCGGTAATAATCGAACGCTTCGTCGTTCTTCGCAAGGTCTGCGTGCGCGTCGCCCAGGAGCTTATAGGCTCTCGCCTGCACCATGCGCGAACGAGTGCTGAATTTTTTCAGATGCCGGATCGCATTTTGCGGATCGCCGAGCTTCAAATAGCAGCTGCCCGCATAAAACCGCGCCAGCTTTCCTGATTTCGTGCCGCCGTACTTATCGATTACACGGAGAAACCCGGGATACAGGCCGTCGCCGTTTAATGCCAGACGAACGGAATCCAGGCGGTAATACTCTTCTGCTTTAAACATTGCATCCTGCGCCTTCGTTTCCTGCGGTCCCTTCACGAAGGTCTTGTAGCCAAACCAGCCTGCTGCGGCCAGAATAACCACCACCGCTGCAATCGTAAGCGGTTTACTGTATCGCTCCCAGAAATCTCTCGCCCGCGCAATCACCACTTCCGCGCCTTCGCCTTCATATTTCTTTTCTGCCATATTCTGTTTTTTGGTTCGGTATGAATCTGATTAATCGACAATGAACGGATAGCTGGGGTCCACGTACACGTCTTTGAGCACTTCGCTGTCGTCCGGCCAGGGACTTTCCTCTGCAAAGCGAACGGAGTCTGCCACGATTCCTTCAACCCGCTGGTCAATTGCACGGATCTCATCTTCGCTGGCAACTTTGTTGTCCAGTATCGTGCGAAGGAGCTGCTGGATGGGATCTTTTTCGCGGTAGCTGTCGACCTCTTCCTTTGCGCGGTACTTTTGCGGGTCGCTGATCGAGTGGCCCTTGTACCGGTACGTTTTCATCTCGAGCAGCGTGGGTCCGCCTTTTTCGCGGGCTCTTTTTACTGCGCGGGCCACCGCGTCATGCACGTCTTCGGCACGCATCCCATCCACCGCATCGCCGGGCATCTCGTACGCATCCGCGAGTTTGTAAATATCCACCACGTTGGAAGTGCGCTCCACCGAAGTTCCCATCGCGTAGTTATTGTTCTCGCAAATGAAAATGACCGGCAGCTTCCAGAGCATTGCCAAATTGAACGTTTCGTGCAGCATTCCCTGCCGAGCTGCTCCGTCGCCGAAAAAGCAGAGCACTACATTGTCGGTACCGCGATACTGCTCGGCGAAAGCCAGCCCGGCACCCGTCCCAATTTGCGCACCAACGATGCCGTGTCCGCCATAAAAGTTCACCTCCTTTCCAAAGAAGTGCATGCTTCCCCCCTTTCCTTTCGCGCACCCCGTGGATTTTCCGTACAGCTCGGCCATGCAGCTGTTTACCGATACTCCCTTTGCGATTGCCAGCCCGTGGTCGCGATAAGCGGTAATGAAAAGATCTTCCGGGCGGGTCGCCGTCATACATCCCGCCGCTATTGCTTCCTGCCCTATATATGCATGAAAAAAACCGCGAATCTTTCCATCCATCTTGTACTTCTCTTCGGCCATCAGCTCGAACTGACGGATGAGTTGCATCAGCTCGTACCAGTAGAGGTAAGTTTCCCTGGAAAATTTCGTCGGCAAGGGCTGGAAATTAAGGCCGCAAAAATAAGGGAAAGCGGCCAATTTAGCCCCGGGTATTCTTTTATATTGCAGCGCTTTATGCTATCGGTTACGAGCCTGTCCCTGACGGATTTCAGGAACTACGCAAGCCGGCAGTTCCGCTTCGAACAACGGATTGTCTGCATCTGCGGCAACAATGGGGCCGGCAAGACCAATTTGCTGGACGCGATTCATTACCTCTGTTTTACCAAAAGCTACTTTACCCGCGATGCGCAGGCGGTGCGCCACGGGAGCGCCGGGTTTCGCATCGAAGCGGAGTTCATGCGCCTGGAAAAACCGGAACGCGCCGTTTGCGTGCTGCGCGAAAATGGAAGGAAGGAATTCCTGGTGGACGGAATTGTGGTGGAGAGGTTTTCCAAACACATCGGGCATTACCCCTGCGTCATCATTGCCCCCGACGACTCGATTCTCATCACAGGGGGCAGCGAGGAACGCCGCAGGTTCATTGACTCGATCCTTTCGCAGCTGGACAATGAGTACCTGCAACAGCTGATCGCGCACAACCGGGTGCTGCAGCAGCGCAATTCCTGGCTGTTGTCGCTGGCGGAAACGCGATCTTCAGATTATTCGGTCCTGGACGTTCTTGACGAACAGCTCGCGGGCTTCAGCGGGTTTCTGTTTGACCGCCGAAAAGAGTTCTTTGTGCATTTTCTGCCTCGGGTCAACCGCCTTTACCAGGAGATCGCGCGGCGGCACGAGCAGCTCGAGCTTTTTTATGAAAGCCAGCTACTCGATGTTGACGTCCGTGCGCTCCTCCGCGCAAGTCGTGCAAAAGACCTGCAGGCCGCGCGGACTACCGCCGGTATCCACCGCGACGAGCTGCAAATGAACCTGGACAGTCGGCCTTTTCGCAGCATAGCTTCGCAGGGTCAGCGCAAGAGCCTCCTCTTTGCGCTCAAGCTCGCGGAACTGCAGGTTTTGCAGGAACAAAAAAAGTTCCCTCCTCTCCTGCTGCTCGACGACGTGTTTGAAAAGCTCGATGAGGAGCGAATCAACAACCTGCTCAAAAAAGTATGCATCGAAAACGAAGGACAGGTTTTTATTACCGACACCAATGAGCAAAGACTGCGCAGCCATTTGGAACGAATCGGCGCAGGGTTTCAGCTGATCCACCTTTGACTTCCAGGGGCCAAACCGATTAACTTTGCGGAAATGGGAGAATACTCACTCGCCGAGGCCCTGCGCCAGTTCCTGGAGGGTAGCCGCATCAAGGGCTCCATCCAGGCTATGCAGATCGAAGAGGCCTGGGAGGAGATCATGGGCAAGACCGTCGCGCGCTATACCGAAAAAATCCAGATCATTGGCGACCGGCTCTTCATCACGACGCAGGTCGCTCCCCTGAAGCAGGAACTCATCTACCAAAAAGAAAAAATAAAGCAACGGGTCAACGAAGCGCTGGGGCAGAAAGTCGTCAACGACGTGGTCATTCAATGAGTGCCGTACTCAAAACGAATCCTCTACCTTGGGTTTAACCGATGAACTCCCGAAAGCGGGAGCGCCTCCCACCGGTCGCCGGATTTGAAGATGGCGAAAACTCCGCCAAGCGTATCGTATGCTGCACCGTCCGTGGGCCAAATCCGTACCAGTGTGGCTACTGCAACATAATGCCCCTTTTCTTTTGCTTCGGCGTGCATAACTTTCGCGCTGTCGGAACCGATCCCCAAAACCGTTGCATCTACGGGCCCTTCGTCCGGGCCCCTGAGATCGTGAATTTTCACCACATCCCTGTCGGATAGGTGCTGGCCGCCCATGCTTTGTACGACCATAAAGAGCTCGAACGCAGCGCGGACCGATTTTTCGGCTTCCTTTCGCGAAAGGCCGTTCTTTCCGCAGCCGTAAAAAAGCGCAAATCCAACTGTGAACAGGAAAATGTACCGCATAAAAAAGAGTTTTGATTCCATCTGCGATACGGAGAATTTTTGTTGCCGGGGTCAGGAGTACAGAAAGTTAGTACAAATTCCAAAGTGCGCACGCCGCTATTGGATGCGCACCCTCGGATCTACGACACCATACAGGATGTCGGCAATGATGTTGATCAGTATAAAAAACGTGGCGGAGATCAGCACTGCTCCCATAACGACCGGGTAATCCAGCTTCTCGAGCGCGTCTACCGTGATTTTTCCAATCCCCTGCCATCCGAAAATATACTCGACGAAAAAGGCCCCCGCAAGAAGCTCGGCAAACCACCCGGTTACGGCAGTGATCACCGGGTTGAGCGCGTTCCGGAGACCGTGCTTCCAAATTACCTGCCTTCGGGAAAGCCCTTTGGCGTAAGCGGTGCGGATATAGTCCTGGTCGAGGACATCGAGCATGGCGCTCCGCGTGAGCTGCGTGATGATTGCCATCGGCCTGATACCGAGCGTAAGTGCGGGCAAAACCAGGTTTTGCAAACTCAATCTTTTTTCTCCCGTCACGGAATCAATGCTGTACCAGCTCCCCGAAATGTGCAAACCCGTCCAGTCGCTGAGTACAAATCCAAAAACATAGGCAATGATGATGCCCATGAAAAATGACGGAGCCGAAATGCCGAGTATGCTGGTAAATACCGCTGAGGTGTCCAGCCATGTATTCTGTCGGGCGGCAGCCAGTACACCCAGCGGTATTCCCAACAGTACAGCAATTCCCATTGCGGCGACAGCCAGCATGATGGTGCCGGGCAAAGCCTGCATCAGGATGCTGCCGACGTCCCGCCGGGTTTGATACGACCGCCGCAGATAGGGAAGCTTGATGGCAATCTTTGTTTCGCCTCCGACAAAAACTCCCCTTAGCTTCTTCCTTTCGATCTCGTCCGCTGAATGCAGGCTGAGCGGCGAGACGTCATTCAGGTAAAACAGGAATTGTTTCCATTTCGGCTGATCCAGGTAAAGCTCACGGCGGATGTTCGCCTGCGTTGCCGAGTCGCCGGTCTGGCCCATCACCAGCCTGGAAGGATCTCCGAAACCCTGGAAAAGAAAGAAAACGAGCATCACCACGCCCAGCAGGACGAGCAGGCCGTAGAAAATTTTTTTTGCGATATAACGAAACACTACCTGATTTTAGAACTGTCAACGGGCATCGGCAGGCTGTCGGCGGGAACGGTTCGTTGCCGCGCCTGTTTCACTACAAGCGGGCGCAATTTCTTTTCCGCTTTCTGCATTTCCCTAAAACTCCATTTTCCAAGCACTGTACCTGCCGCGAGCACGTACACCGTCGGGTTGGCGCGTGCGGCAGTGCGGATCGCGGTGTAATCACAGGTCAGCACCTGGATGCGGGCAAATTCTGTCGACTTCAGCATACGGTACGCTTCTTCCGGCTGTGTTGTGATCAGGTAAGCAGGGACTCCCTTCTCTCCTGCCAGCCGCCAGACGCGCGCAAAATCTTTTTCCCACCGCGACACGGGATTTGAAAAGGTTTCGCAGAAAAGCAGCACAGAATACTCATTTGAAAGTACGTGCTCCGTGGAATCTGTATTCGTTGATCCTGACAGTATGAATCCTTTGATAGGCGGCTCGTTGTTCTTTCCCTTGCGGACAACTTTGTCGTAACGGCTGACGAATTTGTACGCATCGGAGCTGAAGTCTGCAGGGAACTGGTCGGCGGTAAATTCCACGCGCTTTCCGTCTTTTTCATAAACGAAAGTAATGACCGTACTGTCGGGGATGGCGTTAGCAGGGATCTTCATCTGCTCCTTAATGTTGTTGCCTTTGCGGAAAGGCAGGCAATCCACCACCGGCAGGTAATTCAGCGTCCACCACTGCATTCCGAATGCAACGAGAAAGGTAGCTCCCATCAGCACCGCAGAAACACGGTTGGAGAAAACGGGCGTGATCTGTTTGCGAAAGGCAAAAAGGAATCCGATCAGCAGGAGCAGGGCGAGGTCTTTCAGGAACGAGGTTTTCGTGCTGATTGGAATACAATCGCCGAAGCACCCGCAGTTTTTGAATTTCCCGGAAAAATGGGCGTAAGCGGTAAGAAATGTAAAAAAGACTATCAGAAGAAGGAGCAGCCAGCTGAACAGCCGCATTTGCCAGCCGGTCAAAAGAGCCATGCCTGCGATGATCTCGAAACCGATCACTGCGATCGAAAGTCCGAGCGTCCAGGAATGAAATGAGCTCATTCCCCAGAGATCAAAGAACTCCTGCATCTTGTAGCTCAGTCCAAGCGGATCATTGGCTTTCACCAGTCCCGAGAAAAGAAACAGGATGCCGACAAGCACACGGGTAATATGGAGAACTGGTTTCATGAGGAAGCAACCGATTCGTTCATCAGGATGAGCGCGAAGACGGCATAATTCAATATGTCCAGATAATTCGCGTCCACCCCTTCGCTCACCAGAGTTTTCCCTTCGTTGGCCAGGATCTGGCGGATACGCTGCAGCTTCATCAGGATCAGGTCGGTAAAACTTTCCTGGCTCATTTGCCGCCAGGCCTCGCCGTAATCATGGTTCTTGTCTTCCATGAGGGAGCGGGCGCGACTCGCATAAACATCATACAGCGTTGCCGCCTCCGTGGGATCCATTTCTTCGGGCGCATCTTCCGGCAGTCCAAGTTGAATCAATCCAATGATCGCGTAATTCACAATTCCCCGAAATTCGGCAGCGATGTCATCTTCCACCTTTTGCCGTCCTTTTTCCTGGATAGTTCGTATCCGCTGGGCCTTGATGTAGATCTGGTCAACGATCGAGATGGTGCGAAGCACGCGCCAGGCGGTTCCGTAATCCCGGGCTTTCTTGATGAAGATATTCCTGCAGGAAGCGATGACTTCGTCGTATTGCTGGTTGGTCATGGGATTGCGTCGGTGATGCTGGCGAACAGCGGTTCATCCGGAGACGATGACTCGGCGATCCGGGTGGGCGCGGGACTGCGAGTTACCGTTACCTTTAGCTCCAAAAATAGCGAACATCGACTAATGTACACGCTGAACTGCATGGGTCGGATGGTGGCGACCGACAAGCCGCTTGTGATGGGAATCCTGAATATCACCCCGGATTCTTTCTATGCGCCGAGCCGCACCCTGCGAATTGATGACCTCCTGGAACGTGCGGGCATAATGCTGAGCGAAGGAGCGGATATTCTCGACATCGGCGGACAAAGTTCAAGGCCAGGGGCCGGGGCCGTGGATGCGGACAAAGAATGGGAACGGGTGGCTCCGGCGCTGGAAGCGCTGCGGGACCGGTTTCCCAATGCCATACTCTCGATTGATACGTTCCATGCTTCGGTAGCCCGCAAGGCCGTGAAGCTTGGAGTTTCCATGGTGAATGACATCAGCGCGGGAAACCTCGATCCGGTGATGCTCGAAACCGTGGCTGAACTCGAAGTTCCTTATGTGCTGATGCACATGCGAGGAAATCCTTCAACGATGCATCACGAGAGCAATTACGAAGACGTCACGCGGGAGGTGCTCGATTTTCTCATCCGCAAGCTGCACGAGGTGCGGTCTCATGGTATCCGCGACGTCATCGTTGACCCCGGGTTCGGATTTGCGAAAACGATTTCTCAGAACTTCGAACTGTTGCGAAACCTGGAGAGCTTCCGGATGCTGGACTGTCCCATTCTCGTGGGACTCTCCCGAAAGTCAACAATCTACAAAACGCTGGGCATTGATGCGGAAGATTCGCTCAATGGCACCACGGTGGTGCATACAATTGCGCTGCTGAATGGTGCGAATATGCTGCGTGTGCACGACGTGAAAGCGGCGGTGGAGGCGATCACCCTTTTCCTGCACTATAAAAAATAAAAAGCACCCGATGGCAACGGGCGCTTCTTATTGTACATCAAGACTGTTTGATCAGGGCCTCAATGTGGTCTCCACAGGCTTGGATTTTTTATTAGGACTAAGCAAAAAGTACGGTTTTAGTTCTTCGACCAGGTTTCACAGGAAGTCCGGTTTTTCAGGACGTTGGACTAAAAACGGAGCCGTTCGTGGGAAAACCTATCCCTACAAATTTCCGTTTTTCTTTGATTCGCGGAAGCGTCGTCAATTGAGGCCTGTCAATTTTTTTTACTGCACCGGAGGACTATCCGGAGCTTTTTCCTTCACATCCAGTATCGTGACGTCGAATATCAGATGGTCAAATGGTTTAATATTTGGCGAGCGTGGATCTGCACCGTAGCCAAGCAAAGACGGAACGTAAATCCGCGCCACAGCACCTTTTCTCAGTGCGCGAACGCCCTCGTCAAAACCGCGGATCATCTGGCCTCCGCCTGTGACGAACGAGTAAGGGAAAGCATGCTGGAAGGAGGTGTCCACGTTGCTGTCGAAAACCTTTCCAGAGAACGTCTTGCCTGTATAGTTGATCGTCACGTAGTTTCCCGAATCGATGGGCTCCCCCACTCCAGGATTGAGCACTTCAACGAACGCCCCTGATTCTGTTTTTTGCGCATTGATTTTCCGCTGCGAAAGATAATTACCGACAAAACTGATCTCTTTTTCCAGCCACTCGCGCTGCACACGATCCCGGTCCAGTTGAGCGAGCGAATCGTTAACAAACACGTCCAGGATCCGGACCTGCGTCACGATGCGATCGCCTTTTTTGAAATGCGGGGGAATTCCCTGCGGATTTCTTTTGATGAACGTGTCCATCATTTGCGTTGCGATCACACTGTCGCCTTTTTCCAGGCGGGTCCAGAGCTCGGAAAGTTCATACGGTTGTGAGCCGGACTCGATCTGGAAATACAGCGGAAGCTTATCGAAAGAATTATAATAAACCGAATCATTGATCTTCTGGAGCAAATTCAGCTTGATGATATTCCCCGGCCGGACCCGCTGCGTATCATCGGCCGGAAACAGCTTATAGGGCAGCCCGCCCGGCGTTTTACGGTAAGAGATTTTGTTGCAGCCTGCGACAACTGCGGTCACGAGGATGATGAATAAAAGGATTCTACTTTGCATGTTTCTGATTATTGTAAAAGATGTTGATTCTCCCGGAGTGCTTCCTTGAACTTCTGCACCGTTTTCTCCAGGCTGTCGGTGGTTCTGCCTCCGGCGGCGTTGAAATGCCCGCCTCCGCTGAAATATTTTCGCGCAAACGTGTTGCAGTCGAAATCCCCTTTGCTGCGAAAGCTCCACTTCCGCTCTTCGTCCCGGTCGATCACGAGCGCCACAAGCTTGATGCCCTGGATGGTCTGGGGGAAATTGACCAGGCCCTCCGTATCGCCCGTTTTAATGTCGTACCTGATGAGGTCCGATCGCGGCACCGCAATGAGCACGGTGTTGTATTCATAAAATACCTCCATGCGGTGCAGCAGCACATGCCCGATGAAGCGAAGCCGGTTCTCGAGAAAATTATCAAATAGCTTGTCATGCACTTCCGAATGTCCGAAGCCGCGCGACTTTAGGTCGGCCACCATTTTGTGAACTCCTGCGTGTGCTGTAGGGAACCGGAACGAGCCCGTATCGCCCACGATGCCCGCATACAGGCATTCGCTCACCTGTTCGTTGATCTTATCGGCATGTCCCGACCCGAGAATGAAATCGTACACCATTTCGCAGGTAGAGCTTTTGGAAGTGTCGCTCACGCCATAGTCAAATGCCGCAGCGTCCGGTTCCTGGTGGTGATCGATGAGGATCCTGGTGCATTTCAGCTGCCGAAGTTTTGGGGCGAGGTTCCGGGTGCGGTCGTAATGGTTGAAGTCGAGGCAAAACAGCCACTCGGCTTCTTCGAGGATCTTTTCCGCCCTTCCTCTGTCCACGTCGTAATCAATTACCTCGGCGGCCCCGGGCATCCAATTGACCCAGTTGGCCCAGTTCGTGGGCGAAATCACGGTGACGGTATGTCCCAGCTGCGCGAGAAAATGCTTCAGGGCGAGCGAAGAACCCATGGCGTCGGCATCCGGTTTCTGGTGCGTTGTGATCGCGATTTTCCGGTGCTGGGTCAGCAGCGGAAATATTTCGTAGATGGGCTTCATCAAAAACGGCTGCGAAGATAAGCCATTCTACGAGGCCGGCGCGTTTGCAGGAGCGTCGGAAAACGGGGAATACAACTTTGTGTTAGCTTTGCGCCCCGAATCTCATTGGGGACGAAAATCAAATTATGTCGAATCTTACCTATACTATGATCAAGCCGGACGCGATGAAGAACGGGCACGCCGGCGCGATCCTCGATCACATCATCCGCGCAGGTTTTCGGGTCCGTGCTCTGAAGCTCACGCGACTCAGCGCCGAAAAAGCGGGAGAATTCTATGCGATTCACCGGGAGCGCCCGTTTTACCAGCAGCTTGTGGAGTTCATGAGCAGCGGGCCCATTGTCGCAGCTATTCTTGAAAAAGAAAATGCGGTTGCTGATTTCCGGAAGCTGATCGGTGCCACCGATCCGGCGAAGGCGGATGAAGGAACTATCCGCAAGCTGTACGCAACTTCCGTTGGAGAAAACGCCGTGCACGGAAGCGACAGTGACGAAAATGCGCGCATCGAGTGCGACTTCATGTTTTCCGCGCTGGAGCGGTTCTAAATTTCCCGGTCATTTCCAGGGCTGAGAACCGCGCATTTCGAAAAACTTGCTGTAGAGAAGGCGCAAGCCAAAATTTCCTTTCAGGCCATAGTCGCGGATCTCTTTAACACTGCCGTCCGCATAACGGACGCGGAGCCACGCGGTTTGGTCCTCGGCCCATGACACCTTGTAATCATCCGCCAGGCGTGCAGGGTCCACGTAATGAACAAGGGCCAGCAATTCGTCGAGGAAGGAGCGGGAAAACGTTGCAGAATAAGTTCCCATTTTTGGATTGTACGCGCCTGCCTCGTAGACCGCTTTTCCCTCCGCGTCCAGGCGAATGGAAAATACCGGACAACTTCCGAAGCAATAGCCTGTACGAAAGCTGATCGAATCGATTTTTTTCTGCGCCGGGGTAGCGTTGTACTCCACAAAGCCGCCATGCCGGTACACCAGCGTATCCCCCCGGGATCGCCCACGGGACGGGGAAAGATAATAATACAACGCCGCACGGCCGCCGGCGTCCGCGATGCGCGCCAGCTCGCATTTATCGAAAATGTTGTAGGAAAGCGTGATCGTTTCGAACCGGTTTGCGCCGCGGTCCATGATCACATACACGCCGTAATCCATCCAGAAAGGCATTATGAGCAGATCGTTCCGCCCGTCGCCATCGAAATCTGCCCGGTCCCAGTTTTTAATTTGCCAGCTTTCCGCCATTCCGTTGCATTCCAGGTCGCGGCGCAACGCTGCGGTGCTGCGGAGCTCGAACCGTTCGCTGTTGAAATCTTTGTTTACAGATTTCAGGAAAGCAAGCACCTCAGCGTCGTTGCCAAGACTGTCGATGCGATTGCGCTGCGCTTCCGCATCCGTACTCACTGAGAAAATCACGGCGATCAGCGCGAGACGGGCTAGTCGTTTCATATTACTCGGGTCTTGTTAAGCTTGTTCGGCACGGGCGTCACGGTAAATCCTTCTTTTCTCAAAAGGCTGATCACTCCGCGTTCTCCGGGCAAATGACCGGCGCCGACGGCAATCAGCAGGGACTTTTTCGGCAAAAGCTGCTTCAGCTTGCGCACCCAGTTTTCATTTCGGTTGTACAGCAGTGGCTCGGCGAACTCTGCAATGCCGGCGTCGGGATGATTCAGAAGCTCTTCCAGCCTGGCCAGATCCTGTTCCGGGTACGCTTTCATCATCTGGTCCAGCTCCTCATCCCGGGAATCACCTGAAGAGTTGCTGCGGATATAGCGAAGCAGCTGCTCCGCCTGCACGCGGTAAGGAATGCTGTCGAGCACTCCGGCCTGGTAAGCCATGCTCTCCAGTCCCCTGATCTTTTTGCCATGACGGTTTGCTTCCTCCAGAATAAGCTGTTCCATCATTGCGGTATTTTCACAGGCCAACCCCGATTCCTGCAGAGTGGAAGCAGCCAGCATCGGCTTAAACGTTTCGAGCAGCGAAAACGGGAGCAACGGCTGGCGGCGTTCGAAGTATTCTTTTACGCGGGCATAGTCCTCTTCACTGAGCAGGTCCCGCAGGGTGGTGTCTCCGCGCATCTTCATTTTACCGATAGCCCCGATCATTTCGAAAAAATTATCAAGGTCCACTTCGAAATAAACTTCATCACATTCGCGGATCACGCGCGTGAGGCTGTCGCTCAACATCGCGTCTTCCGCGCAGATCAGGTGAATGGTGCCGTAGAGGTACGATGGCTGCGAAAGTCCGTTGCCGGAGATTTTCCAGAGGAGGGTATTGTTTCGCTTATCGTGCTGACCAAAGGCGGCCAGCGAAATCAGGCCCAGAAAAATTGCTGCACTCAGGTTCTTCATCACACAATTTTCAGCAAGTTAATGATAAATGACCAGCAGGCGGGTCACTGCACAACGGCTTCCTCTCCGTAAAGCTGGCTCTTGAATTTAAGGGATGGGGACGGAATGAAGGGACCAATGCCGAGCTGTTCCCATTTTTCATCCACGGCCCGTACGGTCGCGTCATCGGCTACGATGATGTTGGGCCAGTCGCGCTGAAAACCGTCAAACTCTTTCGTCTTGATCGTTCCGTCGAACCCGATGCAGCTACCCACTTCTCTGCCCTTTTCGCCCGTACGGGCAATCACGTGGTCGCGTTTTGGGTCAAGGTTGTTGCAAAATCTCCAGAGCGCGACCGGCAGATCATTCGGATCCACCGTATGCTCGACGTACAGAATCATTTTTATTCCAGCCAGCGAAGTTGACCGGCAAAGTTGTTCGTGCAGCTCACGCACATGTCCCCGGCGACTTTTTTCCAGAGAAATGATCAGCACCGGGATCTGTCTTGCAACCAGCGAGGAGTTATATGCGCGAATATCCGCAATGCCATCCAGCAGGCGGCTGATGGATGCCAGATCGGCCATGGCGGGCAGGCTGTCATTTTCGTCTACTTCTTCCGGAAACTTTTCTGTTCCGTCAATGCACATCTTGCCCCCGAAACCCAGCTTGCTGCAGCTGTGATCCAGCACGTCCATCGGGCCGGTTGAAAAATAAATATCCCGGGCGGGATCCAGGTTTTTCAAAACATAGCGTGCCAGCTCCTCGTAATCCTGGATCCGGGTCTTTTCGTCCGCGAGTACGAGAATCTTGTTGAACATCATTTGCCCGGCGCCCCACATTGCGTTCATTACCTTCTGTCCCTGCCCTGCGTAATCCTTCCGGATTTGCGCGATCACCAGGTTGTGAAAGACACCTTCCACGGGCATGTCCATATCCAGGATTTCCGGAACAAGCGTCATTTTCATCGGTGCCAGGAAGATGCGTTCGGTGGCTTTTCCCAGCCAGGCATCTTCCTGGGGAGGGATTCCCACGATCGTCGCGGGATATACCGCGTCTTTTTTGTGAGTGATGGCTGTGATGTGAAAACGCGGGTACCAGTCGGCCAGGGAATAATAGCCTGTGTGATCTCCGAAAGGCCCTTCCCAGATCAATTCGTCATCGGGGTCGATGTACCCTTCGATCACAAAGTCGGCGTCTGCCGGCACTTCCAGCTCGGGCTGCGTCAGGCAACGCACCAGTTCCACCTTTTTCTTCCTGAGAAAACCGGCGAGCATGTATTCGTCCACGTTTTCCGGGAGCGGCGCAGTGGCGGAATAGCCGTACACCGGATCTCCTCCGAGCGAAACCGCAACGGGCATTCTTTTTTTCAGCTTTTTGTATTCGTTGAAATGCTTTGCCGACACTTTGTGCTTGTGCCAGTGCATGGCAGTGAGTCGTGGACCGAATACCTGCATCCGGTACATCCCGACATTGCGCGTGCCTGTGATGGGGTCACGCGTATGGATCACCGGGAGCGTGAGAAACGGACCTCCGTCCTTCGGCCAGCAGGTGATCACCGGCAGCTTCGTGACATCGGCATCGCGCATCACTACTTCCTGGCAACGCCCTTTTCCCCTGCGAACGCGCGGCATCGCGGCAGAAAATTGTCGAAGCTTGGGCAACATTTTCAGCCGGTCGACAATGCTTTCTTTAGGCGCCGACAGCAAGCGAAAAAGTCCTTCGATCTCGGCGGCCACATCGTCCAGCCGTTTTACTCCAAGCGCCATGCACATCCGCTTCTCGCTGCCGTAGGCGTTCATCAGCACGGGAAACGGGTAACCCGTGTTCTCAAAAAGCAGGGCCTTCCCCCCTCCCGGCTGTTTACTCATGCGGTCGGTGATCTCTGCCATTTCGAGCTTTGGATTTACATAGGTTTTAATGCGCAGGAGTTCGCCTGCCTTATCGAGCGCGTGGATAAACTCCGCCAGGTCGCGATAGGCCATGTCGCAAAGTTAAGCGCGGCGCAAGCTGTTGTCTGCAAAAAGAAGATAACATGGCGTTATTGCGGTACCGTAGGGCAACCGTATTTCCCCCGACCGTTGAAGATCGGAAAGCCTCCGCCTCCGTTTCCCAGCCGGAAACTAAAATGCAGCCCGGCGAAATAATAGTAATCCGAACTTTTCGGACTTCCCCTCTGGGCACCTTTCTGCGGATACTGCGCATTTCCTCCAGGCAGTTCATCCCCCCGGTACGCCATGTCCACCGCGAGCTGACCTTTGGCGGTAAGCAATTCGTTGCGGTCCGCGTAATTGCGGCTCACATCGTCCAGGTAATCGGTGAATAATTTTCGAAGCCCGAACTCAACCCCGAGACGGAGGTCATCGGTGAACGCATATTTAATACCGCCGCCAAAAGGGATCCCCAGTTGGGTGAGCTTGTAGGGTTTGATGTTATAGCCGGGAACTCCCTGTCCTTCCGTGCTGAGCGGCTGCAGGTACACCTGCTGCTGGTTCACAGTATACGCGTAGGGATTGAACCGAAATAAGGCGGCACCGGCAAAAACATAGGGAGAATATTTTCGCTCGTACAGGTTGAACAGATAATATTCTCCAACCAGCTGAAATTCCCACAGCGTTGTTTCAAACGAAAGGTTGCGGCGCACAAGATGCGTATCCGGGCTGTAACGGTCCGCACCACCTAGTATCGAATATGTTACACCGGCGCGGAGCAGCACCTGCTCGCTGATCTCGTAATTGCCTGTAATACCGGCGGCGCCGTTCGTGAGCTGCTTCGGAAATATCCCTGTTACGAGGTCGCCATTGTAGGCCGACGCTCCCGCGAACAAGCCGGCATGAAAGGTTTGGGCATTTGATTCCACCAAAGCAATCATTGAGCAAAAAAGAAAGAGGCGATTCTTCATGACGCTTGCATTCACAAAGGTAGTCCGCGGTGGCCGGACATGTTAGAACGAATTAATATTCGGAAACATTGCGCGGGCAGCGCCGGTAAGTAGAGTTGCTGCCAATTCCGGAGAAAAGATCAGCTATGGAGTGAAAGCTCATTTCAACCGTAACACCGAGAAGGTAGTACCAGTCCATTTCGCTTGGCGTTCCGCGCTGCTCTCCATGCACCGGGTAGGAATTACCGCCGGGAAGTTCGTCGCCCCGATAAGCCAGCTCCACGGCTTTGGGTCCGCGCTCGCGCAGCAGGAGATCGCGGTCCACGAAAAAGCTGCTCACATCGTCGAGATGATCGGTGAAAGTTTTCCGCTGGCTGAATTCAACACCCAGGCGCAGGTCATCGGTGACGGCAAACCTGATCCCTCCGCCAAACGGAATGCACCACTGGAACAATTGGTATGGCTGCGGTCGGGAGATACCCGGCAACCCCTGCCCTTCCGTGCTGAGCGGCTGCAGCCTCGTCCTTACGCCCGCACTGTCGTAAGCCCACGGGTCGAAATGAAAAACGCCGAGAGCTGCATATGCGTATGGCCGGATGCGACTGTCGGGACGCCCAACGGAAATCTCGAATCCTGCCTGCAGCTCCTGGATGGAACTATAGAAGCTCAGGTTTCGCGGTTGAAGGTAATCACGGTTGTACCGGTCCGCTGCATCTACTTTACCTGAAAAAAATCCGGCTCTTGCCGTGAACCAGGAGGTGATAGGTTTCCGAACGATTATCCCCGCAGCTGCGTTGGCCTGCCCAAATGTGAAGCTGTGCGGATTCAGATCTCCGTGGTAGTTAATCATTCCCGTATAGAAAGACAAGCTAGGGGGCTGAGCGACCGCACCCAGGGTACACGAAAATGCAAGAAAGAATAAAGTAGTTTTCAGGATTTTCATCGAGACGGTTCGGGAAAGTAAAATTAGGAAGAAACTACAGCCGAAGCGATTCGCCGAAACAGAATAAATCGCCTGCCCGTGAATTTATTGTTGCATTAAGAAAATTTCAAATCTCTTCGGTCGCAGTCGCGCCCGTGTATCGAATACCGAGTCCGGGCTCTTCGGAGCGGACCACTTTGCCGTTGTCGTAGCGAATTCCGGTGGCGACATCTTCCGCGAGCAGCAGGGGTCCGTCGAGGTCGGCGTAATTTGCCAATGGCGTCAGATGCGCGATCGCAGCAGTACCCACGGTAGACTCGTTCATGCACCCGATCATAATTTCCATCTGCAGCTTGTTTGCCATGCGGATCATTTCCAGAGCCGGCGTTGGTCCGCCGCATTTGGTAAGCTTGATGTTGATTCCATGAAATTTGCCGGCACATTTTTCAACATCGTCCCCCGTGACGCAACTTTCATCGGCAATCAGCGGCAGCGGCGACAACTCGTAGAGCACCGACATGTCGGCCCACGCGTCTTTCGCTAGTGGCTGCTCAACGAGTTGTACTCCCAAATCGCTGAGCCGGGGGATCAGCGTCAGCGCCGTCTTAAGGTCCCAGCCGGCGTTGGCATCGACACGAAAGACTGCATCGGTATGCTTGCGTAGTTCCTGTAACAGGGCAAGGTCGTTTGGCGTGCCGACTTTTATCTTGTAGATCGGCCAGGGACGCTCCCGGATTTTTTCCACCATTTTCTCCGGCGTGTCGATCCCGATCGTGTAATCGGTTAGCGGGTCATTCATCCGGGGATCGGCTTTCCAGCATTCGTACAATTTTGTTCGTCGCATTTTTCCAAACAGATCCCAGCCGGCCATATCGAGCGCGCAAATGAGGAAACTGTTCCGTGGAAAAAGGTGGTGCAGGAAGTGCCAGTATCGTTCGGGTACCGTGAATGCAAATTTTTCCAGCACCGGTCGCTTCGCCTCAAGGTCAGCGATCATTTTTTCTACCGTGATGTCGTAATAGCTGATTGCGGGCGCTTCGCCATACCCGGTAAACCCCAGGTGCTGTAGCTCCACGATTAAGGTGGGCTGATGGGTTTTGGTTCCCTTGGAAATGGTGAACGGATGCCGGAACCTCAGGGAATGTGACCAGTAACGAATCTGCATGCAGCAAAGCTATTCTTCCGCGGGCAAAGGTTTACCTGCCGCTGTGCAGTACATACCCTTTCAGCTCCTCATTGAATTCCTTTTGAAGGATCAGATCTTCGAGCGGGATGTGCATGCGGTACCTCCAGTAGTGCTGGGGGTTTGCGGGATCATTGATGCGCTCTTCCGCCGGGTCCTGGCGACGCAGGGTTTCGCTCATTCCCAGAACATCCTGCACCTGGAAAATGCTCCACATGGCGGGAGAATACAGATGTTGGAGAACTACTGCCCGGTTGATCCAGGCTTCGCAGAACTGGGGCGCATCTCCCCACTGGCCGAGAACGGTGTTGTAGAAATGCTGGGTGCGTTCCCGGTTTTCCTCCCACCACCCCCGAATGGTGCTCATGTCGTGGGTCGACGGCGTGATCACTGACAGGTAGGGTGCATCGTCGGGATGAAAAAACTCTTTTTTGGGGTCTTTCGGCATCCGCTGGATCTCCAGGCTGAGAATACCGAGCTGCTGCATTACGTCCGGGACACAGTGTGGGACCATACCGAGGTCTTCCCCGCAAACCAGCATGTTCGTGGATGCTTTCAGCTGAGGCAGCTTGTGCATGGCCTCTTTCTTCCAGAATTCATCCTGCCTCCTGAAAAAATAATCTACATACAGCGCCTGTAACTTTTCCCTGGTCGGCGGGTCCAGGTCGCGGAACGAATGGGTCTTTTCCATGGAGATGCGAAAATGATACCCGGGGTTCCCGTTTTCCACTTCAAAGAGAATTACGTTGGAGATGAGATAAAGAAGCCCCGTTCGAAGGCTTTCGTTTTCCGGAGTCGATTCTAGGCGGGCAAAATGCTGCTGTACCTGGTGCTGCGTCCTGAAACCCGGCAGCAACTGAAATCCGCTGCCGTTCGGTTCAAGAAATTGGAGCCGCACTTTTCCCGCCAATGCCCCAAACACATCGTCGAGGACCCTTGGGGTAATGTACGGTTTGCAATACCGTTCCTGGTCGAACCAGATGCCGCGCTCTCCGAACTCGCTTGCCTGGACCGGCAGGCAGGGTACAAAGCGTCCCATGATTCCCTGCACTTCATCGGCCGGGATGCTCCAGATGCGGAAAAAACCCAGTATGTGATCAATCCGGAAGGCGTCAAAGTAATTACTCATTTGCGCGAAGCGCTGTTTCCACCAGGAAAACCGGTCGGCCTGCATCTCCTTCCAATTATAGGTTGGAAAACCCCAGTTTTGACCCACCGCCGTGAAATCATCGGGCGGAGCGCCTGCCTGCCAGTCCATATGAAAAAGACGCGGCGCCATCCACGCATCGCAGCCGTAGCGGTACACTCCAATCGGGATATCACCTTTCAGCACCACTCCTTTCCGGTGGGCGTAATCCGCAGCGTCCTTCAGCTGCCGATGAAGATGATACTGAATGAAAAAATAAAAAGCCACCTCGCGAAACACAGGCGACTTGCGACTGCAAAGCTTTTCTACTTCTTCAGGCTGGAATCGCTGGTGCGTTTCCCAGTCGTCGAAATGCGAATGGCCGTTGCGGTCCCTGAAAAAACAAAACACCGCGTACGGTTCCAGCCAGTGCCGGTTTTCGCGAAAAAAATCTTTGTAATCCTCTGATCCGAAACATTCTTCGCCGGTTACCTGGTAAAGTTCTTTCAACACACCGGTCTTCAGTTTCATCACGTCCTCATAATTCACGTGCGGGGCGTCATTTAGTTCCTGTTGCTTGTGGTTGAGCGGCGTCAGAGTTTTGGCAAGCTGTTTACCCGCTACCAGATGCAGGTTGATATAGAGCGGATGCAGCGCAAACGCGGAAATCGCTGCGTAAGGATAAGAATCCAGCCAGCTGTGCGTGGCCACGGTGTCGTTGACCGGCAGCAGCTGAATAAGCTTCATTCCCGCTTCCCGTGCCCAGTCAACCAGCAGGCGGATGTCGGCAAATTCCCCAACTCCGAATCCATTCCTGCTTCGAAGGCTGAAGACGGGGATTGCAACTCCCGCTCCTTTCCAGTTATTGTTGGGCAGCCGCGCAAATCCGTCGTGTACGATGACGGCTTTTTTCCTGCCACCCTTTGCATAAAGTAATCTGTTGTTTCCCTCTTCGTATCGAAGGAACTTCGATTCGGCGTGGTCGTACACTCCATATTTATAGGACGCCGGCAATTCTTCGCCTGAAAAATCTATGCGCGTGGTCCACCAATTGCCTTTGCGGTTCAGAAAAATCGGGTTTCCGGTGTTCCAGTCGTTCAGTACGGCGTTGCTGCCGAGCAGGCAGAGGCACTCGTTCTCACCGAGCAGCGGCGCTTTCACGCGAAAAACATGTGTGAATGATTTCGTGGCTGACGCCAGCTTTTTTTGGCGTTTTTTCAGAAGCACGTTACGAAACGGTGCGGTATAGAAGGCATTTTCGAAATCGCCGGCGTGGTTCCACGTGTCCACCGCGTGCAGCTCGTCGAGGTTGCCCCACCCCGAGAGCTCGCGGTCATTCTCCCATTCGGCGATGAGCTCACCCTGCTCGTCCTTCAGGTAATACTTGTAACGCAGGTGTTTCGGCAGTGTTTTGCGCTTCAGCTCCAGTGCCGCTTCCCAAAATTCTTCATTAAGGTACCGCATGGGCAAGGCCCGGGCGGGATCTCCGTCGCCCAGTTCTTCCGTGTTGCCGCAAATCCACAAACTCTCACCGAAACGGGTATGATAGCGCAGGTAAAACTGTATTCTCATCGGTTGGCCTGGTTCTCGCCAGGAAGGGCTGAATGTGTTTTAAACACACATTCACGAAAATAACAAAAACACGATACCTTTTACCCAATTATTTCTATCGGTAAGCTCATAAAGTTTTTTGCTTTTGCGATCCCCGTCCTATTTTTGCACGCGTAAAAAAAAACATGGAGCAGACAAAAAAATACAGGGGACTGTACTGGCTTATCTTCCTGGCTTCCACTGCAGCCCTGGTAATCGCCATCATCACGCACTGGGAGTGGCTCACACTGATTCTGCCCATTCAGCTGACCGCTTTCGTGAAGGCGCTCGACATAATGTGACGCGCCGGCGGGCGGCAAATGATTCTTACCTGTTTTCTCGTTAATTTCGGTTCATCTTTCATTACCCAAAACCATTTCCAATGAGAAGGCATTTCTTTCTGGCTGTGGCCCTGCTGCTGGTGACCGGCGCGGCCCGTCCCGCCATGCGTCCCGTCGAACCCGATCCGGTTGCGGTAAATGCCGCCATCGAGGCTTTTCAAAAGCTTTCCAAAAAAGAAAAACGCGCGAAGTTCCGCCTGGTAAAAAAAGAACTGAAGGCATACAAGGAGGCCAGGAAAGCGGGCAAGGCTACCGATACGAATACGGTTCTGCTCGTGATCCTGGCCATCCTGCTCCCACCGCTGGCCGTGTACCTGCACCAGGGAGCGACGAGCAAGTTCTGGATTACGCTGCTGCTCTTCTTACTCGGACTTGTTGGGGCATTTTATCTCAGTCACTGGCTGATTCTTGCAGCGATCGTCTACGCGCTGCTGGTCGTCCTCGGCGCGGCGTGAGGGATGAGGGATGAGGGATGAGAGATGAATGATGAGTGAGCAGTAATCAGTGAGCAGTAGGGAGTGATGAATGATGAGTGAGCAGTAATCAGTGAGCAGTAAGGAGTGATGAATGATGAGTGAGCAGTAATCAGTAAGCAGTAATCAGTCGCGCAAGATTGTCACGCTGAAGCCTGCCGAAGCGTGTCGAAGCACTGCCGAAGCATTTCGATGGGTCGGGAAGTTGCCGATCACCGGCTCCGAACTCCTGACTCTTCCTAAGCCATCTTATTCAGGAACAGGGGAAGCCCCGACTTCCATTCCCCGTCGATGTACAGCTCAAAGGAATAGCGCCCCGGCTTTTCGAAGCTGAGCTGGTTGAAATTCACAACGATGTTGATCGTCGCGATCTGCCCGTTGGGCGGCTGGCTGATCCCGATATTTCCTTCGATTGGCTGAATGCTTTCTTTGCCGTCGGAGTCAATGAGCCGCAAACGAAAATCGTGTTGCCCGGTTTCTTTCGCTGAAAAGCGCAACCGGCACGCGATGCTGCAGGCCGGATGGACGGCGGGAAACTGCTGGGCATGAATGGCGTCAAAGGTTCCGACAATGGTGAGCTTGGATTGATTGTCCTGGGCAAAGTCGGCAAGCGTAAAGATTTCGATTTCCATGTACTGAGTTTCCACCACCGGCCGAAGAACCGTGCCGGCTGTTATCCGACCGCCATTCTGCAGAAAATGGCGGATTTTAGTCGGGGCAACTGCCATCTTCACTGTTCTGTTTTCCATCTATCTGCCAGTATGGTATGAGTGGAATAGTGGCGCAACGCGCCTGAGTGATGAAACTGAATGGTGAAATCCCGGAACCTTGCTGCGCGGCAGCCTCCCCAATAATTCCATTCTTTGAGCAGGAACGCGGAATAGTAATTATCCCCAAGTAATTCGTACCGGAATCTGGCAAAGCAGTCGCCTCCCGCAGTGACGAACCATTTCAGCGTGTCGCCAGCAAACCGCTGTACCGAATCACCCCAGAGATGCTTTATTTCCGGCGGATGGCCGTCCAGCAGTTTCACGGGCACCAGGCTGAACGCTTTTGAGTTTTCGCGTATTTTCCACTTCCAGGTACCGGCCTCACGCAAGCCCAGTATATGATAGTGCGAAAAATCAAACGCGCTCAGGGATTGAGCGCGCATGTATCCAAAGAGTTCGTAAACATCATCGTGACTGATCACATAAATCAGACCGGTATCTCTTTGCCGTTTGCCCTGATCAGGCCGGAAAAGTTGCGATGCGGGCAACCCCTGCATGTCTGCAACAAAAGCGCTGTCTTTCGTGCCCCTTTGTGCCGCTGCGTCAGCGGAGAGAAACGTATAAACGGGAATAAGAAAAACGTTAAGCAGGGAACGGTGAATGTTGAATGAAGGATGTGACATTGGTCACGGAGTTAGAGGTTAGCTGTTTTAGGGCCTTAAGAAATTGTGTAATTAAAAATGATAGAGCTCATGATTAATGCCGGGATGCGGAGATCATGGGTTTTACATAACCCCGGAAATGAATAGCCCCGCGAATTCGCGGGGCGCTTTATATTGGACAGGAATTCCTGTAGATCCCAATCACTTCACCTCTTCATAAGGTACATCGGTCACGTTCTCACTGCCCGTGCCCTGCTGCTGTTCGTCCCCGGGCTGCGGACCGGGTTGTTGTTGCCCGCCCGCCGCCTGCTGGTTGTAAATGTCCTGGCTGGCCGCGGTCCAAGCGGCGTTCAGTGAAGCCATGGCGGAATCGATCGCTGCCACGTCCTGGTTCTTGTGTGCCGTTTTCAGCTGCTCGGCGGCGTTCTCGATCACGGTGCGCTTGTCCTGCGGGATCTTATCGCCGTATTCCTTGAGCTGTTTTTCGGTCTGGAATACCAGGCTGTCGGCTGCGTTGAGCTTGTCCACTTTCTCGCGTTCGGCACGGTCCTGAGCTTCGTTGGCCTTTGCTTCAGACTTCATTCTTTCCACTTCTTCCTTGCTGAGCCCGGAACCGGCTTCGATGTGGATCTTTTGCTCCTTTCCCGTGCCCTTGTCGCGCGCAGTCACGTGCAGGATACCGTTTGCATCGATGTCGAACGTTACTTCGATCTGCGGTACCCCGCGCGGGGCAGGCGGAATGCCGTCAAGGTTGAAAATACCAAGGCTCTTGTTGTCCTTGGCCATGGGCCGCTCTCCCTGCAGTACATGTATCTGCACTCCCGGCTGGTTGTCGCTTGCGGTTGAAAAAATTTCGGATTTTTTCGTTGGGATGGTTGTGTTCGAAGGAATAAGCGTAGTCATTACGCCACCCATAGTTTCGATACCGAGCGAAAGCGGCGTGACGTCGAGCAGAAGTACGTCCTTTACTTCGCCCGTCAACACGGCGCCCTGGATGGCAGCTCCCACCGCCACCACCTCGTCCGGGTTTACACTCTTGTTCGGCTTGCGGCCGAAAAATTTCTCCACGATCTCCTGCACCTTCGGGATCCGCGTGGAACCACCCACCAGGATCACCTCGTCAATCTGCGAAGGAGACAGTCCCGCATCCTTAAGCGCCTGTTCGCAGGGTTTCAGGCAACGTGCAAACAAGTTGTCCGCGAGCTGCTCAAACTTCGATCGGCTCAGCTTTTTCACGAGGTGTTTCGGCACACCATCCACCGCAGTAATGTACGGAAGGTTGATCTCCGTCTCCGTGGAGGAAGACAATTCAATCTTCGCTTTCTCCGAAGCGTCCTTCAGACGCTGCAGCGCCATTGGGTCCTTGCGGAGATCAATCGCTTCATCTTTTTTGAATTCGTCGGCCAGCCAGTCCATGATCACCTTGTCGAAATCGTCACCGCCGAGGTGCGTGTCCCCGTTGGTGGATTTTACCTCGAACACGCCGTCACCCAGCTCGAGTACCGAAATATCGAACGTACCGCCACCCAGGTCAAAGACCGCGATTTTCTGGTCGTGCTTGCCCTTGTCGAGGCCGTATGCAAGTGCGGCAGCGGTGGGTTCGTTCACGATGCGGCGAACGTTGAGTCCCGCGATCTCACCGGCTTCCTTGGTAGCCTGGCGCTGCGAGTCATTAAAGTAGGCGGGAACGGTGATTACCGCTTCATGCACTTCCTGGCCGAGGTAGTCCTCAGCCGTCTTCTTCATTTTCTGAAGAATCATCGCGCTGATCTCCTGCGGGGTGTAGAGCCTGCCGTCTATGTCAATTCGTACGGTATTATTGTCACCTTTTGTCACCTTGTAGCTCCAGTGACTGATCTCCTCAGTCACTTCATCATGCCGGCGACCCATGAACCGTTTTACGGACATGATGGTATTCTGCGGATTCGTAATGGCCTGGCGCTTGGCCGGATCCCCCACCTTTCTTTCGCCGTTCTTGAGGAAAGCCACCACCGAAGGAGTCGTGCGACGCCCCTCGTCATTGGCGATCACCACCGGTTCGCTGCCTTCCATTACGGCCACGCAGCTGTTTGTCGTACCCAGGTCAATTCCGATAATTTTTCCCATGATGTATAGTTTTTTGCCTGCCCCGGCAGGAGTTCATTCTTGATTCTCAATCATAATGCCATGGCTGCAGTTGGTGAAAAATTGGCAGGATAAACGTTTGGACGATCGGTTTAAGGCATTCTAATTGCTCGGGTTTTCCAAATTCGGCCGATGGACTGGCTTTGGGCCTCGCTTGGAATCCTGCTCTGCCTGGTCGCGATCCTGGGGAGCATTTTGCCCCTGATCCCGGGTCCGCCGATCGCCTATGTCGGATTGCTATTGCAGCAATTGCGCGACCCCAACCCATTTACCACGAAATTCCTGCTCATCTGGGCGGCCGTTGTGGTGCTGGTGTTGCTCCTTGACTATGTCATTCCGCTTTGGGGAACGCGCAGGTTCGGAGGTACGAAATACGGGGTCTGGGGCTGCACCATTGGATTCATTGCCGCATTTTGGATGGGTCCGTTCGGGGTGATCGTCGGTCCCTTTTTAGGGGCGTTCGTCGGGGAACTGATCGGAGGACAAACCACGCACCGTTCCTTCCGCGCGGCGCTGGGCTCTTTTGTCGGCTTCCTGATGGGCTCTTTTCTGAAGCTCGTCGCTTCCTTCCTGATGATGTTCTACATCATTCGCTCCCTTTGATCCGCTGTTTCCGCCCATTAACTTTGAAAAAAACCAAACCGATGCCCTCGCCGGTAACTGCCCGTTTGAAGATCACGGAAAACACCTCGCTGCTTGCGCTGAACGCGCCTCCCGGTTTTCGCGAATCGCTGAGCCCCCTTCCGCGCGGAGCGCGCATCACCACCAACGCGAAGGATTACGACCAGATCCACTGGTTCGTGCGCGACCAGGCCCAGCTTGAAAAAGAACTCAGCCGCGTGATGAAGCTGATGAAACCCGGTGTGCTCGCGTGGGTGTATTATCCCAAAGGGAGCTCGGGGTTGCAAACGGACCTGACGCGCGACAAGGGGTGGGACTGCCTGATGGCGGAGAGCGACCGGCTCACCTGGGTAAACCTGATTTCGTTCAACGATACCTGGTCGGCTTTCGGATTTCGCGCCAAAACAGAAGCCGACCGGAAAAGAGATGCGAAGCCGAAAAAGGAGCGCGAGGTGTTCCAGTGGGTGAATCCCGCCACCCGTGAAGTGAAGCTCCCTCCCGATCTGGCGACGGCGCTGAAAAAACACCGGGAGGCGGCCACGTTTTTTGAGTCACTTTCCTTCACCAACAAAAAGGAATACATCGGGTGGATCGTTTCCGCGAAGCGGGACGAAACCCGCGCGTCGCGGATCGAAGGAACGCTGGAACGGCTTGCCAAAGGCTTGAAAAATCCGCGGAATCTCTAAAGGAATTCACAATACCGTCTGACGGCACCCGTTTTCTGTGGGGGCGTTTCCTATTTTTATTTCCGCATGAAAATCGCCGCGATTCTTTTCCTGGTCTTCGGTGCAGTGGCAATTTCCTGTTCGCACCGGATCAACCCGGACAAACCATCTTTCGCGGAGCGCGATTACCGGCTCGATTCCCTTCCCGAATCGCAGATCAACCTGCCCGTCCAGATCTACCTGAAGCCGCTCTACGAAATGGCCGAGCGCTCGATAGATACCGTCTTCACTTCGCCGAACTACCCCGACGACTGGATTTACGAAGGCTGCGACATGCGCTACAAATATGTTTTTCGACGGAGCCCGTTGCGGATGAAGGCTTCCGGCCCCACGCTCGACCTCGGGTTTACGGGGTATTATAAAATCGTCGGCTCCACCCGGGTTTGCGTGAACGGAGTCGCCCTTTCTCCCTGGACGCCGCCCTGCCGCTGCGGATTCCAGGAAGCGGAACGGAGAGTAAATGTTTCGTTTTCCAATACGCTGCTGGTGCAGCCGGATTACCGGGTGCGGATACAGTTTCGGCGAAATGAACCCGAAGCGGTGGATCGCTGCGAAGTTTGTTTCTGGGGTACGGACATCACGAAGCAGGTGATGAAGGGACTGAAGCTGGAGCTGGATGCCGCCCGCGCTAACCTGGAGTCGGGTTACGGGAGCATTGATCTTCGCCCGCGGTTCCAGCAGGTCTGGGATCAGCTGAACAAGGTGCAGAATCTGTACGGTCTCGGCTGGCTGCAGATCAATCCGCAGCGGTTCAACGTGGTGAATCTGTTCGCCAGAAATGATTCCCTGAATATCTTTCTCGGACTTACCGCCCGGCCTGTAATTCGCTTCGAACGGCCGGATGAAAGCTTTCCCGCCATCCCGCCGATCGGGTCTTCCGGGAAATACGGAGGCTTCAATATTTTCCTGGACGCGGTGCTCGATTACGATTCGCTCACGACCATCCTGAACCGGCAGCTCGCGGGGAAACAGTTCGAGCTGGAGAAAGGACCGGTTAAAAAAATCTTCATTGTAGATGAGTGCCGGCTCTATGGATCCGGAGCCGATAAGCTGATCATTCGCGTGAATTTTTCCGGCAGCAACTCGGGCACCGTCTATTTTACGGGAAGGCCCGTTTATGACAACGAAAGCCACATTATTTCCGTCGCCGACGTGGACTTCGACGTCCGTTCCCGCGCGGCGCTGCTGAAGGCCGCGGACTGGCTGTTCAACAGAAAAATCTCGAACGAGATCGCCCGGCAGGCGCGCTTCGATCTTTCCGCCTGGGTGGACACAGCGCGCGTGACGGTGAATCGCCAGCTGAATCGCGAATGGGCGCCGGGAGTGCGCAGCCAGGGAGCGCTCCAGCTCCTTCGGATCGCAGGCATTTACCCGACAAAAGACCGGCTGGTCATCCGGGCGCAGTGCGGCGGAGATCTCTTCATGAAAGTAGAATCGCTTGATTTCAGTCTGTGATCACATCCTCCGCGTCCGTGATCCGGAAGCTGAAATGCCGCTGCGCCAGGTAGCTGAAAAGAACGATGATGACGGTGGTGATCACCTGCGCCACGACGGGATAGACCCGGAATATTTCCACGAATATTTTCAGGAGAATGTAGTTCAGCGCCAGGTTGAACAGGTACACCATGAAATAGCGGAAGAGCTGGATCCTGCCTTTCATTTTCGAATCGCTGAACACCACGTATTTCATCAGGAAGAATCCCACCGGGAAGCTCACGCAAAACGCCATGAACAGCGCCGCGACGTGGGATTTGAAAGCATAGAATCCAAGGTCAAGCGTCTCCCCGTGCAGGATGAAGCGGTAGCTCACGAAATAAACCAGCAGCCCGAGGAACGTGTTCGCGCCCCCGCAGGCTGCGTAGCGGAAGGTTTGCAGGCTCATCAGCCTGCGGAAAGGCGGGTAAAAAAAATCAATCCCCGGCAGGAGCAGATCGCGCGCTGTATGGAAATGCTTCCTCATCGGCCGGCAAAGGTAGCAGATGGAATTCTTAATCCTTCCCCGGGGGAGCGGTGAACATTCGGGCGTAAATTCGCGGCTAAACCGAACAGATGAGCGTTGTCGCAGCGATCAAAACTTCCGTCTCCCAGGCATTGCGGGAACTTTATGGAACCAGGGTGGATGAAGCGGACCTGGCGATCAACCGCACCAGGCCGGAATTTACCGGGGATTACACGGTGGTGCTCTTCGCCCTTTCGAAGCCCCTGAAACGTTCTCCCGAAGCGATCGGCAAAGAGCTCGGGGAAAAGCTGCTGTCGTCTTTTCCCGTTTTTTTTTCCTCGTTTAATGTGATCAAAGGGTTTTTGAATCTCGGGATCGCCGATGCTTACTGGATCAAATTCCTGGAGTCGAATTTTTCTCAGCCCCGGTTCGGATTCAACCCGCCTTCCGGGCGGCGGGTGCTGGTGGAATACTCCTCACCCAACACGAACAAGCCCCTGCATCTCGGCCACCTGCGCAACAATTTCCTCGGCTGGAGCGTCGCGGAGATTCTAAAAGCCTGCGGCGACGAGGTGATCCGCACCTGCGTGGTGAACGACCGCGGGATTCATATCTGCAAAAGCATGATCGCCTGGCAGCTTTTTGCGAACGGGGCCACGCCCCAGTCTGCCGGCGTAAAGGGAGATCATTTTGTCGGGGATTATTACGTACGGTTCAATGACGAGTACAAGAAGCAGGTCGGCGGGCTCGTGGAGGGCGGGATGCACCGGGAGCAGGCCGAAAAGGACGCTCCCATCATGAAGGCGGCGCAGGAGATGCTGCTGCGATGGGAAGCGGGCGACGCTGAAGTGCTTGCGCTTTGGAAGAAGATGAATGGCTGGGTGTATGAAGGTTTTGACGTGACCTACCGCCGCATCGGGAGCGAGTTCGATAAGGTGTATTACGAAAGCGACACCTACCTGATGGGGAAAGACCTGGTGCAGGAAGGGTTGCGCACCGGTGCGTTTTATCAAAAACCCGACGGCAGCGTCTGGGCCGATCTTACCGGCGGGGGACTCGATGAAAAGCTGGTGCTCCGGAGCGACGGGACGGCGGTTTACATCACCCAGGACCTGGGGCTGGCGGAACAGCGCTATGAAGAATACCGGTATGACCAGACCATCTACGTGATCGGCGACGAGCAGAACTACCACATGAAGGCGCTGCAGCTGATGCTGAAAAAAATGGGTAAGCCTTATTCCGAAGGGATTTATCACCTGAGCTACGGCATGGTGGAGCTGCCAACCGGCAGGATGAAAAGCCGGGAAGGAACGGTGGTGGACGCCGACGACCTCATTGAAGAAATGGTCGCGATCGCGGCGAGGCACACCGAGGAGCTGGGAAAGGTGAAGGATTTTACCGAAGCGGAGCTGAAGGAGCTGCACGACATCATCGGCCTGGGCGCGCTCAAGTTTTTCCTGCTGCGGGTGGACCCGAAAAAGAGAATGGTCTTTAATCCCGAAGAATCGGTGGACTTTCACGGCTTCACCGGGCCTTTTGTTCAATACAGCCACGCGCGCATTCGATCCATTCTCAGGAAAGAGAGTCCCGCGGCGGGTCCGGGCCGGTGGACCGAACCTCTGCTGCCGCTGGAAAAGGAGCTCCTGCTTCTGCTGGAGCAATACCCGGTGATCATCCGACAAGCCTGCGAAGAGCACAATCCCTCGGTGCTGGCGATCCACATTTTCCAGCTGGCGCGGACCTTCAACACGTTTTACACCGGGCATTCGGTGCTCAACGCCGAGTCCGAAGAAAAAAAACAGCTCCGGCTGCGCCTTTCCGAAATGACCGCGAACGTGATCCGGTCCGGCATGTCGCTGCTGGGGATCCGGGTTCCGGAGCGGATGTGAGGGGGGGGATGGGGTAGCTCAAAACAAAAAGAAATCTAATTATGAGTGGCCCGAAAAACGGGGGTAGCTCACTTACACCAGGCTTCTTTGTTAGCTTTTTTGTTTGCAGTCCATCGTTGCAAACGATGGGCAACCTTTCATCTTTTTTTTATCTATTCAGCATGCTACGAAAAGCGGGGTATCAAATGGGGTAGCTCAGTCGAATTTTGAGGGAGCACACAAAAAGCTCATGCCTCGTAAGCGACAAAACCCGATTATTTCGGGACTTTGTCACGAATTAGTATTTTCAGCTTCTCATTTTTATAGAGAACACTCTTATTGTGATACTTCCAATAACTTAGCCGATAGTCTGCAAATAACGTATCTCTTGAAGCTGTAATAAAAGCATAATTATAATAGGCATCATCAGGCTCCTGGGGTAAACTCCTTGAGCTAATACTATCAATTACTGCCTGTAATTTTTTATCAAGGTCATTTGAATATATTTCGTAAATATGGATATTTTTGTCAGGATCAAAAAAACTATATAAGGCTTCTCCATAAATTTCTCCATCGTCAACTTTGCTTGAGTCATTGTAATAAACCACTGTTAACTTTTGGCTGCAGGAAATAATCCCGACACTACAAGTCACCGCTATATATGTTTTCCAGTTTTTCGTCATTGTTTTTTAACTGTTGAAATAACGCTTTCAACTTTATAGGTTATTTGTCCATAATTCGTTCTTTTGTCTTCTTCTAACTTTCCGCTTACCTGATTAGCTAATCCAGTAGTATATTTTTCCTCCTTATTGGTAAATGATAAATCTGCTCCTGATGGTGTTTTCATCGTAGGATCATTTAGCGTAGAATTATCCTTTCTTCTATTTTGATATTCTGGATCATTAAAGTCATTATATGCATGTATTAGTTCATGCCCTAATCTTGAAGTTGGACTATTCTTACCCCAATTATCTGAGCCTTCGGGAGAATGCTTCGTAGCATCCTTTCTAAACATAATACCTTCGGATGGATTAAATTTTATAATATTAGTCTCTGGGTCATATTCATTTCGTTTTCCGCTTTCTGTCTGTTCGATAATAGTAAGTGTATTCTTTGTATCACCTATAAGAGCATCCATCACATTTATAGTCTTGGCATTCTCCCCTTCGCCAAAAGTGATATTCATTGCATCTGAAGAATACAGCTTATCTAATGCAGTAATGCTGTTCTTTAAGAATTCAGGAGTCTTGTCATCAAATTTCCTGTCTTTTTCGTATTTATATGTGTAGGTTTTTGTTTCGTCACCATCTTTATAAGAAATAACTATATCTCGGCCATCCGGGTCAATATAAAGAATCGGGTTATTCCCAAAGGAGCTATAAGGTGATGCATTAAAATATTTTCCTGCAAGGGGGTCTAGGCTATGCCATCTTCCTATCTGTGCATCGTAAAACCTTGCACCGAAGTCCATTAATTCAAGTCCGCTGCCATCGCCGAACTCTTTACGTTGCTCTTCCTTTCCATTATACTTGTACTTATTTTGGGGATTTCCGAAGTTTAATGCCTTACTTGAGATACCCGCCATAGGAAGCCCGAACGGGTAATAATGCGTCTCCTCTATTAACGGTCCCCGGATATGCGTCACCTGCAGGTTATCAAAATAGACACTGATGTCGGTGGTTTGGTTGCTTACGTAAATGAACAGGTATCCGCTTTTGGCAATGGGAAGGTTGGTGAACTGATGAACGGTGAACTCCCCGCTCGGGCCTGCCTGCTCAAAGCCGCTGGTGGCGTTTTTGAACTGCTCGTCAAACAAAATCCAGTTTACATAAGCCCTTGGCCTTTCGGCACTGCCGCCCTGCCCCGACAGGAAATGCGCCAGTGCCGAAGACAGCTCCTCGCTGGCCTGCAGCTCCGTCGCGGTAGGACCGCCGTGGGTGGCGGAAATGTTTCCTATTCCCGATGAAATGGCGTTGATCAAGTCTTGCAACAGGCTGGCAGGCGGCGGCGAGTTGGTCGCGTCGCCCTGGTACTTTAGCACGTTAGCTGACATCAGATTTGTCCCCTCCACTTGCATGACATGGTCCCAAACCCCTAACCCACCTAACCTCCTAACCATACAAGCTGTATTAAAATACAAAGGCTGCCTGAAATAACAGACAGCCTCTTGAACTATTTTGATCCGGCGCGGGTGGCTCAAAGCCCCATCATCATCTTTTTCTGCTTCAGGCTGGCCAGCGCGGGGTCCATTTCGATGGCCTTGTCGCAAAGCGCAATTCCCTTCTGCATGTTTTCGCTCCCGCCCTTTTTCTGGTAGCACATCCCGATCATGTAAAGCGCGGAGGCGTTTTCCTTGTCGTATTCGAGGATCTTGTCCCAGTAGCCCATGGCGTCGTCGTACTTGCCCTTGTAATAATAGGCCTCTGCCACCATGTTCAGGATGTTCACGTCGCTCGGCTTTCTCTTCAGGATCTCGCCGAGGATCTTCACGCCCTCATCGAGGTTGCCCACGTTCAGGTACGCGATTCCAAGATTCTCCAGGTAATCGTTGTCCCTGCGGTAGCCCTTGTCTCCTGCTTCCAGGATGTATTTAAGCGCGTTCTTGTCGTCGTGCATCGCGTAGCAGATCAGTCCGAGTTCATAGAGCCAGTAGGCCTGCCCCGGGTTCAGCGCGATCGCTTTCTGGAAATAGGGAACGGCCTGCTTGTAATTCATCATGTCGGCATAGCAGTGCGCGATCATGTACGGGATCTCGGCATTGGAAGGGTCCTCTTTTGCGGCGGCATCCAGGTGCCGGATGGCTTCGCCGTAATTATCGGTCTCGTAATGCGCTTTTCCAACGAAGTAGCTCACCTTCTCGGAGGGATCGACCTGCTTCAGCTTCCCGGCATACAGCACCACGTCATCGTGCTGCTTGAGCTGGAACGACAGGGTCATCAGCTGCTTGTAGTTGGCAGCGCTGCCGTCGCCGAGCGAGACCAGCTTCTTGTACATGTCACGGGCCTGGTTGTACCGGCGCAGATCCATGTATGCGGAAGCCAGCTCAGAAGTAATTTGTTTGCTGTTGGCGTCGTATTTGGCGGCCTTTTCGAAATTCTTCAACGACTCCAGACGCCGCCCGCTTTGCTTCTCGGCAAGTCCTTTCTGAAAAAAATAATCGGCACTATCAGTGGCCAGGGTGAAATTGCCCGCTGAAGTCTGGGAATAAGCAACTGTCGATGACAGCAGCAGGATGAGGGTTAGGATCCTAATGGTCATAGGGTATTGTTTTAAATGGACACGGTTTTTACAAACACAATATAGATTTTAAGTCGGAGAAATCATAGTGCTCAGACGGGCCGGCCAGCACGAAATCTGTTCCAAAAACTCCTCATTCCAGCACAATTCCCGCTAAAGGAGGCAGGTTTAGCCTCAACTTGTAGATTTTTTGACTTGCGTCAATTATCTCATGCCTGATCTCCGGGTTATAAACGTCCCCCGAACCCCAATATTTTGTTAAGTCACTGTTGAACACCTCTTTTTTGTACTGCCGACCGCGCACCACCACCTCCCAGTCGTTCCGGACTACCGGGGTCATATTCAAGAGAATAAGCAGGTCTTCCGATGCTTTAACGCCCTTTCGCCGAAAGGCGATGACCGATTCCGCGCGGTGGTCCAGGTCCACCCACTCAAATCCTTCGGTATTGAATTGATTCTTAAATAACGCGGGCTGTTCCCTTAATAACCGGTTAAGGTCCTCCACGCAGCGCCGCAGGCCCTCATGCGGTGCAAAGCGGAGCAGGTCCCAGCTCAGCGCGGACCGATAATCCCATTCCCTCGTCTGACCGAATTCGTTTCCCATGAACAGGAGCCGCGCCCCCGGGTGGGTCCACATATAAGTATAGAGCAGCCGCAGGTTGGCAAATTTCTGCCATTCATCCCCCGGCATCTTGTAGATCATCGGGCTCTTGCCGTGCACCACTTCGTCGTGGCTGAGCGGGAGCATGAAGTTCTCATCGTAGTAGTACATCATGCTGAATGAAAGCTTATCCTGTTGAGACGGCCGCGCGAGTGGATCGAGCCTGAAAAAATCCAGTGAGTCGTGCATCCAGCCCATCATCCATTTCATTCCGAACCCCAGCCCGCCCTGCCAGGTGGGTCGCGAAACGCCGGGCCAGTCGGTAGCCTCTTCCGCAATGGTCTGCACGTCGGGAAAGTCCCGGTAAATGCATTCGTTCATTTCGCGGATCAGCGAGATCGCCTCGAGGTTCCCGTTTCCGCCGAGCTCGTTTGGCTCCCACTCCCCTTCTTTCCGCGAATAATCGAGGCGCAGCATGGAGCTGACCGCGTCCACGCGAATGCCGTCAATATGAAAAAGCTCGAACCAGAACCTCGCACTGCTCACCAGGAAGGAGCGCACCTCTCCCCTCTTGTAATTAAAAATGTAGCTGTTCCAGTCGGGATGATAGCCCTTGCGCATGTCGGCGTATTCATAGGTATGCGTGCCGTCGAAAAGGAAAAGTCCGTGGGCGTCGTAAGGAAAATGGGAAGGCACCCAGTCCAGAATGACACCGATTTCGTTCTGATGGCAGGTGTCGATCAGGCGCATCAGTCCCTGCGGATCGCCGAATCGCGAGGTGGGCGCGAAGTAACCGGTGCACTGGTATCCCCAGCTGCCGTCGAAGGGATGTTCCATCACGGGCATCAGTTCGATGTGGGTGAAACCCATTTTTTTCACATAGGGAACCAAACGCTCAGCAATCTGGTCGTAGCTGTTGTAGCTTTGTTCATCGTTCGGGTCGGGACGCTGCCAGCTCGCCAGATGCACTTCGTACACACTCCACGGCGCATCGAGCGCGTTGCACTTTTTTCGATTCCTCATCCAGG
>DASPNM010000030.1:0-28935 GCA_035626515.1 Chitinophagaceae bacterium
CTTCAATATTTTTTTTGTCGCGCTTGAAATCAATGACACGGTATTTTTTCTTATGGCCCCCTCCCAGGTAACGCATCGTGAGGTGACCGGAAGAATTTCTTCCGCCGCTGCTCTTCTTCGTTTCCAGAAGGCTCTTCTCCGGCTCGTTGGTGGTGATCTCCGCGTATGCGTTGCCGATCCTCCAGCGAGTTCCCGCAGTTATGGGTTTGAATTTTCTTAATGCCATTGCTCTTGCTTCAGTTTAATTTCAAATTCAACACTTCGCGGCGGTTGATTGCCATTCTTACACCGATCAGATGCTTGCGTACAGGTCGATGTTGTCGCCTTCCGCAAGCGTCACAAATGCTTTCTTGAATCCCGGCTTACGCCCCTTGATCACGCCCGCCTTTGTGAAGCGCGATTTGTTTTTCCCCGGCGACACCGAAGTGTTCACGTCCACAACGGTCACCCCGTAAAAGCTTTCGACTGCTTTTTTGATCTCCAGCTTGTTGGCTTTGCGTGCCACGCGGAAAGCGTAGCGGCGCAGCTTCTCCTGCTGTGCGTTGGCCTTTTCGCTCAGGACCGGCTTGATCAGTACTTCAGACAGTTTCATCTCAAAAATTTTTCTTCCTGTTTGCCCGGATCATCCGGGCGAAATCTGTTTTTACGCTTCCACCTTCTCCTCGTCGCTGAAAATCTTCGCGGCGCTTTCCGTGAGCAGCAGCACATCCGAGTTTACGATGTCGTAGGTGTTGATGTCGCTCAGAACGGTGTCGAGCACGTTCGGCAGGTTGCGCACCGCAAGCTGTACGTTCTCGTTGCATTCTGCCGACACGAACAGCACCTTTTTATCATTCACATTCAACCCGCCCAGGATGTTCACAAAACTGCGGGTCTTCGGAGCGTCGAGGTTGATGTCTTCCACCACCACGATCGCATTCTCTTTTGCCTTGTGCGAGAGTGCCGACATCCGTGCCAGGTCCTTCACTTTCCGGTTGAGCTTGATGTCGTAATCATGCGGTTTCGGGCCAAAGATGGTACCGCCACCCTTGTAGAGCGGGTTGCGAATATTTCCCTTGCGGCTTCCGCCGGTTCCTTTCTGACGGTGCAGCTTCCGACTGGAGCCCTTTGCTTCGGCGCGCGTCTTCACCTTGTGCGTGCCCTGCCGCTGGGCGGCCAGGTATTGTTTCACCGCCAGGTAAACCACGTGCTGGTTCGGCTCGATCCCGAATATTTCTTCAGGCAGCTCAACCGTTCTGCCGGATTTCTTTCCCTGTATGGTCAATACGTCGAGTTGCATATCATTTCTGAATTAAAACGATGGAACCATTATGCCCCGGCACGGAACCGCTGACGAGGATGTAATTTTTTTCCGGAAATATCTTCATCACCTGCAGGCCTTTCATCTTCACGCGGGCATTGCCCATTCTGCCCGCCATGCGCATCCCTTTCATCACGCGACTTGCGTCGGAGGAATTACCGAGTGAACCCGGAGCGCGGGAACGGTCGTGCTGCCCGTGAGAGGCATCCCCCACCCCGCTGAAGCCATGGCGCTTCACCACTCCCTGAAATCCTTTTCCCTTGGTGGTACCCACCACGTCCACTTTTTCACCTTCGCTAAATATGTCTACGGTAATGGTCTCACCGATGTTCTTCGCAAGCGAGCAGTCGCGGAATTCCTTAATGAATTTTTTTGCGGTAGTATTGGCCGCGGCGAAATGGTTGATCTCGGCCTTCGTGGAGTGCTTTTCGTTCTTGTCGCCAAACGCGAGCTGGAGCGCGTTGTACCCGTCGGTTTCGAGGGTCTTTACCTGGGTAACGACGCAGGGACCCGCCTCGATGATTGTGCAGGCGGTCTGCTTGCCGGAGGGATCGAAAATACTCGTCATCCCGATCTTTTTCCCAATAATACCTTTCATGTCGTTGAAGTTTTGCCTTACAGGATTATTGGGAGATTTCCGGCGGACAGCCGGCTGCTCATCCCCCCGATCTTTCGGGACTGCCGACCTTTTCCCTTTTCCCGCCGAAATTCTGACGAAGGCGGGTTATTGTTCCGCCATCGCTAAAGCTCGGCGGACGCTGGAAGTACCGGCAGTAAACAAACCCTGAACGGCTTGTTTTTATTTTATCAGCCAGCGCTCTTTTCTCCCGCGTAGCGGGATTGAGAGATGGCACTGCGTTGATTCGTTAATAAGAACTGTTTCGGCTACGCCTTGATCTCCACTTCCACGCCGCTCGGAAGATCCAGCTTGCTTAGTGCATCCACCGTACGGCTCGAAGAGGTGTAGATATCCAACAGGCGCTTGTGAGTGGCCAGCTGGAACTGCTCACGGCTCTTCTTGTTCACGTGGGGCGAGCGCAGTACCGTAAAGATCTTCCTGCGGGTAGGCAGGGGGATCGGACCGGTTACCACGGCGCCCGTGCTGCGCACGGTTTTTACGATCTTTTCTGCCGACTTGTCGACGAGGTTGTGATCGTAAGACTGCAACTTGATCCGGATTCGCTGCGACATGGGTAAAATCCTGAATTTAAAGTGCTTCCCAAGGGGGTCCCTTCGGAAGGAGTGCAAAGGTAGGGTTGCAGCCCCTTTCTGCCAAATACCTGGAAAAGAATTTTGTATCCCCCAAACAGCTTTAACCTTACCACAGCGGCCGGAATTTCACGCTGAGCGTCGCGAAGCCGCCCAGTTCCACATGCTCTGCCCTAAAACGGTGATTTCCACCAAGCCGCAGCCGGACCTTCCGGTTGGGGGACTCATCAAAAGTATATTTCGAAGGGCTCCATTCGTCCACGATAAGGCTGTCGTCGAGGTACACACGCAGGGCATCATCCCAGGTCACCGATAGTTCGTATTCCCCTTCGGGAAAAAAGGCTTCGCCCTGGCCAACGGTGATAAAGGCCGGATAATGGTTCGCACCCTGCCGGATGCCACCCCACCAGGCATAGTCAAGCCGGGTCGGCCGTTCCGTGCGGAAAGGCGGCTTTTTTTCATACGGCGAAAATAGCTGGCCGGTAGTGATAGGATTGTGGGCCGCCGTATCGAGCGCATAAAAATTCACTTCCCAGCTCACCGGTTGAAAGAATTTCCGAAACCCAAACCGGTGCGGCCGCCCGCCGGGCACGGATCGTCCGAACTGGTCGATGAATGAGGCTCCGCGGTACTCCAGCTCAATGCTGATGTCTGTTCGTTCCGCCGGAATTCGTTCCGCGGTTATCGAGGAGGGGAATCGCCCGGCCATCGCCGAAACGTTTTTTACTCCGCGAAACGAGCGGATTTTCCAGCTTCCTGCAGGTCCCAAAATCTCAAAGCGCAGTGTGTTTCCACTGTCCACCGGGTTGCTGTTCCAGATGATGGGATACCGGTAGTCGTACGGCCCCCACGCGGTAATCAGGATGTGTTTCCGTCCGGCAAATTTTCCGAGTCCCCGGAAAGGATCCCGGGGGCGCTGTACGCGCGGAATGGATACGGCGGTGTCGGGCCGGTCAGGCTCCTGCCGGGACACCGTGTCGAGACCAGTCACCGTCGAATCCGCTTTGAACCGAAGGCTGTCGCCGAAATAAGTATTGGCGAAAATGCCGAGTCGTTCGGTTCGGTTCAAATTGAAGACAATCTTATGGTGGTTGAAACTGTTGTGCGCAATTCTGTAATCGCGGCTGCGCGTATCGCGCGCGCGCGCATACCCCCAGTCGGAAGGTTGCTCCTTTCGGGCCCACAAACGGATCGCCTCGCGATCGCCAGCAAAAAGATTGTTCAGGATGAGATTTTCCTGCCCGTGCTCGATGGCGATCCCGATTCGGTTGTTCCGAAACTGGTTCCCGCTGATCGTCGTGTTGTAGCTGTACCCGCCCCAGATACCATGATCGCACTCGAATATCCGGTTGCCGCTGATGCGGTTCCGGCTGAATGTGACCTCGATGCCGTTGGTCGGCGCATAGGAAAAATCATTTTCAAGAAGGACGTTGTCGTTGCAGCCGCCTCCGCCGGTATCCATCGTTGTCTGCCCCGCCCATAGAAAAAAACCATCACCTCCATGGGTCACCGCATTCTTATAAAACACATTGTAGTTACTCTGTTCGTAAACCAGGATCCCGGCACTGTCCTGTCCGCGGTTGTATACTCCGTGACTGTAGCCGCGCACGTTAAAGATCACGCGGTTGTAGGCAACCTCATTGGCGTTACAGCGATACATGCCAATGCCGATGCCGGAGTTGAAGGAAAAATCATTGTTGTAAATCCGTCCCTTGTCGCAGCCGGTCATCAGGAGCGCGTTCTGTCCGCCGGTCACCCTGCAGTTTCGTACCACGGCACTGTCACAGTCCCGCAGGTAGATCGCTGCGCCATAGCGCAGCCATTGGTCTTCTTCATTGCGGTGGTAACTCATCCAGTCGGAAATATCTTCCTTTTCCTGCGTGCTGTTCAATCGCTGGCGATAATTATAGCTGAGGTCACAATTTTCAATAACGAGGTTCTGCACATTCCTGCCCAACAGCGCCACGCGGTATCCTCGTGCGTTCAGGTTGCGAATGCGAACATTCTTACTGTTGCGCACCAGCACCGCCACGCCGTCAAAGCGATCCGGGTGCTGCAGTTCATTATTTCCGCGAAGGAGACTGCCGGCAAAATCCACAGTGATGTTGTTTCCTTCGATCACGATCACCGGGTCAGCGACTCCCGGCTTGGCAGGGAGGTGATACACGGATTTTTTGATCGTAGCCGAACGCGTGATTCTCTGCCCGGAACGAAGGCCCTGCTGCGCCTCCACGGCGGAACCGGCAAAAATGATCAGCAAGGCGGCAAGGCATTTTTTCATTCTCTAAAATTACTCGGTAAAAGAAAAAGCCACCCCACCTTGCGGGATGGCTTTATAATCTTGTTTCAAATCGTTACTGGCGCAGCCGCATTGTATCCACTACCGTCACCGCACCGCTGCTGACGCTGATACCCGTCCGCACGGTATCCAAATACGTAGTGTTCGTGGGTCGGAACTGTATGGAATATGTGCCGGCCGGAAGTCCCCTTACGAGGTAACCGCCTGTGGGAACGCTGGTGAAGGTGTTCGCCACCGTATCGCCAGGACCGCGGAATACCGTAACGCGGGTCTGGAAGCTTGAGGGAACCACCACGCCTCGAAGGCTTCCACCTGCCGACAGCAAGGTAGTCCGTATCGTCGGCCGCAGGATATAGCGGTTGTTGCCGGTAACAACAACCGAGCGAGCCACGTCGAAGTCGAGAAGCAGCTGGTAGAGAATTCCTTCCTCCACATCCTGGTGAATGTTCAGCTTCAGGCCGGACTGCTGGGCACTTGGAGTTTCCAGCGGATACGATTGTCCATTGACCACGACGGAATTGTTTGATCCCAGCACCAGCCGGATCTGCTCGACTCTTCCCGCAGGGATCTCTGCATCCACCAATAAAGTATCCTGGTCGTTCACAAGACGCAGCAGATCGTACACACCCGCCTGAACGTTGGGCAGCGATTGCCAGCCGTTAGCCGTGTCGCCCGTGACGTTTATCATCACATCGCGAACATCAATGTAAACGGCATCATAAGCACCCGGGTCGTCCGTGAGGAAGACCTGCATCCGGGCGCTGCCCGAACCGCTTTCTTCCCGGGTACAGGAAAAGAAAAGAAATGAGGCCAGCACGGCCGCCATTCCCGCAAACAGGAATCGTTTCATAAAGTTGAATTTTTTCGACGGCTCAGGCTCAAGATTAATGCCAAATTAAAAAAGAGGATAATAGAGTCCAAAATGAAAAAGGACCCATAACTGAGTCCTCAACTGTTTTTCATAGCGCGCAACGGTTCTCCCGGGCGGATGGGTTTCAAAAACGGAGTTGCCGTTGAGCACTTTCGCAAACACGGTGCCACTAACGCAGCAGGAGGTTGATCGCGGTTAATTATTGAACAGGACGTGAAAGGAGTTCTTATTCATCACCCGCAAACTCAGGCGCTCACCTTTCCCTTTACCCGTGCAATCACCTCTTCGGCAATGTTGGTCGGAGCCGGGCTGTAATGGCTGAATTCCATTGTAGACGAAGCGCGTCCCGAGGTCAGGGAGCGAAGCTGCGTGACGTAGCCAAACATTTCGCTCAGCGGCACCCTGGCTTTGATTACCTGCGCTCCTGCGCGGCTGTCCATGCCTTCCAGCATTCCACGCCGGCGGTTCAGGTCGCCCGTCACGTCTCCCATGTACTGGTCGGGCGTGACCACTTCCACCTTCATGATTGGCTCCAGAAGAACAGGCTTCGCCTTCCGCGCAGCTTCGCGAAAGCCCGCCTTGGCGCAGAGCTCAAACGACATGGAATCCGAGTCGACTGCGTGAAAGCTGCCATCATACACCCGGATCTTCATATTATCCACCGGGTAATTTGCCAGCACACCGTTCTGCATGGCCTGCTCGAATCCTTTCTGGATCGCTGGCACGAACTCGCGGGGGATCGAGCCTCCGAAAATATCGTTCACAAACTGGTAATGCTTGGCCGGATTTTCTTCACGCCATTCCTTGTCCACAGGACCCAGCTCAAACACGATGTCGGCGAATTTTCCGCGCCCGCCGGTTTGCTTTTTCAGTACCTCGCGGTGCTGCACGGTATTCTGGAAAGCTTCCTTGTACGCAACCTGCGGTGCTCCCTGGTTTACCTCCACTTTGAACTCCCGTTTCATTCGGTCGACGATGATCTCGAGGTGAAGCTCTCCCATACCGGAAAGGATGGTCTGGCCGGTTTCCTCGTCCGTTTTTACGCGCAGGGTGGGATCTTCCTCAATGAGTTTGGCGAGCGCCATCCCCATCTTGTCCACGTCCGCCTGGGTCTTTGGTTCAACGGCCACGGAGATTACCGGCTCGGGAATGAACATGTTTTCAAGTACGATCGGATTGTCTTCGTCGCAAAGCGTATCGCCGGTCTTGATCTCCTTAAAGCCAACCGCGGCGCCGATGTCGCCCGCTTCGATGTAATCAATCGGGTTTTGCTTGTTGGCAAACATTTTCATGATGCGGCTGATCCGCTCTTTCTTTCCGCTGCGCACGTTCAGTACGTAGCTGCCGGAATCCAGTCTGCCCGAATAGCAGCGGAAAAACGCCAGCCTGCCTACGAATGGATCGGTCATGATCTTGAAGGCAAGCGCCGCGAAAGGTTCTGTTGCATCGGGTTTGCGGGAAATCTCTTCGCCGGTATTCGGATCCGTTCCTGTTACGGCTTCGATATCTACCGGGCTGGGAAGGTACCGGCAAACAGCATCCAGCGCAGTCTGCACACCTTTATTCTTAAACGACGATCCGCACAGCATGGGGACGATGCTCAGGTCGATGGTAGCTTTGCGGATCGCTTCGTGGATCTCGTCTTCGCTGATCGAATTCGGGTCTTCGAAGAATTTTTCCATCAGGGTATCATCGTACTCAGCAACTGCCTCTACCAGTTGAGCGCGCCAGTGTTCTGCTTCTTCTTTCATATCCGCGGGCACCTCGATTTCATCGAAGGTCATGCCCTCGGTCTCCATGTGCCAGATAATTCCTTTCATTTTGATCAGGTCCACCACGCCCCGAAAATCGTCCTCGGCACCAATAGGGAGCTGCAGCGGGACGGCCTTCGAACCCAGCATCTCCTTTACCTGGTTCACCACGTTGAGGAAGTCGGCTCCCGCCCGGTCCATCTTGTTCACAAACCCGATGCGGGGTACGTTGTAACGGTTGGCCTGGCGCCATACGGTCTCCGATTGCGGCTCTACTCCGTCAACTGCGGAGAACAGAGCAATGAGACCGTCGAGAACGCGCATTGAACGCTCTACTTCCACCGTGAAATCCACGTGGCCCGGGGTATCAATAATGTTGAAGTAATACTTTTTGGTATCCGGCGTCGGCTTTCCCAGTACAGTTGGGAAATTCCACTGGCAGCTTACCGCTGCGGAAGTAATCGTGATGCCCCGCTCCTTTTCCTGCTCCATCCAGTCGGTCGTCGCGGCGCCTTCGTGCACCTCCCCGATTTTATGGATCATCCCCGTGTAGCGGAGAATACGTTCGGTGGTTGTGGTTTTGCCGGCATCAATGTGTGCCGCAATCCCGAAATTTCGTTGAAATCGTAAGTCGCCCATGACCTCTTTATTTTCAGTTGTTTAGTAGCATCAAAAATCAGCCCATTTGAAAACGGTGCGCAAAGGTAAGGAAAAGCCTGCTTCCGGGCGCGACGAAAAGGAACTGTTGCGAAGCGCGCCGAACGGCGAACATGTATATATACTCGCGAAGAGCCGCTTTATTTTTTGTTATTGATTTTTAATCATTGTAATTTCAATGCCCCGGTTACATTCAACCATTTTTAACTCCAAAAATCTCATCTATGCCTTCCAAGAAAAAAGCAAAGCCCGCGCGTCGCGGCGGAAAAGCTGCGCCCAGGAAATCAAAATCAGCGAGGCGACCCGTCCCAAGGAAGAAAGCGGCCAAAAAATCCGCAGCCCGCAAATCGGCGGCACGCAAATCCGCTCCCCGCAAAGCCGCGAAACGTGCTGTGAAGAAAGCGGCAAAGCGAACTCCGTCCAAAAAAACCAGGCGGCCGGCGGCGACTCCGCGAAAATCAGCGCGTAAGAAAGCAGCTCCGGCACGCACCACTCCGCGTCCCGCACCTCGCCCCGTACAGGAGAAAAGAGAAGAACCGGTAGCACCGGTGAGAGAACCCGAAACCAAGACCGCTGTTGAAGCCGACGTTGTGGAAGCCGAACCCCGCGAAGAAGTCGAATCTTCCGGCAACGGGCGTCCAATGATGTAAAAAAACTTCCCGTCGTGAAAACCGTTCCGACCCGGAACGGTTTTCTAATAAAAAAACCACCCGTCCGCGGACGAATGGTTTTTGGGATCGTGCTCTTGTATCGTTACACCTTGAAGTGCGCGAATGCCTTGTTGGCTTCGGCCATCCGGTGCGTATCTTCTTTCTTTTTAAAAGCGGCGCCTTCGCCACGGCTCGCGGCGACGATCTCGCCGGCAAGCTTGTCGGACATGCTTCGTCCGTTGCGCTCACGGCTGTATCGGATCAGCCACTTGATGCTGAGAGAAATCTTCCTGTCGGGGCGAACCTCGGAAGGGATCTGGAAAGTAGCCCCACCGATGCGGCGGCTCCGAACCTCTACCGAAGGAGTGACGTTTGCCAGCGCTTTTTTCCAGACTTCATAACCTTCCTCACCCGTCTGCTTCGACACTTTTTCGAGGGCGTCGTAGAAAATATTGAATGCCCCGCTCTTTTTCCCTTCCCACATCAGGTTATTGACAAACCGGGTCACCAGCTTGTCGTTGTATTTCGGATCGGGGGCTAACGGAAGTTTCTTTGCTTGTGCTTTACGCATGATCTATTGGAAAACTTATGATTTACTTCTTGGCTTTTTCTTTCTTGGTGCCGTACTTCGACCGGCTCTTTTTGCGGTCCTTCACGCCCGCAGTGTCCAGCGAACCGCGCACAATATGGTAACGTACCCCGGGCAAATCCTTTACACGACCCCCGCGAATCAAAACGATGGAGTGCTCCTGCAGGTTGTGTCCTTCACCCGGAATATAAGCGATCACTTCCACCTTATTGGTAAGCCGCACTTTTGCCACCTTTCTCAAAGCCGAATTGGGTTTTTTGGGGGTGGTCGTGTAAACCCGCGTGCATACCCCACGACGTTGCGGGCACTGATCCAGCGCGCGCGACTTGCTTTTTGCCCGGATGATCTCTCTTCCCTTGCGTACCAGTTGTTGAATTGTAGGCATTCGAAACCTTTGATTTTTACTTTTTTGCCGTCCGGCCAGCAAACATGCTATGGTCTGGAACGGGCGGGCAAAGGTAGGAGAAAGATTTTAGATTTCGGGGCGCTGGGAGGGATTTTTTGCAGGGCCAGTCTTTAACTATTTGTTAGAGCGTCCCTTCAGGCTACCTTCCACATCCAGCCGTATTTGTCTTCGCGGCGGCCTTCGCGGATATCGGTCAGCCATTTTTTGAGAAGCGGAGCAGTCTTCCACTTTTCCACATCAAACTGCATCACAAAATCCTTGTACCGCAGCTCACGGATCATGGTGATGGTCGCCGCCGTCCCCGTACCGAAAACTTCGTATAACAACCCTGCCCGGTAGGCTTCGATGATATCGTCTATGCTGAGTGGCCTTTCTTCGACCCGGAAGCCCATTTCGCGCAGCAGCACGATCGCGCTGTGGCGGGTCACGCCGTCCAGTATCGTTCCCTGCGAAAGGTCGGGCGTGATCGCGGTGTCGCCGATGACGAAGAATACATTCATGGTTCCGATCTCCTGGACGTACCGATGCTCGAAGGCGTCGGTCCAGAGCACCTGGTCGTATCCTTTCTTTTTGGCCTCGGCTGTCGCGAGCATGGCACCGCCATAGTTCCCGGCGGCCTTTGCAAAACCCACCCCTCCGGGAACCGCGCGCACATACTGCTCTTCCACGTAGATCCGCATCGGCGCACTGTAATATGGTCCGCTCGGACTGAGTATGATCAGAAATTTATAATGCTCGGAAGGGCGGACCCCGATGAGCTCGTCCGAGGCAAACATGAAAGGCCTGATGTAAAGAGAATGATCTGCCTTTTGCGGTATCCAGTTCTTGTCAAGCGCAACCAGTTGCCTCATGCCGTCGAGAAACAATTCTTCAGGCACAGGAGGCATCTGCATGCGTTTCGCAGAAATATTGAAGCGCTGAAAATTGTCGTGCGGCCGGAAAATGTGAGCGCTGCCCTGACTGTCGCGATAAGCCTTAATCCCTTCGAAAATTGCCTGGCCATAATGCAGCGCCGCTACCGACGGACTCAAAAGCAGCGGCTGGTAAGGCTTGATCTCGGCGTTTTTCCATTCCCCGTTCTCGAAATCCGCCTCCAGCATATGATCGCTGAAATAGCGGCCGAACGGAAGGTTCTCCAGGCTCAGATCCTGCAGCTTGCTTCGCTCCGCTTTGGTAACGGGAATGTCCATGGCCGCAATCATAAAAGGTTTATTTTGCGATCAAAGAAACAAAAAAAACGAACACCCATTTGTATAATTCTCCTCCCCCTTCATGAACCTGAACCGGATCAAATTGTCTCCTTTTCTGCTTACGGAACTTTACCGGCAAACACTGGTGGAAGCCCCACCTGCACCTGCAAAGGCTCAGCCAATTTCTGCGCCCGCCGCTTCGCTCGGAAAGAACCGGCGGCAGATCCTCGTCGTTGTGGAAAACGACTGCCCGGTCATTCCGGATGAAGAACTCTCTTTTCTCACCAACCTGCTCGCTGCCTGCAAACTGGAACTCGACGATGTGAAGGTCATTAACTGGAAGCACTGGGCTGCCGAAGGGCAGCAGAATGTTATTTCGCGTTTTGCAGGCAAAATCATTTTTCTATTTGGCGTGGACCCGCTGCGGTTTGGTTTACCCGTGAACTTCCCGGAGTTCCAGGTGCAAGCCCTTTCAAAGCGCACTTTTCTTTTCTCCCCCGCCCTGGGCCAGGTGGCGAACGATAAGCTTCTGAAAAGCAAACTTTGGCTTGCGCTGAAACGGATTTTTTCGATTTGAAAAGCGGAGCGATGAAACTCATTTTTGCGAGCAACAACCAGCACAAGGCCGATGAGATCCGCGCCGTGCTGAAGCCGGAGATTTCCATACTTACCCTCAAAGAAGCGGGGATAGAAATAGACATTCCCGAGCCACACGATACGCTCGAAGAAAACGCCCGTGAAAAAGCCTGCACCATCTACCGCATGAGCAAAATGGATTGCTTCAGCGAGGACACGGGCCTGGAAGTTCTGGCGCTGAACGGGGAACCCGGTGTGCACAGCGCACGTTATGCCGGCGAAAGCCGCTCTTTCGAAGCCAACATCGAAAAATTACTCCGTAACCTGGATGGGATCGACGACAGACGCGCAGTTTTCCGGAGCGTCATCTGCCTGGTGCTGCGGGACAGGGAATATTTGTTCGAAGGCATCTGCAAGGGCACTATCATCACCGAACGCAAAGGCCATAAAGGCTTCGGGTATGACCCCGTGTTTCTTCCCGAGGGCGCCGACCACACGTTTGGGGAAATGGCCCTTCAGGAGAAAACACGCTACAGCCACCGGACCCTTGCGGTGGGAAAACTGGTAACATTTTTGAATAACTTATAATTCAAAGACAAATATTGGATTACGAACGCAACCAAAATATCAGTGAGAGCGACTTAATTCAGGGATGTATTAAGGGAAACCGGCGCATGCAGGAAGAGCTGTACCGGAGATTCTCGGGCAGAATGTACGGGGTTTGCCTGCGATACGCCTCCAACGCGGAAGAGGCTGAGGACATTTTGCAGGAAGGATTCATTAAGATCTTTAAAAAGCTGGAGAGCTTTCGCAGCGAGGGTTCCTTCGAGGGCTGGATCCGGCGAATTTTCGTGAACACCGCGATCGAACATTTCCGCCGCAAAAAATATCTCCAGCCCGTTACCGAAAAAGAAGAGACGAGCATCGAAGGAAAATATATTTCGGTGCTGGACGATCTTGCCGAACAGGACATCCTCGGCCTGGTGCAGCAGCTTTCGCCGGGATACCGGACGGTATTCAACATGTACGTGGTGGAGGGATATACGCACAAGGAAATCGCAGACATGCTTGGGATCAGCGAAGGCACCAGCAAATCGCAGCTCTCCAGGGCAAAGGTTATTCTCCAGGACCTGGTGAGAAAATTTATTGATCAGCACAGGGAAGCGAAAAGCAAATCATGAAGAAGGACTGGATCAGCAAGATGAAAGAATTTGAGGCGCAGCCGCCCGCAGCCGTCTGGCAGAAGATAGCGTCTGCACTGGACGACTCGCACCTGGCCGATCGGTTTCCGCAAGCCCTGCATGATCTGACTCTTACCCCTCCGCTTCGCGTCTGGAAAAAAATCAGCTCCGCGCTTTCTGGTGAAAGACCCCTGGTACGCCGCATGGCGCCCTGGGTTCGCTACGCCGCCGCAGCAGTGCTGCTGGCAGTGATCAGTTTTGCCGGAATCAAGCTTCTGAACAGGGAAAAAACAGGTGCGGAACAAACCGAGTCGAAACTGGTCCCCGAAAAATTCGTCAGCCCTCCGCAGGAGGAGCAGGCCCGGCGCGACGAAAGAGCTTTGGAAGAAAGCAAGTCCACATTCGCGCGCCTTGAAACACCAATCCGTCGAAACGTGCGGGCGGTGAACTATACACAGTTTCTGGATCCCGTTGCCGCTGAGACGTTCCAGCTGGAGGCAAGGCCCGAGGACATGTATCGCGAACGGGAAATGAGCCTGCTGCAATACGCACCGTCTGTCGAACCCGAGGTTGATCTCGCGAAACGATACGTCATGCTCATTACTCCCGATGGCAACATTATTCGCATGTCGCGCAAGCTAGGCGATCTTGTGTGCTGTGTATCCGGCGAAGACCAGGATGAAGCCTGCCGGAGCCAGCTGGAAAAATGGCGTACCCGCCTCGCAACCGCACCCGGAAATTCACCCGGAAATTTTTTAGACATTCTCCATCTCGTAAATTCACTGCAGGCGGAAAAGTAATGGGGAGCCGCTTAATAACGGTTAGGGCGTTAGGGAGTTGGAAACCTCATAACCAGTATTCAATATTTGTCTACGGTTGTCTTCAGGTACCCATCTAACGGATAAACCATTCAACCACCATTACGCATCACTCACTACTCATTACTCCCCGCTCCCGACTATCGACTCCCGAGTATCGAGTATATTTACTCTGTGTCAAGAACCAGAATTCAGCTGCCCGAGACCTTTTCGTTTCGCTGTGAAATACCGGTGCGGATCACTGACGTGAACTACGGGGGCCACGTCGGCAACGACACCATCCTTTCCATTCTTCATGAAGCGCGGATGCAGTTCCTGAAGCAGCACGGTTATACCGAGCTGGAATTTTGCGGCGTCGGGCTGATCATGGCTGATGTTCAGGTCGAATACCGCAGTGAGGTATTCTATCCGGATACAGTCACCGCTTTCCTGGAAGCTGCTGATTTCACCGCCGCCGGTTTTGACCTTTATTACCGTCTCGAGGGATCGCAGCCGGCGCTGGGGAGGCTCCTTGCCGTGGCGCGAACCGGGATGATCTGTTTTGACTACACCCGTAAGAAGGTGTTGCGGCTTCCGGCCGATGCCCGCGCAAAGCTTTCAGGAGAACAGCGACATCGAATGTTGAACAACGAACGTTGAAGTAAATGCCGGTTGGGTTGGTTAGGGGGTTACGTGTGAGCAGCAAAAACAATCACGGCCGCGCCCCGTTGGAATTGAATTCAATATTGGACATTTAGGATTTAATATTTTCTCTGCTCCCTATTCTCCTTCCCAAATCTTCCAGCTTTCCTCCGCCTGGATTACCAGCATCAGTTCGCCATTGGCAGTTGCCGCACCCTGCCCGGCACCTTTTTTCAGAAAAATCGTTTGCGCGGGATTGTACACAAGATCGAAGAGCAGATGTCGGGGTGTGATCGCCTCGTACGGAATTGCCGGCGCTGATTCCGCGTCAGGGTACATTCCAACAGGCGTAGTATTGATAATCACCTCGTGTGTTTCGATCACCCCTGCGTCGAGGTCTTCGTATCGAAATTGCGCGCGGCCATGCAAGACCCGGCTCACGACGGAGTAACGAAGGCCCAGCTTTTCCAGAACAAAGATTACAGCTTCCGCAGCTCCACCCTGGCCCAGTACCAGCACGTTCCGATGCTCTGGTCCGAGCAGTGGAGTGAAACTCTTTTCAAAACCGATCCAGTCGGTGTTGTAGCCGACCAGCCTGCCCTCACGAACGCGGATGCAGTTACAGGCGCGCAGACCGCTGGGAATTCCTCCTGTGGAATGCAGGTATTGAATAACCGATTTTTTGTGAGGCACAGTGACGTTCAGTCCGCGCAGCCCGGGGTGAGCGTCGATCAGCCCGGGCAGCTCTTCAATTTCCCGGAGCGGAAAAAGTTCGTAGCGGCAATCGGTAATGCCCTCCCTCGCAAATTTTTCCGAAAAATATCTCTTCGAAAACGAATGGGTGAGTGGAAATCCGATCAGACCGTAAAGCCTCATCAGGCCTCTTTTTTGTCGAGATAGAGATGGAAGGTATCCCCGCGCAGCCCGATGCGCATGGCTTCCAGTGGCAGCACTTCGGTGGGCGCGATGTTCCCAAGATTAACATTGCAGCCGAGCAGCTCAATGAAATAAAGTTGCTGCGCTTTCTGGGGCGCCTCCCAGATGATCTTTTCGCTGGCAATCTGCGTGAGTATTTCCTGTACCAGCCCTTCGCGCACTTCACCGCTGCCCCTGTAGATGCCGACATTGCCGGCCTCACGGGCTTCGGCGATCACATAGGAAGACCCTGCCTCCAGCTCCGCGCGCATCAGCTCGATCCATTTGTACGGGGGAATGATATGAGCAGCATCCTTACTGCCCACCTCGCTCAGCACAATGCCGTGTTTCGTAAGCTTTTCGATGTAGCCGCACTTTTCGGCGTGGGGGATCGTGATCGATCCGTCGCTTACTTCCATGTAGCTGATGCCGTAATTCCTGCAAATCCCGATATAATCGTCGAACTGATTGCGGATGAGAAAGGCCTCGAACAACGTACCCCCGAAATAAATCGGAATTTCGTAACTGCGGTACACCTCTAGTTTCTCTTCCAGGTTGGGCGTAACAAACGAAGTTCCGAACCCCAGCTTCACCAGGTCAACATGGGGGTGTGAAACACTCAGGAAATTGCGCGCCTCGTTCACGCTCAGCCCCTTGTCCATCACCATCGTGATCCCGTAGCTACGGGGTTTCTGGTTGCGGTCGGGAATCTGGCTGAGATTAAAATTCATGCATCAGGGTTTTGGTCCGGAGGTGAGCAGCAGTATTGATTAATGGCGCGCAAAAATAGGAACAATCCGCATTCGAACCCTGAGGTTCACAGCGATTTCTTCGTCCTGAAACGCGCGATCACGTCCACCACCAACTGGTTTTGGAGCATGGAAGGATTCAGCTCCACGGCTTTCTTCAGCAGCCGCGGTGAGTTGAGCATGGCCGACTCCAGCTGAAGGCTGGCTTCCTTCGTTTTGCCCAGCGCCACGAGTGCGGCGGCTTTATAAAAAGAAAATAACGGCTTTCCATTTGTAACCGCAAGCGCCATCTCGGATTTTTCAAGCGCCTCTTCAAACAGCTCCGCCTTGTACAGGCACCGAACCAAAGCTTCCCACCCGTTCAGGTTTCGTGGCTTCAACCGCACCACGTTCGAAAAGCAAAGCACTGCCTCGCTGAAATCGCCTGATTGCACTTTACACTCGCCAAGAAGCAGGTTGTATTCGGCGTGGTTGCGCCGGATTTTCATGGCCTGCTCGAGGTAGCGGGTGCATTGGGTCCAGTTAGTTTCGTTGAAATAGCTGCACGCTATCTTATAGTACAACCGGTCGTCATCCTGGCGCAGGTGTGTAGCCTTCCGGTAGTAAAACCGCGCCTGCGCAAAATTTTTCAGCCGGTCATAGCAATGACCGATCGCTTCGAAAACCACATCCTCCGGCTTCGCCAGCTCGATCACTTTCTCCAGCATTTCGATGGCTTCCCTGTATTTTTTCAGGCGGATGTAGGCGTCGCCGATGTTGCGGTAAGCGTAGTCAAACTTTTCGTCTATCACGAGCGCGTACTGATAGGCGTCGATTGCCTTCTCGTACAGCTTCAATCCCTGGTACGCAGCCCCGAGGTTGAACCAGGCGAGCTCGTTATAAGGAAATTCGTCGATGATCGAACGGTGCAGTCGGATGCTTTCTTCATTTCGCCCGGTATAATCGGTCCAGAAGCAGATCTTGTACAGCGCTTCCTCGTTGTTTGGATCCTGCTCCAGGATGGTTTTCAGGCAGTCGAACACCTTGTCAAATTCTTCGTAATCGTCGTAAACATCGGCCAGCTCGAAAAGGAGCTCCACGCGCTCCGCACCTTCGAAAAGGTTCAGCGCTTCCTGCAGCAGTTCGACCGCCTTCTCCTGCCGGTCGAGGGCGAGATAAGCGTCGGTCCTCAATATGTACAGGTTGATGTCGCCATTGTCGAGGAGGGCGGCAAGCTCCAGGGTATCCAGCGCTTCCTGGTATCGGCGGCTGGCGAGCTGGATATCGGCTTTCTTGATGAGCAGCATCCCCGAGTAAGGATACCGCTCCACGGCGAGGCGCACCGCCTCCATGGCCCGCGTCAGATCGTCTTTATCCTGAAAATGGGTGATGATTTTTTCAAAGGCTTCCTCTTCGAAGAATGAGTGACTTACCCCTTTTTGAAGATTTTCGTATTCCTTCAGCAGTTCGTCTATCTGTTCCCGATCTTCACGGTATGGATTGTCTTTCATTTCAATGGTGGTTTTAAAAATGAAAAAAGGGCGCTTAAAAGAGCTGCAGTGGCGGCCGATGCCGGATTGTCAACAAGTTAAGAGAAAACCCCGGATCCGGCGACGCAGGTTTTCCCCAGACTGTGCAAAATAACGCGCGGATTCCTGTAATGCGACGTAACATTTTGCCGGTTTCCGCGTTAAAGAAGTACTAAAGTTCTGGATGAACGGTTTGTTTTATCATCGTTTTTATTTTTATTTTTGTAAGCGAATGAATCACCACACCAGGGTCATATTCGGGAAAATCTTCAGCCGAAAGATTGCCCTTACGCTGTTCACGGTTATTTCCGTGGGCGCTTTTGCGACGTTGGGCGACGGCAAGAAACCGGCTCAATCCTCACGCCCGTTGCTCAGCAACCGCGTCAGCTTTGGTGCCGGTACGTTTTCGCTTAAGTCTGGATATAATTTCCGCGGAAGTCACGTCATCAGCCAGCGCAGCCAGAGCTATATCGGGCTGAACACGGTGGTGAGCTTCCAGAAAGGTCATACCACGTATGTGCTGCCTCTGAAGAAAAAGATTATTCTCGAAAAGGTTTCGTTTAATCCCAATCCTGCCACGCGCCGCTCATTCTAACGCGCAGCCTGTTTGCTTTCTTCGTAAGTCATTACCCGGTAACCGGATTTCGGAATGTCAAACTTTGCTTGTGGCACCGGGTTGAAGTTGATGCTGGCCACGGTGTAAGTCACCTGAAGTTTGCCCAGAGCGCCTTCGTACTGCATCGCCAGTCCGGGGAGGTTTCGGTTCAGATACTGGAAATCGCGGTTTACCGGTACGAGGTCGCGCGTGAAGTAAACCGTGAAAGAAGATCCGTCCGAGAGGGTGCCCACCGCCTTTTGGCACGAATAACCCGCGATCGTTTTGTATTCCTCAAAGTAGCGGAACGTAATGCCGTCATATTTCCTGTTCGATTCCTTCCAGTTTTCCGGTGTCATTCGGATCATGTACTTCTGTTCTCCATAATCCTTCAGGATCGTTACGCTGCCGCTGCGCCCGTCAATGATCGTCGCCTGCGTGCCCAGCGAGCTGATCATCTCCGAGCGACTCGAGTTTCCCTTCAGGTAGATCACGCTCGTGGCGCCGTCGAGGAGCTCGGCTGCCTGCGGGGTCTTTTCGCTGGTATTGATCACAATGTCGTAGGAAATCGTAGCCTCGGTCAGCCGCTTTTGAGCTGACAATGCCATCGCAAACAAAACGGCCAGTATCGTGAATGTGATTTTCAAGTTGCTTTATTCGTGGGATAGACGTCCCAATTTACTCAATAAGTTGCTTGGCAGACCCGCTCATCGTAACTTATCAGGAAGTTAAATTACTAGCGGCGGGAACGTTGCTGCTGTTGCTGCTTCAGCTTTTTCTGCTGTTCCTGCATCTGCTCCAGTCTTTCCTGCCACCGCGACTTCGGCTTCGGCTTTTTACGATTCTCCTCGATCTTCGCCAGGATCTTGTCGTGATCAATGATATAATTCTGGATCACGAACTGCAGCACCAGCGTAATGATGTTCGAGACCGTATAATACCAGGTCAGTGCCGCCGGCAGCCGGTTGAAGAAAAAGAGCAGAAAGACCGGGAAAATATAGGGCATGTACTTCAGCACCGGGTTGCTCTGGTCCGGCGTCATGCTCATGCTGTACCAGGAGATCAGGAAGCTCGTTACCGTAGCGGTCAGGTTAAAAAGACTGAGATGACTTCCCAGCAACGGAATGTGAAATCCGAATTTGATGGGGTCGTCGAAAGCTGCCAGGTCGTTCGCCCAGAGAAATTCAGCGCCGCGTAGTCCTACCTCCGAACTGAAGAAACTAAACAGTGCGAAAAAGATCGGGATCTGCAGCAGCGCAGGGATACATCCCCCGAGCGGATTGACGCCAGCCTCGCGGAACAGCTTCATCTGTTCCATGCTCATCTGCTGCTGGTCTTTTCCGTATTTTTCCCGGAGCAGCGCAATCTCCGGCCGCAACGCTTTCATCTTCGCCCCGCTGAGGTAACTCTTGTACGTGAGCGGAGAGATCAGCAAACGGATGATGATGGTGAGCAAAGCGATCGCAATGCCCACATTGCCGGCCAGCTTCTGCATCAGGTCGTAGATCGGCAGGATGATGAATTTATTCAGCGGCCGCACAAATGCATAAAACCCCTGTCCCAGGTTTACCAGCTTTTCAAACCGCATCCCGTACTGCTTCAGCGTGTAGTAATCCGAGGGTCCGTAATAGATGTTGAAATCCGCGCGGGCAGAGCCCGCGACCGGCAACTGTACCTTCATATTGCTCACCGATTGCACGATGATGTTCGTGTCGCCGGAAGGAACGGTCCATTCAATTTTCCCTTCGCTGAATTGATTTTTCGCAACGAGGATCGTGAAAAAGAAACGCTGGCGCACGCCGACCCAGGAGACCGGCTCCCGGAACACCTTGCTGCTTCGCCGGCCGATGGTGTGGTAATCGAAGCTGCCATCCTGTATGTATCCTACCTGTGTATTTGTCACCTCATATGAGCGATCCGACTCCTGTTGCGAAGCGGTATAATACCAATCGAGGTTGAGCACACCGCCGGTAAGCAGCTTGTCCGCACCCGAAAGGCTCACACTGAAATCGATCATGTAATTCGCGGGACGAATCGTGTAGCTGTGGCGAATTACCGAACCGGAATCGCCTCCATGGAGGGTGAAATTGATGTTCTGGCTTCCGTCTGCGTTCCGAATGGAATCAACCTGGGGGAAAAAGAGGTTAGCCGTTTGTTCCGTTCGGCCCGGTGCCGTGTTGATCGCGTAACTAAGCTTATCGAAGTCGGTGGAAGCAAGGCGCACCCAGCTGCTGTCCAGACCCTTGAATTTTTTCAGCTCCACCCCGCGCACTCTTCCTCCGCGGTTGCTGAAATGTATCCGCATCAGTTCATTTTCCACGCTGAACGTGCGTTCTGCGGTGTCGGCGGCGGCCCTAAAACCGCCCGCGTCCCTAAGTCGCGTCAGTGAATCCTGTATGCGCAACAGCGAATCCTCCCGCGGGCGGTTAATGCGCGCCAGGGAATCCTCGACCGCTTTCTTGCGGGCCAGTTCCTGGGCCTGTTGCTTGCGGTAAGCCGACTGTTCCCGATTCGTATAATAGAAATACCCGAAAAACAGGGCCGCCAGGATGACAAAGCCCAAAATGGTGTTGCGGTCAAATTTCATGAGCCGATTTTGGAGGGGCAAAGATAGGGATGTGGGTCGCGATAGTTATCGGGATGGGATGTGGGGGACGGGAAATGAGCTTATTGACTATTAAAGTGTGGTGCGCGGCGCGGGGTACGGAGTGCGGGGCGCGTGTAGATAGTCTATAGTCGGTAGTCGGTAGTCGATAGTCTCTTTTGTGGCGGATTGTTGCGTCCTTGGGTGGCTCTCCGAGGCTCCGCGACATTCAACCACCTTCAACAACCTTCAACCACCTTCAACAACCTTCAACCACCTTCAACAACATTCAACCACCTTCAACTACATTCAACCACCTTCAACAACCTTCAACCACCTTCAACAACATTCAACAACTTCCCCCAAACCGACTACCGACTCTAGACTATCGACTATCGACTATAAACAACTCCGTCTTTCATCACAAACACCACCCTTCCAAAAGCCTGAGGGTCCTTCAGCGGATCGCCATCCACAGCCACGATGTCGGCCAGCTTGCCGGTTTCGATGCTTCCGAGCTTTTCTTTTTCACCCAGCAAATCGGCGGCATGAATGGTTGCTGCGCGGATCGCGTCCATCGGGGTCATGCCCGCCTCGATCATGTAAACGAACTCGAGCCAGTTCAGGCCATGCTTGTAAACGCCCGCGTCGGTGCCGAAAGCGATTTTCACTCCTGCACGGTATGCGCGGCCGAGAGTACTTTGAATCTTCGGTCCAACCTCCAATGCCTTTGGCCTCACTATCTCCGGGTAATAGCCCGGCTTTTTCGCGGAGTCCGCAACGGAGCGACCCGCGGTGATCGTCGGCACATACCAGGTGCCGAACTGTTTGCACAACGCAATGGCCTCATCATCCATATAAGTTCCGTGTTCGATCGAATGCACGCCCGCGCGAATCGCCCGTTTCATGCCCTCAGCGCCGTGTGCATGCACAGCCACCCGGAATCCATAATCCTTTGCAGTTTCCACGATGGCTTTCAGTTCATCGTCGGTGAATTGCGGATTGCTGGCGCTTTTTGCCACACTGAGTACCCCCCCGGTCGCAGTGATCTTGATCAGGTCTGCCCCATCCTTGTAGCGCTGACGCACAGCCTGGCGACATTCATCCGGTCCGTTGGCCACACCTTCCAGCGGACCTGGATTTCCCATGAGGTCCCTGCGGTATCCATTCGTCGGATCCGCGTGTCCGCCCGTGGTAGCGATAGACTTTCCTGCGGTGTAGATCCGTGGACCTTTTATGAGCCCCTTGTTGATCGCATTTCTCAGAGAAATGTTCACTCCGCTTCCGCCGAGGTCGCGGACTGTGGTGAATCCTGCCCGGAGCGTGCTCTCCGCGAACTTCACAGACTGAAATGCATAATCCGCGGGATTAAAGGTGAAAGTCTCCATGTAACGGTTCGGATTCGTTTCGGTTTCCAGGTGCACGTGCATGTCGATCCAGCCGGGCATTACGGTGCGCGAAGAAAGGTCAATGACCCTGTCGGCAGTGTTCCCGCGCGTAAAGCCGGCCTCGATCCCGGCGACCCGGTTCTGATCCACCACCACGGTCATTTTGCTACGCGGCGAGTTGCCGATACCGTCGATCAGCTGACCGCACCAGATATAGGTTTTTTGCGCATTAACCCCGGCGAGGGCGAGGAGCAGGATGCCCAGGAGAGCACTTCTCATGATCAGGTAGTTTGCGACTAAAAATAACCGGTTTTTTCCACAAGCCGGGTAAGGTTAAAAAATTTGAATTAGTTTTGCCTGACCTCCCGGAACGTTTTCACTTTTATCCGCTGGTCATTAGCAGTTACCTTATCGCTTACAGGTGTTTGAAAACAACCATTGTTCATGGCCAAGTATATTTTTGTTACCGGCGGAGTGACTTCCTCATTGGGGAAAGGGATCATTGCCGCTTCGCTTGCGAAGCTGCTGCAGGCAAGAGGCCTGCGGGTCACCATCCAGAAATTTGACCCTTACATCAACGTGGATCCGGGAACGCTGAACCCTTACGAGCACGGAGAGTGCTACGTCACCGAAGACGGCGCCGAAACGGATCTCGACCTCGGCCATTACGAGCGTTTCCTCAATATATATACATCACAGGCCAACAATGTCACCACCGGGAGGATCTACCAGACGGTCATCAACAAGGAACGCGAAGGCGCATACCTGGGAAAGACCGTCCAGGTGGTTCCACACATCACCGATGAGATTAAGCGCCGCATGCTGGAACTCGGGAAGGCCGGTGAATTCGATATTGTGATCACCGAGATTGGCGGCACGGTGGGCGATATCGAAAGCCTTCCCTTCGTGGAAGCAGTGCGCCAGCTCCAATGGGAGCTGCCTGAGGAAGACACCGTTGTGGTGCACCTCACCCTCATTCCTTACCTGAAGGCGGCAAAAGAACTGAAGACAAAACCTACGCAGCACAGCGTGAAGATGCTCAGCCAGGAGGGAGTGCATCCGGACATTATCGTCTGCCGCACGGAAAAGCCGCTTACCCCGGACCTGCGGCGCAAGATCGCGCTCTTCTGCAACGTAAAGCAGGAAGCAGTGATCGAGGCGGCCGACGCCCCAACCATTTATGAAGTGCCCGTGGCAATGATGCGTGAAAAGCTGGATGTGATTTGCCTGAAGAAACTGAATATTGCCGACTACAGCGAGCCGGAGCTTGCCCGCTGGAAGGAATTCCTCGACAAGCTGAAATATCCCAAGAGCCGCGTAACGATCGGACTCATCGGAAAATACCTGGAGCTCCAGGACGCGTATAAGTCCATTCTCGAATCCTTCATTCACGCGGGGGCGGTGAATGAATGCCAGGTGCAGGTAATGAACGTACACAGCGAATTCATTACTGAAGAGAACGTGGCAGAAAAGCTCGCCGGGCTGGACGGCCTGCTGGTGGCGCCGGGTTTCGGTCACCGTGGCGTGGAGGGAAAGATCACCGCGGTGCGGTACGCGCGGGAAAAAGGACTGCCTTTTTTCGGGATTTGCCTGGGAATGCAGATGGCGGTAATCGAATTCGCGCGCAATGTGCTCGGTATTCGCCATGCGCATTCCACGGAAATGGATCCTGACTGCCCCGAACCAGTGATCGATTTGATGGAAGAGCAGAAAAAAATCACTACCAAGGGGGGCACGATGCGTCTTGGGGCTTATCCCTGCGAGATCGTTCCGGGCTCGCTGGCGCATCATATCTATGGCAAGACTTCCATCAGTGAACGCCACCGCCACCGCTGGGAGTTCAACAACAAATACCTGCAGGAGTTTGAAAAGGCGGGAATGGTTCCCAGCGGCCGGAATCCGGCCACCGGGCTGGTCGAGATCATCGAGCTCCCCTCACACCCTTTCTTCATCGGCGTGCAATATCACCCGGAGCTAAAAAGCACGGTGGAAAATCCGCAGCCGATCTTTGTGCAGTTCATTCGCGCTGCAAAGGTCTACGCAGAAAAAAAGAACGAGATCAAGAACCCGCTGCTGCAAAGCGAAATGATTTAGGGTTTAGAGTTGAGTGTTTGGGGTTGAGAGAATCCAATCGCCCGAATCCCCTCGTCTACCAATCAACCGATCAACCACCCAACCAATCAACCAATCAACCAATCAACCAGTCAACCAGTCAACCAATCAACCCCTCACCTCCAAAAACCCCCGCACATACTCTTTCACTCCTTCTTCCAGTGAGGTAAATGGCACGGAATATCCGGCTTCACGCAGCTTGCGCATGTCCGCTTCGGTGAAATACTGGTACGAATCGCGGATGTCGGCCGGGGTATCGGTGTATTCGATCTGCGGATGCAGCTCCAGCGCGCTGTACACCGCGCAAACCAGGTCGTTGAACGTGCGCGCGCGGCCCGTGCCCAGGTTGTAAAGTCCCGGCGCAGGTCCGGCTTCACCCATCCGTTCCATCATCCACTGCATTACGCGCGCCACGTCCTTTACGTAAATGAAGTCCCGGCGCTGCTCGCCGTCGCGGAAATCGGGGCGGTGTGAGCGGAAAAGCTTCACCTTGCCGGTGGATTTCACCTGCCTGTAGGCGTGAAAGATCACGCTCGCCATGCGCCCCTTGTGGTATTCATTCGGACCGTACACATTGAAAAACTTCAGCCCCGCCCAGAACGGAGGCCTTTCATCCGCCGGACGCTCCAGCACCCATTTGTCAAATTCATTTTTGGAAACACCGTAAGGATTTAGGGGTTTCAGCTTCGGCACCAGCCCGTGATCGTCGAGGTAACCGAGTTCCCCCGCACCGTAAGTCGCCGCCGACGAAGCATAGATCAGCGGGATCGTATGCCAGGTGCAGTAATTCCAGATATCTTTTGAATAGATCAGGTTGAGTTTTTCCAGCACCGCATAGTCGGGTTCGGTGGTGTCGGTGCGTGCCCCGAGGTGAAACACAAATGCCACCGGCGGCTTTTCGGTGCTCAGCCACTCGATCAGGTTGTCGCGTTCCACCCGTGCGAGGAATTTTTTTCCATGCAGATTCAATTCCTTTTCTCCGCGATCGAACTCATCTGCGAGAATCAGGTTTTCGAACCCGAGCTGGTTCAGCCAGCCCGCGAAATAACTTCCGATAAAACCGGCCGCGCCGGTGATAACGATGAGTTTATTTTTTTCCATACTTAACTTAACCTAACCTTTCTTCAAATGGAGCTGAGCGCCGACCCCGCTTCTTCGCGAACGAGGTATTTTTCAATTGCCGTATCGTATTTTTCTTTCCACGAGTCAATATCTCCCCAGAATTCGCCGTCTACCACCACCTCGCCACCCGTGACCACCCCGATCTTTTCATAGGGCAGATCGCCCAGTCGCGCCTCGAAAACTTTTACGTCTTCGAGCAATACGGAAACCATCACGCGTCCCTGGCCTTCCCCGAACAACACCGCGTCCCTGCGAATACCGCCCGGTGTTTGTATCGAAAAACCAAGTGCGCGCTCAAATCCGCTTTCGCAAAGCGTTACGAACAAGCCGCCCTCGCTTACATCGTGCGCTGAACGGACCAGGCCGTCACGAATCAGTTCGCTCAATTTTTGCTGCAGCCTGTAATCTTCTTCCAGGTCGAAATAGGGCGCCGGCGAATAGGGCACGGCGCATATCTCATGCAGGTACTCAGAACAATTAATATCGTCAGTCATTTTTCCCAGCACATACAACAGATCCCCTTCCTCCTTGAAATCAAGTGTCATCCTGCGATCAACATCTTCGAGCAGGCCTACCATGCCGATCGTTGGCGTCGGATACACCGGTCCATCGGGATTCTGATTGTAAAAACTCACATTGCCTCCCGTCACCGGGGTTTCGAAGCGGCGACACGCCTCTCCCATTCCTTTCACGGCGTGCACGAACTGGTAATACACTTCCGGGTCGTAAGGGTTTCCAAAATTCAGGCAGTTGGTAACACCAATGGGTTGCCCCCCACTGCAGACAATATTCCGGGCGGCTTCCGTCACAGCGATCATTGCTCCTTTATAGGGGTCTGAAAAAACGTACCGGCTGTTGCAGTCGACGGTCACTGCCAATCCCTTCCTCGTGCCCCGCACCGCGATGATCGCGGCATCGGCGGGGGCGTTGGTCGATGTGTTGACGGTGCCTACCATGCTGTCGTACTGGTTGTAGATCCAGCGTTTTGAAGCAATGGTTGGGAGCTGAACGATTTCCTCGGCCACTTTGCGCAAATCGGCCGGAACAGGTATCGCCTGTAAGGTAAACTCGCGGATCTTTTCGAAATAGGCGGGCTCGATGAATTCCCTTTCGTACTGCGGTGCTCCGCCTCCCAGGACCAACTCCCGCGCAGGCAGTTCCGCCTCGAGATGTCCATTCAGGTAAAAACGCAGCATACCATCGTCCGTAACCTCACCAATCACCGAACAAGGCAGATCCCATTTTTCAAAAATGCGAATGATGTCCTTTTCCCTTCCTTTTTCTGCAACGAGGAGCATTCGCTCCTGGCTTTCGCTGAGCAGCAATTCCCAGGCTTTCATCCCAAACTGCCGCGTCGGCACCTTGTCGAGGTCGATACGCATCCCGACGCCGCCTTTCGCGCTCATTTCGGAAGTGGAACAAATGATTCCGGCCGCTCCCATATCCTGCATGCCCACGACTGCGCCGGTGGAGATCACTTCCAGGCAGGCTTCGAGCAATTTCTTTTCCTGGAATGGATCACCCACCTGCACGGCAGGTAAATCCTGCGCGCTTTCTGCCGTGATGTCGGCAGAAGCGAAGGAGGCGCCTCCGATCCCGTCTTTTCCCGTGGCGCTGCCGACAAACAACACCGGGTTGCCGGGACCTGCGGCCGTGGCGGAAACGGTTTCTCCGATTTGCACGATACCGATACTCATCGCATTCACCAGGGGATTTGTGTGATAGCAATGGTCGAAATAGATTTCGCCGCCCACCGTAGGCACGCCGAAACAGTTTCCATAATGCCCGATGCCGTGCACCACGCCGGAAAGCAAATGCTGCGTGCGAACCTCGTCCAATTCTCCGAAACGGAGCGAATTCAGAGCCGCGACGGGCCTTGCCCCCATCGTGAATATGTCGCGGTGAATTCCGCCCACACCGGTGGCTGCTCCCTGGAAAGGCTCGATCGCTGAAGGATGATTGTGGGATTCGATCTTGAATACCACGGCGAGACCGTCGCCGATATCCATCAGACCCGCGTTTTCCTCCCCGGCTTTAACGAGCAATCTCCCACCCTCCCGCGGCAATGTCTTCAGCCAGCGAATCGAGTTTTTGTAGCTGCAGTGTTCGCTCCACATTCCCGAAAAAGCGCAGAGCTCATTGAAATTCGGATTGCGTCCCAGCTTCTCGCGGATCAGCTCAAACTCTTCTTTTGTGAGCCGCAACTGTTCGGCAGTGTGCGCGGTTACTTCCATAACGAACATTGAGCTGCAAATTTACCGTATGCGCTTCAGCGATGGCTGCTATTTTCCCACATGACCACAGCGGGGAAAACGAATGCTTCGGACAAATGAAGCATAAAGGCTTATTTTGCGCGCAAACCGCCTGCGTGGAATACCTGCTTTTCATTGCCTACCTTGTCCTGTTCGCGTGGCTGGTGACCCGGGTCCGGTTCTTCACGAGATCGGGGTTAACGGCGCCGCAGCTGGTGATCCTTTTCCTGCTGAAAGTAATGGCAGGCATTTTCTACGGCTGGATCGGGATTTATTACGGGGGCCTCGCGCAGATGGTGGACACATGGAGCTACCACACCGCCAGCATGGCGGAATACCGCCTGTTGTGGACCGATCCTGCGGAATATTTTACAAACCTGTTTCGTAACCCTTATGACAGCGGAGTCTCCGATTTTTTGTCGGTAAAAGATTCGTTCTGGAACGATTTGAAAGCAAATTTTTTCATTAAGGTGCTTTCGGTGTTCAACGTGTTCAGCTTCGGACACTATTATGTGAATGTAATTCTGTACGCCTTCATCAGTCTCTTCGGTCCCATCGCGCTCTACCGCGTGATGAGCGACATATACCCGGGAAAGAAGGTCCCGGTGCTGCTCGCCACCTTCCTGGTGCCGTCGTTCCTCTACTGGACCAGCGGGCTGCACAAGGAAGGTCTGCTGTTCACAGGGATCGCGCTCGTGGTATACAGCGTGTATTTCACCAGCAAAGAGAAGCGAATGAGCATCCTGAGGGCGCTCAGCCTGCTGCTCGGTCTGGGACTGATCCTGATACTGCGCAACTTTATACTGGTCATCATTGTACCCGCGCTGCTCGCCTGGGTGGTTGCGATGCGCTGGCCGAAAAAAGGGCTGCCCATCTTCGCGGGACTGTATGTCCTTTTCCTGCTCGTGTTTTTCACCGCGCGCAGGCTCGACCCGCGGCTCGATTTTCCGCAGGCGGTCGTTACCCGCCAGCAGGAATTTGTGAAACTGATCGGGAGCTCTTCCGTTCCGATCCGGGAACTGCAGCCTACCGTTTCGAGTTTCTTAAAAAATACGCCGCAGGCAATCGATCTTTCGATATTGCGGCCGCTGCCGCGCGACGTGCGACACATCCTTTCTCTTGCGGCGGCGCTTGAGGTGCAGTTGCTGCTGCTGATGTTCGTCATTTTCCTGCTGCTCAAGACAGGCGCGCCGGCGGACCGGAATTTCATCTACTTCTCCCTATTTTTTTCCGGCACGCTGCTGCTCGCCATCGGATTCAGTGTAAACAACCTGGGCGCGATCGTACGCTACCGCAGCGTGATCATCCCATTTCTGGTGGTACCGATGGTGGCACAGATCAACTGGAGCCGGGTGGGACAATTCTTTTTAGGAAATATTAAGAATAAAAATAATATTAATACTTCTGCCTGATTTGCCTCGCCTTTTCTGAGTTTCGCCGAAAAAAGTTTCATTTTTTTCCACAGACTGTCCAGAATTCAGGGCTGCACGCCGGATTTTTCCTGAAAATCCTGTTGCTTTGTCCAAAACAACAAATATGTCACTGCGTCTTGCTGCAATCGGAAATCTGAAGGGTACCAACGGAAGGTTGGA
>DASPNM010000031.1:0-127495 GCA_035626515.1 Chitinophagaceae bacterium
CTCATCCTCATTCTCATCCATTTTCAATTTCTTATCCAGGAGAGCTTCTATAGGATCCTTTTCAATCAATTGTACCAATTCTGACTTTGGCTTTCTTTCAAGGGATGAGCCGGCTAATCGATCCATAAAATTTCTAGGCGATACCTTGGGATTAAAGCCAATACTCACCCCAAATGAATTTTTTAGGAGAATCATATTTTGGTCTTTTTGCTGATTTAACTGAGTCGAAATTGTTGCAGCATTATTAAAACCATTATTAAAGGTTGTTTTATTAAAGGTCATAGGATACGGATTTAAGGGTTGTGGATGAAGGAAGATTCTGAGGAATTAGGGTAAACCCTCTTTAAGTAGCTTCTAGTCTTTTTCTCATAAACGTTGCAATATTTCCAGCCGGAATGCTTTCTATTCAAAAACTGAACGAATGTTTTCAAATTGCTTACATACCGCCAGTTTTTGGGTTTCCCATTTTCAAAAAATACGATACATGATAAAAGATTCTTAGACATGGCTAGTTCCTCCCTTCTTGTATTTTAGAAGCTGAACTTTTGAAATGGCTGTTTCAACCTCAGTTCGCTTGTAAAGGACCCTTGTGCCCATTTTATAGGCAATTAGCCAGCCTTGCTTTGTCCAATCATGAAGAGTTGGTAAAGAAATCTTGAGAATTTTGGAAACCTCAGCTCTTGTGATGTAATCGGATTGTTCTATTTGGTTTTTCGTAGGGAGGATACCAATCTTGGTATCTATAAGCTGCCCAATCCGTTCAAGCAGATCGTTTACAGTAAACCCTGTAAATAAAATTTGCCCCTCTTTAATTTCATTTAGCATGAGGCAAACTTCCGACAGTCAGACACCTGTAGCCCTCTTTGTAGCGCTACAATTATAGCTTGTGATTTGTATTGATTTTCTTAATCGCCTTTTCAATCTCACTAGTTTCCAGGTCAAAATCTTCAAATAGTTGCTTGACTTTCAATAGATCGCGCTTTATATTTTTAGCTTCAGGTGCTTTATCATGGTAAATCAAACTTTTTGCGGAGAATGGTTTTCTAGCCCGCTGTGGGTGACGATTTAATAAAGCTCCAAAAAAGACGCCCTTCTCTTGAACGGTTCCTTTGTCTAAATCTTGCAAAACACCCAAAAAGTAAAGTATTTGTAGTTGAACTCTAACATTGTACCTGTCTGCTTTATCCTCTTGTTCAGAAATTCCACTTTCATCTTCCTCTTTTCTGAGAGTACCTATATATTTTCGGTATCGAGCTAACGTATAGCCATTTTCAATTTGCAGAACGTTGAATAGAAATGGAGGGACTTGTGAATAATCTGGGGCAACATCATAATTCAGGTAGGTGATATAGCTTTCATAGTTCGCATTGAATTCCCAATTGCTTCTATACACTTTCCCAAAACCGGAAAAAGCTCCCCTTGTTTTGATACCGCGATCTTCAAAAGAGAAATCAATCCTCATAAGCTCTTTTCTTACCATTTCATCCTTATTATCAGCAGACTCATATTTTTTCTTAAAAGCAGAAATCATGTCATCAAAAACGAGGAGTTTCTTCTGCTTGTCTGGGTCCTGGGATAGTTCTAAATATTTATTGATATACCAATGATTAAGTTTTTTATAGTCACGTTGACCTACTTTAAATGTGAACCAATCCAAAACTCGGTATTCCTCTTTATTTTCTTCACTAAAAACAACGTAGTTAATGGGTAGTTTATTTGTCCAAAAATCAAGTTTCTCTTCGATGGATTTCAGCTTTTCCCAATCCTTATACAGAGTATCTCGTTCACTCAACTTAAGTATCTCACTGATAGTCTTATTTGAAAAATGGATGGTTTAATAATTTATTTGCGTTATCCTCTTGACTAATTTTTATGTATTTTAAAAAAGACTTTTCGGTCTTATGGCCTGTAATTTTCATAATTGAGATCGTAGGTACGTTGGCAAGATAAGCGTTGGTTGCAAATGATCTTCTAGCAGTATGAGTAGTTATTAATTCCCACTTCTTAAAAGCCTCTGATTTCCTTACACCTCCTTTCGTTCCTGTTATTACAACGTCTTCAGAGATGTCAGCTAGCTGCCCCAACTCTTTAAGATATTCATTCATCTTTTGATTGGAAAATGCCTTAGGAGGTTCTCCCTTGTATCTATTCAAGATGTCTTTTACATGATTTCTCAATGGAATAATGACTATCTCGCCTGTTTTTTTAGTCCTGATTTTTACTAGGCTTCCCTGTTTGTTTATATTCTCCATTCTTAATTCAATCAAATCGGAAAATCTTAGACCTGTATAACACGCAATTATGAACAAGTCACGAACTTTCTCGAGTCGGGTATTTCCATTGAGTTCAAGAGAATTTAATCGCTTTATTTCATTTTCAGACAGGTAGATTGTTTCAGAGCTTTCTTCATGGTTTTTAAACCGTCTATTTTTGTATTGTAGGTTATTAGTTAAGTTTCTATCTACAGCTTCGTTCATGAAAACCTTAATATTCTTTATAGCTGTTCCGACCGTGTTTTTTCCGTAGTCCTTTCTTATCAGGAAATCAACAAAGAGATCATAAAACTCAAGATCGATAGAGTCCAAATGAAGGCTTCTTTTTGTTTCTTGCTTAAACTCTTTTAGATTCCGTATGGTTTGCCTCAATTGTTTCTTAGTTCCGGGTTTCCTGTCAGTATTTTCAACAAGATATTCAGCGAAGGCAACTAAATCTTTTGCCTTCCCATTGCCTTTTTGGAGAATTTCATCTAGAGGGATACGTAAAAGGTCCGGAGTAGGGGCTAATCTATCATTAAGAAGCTTTCTGTATTGATTATGGACAGCACTTTCTAAATTGTCGAGAAGACTATTGAACTCCGAGTAACCGGGAAACTGCCTAGTTTCTTTTGCCCTTTGCTTATCTTTTTTTGGATTCCAGAATTTCGGATTAATCTTTTGGCCTGTTGAATACTTGAGTCTTGTATTATTGAAACGAAAGATCAGGTAAACGAGTGTCGGCTCTTTACTTGTCGGTTCTTTGAGTACGAATGTAGATGAAGGCATGTAAAATAGTTTCTCAAATATAAGGGTAGAAATATATTCAGGGGATTGTTTAGGGGACGGATCTCTTTAGTTTTGATTTTTGTGATATTTCGCCATGATGCCATGAAACCCTTATTGGATAAGGAGTTCGGCGGAAAGTGAAATTAAAACGCATAAAACAGAACAAGCTTTGGTGTACTTCAGTCTCGGGCACCAAAAGCCTTCAGCGCAGCTGAGGGTTTTTTTGTTTGGAAGCGAGCCGAGCTTGCTCAGGCGAGCTGACAAGCAAAAAAACCGCACCAGCGACAGCTGGTGAACGCTTTTGGCTATGCCCCTCGTGAGAGTATCTGGATCATGCAATAATCAGTTGGCCCACCAGCGCCGGTCGTTTTTTTGTTTGGAAGCAAGCCGGGTTGCGGCAAACTCGCGTCAGTGGTGAACCTTTGTGGTCATCCTGAGCCTTCCGAAGGATGGTTGTTGGCTCATCTCTCCGCGGTTTGCGATCGATGACTATTCTGATAAGCACGCTAATTGCCTACACACTATTCTTAAGAATAATCCGAAAAGTCGTCCCCTTTCCCGGCTCGGAGGATCGTACGAAGATCTGCCCGTGGTGGTACTGCTCGATGATTCGTCGTGAGAGACTCAGGCCAAGCCCCCAGCCGCGCTTCTTCGTGGTGAACCCCGGTTTGAAGACCCGGTCGAAGTTCGGTTTCGGAATTCCTTTCCCGGTATCGGTAAGGTCCACGTAGATCGATTTCTTTCCGGGAATAATGTCCACCCGGATGCTTCCCCGCCCTTCCATCGCGTCGAGCGAGTTCTTCATCAGGTTCTCGATCACCCAGTCAAACAGGGGCGGCGACACCCGCGCGCGGACCGGCTCCTCGCCCTGCACATTCACGGAAAAGCTCACCCTCCCCGTCGCGCGCTTGCGCATGTATTCCACCATGGACCGAATCTGCTGGCCGAGGTCAACTTCTTCCAGCCGTGGCTTGCTGCCGATCTTGCTGAACCGGTCGGAAATGAGCTGCAACCTGCCTACGTCCTTTTCCAGCTCGGCAACAATACGTTCGTTTCCGGACTGCTCTTTCAACATTTCAATCCACCCCTCGAGGGAAGACACCGGGGTGCCGAGCTGATGCGCCGTCTCCTTGGCCATACCCGCCCAAACCTGGTTTTGAATGGAACGATAATTACTGCGAATCAGAAAAATCACCACAAGAATGAACAGGCCCACGATCAGCAACTGCACGATGGGATAATAGCGAACCTCGTCAAGCAGGCGCGTGTGACCATAATAATACCGGTTCTTCTTTCCGGGATCGCGTGCATCGACCCATTCGATAAATCGCCCCTGTCCGCGAAACTGGGCCATCTTGCGACCGACATAATCCGAATCCCGGGCAGCACGCGTTGAATCCAGATTCACATAAGTAATGATGCTGTCCCGCTCATTGGTTTCGATGATCGGAATGTCCTTGTTCTGCGTAATAATCATAGACGCGAGCCGCGTGTCGGCATCCGGCGGGGAGTTCAGAATGTATTTGCCGGCTTCAATCCATTGTTCCACTTTCTGGCGCTCCTCCGCGGCGATCTTGCCCGCCAGGTACTTCGAATAAAATATTGTTCCGATCACGATCAGCACCGCCACGAGCGCCAGCGCAGCTTTCCAACCAAAGGCCTGCCTAAGCATACCGAAAAATACAATATGATTTCGGAAACCACCGGCAATCGCATTATCTTAGTTCGCCATCAAACCGCAGCGAATTGAATCTCCGTCCACTCGTTTCCATCGTTATCCTCAACTGGAACGGAAAAAGCTTTCTCGAAAAATTTCTGCCTTCGGTGCTGGCTACCGACTACCCCAATTTCAAGGTAGTGGTAGCGGATAACGGATCCACCGACGACTCGGTCAGTTTTCTTTCTACGCACTACCCGAAACTGCGCTGCATCCGGCTCGGGAGCAACATGGGATTTGCCAAAGGTTACAACGAAGCATTACGGCAAATCAGCTCCGACTATTACGTCTTGCTGAACTCGGATGTTGAAACCACGAACGGCTGGATCCAGCCCATGGTGGATTTACTGGAAAACGACCCATCCATAGGAGCCTGTCAGCCGAAGCTGCTCTGCCACGATAATCGAAACCTTTTTGAATACGCCGGCGCGGCGGGGGGCTGGATCGATAAGTACGGGTACCCATTTTGCAAGGGCAGAATATTCGATGTCTGGGAAACCGATCGTGGTCAGTACGACCGCGCCGAGCCGATTTTCTGGGCCAGCGGTGCAGCGCTTTTCATCCGCGCCCCGCTTTTTCACGAAATAAACGGGTTTGATGAATTCTTCTTCGCGCACCAGGAGGAGATTGACCTGTGCTGGCGCCTGCAATTGGCTGGCCACAAGATTTACTCCTGCCCGGCAGCGGTGGTCTACCACGTGGGAGGCGGCACATTGCACAAGAGCAACGCATTGAAAACATTTCTCAATTTCAGGAACAACCGCATCATGCTTTCCAAAAATCTGCCTTTGCGCCGGAAGCTTTGGGTAATGCCCGTGCGGGCCTTTCTGGATGCGCTTTCGGCGTGGAAGGGTTTGATCACGGGCGACGGAAAATATTTCCTGGCGGTGGTGCGCGCCCACGTGGCGTTCATACGATGGTGGCTTTTCCAAAAAAGAAAAAGCGTGTTTCCCGCGTCCCGTTCCGGAACGCTGCGCGGAATGCTGCGCAGGAATATCATCTGGGAATATTTTATCCGGAAAAAAAAGTTTTTCTCCGAAATCGTGGATCAATCACCCTGATTATTCGCCAAGGCTTATTTTTGCACCAGAATCAACCGTCTTATGGCCCATTCGTCCGAATATCAAAAGGAATTGCAGAAGATCCAGGACCGTGACTTCGCGCATAACTGGGTATCTTCCTCCGCTTTCCTGTTTTACCTGCAGGTAGCGTGCATTGTAGCTTTCGTTTTCGGGAGCTGCTACATGCTGTACACCAAGCGATACAGGACTCCCGAGGTGACGGTTCAGGAAAGCACCCTGTATACCCCGAAGTACAAGTAGCTTTATCTTTTTTTTGCGGCGCTTCTTGTGTATTTTTGCAGCCCTGCAGCTCTTTAGTTCTTTCTAAAACCCTATGCGGAAGTAGCTCATTTGGTAGAGCACAACCTTGCCAAGGTTGGGGTGGCCGGTTCGAGCCCGGTCTTCCGCTCTAATCCCGACCTCCGTCGGGATTTTTTTTGGCCGCCCCGGTGGTGGAACTGGTAGACACGCAGGACTTAAAATCCTGTGGCCCGAAAGGGCCGTGCGGGTTCAACTCCCGCCTGGGGCACTTGGGGTGGGTTGAATGTGGGTGAGGATTGTTGAATATGGTTGAATGGTTAACTGGTTAACTATTTAATAAGATAACCCGTCGCCCGGATACTCGTCTTCTGACTTCCGTCTTCTGTCTTTCCTGACTTCACCGACTCCTCGGAACCCCCGGTTTATCGTAATTTCGGGTCAAACCGAGAGGAATGGCTGCCCCGATCAAGTGCCCGAACTGTGGGAACGAATTCGAACCCAGCGACCACATCCGCCTGGAAATAGAAAAGAACCTGCGCGCCCGCGCCGAGGAATGGAAGCAAAAAAAAGAAAGAGAATTTTCCGAAGAGAAAGCCAGGCTGCAGCAGCAGCTTGAGGAATCGCTGCGTCGCAGCATTTCGCAGGATTATGAACAGCAGCTTCGTTTGCTCCGGCAGAACACGACGGAGATTGAAGAAAAGCTGAAGCAGGCCCGCCTGCAGCAGGTGGATTTTCTCCGGAAGGAACAGGAACTGAAGACCCGGGAGGCTGAGCTGGAATTGCATTTGCAGAAGCAGCTTCACCTCGAACGGGACCGGCTCGCCGAAGAGATCCGAAAAGTCGAAGAGCAACGTGTTGCCGCGCGCGAAACGGAATATCAGCTCCGGCTGAAAGAACTCGAAAAGCAGCTTGACGACCAACGCCGGCTGGCTGATGAAATGCGCCGCAAGGCGGAACAGGGCAGCATGCAACTGCAGGGGGAAGTGCAGGAACTTGCCCTCGAGGAGTTGCTACGGAATTCGTTTCCCTTTGACCACGTGAGTGAGGTCGGCAAAGGCGTGCGCGGGGCGGATTGCATCCACACCGTCCGCAACAACCTCGGGCAGGAATGCGGGAAGATCATTTACGAAAGCAAACGCACCAGCAGCTTTTCCGCCGACTGGATCGACAAGCTAAAAGCAGATATGCGCAGCCTCGGCGCCGACATTGCCGTGCTCGTAACCCGCACCATGCCCCGGGATATGGACTGCTTCGGAATCCGCGACGGCGTTTGGATCTGCTCCTTCCCGGAAGTGAAAGCCCTCGCCGGTGTGTTGCGAGACGGGGTGATCCGGGTTTATCATACTGCGAAAAGCCGGGAAAACAAGGGCGACAAAATGCATCTGCTCTACGACTATCTGACCAGCAATGAATTTGCGGAGCAATGGAAAGCCATGCGCGAAGGATTTCTCGCCATGAAACATTCCATTCAGCGCGAGCGGGACGCGATGGAAAAGTTATGGAAGGCCCGCGAGAAGCAGCTGGAAAAAGTGCTTCTCAGCGCAGCCCACATCCGCGGATCGATCGAAGGAATTTCCGGGAAGGAAGTTGACCTCAACCTCCTGGAGAACGGCCAGGAAAATCTTAACGGCGAAGAATAAGATCTCAGCTGCAGACCCAGGCAAGTGCTATTCCTTCCAGCCAGCGGTAATGCACTTGAAGGGCAGTATCGGCTTTGCTGAAATAGCCGCGAATAACCTCCGCTTTTTCATCCATTTCCTGCAGACGGATGTCTTCTTTGAAATCCACACCCGCCTCACCGTACCATTTAAAGACCGCTTCTTTCGCGCTCCAAAGTAGCGTCAACATCTGTGCTTCGCCGGCGTGGCGAAAACGGCGGCGCTCCGATTCTCCCAGAAATTTTTCGCCGAGCTTCAGGATTTTTCGATGGGGAACTTCAATATCCACGCCGACCCGTTTGTTGCGGCTCACTAATGCCGCGGCATAATCGTCGCAGTGGGAGATTGAGAAATGATATTGTTCATCATGCAGGAAGGGGCGGCGGGTGTCGGCGATCCGTATCAGGTCGTAGGGAAAATCCGGAAAAAGATATTGCAAAAGGAACCTTCCCGCCAGGTGCTGCAACCGTTTATGCGGATGCGTCACATCCCTGTGCAGGGGCACATTATTTTTGAAGAATTCTTCGGCCTCCTCGATCTTCCAGATCCCCAACCGGGTGAAATCGTCAACTTGTTGTTGATAAAAAATGGGCAACGAACTGATTTTAGAGTTAAAATTGCAGGGATTGATAAATACGAAATAATTTACCGCATTTACAAATTAACCAATTAACGGATTAACGAGACCTAATGATACTCTCCGACCTCAGGATACTGCACGAAATGGACAAAGGCACGATCAGGATCCGGCCCTACGACCGGGAATGCCTGGGCAGCAATTCCTACGACGTGCACCTGGGGAAATGGCTGGCGACGTACAACGAATATATTCTCGACGCAAAAAAACACAACCAGATCAACTATTTTGAAATTCCAGAGGACGGATTCGTTCTCTATCCCCATATCTTTTATCTCGGGGTGACGGAAGAATACACGGAAACTCACGCCCACGTTCCTTTCCTCGAGGGAAAGTCATCCACCGGCAGACTTGGGATCGACATTCACGCCACCGCGGGAAAGGGCGACGTCGGATTCTGCGGGCACTGGACCCTCGAGATTTCCGTAAAACAGCCGGTTAAAGTATACCGCGGCATGCCGGTGGGACAGCTCATCTATTTCAACGTCGAAGGCGAGACAGGGGTGAAGTACAATGAAAAAAAGAACGCTAAATACAGCGGCCAGCCGGATAAGCCGGTAGAGAGTATGATGTGGAAAAATAATTTCTAAAGTCGGAGGACGGAAGACCGCAGTCGGAAGAACTCGGGAGTCGACCCCGCACCCCGCACCCCCTCTCCCACATCTCACATCCCACATCCCACATCCAACATCCCACATCCCACCCCGCACCTCGCAGCGCGCGACTTAAATCGCCTCTATCCCGAATTTTTTGTAGTAAGCAATCAGCCACGACACCACTTCATTGTACGTTCTCTTACCCGCCGGCTGGTTATTCGCCTTCAGGTACTGGCCGTAAAACCACATGACTGCCTGTTCCACCGGGTTTTTGTGACGACGCAGGAATTCACGCAATTCCCTGGTATCTGCAATCACCTGCGGATGCAGCCCCTGCTGGAAGCTTCGGGCGAGGGCGCTGTCGCGACGGGCAATTTCGCCAACTGCGTAATTGTACATGTCGAAATAAATGGAATAACGGAATGCGTTTGCCGGATGGAGGCGGCACGCGAGAAAGCCGACAAAATTGGCCTCGTTTTCTTTCGCATAGCCAACCTGGTGGGCGATCTCGTGGCTGGCAATAAACGGTTCGATGAACCTCGGTACGGTGGTATTCACCTGTCCTTCCCCCGAAAATGGGTTGTAATATCCCTGGAAGCCCAGATAATTGCCAAGATAGCTGAAGAACGACGGCTTCAGTGATTTGGGAGAATATCGAAGAAACGGATATTGCTCTGCAGCCCGCAGGTAACCTTCGCCGGCAGACCGGAACAAAACTTTTTTCCTGTTGAACGAATCCCGCTCGGCCTCGGTGACCCGCTCTGCATAGTAATTCACTTTTTGCTGCAGCACCCGGGCGAGCGTGTCCAGGTCCTGCAGGTTGTAGGGTTTGACGTCAAGCCCCAGCTGGTAGGCGATCCCGCGGCGATCGTAGTTGAGTCCCCACAGCAGGTTGAAGAACACATATAAAAAAAGTAAGAAGAAGATGCCCTGCTGCAATCCGGCCACAAAATAGCGGCGGGTCAGCTTTCGCCGGATCAGGGTCTGAAAAAACCGGAAAGTTTTGTATCCGATGAGGATGAGCAGGGCCGCGTAAAACAGGTCCCCGACACTGAACGGGAGCCACCCGAAGAGGACTCGCTGTGCCCGCGAAACTATGGGGTAGATCCCATTGCTGTAGTTGTTTTCCACCCACCCCGGATACCAGGATATCCACTTGATCAGAATGGTCCCGACGATGAGAGCCACCCAACTCCAGCTCTTCATGAGCCGGGCAAACAGGCGGGAGATGAGGTTCTGCAAGTTGCGAGGTTTAACAATACTAAAAATCAGGGCGTTAATATAAGCCTGCAGGCGGAAAATAATCCAATTTATCCTCCAAATTTCGGCATCAAAACCCTACCTTTGCCGCCCCGTACCGGATGATCGCAGGTTAAAGTTTCGCTTATGAACCGTCGCAGGGATTACGAGATTGCGTTTGTTGGACTGAAACCCGGGGTTCATGAGTTCAACTTTCAGATTGACGACCGGTTTTTCCTGGAATTCCAGGAGCAGGACTTCCAGAACTGCCGGGCCCACGTGAAACTCCGGCTCGAAAAGAACAGCAGCTTTATGCTGCTCAACTTTGAGATCGGGGGAACCGCGGATGTGACCTGCGACCGTTGCAACAGCCGCCTTCCGCTGGAACTCTGGGATGAGTTCCGGCTGACGGTGAAGATGGTGGAGGATCCGCAGGCGCACAACGAACAGGAAGACGACCCGGATGTGAATTACATCGGCCACGGCGAGACGCACCTGGACGTAAGCGGATGGATCTATGAATTCATCAATCTCAGCATTCCGATGCAGAAGACCTGCCGGTTTGAAGCGATGGATGGCCCCTACTGCAACCCGGAGGCGAGGGAGGTCTTGAAAAAAATGAAAGCCGATCCCGGCGACCAGTCCAACCCGATCTGGAAGGGGCTGGAAAAATTCCGGGACCTGGAATAAACTTATTTCACTGATAATCTTTTGAGTCATGCCAAACCCGAAACGCAGGCACAGCCAGCAAAGAAGCGCGAAACGGAGAACGCATTATAAGGCCACTTCGGCCACCCTTTCTACCGACAAGGCAACCGGCGAACTGCACGTACGCCACCGGGCGCACGTCAGCGAGGGCAAACTCTACTACAAGGGAAAGCTTGTTGCAGAGAAATCGCCGGTTAAGAGAACAAACTGACCTTCTGGCTCGCGCCGCCCCTCGCGGGATTTTCTTATTTTGACCTCTTATGCGGATCGGCCTTGATATGATGGGCGGAGACTTCGCGCCTGCGGAAACCGTGAAAGCGGTCAGCCTGTTTCTTTCTTCCAATAAGGATGTAACAATTCTGGAACTGATCGGCGATTGCAGCCGGCTGGACGGTATAGCAGAGTCGGACCGAGTGTCCATCCTACACGCTTCCGAGATGATCGACATGCACGACTCCCCTACCCGCGCGCTCCGGGACAAACCTCGGTCGTCTATTGCAATCGGGCTTCAGCGCCTCGCCAGCGGAGACATCGACGCCTTCATCAGCGCAGGCAACACAGGGGCCATGCTCGTGGGTTCGTTGTTCAGCATCCGTCCGCTCGAAGGCGTACTTCGCCCCGCTATTCCCACTCTTTTCCCGAAAACGAATGGCAAAGCCGGGCTCATAGTAGATGTAGGGCTTAATGCCGATTGCAAACCCGAGCACCTGAATCAGTTTGCGATCATGGGGTCAGTGTACGCGCAGCTCATTCTTGGAATCGACAACCCGCGGGTTGCGCTGATCAACGTGGGCGAAGAAGAGGGAAAGGGCAATTTGCTCACCCAATCGGCGTACCCGCTCCTCAGGGAAAACCGGCACATCCATTTTGTGGGAAACATCGAAGGCCGGCACCTGTTGCTCGATAAAGCAGACGTCATGGTGTGCGAAGGATTTACGGGAAATGTGATATTAAAATTCGCTGAATCACTTTATGAGGTCGCACGCAACCGCGGACTACAGGATGAATACTTCGACCGCTTCAACTTTGAAAATTACGGTGGCACGCCCATTCTCGGTGTTTCCAAGCCAATCATCATCGGCCACGGCATTTCGCATGCGCGGGCGTTTGTGAACATGATTCACCTGGCGCAGCAGATTCTGGAAAAAAACGTAATGGAAAAAATGAAAGAGGAACTCCAATCTTAAAATTTCTTTAAGGCCTTGGGCCGCGACCGATCAATTCGTAAATTGCTCTGCTTTTCCGAACCGAATGAACCCATTAAAATTCTTAGTCACCATCCTCCTGGTCACGCAGTTGCTCACCGGGAGCACAGCCGGCCCTGTCTTTTCGGGTTACCTTCCGCGCACCACTACTATTTACCACAAGCTGGGCGAAACGGTCGTGCAGATACATGTAAGCCAGTACGGCGATACCGACGACCTTGTATTTATTAACCTTCATGATGATGAATACACTTCGGTTATTGCGGCGCGCAAACTGCTTGAGCGTTCGGGCGGACTGCTGATCACGATCGACAACAGGAAACAACGCAATATTCGGTTCCGTTTGCGTAATCAAACCTATACGTTTGATCCAAACCGGATTTTTTCCCGGGAAGGGGTTCGCAGCACACTTTCAGAACTCGGACGCATCAGCGCTCCGGCTGTGGATGAAGTGGAACGGTTTGGGAAACGGATCGTGCAGCTGATCCCGGCAGAGCCAAGATTTGTCATCGCGCTGCACAACAACACGGACGGGCATTTTTCGGTTCACAGTTATCGCTCGGGAAGCAACCGTTCGCGCGACGCAAAAGCGGTCAGCTACAATGCGAGACAGGACCCCGACGACCTGTTTCTCACAACCGACGAAAAACTTTACACCCAACTGGCGGCGCTTGATTATAACGTGATCCTCCAGGACAACGAACACGCGAAAAAGGACGGCTCATTAAGCGTTTATTGTGGAGAGCGCGGCATCCGCTATTTGAATTGCGAAACTGAACATGGGCGCACCGGGCAATATTTTGAGATGATTCTTGCCGCGCTGGACGCGATCGAAAAACTGAACACGCCGGTTTTGGCCTACCGCTACTCACTGGAAGGTTCCGAACTGCTCTCAGACGATGCGGAAGTCTATTTTGGAGAGAAAAAGCTGGGGCGTGTTTCATCCGGCCGGCTGGAGATCACTAGAAGCTTCCCGCTTTACGACAACATGGATCTCTACCTTCAATCCAAAAATCGGCGCGTGGAGATCACCATTGATCCAACGCGGCCCAAAAAGAAGCTGGATCCACGCAGCGATGAGATAAAGATCGGCGTTCGCTGATTTTGATTCCCTGAGAACACTTTAATTCGAATTTTCAGCGTCGGTAGCTTGGCGACTGATATCGGCTGTGTCTTATGGAGTTTGTAAAATCTTCTCCATTTTCTTTCCTTTCGCCAGTTCATCCACCAGATTGTCGAGGTACCTTACCCCTGGAAGTCAGACGTCAGATTGGTTGAATATGGTGGAATGTTGTTGAAGGGTTGACTGGTTGATTGGTTAACTGGTAGTTCGCAGAGACCGCATAACACACCGAAATTTCCTGCAGTCATCGACTATGATAAAAAAGGAAAAATCTCGCGGACTCCCGACTGAAAAAAGACCTGGCGATTGCCAGGTCTTTTTTCGTGACCCCGCTGGGATGCCGACGCGCGACATTAGTCGCGGTCGGCACCGGGACCCCGGACTTCGTCCGGGCGTCCCGGCTCGAACCTGTATTTCTCCACAAATTTTAAAAGACGTCGACGATTCAGATTCTTTAGCTTTCGTTCCAACAATATCGCTTCCTTTCGGGTCGCTTTCTCAAAGACGAGCAATACAACCCACGGTGCATAGGGAGCAGTCGACTTGTTATTTCCACTGTTGTGCTGCTTCAATCAATCGCTCCAGTCCTTACTATAGCCAATGTAATACCGTTCGTGCCTAACGCTGTACAAAATGTAAACGGCAAATCCCATAACTAAAGTCTACGCTCCAGGTCTCTCTCCATTTCCTGGTCTCTTCTGAACTCGAATCGGGCTAATCGTAATCACCCGAAAAAAAAAGAGAGACCTGGCATACGCCAAATCTCTCTGTCTCGTGTCTCTTCGTGACCCCGCTGGGACTCGAACCCAGGGCCCCAACATTAAAAGTGTTGTGCTCTACCAACTGAGCTACGAGGTCCACCAACCTGTTCCCGCCGCCGGTTTCCGGCTCGTCGAACAAATTTTTTGGGAGTGCAAAAATACGCCCATGGCGGGTTGAGTCCAAAAGTTTTTGCCACTGCCATGCCGTCCTCTGCCGCACTGCAATAATACTGGTAAAAGGATTAGGTTTGCGGAAACAGCTGCTTATGTCTTCCTATTTCCAAGATAAAGTGGTCGTCGTCACCGGCGGGACGGACGGCATCGGGAAGGCACTGGTGGACGCGCTGCTCAGCCGCGGGGCCAAGGTGGCCACCTGCGGACGCGATCACGACAAACTGTACCGCCTGCAATCGGAACACGCGGCCGACAACCTCCACACGATGATCGCCGACGTAAGCAACGAAAACGACTGCCGCCGGTTCGTTGAAACGACCATCAAGTATTTCGGCGGCATTGATATTCTGATCAACAATGCCGGCATTTCGATGCGTGCGCTGTTGAAGGACACTTCACCCGAGGTAATCCGGCGTGTAATGGAAATAAATTTTTTCGGTGCGGTCTACTGCACCCGTTACGCGCTGGATAGCCTGATTGCGCGGAAAGGAACAATCGTGGGAGTTTCTTCTATCGCCGGCTACCGCGGACTTCCCGGGCGCAGCGGCTATTCGGCCAGCAAATTCGCCCTGCAGGGCTGGCTGGAAGCCATTCGCACCGAGCTTATGAACGATAAAGTGCACGTGATGTGGGTCTGCCCCGGGTTTACTACGTCCAACATACGCGTGGCGGCGCTCGACAGTGAAGGCCGGCCTCATGGGAAAACTTCAATGGACGAAGGAAAAATGATGAGCGCAGAAAATTGCGCCCGCAGGGTGCTTCGGGCGATCGAAAAAAAGAAAAGAACGCTGGTGCTGACATTCACCGGAAAGCGCACGGTGATCATGAACAAGCTATTTCCCGGCTTCACCGACCGTTTCGTGAACCGGTTTTTCTTCCGGGACGGGCAGCTGGTGAAATGATCTGAACCTACATGCCACTTCTTACACTAACGTCGGACATTGGCACCCAGGACTACCTGGTCGGCGCCATCAAAGCGCAGCTGTTGCAGGTGAACCCGGAGTTTCAAATCATTGACATTTCGCACAACGTGCCCCCTTTCAATTTTCCGCAGGCGGCATACATCTGCCGCAACGCGGTCCGGAATTTTCCGGAAAAAACCTGCCACCTTATTCTCGTAAGCCTGTTCGAGAGCAGGCCGGAGCAATTGCTGCTCGCGAGCTACGACGGGCAATATCTTTTGTGCGCGGACAACGGCCTGCTCAGCATGATCCTTGAAGAACGTCCCGAAGGGCTCCGTTCCATTGCGCTCGACCGGCAGGAGGCGCGCAACACGATATACTGCACGGCAGCTATGGGCCGGATCGCAAACCAGCTTGCCGGCGGAACAGCCATGAATTCGATCGGTGCGGACGCCAATTCATTCCTGGAAAAGCACCACCTGCGCCCGATGCTGGATAATAACTGGATCGAAGGGCAGATCATTTTTATCGACAATTTTGGCAACGTGATCGTAAACATCACCCGCGAGCAGTTCGAGGAGCAGCGCCGTGGCCGAAGCTTTCGCGTGGTTTTTAAAAGGGACGAGGTCATTGACCGGATCAGTGAAACGTATGCCGATGTCGCGGAAGGCGAAAAGCTGGCCCTGTTCAACAGCGCCGGCTACCTGGAGATTGCTATCAATAAGGGGAATGCAGCCGGATTGTTCGGACTGAAGGGTTTTTCCGAGCGCGGCAACCAGGTATCGGCCATCCTGCAAAGCCAACTTCCCTACCAGACGGTCCGCGTATATTTCGAATAAATTCCAACTAACGACTACCGACTACTGACTATCGACTATTTTTGCTACTCCCGAAAATCAACCCCTCATGAACTTTAAGAGACTGAACAACATTACAGGCTGGGCTGTATTCTTCATTGCTCTGCTCACCTACTTTCTTACCCGCGAAGCAAGAGGCAGCCTTTGGGATACGGGCGAGTTCATCGCCAGCGCCCACAAGCTCCAGCTCCCCCACCCGCCAGGAGCTCCGCTGTTCGTTCTGTTGGGGCGATTCTTCATTATTCTTTTCGGCGACAACGGGATGACCGCAGGCGCGGCCGTAAACACCATGAGCGCCGTCGCGAGCGCGGCCACTATCCTGTTCCTGTTCTGGACGATCACGCATTTCGCCCGTAAAATGTTCGTTTCGGCAGGCGAAGTATTGACCGGGCAGCAGGCATTCACGGTGATGGCTGCAGGCGCAGTGGGGGCCCTGGCCTACGCGTTCAGCGATTCCTTCTGGTTCAGTGCTGTGGAAGGCGAAGTATACGCTCTCTCGTCTTTCTTTACGGCACTCGTTTTCTGGGCCATGCTCAAATGGGAACATGCCGATGAGCGGGCAGGTAACGACCCCGTGGCACGGGCGCGTTCCGACCGCTGGATCGTTTTCCTGTTCTTCATGATGGGGCTTTCGATCGGCGTTCACCTGTTGAATCTGTTGAGCATCCCCGCGATCGTCATGATCTATTACTATCGCCGCTACCAGCCCACCACAAAAGGTGCGGTCATTGCATTCATATTAGGCTGCATCATCACCGGCATTGTGCAGGTTGGGGTCATCCAGTATTCCATGAAAGCAGCCGGCCAGTTCGACCTGTTCTTCGTAAACTCGCTCGGGTTCCCCTTCTTCTCCGGCTTCGCGATCTATTTCATTTTTGTTGCCGCAGCGATCTTCTGGTTCCTGAGGAAGGATGAACGCACGTTCACCAACCGGGCGATGATGATCTGGCTGGTGATCTTCCTGGCACTTTCCGCCCTTCCGTTCATCGTTACACTCGGTTCCTTTTTTGGGAAGTTTGCCAAGTTCCTGCTCATAGCCGGCGTCGGAGTGCTTGCGGGATACCTGTTGAAACCCGGCGCCATCCGGGTAATGAAACTGGCCCTCTGGTGTTACGCATTCATCATGCTTGGATATTTCATGTATTTCACCGCGCTGATCCGGTCGAACTCCAACCCGGCGGTGGACATGAACAACGTCGACAACCCGATGACGCTCGTTTACTATCTCAGTCGCGAACAATACGGCGAAGCTCCGCTCCTCTACGGTCCTCATTTCATGGCCGATTACAAACCCGATCCGGAAAGCTACAACGGGATCGCCATGAAGCACGGCGAAATGCGGTACGCCAAGTCGCACAAGAAATACATTCCCATCGGCCGCAACGACAAGCCTCAATATGAGAGCGAGGACATGCAGCTGTTCCCCCGCGTCTGGGATCCTAGTAACGATCAGTTCCACGCGGATTTCTATGCCGAATGGTTGAATCTTGCGCGGTACCAGGATCCTCAGAGCGGACGAACGCGGTATGAAGATCCGACCTACGCCCACAATTTTGAGTGGTTCTTTACCTACCAGATGGGATTGATGTACTGGCGTTATTTCATGTGGAATTTTGCCGGCAAGCAAAACGATATTCAGGGTCTTGGCAATAAGCGCGACGGGAACTGGATTTCCGGCTTTTCCTTTATCGACAACAAGCGGCTCGGAGACCAGGACCAGTTGCCCGACAGCCTCAAGAACAATAAGGCCCGCAACCGGCTCTTCCTGCTCCCATTCCTGCTCGGAATCCTCGGATGCGTCTACCAGTACCTCAAGAACCGGCAGGACTGGATCGTGAGCTTTCTGCTGTTTTTCTTTACAGGTATCGCAATCGTCATTTACCTCAACCAGCCCGGTAACCAGCCCCGTGAACGGGATTACGCTTACGTAGGTTCCTTCTATGCCTTCGCTATCTGGATCGGCCTGGCCGTAGTGGCGTTGGTTCGTCTTGCCCGCGAAAAAGCGGATAAGCTTAGTTTCCAGAATACCCTGATTTATGGAGGCGGACTCAGCTTCTTTGTGACCCTGCTGAGCTGCCTCCCCGGCAACTCCGGGGGCAACGTCCTCATGACCTGCATCTTCGTTACTGTTTTGTATGTATTGTTTGCCATAGCGCTGACATATTTGCTCCGTTCGATTTCCGGAGGGGGCAACAACCTCCGGCTGCTCAACCTATCGGCCGCAGCAGTATGCCTCGCCGTACCGCTGCTGATGGCCCAACAAGAATGGGACGATCATGACCGGAGCAGGAAGACCACCGCGCCCGACATTGCGCGCAATTACCTGGAAAGTTGCGCGCCGAACGCGATCATTTTCACTTTCGGCGACAACGATACCTACCCGCTCTGGTACGCCCAGGAAGTGGAAGGTGTGCGCCCCGATATCCGGATCATCAACAACAGCCTGCTTGGAATTGACTGGTATATCAACCAGCTCCGCTACAAAGTGAACGAGGCGGATTCGCTCGACGTCATCTGGTCGCCGGAACACATCGTGGGCCGCAATTTCGAATACCTCCGCTACCGCGAGCAGGGCGAACCGAACACCTTTTACGACCTCTATGACGTCATGAAGAACGTGCTGGGCAAACCCAATTACGATCCCGAAGAGAAACGGGACGTGGGGTATGAGTTCTTCCCCGTAGGAAGGTTCCGCGTCCCGGTGGACACGGCGCTGGTACGCCGCAACGGAACGGTCGGCGCGACGGACAGCCTGCTGACTGAGATGCTGTTTGAAATTCCCGAGAACAAGCTGAGGGGAGGTATGTTCAAAAACGACCTGATGATCCTCAACATCATCGCTTCCAACAACTGGAAGCGGCCGATCTACTTCACTTCGCCATACGGTGACCTTGGCTTCGGCCAGTATTTGCGGAAGGATGGCATGTCCTACCGACTGGTGCCGGTGAAGAACGATTTCCCGCAATCCAACTGGATTACGGAACAAAAGCTCCGCGAACTCCGGTTCGGGGGTACGCAGATCCGTGACAACAACAGCGACGTGATGTTCTCCAACCTGATGAACAAATTCCGTTTTGGGGGTGCTGAGAAAAAAGGAATTTATTTCGACGAAGAGAACCGCCGCCACATTCTCGCCATACGTGCCCTTTATGGGGAAGCAGCGGGAAATCTTGCCGATGCGGGACGCAAGGCCGACGCCCAGAAACTACTGGAGAAGGCCGAAGCGGGGATTCTTCCCGACAACCTGCCCTATGCTATGGCAAGCCGCTTCGGCAGCCACAACCAGACGGCGCTCCTATACCTGGAAGCGTTTTATAAGGCAGGCAAAATGGATGTGGCGGAGAAAATTCGCCTGGCAATCCGGAAGGACCTGGAACAACAGAAACGTTACTACGACTACATCAAGAACAGCAGGCCGGAACTTTACGGCGGTTTTGAGGGCACCGAAGCGCCGATCAACGAGGTAATGCTGGAAGTGCTTACCGCGATCGAGAAACGTTACGTGCCGCAACTCCAAACACAGCCGCTGAAGCCGCTGCCGAACCCACTGGATACGCTGCTGATGAACGAAAACCCGCGACGGGATACGGGAGGAAGGTAGGCGAGGTGCGGGGTGCGAGGTGAGATCTGAGATCTGAGATGTGGGATATGGGATACGGGATATGGGTTCTGATAACTATCGGGGTGGATGTGGGATGTGAGATGTGTGAAGTGGGTCCCGATGGCCATCGGGATGCGGGGTGGACTCCTAACTCCCGACTCCCGACTAATTAAGCGGGGTGCGAGGTACGGGGTCCGCGGCTTGTGGTATATTGATTTTCACGCAAAGCCGCAAAGAGGCAAAGTCGCAAAGCGCGTTCTTTATTCTTATTCATTCTGCGGGCAACTCACAACGTTCTTCCATCAACCATTATCCATGAACCATTCGGCATGGGATGAACATCGAACAACTGGAACCTGGCCTCAAGGGAACCAACAGCTAAACACTCCACCCTACACTCTAAACGGGCTTCTGCTTCCCACTTCGGACTTCTGACTATTCAGTAACTTGCCATGAGTGAAAGGATTTCGCTTTAGCAGGTACGATCCGGGCCGGGAAGGAAAGTCGCAGTTTGAGCAGCTTCTTGATCTGTTCCTCCAATTGCTTACTTACACAAGTGGCGACGCAACCGAAGCACTTCAATGGCTCAACGAGCTGGATAAGAAATACGAGCTCACTGATGACGAATACGGCATGGGAGATTTCATTGACGAGCTCCGGGAAAAAGGCTACATCACCGAAAAGAACAATAAGGGGCGCATTCAAATCACTCCCAAAACCGAACAGGGGATCCGAAAACGCAGCCTCGAGGAAATATTCGGCAAGCTGAAAAAAACAAGGCCGGGTGACCACCACAGCTTCAAGCCGGGACAGGGCGATGAGATGAGTCCCGATACGCGGCAGTTCCAGTTCGGCGACATGCTTGAACAGATTGATTTTACCGAATCCATCCGCAACGCCCAGATCAATCACGGCATCGAAAGCTTCAGCATGCAGGAAGACGACCTCAGCATTCGGGAAACAGATTTCAAGGCCCAGACCTCAACAGTGCTGATGATAGACATTTCCCATTCCATGATCCTTTACGGGGAAGACAGGATCACGCCGGCAAAAAAAGTTGCGATGGCCCTGAGCGAGCTCATCACCACGCGCTACCCGAAAGACACGCTCGACATCGTCGTATTTGGCAACGATGCCTGGCCCGTGGAGATCAAAGATCTGCCTTACCTCCAGGTAGGCCCGTATCACACCAATACCGTCGCGGGGCTTGAGCTGGCGATGGATATCCTGCGGCGACGCAAGAACCCGAATAAGCAGATTTTCATGATTACCGACGGGAAACCTACCTGTTTGAAAATCGGCAAGCGGTATTACAAAAACAGCTTCGGCCTGGACCGCAAGGTTGTGAACCGGTGCATGAATCTCGCGGCGCAGTGTCGTAAGCTAAAAATACCGATCACTACCTTCATGATCGCAACAGACCCCTACCTGCAACGCTTCGTGCAGGAATTTACCGAAACCAACAGCGGCAAAGCGTTCTTTGCTTCGCTTGACAAGCTGGGAACATTTATCTTCCGTGATTTCGAAAGCGGGAAACGAAAAACCGTCTACTGAAAATGAAAGCGCCAGACATACAGACACTCGGGGAACTGAAGGCATCAGGCTACCGCAGCCGCTGCATTCGGGAAGAGATCCGGCACAATCTGATCGAACGATTACAGCGAAACGAGACCAGCTTTCCCGGAATCATCGGATACGAAGACAGCGTGATCCCCGACGTGGAGCGAGCTCTCCTGAGCCGGCACAATATCCTGTTTCTCGGGCTGCGGGGACAGGCAAAAACGCGTATGGCGCGCGGAATGGTAGAGCTCCTCGACGAATACATCCCGGTGATCGCCGGCAGCGAGATCAATGACGATCCTTTTCAGCCGGTTTCCAAATTTGCAAAAGACCAGGTAGCGGCCTACGGCGACCAGACACCCGTTCACTGGCTGCACCGGAGCGATCGCTATGGTGAAAAGCTGGCCACACCCGACGTAAGTGTGGCCGACCTGATCGGTGATATCGACCCGATTAAAGCGGCAAACCTCAGGTTGCACTTCGCAGACGAGCGGGTAATTCATTACGGCATCATTCCCCGGAGCAACCGCGGCATCTTCGTGATCAACGAGCTGCCCGATCTGCAGGCAAGAATACAGGTAGCACTGTTCAACATTCTTGAGGAAGGCGACGTCCAGATCAGGGGATTCAAGCTTCGCCTGCCGCTGGATATTTTGTTTGTCTTTACTGCAAATCCCGAAGATTACACCAATCGCGGTGCCATCGTGACTCCGCTGAAGGACCGGATCGAAAGCCAGATACTCACCCATTACCCCCGCTCGGTAGAACACGCGCTCGAAATAACCGAGCAGGAAGCTGAGCTGGCGGCAGAGCAGAAAGCAAGGGTAAACGTGAGCGATCTTGTGAAGCGGCTCATCGAACAGGTGGCCTTCGAGGCGCGCAGCAGCGAATTCGTGGACAAGAAAAGCGGGGTGAGCGCCCGCCTTACGATATCCGCACTGGAAAACGCCATCAGCGCCGCGGAACGGAGGGCCATTATCAACCGCGAAGAACAAACCCAGGTCTGGATCTCGGATCTTGCCGGGATCATCCCGTCCATTACGGGAAAGATCGAGCTCGTATACGAAGGCGAACAGGAAGGTCCCTACCAGGTAGCAATGAACCTGCTCGATAAGGCTGTGCGCAGCCAGTTCGTACAGTATTTCCCAAACCCCGAGGCGCTGAAAAAGAAACTGCGCACGGCTGCCGAACCGGAGCGCAAGGAAGAAAACCCTTACAAACCAGTCATCGCCTGGTTCGACAAAGGCAATCATCTCGACATCTCATTCAACACCCGCGACCGGGAAAAGATCGTGCTGCTCGCGCGCGTGGACGGACTGAAAGGACTGGTCCGGAAACTATTTCCGAAGGCTAATGAAGAACAGGCCGCGCTTCTCATGGAATTCGTGCTCCACGGACTCGCGGCCTATTCGCTGATCAGCAAGAAAGTGTTTGAAAACAAGGTGGAATTCAAGGACCTCATCGGCAGCATGATGGATCTCGGGAACAAGAATTACGAGGAAGAGTTTGATGAAGAAGCCTGATGAACATCGAAAGTTGACCATAGTCCATGGTCCATAGTCTATGGTCCATCGACAGCTGATTGTGGGTACTCGTCTCTAACCAAAAAGAATGGTCACTCATTACTCATTACTCATCACTCATCACTCAACTCACCTTCGATTCCCAAACTTATACCCAAACGATACCCCGCCGTAATAGGGCACGAAGCCAAATCCTCCAAAAATAGGGCTGACAAACGCGCGAAAGGTAAAGCCACCGTTGCCCGGCTGCATCCGGTACCCGAACAGCACGTGACCGAAGGTGGTAGTGAAGGTGCTGCCGTCTTCAGTGAATTCCTCCGAAGCGATCAGCGGAGTGACACCCGCACCAATCTCGAAATAATTACGACCGTCCTTCCCCAACAGGTAATTGAGGCCAACCGGAATGAACACTACCCCGGCGCCCTCAATACTGAACCCTCCCACGCCGATCCGTCCGCCCAGACCATCTTCCCTGGCGCCGAACCGGGTGTCGAAATTGAAAGAAGCCAGTCCCGGACCCCCGAGTTCGAAATAAACCGATTTGGCCGCCTGGCCGTTCGCAGCGATGCCGGCGGTGATTGCAAACAGAAGAGCTACAATTACTTTTCTCATAATTAATTTTTTTGGTGAGCCAAAGTAAGGCAAAAAACTATTGACCTCAACCACTCACAGGATATTAACTTCTCTTTCAAGATCGACACCGAATTTGGTCCGAACGCTTTTTCGAATCCGCTCGCTCAGTTCATAAATCTCTTTGCCTTTGGCAGTACCGTAGTTTACAAGGACGAGCGGCTGCCGCACATGGCAGCCCGCGTCGCCGGTCCGGTAACCTTTCCAGCTCACCGAACGATCCGGTCCGCAATGTTCGATCAACCATGCGGCCGCGAGCTTCACCGACCCATCCAGCCCTTCATAGCCGACGATATCCGGGAATTTCTCTTTCAGCTTTTGGTATCGCGCAGCGTCCACTACGGGGTTTTTGAAAAAACTGCCCGCATTCCCGATTTCCGCAGGATCGGGAAGCTTGCTGCGCCGGATACGGATCACCGCGTCGGCGATCCCGCGGATGCTCAGCTCCTGTATTCCCATTTTCTCCAGTTCCTCGCGGAGGCTGCCATAGCTGGTATGAAAAACCGGCCTCTTCCGCAGTCGGAATGTCACGCTCAGGATCACGAACTGATCCCGGTATTTCGTCTTGAAAACACTGTGGCGGTAAGCAAAGCCGCAGTCCTGGGTGGTGAAGCTGTACAGCTTTAGATCGCGCAGGTGAAAGGCGTCCAGTTCCCAGAAATAATCCTGCAGCTCTACGCCGTAGGCTCCAATGTTTTGCATCGGCGACGCGCCGACGTTTCCCGGTATCAGTGAAAGATTTTCCAGGCCGGCCCAGTTTTTAGAGATGCAATACGTCACGAACTCGTGCCAGTTTTCACCGGCGCCTGCCTGCACATACACATGGTCTGTATCCTCGTGCAGCAGGCGAGTACCGCGGATCTCATTCTTCAAAACGAGGCCGGGAAAATCCCTTGTAAGGAGAATATTGCTGCCACCCCCCAACACAAAGGTTCGCCTTTCCCGGTGGCCTGCCAGCAGTTCCTCCAGCTCCTCCACGTTTGAAAACTGGGCAAACCACTTCGCCTTTGCATCCACCCCGAATGTATTGAAGGGCCTCAGCGATATGTCCTGTTCCACTTTCATCTCAAACCGGGTCCACATCCGGCAACACCGTTACGCTGCGAAACGAACGTTCCTGGTGAAGGCGCGCGATGCTTTCCAGGATGTCGTGTTTACAACGCGCAAGAACCTTTCCATCCTTCGGGAGTTTTAACAGGAGTTCCCGAAGGTATTGATTACGGACCCTGCCAATCACCGGCTCGGCCGGTCCGACCACGTAGTCGCTATACCTGTTGCGCAGCGAATCTGCAAACCATATTGCTGCCCGTTCCACTATGTCCTTCATCTTGTGTCGAAAGCTGATGTGAATAATTCTGGAAAACGGCGGGTAAAAAAATTGTTTTCGTTTTGCGAGCTCCTCCTCATACATGCCTTTATAGTCGTGGCGTTGTACGTACTGCAGCACGGCATGGGCCGGCTGCGAGGTCTGGATAAGCACAAGACCCGTTTGCGCCTTTCTTCCCGCGCGACCGCTCACCTGCTCCATGAGTTGAAAGGCCCGCTCGTTTACGCGAAAGTCGGCAAAATGCAGCAGCCCGTCAGCGTCCAGTATACCCACAAGGTCCACGTGGTCGAAGTCCAAACCCTTGACGACCATCTGCGTTCCTACCAGGATATCAATTCTCTGCTGCTCAAATTGTTGGATGAGCACATCGTGGGCGTGCTTTCCCCGCACTGTGTCCATATCCATCCTTGCGATCCGCGCCCCGGGAAATTCCTCCTGCAGTTGCTCTTCAATCTTCTCGGTTCCGAAATTTCGCTGCGCAAACTGATCGCTGCCGCAGGCGGCGCACCGAATAACGAGAGGATAAGCGCTGCCGCAGTAATGACAGACCAGCTTATTGCGAAGCTTGTGATAGGTAAGTGAGACATCGCAGTACCGGCATTGGGGAATCCAGCCGCAGCTCAAACAAACCTGGTAAGGTGCGTAGCCCCGCCTGTTTTGAAAAAGTATCACCTGGCGGTTGCGCCCGAGCACGTCCCTGGTACGCTCCACCAGTCGCGGGGACAGCATTATTTTTGACCGGTCCGGGCGCGGCAGCTTTCGGGTGTCAATCACTTCAATGGGGGGCAATTGTAATTCCCCATAGCGCTGCACGAGCTCCGCCAGTCCGAACTTCCCTGTTTTTGCGTTGTGATAACTATCAATGGAAGGTGTACCGCTTCCCAACAGGGTTTTCGCGCCAAACAAACCGGCGAAATAAATTGCCGCATCGCGGGCGTGGTACCGGGGCGCGGGGTCCTGCTGCTTGTACGAGCTGTCGTGTTCCTCGTCGCAAATGACCAATCCCAGGTTTGAGTACGGGAGAAAGAGAGACGAGCGGGCCCCGAGAATCACGCCCAGCTCACCGGACCTCACCTTGTTCCAGATTTCGACGCGCTCGTTTTGCGAAAATTTCGAATGGTATATACCAATGTAGCCACCGAAATGTTTTTGCAGCTTCCGTATGATCTGGGAAGTAAGCGCGATCTCAGGAACCATGAATAGCACCTGACGGCCTTCCCGGATGTAATCTTCAATGAGCCGGATGTATATGTTCGTTTTGCCTGATGATGTAATTCCGTGCAAAAGACAAACAGAACGCTCGCGAAATTGGGCGCGGATAACGTCCAGGGCCTGCGCCTGCGCCGGGGTGAGCGTGAAATCGATATCGATGTCTTTCGGAAGAAAGCGGATCCGATCGACAGACCGTTTCTCGGTACATAGAATACCCTTTGCTTCCAGGCCTTTTAGCTGCGCGTCCGAAGCACCGGATTTTTTCAGCAGGGCCGAACGCGTCACCTCTCCCGCGGTTTTCAGAAGATGCAGATAGCCGAGCAGCAGCTCCAGCTGCTTAGGGGCCCGCGTCCAGGTGTTGAGCAATTCAGCAAGCCTTTCCTCGTTTTCATACTGTGGATTCAACAGCACGTAAGTTTCTCTGCGCGGCGAGTACGTCTGTTTCAACGATTCCCATACATAACACACTCCTTTTCCGATCAGCCGGTTGATGACCGGGTAGACATGCGACGCATCCAGTATCTGTTGCAACTCGGGCAGCCTTAGTTCCCTGCGGATGAACAGCGCTTCCGCAACGAGATATTCGTCGTGATCGAGTGTCGTAAAATTTTCACCGAACTCCGCGTTGAATACAACCACGGTTTCGCTGGAAAGCTTGAAATGCGCAGGCAAAGCTGCCGCCATCACCTCCCCCTCACTGCAGAGATAATAGGACGCTATCCATTCCCAAAGCGACAGCTGCGTTGGCGTCACCACCGGCTCCGCATCGAGCACACTCAGGATATCCTTTGGCTCGAAAAGGTCCGGCTTCTCCGGGAAAAGCCGCTTTACTATGCCCGCGTACTTCTTATTTTTTCCCAAATTGACTTCCACTCGGCTGCCCGGCTGCAGCTGTTCGCGCAGGCTCTCGGGCACCGACCAGGTATAATTCTTCGGCAGGGCCAGCGGTATGATGATCTCGGCGAACAAAACCGGGTCAATTTACTGGAATTCGCGCGATGGCTTCCTGATCCAGGTGGCGCCGTATTCGATCAGCTTGCGTTCCATGAGGTCGAAGGTGGAACTCTTGAGTTCCCGAAGCTGGTGCAAAGCCAGTCCTTCCACGGGTATGGGCGGAAGATACACGATGCGGCAGCGGCCCGGCGACATGTGAAACGGTGAGCTGTGCGGCATGCGCTCGTGCGTGTCGAGGAAAAGCATCGGCAGAATAGGCGTACCGGTCTCGATGGCAACCCGGAATGCGCCGTTGTAAAACTCTTTAAGCGGTTCGCCGGTTACATTAAAAGTTCCCTCGGGGAAAACCAATACCGAAATCCCGCGTCGCGTAATGGAACGCAGCAGCCGCAGGCTGTGCGCCCGGTCTGCGGGATTGTCGCGCTTCACCAGCACGGTGGCCCGGTCGTAGATAAATCCGAAAAGCGGAATCCGCTTCATTTCAGCCTTGGCCAACGGACGAAACGGTTGCCGCACCGCTTTCATCAGGAGGGCTGCGTCAATGTAAGCGATGTGGTTAGCCAGAAAAATGTAAGGCCGCTTCTTATCGGGCCTGCCTTCATAAATCCGTCGGACCTGTATGAAGATCAGCGGAAACCAGAGATCCGCCCAGAGCATGCAAAGCCGGATGATCACGTTGCCTCCGCGGATCCTCCCCAATAAACCTGCAAGCAGGCAAACAGGAAAAATGAGCAGCATGATGGCAACGAACAGCAGGAAGGCATAGATCGAGTACAGCCACCGGAGGAGTTTCATCCATTCCAATTTAATCGGTTTCCGCCATATGAGCTGCCGCTTTTCCAAAACTGTCGCCGGCAGTTCTGAATTTTCCTACATTTAGAATCCCAAAACCATTTTATGCCAGTACTTAATATCTACCTCAGTTTCGAAGGCAACTGCGAGGAAGCCTTCAATTTTTACAAGTCCGTGTTTGGCGGCGAATTCTCTTACATCGGTCGTTTTTCCGATATGCCCCCGCAGAAAGGGGTTACGCTGTCTGACGCCGACAAGAACAAGATCATGCACGTTTCCCTGCCGATAAGCAAAGAAACGGTTCTGATGGGAAGCGACGCTGGCGGAGAGTGGTCGCCTAAAGTAATTTTTGGAAATAATTTCAGCATCTCCGTGGCTGCCGACAGCCGGGAACAGGCTGACAGTTTTTACCGGCAGCTTTCCGCCGACGGTCAGGAGACGATGCCGATGCAGGACCAGTTCTGGGGGGATTATTTTGGAATGCTTAAAGACAAGTTTGGCATTCATTGGATGATCACCCACAACCCTAATTATAAAACGAGCGGTTAAGTCGAGTCAGGGTTCATTGCTACCTTTGCAGCCTGATGCAGGAAGCAAGGACCGTCGCCTTTCATACTCTGGGCTGCAAGCTGAATTACTCCGAGAGCTCCTCGCTTTCACGCCTTCTGGAGAACGAAGGTTTCGTGCGGAGGGAGTTCGACGACAGCGCCGACATCTATGTCATCAATACCTGCTCGGTTACCGAGAATGCCGACCGCGAATGCCGGCAGATCGTGCGCCGGATCCAACGACGTAATCCCGAAAGCCTCGTGGTGGTTACCGGCTGCTATGCGCAGCTCAAACCGCAGCAGATCGCCGCAATCCCCGGAGTGGACCTGGTGTTGGGAGCGGCCGAAAAATTCAATATCGCCGAGCACCTGCGCGACCTGCAAAAGACAAGCGGTGCGAAGATCTGCAGCTGCGACATCGAAGACGTTACGGAATTTCATTCGTCCTGGTCCTTTCATGACCGCACCCGAACGTTCCTGAAAGTGCAGGACGGCTGCGATTACAACTGTTCTTTCTGCACCATTCCACTCGCGCGCGGCAAAAGCCGCAGTGACAGCATTTCAAAGGTAGTGCACCGCGCGTACGAGCTGGCCTCGCAGGGAGTCAAAGAAATTGTGCTTACCGGCGTAAATCTTGGCGATTTTGGGGCTCAATCCGGTCGCCGCGGCGACGTAAATTTCTTCGCGCTGATGCAGGAACTTGAAAAAGTGGAAGGTATCAAACGCTACCGGATTTCTTCGATCGAGCCAAACCTGCTCAGCAACGAAATCATTGAATTTGTCGCCAACAGCGACCGGTTTATGCCGCATTTTCACATCCCGCTGCAAAGCGGAAGCAACCGCATCCTCGCACTCATGCGCCGCCGGTATCGCCGCGAGCTTTACGAAGAGCGGGTGAAGCTCATTCGGGCGCTGATGCCGCATTGTGCGGTCGGCGCCGACGTGATCGTGGGCTTTCCCGGCGAAACAGAAGAAGATTTTTGCGAGACCTTTGAATTCCTGCATGAGCTTGAGATTGCTTACCTCCATGTGTTCACCTACTCGGAACGGGATCATACACTTGCCCCCTCACTCGGTCACGCCATCCCCCTGCGCATTCGCCAGGAACGCAATAAGATCCTGCGTAACCTTTCCTACATGAAATCCCAGTGGTTTCGCGAGAGGCACCGCGGCCAGACCCGCAAAGTGCTGTTCGAAGGCGGCAACCACGGTCCGCTGATGGAGGGGTATACTGACAATTACATCCGGGTTAGCTGCCCGTTTCGGGCGGACTGGGTCAACCAGGTTGTGGAATTCACGGTGTGAGAGAGCATTTTCCGTTTAACAACACCGGTGCCGGGAAAATTAAATGTCAACGATTAAATATTAAATGTTGAGGTTTGCCTGCGATGGCACTTTAATATTAGCTGCTGAATTCATTACTCATCACTGATCACTCATATTCTGTGCTCATTACTCATTAGTCTTCACTCGTCCTACCCCCACCTTAAAATCTAATCCTAAAATTTATAATTCCTCCTTCTAACTATCGACTATTGACTGACGGCTGTCGACTATAAACCAATGCCCGGAGTTCAAACCCCCGGGCACTGTTTCAATTGGTTCCGGCTGGTTTACACAGCTTCGTCGGTTCCTGCTTCTTCTTCCAGGTCGCGTCCTGCTTCCTGGCCTCGGTTGCCTTCACCAGCTTGTCCAGGACGGTGTTCGCCGGTTTGGCGCGACTGTCCTACGTTCTCGCTTTCGGTCCCACCCTGACCTCGATTTCCCTGGTCAGAAGTGCGTCCCATGCCCTGGCCTTCTTCGGTGCCGCGGTTTCCCTGCTCACCGCTTCGGCCTTGTCCGCCTTGTCCGCCCTGCGTGCCGGTCTGTTGCGAACCGCCTTGTTGGGATTGATCGCCCTGGTTGCGGCCGCCTTCCTGTCCAGGCCGGTTGCCTTGATTGCCTTGGTTACCACCCTGGCCGGTGTTGGGGTTTGACCCGGTTCTGCCTTGATCTTTCATATGTTATGTTTTAGGTGAGAATGGGTAAAAAATTCATGCCATGCTAATTTCAAAGTGCGAGACCGTTCAGTAGCAATAAAGTACGGTGTGGAATTCGATTGCAACTATTGCATTTGTGACCGTTTTTAACCCCACGCCCCCGCTCTGTCGGGAGGTGATATTTGCCTCGGCAATAATATGAGCCCCTGCGCCCTACCGACTATCGCCTATCGGGTGACCCCTCGACTCCCGACTCCCGAGTCACGACGCACAAGCCCCCTCCCCGATCCTCCCCCAAGGGGAGGGAGATTATCATATAGGTGTAACATTGGCAATGCTCAAACTGAGTAAAAATCACGATAAGAGGAAAAACCATCACACCCTCCCGACTCCGGACTCCCGGCCTCCCGACTAAAAAAAAGGGGCAGCTTTCGCCACCCCTCGGTCGTTAAAAATAAACCCTGAGCTTTAACGCTTGTTTACAACGATCTTCTGCACGGACTGCTCCCCGGTTTCACGATCAACCACTCTCAGGCTGTACACGCCGGGCATCAGGTTCTCGAACTGAATATTGTTGTTAGTAATTCCTTTCATCTGTCTTACCAGCCGGCCGGCCATGTCGGTCAGCGACACGTCGCGGACAGCTCCTCCATCTTCAAAGACTACGTTGACCATTCCATTATTGCTCGGGTTGGGATATACCAGCAGTTGGATCTTGTTGTTCTGGCCGCGCACCGCACGCACCTCACTCGTGGTGGAACGGCTGTCGAAGTCTACCTGGCGGATGCGGTACTGCGAAATACCCTTGAACGGATTTGCATCGGTGTAGGTATAGACCAGCAGGTTGTTGCTGTTTCCGTTCAGGCCCTGGGAATTGATAAACGCTACCTGCTCCCATCCGCTGCTCGTCTTGCGCTCTACTCCGAAGCCCGTGTTGTTCTGCTCGGTCATGGTCTCCCATCTCAGCACGACGTTCGATCCGTTACGCGCCGCGGTGAAGGACTTGAAGTTCACCGGCAGGATAGTACAGGTGTTGGCCACAGCCACCACTTTATCAAAGCATCCGCGCTTGGTTTCATAGACAACTATAATGTCGTTGTTCTGGTAAGTGGACGGGATCTGGATCGTATCCGACGGCGATGCAACAGTCGCTTGAAGTTTCGGTGTCGTGTTTATCGCCGGATCAGTTCCGTCCAGTACGCCATCACCATCCAAATCGGCGTAGGCGGTTACCTCAACGGGGAAATCGTCGGCTTCCGTCGCACCGCCGGTACCCAAACCGGTAATATCGAAAAGAACGAAGCGCGGGGAACTACCGCACGAGAGCGATTCGGTGGTAGCCATGGTACCTGTAGCGCAACTGCCAGTGGTAGCCGACCCGTTCGTAACTCCAGGAGTGTGCGATATCCCCGGTGCCGTCTTCTCCCATGCGCCGCACTTTCCATCGCAGGTACGGGCGAATCCGTTGTCATTTCCAGGGGCCTGGTTTCGGAATTCTACTGTACCCAGCGTTGCAAAGTCAATTGTAAAATCAGTGCACGAACCACTCATATCCACAAAAAGGTCGGGCAATGCCTGCAGATTAGCGTGCAAAATACCATCAGCATCACCTCCGAGAAATCCGTTCACCAACACCCCGTTTTGGAACAACAGGGCAACGTAAAAGACTCCGCCAATATTAGCCTTGTAAAAAAGGTCGTTCAAACCGCTGGGGGTCGTAGGTGAATTGTAACCCGTTGTGCCATTGTACTGGTAACTCCGAAGGTACCCGTTGTTGGCAGCGAGAAACGTGGCATCGTTCCAGCTGAAATCGGCATCCACGCCGGTCTGTGCCTGTACAGCGAAAGGATCCGAAGCTGCTCCGGTAAAAAAGCCCTTTGACGCAACCGACAGGTTGGGCAGGTCGACCACATACCAGCCCTTATTGGCTCCGGATTCCCAGTAAGTCACAAGTGTGAAGCAGTCCAGGTTTTGCGCACCAATAGCGGAACTATTGTACAACTCGAAAAATTCCTGTTTCCCTGCTCCCGGTTCGGTGTACACTTCGTTCAGCACGACCTGGGTCCTGCCCACGAGTACAAGGGCGATAAAGCCCAGGGTAAGTAAAATCTTTTTCATTTGCTTCAAGGTTTAATTTTTAATAAATGATTTCCAACAATTACGAATTAACGGCTGTCCCAGGACGCTAAGGAGGCGATTCTGTAGGAAGGATTTAGAAGCAGGGGCATGATGCCCTCGATCATCAATTACCAACTGCGACAGCAACAAGGGTTGCCTACACAGAGTGAGTTCTTAATGAGTGATGCTGGATTACTTACTTGGCTTCAGAAGGATTCTGGAAGAGGCGGTACGAGAGCAACAAAGCTAGACAACGTTTTTAGAATATGCAAGTATCATTTGGTTTTTTTTCCAAGCCGTTGATTTGCCCATGCTAAAGCGTGGCGGAGGGTCTGTGCCTGGGTAAGCTGGGTATTATCCAGCAAAAGCGCATCTTTCGCCGGGCGTAGGGGACTGATCTTGCGATGAGAATCAATATAATCCCTCATTTCCAGATTCGATTTCACTTCTTCGATCGTGATATTGGGATTTTTCTCATACATCTCCCTGAACCGCCGCTGCACCCTGACCGCATTGTCGGCTGTCATGAAGATCTTTAGCTCGGCCTTTGGGAAAACTACGGTCCCGATGTCGCGTCCGTCCATAACGATACCCTTCCCCCTTCCCATCTTTTTCTGCTGGTCCACGGCAAACTCCCGGACCTGTTTGATCGCTGCGATCTCGCTGACTTTTTCTGCAACGATCAGGTCGCGAATCAGGTACTCGACGTTCTCCCCGTTCAAAAAAATCTCGGAATTGTCTGTCTGCTCGTTATACACAAATTCCAGGTTGATGGATCTGAGTGCCCTTCTTACCTGCTTCAGATCCGTCCAGTCCACATGGTTTCTCAAAAAATACAGCGTGATGGCACGGTACATTGCGCCGCTATCTATATATATATATGACAGCCTCCTCGCGAGCTGGCGCGCCAGGGTGCTTTTGCCGCAGCTTGAAGATCCATCCACGGTGATGATGATCTTTTTCACGAGGCAAATTTAACCAGACGGCAGGGTTTGGTGCCATAAAAAGAAGGGCCGCACACGCGACCCTTCCCGGTTTTTCAGTTATACTTCTTATTGTCGTACGAAGAGCTGCGAGCTGAGAAGCTTCCCATATTGATCGCGGAAAAGCACCATGTAACTGCCGGGTGCCAGCCGCCGCACGGGCAGGCTCATTCTGGATCTTCCCGGAGTGATCTCTTCGCTTCCGGTCATTACTTTCTGCCCGATCCCGTTTACATATTCGATTGTGATCGTGGTTCCGGTTCCAGCGTTCATGGAAACATAAGCTTCGCTTCCTCCCGGGTTCGGGAAGATCTTGCCGATGTCAATACCCGTTGATTCGGCACTCACCACCGGCCGCGACCCCGGTCCCGGCACGGATACTGCGCAACCGAGTGCATAAGAACCGTTGATGTAGGACTTATCGTTGATGCTGAACGTAAACACTCCGCCTGCACCCGCGGGCAGGGCGCTGTAAGCCGGCACCAGGATGTCTGTATTGTTATTCGCGGCCTGCGCATAGGAAGCGGCGTTTACATGATATACACGGAAAGCGCTCCGCGGCTGGGCCGTCGCAGCCTCGAGAGCAGCCAGCTGCTGTTCAGTGAAATAAAGCTTGATTGTGGCTCCTGCCTTGTATATAAGGCTGGCCTCAACACGAATCACCTTGTCGGCAACCTTGTGCAGACCCGAACGTGCCTGGAAGAGATTGAAACTGCCGGTTCCGGTCCGCTCCACGTACACATTCGTGCAACCGAAGTTGCGCGTCGAGTTATTACGAACCTTCCCAAGTACCTGTCCATCCTGAACGCTGTAATAATAAGCATCGACCCCTGGCCCCAGGTTTTCGCGGCCGTTGTGGTTCAGGTCGTTTTCGATCAGCTTCGGCCCGCCCAGCAGGGTGATGTTGTCTACCTGCACGCTTTCCGGTCCACCTGCATTGGTATCATTGTACCACTTAAAGCCGATATAAAACACCGTATTATTGAATACTGCAGGCAGCACTGCCTCAAATGTTCCTTCCATCGGGGCGAGCGAGCACAAAGCGCGGAATTCTTCGCTCAGGATGCGCATGTCATGGTAAGTCACGCCGTCGAACGAATAAACGACAGTCATGAAATCGAACACGCCCCAGGTGTCGGGATTTGGACCGGTGATGTCCACCTCACCCTGCACCCTAAAGTCGAAGCGCAGCCGGATGTTTGAAAGTCCGCGCGCGTCAATTTGCGGCGCCGATATATAAGTGGATGTCTCGCTCAGATCATTGTAGTTACCAGGAGGCAACTGCACGCCGGCGACATTTCCGGTGATCATCAGCTTTCCTCCCCACACGCCCCAGCGGTTTACGCCGGGAACTTCCACCACCTTCGCCCAGCCGGGGGGAGAATCATAGCCATCAGGTACGCCGTTAAAATTGGCCGAGAGCAGGGTAAGCGCCCCGGTGCCGATCACCGGCTCGATATCATCGTCGGCAATCGAAAGTGTGAACTGCGTCCGCGTCGGGTTGGTTCCGGTATTGGTAATGGAAAGATTCAGCTGAATCGTTTCGGTATTCTCAACTACGGCGTCGCTCTTCACGTAGAGCACCACGTCAACTACTGCGCTCGAAGTGCCCGTGTTGGAAATTGAAGTTGCTGCCAGGCGATAATCGACATTGATTGAGGCAGTACCGCTGCTGGTAATGGTTGCCGTAGATCCTGCCGGCAGCAGTACGGGCAGCCGCACCTCGTGTTCGCCGCTGCACCCGCCTGGTGCATTTCCTTCGCTCACCGTGCGGTTATTCTGCACAAATCCATAAGTGGAAACGCACGTGGGATTGAACGGTCCCCCCACTCCCACTGCGTACCAGGCATTCGTCACCGAGCGGACCACGTTGCTGCACGCGTCGCCCGAGTAGACGATCGCGGCCTGTACGGAGAGGTCGCGCGCTTCCGCATAGGTTGCGGTTGGCGATAACAGTACTTCCGTCATAAAGGCGATCTGCTCGGATACATTGAACCCGACGCCGGTAACGGAATAGCTGTTGCCGAGATCGTTAATCCCGTCGTCGGAATCCGGGCGGGCATAGCTCGCATCGGGCCCCGATCCGCTGCCCGATCCCACGGTCAGCAGGTAAAACCACTTATTGAGCACACCACTGTTGGTATGCACCCCGCAATAATCATTCGTAGCAACGTTGGGATTCGAGCAATTTGGGTTTCGCCAGAATTGCCCGCCGTACGTATCCGGGTCGGATACGGCCTTTGGATTATCCATTCGCCGCAACGGCTGATCCGGAGTGGCCCCGATCTGTTCCCCGATATAGAACGGGCGGTACAGATTCACCAGCGAAGGATCTACCGAAGCAATCGCGTATTTCTCGGCACAGGCAGCCCAGATATCACTGAAGCCCTCATTCATAGCGCCCGATTCGCGCGCGTACACGAGATTGGAGGTGTAGGTACACACTCCATGGCCGATCTCGTGGGCACAGACGTCGAGCGAAGTCAGCGGGCGAAAACCGGCAGCCCCCGGGCCGGAGCCGTCGCCGTACGTCATGGTGCTGCCGTTCCAGAATGCGTTGTCGTATGCAACGCCAAAATGCACGAAGCTTTTGATTTTCGCGTCTCTTCCATCAAAGCTCCTCCGGTTGTGCCTGAGAAGCCAGTAATCATATACTATCTCGGCGCCCCAGTGCGCATCCCAGGCGATGTCGTCATTTTCCGCTTCGAGCGCACCGTTTTCCCCCGTTCCGTTTCCAAACGGATCGGAACGCTTGTGCTCGGGGATTGACCAGTTGTTGTCCACGTCCGTGAACGATTTTCCCTGCGCATAGAATGCCCCGATTGAAAAGGGAACACCACCGACTCCATTCAGGTCATAAGTTTCGATGCCTTTTCCTCTTGAATCGTCTACCAGTACATACGTGGGAGCGCCGGGCACATACACTTCGGTAGTGGGATGGCTCGATTGCAGGGTCATCCCATTTTGTGGATCGGTGCCACTGATTTGCTTCACCATGATGTTCCGCTGGCCCGAATAACGGGTACGTACCGATGCGGCGACGGAACCCGGTGGGTTGGGACTGGCGTGTTTAATAATGGGATCAATAAACAGGATTCGTCCATCAAGCGCATCCACATAGATCCACGAACGGCTCATCGGCTCGGTGGCATAGATGTCGAACTTCCATGCCAGCCGCATTTCACTGCCTTCTTTTGTAAAATCTTTTATTACCACCAGTTCCCCCTTCGGGGATACGTCGGCGAGTTCTTTTTCCAGCGCACTGCGCGTCGCTGCATCGTTCGTGCGGGCGATGAGCTCTTCGAAAAATTCAGTGGCGTACTTTTTCGCGTTCACTTTCTGCCTGGCGCGTTCCAATGCCGCGGCCTTCGAAAGATTGGGACGCGTGGGTACGTTTGTCGAAAGTGAATACCAGCTTCCGTTCATCAACAGCAGCTGCCCGTCTTTCGAGAGCGCTTTGAATCCGCCGTATTCCACTTTGAGCCCTTTGTAATACTGGCTGAACTGCGCCACACCGAAACGGTCGGGCAGTTCAGTTCCCTGCGCCGGCTGCAGATCATCCACTCCGGGTCGAACCGATAGATATTGCTCGAGCAATAGTTCTGCGCGTGATGCAGGATGGGTGCTGGACTTTGTTTCGTAAACGATCATTGAGGGCGTCTGGCGCTCGCTGGAAATGCGGACCGCCTTTACTTTTGGATCTGCCATGATCTTGCTGATCATCTGCTGTTCCCGGGCGGGATCAACCTGAGCGAACGTGGTGACGGAATAAATGATGCTCAGCAGCACAACGCTGCCGGAAAATAGAAGTTGCTTCATAAGAGGAAGTATTTAAATAGTTACCGAATCAGGATATCGGGTTAAACGGGATCCCAGGATAATTGAACTATCCTCCGGAGGCAAGTGTGGGAAAGTGGCTGGCGAAGATTCAGAACGGAACGAAGGATGTTTTCGCCTGCGTGATTTGCGTTGCGAATATCACGGCAAATCTGCAAAACAGAAATCCCCGTTTCGTCCTGCGTCGGCGAACGAGGGTCACTCCAACTTTCGGGCAACCCTCGTTATGTCTCTATAAGTTTTCAAAAGGCTTTGGAAATTACGTAAGGGACGGATTGTTCACGGGGTACGGACTACCAAGGGTAAGGTTTACAGATCAACGGTTTGACGGGCCCCGCGCTCCATGCGCAAGGATTAGGCCAAAACCTTATGCCTGGCGGCAACCCAAAAAAAATCCGCCCCGCAGTACGCGGGACGGATTCGCTTAATTTATTCAGTCTCAGGCTTCGGACTTCTCTTCCACCTTCGACTGGAACGAAAACTTCAGTCGGTTGTTTTCTTTATCCACGTCCGCTTCGAGCACGTCGCCAGCCTTTACATTCATGTTCAAAATCTCCTCCGCAAGCGGATCCTCCAGGTATTTCTGGATCGCCCGGTGCAGCGGACGGGCACCAAATTGCTGGTCGTATCCTTTTTCTGCCAGAAACATTTTCGCATCCTTCGTTAGCTCGAGGCTGAAGCCCAGGTTCGCCAGTCGTTTCATCACTCCTTTCATCAGGATGTCGATGATCTGGAAAATGTGGTCCTGCGTCAGACTGTTGAAGATCACTACATCGTCGATCCGGTTCAGGAATTCAGGCGAAAAAGTTTTCTTCAGTGCCTTCTCGATAACGGCCTTGTTCGCTTCGTCTTCGCTCTGTACTCTCGAAGAGGTGGCAAAGCCCACGCCGGCGCCGAAATCCTTCAGTTGGCGCGCGCCGATGTTCGACGTCATGATGATCAGGCTGTTTTTGAAATCCACCTTTCTTCCGAGGCCGTCGGTAAGCTGCCCGTCGTCCAGCACCTGCAGCAGGATATTGTAAATATCCGGGTGCGCCTTCTCGATCTCGTCGAGCAGGATCACGCTGTACGGCTTCCGCCGAACTTTTTCGGTAAGCTGTCCGCCTTCTTCGTATCCCACATAGCCGGGAGGTGCTCCGATGAGCCGGCTCACGGTAAACTTTTCCATGTATTCGCTCATGTCGATGCGGATAAGCGCATCCTCGCTGTCGAACATATAGCGGGCGAGTGCACGTGCGAGCTCGGTCTTTCCCACGCCCGTCGGGCCCAGGAAAATGAACGTGCCGATCGGTTTCTTCGGATCCTTTAACCCGACGCGGTTGCGCTGAATCGCCTTTACTACTTTCGCTATCGCCTCGTCCTGGCCCACCACCATATTGCGCATATCGTCCGCCATCTTGCGGAGCTTTTCCGTTTCCGCCTGCACCATACGTTTCACCGGTATGCCCGTCATCATGCTCACCACTTCCGCGATCGCTTCCTCGTTGATCGGGTAGCGTTTGTGCCGGCTTTCCTCTTCCCAGTCGGCCTTCGCCTTCTCGAGCTCTTCCTGCAGACGCTTTTCGGTATCGCGTAAAGAAGCAGCCTCCTCGAATTTCTGGCTTTTCACCACTTTGTTCTTCTCATTCTTTACATCCTCTATCTTCTTTTCGAGGTCCACGATGTTTTGCGGAACGTTAATGTTTTTCAGGTGCACCCTCGCTCCCACTTCGTCCATCACGTCAATCGCCTTGTCGGGGAGCAAACGGTCGGTGATGTACCGGTCGCTAAGCTTCACGCAGGCTTCTATCGCATCATCGTGGTAGTTCACGTTGTGGTATTCTTCGTATTTCGATTTGATGTTGTTTAGTATCTGCATCGTTTCGTCCACGCTCGGCGGGTCCACCATCACTTTCTGGAAACGGCGATCGAGCGCCCCGTCCTTTTCAATATACATCCGGTATTCATCGAGCGTGGATGCGCCAATGCACTGCAGCTCTCCCCGAGCCAACGCAGGCTTGAAAATGTTGCTCGCATCCAGCGAGCCGCTCGCGCCACCCGCGCCGACGATCGTGTGCAGCTCATCGATGAACAGGATCACGTCGCGGTTTTTTTCCAGTTCATTCATGATCGCCTTCATCCGCTCCTCGAACTGTCCGCGGTACTTCGTTCCCGCAACCAGTGCAGCCAGATCGAGCGAGATCACGCGCTTGTCGAAAAGAACGCGCGACACCTTACGCTGTACGATGCGCAGCGCAAGTCCTTCCACGATCGCCGTTTTGCCCACACCAGGCTCGCCGATCAGGATAGGGTTGTTCTTCTTCCGACGGGAAAGTATCTGCGACACCCGCTCGATCTCCGACTCGCGGCCTACGATCGGGTCCAGCGCGCCCATCTCGGCGAGCTTCGTGATGTCCCTTCCGAAATTATCCAGCACCGGGGTCTTGCTCTTTGTCGAACCCTGCTTGCCGGAGCTCTTGGACTGAGAATATTTCTTCTCGTCTTCGAAATCATCGTCGTTCTCCTCGGAGTATTCTGCGCGGGGGTCGTTCGACTTCACGATCCCCAGCTCCTGTCTGAAAAGGTCGTAGTCCACATCAAATTGATTTAAGATCTGTGTTGCAATATTTTCCTTGTTTTTCAGGATGGAAAGCATCAGGTGCTCGGTCTCCACGGTGGCGCTCTTCAGGGCTTTCGCCTCGAGCACCGTTACGCGAATCACTTTCTCCGCCTGCTTGGTGAGCGGAAGACTGTTTATGTTGGCGATATTTTTCCCCGTCTTGTCCTTCACGGCGAGCTCGATTTCCTTGCGGAGCTCATAGAGGTCCACGTTGAAGCTTTTCAGGATACGGATCGCGGTATTGTCTCCCTCCCGGATCAGGCCCAGGAGCAAATGCTCCGTCCCGATGAAGTCATTTCCAAGTCTCAGAGCCTCCTCCCTGCTGAACGAAATGATCTCCTTTACCTGGGCTGAAAAATTGTTATCCATTTACGTAAATAGTTGTGATACAATATTAACAAATATATTTGGTTCCTGTTTCCCCGTATTATAAACGGAATGTTAGCAACCTCAGTTGTATGCAGGTCAAAATAGATACCAAAGAGAAATTTCATGTCATCACCGTACCGGGACCGGAACTTTCTGCTAGTATGACAGAAGCACTGGCTGATAGCTTGCTCTCCTTCATCCAAAATGACGTTAAAAATTTGGTCGTGAATCTTAAAGACATCAGCAGCGTCGACATCGCTGCTGCGGAAAAACTGGTTTATATCCAGCAACGTTTCTACGAACAAAACGCCTCCTTCGTTGTTTGTGAGCTGCAAAAGCCCGTCGAAAAATTCCTCGATGACAATGACCTGCTGGAAATGATGAACGTTACTCCCACCGAAAGCGAAGCCTGGGATATCGTGCAGATGGAAGAGATTGAACGCGACATGATGAACGAGGAATAGCACGGAGACTTTGTACATTCGCCTAAACCGTCAGTGAACATGTTCGCGGTAACGATCCTTGGAAATAATTCTGCCGTTCCCGCCTTCGATCGGCACCCTACCAGCCAGGTGGTGACGATCGACGGTACCAATCTTTTGATCGATTGCGGCGAAGGAACGCAGATCCAGATGATCCGTTACAAAATCCGGCGCAGCAAGATCTCCCATGTTTTCATTTCACATTTACACGGTGATCATTACTTCGGGCTTGTCGGACTGATCACTTCATTCAGCCTGCTTGGACACCAGCAGGAGCTGCACGTTTTCGGTCCGGAGCCGCTTCAGCAGATCATCGAACTTCAGTTGCGCGTGGCGGACACGCAGCTTTGTTACCCTCTCCATTTCCACAGCATTCGCGGCGAAGGATTGCTTCTGGACCACGAACGGTTTACCGTGCATTGCTTCCGCACCAACCACCGCATCGAATGTTACGGCTTTGTGGTTTCTGAAAAAAAGGCACTGCGCAGGGTGAACCCTGAAATGGCAGCGCGCCAGGGAATACCGCCCCCCTTCTACGAAAGATTAAAAAGCGGGGAAGACTTTCGCAAGGAAGACGGGACGTATGTAAAAAATGAACTCGTAACGCTTCCGGGAACACGTCCGCGGCGCTACGCTTTTTGCGCCGATACCCGTTACGATGAAAGCATCCTGCCGCACATCGAAGACGCTGACATGATTTACCACGAAACCACTTACCTCGACAATTTAAAAGACAAAGCCATTGCCCGTTTTCACTCCACCAGCCGGCAGGCCGCCGAGCTCGCGCGCAAGGCCAGGGCAGGCCGTCTGCTGATCGGCCACTTCAGCAGCAAGTATGATACGCTCGAGGAATTCGAACAGGAAGCCCGCGAAATTTTTCCGAATACCGAGATCGCTCTCGAAGGAGTGGCCTACCAGGTTTAAGGCCGCAGGTTCATTACCCACGTGTAGAAAAGCGGAAACTCGCGACGCCAGGTAGCTTCGTTATGACGTCCTTCGTCGCGGATCACAGAGATCATTTTCGAGCGCGAGACGCCGTGCATATGTTCCAGAGCACGGAGCATGCCGGGCACCATGGCCTCGCCTTCCAGCTTCCCGGCGAAAAAATAGATTCGCGCATTGGTGCTGCGGCCCCTTGTCCTGATCTCGTCGTAAATGCGCGGCGCTACCCAGAAGGCCGGAGAAAAGACGCCCGCCGCGCCAAATACCTGCGGGTGTTTCATCACTGCGTAGAAAGAGATCAGTCCGCCCATCGAGCTCCCGGCGATGATCGTGTTGTTCTTATCTTTCAGCGTGCGATATTTCCGGTCAATAAAAGGCTTCAGCGTGCGGACAAGAAAATCCAGATACTGATCGCCCTCTCCCTTGTTGGATTGCAACGGCACATTTGGAAGATTCAGGTCGTATGGAGAATACTCGTTCAGCCGCCGGTCGCCACCGTGGTCCACGGCCACAACAATACTTTTCTTCCTTGCGGAGTCCAAAAATTCATCCACGCCCCATTCTCCGAATCCAGACGTGGAATCATCGAATACATTTTGCCCGTCGTGCATGTATATTACGGGGTAACGCTTTTTCGTTCTAAAGTATTCCTTAGGCAGGTAGATCCAGACTCTGCGTTTCCGGTCAAGCTGCGGAATGCGAAAAGCAGTGTCCAAAATGTGTACTTGCTGCGTTGCCGTGCTTCTGCGCGTCCGCGCAGGAAAATGATCCTGCCAGCCTTCCACATTCACTTCGATACGCGAGTCGTTATTTAACTGCACGACGCGGTTGAGGATCGGCACACCGTTCCCGCTGCATTCCACTTTTTCCCAGCTTCCCCGCGTGATCTTGAATTCATAGAAACCTTCGGGCAGCTCGATCTCGAGGAAATAATGATCGTCTTTTTTCCGGAACCGGTACTTTTCGCTCCCCGGGTCCCATCCGTTGAAATTTCCCGCCACATACAACGGGTCGGTGGCAGTTGTGTAAGTGGGAACAGATTTTACAACGAATTCCACCCTGTTCTGTGCACCGGCGCAGAGGCCAGCCAACAGGAACAGGAAGATTGTTGCATTGCGGATCATCCGAGTGCTTTCAATAATTCTTTGATTCGGCCCGAGTGCTTGTCGCTCACGCGGTATACCGGTGGGCGGAAATAGTTGCCGCAAAGGCCCAGTTCCGAAAGATATGCCTTCACGCCGCTGGGGCTCCCTTCCGCAAACATGGACAGGATTACGTCAAGGTATTTGTAGTGGAGGGGCCGTGCCCGTTGGAAATCTCCCTGGAGGCAATAGCGGACCATGTCGGAAAACTCCCGGGGAAACGCATTCGCCACAACCGAGATCACGCCTTCTGCGCCGCACGCGATCATCGGAAGCGTAATACCGTCGTCGCCGCTGATCACCATGAAATCTTCGGGTTTGTTGCGAATGATCTGCATGATCTGGTCGAAGTTGCCGCTGGCTTCCTTGGTGGCGAAAATGTTGTAGCACTCGCGTGCGATGCGAAGCTGCGTTTCGGCCGTCACATTCTGGCCTGTGCGGCCCGGAACATTGTACATGATGATTGGCAATGGCGTGGCGGCATCCAGTGCCTGGTAATGCTGGAAAATCCCTTCCTGGTTTGGCTTATTATAATAAGGTGCCACCGAAAGGATCGCCTCGTAGCCGCTGAGATCATATTCACGAAAACCTTTCAGCACCTCGGCGGTATCGTTGCCCCCAATCCCGGCCACGAGAGGCAACCGGCCTTTTACCTGCTCGCGAACGAAACTGAATACTTCCTGTTTCTCGCCGCCGTGTATGGTAACGCTCTCACCGGTTGTTCCCAGCACCACGAGGTACTCTACGCCGCCTTCGATCCAGAATGCGATGAGCTTCGCCAGGCTTTCGCGGTCGATCGCCCCGGCTTCGGTGAACGGAGTCACGATGGCGATCCCCGTGCCCCTGAATTTTTCTCTCAATGACATGCGCTGAAAATTTAGTTACTGCGGAAATTCAGTTTTCTGCCTCGGCGGGCTGATCCTCTTCCCAGAATCCCATTTTGCCGAACTTTTCGATGCGGTCTGTGATCCGTTGCTCCGCCGGAATTTCTTTCAGCTCGCGGATGACGGGAGTAATGTATTCTTTGAGTATTCGTGCCGATTCATCGTAATCCCAGTGAGCGCCGCCCGGCGGTTCCGGAATAATGCCGTCAATCAGGCCGTAGCCCAGCATTTTTTCTGCCGTGAGCTTGAGCTGCTCGGCGGCCACTTCTTTTTTTTCCCAGCTTCTCCAAAGAATGGACGAACAGCTCTCTGGTGAAATAACCGAGTACCAGGTATTTTCCATCATGAACACGCGGTCGCCGACGCCAATTCCAAGCGCACCGCCGCTGGCGCCCTCGCCGATGATCACGCACACGACCGGAACACGCAGCCGTATCATCTCGTAAATATTTCTCGCGATCGCTTCTCCCTGTCCCCGCTCCTCGGCTTCCAGCCCCGGGTATGCGCCGGGAGTATCGATAAGAGTAATGACCGGCTTGTTGAATTTTTCCGCCAGCTTCATCAGGCGAAGCGCTTTGCGGTATCCTTCGGGATTGGCCATTCCGAAATTCCGCATCTGGCGTGTTTTCGTGTTGATGCCTTTCTGCTGTCCAATAACCATGACGGTCTGTCCGTCGAGCAGCGCAAATCCTCCTACCATGGCCTTGTCGTCCCGCACGTTGCGGTCGCCAAAAAGTTCCACGAACTTGCTGGTCATCTTTTCGATGTACTTGAGCGTATACGGCCGGTCGGGGTGACGGCTTAGCTGCACGCGTTGCCAGCTGCTGAGGTTGCGGGTGATTTCTATTCTTTTTTCGAGAATACTGTCCTGGAGCTTTTGGATCGTATCGCTGAGGTCAAGCTTGGTTTTTTCCTGGCGGTGCTTCATGTTCTGGATTTCGTCGATCAGGTCCTTGATCGGTTTTTCGAAATCCAGAAACTGTCTGTTCGCGTCAGTTGGCATAGCTCAAAAAATAAAGCTGAAGACCCGAAGGCCTTCAGCGGCTAAATTAAGGTATTACGATAATACGCCTCGCTCAGTTCAGGATCGGCGAACGCGACACGTAGGAAGGCGAGTAAATAAAGAGACAGCTTCCCCCTTTCAGCGTGTTGATGATGGGTGCCGCTTCACGCTGCGACAGCGCCGGGCAACCCCAGCTGCGTCCAATGAAACCGCGGGCGTTTATGAACGACTGGCTCACATAGTCGGCTCCGTGCATCACGATGGCGCGCTCCATGGCGTTGTCGTTGATGCCGCGTTCCATGCCATCGAGGCGGAGCGAATAGCCATTGCTGCCGAAATACGTTCCGCGAGTGATGTAAAACCCGGGGCTGCTCTGCAGCGAAGAATGCTGGTTGGAATAGGAAACCGTGCGGTCGAGTCCGGAATTCTTTCCGTGTGCCACCCAGGTATTAAAAAGTACTTTTTGGTTCTTCAGGTCAATAATGTACAATCTCTTATTACGGCTGGGCTGGCTGAAATCGGCAATCGTGAGAATAGAATCGTTAAGCAGCTTGCCCTGCGCCAACAACTTGTCAAAACCACGCAAGGCATAGTCGTAAGCCTGGCGGCTCAATCCTGCCACATCAAGTCTCAGGCTGTCGTAAACGGATCTCGCGGATGCGAGAGTTTTTGATGAGACTTTCCGCACCGAGTCCGAGGCATCGGGGATGAAACGGCTGCCGGTAGCTGATTTAGCAAGGGCGATCGGCAGGTGAAACAGGTACAACAGTACGGACGTAAGGACCAAATAGGCGGTCTTCAGCTTTCTCTGCATTCCACACAGGGTTTAGGGTTAGGCAATAAAATTCCGGCTGAGATCTGTTCTGACGTCTCGTAGGCTCTTCCAAAGGGCATCAATTCTTCTATCAGGGTATGGTGAAAAAAAATAGCCCGACCTTGTTAGTTTCGGGCTTCAACCGGTTGCAAAAGTACAGAGACTATCCTTGCGCCAGTGTTAAGAGGTTGAAGAAAATTTGCGCAATCGTTCCGGGAATTTTTCTAATATGAAGTGGTGCCCGCTTGAATTAAAAATTCGAAGGAAGTGTAGTGCTTTCATCGTCCGAATGTACTGATCACTGCTTCCTGCTTACTGGTTACTGCTTACTGATTACTGCTTTCTGATTACTGCTTTCTGATTACTGTTTACTGGTTACTGCTTTCTGATTACTGCTTCCTGATTACTCTCACTGCTCGCTCATCACTCATGACTCATTACTCATCATTCATCATTCATCAACCCCCTAACCGTCTAAGGAACTCTTCCACCTTTTGACTTGACGCAAAAGGTGGAGCCAATTTGAGTCGGGAGTCGGGAGTTCGGAGATCGAAGTCGGTATCTCTTGCTTTTTCGCCTCACAAAAAATACTATTCCGAATTCCCGGAACTTCATTTTTTCACGACAAGAGACTGTGTCCGCCAAAGCCCACACAAATTGAAAAGCCCACCTTCGCTAATGCTTCGGCGGGCGAATGCGGACGGGACTCGAACCCCCTCGCCTCAGGCGAGGCGTGACAGGGCATCCGGATCATTAACGAGATTCCCCGGTTTGCGGGCGAATGCGGACTCGAACCCCCTCGCCTCAGGCGAGGCGTGACAGGGCATCCGGATCATTAACGAGATTCCCGGGTTGTTCCAACAACCACCTCAAATATGTTTTATTACATCTCTTGAGCCGGCGTTCCTCCTTTTTAACAGCCTTCCGATCCACATGCAAGCACACATAAACCAGCTTCCAGGGCCTTTTGCTTTCTGTTGATTTATTGAATCCCATATTATGAGAATTCAATCGTTTTAAAGGAGATTCCGACTCCCCCTTATAAAACGTGCCATCTGCCAAACTTTCGATGATGTAAACGTACCAGGCCATGGTCATCCGAATCCCCGGAGCTTCACTTTTTACGACAAGAGACTGTGTCCGCCAAAGCCCACACAAATTGAAAAGCCCACGTTCGCTAATGCTTCGGCGGGCGAATGCGGACTCGAACCCCCTCGCCTCAGGCGAGGCGTGACAGGGCATCCGGATCATTAACGAGATTCCCCGGTTTGCGGGCGAATGCGGACCGGACGGGACTCGAACCCGCGACCTCCGCCGTGACAGGGCGGCATTCTAACCAACTGAACTACCGATCCGGCTCTTCCCCGTGCGTTAACCGGCTGAACCAGCGACGCTTAACCCAGGGAAATCAGGCGGCAAAGATAAGGGTTTCACGAATCCTGAAAGCAAAATGTTTACAGCCTTTACCGCCCTATCTTTGCTCGTTTATAGTAATCATGCTGAAAGTCTCGGTATTTGGAGTCGGCTACCTCGGAAAATTTCATCTCAACAACTGGAAGGAAATCCCGGACGTGAAGATTGTCGGGTTCTATGACCCGGCCGACGACACGGCCGAGGATGTGGCGCGACGCTACCATATTCCGCGTTTCGACGATCCCGATGAGCTGATGGAAGCCTGCGACGCGGTGGACGTGGTCGCTCCCACTCCCAACCATTTCGAGCTCTGCGAAAAGGCGATCCGCAAGGGCAGGCATGTTTTCGTTGAGAAGCCGCTCGCTAACACCATGGAAGAAGCCCGGCAGCTGGTGCAGCTCGCCGAAGAATCAGGGATCAAATTCCAGGTGGGACACGTAGAGCGGTTCAACCCCGCCTTCCTCGCAGTGAAGGACATGAAGCTGAACCCCATGTTCATAGAGGTGCACCGCCTCGCGCAATTCAACCCGCGCGGCAGCGAAGTGAGCGTGATCCTCGACCTGATGATCCACGACATCGACATCATCATGAGCATCGTGCGCAGCGACGTAAAAAGCATTTCCGCCAGCGGCGTCGGGGTGATGACCGAAACTCCCGACATTGCCAACGTGCGCATGGAGTTTCACAACGGATGTGTGGCCAACCTCACCTCCAGCCGCATCTCGATGAAGAAAATGCGCAAAATGCGATTGTTTCAGAAGGACGCTTATATAGGGATCGATTTTCTCAACAAAAAAACGGAAGTGATCCGGCAAAAAGGTGTGAACGATTCCAACGCGTTCGCTTTTGATATCGAAACACCCTCGGGCCGCAAGACCATCGCCATCACCAATCCTCCCATACCTGAAGTGAATGCCATCAAAATGGAGCTGGAGGAATTCAGGGACGCAATCGTAAACAATACCCGCCCCGTGGTTTCGGAACTCGACGGTCTCGTTGCCATGGACGTGGCGCACCAGATTCTGGAAAAGATCGGTAACAACGTGCTCACACACTGATCATGTCGTCCGGCAGGCAAATATCTGTCGCCTGGTATGCCGCAATTGATTTTCTGTCCGCGGCCTTCGCGTGGGGAATCTTCTTCTTCCTGCGCAAGCTCATTCTCGCTGAGCCGTTGTATGTCGGCGGCATCCTGCAGGTGGACCGCGCCTTCTGGCAGGGAATGCTTTTCATCCCTGTTTCCTGGCTCATCCTTTACACTATCGTTGGAACTTACCGCCAACTCTACCGAAAATCGCGGCTCGCTGAGCTCACAATCACGTTCGTCTGCTCCCTCATCGGTTGCGTGATCATATTTTTCATGGTGATACTTGACGACGTGAAGAACGATTACAATTATTATTACAAAGCCTTCTTTTCGCTATTCGCCCTACATTTTTTTCTCACGGCTTCCGCCCGGCTCGTGCTCCTTACCTATGTCAAGGGGCAGCTGCTCTCGGGAAAGGTGCGATTCAACACATTAATGATCGGAGACCGTGAAAACGCCATACGACTCTACTCCGAAACTGCCGGCCACCTCCGCGATGGAGGTTTTCATTTTGTCGGCATGCTGGCCCCCGACCCGGATGGAAAGAACGGAGGCGTGGGGGTGCTGCCCAAACTGGGCACCATGGAGCAGCTGGAGCTGGTGATCGATACGCACGAAGTCAAGCAGGTAGTGCTCGCAATGGACAAGAGCGAGGATGAAATATTGCGTCAGGTGATCGAACGCCTCAGCGAAAAGGATGTGGAGGTGAAGATTCAGCCGGATACGCTGGACATTCTTTCGGGTTCTGTAAGAACAAGCAACGTCCTCGGAGCGCCGCTGATCGACCTGCGCACAGGCCTGATGCCCGAATGGCAGCAGAACATTAAACGGCTCCTCGATATTTCGATGTCACTTGCGGGACTCGTGCTCCTCTCACCGCTGCTGTTCTACACTGCCCTGCGGGTGCGGTTTTCCTCTCCGGGGCCGGTGATCTTCTCCCAGGAACGAGCAGGTTACAAGGGTCGGCCTTTTCGCATGTACAAGTTTCGATCGATGTTCCGCGATGCGGAGAAGAACGGTCCCGCTCTTTCGTCAAAAACCGACCCCAGGATCACCCGCTGGGGACGCACGATGCGCAAGTGGAGGCTCGACGAGCTTCCGCAACTCTGGAACATCGTGAAAGGAGAGATGAGCCTGGTTGGGCCGCGCCCGGAACGTCAGTTCTACATTGACCAGATCGTCCGCCGGTTTCCTTACTACAAATACCTGCTTAAAGTAAAGCCGGGGCTCACCAGCTGGGGTATGGTGCAGTTTGGCTATGCGGAGAATGTTGAAGAAATGATCGAACGCAGCAAGTTCGACCTGCTCTACATCGAGAACATTTCGCTGGCGCTCGACCTGAAAATTCTGCTCCATACGCTGCGTATCATCTTTACCGGGAAGGGAAAGTGATCGATCATCGGCAGCTATCCATTAATTTTGTAAAACTGCTGTTGTTGAAAACACGGATCAGCTTCCTCCTTTGCCTGGCCCTGTCGCTCGGAGCGCAGGCGCAATCCTACTGGCAGCAGGAAGTCAGCTTTAACATCGAAGTGCGGCTCGACGACAAGGAAAACCGCCTCGACGGCTTCGCCCGGATCGGCTACCGCAATCATTCTCCCGACACGCTGCAATTTATCTGGTTTCATCTGTGGCCAAACGCATATAAGAACGACCGCACCGCTTTCAGCGATCAGATACTGGAAAACGGAAGCACCCGCTTCTATTTCTCGGGCAAAGAGGAGAAAGGTTTCATTCACCGGCTGGATTTCCGCGTTGCCGGAAAAGCGGTCCAGGTCCAGGACCACCCGGAGCATATTGACATAGTCAAATTGCTCTTGCCTTCGCCCCTGCTGCCGGGAGGAGAAGTGGAGATCACGACTCCTTTTCGCGTCAAACTTCCCTTCAACGTTTCGCGCGGCGGATACGACGGCCACTCCTACCAGGTAACACAATGGTATCCCAAACCGGCAGTCTACGATCGCGAGGGCTGGCATCCCATGCCCTACCTGGACCAGGGCGAGTTCTACAGCGAGTTCGGCAGTTTTGACGTGCGAATTACAGTCCCGGAGAATTATGTCGTAGCTGCCACCGGCGAGCTCCGGTCGCCCGAAGAAGAGGAATGGCTGCGCACCCGCACCCCTCCCGCAGCAGAGACGACTCCCGAATCAGCTTCGAATGTGAAAACGATGCGGTTCACACAAGATCGAGTGCACGATTTCGCCTGGTTCGCGGACAAGCGGTTTGTCGTCGACCGCGACACGGTGCTGCTGCCTTCCGGAAGAATTGTTACGGTACGCACGTACTACACACCCGCTGAAAGAAATTACTGGAAGCACAGCCTTTCGTTCGCGAAAGACGCGCTCAGGTTCTATTCCGCCGAGGTGGGCGAATATCCATACAACGTACTGAGCGTGGTGCAGGGCCCGCGGAGTTTTGGGGGCGGAATGGAATACCCCACGATCACCGTCATTTCACCGGTTCATAGCGAGCGCGACCTCGACATGGTGATCGCACATGAGATCGGGCACAACTGGTTCTATGGAATTCTGGCCAGCGACGAAAGAAAATATGCCTGGATGGACGAAGGCCTGAACAGTTTCTACGACGCGAAATACCAGCGTCTCCGTTACGGACCCCCGCCGCAACTCGAAAGAATTCTCTTCGACACGAAAGCAACGGCGCGCACTGACCAGCCGATAAATCTGCGCTCCGAAGAATTCAGTGCGGATAATTATTATCTGTCCGCGTATTACAAGGCCGCAGAATGGTTCCGGTACATAGAATCGCTACTGGGGGAAGAAACATTTAAAAAAGGAATTCAAACATATTTTTCCGACTGGCAATTCCGCCATCCGCGGCCCGCGGATCTGCGAAAAGCCCTCGAGGAAGTGTCGGGCAGAGATCTTTCTGAAGCGTTCGCGCTCCTCGACCGCCGTGGGCTGCTGCCCAACCAGAGCCGCAGCGGCATGCGTTTCGCGACCGTCTTGCAACCCAAAGGAATTCGCGAATATCTGCTTCGCCCCACTCGTGATTTAATATTGCTGGGGCCTGCTGCCGGCGTGAATGTCTATGACGATATTATGATCGGTGCCTTCCTCACCAATGTGAAGCTGCCACCTTCAAAATTTCAATTCTTTGCGGCACCTATGTATGCCACCGGGTCGAAACGATTTACCGGCCTCGGTTATGCCGACCTGAGCATATTTCCGGAAGGCCGGCTTCGAAAAATCAAATTCTCGCTCCTCGGCTCGCGGTTTTCTCACGATGAGTACGAAGATGAACAGGGCGGGAAGACCATAGCAGCTGTGACACGCGTGGTGCCTTCGGTAAAATTGATATTCCGGAATACGCGTCCACGTTCGGCATTCGAACGATTCGTGCAGGTCCGCTCATTTTTCATGAATGAGCAGGAAATACGGTTCTTCGCCGATACGCTGATCGCGCCGGGAACTCCGCCCGACACAAGCGTTGCATTCCGTCCGCGGCTGATTTCGGACGACAGGACAGTAACACAGCTCCGCGTGCTGATCGCCAACCACCGTGCATTATATCCCTACAGCGGAGAATGGAAATTCGAGCATGGAAAGCATTTTGTCCGGGCTGCATTTACCGGAAAATATTTCTTCAACTATTCAGCTTCTGAAGGACTGGAGGTCCGGTTCTTTGCCGGAAAATTTTTTTACCTGGGGGAGCGAACACTCAACAAGAGATTTGCCACCGACCGGTACCATCTTAATCTGACCGGGCCCGATGGCTACGAAGATTATACGTACAGCGATTATTTTCCGGGGCGCAATGAATTTGAAGGGTTCGCCAGCCGGCAGATCATGCTCCGCGACGGAGCGTTCAAGGTTCGCACTGATCTGTTGGCGAGCAAGATTGGGAAAACTGACGACTGGTTGGTGGCTCTCAACTTTAGCGGATCACTCCCCGATGCGATCAATCCACTCCGGATGTTGCCCGTGAAGCTCCCAATAAGGCTCTTTCTCGACATCGGTACCTATGCAGAGGCCTGGGAAAAGGATGCCACCGGAGACCGCTTCCTTTATGATGCGGGCCTGCATATCGCGCTGTTCGCGGAGACGGTGCATCTTTACATTCCACTTCTCTACAGCGCTGTTTACAAAGAATATTTTCAGTCCACGTTTTCGAAGAAAGAGCGGTTCTGGCAAAAGTTGTCTTTCGCAATCGACATCTCGAACTTCAGCATGAAAAAAATGGACCGAAGGCTGGAGCTCTGATTATGGATAGCGCCATCAAATACTGCCGCCGAAACGAGATCGATATTGCGAAATGGGACCATTGCATTGATACGGCATCGAACGGCCTCATTTACGGATATTCCTTTTACCTCGACACGATGGCCCGGCATTGGGACGGGCTGGTGCTGAATGATTATGAAGCAGTGATGCCGCTCACGTGGAACCGGAAGCTGGGGGTCAGCTATCTCTACCAGCCTTTTGCAACGGCGCAGCTCGGACTTTTTGGCCTCAACTTCGACGAAGAGCTGCTGCGGCGTTTCTTCGAATCAGTGCCGAAAGAGTTTCGTTACTGGGACATTTACCTAAATCGCGCCAATCTTTTTCCTGTCCCGGGCTTTCCGCTTTACCAGCGGACCAATTATGTTCTCGATCTTTCACGACCTTATGAGGAACTAAAAAGTGAATACCGCGAAAACATCCGCCGAAACTGCCGCAGGAGCGAGCAACTCGGTTGCAAACCCGTTACCGATGTAGATTTGGAGCAGGTGCTTTCACTCGCCTGGCAACAAATACGCTCGCATACGCGTGTTGCACGGGAAAATCGTGACCGGTTCAGGAAGCTCTTCGAAATACTGAAAAGCCGGGGCGGGGCGATCACCTACGGAATGCTTTCCGCGGCTTCCGATTTACTTGCCTCCTGTGTTTTTTTCTTTTCGCACGGCCGCGCCTATTACATCCTGGTCGGAAATCATCCAAACGGACGCACGAGCGGAGCATCGCATGCCCTGATTGATGCTTTCATCAAAGATCATGCGGGCCGTTCCCTCCTGTTGGATTTTGAAGGCTCCGACATCCGGAACCTTGCTTTTTTTTACAGCAGCTTTGGCGCGCGGGAGGAAAAATACCCGGCCTTGCGCCTGAACCGGCTGCCCGGGTGGCTGCGCTGGCTGAAACCTTCAGGTTGAGCGCAACAGTTTCTCGGCAACATAGAGATCCTTCGGATCGGTGATCTTGATGTTGGTTTTCTCCCCTTCCACGAGAAAAATCGGAACACCGGAAGCTTCCACGACGGATGCTTCATCAGTAAATTGCCCGGCAAATGGTTGCTGAAATGCCTTTTTCAGAATGGCCGCGGGAAATACCTGGGGCGTCTGGACGATGCGCACGCGTTCCCGCTCAATGGGCTTGTTGGTTTCTCCGTCTATCAGCCGCAATGAGTCGTTAGGCGCCACTGCAGGCACTGCATTTCCCTTTTCTTCAGCAACGGAGCCGCAGCTGCGGATGAGCTGCACGCTCACCATCGACCGCACGGCGTCGTGGACAAAGATCATCGATTCTTCGTTAACCTGTTCAAGACCACGTCTGACGGAGTCAAACCTTGTCTCACCGCCGGCGGTAGCTTGAAACTTGTGGGTGGAGAAATCGGAACGCAGCGCCTCTGCACGCGAAAGCTGATCTTCGGGCAAAACCAAAATGATTTCAATATCCGGATAAGCGCGCGTGAACGCGCGGATTGAATACCAGATCAGTGCACGTCCGTGGAGAACAAGGAACTGCTTGGGAACCTCTCCTCCCATTCTGGTGCCCCTGCCAGCGCCTACGATGAGTGCGTATCTTTTCATTCCCCTGTTGAACTTAACCATAAATGGCGACATGGCGTGTGCCGTCGCTGCTGTAGCAACCGCGGTACATGCCTGCGCTGTTGAACAGCATCGCCGTGTTGCCGCGTGCATCCACCCCGATCATTCCGCCCTCACCCTCGATGCGGGGCAGCTTTTGATTCACGACGATGTCCATCGCCTCCTGAAGACCGAGTCCGCCGTACTCCATCAGGCAACTCACGTCATATGCTGCTACCGTGCGGAGAAAAGGTTCGCCATGCCCGGTGCTGCTGATTGCACAGGTTCGGTTGTTCGCGTACGTGCCCGCACCAATCACCGGGCTGTCGCCAATGCGTCCGAATTTTTTGTTGGTCATTCCGCCGGTGCTCGTAGCGGCAGCAATGTTCCCGTAGCTGTCGCAGGCTACTGCGCCAACCGTACCAAATTTTCTGTCGCGCATGAGCTCATCGAGCCGCTGATGCGTATGATCGAGCGAATAATTGTCCGAATCACGCATTGCTTTCCATTGATCGTAACGAAACTGGCTGAAAAAATATTCGTCCGGCTCCAGGCGGATTCCGCGGCTGATCGCGAAGTCGATCGCACCTTTCCCGCTTAAGAAAACGTGGTTGCTGTGACGCATCACTTCCACCGCAAGCTCAATCGGGTTTCGAATATTACGTACCCCGGCAACGGCGCCTGCCGCAAGCGTGGCTCCGTCCATGATGGCCGCGTCCATTTCCTGCAGGCCTTTTTTGGTAAACACAGAACCGCGGCCCGCGTTAAAGAGAATATTGTCTTCCATCACAAACACGGCAGCAGTAACTGCCTCCACCGCCGTGCCGCTCCTTTGCAACACGGCAAATCCCGCTTCGAGCGCGGCCGTAAGCCCGCGCAGGTAGGCCTCCTCCAGCTCGGGAGTCATATCCTGGCGGAGAATCGTTCCCGCACCGCCGTGCACAACCAGGCTGAATTTTCTCATAGAGATTTAGTTCGCGGCCGAAATTAACTATTTTGAATTCGAAAGCCTCTGAAGATTTGCACATGTTCCGCCGCAATCCAAATTATTTCCTCGTCGCCGCGAACCTTGTGCCGGTGGTGGGTGTCTGGGCCTTCCATTGGGACCCAATAGAAATATTCACCGTTTACTGCCTGGAGACCATCCTGGTGGGTATCTTCCAGATCGTGAGACTTACCATTGCGGGGGTGGCGCGAAAAACGGATATATGGTACAACCGGGAAGCCCGCACACGCGTTTCGTGGATCGTCTTCATTCTTTTCTTCCTCGCACATTACGGAATCTTCGTGGCGGTGCAGATGGGAATTTTTTTTTCGGTATCCGGCGCGGCCGATTATTACCAGATCAATTTATCGAATTTCTTCGTCAAATGGCCGTTACTGCTGAGCGGGGACTCGATCCTTCTCCTGGGCGTGTTCTTTGTTGCGTATGGCTTTGCAATGCTGCGCGATTTCATTATCAGCAAGCAGTACAAAACAGTTCCGATGATGCTGCTCATGTTCCAGCCCTACCTCCGCATATTCATTCAGCAGCTGACCGTGATCCTGGGAAGCATGTTCCTGGTTTTTGGGGCGGGAAAAATCTTTATTACGGTATTTGCGCTCGTGAAAACATTTTTTGAACTGTACTTAAATTACGACGGCCTGCTATCGCGCGCGACGGCCTATCTGAAGGAGCGTTCAGGAAAGCAATAGCTCGCACTCGTGGAGGAGCTTCTCACGGTTTACCGCCACGGTGCCTACTTCCTCGCAAACCAGGCCACCGGCAATGTTCGCCACTTCTGCCATAAGATGCACGTTCCGCGTAACGGCATAAACGAGCGATGCTACAGCAATTACCGTGTCACCGGCGCCGGACACGTCCGCGATATTGCGTAAATGCGAGGGTATGATGGCAGCGGCGCCGTTCTGCTGGTAAAAGACGCCCTTATCCGAAAGAGTGATGAACGAGATCCGGTGATTCAATACCTTTTCCAGCTCTGCGTGAATCTGTTTGAGGAGGTCGGGATGCACGTCTTCAAACAGCAGGTTCAACCCTTCTTTAACCTCCTTGAGATTGGGCTTGAAAATATCTACTCCCGTGTACGAAAAGAAATTTTTGCGCTTGGGATCGGCCGCCGTAAGGATGCCTGCTTTGCGGCACATCCCGATGATGGCGGTGATCACGCCCTCCGACAAAACCCCCTTGTTGTAATCTTCAAAAATGATGACGTCCGGCCGCGAGGTGCCGATGAATTTTTCCACCTGGTCCAGAAGCTGCTGTTGTTCGCGACTGTTCAGTTCGTGAGTCACTTCAGAATCCAGCCGCATCATTTGCTGGTTGCGGCTGATGATCCGGGTTTTGCTGGTAGTAATGCGATCCGGGCTGCGGACAATATGCCTCGTGTCGATATCATGATTCTTCAGAAGTTCTTCCAGCGTTACGCTTTCGCTGTCGTCACCCACTACGGAAAGAATGGAAACTTCTGATCCCAGCACCCTGCAGTTCAGCGCTACGTTGCCCGCTCCCCCGATGCGGTATTCCTTGCCGCTGAGCGTCACCACGGGCACCGGCGCTTCCGGCGAAATACGCTCGACCCTGCCCCACATATATGTATCGAGCATAACGTCGCCGACAACACCAATTCGAAGCGTGGAAAAAGCGGAGAAGAGCTTGCGAAAATCCTCCATGCGACAAAAATCGGTAATTTGACGAAATCGGCTGCGGGTCAGCTTTTCTTCTTCTTGTAAGTGTTGTTAAGACCCCGGATAAGGTCAGAAGTGATATTGAGAGCCGAGTCCTTGTAAAAGAACAATCCCTGTTCGTAGGAAACAATGTAAGCGAAGCGTTTGTCTTTGTTGTATTCTTTCAAAAAATCCTCGATGCAGGTTTTTACGTCCTTCATGCGCCGCATCACCAGGTCGTTATACTCCTGGTCCAGCGTCTGCTTCCGGTTCTTGATCTGCTCGTCGAGATTTTTCAGCTCCAGACTTGCCGATTCCGACTGCGTCTGGTTCATCTTCCCTGCCTGCGCCTGGCCCTGGAAATAATTGTATTTCTGCTGGAATTCCTTCGTGAGTCTGTCCAGCTGGCTGTTGATCTCGTTCTCTTTCTTCGAAAGCTCTGCTTTCACATCCTTCACCATCTGGAAATTAGCTTCCACTGAATCCATCTCGAAGTAGGCGATGCGAAAGGTAGCGGCATGGGCGGCGGAATCGTTAGTAGCCGACTTTCCGGATGTGCGACTCGTCTTTTCGCTGCTAAAGTGTACCACCAGCAAATACCCGACCGCCAGGAGAAGGAAGACGTTCAGTGCCAGCAGACCGTTTTTCATGCAGCAATTTTTTGCAAATTAAGAAGCTATGCGGCGGCAAATATATACAAAGGGCCTATTTAGGAAACAGTTAACAGCGCAAAAAAAGGAGCGGTAAGCCCGCTCCTTTGTATCCTCTGAATTCCATTTTATTCTTCTTCGTCGAAAGTCATCGCCTCTCTCGTAGTTTGCAGCAGTTCGTATTCTTCCTTGCTGCCGACGATGATGTTTTCGAACTCTCGCAGTCCCGTTCCCGCCGGGATCGGGTGACCCGTGATCACGTTTTCCTTCAATCCCAGCATTTCGTCGGTCTTGCCGCTGATTGCCGCAGACGAGAGCACCTTCGTTGTTTCCTGGAAGGATGCAGCGGAGATCCAGCTTTGCACCCCCAGCGAAGCCTTCGTGATTCCAAGCAGCGTGGGCGAGGAGGTAGCGGGCTTTGCATCCCGGAATTCTACCAGCTTTTTGTCGTTTCGACGCAAGATCGAATTCTCCTCCCGCAGCTCACGGAGCGTCACGATCTGACCTGCGCGCAGCTTGGTGCTTTCGCCCACATCGGTGACCACTTTTTTATCAAAGATGTAATCGTTCTCCTCGACAAATTCAAACTTGTCCACCAGATCGTCCTCAAGGAAGCGGGTATCGCCCGGATCTACGATGTTCACCTTGCGCATCATCTGGCGAACGATCACCTCGATGTGCTTGTCGTTGATCTTTACGCCCTGGAGCCGGTATACTTCCTGGATCTCGTTCACCACGTACTCCTGTACGGCAAACGGACCTTTGATGGAAAGTATATCTCCGGGGGCAATCTGTCCGTCAGAGAGCGGAGAACCGGCTTTTACGAAGTCACCGTCCTGCGCCAGGATCTGGCGCGTGAGCGGAACAAGATATTTTTTCTGTACCCCGTCCTTTGCCTCGATAATGATCTCGCGGTTTCCGCGCTTTACAGCGCCCATCGTAACCACACCGTCAATTTCGGAAACGATCGCCGGGTTGCTCGGGTTCCGCGCTTCGAATAATTCTGTCACGCGCGGCAGACCTCCGGTGATATCGCGGAGCTTGCCGAGCACGCGCGGGATCTTCACGATCACCTGGCCGGCCTTCACTTCGTCTCCTTCCTCCATGATGATATGGCTACCGGTCGGCAGGTTATACGACTTATGTTCCTTGCCCTCGATAAGGATCGCCGGAATTTTTGTTTTGTCCCTGGTTTCAATTACCACTTTTTCACGGTGACCCGTTTGCTCGTCGGCTTCTTCGCGGTACGTCACGCCTTCGATCACATTCTCAAAGCGCAGGCGACCGTTGACTTCAGCTACGATCACATTGTTGAAAGGATCCCAGGTGCAGATCACGTCGCCTTTGCTCACTTTTTGCCCGTCGCGGACATTCAGCGTGGCTCCGTAAGGAATGTTATTCGTAATCAGCAGCCGGTCGTTCTTGGTATCAATGATACGGACTTCGCCGGTCCGCCCGATAACCACCTGCTGCTTTACCCCTTCGTTGTTTCCAATGCTTACGATGCGCAATCCATCGAACTGGATGGTACCGTCGAATTTGGCAATAAGTGTGGATTCTACGGATGCAGAGCCCGCCACACCGCCTACGTGGAATGTGCGCAGCGTCAGCTGGGTTCCCGGTTCGCCGATGGACTGTGCGGCAATGATTCCCACCGCGTCGCCCTTCTGTGCCAGGGCACCCGACGCCAAATTCTTACCATAACATTTCACACAAACTCCCCGCTTGCTCTCGCAGGTCAGGACCGAGCGGATCTCCACGTATTCAATTCCCGAGTCCTCGATCTTCCTGGCGATATCCCCGGTGATCTCTTCACCGGCGGAAACGATCAGGTCATCTGATACCGGATCATAAACGTCGTGCAATGAGGTACGGCCCTCAATTCTGTCGCTCAGGGGTTCAATAATGTCTTCGTTATCCTTCAGCGCCGAAGTTGCGATGCCGCGAAGCGTACCGCAGTCTTCTTCTGTGATGACCATATCCTGCGCCACGTCCACCAGACGCCGGGTGAGATAACCTGCGTCGGCCGTCTTAAGCGCCGTATCGGCAAGACCCTTCCGGGCGCCGTGCGTGGAGATAAAGTAATCCAGTACGTTCAGCCCCCCCTTGAAATTTGAGAGGATCGGGTTCTCGATGATTTCGGATCCGGTAGACCCGGACTTGCGTGGTTTTGCCATCAGTCCGCGAATACCGGCAAGCTGCTTGATCTGTTGCTTGGAGCCCCGTGCGCCGGAGTCCAGCATCATAAAAACGGAATTGAATCCCTGTTTGTCGTTGCTCAGTTCGCGAATCAGCGTTTCGGTAATACGTGTATCCACGCGGCTCCAGATGTCGACGATCTGGTTGTAACGCTCGTTGTTTGTAATAAGACCCATGTTGTAGCTGTCCCATACCTCCTCCACCTCGGTTTTCGCATTCTCCAGCAACTCTTCCTTGATATCGGGAATGATGAGGTCGTTGATGTTGAACGAAAGGCCGCCCTGGAATGCTGTGCGGAAGCCGAGCTGCTTGATGTCGTCGAGAAATCTCGCCGTCTTCGGCACATTGGTGATGCGAATAATGTCGCCGATGATCTCGCGCAGATTCTTTTTCGTAAGGAGCGCATTTACAAACCCCACTTCCCGCGGAACGTGCTGGTTAAAGATCACGCGGCCGACGGTGGTCTCAATGAGCTTGTGCTCCAGGAGTCCGTCGACATTGCGGATGTTTGCCTTCACTTTGATCCATGCGTGCAGGTCCACCTTTCCTTCGTTATAGGCAATGATCACTTCTTCTTCGGAATAAAACACCTTGCCCTCGCCGCGCACGTGCTCCTTTTCGGTGGCGCGCCTTCCTTTGGTAATGTAGTAAAGTCCAAGCACCATGTCCTGGGAAGGTAGCGTGATCGGCGTTCCGTTCTGCGGATTCAGAATGTTGTGCGAAGCCAACATGAGCAGCTGGGCCTCGAGAATGGCGCTGTTGCTCAGCGGCACGTGCACGGCCATCTGGTCACCGTCGAAGTCGGCGTTGAACGCCGTACATACGAGCGGGTGCAGCTGAATGGCCTTGCCTTCGATCAGCTTGGGCTGAAAAGCCTGGATCGAAAGCCGGTGCAGCGTCGGGGCCCGGTTCAGCAATACCGGGTGTCCCTTCAAAATATTTTCCAAAATATCCCAGACTACCGCTTCTTTCTTATCAACGAGCTTGCGGGCCGACTTCACGGTTTTTACAATACCGCGCTCGATCAGCTTGCGGATGATGAATGGCTTAAAAAGTTCCGCAGCCATGTCTTTGGGCAAGCCGCATTCGTGAAGCTTGAGCTCGGGACCAACCACGATGACCGAACGACCGGAATAGTCCACGCGCTTTCCAAGGAGGTTCTGCCGGAAACGTCCCTGCTTCCCTTTCAGCACATCGCTCAACGATTTCAATGCTCTTCCGCCTTCCGCTTTCACGGCATTTGATTTCCGGCTGTTGTCAAACAGCGAGTCAACCGCTTCCTGCAACATTCTCTTCTCATTTCGCAGGATCACCTCAGGAGCCTTGATCTCCAGCAGACGCTTCAAACGGTTGTTGCGGATGATCACGCGGCGATAGAGGTCATTCAGGTCCGAAGATGCAAAGCGTCCGCCATCCAGCGGCACCAGCGGGCGCAGCTCCGGCGGAATAACGGGAATGTATTGCATGACCATCCACTCGGGACGGTTTGTAATTCTTGTGTTTGCGTCGCGAAAAGCTTCTACTACGCTGAGACGCTTCAATGCGTCAGCCTTTCTTTGCTGCGAGGTTTCTGTCGCCGCTGCATTCCGCAGATCGAAGGACAGCTGGTCAAGATCGATCCTGGCCAGCATGTCGTGGATCGCCTCGGCTCCCATCTTCGCGATGAACTTGTTGGGATCGTCGTCCGGGAGATACTGGTTCTCTTTCGGAAGCGTTTCCAGAATATCGAGGTATTCTTCTTCCGTAAGCAGGTCACCGTAATTCTGTCCTTTATCGGCACGCAATCCCGGCTGGATTACCACGAAACGCTCGTAGTAAACGATCGTCTCCAGTTTTTTCGAACTCATGCCCAGCAGGTACCCGATCTTGTTCGGGAGCGATTTGAAATACCAAATGTGAACCACGGGTACCACCAGTTTGATGTGACCCATGCGTTCGCGGCGAACTTTCTTTTCCGTTACTTCCACGCCGCAGCGGTCGCACACGATCCCCTTGTACCGGATGCGCTTGTATTTTCCACAGGCACATTCATAGTCCTTTACCGGTCCGAAGATCCGCTCGCAAAACAGTCCGTCTCTTTCGGGCTTGTATGTGCGGTAATTGATCGTCTCCGGTTTCAGAACCTCGCCATAGCTTCTTTCCAGGATTGAGTCCGGAGAGGCAAGACCGATGGTGATTTTTGAAAAATTCGGTTTTGGACGATTTTCTTTCTTGATTGCCATGTTCGTAATTACGCTTTATTGTTTTTTGCCAGCTGGTTGGTAGAAAAAACGTATTCAGACTGCCCGCTTACTCAAACTTCAGGTCGAGACCCAGGCCCCTCAGCTCGTGCACCAGCACGTTGAAGGATTCAGGCACTCCTGCGCGGGGAATATTCTCTCCCTTCACGATCGCTTCGTAGGTCTTGGCGCGGCCGATGATGTCGTCCGACTTGATAGTAAGCAGCTCCTGCAGAATGTTTGCTGCGCCATATGCTTCGAGCGCCCAAACTTCCATTTCGCCGAAACGCTGTCCTCCGAACTGCGCCTTACCGCCCAGCGGCTGCTGGGTAATGAGGCTGTAGGGACCGATGGAACGCGCGTGCATCTTGTCGTCCACCATGTGGTGCAGCTTGATCATGTAGATCACGCCCACCGTGGCTTTCTGGTGGAACCGTTCCCCGGTTTCGCCATCGCAGAGGTAGGTGTGACCGAACAGCGGGAGGTTGGCCTTTTCGCAGTATCCGGCGATCTCTTCGGTGGTCGCTCCATCGAAGATCGGCGTTGAGAATTTCACACCCAGCACCTGCCCCGCCCATCCGAGCACGGTCTCGTAGATCTGCCCGAGGTTCATCCTGCTCGGAACCCCCAGGGGATTCAGCACGATGTCTACCGGAGTTCCATCCTCGAGGAACGGCATGTCTTCTTCCCGGACGATCTTGGCCACGATTCCCTTGTTACCGTGACGCCCGGCCATCTTATCACCCACTTTCAACTTGCGCTTCACCGCGAGGTAAACCTTGGCGAGCTTGAGCACACCAGCGGGAAGTTCATCCCCGATGCTGATGTTGAACTTTTCGCGCTTATAGCGCCCCAGCTCTTCGTTGTATTTAATGTTATAGTTGTGGAGCAGCGTATTGATCTGGTCGTCCAGTTTCCGGTCGCCCGTCCAGCCGAGAGGGTTGATATTCTGGTAATCCAGCCCCGCCAGATTTTTCGCGGTAAACTTGGCGCCCTTGCCGATCTGCACTTCGCCGAAATTATTCGTCACCCCGGCGGAAACCTCGTCCTTCAGCAGTGTCGTCAGCTTCTCCAGCAGGATATCCTTCAGGTCATTCTCGTTCTTTTCGTGCTGCCGCTCCAGCTTTTCCATCGCCGCCTTCTCGCGCACTTTGGCGTTCTTATCTTTCTTCGCACGCTGGAACAGTTTCTTGCCAATCACGACCCCTTCCACTCCATTCGGCGCTTTCAGTGACGCGTCTTTCGCATCGCCGGCCTTGTCGCCGAAGATCGCGCGAAGCAGCTTCTCTTCCGGGGTGGGATCGCTCTCCCCTTTCGGCGTGATCTTCCCGATCAGGATATCACCTTCCTTCACCTGCGCCCCGATACGGATGATACCGTTCTCGTCGAGGTCCCTGGTCGCTTCTTCCGAAACGTTCGGGATATCAGGGGTCAGCTCTTCCTCTCCCAACTTCGTGTCGCGCACTTCGAGCTCATACTCGGAAATATGCACCGAAGTGAAAAGATCTTCCTTCACCACTTTTTCGCTGATCACGATCGCGTCCTCGAAATTGTATCCTTTCCAGGGCATGAAAGCCACTTTCAGGTTCTTTCCAAGGGCCAGCTCGCCGTTCTGCGTGGCGTATCCTTCCGTGAGGAAATCGCCTCTCCGCACTTTCTGTCCCTTCTTCACAGCCGGTTTGAGGTTGATGCAGGTTTCCTGGTTGGTCTTGATGAATTTCGTGAGCCTGTAAACGCGGAGATCGTCTTCAAAGCTGACGAGCTTCTCCGCATCGTCGCGGTCATAGCGGACGTGAATTTCGTTTGCGTCCACAAACTCTACCACCCCATTTCCTTCGGCGTGGATCTGGATCCGCGCGTCGCGCGCTGCCTTTCCTTCCAGTCCCGTACCGACAATAGGCACGTCGGGCCGGATGAGCGGAACGGCCTGGCGCTGCATGTTCGAGCCCATCAGGGCGCGGTTGGCATCGTCGTGCTCGAGAAAGGGGATCAGCGAAGCGCTCAGTCCCACAATCTGGTTCGGAGCTACGTCCATGAACTCCACTTCATTTTTTTCCAGGATCGGAAAATCCCCGGTCTGGCGGCTCACAATGCGGTCTTCCATGAACTCGCCTTTCTCATTCAGCGCCGAGTTTGCCTGCGCGATCTTTGCAGTATCTTCTTCCTCCGCACTGAGGTAGCTCAGTTTTCTCATATCCACCTTTCCATTCTCCACCCGGCGGTAAGGTGTTTCGATGAACCCCATCTCGTTGATCTTCGCGTGAACGCAAAGTGTTGAAATAAGTCCGATGTTCGGACCTTCCGGGGTTTCGATGGTGCAAAGACGCCCGTAGTGCGAATAGTGCACGTCGCGAACTTCAAACCCTGCGCGTTCGCGGCTCAGACCGCCGGGACCCAGAGCCGAGATCCTGCGCTTGTGCGTGATCTCGGAAAGAGGATTGGTCTGGTCGAGAAACTGCGACAGCTGCGAGGTTCCGAAAAATGAGTTGATGACCGAAGAAAGCGTCCGCGCATTGATGAGGTCCACCGGGGTGAACACTTCATTGTCGCGCACGTTCATCCGCTCGCGGATCGTTCTTGCCATACGGGCCAGACCTACACCAAACTGGGCGTAAAGCTGCTCACCTACGGTACGTACACGGCGGTTGCTGAGGTGGTCGATATCGTCGATCTCTGCCTTTCCGTTCGTCAGCTTCACCAGGTACTTTATGATCAAAATAATGTCTTCTTTCGTGAGCGTCTTCTGATCGAGCGGTGCGTCGAGATTGAGTTTGCGATTGATCTTGTAGCGGCCCACCTCGCCCAGGTCGTAACGCTTGTCGCTGAAGAAGAGTTTGTCGATGATACCGCGCGCGGTCTCATTGTCGGGTGCGTCCGCCCCGCGAAGCTGGCGGTAAATGAACTGTACCGCTTCCAGCTCGCTGTTCGAAGTATCCTTGTTCAGGGTGTTATAGATGATCGCATAATCTCCACCAACATCCTCCCGCTGGATGAAGACACTCTTTACATCCATCTCGGAGATCATGGTGATCGCTTCTTCGTCGAGCACGGTGTCCCGCTCCAGCACGATCTCATTCCGCTCGATGGAAACTACCTCACCGGTGTCCTCGTCCACGAAATCTTCCACCCAGGTGCGCAGTACGCGCGCAGCAAGGCGCTTCCCGACGTATTTGCCGAGGGTCTTCTTGTCTGCCTTCACCTCGTCAGCCATCCCGAAAAGTTCCAGGATGTCCTTGTCCGTCTCGTATCCGATCGCACGCAGCAGGGTCGTCACCGGGAATTTCTTCTTGCGATCGATGTAAGCGTACATCACGTTGTTGATGTCGGTCGCAAACTCCATCCATGCACCCTTAAACGGGATCACACGGGCCGAATAGATCTTCGTTCCGTTCGGGTGAATCGACTGCCCGAAGAATACGCCCGGTGAGCGATGCAGCTGCGAAACCACCACGCGCTCGGCGCCGTTGATCACGAAGGTCCCGCGGGGTGTCATGTAAGGAATATTTCCCAGAAACACATCCTGTACGATCGTCTGGAAATCCACGTGCTCTTCGTCGTTACAGCTCAGGCGCAGTTTCGCCTTCAGCGGAACTGCGTACGTGAGTCCGCGCTCCATACACTCCTCGATCGTGTACCGCGGCGGATCAATGAAGTAATCGAGGAATTCCAGAACGAAAATGTTCCTCGTATCCGTGATTGGAAAATTCTCTTTGAATACCCGGAACAAACCCTCAATGTTTCTCTTGTCGGGAGTGGTTTCTAGCTGAAAAAATTCTTTGAAAGACTGAATCTGAACTTCCAGGAGGTCGGGGGCCTCGGCGAGGTGCTTTATTTTGCCGAAATCCACCCTGTGATTCGTTTTCGTTGAGGACATAAGAGTAAAACCGGTTTAAAAAGATCAGGACGCACAAATCACTTTCAGGCTTTTTACACTGTTCATGCAAAAGCCTGTCAGAATCAACTATTTAGGCATGATTTGGAGCGTCAAAATAATTTTGGCCAAAATAAAGGAGGGCAAAGGTAACGATTTTAAATTGTCCACCAAGAAATCTTTGGCATCAAAAATCCCGCCGAAAATGTGAAAATTCCGTTGGAACCCAGCGGTTAGCGCGGCTAGTTTCGGGAATGCAGTTTCGCCGTCTCGTCGAGGAATACTTCACCTTCACAAGGAGGGAACGTATAGCCGTTCTCGCGCTGCTGGTGGTTGCGCTGCTTGTGTTTCTGCTGCCGGGAATGATCTCTACAAAGCAACGATTCGAAACAAAACTTGATACGAGCTGGTTTTCGTCGGTGATACCGGTGGAAAATGAAAACGGTGCCGGCCGCTCCAAACCGCGGTATGATTACCCGTTGCGCGCAAATGCTGATAACCAGACCAGCCCGGCGCAACTTTTCCCATTCGATCCGAACACCGCCACGGAAGACGAATGGCGCCGCCTCGGACTGCGGGAAAAGACCATCGGCACCATTCAAAAATATCTCGAACGCGGCGGACAGTTCCGGCGACCGGAAGACCTTCGAAAAATTTATGGCTTGCGGAAAGATGAATGGACGCGGCTTATCCCCCTTGTGCGCATCACCCCCTTGCAATCGATCCCTGTCAACAAGCGCTCCGTTGCAAAGCCCGGCGCACCGGTACGGATCCCCGAATTGGAAATAAATTCCGCGGACACATCCGATTTCGAAGCGCTTCCCGGAATCGGGCCCACGCTCGCAGCGCGGATCTGGAAGTTCAGGGAAAAGCTGGGCGGGTTTTACTCCATCGAGCAGATCTCGGAAACTTTCGGACTTCCCGATTCTACCTTCAGCCTGATTCGCCAGCACCTGAAACTTTCGGGTGGCGTTTTTCGAAAGCTTCCTCTCAACAGCGCTTCGGTGGAACAATTACAGGCGCATCCCTACATCGGCTGGAAGCTCGCGCGCCCGATCGTTGCATTTCGAGAACAGCATGGTCCTTTTATGAAACCGGAAGATTTGAAAAAGGTACACGCGATCACCGACCAGGTGTACATGAAGCTTCACCCCTACCTGAGCCTGGATTAACAAAGAAAAAACCCTCCGCGCAAAGCGAAGGGTTTCGAGTCGGTTGTGTTGCGCAATTAAGCCACTTCCACGTCGGCGCCCGCTTCCTTCAGCTTGTTGGCGACCTCCTCGGCTTCCGCCTTGGCCACGCCTTCCTTTACGTTCTTGGGGGCCCCGTCAACCAGGTCTTTTGCTTCCTTCAGCCCGAGCCCGGTAATGTCCTTCACCACTTTCACCACGTTGAGCTTGTTTGCTCCGGCGCTCTTCAGCACTACGTTGAAAGCGGTCTTCTCCTCGGCGGGAGCGGCGGCTCCGCCACCAGCGGCGGGGCCAGCTACGGCTACTGCAGCGGCAGCAGGCTCTATGCCGTACTCTTCTTTCAGGATCTGCGCTAATTCGTTTACTTCCTTTACTGTCAGGTTTACCAGCTGATCAGCAAATGATTTCAAATCTGCCATGTTTTACATTTTAAATAACCGCCTTCATTGTCTCGCGACTCCGGCGGAGGTTTATGATTTGTCTTCACTTACTCCCGAAGACTTAGGATTTCAATGTTTATGCCTGGGCTCTGGCCTCGAGCGCCTTCACGAGCGCTGCCAGCTTGTTCCCCGCATTCAGCGCGCTCATCACGTTGCGCGCAGGCGACTGAAGCAGCCCGATCACTTCCCCGATCAGGTCATTCTTGCTCTTCAGTGTCGTGAGCGCCTTCAGCTGATCGTCTCCAGCGTACACGCTCCCGTCAATGAAAGCGGCCTTCAGCACCGGCTTGTCGTTGTTGCTTTCCTTTCTGAAAGAGCTGATGATCAGCGCGGGCTCCTTCGGGTTTTCCGAAAACATCAGCGCGGTCACCTTGTGCAGCGCGTCATACACGCCCGAATATTTTTCGTTATCGAGGGCCTCGAGCGCTTTTTTGATCAGCGTGTTCTTCGCCACTTTCATCTCCACCTGACGACTGAAGCAGGCGCGCCGCAGCTTGCCCACCTGTTCGACGGTCAGCGATTCCGTGTCGGTCACGTAGAAATTGCTGTACTGGGAGAATTTTCCCTTCAGCACTTCGATCACCTCGTTTTTTTGCTCTTTGGTCATTTTAATAAATTTTGCTCACCTGGTCAGTGAATGAATGCCTTGGTATCTACCGCGATGCCGGGGCTCATGGAGCTGGCCATGCTGATTCCCTTCAAAAATGTTCCTTTCGCCGACGACGGCTTTGCCCGGATAATCGCGTTCAGCAGCTCCTGGCTGTTCTCAGCGATCTTGTCTGCCGGGAAGCTTACGCGGCCGATGGAAGCGTGGATAATACCGGCTTTATCGATTTTGAAGGCAATCTTTCCGCCCTTTACTTCGTTCACTGCGTTCGCCACATCGTTTGTAACGGTTCCCGTCTTCGGGTTGGGCATCAGGTTGCGGGGTCCAAGGATCTTCCCGAGCTTACCGATTTTCGGCATCACTGACGGCGTCGCAATGACCACGTCCACGTCCACCCAACCGCCTTCGATCTTCGTCACAAATTCATCCAGGCCCACATGGTCCGCACCGGCGGCGCGGGCTTCTGCTTCTTTGTCCGGAGTGCAAAGCACGAGTACCTTCTTCGTCTTTCCGGTTCCGTGCGGCAGGGTGACCGTACCGCGAATTGCCTGGTCGGCCTTCTTGGGATCAACTCCCAGCCTTACATGCAGATCCACCGACGCGTCAAACTTGCATGTGGTCGATTCCTTCACAAGGGTCGACGCTTCTTTCAAACTATAGAACCGGCTCCGGTCCACCTTCGACTCTGCGACTTTTCTTTTTTTGCTGACAAATGCCATGATCGTTCTTTTTGCGCCGCGTTACCGGCGGAAATGAATGATTTAATTATCCCAGGGTGCCTTTCCTTCCACGGAGAGGCCCATGCTGCGGGCCGTTCCGGCCACCATCTTCATCGCGCTTTCAACGGTAAAGCAGTTCAGGTCGGGCATCTTGTCGCGCGCGATCGCTTCCACCTGCGCCCAGCTTACCTTGCCCACTTTTTCGCGGTTGCTTTCCTTCGATCCTTTCTGGACCTTGGCTGCTTCCATCAGCTGCACGGCAGCAGGGGGAGTCTTGATAACGAAATCAAAACTCTTGTCGGAGTAAACAGTGATAAGTACAGGGAGAACCTTACCCATCCGGTCCTGGGTACGTGCGTTGAACTGCTTGCAGAATTCCATGATGTTAATACCCTTGGAACCCAGGGCGGGGCCGATCGGCGGAGCGGGATTCGCCTGGCCACCCTTGCATTGCAGCTTCACAAAGCCGGTAACTTCTTTTGCCATCTTGCTCGATTTATTGGTTCAAACGTCCCGGCTCAATTGGCCGAAAACTCCCAAGTTCATCTCTTATCAGCCGAAGCGTTCGCGAAGGCTGATTATGACCCGCCTGGAAAAGGCGGGTAACAAAGAACTTTTTGGGGTCGCAAAGATAAGGGTGAAAACCGAAAGCAGGAACCGTCCCCTGGAAATTCCCGGTCCGGAAAGCTGATTTAACTGATCTTTTCCACCTGCATGTAATTCAGTTCCACGGGTGTAGAGCGTCCGAAGATCTTCACGGTCACTTTCAGTTTTTTCTTTTCGTCGTTCACTTCCTCGATCACCCCATTAAAATCGTTGAAAGGACCCTCGATGATCTTGATCGTTTCCCCGACAATAAAGGGTTCGCTCATGCTCATGCCGCCTGCTTCGGAAAGCTCGTCGACTTTCCCGAGCATCTTGTGTACCTCGGCCCGGCGAAGCGCGATCGGGTTGTCTTTGCCCAGGAAGTGGATAACGTTGGTCGTATTCTTGATGATATCGCGAAGGTCGTCGCTTAGCTTTCCCTGCGCGATCTCGATCATCACGTATCCGGGATAGTAATTCCTTTCGCGCATCACTTTTTTTCCGTTCTGCACCTTGTACACCTTTTCCACGGGCAGAAAGACCTGCTTCACCGCATCACTCCAGCCGCTGCGCGCGATCTCCTTGTCGAGATATTCCTTGACCTTCTTTTCCTTACCGCTCACCACTCGGAGCACGTACCATTTGGTATCCTGCTGCTGGGCGTTTTCGGTATTATTGTTTGTGGTTGTTGTTTCCATTTCAGAATAATCTTTCATAAATGAATCGCAACGTTCTTCCCGCCACGAAATCCATCGCAAGCACGAGGAAGGTGATGACGATGGTGGCGCCGAGAACGATCATAGTGGACTGCTGGAGCTGGGTCCAAGTGGGCCAGCTCACTTTCTCAGTAAGCTCCTTGTAGGAGTCCCTGAAGTAATTTCCGATCTTGTTCATGCTTCGGTTTTTTTTCTCCGCACGGGCACCTGGATTCGAACCAAGATCAACGGTTTTGGAGACCGCTATTCTACCATTGAACTATGCCCGTATAAAAAGCTAATAGCCATCAGCCGGCGTCTTCTGAGACCTCCGGCCAATGACTGTTAACTTTCGACGGCCCGTTGGCCATCTTCTTATTTCAGTATTTCGGTCACCTGGCCGGCGCCTACCGTACGTCCTCCTTCGCGGATAGCGAATTTCAGACCTTTCTCCATGGCAATCGGCTGGATCAGCTTCACCGTAAGCGTCGTATTGTCGCCCGGCATCACCATCTCGGTGCCTCCCGGCAGCTCCACTTCTCCGGTCACATCGGTGGTCCGGAAATAGAACTGCGGACGGTATTTGTTAAAGAACGGCGTGTGACGGCCTCCTTCTTCCTTGCTCAGTACATACACTTCGCATTTGAAATCGGTGTGCGGTGTAATAGAGCCAGGCTTGCAAATCACCATCCCACGACGGATATCTTTCTTTTCAATACCGCGCAGCAGCAGCCCGGCGTTATCGCCCGCTTCGCCCTCGTCGAGGATCTTACGGAACATTTCCACCCCGGTTACCACGGACGAAAGCGGCTTTTCGATGAGTCCTACGATTTCCACCGGCTCACCGGTCTTGATCTTACCGCGCTCGATACGGCCGGTTGCAACGGTACCACGACCCGTAATGGAGAAAACGTCCTCCACCGACATCAGGAAGGGCTGATCGATCGGGCGGGGAGGCAGCGGAATGTAGCTGTCTACCGCGTCCATCAGTTCCTCAACTCCTTTCACCCACTTTTCTTCGCCGGCCAGAGCGCCGGTTGCGGAACCCTTGATGATCGGCGTGTTGGCGCCATCGAATCCGTAAAAGGTGAGCAGGTCGCGAATTTCCATTTCCACCAAATCCAGCAGCTCGGGATCATCCACGAGGTCAACCTTGTTCATAAACACAACAATCTTGGGAACACCCACCTGGCGTGCCAGGAGAATGTGTTCTTTTGTCTGCGGCATCGGGCCGTCAGTTGCAGCCACAACCAGGATGGCACCATCCATCTGAGCGGCACCCGTGATCATGTTCTTCACGTAGTCGGCGTGACCGGGACAGTCCACGTGCGCATAGTGACGATTCACTGTCTGGTACTCAACGTGCGCGGTGTTGATGGTGATCCCGCGCTCCTTCTCTTCGGGAGCCGCGTCGATCTCGTCGTACTTCTTCGCCTCCGCCATGCCTTTCTGTGCCAGAATGGTAGTAATAGCAGCAGTCAATGTGGTCTTTCCATGGTCGATGTGCCCAATGGTGCCCACGTTGACGTGAGGTTTATCCCTCTTAAATGTTTCTTTAGTTGCCATCGTGATCGTTTTTTTAGTTGTGTTGTACCAATTGTTTTATGTGTTGCTGTCTGCACAGCGATTGGTTCGTCTTTTCAAACATCTGAGCCGTTATCGGGAATTGAACCCGAGACCTCTTCCTTACCAAGGAAGTGCTCTACCACTGAGCTACAACGGCTTCTGAGTCATTGAGCCAGTGGCCAGCGCGTTCAGCTGGTTTGGACTCATTCGGCTGATTGCCTTACTGAGCGGAAGACGAGGTTCGAACCCGCGACCTACAGCTTGGAAGGCTGTCGCTCTACCAACTGAGCTACTTCCGCAAGTTTCCGCCGTTACCTTGTCGCTGACGCTCCATGAGTCTGCGCGGCGAAGTGAGGCGGAATTTATTTGTAAAGAACTTTCCGGTCAGTCACTGGTGGGCAAGGATGGATTCGAACCACCGAACTCCGAAGAGGGCAGATTTACAGTCTGCTGCCGTTGGCCACTTGGCTACTTGCCCATATCACTCGCGGACGGTTCCGGGACCAGCCGCACCGGAGCCACTTGTCGGAATCGAACCAACGACCTACTGATTACAAATCAGTTGCTCTACCGGCTGAGCTAAAGTGGCAATTTTTGCCTGCAGCCTGCCCCGGCTCCCGGCAGTAAAAAAAATAAAGAGCCACCCCCAAAATTTTGGGAAGGCAAAGGTAAGGGAATTTGATTATTGCAAAAATTTTGACTGGAATTTTTTGCTTGTTTTCAGGTACTTGCGGCGCATTTTTAAGAATTTGAAAGGACATAAAAAAAGACCCCCGAAGAGGTCTTAATATTTTGGCTTAAGCCACCTGTTTTTCCTTGTGTTTTTTGATCTGGGCGATCATCGAAGCCAGCGCGTCGTCGAACGAATCCTCGAACGACTTGCTCGTGGATTTGACAAAGAAGCTATGCCTCGGGATGTGGACCCGGATCTCCGCGATTTTGTCTTTGATTGTGTGCACTACATTATCCAGTTTCAGGAATACGTTCACCTCGATGATGCGGCCGTTAAAATTTTTCAGCTTTTGCAATTTCTGATGAATGTAATCGAGCAATTTGACATCCGCATCAAAATGTACGGTCTGAATGTTTACGGTCATAGTCGTCACATTTTAACATGAAATAATAAATAAAGAGCTACGGTTTTTCAGCTTATCAAGTTACTGCAAAAACCATGTTCGGTCAAACTAAAATTTTTCGAAATCAGTCCAGCCGCTAGGCGCGGGGATGTGCTTTCTGGTGCACGTTTTTCAACTTTTCAATGGAGTTATGCGTATATACCTGGGTCGCGGCCAGGCTGCTGTGACCGAGCAGTTCCTTAACGGCATTCAGATCGGCCCCACTGTTGAGAAGGTGTGTGGCAAAACTGTGACGCAGCACGTGGGGACTCTTTTTCTCAAGAGTGCCAAACGCCTCGAGGTGTTGCCTCACCACCACGTAAGCATATTTCGGATAAAGCTTCTTTCCCTTTTCCGTCACCAGCAGGTATTTGTTGTCGCTGTCGAACTCTTTTTTCTTCCGCCGCACGTAATCGCGGATCGAGGACAATAGCTCTGGCCCGGCGGGGATGAAACGTTCCTTGTTTCCTTTTCCGAGGATCTTAAGCATGCTCCGGCTGAAATCCACCTGCTCCGTTTTCAGGTCCACCAGTTCGCTCAGTCGCATTCCCGTATTGTACAGCAGCACAAGGATCAGCCGGGCATTCAGCGTACGCCAGTCTTCGGTGCACGTTTCGAGATTAGCGAGCATCTCGGCGGCATCGGATTCCTTTAGGAACACGGGGAGCCGTTTCCGGTTTTTCGGTGTGATAATGTTTTGCGTGGGCGAAACGCGAATGTTGTTTTGGCGGATCTGGTACTTAAAAAAACTTTTGAGTGCCGAGACCTTCCGGTTGATGGTAACGGCCTCAGCTTTTGCTGCTTTCAGCCCGGCGATCCAGCTTCGTATCATCGCAAGGCTGATCTGCGGCAGGCGTACCGGACCAAAGCTCTGCTGTAAAAATTCGAAGAACCCCGCGAGATCCGTCTCGTAAGCACGGATGGTGTGCCGCGAATAGCGCTTTTCGAACTTCAAATAATCGAGGAACGAGCGGACCGCTGAAACGTGGCTTGGCGACATAAAAAAAGTAGCTACAAAGCTAAAACTTTGTAGCTACCCAATTCTGTTTAAGCAGGCTTATGCCTCGATCTTGCCGCTTGCGATCTTCTGGCGGTAAATGGCCTTCAGCACCTGGCTCCGCCTTCTGACCGAGGGCTTCATGTAACTCTGGCGCTCGCGAAGCTGCAGCAGAACCTTCGACTTTTCGAACTTCTTCTTGTACTTCTTCAGCGCCTTGTCGATGTTTTCGCAATCCTTTGAGTCGATGATCAGCATACTATATATACCTCCTCCGGTATTTTTTTAGGCATGCAAAGATACGCGGTATTTCGCAAAAATGAAAATGAAGCTCGATTCAGTTAATTTGCTGATATGTTCACCGGAATCATCGAGGCATTGGGAACGGTTGTCCGTGTTGAACCTTCAAACCCGGCCATGAGCTTCTGGATCGAGTCGCCCATTTCTTCGGAGCTCCAAGTGGACCAAAGCCTGTCACATGACGGGGTCTGCCTTACGGTCGAAGAGATTTCCGGCACCTCGCACCGGGTAACTGCAGTGCGCGAAACATTGAAAAAAAGCATCTTGGGCAATTGGGCCCCGGGTTACCGCGTCAACCTCGAACGTTCCCTCCGGCTGGGCGACCGGCTGGACGGTCACCTCGTGCAGGGGCACGTGGACGGCACAGCCGCCTGCCTGGAAGTGGCACGGTCTGATGGCGACTGGCAATTCCGCTTTCGTCTTCCGGCGAGATTCAGCCGCCTGCTGGTGGAAAAAGGCTCCATCGCCGTAAACGGAGTGAGCCTTACTGCTTTTGAGGTACGAAAAAAAAGCTTTCGTGTCGCCGTGATCCCGTTTACGCTGGAGCACACGAATCTGCGAGATCTGAAAGTCGGACAAAAAGTAAACCTGGAATTTGACATGGTCGGGAAATACCTGAGCCGATTTACCGGGAAACGCAAATAACATCGCATGCAAGCTGCCGAACATCGAAGGCTCCATTTTGCCGTGCTCAGCGTTGCCTGGCTGCTGATGCAGGCGTTCGTTTTCTACCGGCACGGCATTGTGACGGGCAACGAAGCGGAAAAATACATTGGGCAGGCAGATATACTTTTGCGCACCGGGTCCGTCAGCGATCCAAGCATGTGGCTGTACTCGACCCAGATCTTCCTGATCGCGGGAGCCATACAATTTACCGGAAGCCTTGCGCCCGTAGTGATCATCCAGCTTGCGGTCAGTGCTGCGGCAATGTTCGCGCTGTACAACACGCTTCGTCGTTTCGCTTCTTCACTAGCTGCCTCCATTGTTACGCTTGTTCTCATACTGAACTATCCGTTTCAATCTTTCAATACCTTTCTTTATACGGAATCGCTTTTTTTCAACCTGTCGATCCTGCTGGCCTGTTATCTGTTTTCTATAAGAACCCTGACGGCCACCCTGTCGTTGCCGGTGATGGGTCTGCTGCTGCTGCTCTGCATTACCCGTCCGTCCGGATTGCTGCTTCTTCCCGGAGTCTTCCTGTTTTATGTTTATAGTTTTCTTCCCGGGGTACCGGCGGCGCTGAAATGGGTGCTTGGACTCGCCGTCGCTGCCACCTTTCTGTTCGCATTGAATTCTGTAGTGGGTATCGGCGGAGAACTGGATTTCCTGAGGCCATTTCGCGAAGAACATATTATATGTGGTTTGCCGACAACACACGCCGGCGAATCGGCAGCGCCCTCTACCTTGTGGTCCGTCCTGAATTACGTCGTCTCCCACCCCGGCCAGTTTTTTGAACTGGCCCTGAAGCGATCGGCCGCTTTTTTTGGACTGACGCGAAGCTATTTCAGCACCTCGCACAATATTTATTTGCTGCTCTACTTCCTGCCTGCTTACGGGCTGGCAATCGCCGGTATCGGCGCATGGTGGAAGCACCACCGCGGAATTCTTACGTATTGCGTTTCCGCCATCTTCTTCACCTGGGCTACGGTGATGTTTACGTGCGACGACTGGCACAACCGTTTTCTTCTCTCGGTGATGCCCTATTTTTATATATTGAGCCTGCCCGTGGTCGAAAGGCTCGTTGGCAAGCGGTGAAAAACATGAAACTGACACGTCCATTTTTTGTTCTGTTTTTCCCGCTGTTTTTCGTTTTTCACGGATTCGTCGAGCATTTTTTTTTCGTCTCGGTAAAAAGCGCAATATTGCTGGCCGGCGTTTACCTGATGGTCGCCATCGTCCTCACCGCGTTTCTGTATCTCATTTCACGAAGCATTCACGTAGCAGCCATCACAGCCGCCATCCTGCTTTTGTTTGAATTCTTTTTTGGCCACCTGCACGACCTGTTGAAAGAATCCGGGCTCTTTCTGGCAAAGTACAGCCTGCTTTTACCCCTGCTTGCGCTGCTCGCGCTGGCAGCTTTCATTGGCCTGAAGAAAGCCCGCGACCTTTCCCGGCTCACGATCTACCTGAATCTGTTATTTCTCGTACTGATCGGCATTGACGCGGTATCGCTCGTGCTACGAGCGTTAAAAGATGAAAGCGGAAACCGAACAGAACTTCCCTTAGGCAGCAGGTGCGCAGATTGTCCGCGTCCGGACTTCTACGTGATCACACTCGATGGGTATGCAGGCGGAGCGCAGCTCAGAGATCAATTCGCTTTCGACAACGGGGAATTTTTCCGGGAGCTGAAGGCGCGCGGGTTTCATGTGGTACCAAAGAGTGAGAGCAACTACGATTCCTCCCCTTCTTCCATGGCGTCGGCTTTTGATATGGAGTATCTCGAAGTGGAAGAACGCGATAACATGCGGCGCCGCGGGCACCGGGATGCCTTCCGGCGGATCAACGCGAATAAACTGATGCGATTCCTTGAGGTGCATGGATACCGCGTATTCAATCATTCAGTTTTCCGGGTGCGGGGGCAGGCCGCCCCCATCGGAGAATCTTTCGTACCGGCGAACGCCCGGATGATTACGGACCGAACGCTGAGCACCCGCTTCCGGAAGGACGTGCTCATCAATCTCGCCACCAGGCTTAAGTGGAGGCGCTGCCTCGAACGTTCAATGTTCGCCACCCACCGCGGAAACCGGGAACTGTACGAACGCACGCTGGGAACAGCACGATCACGTGGGGAACCACCCAAATTCGTTTACACCCATCTGATGATGCCGCACCACCCTTATTATTACAATGAACACGGACAGATGTTCTCGTACGACGAACTGACGCGAACTGCTCTTGGAGATAAGGAGCGGTATCTCTCATATCTGAAGTTCACCAACCGCCACGTGCTCTCGCTTACGGACAGCATTTTTCGGCACTCACCAAATCCGCCAATAATTGTGATCCTGAGCGATCATGGTTTCCGGTATTTTCCGGTCGACTACCGGAGATACGCATTTTCCAATCTCCTCGCCGTACACCTTCCTTCCCGGAATTACAGGCAGTTTCCGGACAGCATGAGCAACGTAAATTTATTCCGTGCTGTCCTGAACAGCAGCTTCCGGCAGCAGCTGCCGATGCTCGGCGATTCAACTTTTGTTGTAAAATTTTAGTTGATGCGTTTCCCGCGCATTGCGGTGGCGATGGCTTCATCCATAACCCGCTCCGCATAGGGCCGGGAAATCTCATTGAGCTTCGCGATCGCTGCATGTATACGGTCTTTGTCTTCGGCCGGGATCAATGCCTCCAGTTCCTGCATGGCCTCGTGAGTGCTCCTGACCTCCTCGCGGCTGAGGTAAGATTCGTGTTTCGCCAAAAACTGTTTTGTGGTTTCGAGTAGCTGTTGTGCTTCTGTTCTGGCTTCAATCAGTGCGCGAACCGCCAGGTCTTCTTTTGCGTGTGAAATGGATTCCATCAGCAGCCGCTCCACTTCTTCATCGGTGAGTCCATACTGCGGTTTCACTTCGATGGATTGCTGCACGCCGCTGCGCAGTTCCTTTGCCATTACCACCAGTATTCCGTCGGCATTGATCAGGAAGCTTACTTCCACTTTTGGAAGGCCAGCGGGCATCCCGGGAATACCGGTGAGGTTAAACTCAGCAAGCTTCCGGTTATCTCTCACAAGGTCTCTTTCTCCCTGGTAAACCGAGATCCTCATGCTGCTTTGCCCGTCCTTTTGCGTAGTGTACTGTCGTGCTGCCTTTGCCGGGATCTTCGAATTCCTGGGAATGAGCACATCCATCAACCCTCCCATGGTTTCGATGCCCAGTGAAAGTGGCGTAATGTCGAGCAGCAAAAATTCTTTGTTGTTGCCCGCAAGAATATCCGCCTGCAATGCCGCACCAAGGGCCACTACTTCATCCGGATTCAGTGAGTCGTTAACGGCGCGCCCGAAATAACTGCTCACCATGCTGCGGACAAGGGGCACCCGCGTCGCTCCACCCACCATCACCACCTCATCAATCTGTTCCAGCGAAACTCCCGCATCGCCGACCGCATGCCGGCAGCTTTCAATAGTTCTGGCGACCAACGGAAGGATCAGCTCCTCGAGGGTGGTTCGTGATAGCTCGAGTTGATACCCCTCAAGTGTGTCGGCAAACCCGTCCTCAGCGCTCAGGAATTTCTTTGCTTCCTCTGCTTTCAGCCGCAAAGCCTGAAGGAATTGTTTATCGGTTCTGCTGATTTTGTGGCGGGTGCTCCAGTGCGCGGCAACGGCCCGGTCCATATCGTCGCCGCCGAGGTAAGTGTCTCCGTGCGTCGACAGCACTTCAAATATTCCCCCGGTAATTCGGAGAATGGAGATGTCGAATGTGCCGCCGCCCAGGTCGTAAACCGCGACAATCTTCGATTCCGTGGCATTTAATCCAAGCCCATAAGCGAGGCTGGCCGCGGTCGGTTCATTGATGATGCGCAATACGTCGAGCCCCGCCAGCTTTCCCGCATCCCGCGTGGCCTGCCTTTGCGCGTCGTTAAAATACGCGGGCACGGTAATCACGGCGCGGTTAACAGCTGTTTTCAAAATATGCTCTGCTCGTTTTTTGAGTTCTTTCAAAATGAACGAAGACAACTCAACCGGGGAATAAAATCTGTCGTCAACCTGGATCTTCACCAGGCTTTCGCTTCCATCGTCAATGATCCGGTAGCTGTAATATTCCGCATGATCTTTCACATCCTGGTACGACTTCCCCATAAGGCGTTTCACAGAAAACACAGTATGCTCGGGTTCGGCGATGAGGTAAGGTTTTGCCGCATCCCCGATGTTGACCTGGCCACCCGGACCAAAATGGATGATCGACGGCACCAGTGCAGTTCCGTCGAATTCGCGAAGTACGATGGGCTGCCGCGTTTCAGGCTGCATGATAGCGATGAGGCTATTGGTAGTACCCAGGTCGATCCCTACGATGACATCCTCCTGCTGCAGGCTGCCCGTCGTAATGTTGATTGCGATCTTCGCCATATGTGAACCTGCAAAATTAGTTCGAATGCCTTACGAATACCGGAAAACAAAAGAACCGGTCGCATGACCGGTTCTTTTCAATGACATGAACCTGGCTATCGGATCAGCACCATCTTCCCGTACCCTTTATTGAAGAATTTATCGGTTTGATCTCCTTCTGCCCTGTATTTATCAAGCGGCCTGCCGTTGAGGTTGGTCACGACGCGGTACAGGTAAATGCCGTTCGCCAGCTTCTGTCCGTACTGGTCCGTGCCATCCCACTTGAATTCGGTAATGTTTCTTCCGATGTGAAGCGGTCCCAGTTCATCGCGCTTGATCTCGCGAACCACCTTGCCGGTAACAGTCAGGATTTCGATCTTGATATTTTGTGGCACCTCGCTGCCGGTAATGGTAAAGACGAATGCTGTGGACGTGGTGAATGGATTCGGATAGTTCAGCAGGTTCGAGATCATCGGCTTATTGATTACCTGGAACGAAATCCGGTATTCCACGTCGCCGGCGGCATTGTTGCTCTTGTCTTTTCCGGAAACGATTAGCTCGTATTCGCCATCCACCGGGAAATACGGCCTGAAATTGATCGTGGCGGTATTGTCCGGATTCGGCGCCTGCCCGGCGGGGTTGAAACGGAGTGTGTCATTGTTGAAATAATAACGGCGAATACTGCCATTCGGGAACCGCACCCTGACGGTAAGCAGGCTCGTATCGTCGAGTACCGCCCACCGCGCTTCGTCCTTAAGTGTGATGATCACGTCGGGCTTCGATGACACGATATCCCGGTTCAGGATATGCACCCCGTCAAAGGTCACGTCGAGAAGCGGTGCCAGGCTGTCCGGCCGGACATAGATATTGCGGAAGGCGAAATTGTTGAAATGATACTGCTCCGGCTGATCGTTGTCGGGATTCGCTTCAATGTACAGCGTGTTCATTCCCGAAAGCGCCGCAGTATTCACTACGCTGCCGATGTGAACCGAATCGTTCGGGTTGCCGTTCGCAGGAATGGGTCGCCTCCGTGGAACGGGGATGATGTTTGCGACATTATTCCGGTCGGTGATAACCATTTTCACCTTAAGGCTGTCGAATGCTGCGTCGCTGATATTTTTGAACGCCACGCGGAAATCGAGCGGTTCGCCCACTTCCAGCGTGTCTTTCGTTCTCAGGAAAAGGTTCGGCGCGACCGCTCCTTCCGGCGCAGGGGTATAAGTCAGGCGCCAGTAGCGTAACTGGTACGGAGTATAGTGAATCGAATCCTGCGTCCGCAGTTGCAGCTTGATATACGGATAGGTATTCGCGTTGACCGAAGAAATATCGAGATCGGGTTGAGCGGGTGTGACGTTGCTGAACAATACGGTTTCGGTTCCGTCTGAGCGAACGCCAATCACATTTACCGAAGGCAGATCTCCCGGTGTTGTTTCCGTGGCGCCGTTCCACCTCATGCGCTTCCATCCTTTGGCAGGACCAAAGGTTGGGGATGTCATGAAAGCGAGGGTGTCGGGAGAAGGACAGTCCACCGAAAGTGTCAGGTTATCTGCTGTGCCTTCCGTAAATGCCCAGCGCGGGGTGAAAATGGACTGACGGTTCTTGCGGTACACGAAAGCAAAGGCCCGCGGGCGATCGAAGGAATCCACCTCGGCAAATCCCTGTCCAAGCAGCCGGTGGTACATTGAATTTCCCGACCCGAGATAACTCGTGTCCGCTTTCCACGTGCTGGCATAAGTGTTCGAAGCGGGATCGCTGCCTGAAATATTCCTGACCACCACATAAAAGCCGTCGGGGATCAGGTCCATGAACTCCACGATCTTCCTGCGTTTGTTCGTATCCAGGATGTTAAACTGAAAATTAAACTGTCGGCTTTGGCCGCATACCACATCGCTTCCATACAACCCGGGTCCGGGCCATGGCCCCGTGCAGTTGTTGCACCAGGGTTTCATGGTGGTGGAATCAAACACATGGAAAATGATGCCCGAAACGCCGCAAACACTGCGGATATACGGATCACCATTAACCGCTACGGAAAGACAGGCCGCCTGCGCGCACGCCGTGGGAAAAACCCCGTTCCGCACAAAAAGGTTCGTGCTTGCATCCGTGTATTTCCACCGCCTCGAGGAAGAATCGAGTACCATTCTTTCATTCTTTGATTTAGTATGCTGGAAGAAATGCGACTGGTTGAAGCCCGCCTCGCTGCCTGCCAGGTACACAAAGGACGCCGTGTTCCATACCGGCTGACCACTGGCGGGAACGGGGGCCACTCTCCAGTAATACACCATGCTGTCCTGGAACGTGATTCCCGGACTGAACTCAAGAATTCCGCCTGTGGAGCTTATCGTGGAGGTAACTCTCGCGGGAGAGTTGAAGAATTCGGTAGTGTCGAGCTCCATGCGGTACTGCTTCAGCGTACTGAACGGATTCGCCGTGGAGGCGATCAGCCGGATGTTTTGCCGGTTGACGATCGCGAAATTGTAAGGATAGACCGGCCGCGCTTCATCTTCATAGATGAAAACGTCTTTGGTTATGGAATTATTGGTTTCAAAGGCTTCGTCGATCTGGTTATCGGCGTCCACCGTAATCGTGATCCGGTTGAGGCCTTTATCCCGCGTGGCAACGATGGGGATGCTGTACGTGATCGAATCAATCGCACGCGTGCTCCGCACGGTATCCCTTCGGACCACCTCCGTGGTAAGGTTGGGATAGGTGCGCCGCAGTTCCACGACCATGGTCCTGTTCACCGCCCTCCCAAGGTTCATGAATTTTGCGTCCACGCGGAACTGGGTTTCGGCGACGGAAATAAATGGTGGTGCGACCCGGACCAGCTGGTCCTCGATTGCGTAATCAGGCTTCGGAAATGCATTCAATTTCACCGCGGGGTCACCGTGAAGCGTTGCCTGCTCGTTATGCAGGCGGGCGTAGTAATCGCCCTGTGTAGTGAGGTTGTATACCTGCCGTGCCATTTCGATCATGATCTCACCCAGCGGCCGCCCGTAGTAGGTGCTCGCCATGGCGGTATACGTCCGGGTGTTCAGAATATCCAGGTAATGCACGATTCCCAGGTGGGTGCTGGCGATGAAAGCGATGGTGCCTTTCTGCTGGGCCAGGACGAATTTTTCCGAAAGGGTTTCTTTGGCCTGGAAGCGAGAAAGATTATAATTGAAAAAATTTCCCGCATTACAGCCGAGGGTGATCATCAGCGGATATTTGCCCGTGTTGTTGTAGTTGTCGGGGTTATCCAGGCTGAATTCAAGCGTAGTTGCGGAAGAGTGTCCGAAATAAGTCAGCACGCCGATCCCTTCCTGGAACAGCCCGGCGATCCGCGCGTTGTTTGCTTCCTGCACAGCCTCCGCAGAGGTTTTGCTGAAAGTGTGCACCCGCGCTCCGTAAAACGTATCCAGGATAATGTCCTTGTACTTATTCATGTAAACGTCCAGGATACTTTGCAGAATGGAATCGCTCGCGCCCACCACGTGCACAACATTCTTCTTCCAGGCCATGTCGCTGATCAGCGGCGTACTCAGGGCCTGCGCCTGTTCATATTGCCGGACTTTCTCGAGGTAAACGGATACTTCGCCCGGAGTGATCACGGAAAGCCGGCCGATGGATGTTTGCGGCAATGCATCGCTCACAGAAGGAGCAGAAAGGAGATTGTCGGAAGCGGGACTTCCAAATGTCGGTACGAGATTGAGCTCTTCAATCCGCGGCGCTGATTCAAGGAGACGGTATTGTGCGTACGAAACACCCTTACCAATCAGAAAAATATGCTTCAAAGGCGCCGAGTAGGTTGCGCGTGCCCAACGTATAAAGTTCCAGACCGATGCCGGATGTTTCTTCACGCCAAAGGCGAACTGGTCCACCAGTTCATCAATCAGGTAGATCTTCGCGTTGAAGCTACCCCCCGCCGCCGAAGCGCGGTAGTTGCGGTATTCAAGCACCGGGCTGTTGCTCCCCGGCATCAGGGATTGATGAGTGATGATCAGGTAATCGCCCTGGTTGGCTGCCAGCGCATAATTCACAAAATTCCTTTGCTGCAGGCTGGTCACCGCCATCACATTGGCCGCATCCTGGGCCACGAGCACCATTTGCCGGCTTGCCGTTGAAGGCAGCAACGCAAATTTCACTGTGCCTGGAGTGCTGATATCGCCTACATAACGTCGACCGTTGGTGAGGTCGTACAGCACCGGTGCCACGAAATTGTAATTGAAATTCGTAATCTCGAGGTAATTCCCTGCCGGATTTGCCGCCAGCCCGAAGCTGAAGTTGCGGGCGTTCCCAAAATTGAATTGCCTCGGGTATACGATCTCATACTGTGCCACCGACATCCGGTCGTTCGTGGCGGTACCGCCGTTCGTGATGTCAACCGTGGTGGATGCGGTGCTCAGAAGCGAAAGACTGACAGGAGTGCTGGCTCTCACAAAATCAAAAAAATCCATCACCTGGTTCAGCACTTCGGTGCCGTTGATCTTTACCTGAAAACTCCGGGGATTGAGCGCATTTCCGGTTGCATTGACCCGCAACAACGGTTGCGGTGCGCCGCCACCTGTAAATGCATAAAGGTTGCCGTGCGGGGTGCTGATCGTGCCTCCGCTAAAGATGTCGATAGACGTCCAGCCCTCTCCGCGATCATAAGCCGAAGAGTAAACGTATTCGCCGACGACCGCCGCATAACCCGGGTTAATCTTGCTTTTGAAATAAACTCCCTCCGTATGGACGAAGAAGGGTTCCACCGGTAAGGTATTCCCGGCCACATTGTTGACCGTAGGAACCAGCCGCCGGTTATTGCCGGCCGGGTTCACCGTGAGAAAATAAAACGCCGTATCGGTCTGGAGGCTCCATTTTTCATTAAGCTGGTAGCTTGGATCTTTATAAAGAGCCTTGTCCATCTTTCCATTATTCATCTCGCTCCTGAACTCGATATAGTCGCCGGAACCAAAGACCCCCGTTTGAATCGAAGTGTAGATCGGAACTTCCTGGCCGTCGCGCCACAGCTGGAAATGCTCCGCCGGAACACTCCCCAATCCACTGGCGGCAAGCACTGGCTGGCTGATGCGGTAAACCCCCGCCCCCGAACCCTGCGGCTGTATCGAAAACTTGTAGTAGGTCTTGCTGTAATCAATCCATTCATTGTTGTACAGCTGTCCCCTCGCCGAAGCGCTCGCAATGATCAGGAGAATGAGTAAAAGTCGTTTCATGGTAAGGGTTTAGTACGGGTTACTCTCTTCGGGTTTTGTCGCTCACCAGGTTCAGTCGCAGTGAAAAAACGTGGGTGAACAAAGGATTGGATTGATTGGCAAGGTTGGTAAATGCGTAGTCAATGGTCACGTTGGAAATCCGGAAGCCTGCGCCGGCCGCCGGCTGGTAGATCCAGACCTTCTTCTGGTTTACCGTATCTCCATCGGCCAGCGCGCGCTGAAAGTTGCTGATGCCGCCCCGGAGGAAAAAAATATTGTTTACATCGAGCTCCAGTCCGAGTCGCGGATCGGCACTCACCGGATCGGCGCTGATGAGCGTGTTGCGCTGCCCGTCGAACGTGAGATCCATATTTACTTCAGCCAGCAGGGACGTACGCTTCCCGATTTGAAATTCGCGGCCTGCCCCCAGCACGAGCCGCGGAGCGGTGAGTTCCGTGGACTTGACGGGAATCTCATTGTTGGTTAGGTACAGCACTTCTTTCTCGCGCTCGGTAAAGCTGAACGACCAGGCATTGAAGGTGCTGGTGATGTCGCGGCCAACGATTCCGAACCTCCAGTTCTCCTGGATGATCTGCAGACCCGCATCAATGCCAAAACCCCAGGCGCGGGCGAACTTGCCCACATTTCGGTGGATCAACTTCGCATTTACGCCGAAATGCAGGTTTCTGCGTTCGCTTTCCCTGAGCCGCTGCGCGAAAGAAAAAAGAAAGGCGTAATCCGCCGAAGAGAACTCCTGGATGTTGTTGTAATTAATAGATCCGTCGGGCTCAACGAGAAACAGTGTGTTCATGATATCGTCCACCGCAAAACGAAGTCCCGTAACCGCAATCGTCCGTTTTTTGTTGGCAGCGGGAAAAGCGACACTCGCGTAATCGTATTTTCCAATGCCGGCGAAGTACTCGGCGTGCATGAGGTTGAGCTGGGGGTGATCCGTGACCAGCACCAGCCCGGCGGGGTTCCAGTATCCCGCGGTTCCGTCGCGCACGGAAGCGACCTGTGAGCTGCCCATGGACAGCCCGCGTGCGCCTGCGCCGATATTTAGAAATTCATTCGAATATTTTCTGAACTGGGCTGAAGTGCTGAGGGCAAATACAGTCGTCAAAAGGCACAGGTATACGCTCAGTGGTTTCATTCGGATGTTTTCAAAAATTGACGCAACTGTTTTCAAAGGTTGGGCGGCTGTAAAATTAGTCTTTAAGGCCCGAAAAACATAGATGGCAATAAAAAAGCCAGTACCTGATAACGAATGCGTTAGAAAAGCCGTTGCGCCCTTCAATGCCCATTCTGCCTTACTTTTGCGCCAAACCAGAATACGGGCAATGAACCTCATCGAAGAACTGCGCTGGCGGGGAATGATCCAGGACATCATGCCGGGTACCGAAGAACAGCTGAACAGGGAGATGACCACCGGTTACATCGGCTTTGATCCCACTGCAGACAGCCTGCACATCGGAAGCCTGGTACCCATTCTTCTCCTCGTCCACCTGCAGAAAGCAGGACACAAGCCGATTGCCCTTGTGGGAGGCGCCACCGGAATGATCGGCGACCCCAGCGGCAAAAGCGAAGAACGGGCACTGTTGAGCGAGGCCGAACTCCGCCGAAACGTAGCGGGTCTCGAAGCACAACTGGCAAAATTTCTCGACTTTTCTGCGAACCGGGATAACGCGGCCGAAATGGCCAACAATTACGAATGGTTCAGCTCCATGTCGCTGATCGAATTTCTTCGCGATGCGGGCAAGCACATCACAGTGAACTACATGATGGCCAAGGACAGCGTAAAGCGAAGGATCGAAAGCGAGGAGGGGCTGAGCTATACTGAATTCGCTTACCAGATGATGCAGGGTTACGACTTCTACTGGCTCCACCGTAACCGCAACTGCAGGTTGCAAATGGGCGGGAGCGATCAGTGGGGGAATATTGTCACCGGCACCGAGCTCATTCGAAAAAAGACCGGGGGCCATGCGTTCGCATTCACCTGCCCCCTCATCACAAAAGCAGACGGCACCAAATTCGGGAAAACGGAAAGCGGGAATGTCTGGCTCGATCCCGCGAAGACCACACCTTACCAGTTTTACCAGTTCTGGTTGAACGCCACCGATCCGGACGCGGACAGGTGGATCAGCATTTTCACCTTCCTGGATCGCCACGAAATTGAATCGCTTCGCGAAACGCATCGCCGCGATCCCGCGAAACGCGTATTGCAGAAAAAGCTCGCCGAAGAAGTAACGCGTTTTGTGCACGGGCAGGAAGGACTGGAAGAAGCGATCACAACTACCGAAAAACTTTTCCAGCGACAGTCACTCTCTCCCGAATCTTTCAGCCTTGATGACCTGGAGAGCTTGGAAGGCATTATCCGCGCCGACTATTCACGGCCCAGGTTTGAAGGTGGAGTAGACGTAGTCTCGTTCCTCGCCGAGACAGGCATTTTCCCCAGCAAGGGCGAGGCGCGCAAGACTATTCTCAATGGAGGTGTGAGCATCAACCGAAAAAAGATCGCCGATGCGCAGCTCCGCGTCGACGGCAGTTTTCTGTTGCACGACAGATACGTGCTGGTCCAAAAAGGGCGCAAGCACTACTACCTGGTCCACATTGCCTGAACTACTTCCTGGAATCCCGGACCACCGGCCATAAAGATTCCGCAATGAGGCGGTTGCCCGCGTTTGACAAATGAACTTTATCGTAGGTGAGGATCCCCGATTCGCGGTTGTCCGGATTGTGATTGCGATTGTACCCGAGGAATACTTTTCGGAGATCGACGAGCTGTAAGCTGTTTTTTACGGAAAGTTTCCGGACGATGCCGGCGTAACGGTCCAGTTCCCCGTCCAGCTCGTTGGTCCCGTCTGTTTTCTCACCGATCAGCGTTGGCGTACAAAGTATCGTGCGAATGGATTTATTTCGCAGCCGGTCAATGATCGCCTGGTAAAATTTTTCGAATTTATCCGGATCGGTTCCCGTGTGCAACAGTTTCTTATGCCACACATCGTTGATGCCGATCAGGATCACGACCACATGGGGTCGTTTTTTCAGCACATCGTCTTCCAGCCGAAGAAAAAGGTCGTAAATCTTGTTGCCGCTGACGCCACTCCCGATGAATTGGTAATCCTTTTCATTTTGAAGCAAAGCGATGCTGTCCAGTTGCCGAACAAATCCACCCGGCCTTGAGGCGAGTTCGGTCAGGGAGTCGCCCAGGAAAATCACCCGGGTTTTCTTTTTTGAAAACGGCACGAGACAGATAAAGGCCAGCAGGATGGAAAAACTGCGGAACATAACCCTTTCATTGAATCACTCCACTCTCACCTGTTTCTTGATCACTGCGCCCTCCCGCGCCTCCGGCAGAAACTGGCGTTCCCGCAACAGGTATCCGTTTCCTTTTTCGCAAAAATGAACTTTGAGATTTTCAATGCTGATGGGATTACCGTCCGGAATGTCTGCAATATTACTGTGCAGGATATCGTGGCCGTCAATGATAACCACCAGTCCGCTCCCGATCGCTTCCATCTTGTTTCCCTCGGTGATCAGCATACCGGTATCTTCACCAAGTCCGATGCCGATGCACTGCGGATTGCTCGCGACAGCCTGCGACAACCTTCCGAAACGGCCCCGCTTCTCGAAATGTGAGTCGATAATCACATCGTCAATCAGCCCGAGACCGGTGGTGATCTTCACCTCCCCCTTGAGATGCGCCCGCATGGCGTTCCCTTCATAGATCATCGTGTTGCTCATGGCCATCGCTCCCGCGCTGGTGCCGGCAACGGTGAACTGTTCGTGCTGGTAGCGGTCAAGTACCACGCGCAACATTTCGGTGCCACCGAAAATAGCGCTCAGCCTCATTTGGTTGCCGCCTGTAAACATCATCCCGTCGCAATGCCGGATGCGCTGCAGGTGCTCCTGGTTCACGATGTCCTGGCGGTTGCGAATATGGATCACGCCGACGTTGGTGCAGCCGATGCGACCGAAAGCATTCAGGTAATTATTACCAACTTCATTGGGGATCATCGAGGCAGTGGTTACGATCTCGATGCGGCTGGAAGGGCCGCCGCATTCCTCGACGAAGCGACGCAGGATGCCGAGTTCAAAAAAATTGAGGTTGCTTCGGTGGATCTCTCCTTTTTCCAGATCGGTCCCTTTGTCCTCGGCCCCACCGATTGCGATTAGTTTTCCCTTAGGATTTGACATTTAAACGTTTGGGTGGATTATGAAAACAAAAATAAATATAAAACCGCTTAAGAAATTTATTATAAAGAGTTATGCACGTGCTGAACGCGCGACCACGAGGTAGTAAATCAATACTCCTGCCAAACCAATGAGTGTACCCCATAATGCGAACCATCCGGTTGACAGGAACAAAAACATCCAGATTGCCAGCGAGATAAAAACCGGCACCGGGTAGAGCCACATCCGGAAAGGCAGATCTTTTGTCCCAAATTTTCTTCGAAGCAGCACCACGCCCACTCCCTGCGCCATGAACTGCACGACAATCCGCATGGCGAGTATCGCAGTGATGACGTCGGTGAGCTTCATGAAAAGACTGAATACAAAACCAACCGCGCAAAGCACGAGCAGGGAAATGTGCGGAAATTTCTTTGTCGGATGCAGCCGGGAAAAGACCCGGAAGAAATTACCGTCCACAGCCGCCGCATACGGGATGCGCGAATAACCGAGCACCACCGCAAACAGGGAAGCCATGGCGATCCACAGGATCAGTAAAGTCACTATGATTCCCGCCGTAGGGCCGTAGAGTTGTTCCATAAAGCTGCTGACAAGATACCGGTCGTCGGGACTCACGTTTTTCCAGCCAACTACGCCCACTACGCTCACATTCATCATCAGGTAGAGCACCGCAATTCCGGCAATTGAAATGAACATGCTGCGTGGAATGTTTCGCCCGGGACTGCGAATCTCTCCGCCGAGATGACAGACATTGTAATAGCCCAAATACGCATAGACTGTTTTGAGCGAGCCGTTCCCAATGGCCGCCCAGAAAGCGAGTGACACAAAAGTGTTGTTGTCCGCAGGTAACAATGGAATTCTGTACTGCTGATTGGAGAGGCCACTGACGATCACCCAGACGACGGTGAGCACAACCACGGTCCAGAGCACGACGGATATCTTGCCGATCGTTTCAATCTTTCGGTAAAGCAACAGTCCGATACAGGCAACGAGTCCGCCCGAAACCAGTTTCTGTCCCGAAGCGTCGAGATCGACGAGATAGCTCAGGTATTGCGCGAATCCGATCGCTCCCGAAGCAATCACAAGGGGAGCCTGGATGCTCGTTTGCCAGACGAACAGAAAGCTCATCAGCCTTCCGCCTTTTTCTCCAAACGCGATGCGGTGAAAGTTGTACGTCCCTCCGGCAAGGGGGTACTTGGCTCCGAGTTCGCTCCAGATCATCGCATCTACAATTGCCGTGAGCGCTCCGAAGATCCATGCCCAGAGGAATAGGCCGTTGCCGAACTGCGCGACCACGAAAGGCATCACCACAAATGGTCCAATGCCTACCATGTCGATCATGTTCACCGCAGTCGCCTGCAGCAGGTTGATTTTTCGGTTGGTGAAAGGAAGGGACAAGCAGCTACTTTTTGGCCGGGGTTTCGCTCAGGTGGCCAGGAATGCTTTGATGCCTTCCACGAGCACGTCCAGGTTCCTGAGCGTGGTATATACGTTGGGCGTAATGCGCACCCCATGAATATTTTCCCACTCGATCGGTACGGTATGGATCCGGTAACGGTTCATCAGGAATTGTTCCAGCTCTGCCGGCTTGCGGCCTTCGATTGCGATGTTGCCGATCGCGCAGCCCCATTTTGGATGGAAAGAAGTGTTCAGCTTCACCCGCGGCAGATCACGGACCCTTTCCATCCAGTAGTTCTTCAGGTAGTGCAGCCTCTTTTCCTTACGCTCGTTACCGATCATCTCGTGAAATTCGAGCGCCTTGCCGATGGCCTGCTCGATGAAAAAGGGGCGCGTGCCGAGATGCTCGAACTTGCGAATGTCGTCCTTCAGGGGATTTTCATTCGTGGCAAATAAAGGATAAAGGGAACTGATCTTTTCTTTTTTTACATACAGCATTCCACTACCGATCGGCGCGTAAAGCCATTTGTGCAAACTTGCCGCGTAATAATCGCAGCTTAGGTCCGGGATGCGAAAATCGAAATGCGCGAAGCTGTGCGCGCCGTCCACCAAAACCTCGATGCCGCGTCGCCTGGCAGCATCGGCAATCTTTCGCACCGGCAGGATCTGCCCGTTCCAGTTGATGATGTGCGTGAGGTGGACCACCCTGGTTTTGGGTGTGAAAGCTTTCACGTACTGCTCCACCAGGTAATTCTCATCCTCGCTCGGAAGTTCCAGGTTGACCCACACCATGCGGATGCCGTCCCGCTTTTCGCGCTGCAGCCAGGCATTCACCATATTGGGATAATCCTGTCGCGCCGCTACGACTTCGTCGCCGGGGCGAAGCTGAAGACCGAAGATCACCGTCTCCAGCCCTTCAGACGAATTCCGGTTGATCGCGATCTCCTCCGGATCACAACCGGCGTGGCGGGCAAGATTTTTCCGAAGAGGTTCCCTTCCCTGGTCCAGAATCCTCCACATGAAATAGCTGGGCGCCTCGTTGCTGAAATCATAATAACGCTTCATTGCGTCCTGCACGGTTTTTGGAGCGGGCGAGACGCCGCCATTGTTCAGATTGATAAATTCGGCGGAAACGGTAAACGATTGCTGCACATAATACCAGAAATCTTCTTCCGATGCGAGGTCGATTGCTGGTATGCCTTCTGCCTCTTCGACAGCCCGCTGAAGATTGCGCGCCCAGGCGGGGCGTGCCAGCGAACTGACCAGAACCGTGGCTCCGAGTTTGCTGAGAAAAGAACGCCGGCTGAAACGAGACATAGCTGGTCTTTTGTCTGCTAAATGTAACGAAAAAACATGCTCGGCTTTGCGTGCGCCATTGGAGGCAAAATGGAAAACAACTAACTTACCTGCTTATCGCGGAAGCAAACTTCCACTATGAAGATTCTTGAGATTAGAGTACTGAAAGGACCGAATTACTGGAGCGTGCGAAGGCCGAAGCTCATCCAGATGAAGATTGATTTGGAGGAGCTGGAGCATCGCCCCACCAATGAGATCCACGGATTTCGCGAGCGGCTCGAAAACCTTATGCCCAGCCTCTATGAACACCGCTGCAGCGAAAGCGCTCCCGGGGGATTCTTTCACCGGGTGGAGGAAGGAACCTGGATGGGGCACGTGATCGAACATCTGGCGCTCGAGATCCAGACACTTGCAGGTATGGATGTCGGGTTTGGAAGAACCCGCAGCGCCCCCGGAGAGCCCGGCGTGTATTACGTTGTGTTCAGCTACCTGGAGGAAGACGCGGGGGTCTATGCGGCCCGCGCCGCTTACCGCATTGCGATGGCGCTTGTTGAAAATACACCCTACGACCTGGAAGAAGACATCCAGCGCCTCCGCGAAATAAGGGAGAACACGCGCTTGGGTCCTTCCACTCAGTGCATCGTCGACGAGGCCGCGAGAAGAGGAATTCCATACCTGCGGCTGAACAAGCAAAGCCTTGTACAGCTTGGGTACGGGATCAACCAGAAGCGAATCCGCGCTACAATCGCCTCCACCACGTCGAACATCGCGGTTGACATTGCAGGCAATAAGGAAGAAACCAAGATGCTTCTTGAGGGCGCCCAGATCCCTGTACCGAAAGGGACGGTAGTCCGAACCATAGAAGGACTCGATGACGCGATTGAGAAATTTGGTTTTCCCCTTGTCATCAAGCCGATTGACGGCAACCACGGCAAAGGGAATACGACAAACATCACCAGCCGCGAACAGGCGGTTCGCGCTTTCGATGCCGCACAGGCCTACAACCGTAAAGTGATTGTTGAAAAATTCATCAGCGGCGTCGACTTCCGCGTGCTGGTCATCAATTATAAATTTATTTGCGCGGCGCTGCGGACGCCGGCATCGGTGACTGGTGACGGCGAACACAATATTCAATGGCTCATCGATGAGGTGAACCGCGATCCCCGCCGCGGCTATGGCCACGAGAAAGTGCTCACGCAGATCAGCGTGGATTCATTCACCCAGAAAATGCTCGATGAAAAAGGCTATACCCTGGAGACGGTCCCCCCCAAGGGTGAACTTGTGCTGCTGAAGCCAACGGCGAATCTTTCCACCGGGGGCACATCTGCTGATGTGACCGACGAAGTGCATCCGGCCAACATCTTCATGTGCGAAAGAATTGCGCGGATCGTGGGGCTCGACATCTGCGGTATCGACATCATGGCACCTGATTTGAAAACGCCGGTCACCGAAAACGGGGGCGCGATCCTGGAAGTGAATGCGGCCCCGGGTTTCCGGATGCATATCGAGCCGGCCGACGGGCTGGGCCGCAACGTAGCCGAACCGGTAGTGGACATGCTATTTCCCAAAGGCAGCGCCGGGCGCATTCCCATTATCGCGATCACGGGCACCAATGGAAAGACGACGACCACCCGGCTTGTGGCACACATCGCGAAAAGCGCCGGAAAGCGCGTCGGCTACACCACCTCGGAAGGGGTGTACATACAGAACCAGCTCATGATGGGCGGCGACTGCACGGGTCCGGTCAGCTCTGTATTTGTGTTGAAAGATCCGACCGTTGACTTTGCCGTGCTGGAGTGCGCGCGGGGTGGGATTTTAAAAGCGGGGCTCGCATTTCAGAACTGCGAAGTGGCCATCGTCACCAATGTCGCCGAAGATCACATCGGTCTCGGCGGAATCGCTACACTTGAACAGATGGCGCGCGTGAAATCCGTAGTGCCGGAGACCGTATTTCCGCACGGCTACGCAATCCTGAACGCCGACGACGACCTGGTCTACCGGATGCGGCAGGACCTGAGTTGCAACGTCGGGCTTTTCAGCATGGATGAAAATAATCCGCGGATCCGCAAACACTGCACGGCAGGTGGATTGGCAAGCGTATATGAAAACGGATACGTGAGCATCATCAAGGGAAGCTGGAAGATCCGGGTGATGCCGGTGAAGGATATTCCCCTTACGTTTGAAGGAAAGGCGGTGCATAACGTGCAGAACTGCCTCCCGGCTGTGCTGGCCACGTACCTGTTTCGCGATATCACCATTGAAGACATCCGCTCCGCCCTGTCGAGCTTTGTGCCTTCTCCCGCACAAACGCCGGGCAGATTGAACTTTTTTCAGTTCCGCAATTTTTCAATTTTGGCAGATTATGCTCACAATCCGCACGGGCTGCAGCTTCTTTGCGATTTTGTAAGCAAGCTCGATTATCCGGTAAAAGTGGGAGTCATTTCCGGCACGGGCGACCGCCGCGACGAAGACATTCGCCTTCTCGGGGATATTTCCGCACGGTATTTCGACGAGATCATCATCCGCTGCGATCGCAACCTTCGGGGCAGAACAGCCGAACAGATCATCGACCTGCTGAAGCAGGGCATTCAGCGTGTGAACCCTTCACTTCCGGTGCTGACGATTGCTGATGAAAACGAAGCCCTCGATTACATTTACGAGAATGCGCGGCCCGGCGCGCTTTATACCATCATGTGCGATGTAATTCCGGGGGCGTTGGAAAAAATCAGGGAGCTCAAGGAAAAGGAATCAACGCAGGCGGCGAATGCGTCGCAAATGAGCTAAAAAAAGTTTCTTCTAAAGGAAACAACCCGGGAAACTTGTTGGCCCATAAGGATTCGAACCTTAACAGACAGAACCAAAATCTGTAGTGCTACCGTTACACCATGGGCCAGCCGCTGGTCGTTTTTCAACGGGAACGCAAAAATACAACTTATCTGGAATGCTTTCGCAGTCCACAGTTCCTTTTTGCTTCCGAAAATCTGTTAAACTTACCGGACCTCAATGGTCACGGCCGATTCGCTGAATGCATGCCAGGAGGCTCTCTTTCCAGTCCCGCAGCGCAATCCCGAATGTTTCCCGGATTCGGGTTTTGTCGAGTACCGAATAGCGTGGCCGCATCGCTGTTGTGGGATATCGGCTGGATGCGATCGGTTCAATTTCACACGATGCGCCGGTAATTTGTCGAATCCCCAAGGCGAAATCGAACCAGGTAATCTCTCCCGAATTGCTGAAATGATAGAGTCCCGGCCGCCACGCGGCAAAGGAAATGATGTCCATTATCGCGGCCGCCAGGTCAGCGGCGTAGGTGGGCGAGCCCGTCTGGTCGTTCACCACCTGCACCTGGTCCCGCTCTCTCATCAGCCGCATCATCGTCTTCACGAAATTCTTTCCGAATGGCGAATAAACCCATGAACTGCGAATGACTACCGAATCGATATTGAATTGGAAAGCCTGGTTCTCACCTTCCAGCTTAGAAGCGCCGTAAACGTTCAGCGGATTGGTGAAATCCGTCTCCTGGTAAGGACGGGAAGATTTCCCGTCAAATACATAATCGGTGGAAACGTGGATGAATCGGCAATCGTGCTCTCGGCAGACGGCGGCCAGCACCCCAACCGATTCTCCGTTGATCTGAAAAGCCAGCTCTTTTTCACTTTCGGCCTGGTCCACTGCGGTATAAGCCGCGCAGTTGATGCAGAACTGCGGCTGCTGAATCCCAAAAGTTGCGCGCACCAGCTCGAAATTCTCAAGCGGGAGATCCTGCCGCGGGAGAAACACGAATTCGTAATCCGGCCAGGCGCTGCACACCTCCTGCAATTCCTTCCCCAGCTGCCCATTGGCCCCGGTCACGAGTATTTTCGGCCTGATCATGATTCGAACACAAAGCTGTTTCTGCAGGTAGCGAGGTCGGGCAGCGTTTTGTCTTTATCGGAAATGATTCGCCTTTCCGGCGGGATCTGCCAGTCGATGCCGAGAACAGGATCATCATATCGTATGCCAGCATCGCTTTCGCGGTTGTAAAACGCGTCGCATTTGTAAAATACTTCCGCCTCCTCGCTCAATACGGAAAACCCGTGAGCGAATCCGGCGGGAATGAAGAGCTGCTTCTTATTCTCTGCAGACAATTCCAGCGTAAACACTTTGGCGTAAGTGGGCGAATTCCTGCGGATGTCCACCGCTACATCCACGATCGAGCCCCTCAGCACACGTACCAGCTTCGCCTGCGCGAACGGCGGCAGCTGGTAATGCAGGCCGCGTATCACTCCGAACTGCGAACACGATTGGTTGTCCTGCACAAAACGAAAACTAATGCCCGCCGAGGCGAATTCCCGTTCGTTGTAGGATTCGAAAAAATAACCCCGCGCGTCCTCGTAAACGGTAGGCTCATACACCAGGAGCCCGGGTATCTCTGTTTTTTGAAACGGCATGCTACAAACTCCAGTATGGCCGATTGCTGATCTTGTTGCGGTACAGACCCTTCAGGTCGGCGATCAGCGCATGCGGCCGTGTGATCGAGGCAAAATAGTTTTCTTCCAGCTCGCAGTAAGCGCGGTGCGGCACCGAAATGATTACCGCGTCATAGTCCTTCGACAACTTCTCAGCAAGGCCAAAGCCGTATTCCTCCATAAGCTGCTTTGAAGAGGCATGCGGATCCTCAACGTCCACATTAATGTAGTAGCCCTGCAGCGCCCGAACCACATCGGCCACTTTTGAATTCCGGATGTCGCTGACGTTTTCCTTAAACGTCACTCCTTTCACCAGCACCTTCGAAGCCTTTACGTTGCCGTTGTACTGAAGGATATGGAGCAATATCTTTTTGGCCACATATTTCGCCATGTTGTCGTTGATGCTGCGGCCCGCGAGGATTACTTCCGGGGAATAACCTAGCTGGTTAGCCTTATAGGTGAGATAATAAGGATCCACGCCGATGCAGTGTCCTCCTACCAGTCCCGGCTGGAATTTCAGAAAATTCCACTTGGTGCCTGCGGCTTCCAGCACTTCATAGGTATTTATTCCCATCATATTAAAAATGATGGAAAGCTCGTTCATCAGGGCGATGTTCAGATCGCGCTGGGTGTTTTCGATCACCTTGGCCGCCTCGGCCACCCGGATGCTCGACGCCTTGTGGATTCCGGCCTGTACCACCAGTCCATACACTGCTGCGATCTGCTCCAATGCCTCGGGATCGGAACCCGATACCACTTTTACAATATGCGGAAGCGTGTGCCTGTGATCGCCGGGGTTGATACGTTCGGGTGAATAGCCGAGCTTAAAGTCGGGCCCGCATTTGAGGCCGGATAGTTTCTCGATCAGCGGCAGACAATCCTCCTCGGTACAGCCGGGGTATACGGTAGATTCAAATACAACGTAATCCCCTTTCTTGATAACTTTTCCGACCGTCTCGGAGGCCTTCCGGATGGGGACCAGGTCAGGTACATTGTGCTCATCAACGGGTGTCGGCACGGCGACGATGAAAAACCTTGCTTCCCGCAGTACCTCGGCTGAATCGGTGAATACAATATTACGGTCGCGGAAATCTTCAGCCTGGAGCTCATTGCTCGGGTCAATTCCCTCCTTCATGAGGGCGATCCGCTCCGCGTTAATGTCGAAGCCAACCACCGATATTTTTTTGGCAAACTCCAGCGCTATAGGCAATCCTACATACCCCAGCCCGATCACTGCAAGTTTTGTTTTCTTATCAACCAGCTCCTGGTACATGCTCTTTTGTTTTGATCTACGCCGGCCGCACCGTTCTTCTCCCGATGCTTTCGTAATAAAAGCCGAGGTCCTGCATCCGGGCCGGTTCGTATACATTCCTTCCGTCGAAAACAGCCTGGGTTTTCATCATTGCCTTCATCCGTTCAAAATCCGGGGTGCGAAATTCGCTCCATTCGGTAGCGACTACCAGCGCGTCCGCCTCGCGGATCACGTCGTACTGCGATCCATAGCTGATGCGGTCGCCAAGCAACTTCCGCGTATTGGCCATTGCCTCCGGGTCAAATGCTGCGATCTGCGCCCCTTCGGGAAGGAGGGCCTCGATCATGTCAATTGCCGATGCCTCCCGCACATCGTCGGTGTTGGGCTTGAAGGCAAGTCCCCAGAATGCGATCTTCTTTCCTTTCAGATCATTGTTGAAATATTTCCTGATCCGTGGAACAAGAATTAGCTTTTGCTTGCGGTTCACCTCGATCGTCGCCTGCAGGATGCGAAAATCATATCCCAGTTCACCTGCGGAATGTGTAAGCGCCTTCACATCTTTGGGAAAGCAGCTGCCGCCAAACCCGATGCCCGGAAAAATAAAACGCTTCCCAATCCGCTCATCGCTGCCAATGCCCCGTCGCACCAGGTCGACGTCTGCGCCCACCAGTTCGCAAAGATTCGCGATCTCGTTCATGAACGAAATCTTGACCGCGAGGAAGGAATTTGCCGCGTATTTTGTCAGCTCGGCAGAGCGTTCATCCATAAAGATGATGCGGTTGTCTTGTCGCATGAACGCTGCGTACAGTTCCGAAATGATATTTTGAGCCCGTTCCGAGCGCGTGCCCACCACGACGCGGTTGGGCTTCATGAAGTCGTCCACCGCGAAACCTTCACGCATGAACTCCGGGTTGGCGACAACATCGAATTCCCCTTTGTAGTTGCGCGCGATCGCTTCCCGAACTTTTTCTGCCGTTCCCACCGGAACGGTGCTTTTGTCCACAATGACTTTGTAACCCCGCATCATCGTCCCGATCTGCTCCGCCACCTGCAGCACCGCCGAAAGATCGGCAGCCCCGTTTCCGCCGGGCGGAGTGGGCAATGCCAGGAAGACGACCAGCGCATTGCGAATACCTTCCTGCAAATCGGTAGTGAAATGAAGGCGCCCTTCCCGCTGGTTGCGAAGAAACAGCTTGTCCAGCCCCGGTTCATAGATCGTAACCTCGCCGCGTTTCAGTCGAGCGACCTTTTCGGCGTCAATGTCCACACAAACCACATTATTCCCTGTCTCGGCGAAACAGGTTCCCGTAACCAGGCCAACGTATCCCGTACCAACTACTGCAACGTTCATTCGCGGTTAATTTAGGTACTCGAGCACTTTGGAGCTGATAAAATCCAGCTGCTCTTCGTCGAGTTCTGTATGCATCGGCAGCGAAATCACCCGCTGCGTGAGCCAGTCCGTCACGGGGAGCTCAGGCATATTCTGCGTAAAGGCGGCAAACATTTTCTGCCTGTGACCCGGCACCGGATAATAGATCATGGACGGAATGCCATGTGCTGCCAAAAATTTTTTCAGTCCGTCACGCCTGTCCGCATTCCCTTCGATGACCAGGGTATACTGATGAAAAACATGATCGCAATATGCGGCGCGGTAAGGAATCGTTGTGCTGGCATGACCCGCGAAGCGTCGGTCGTAATAGTCTGCCGCGGCGCGGCGGGCAGCGACGTACTCGTCGAGGTGCCGAAGCTTGATATCGAGTATCGCGGCCTGAATTGAATCCAGACGGCTGTTGCAGCCCACGGTATCGTGATAATACTGCCTGCTCTGTCCGTGATTCGCAATCATGCGCATCCGGGCGGCAAGGGTATCATCTTCCGTAAACAGCGCACCTCCATCGCCAAAACCCCCGAGATTTTTCGACGGATAGAATGACGTCGTGCCGATCGATGCAATGGTGCCGGTCTTTTTTACCCGCCCGTCTGCGAACCGGTACGTGCACCCGATCGCCTGCGCGTTGTCTTCGACCACATGGAGTCCATGCTGCTGCGCCATGTTTAAAATCTTTTCCATGTCGGCGGCATGCCCGTACAGATGAACCGGAATGATCGCCCTTGTTTTCGGCCCGATCGCTTTTTCCAGGGTCACCGGATCCATGCAAAATGTTTTTGGATCCACGTCCACAAACACCGGCCGGAGCCGCAGCAGCGCGATCACTTCGGCGGTGGCGATGTAGGTAAATGAGGGGGTTATCACCTCATCGCCGGGCTCCAATCCAAGCGCCATCAGCGCGATTTGCAGCGCATCGGTGCCGTTGGCGCAGGGAACTGTATGCTTCACGTCGAGCCACGCGGAAAGATGCGCCGCAAAATCCTGCACCGGTTTTCCGTTGATAAAGGCTGTGCTCTCCATGACATCCAGCACAGCCTGGTCCACTTCCTTTTTTATCCGGTGATACTGGCTGCGGGTGTCAACCATCTGGATCGGTCGCATGCGGGGCTGGTTTGATGAAGAGATCGTAGCGCTGTTCACTGATTGACGGTCTACAGTTGCTGGCGCCGCTTCTCCCGTCGCGGAGGTGTGCTTCGGTGCAGTCTCCGTGTGATTTTGCATAGCGGGCAAAAATAGCGAAATACATGTAGTTTAGGGCTTTGCCTATACATTTGCGCGATTCCTGCGGGATAAACCAAAGCCCTTGCCTGTAATCGTTTATAACCTGTTTTTGCTGTTTTTCCGGGCAGCCATCTCTGTCTCCTCACTGTTTGATGCGAAAGCCGGAAAATGGGTAAGCGGAAGAAAAAAAATCTTCCGGCGGCTCGCCGCAGCATTCCCCCCGGGCGCGCCGGTTATCTGGATGCATTGCGCTTCGCTTGGGGAATTTGAACAGGGGCGGCCGGTAATTGAGCGGCTGTCGACTCTCTACCCGGGTCACCGCATCCTTCTCACCTTTTTTTCGCCCTCCGGCTACGAGGTAAGAAAAAATTACGACCGCGCCACCGCAGTCTTTTATCTTCCTCTCGACGGAGCGGTTTCTGCGCGGCGTTTCCTCGACATTGTTCGCCCCTCGCTTGCCCTGTTTGTGAAGTATGAATTCTGGTACCATTACCTGAAAACTTTAAGTGACCGGCATATTCCCACGCTTCTTATATCCGCACGCTTTACAAGGGAAAAACCGTTTTTTCGCTGGTACGGCAGCCTTCAGCGGCAGATGCTTAAAAATTTCACACGCGTATTTGTACAGGACGCCCACTCCCTAAAGTTATTGTCGGCAGCGGACCTGGACGGGAATTGTGAGCTGGGCGGAGACACGCGCTTCGACAGGGTTCTCGGCATTGCGGGTGGAGCCGCAAATCTTCGGGAAATCGGCGAGTTTGCCGGGCCCAGGGCTCTCGTGGCCGGAAGTACCTGGCCCGAAGATGAGAATCTGATTCGGGAAGCTTTAGCCGTCATCGGCGATTCTTCCTTCCGGCTCATACTGGCGCCTCATGAAATTTCCAATAAGCGAATAAACAGCGTGCTGAATTTCTTTCCGTCCGCGTCGCTTTTTTCCCAATCGTCGTGGCGGGCTGGCGGCGAAAACAAATCCCGCGTGCTCATTATCGACAACATTGGAATGCTGTCGAGAGTATATAAATATGGTTATGTCACTTATGTGGGAGGAGGTTTCCGCACCGGTTTGCACAACGTGCTCGAGGCTGCGGTGTTCGGAAAGCCCGTATTTTTCGGTCCGCTCTACCGTGAGCACAACGAGGCCGTGGGCCTGAGTGCATGCGGAGGAGGCATCCCCGTACGGAATGCGCATGAACTGGCCGGGTGGTTGAAAAAGTTACTTTCGGATACTGAAGAATGGATGAGGAGGAGCAGTGCGGCTTCCTCGTATGTGCGTGCGGGCGCCGGAGCCACGGAGCGGGTCATCCGCTATATTCAGGAAAATCGTCTTTTGACAAGCTGATAAAAATGCTGGACTGCCGGGTTGTCGTTGCTCCAACCGAGTTTGATCCGCAGCTCGCGGTTGATCCAGTAGTCGGCTTCGGGAAAAATATTGAAGTTGTTGATCGTACGTACACTCCGTTCGTACATCACCTCGTCGCCCTGGAAGAGTTCGCGGATGAACACGAAGCGATCATTAATACCTATTGCCTTCCTCAAATCTTTGACGGGCGATTCCTTCAGCACTTCGATGAGTTCTGTTCTGCCCTGCCGCAGTTTGTCGTTGAGCGATTCCGGTTCGCCACTCCCATTTTGCAGTTCGGGCTGATGCGATAGCGTCGGAATCTCGGTCATGGGGTCGAACACCATATCCAGCTGGCCATTTTTCTGCACCAGCGAAACAGAACCCTTGTCCACGAGCACCGTTTCGCGCACCCGATGGCTTTCGGTTTCCTGTTCGTGCGGCCGCGGAACATATGACTTTTCTTCTTCAGCGACACCGATCCCTGCGGGCATAAGAACGGCCACTTTCGCCGTGCCCAGGTTGCGCGCCGGCTTTTTCAACACCTGCGACAATTCAAACTGCAGCGACTGAACGATAGGAAGAAGGCGGGCAGGATCTCCGGTTTCCCGCATTTCCTGCTGAAGCAGGGAAACAAGTTCGGCAATTCGGTCCATTGTGTATTTTTGAGCGGCTTGTAATTTATTTTACAGGGAAACGCACGGATCCCACTAAAATTACAAACAGTTTGCCAATAAAAAAGCCACAAATCCTCAGTACCAAATCTTAACAATGTTTATCGAACCCAATATCCGTGGCGACCGCCGGGGATGGATCGAAGTGATCTGCGGATCAATGTTCAGCGGAAAAACGGAAGAACTGATCCGGCGGTTGAAACGGGTTCGGATTGCTAACCTCAAAGTTGAAATTTTCAAGCCCGCTATAGACGTACGTTACGACGAGATCCGGATCGTATCGCACGACACGAATGCCATCCATTCTACTCCGATCGACAACTCTCAGAAAATCCTGCTTATGGCGCAGGAGGTGGACGTGATCGGCGTGGACGAAGCCCAGTTTTTCGACGACCAGCTCCCTTCGGTTTGCGACGAGCTTGCGGCCCGGGGGATCCGCGTCATCGTAGCGGGCCTCGACATGGATTATCTCGGCAATCCTTTCGGGCCGATGCCGAACATCCTGGCAAAAGCGGATTTCGTGACGAAATTGCATGCGATCTGCGTGCGGTGCGGGAACCTGGCAAACTACACCTACCGAAAGGTGCCCAATGAACAACAGGTGATGCTGGGCGCTATGGATGTATACGAGCCACGCTGCCGGGCCTGTTACAATGAGGGTATGGCGGGCGCCTCCCGGTGAGGCAACTAATCTTATTTTTGAGCCATCGCTGCCTTACGCCACATACTGACGCTGCTGCGCAAGGACCTGCTCCTTGAAGTACGCCAGCAATACAGCTTTTACGGAATACTTCTTTACGTTGGTGCCACCATTTTTGTGCTCCAGATGGCGGTCCAGAATGTTGATCCCAAAGTGTGGAACGGGCTGTTCTGGGTGATCCAGCTTTTCATCTGTATTAATGCGGTAGCCAAAAGTTTTCTGCAGGAAAGTCGCGGACGAATGCTCTATTTCTATTCGATCGCGAGTCCGGTACATTTTATTCTGGCGAAGCTCCTGTTCAATTCCTTGCTCATTCTGGTAATGGCGGCATTGAGCCTGCTGCTTTTTGCATTGTTCCTGGGAAATCCGGTCACGCAAACCTGGAATTTTGTGGGGCTGGTGTTTCTCGGTGGCTGGAGCCTGAGCCTGGTGTTCACCTTTCTCGCGGCAATTGCGGCCAAGGCGCAGCAAAATGCGGCGATTATGGCTGTGCTCGGCTTTCCGCTGATCATACCGCAGTTGTTGCTGCTGATGCAGCTTTCGAATTCAGTCTTCCGGGAAGGAATGTCCGTGCATCTCGAAAGTGTGCTCCTCCTTGTGGCACTCGACCTGATGATCATTTTGCTTTCAGTGATTCTTTTTCCATTTCTCTGGAAAGACTGATCAGCCGCAATGCAACGAATTCCTTATGGCATTTCCCTTATTTTTGCTCCGCTTTAAGCGACGAGACTTCAGTATGAATAAGTCCTGGTGGAAGGTCCTGACCGTTGCGTTACTTCTCTATGCATGCATTGGCGGGTTCCTTTTGCCCGTCCCGGCGCTTCCCGCGTTACAGGAAACGATCAGAAACCTCTATTTCCATGTCTGCATGTGGTTCGGAATGATGATCCTGTTTACCATCTCCCTCGTGCATTCAATCCGTTACCTGCGGACCTTTGACCTGAAATATGATATTTATGCGCGCCAGTACGCGATCGTTGGGATTCTTTTTGGAGTGCTGGGCTATGCGACGGGGATTATCTGGATGAGCTACACCTGGGCGGACCCGAACAACCCTGCCTTCGAATCTTTCGGAGCGCTGGCGCGTGAGCCCAAGCTGATTGGGGCTGCGATTGCACTGCTGATCTATTTTGCTTACCTCGTGCTGCGGGATTCGATCGGCGACCTCGACAAAAAAGCGCGCATCAGCGCCGTGTACAATATTTTCGCGTACGCCATGCTGTTTCCTTCTATCTGGATCCTGCCGCGCCTCCTTCCTAGTTTACACCCGGGAGGGGAAGGTAATCCGGCATTGAACTTCAGCGACATTGACGCCGATATGCGAATGGTCTTTTACCCGGCGGTGCTGGGCTGGACGTTGCTGGGAGTCTGGATCACTACCCTTTCCATCCGGATACGACTGCTTCAGGAGAAAAAAATGCTGCCCATATGAATCTGCGAAAATTGCTGACGCTGCTGCTGCTTTTGCCACTCGCCCATCCCGCGCTTGCAAAAGATGGGGACGGAGTGGAAATGGCTGATCTGATGCGAAGCAACGGAAGAATCTACGTGGTCGTGGCGGTGGTGGTGTTGATTCTGATCGGGCTGATCCTTTACCTGGTGCGGCTCGACCGGAAACTGCGCAGGCTGGAGAAGGGCGAACGTTAACCGTTGAGAATAAAAAAATTTAAATGTCAGAAAAGAATTACAGTTTTTTCGGGGCGGTTGAAAAAAGCTTTGACAAGGCCGCGAAATTCACCAACTGGGAGCGTGGCATCCTGGATCAGATCAAGCAATGCAACGCGGTTTACCAGATCCGTTTCCCGCTCAAGCGCGACGACGGCAGCGTGGAAGTGATCGAAGCCTACCGCGTGCAGCACTCCCACCATAAGACCCCCTGCAAAGGCGGCATCCGGTTCGCCGCGGAGGTGAACCAGGACGAGGTAATGGCGCTGGCAGCGCTGATGACGTACAAATGCGCCATCGTGAACGTTCCGTTCGGAGGCGCCAAGGGTGGCATTAAGGTAAATCCGAAAAAATATTCTCCTTACGAACTCGAAAAGATCACCCGTCGTTATACTGCTGAGCTGATCAAAAAGAATTTCATCGGACCGGGTACCGACGTCCCTGCACCCGATTACGGTACGGGTGAACGTGAGATGGCCTGGATACTCGATACGTATACGGCGATGCATCCCGGAGAGATCGACGCCGCGGGTTGCGTTACCGGAAAGCCCGTCACGCAGGGCGGAGTACGCGGTCGAAGGGAAGCCACCGGCCTCGGGGTGTTCTTCGGGCTTCGCGAGGTCTGCAACATGAAAGAAATAATGAACAGGCTGGGGCTGAAAACGGGCGTTGAAGGAAAACGGGTGGCGGTACAGGGACTCGGCAACGTGGGCTACCACAGCGCAAAATTTTTCCAGCAGGCAGGAGCCATAATCGTGGGACTCTCAGAACACGACGGGGCCATCCGAAGCGAAAGGGGCCTGGATGTGGACGCGGTATTCAATCACCGCAAGCAGGGAACGATTCTAAATTTTCCCGGCGCCGAGAATTTCGAAAAAAACAGCGATATGCTGGAGATGGAATGCGACATCCTTATCCCGGCAGCGCTGGAAAACGTAATTGATGCGGAGAATGCGCCGCGCATCCGCGCCAAAATCATCGGTGAAGCCGCGAATGGACCGCTTACTCCTGACGCAGATGAGATACTGAACAAGAAAGGGGTGCTGGTGGTCCCCGATATGTACCTGAATGCCGGGGGTGTGACAGTCTCTTACTTTGAGTGGTTGAAAAACCTCAGCCACGTTCGTTATGGTCGCATGGAAAAACGATTCAATGAAAACATGAACGCGCATATCCTCAGCCAGATTGAGGGCCTCACGGGAAAGGACGTTGGTGCGAAAGAGCGCGAGTACATCCTGCACGGAGCGGATGAGGTAGACCTCGTTTACAGCGGACTGGAGGAAACGATGATTACCGCCACTCACGAGGTGATGGCCGTATGGAACAGCAATCCCGAGATACCAGACATGCGCACCGCGGCGTATGTCGTGGCAATCAACAAAGTTGGAACGAGTTATGCCGAACTGGGGATTTTCCCCTGATATTTCACCGCCGAACCAATTGCTTATGATCCCATTCGCTTTGCGGATGGGATTTTTTTTCAGCCGAAGGCCGGCAACTCGGTGAGTTCTTCAAGACGCGTCCCGCGGCGCCATCCGAAAGTAAAATCACCGTTGCTGATAACAATGTAGCGGGCGGGAACGCTCAGGTTGTAGCGAAGAGCCTGCTCCAGCACATCCTGGCTGAGTGGGATGGACGCGGACTTGCATTCGATGATCATCCATGGCTGATACAAAGGATCGTACACCAAAATGTCAAAGCGCTTGGTGAGCTCTCCCAGCCGAATTTTTTTTTCAAGTGAGATGAGGGTAGCGGGATATTTCATCACCCGAATGAGGTATTGCACAAAATTCTGTCGTACCCATTCCTCGGGGGTAAGCAACAACCATCGCTTCCGCAGGGAATCGAATATCTGTTCGGTGCTGTTCGAAGCCCGAATACGAAACTGTGGCGCGGGATAATCAATGGAGATCATTCCTCCAAAATAAATTCTAATTTAGCCAAATCGCATACGATGAAGACGAAAGATTCCATAGTCAGGAACTGGTTGCCACGCTACACTGGTCAGCCACTCGAAAATTTCGGTAAATACATTCTGCTTACCAATTTCAGCCACTACATCAACCTGTTTGCCGAATGGAACCAGGTACCGGTGGCGGGTGAAGGCCGGCCGATGCAATGCGCTACCGCCGGCGACATCACAATCATCAACTTTGGAATGGGAAGCCCCACCGCCGCGACGGTAATGGATTTGCTGGTTGCGATTGAACCAAAAGCCGTCCTCTTTCTCGGAAAATGCGGAGGGTTGAAGAAGCGCAACAAGCTGGGCGACCTGATTCTTCCCATCGCGGCGATCCGCGGAGAAGGAACCTCAAACGACTATTTCCCGGCTGAAGTTCCCGCGCTGCCTGCTTTCGCCCTGCAAAAGGCGGTGTCCAGCACGATTCGCGATCATGAGATCGACTACTGGACCGGTACCGTGTACACGACAAACAGGCGTGTCTGGGAGCACGACGAACAGTTCAAGGAATATCTCCAGAAAATCCGGGCCTATGCGATCGACATGGAGACGGCCACCATCTTTACGGTCGGATTCTACAACAAGATCCCGACCGGCGCGCTCCTGCTCGTGAGCGATCAGCCCATGGTGCCGGAAGGCGTAAAAACCGAAGAGAGCGACCTGGCGGTGACCGCAAACTATGTCGAAACGCATTTGAGGATCGGGATTGGTTCGCTGAAGCAGCTTATCAACGACGGGCTTACTGTTCGCCATCTGAAATTCTGAAATTTCGTCCCTTGACCTCCCAAAAGGCAAATGATTCAAACGTTCCGCTGCTGCAAGTTGACAATCTCTCGGTCGCATTCTCTTCGGGCGGCCAGGAGCAAAGCGCAGTGCGTGAAGTTTCGTTTTCCGTGCGCCGTGGCGAACTCGTAGCGCTTGTTGGCGAATCCGGTTCGGGAAAATCTGTAACGGCTCTTTCTGTTCTTCAATTGTTGCCGGCTCCGCCCGCAAGCTACCCTTCCGGAATGATACTGTTCTCGGAAAACGGTGAGCGCGCCATCGATCTGCTGCACCAGGATGCGCGCACGATGCAACGGATCCGGGGCAACCAGATCGGAATGATTTTCCAGGAACCGATGAGTTCGCTTAACCCCGTAATGACCTGCGGAAACCAGGTGCTCGAATCGCTGTTGCTACACAAGGGTCTCCCAAAAGAAACCGCGAGAGACCAGGTGCTGCACTGGTTCCATCGCGTGAAGCTGCCGGATCCGGAGCGGATATACCGGCGATATCCCCACCAATTGAGCGGAGGACAAAAGCAAAGAGTGATGATCGCCATGGCCATGTGCTGCAACCCTTCGCTGCTGATCTGCGACGAGCCCACCACGGCCCTCGACGTGACGGTGCAAAAAGCGATCCTGCAACTGATACGGGAGCTGCAACGCGAAGAAGACCTGGCGGTCCTCTTCATCACTCACGACCTCAACGTGGTGTCGGAGATCGCCGACCGGGTGGTCGTGATGTACCGGGGCGAAATAGTGGAGCAGAATGACATTCGGTCGGTATTCAGCAACCCGGCACACCCCTACACGCGCGCACTGCTCGCCTGCCGCCCTGTGAATCACCCTCGCGGCGAGCGATTACCGGTAGTGAGCGATTTTCTTGAAGCCGGTAAACCTATTCGCACGGAAAGAACCGGGCCTTCCCACAAAGTAACCAAAGCGTCGGACCGGGAGTTGCTCCATGTTCAAAATCTTTCCGTCTGGTTTCCCGACCGGAAAACGTTTTTCGGTAAGCCACTCAGCTTTGTAAAAGCGGTAGACGATGTGAGTTTTTCTGTCCATGAGGGAGAAACACTGGGCCTGGTGGGAGAAAGCGGGTGCGGAAAAACTACGCTGGGCCGCGCGCTGCTCCGTCTGGTGGAGCCAACAGCGGGAAAAATTTTGTTTGATAACCGTGACCTGACGAGGCTTACGGTCGCAGAACTTGGCCCGATGCGCAAGGACCTGCAGATCGTGTTCCAGGACCCGTACTCTTCGCTGAATCCGCGAATCACCATCGGTTCCGCCATCGGCGAACCCCTCCGTGTTCACCGTTTTGCGGATAATGCGAAACAACGCAAGGATAAAGTGATTCATCTGCTGGAAAAGGTCGGGCTCGAGAAACGCCATTTCAATCGCTACCCTCACGAATTTAGTGGCGGCCAAAGACAACGCATCGTCATCGCTCGCGCGCTGGCGCTTGAGCCTTCTTTCCTTGTTTGCGACGAATCCGTATCCGCCCTCGACGTAAGCGTGCAGGCTCAGGTGCTGAATCTTCTGAACGACCTGAAAAAGGAATACGGTTTCACGATCATTTTCATTTCTCACGATCTTTCTGTGGTGAAATACCTGAGCGACCGCATTATGGTGATGAACCGGGGCCGCATCGAAGAGATCGGCAATGCGGATGAGGTCTACCATTCCCCGAAGACTGACTATACGAGAAAGCTGATCGCTTCAATTCCCCGGGGCGTTATCGGTTAATTGTTTTCCAGTTCAATGGTTAACGTTTAATATTCAATTTCTTACCTCATCTATCCAGTCCCACCTCATCGTTCCCGGCCTTTTTGCCTAAAATTCATTTACCTTTGCCCGCCTTAAACGCAGCGACATAGGCAAGTTGACCCAAACCCGGCGCCGTAAGGCCGGAGGCGGAGCCCCCAATCCTCCCAGACAGAACCGGATTTGTGTCATGAGCAACAAACAACCCAACTCATGAAGCTTTCACAGTTCCGTTTTGATCTTCCCCTCAATTTGATCGCCCAGCATCCCACCAAGAGACGGGAAGACGCACGCATGATGGTGGTCCACCGGCACACCGGTCAGATCGAGAACAGGCATTTTCGTGACATCATTGATTACTTCGACGATAAGGACGTGTTCGTGGTGAACAATACCAAGGTTTTTCCCGCGAGGATGTACGGCAGGAAAGAAAAAACCGGGGCGAAAATCGAGGTCTTTCTCCTGCGCGAACTCAACAAGCCAAATCGTCTCTGGGATGTGATCGTTGACCCCGCAAGGAAGATCCGGGTGGGCAACAAACTCTATTTCGGAGACCAGGAGGACCTGGTGGCGGAGGTGATCGACAATACCACGAGCCGTGGCCGGACAATTCGCTTTCTCTGGGAAGGTACGGACGAAGAGTTTCGCGCGCAGCTGGAAAAGCTGGGTGAAACGCCTCTCCCCAAATACATCAAGCGAAAGCCCGACGAAGAGGACAAAGAGCGCTATCAAACCGTTTATGCAAAGCATGTGGGCGCCGTGGCGGCTCCCACTGCCGGTTTGCATTTCAGCAAGGAGCTTATTAAACGCCTTGAAATAAAAGGGATCCGGTTCGCAGAAGTGACGCTGCATACCGGATTGGGGACGTTCCGGCCGATCGAGGTCGAGGACCTGAGCAAACATAAGATGGATGCCGAGTATTACCGTATTGACGACACCGCCGCCCGTATTGTAAACCGTGCGAAAGAATACGGCCACCGCATTTGCTCCATCGGCACTACCACGATGCGTGCTGTTGAATCTTCCTTCACCGCTCAAAAGCTGCTGAAGCCATCGGAAGGCTGGACGAATATCTTTATTCATCCGCCTTATGAGTTTAATATAGCCGACGCACTGGTCACTAATTTTCACCTTCCCAAGACCAGCCTTCTGATCATGACATGCGCCTTTGCCGGATACGAGCTCACCATGGAGGCCTACAAGAAAGCCATCAAGGATAAGTACCGGTTCTTCAGCTACGGCGACGCGCTTCTCATCGTCTGACTCCCGCTATTATATTGTTAACTCCGGGCGACGTCGCCATTCTGGCATTCTTCTTTCATATTCTTATTGATACGTTAACGTTCGCCAGGGTTATCCCGGCGTACCTTTAGAGTAAGGAGGAGAAAGCCATGAAAAAGTTTATTACACTCATCACGGTTCTGGCTGTGGTACTGGCCGCATCCGGCCAGGTGAACGTGGCCCCCAAATCGAACGAGGAAAAACTCAACGAAGAATACTGCAGCGGTGTGTTCCGCACCAGCCCGGGAACTATTCTGGACGTAGCGGGTTCGCAATCGGCCATGGGATATGTGAATATTATGGACTGGATCGAAGGCAGAGTCGCCGGGTTAAAAATTCAGACCACGAGATACGGACAAAAGATTCCGCTGGTGCGCGGCGACGAGGTGGCGATTTTCGTGGACGAGATACCGGTCTCAGCAGCTTACCTCAGTACGGTACCGGTTAGCGATATCGCGATCGTGAAGGTGATCCGCACCCCGTTTCCCGGAAGTATGAACAATACCCCGGCGATCGCGGTATACCGAATGAAAGTCTCGGAAGAGGCGGAAGAAGAAAAATAAGGCACTGGCTTTCAGCCAGCCGCCATGAACCGTTGCTGGAGGAAAAAATCCGTTAACATTGCACTTGTTTAGACCTGCCCGTTATGGAGGTGCATCGTCATGGGCACTTTGAGGGGAAAAGCTGGAAACGCTATTTCTGGGAATTCTTCATGCTTTTTCTTGCTGTGTTTACCGGGATGCTGGCAGAATACCGCCTGGAGCACATTATAGAACACCAGCGCGAAAAAAAATACGTTCGCTCCCTGATCAGGGACACCGAACTGGACCTGACCTCACTCCAAACTTCCTACAACAACAGAAAGCAGCAAATCAGTTATTTCGACTCACTCAGAATCTTACTGCAAACCGGTTATCAGAGCCGGATGAATGATTTCTACTTTTATGCCCGCCACATAACGCGGGCGGTACCCTTCCGTTATCACGACAGGACGATTCAGCAATTGAAGAATTCCGGAAATCTCCGGTTGATCAGGAATCAGAACGCGGCGGACAGCATCACACCGTATACGACAGCGAAAAAATGCGAAGCTGTCTCCTGCAGCTGGAAAATGAAGATCAGCTGCGGAAGTTTTTCTCGTACAACCTGGCGGGGAAATTCTTTGACGCTTTTGCCTGGCACAACATGACGGACAGCAGTGGAAGAATTATTAGGTTGACGAACAATCCCCCTTTATTGACAGGCGATAGTGCTTTGCTCAATGAACTTAGCTTTAAAGTAGTGACCTTAAGAGGCACGCTTGCCTTTACAAACCGGCTGGTTGCGGAAACTATGACATCAGCCAGGAGTCTCATTGAACTACTAAAAAATGAATACAAGCTGAAGTAGTTTTGGACGGACGAAGCAAAAAGACGTTCCCGGCGGAACGATCATGTTGAACAAAGGCTTGAAATACGAGTTTATCGCCAAGCCCTGGCTTCATGCAGGTCCAGCGGGGTGGCATTTCATTTCCCTTCCCATGAAATACGCACAACAGATCCGCCGTGCACTCCGTTCCGAAGAACAGGGATGGGGAAGGCTGAAAGCAACGGCAAGGATCGGGACTACCGAATGGCAAACTGCCATCTGGTTCGATACAAAATTGAAAACTTATTTACTTCCGCTCAAAGCGGAGATAAGAAAGAAGGAAGGTCTAGAACCCGGAAAAGAGGTGAAAACGGTAATTTGGGTATGACTCGCGAACAGGCGCTTGCCTTACGTCGGATTACTCCAGTCCGAACATTGCCCGGTTCAGCTGCTGCAGAATTTGTCCTTTATATTTCGCCTCTACCAGCAAAGAAATATTGTGGGGACTTCCACCGTAGGAAACCATCCGCACGGGAATGTCGCCGATAGAACCAAAAAGTTTTTTGAGAATATCTTCGGTCTTCGCGATCTCATTCCCCACAACCGAAATGATGGAATGTTTTTCATCCACTTCGATCGACCCGAACGGCTCCAGCTCCTTCAGGATCTCGGCCAGGTGCTCCGGGTTGTCGATGGTAAGTGAAACTGCAACTTCGGATGTGGTGATCATGTCAATAGGTGTCCGGTATTTTTCAAAGACCTCGAAGATCTTTCGCAAAAACCCGTAGGCAAGCAGCATCCGGCTGCTTTTGATCCGGATGGCGATAATGTTGTCCTTCGCCGCCACAGCTTTTACCCCCACAGCCGCCGCCTGCTCCGTGATAAGCGTCCCTTTGGCTTCTGGCTGCAGCGTGTTCACCAGCCGCACAGGGATGCGAAACTGCTGCGCAGGCCAGATCGAAGCAGGGTGCAGGATCTTGGCGCCGAAATAAGCGAGCTCGGCCGCCTCGTCGAAGCTGAGTTGATCCACCGGTCGCGTTTTTTTCACTACGCGCGGATCGTTGTTATGCATTCCGTCAATGTCAGTCCAGATTTCACAAACGGAAGCGTGGACTGCTGCCGCAATCAGCGAAGCAGAATAATCGCTTCCGCCGCGTTTCAGGTTGTCCACTTCACCTTTTGCATTGCGGCAGATATAACCCTGCGTCACGAACACCGGCACATCACGGTGCTGCTCGAGCAGCTGGGTGATACGCACACGGATGTTTCCGATCAACGGCTCTTCCGAATGATCGATCACCATAAAATCCAGCGCCGGCAGCAGGGCATGCCGGATACCCTTTTCCTCCAGGTATGTGCAAAACAGTTTTGTTGAAAGAAGTTCCCCCTGCGAAAGGATATCTTTGCTGAGCGCTTCGCTGAATGAAATTTTGAGAATGATATTGAGAAATTCAAAATGTTCCGCGACTACTTCCCCTGCTTTTTCCAACTCCGTGGGAGTCGAACAAAGTTTCTCGATAATCCGGCGATAGTGGTGTTCCAGCTTTGAAATCTCCTGGCGCGCCGACTCACGGTCACCCGCCGCTATGAAATCGGAGATCTCTATCAGCGCATTAGTGGTTCCCGACAAAGCAGAGAGCACGACAATCGTCGGCTCGCTTTGTGCGCTAACCAGCGATGCCACGTGCTGCATTCTTTCGGGCCGGCCCACGCTGGTACCGCCGAACTTCATCACTTTCATGGCCATTCTTTACAGGGTTCCAAAGATAGCGGGGATGCGGAGGATTCAGGAAAACGGAATGTCGAGAGAAGCGGCAATTTGTTTCAAATCGTCGACCACTGAAGCGAAAACCGGGATGCCTTCGCGCCTGCGCCGCGCCTGCTCTTCGCGCTCGGGGTCGCCCGGCACGAGCACGCAATCCGCCTCACCGGTCGGCCTGCAGCTTCGGAAACCCGCGATCCAGTGATCCATATGTTCCTTAAATTCTTCGGCGGGACGGAAGGCATCAATGCGCATCGCTCCAAAAAAATGACCGAGTCCTTTACCTGGCTGTTGTTCGGGCATCGGCACGTAAGCGGGAAATGGAGGCACCCAGGGGGCGTAGTTGGCGCCACTAAGCACACCAGATAGAATATCCACGATGCCGCCGAGGGCATAGCCTTTATGCGACCCGTGTTCGCGGTCGCTGCCCAGCGGCAGCAGGGAACCGCCTTTTTTTAATTCATGTGGGTCAGTCGAGCTGCGTCCGTGCTGATCCTGTATCCAGCCTTCGGGCGCGGGCTCGTTCTTTCGTTGCAGCAGCTCCAGCTTTCCGTTCGCCGCAGTCGTGGTTGCGAAATCCGCCACAAAAGGAGGCTGTTGTCCCGCAGGAACCGCCACACAAATCGGGTTAGTACCCAGCATGCGGTCGGCGGAAAATGTAGGCGCAACCAGCGGGCTTGCATTCGTCATCGCGATCCCAATCATGCCGTGCTCCAGCGCCATCATCCCGTAGTGCGCCGCGATGCCAAAGTGATTGCTGTTCTGCACCGCCACCCAACCGGTTCCGGCCTGCTTCGCTTTTTCTATCGCCACCCGCATCGCAAATGGCGCCACTACCAGCCCCAGTCCCCGATCCCCATCGACTAAAGCAGTGCAAAGCGTTTCGTGTAGAATGCGGGGTGTCGCTTTCGTGTTGATGCGGCCCGTTTGCCACAGGCGAAGATATCCGGAGAGACGGGCGACCCCGTGGGAATCGATGCCGCGCAGATCTGCGGCCAGCAAGGCCGTGGCGGCGGTCGCCGCATCCTGTTTTCCGCATCCAATTTTTTCAAAAACGGCGGTGGCGAAGCGAAAGAGTTCATCGTAACTGAAGCGCTGATCCGGCATCAAACAAAAATAGCGGATGCCCGCTCAGCGGCAGCGTTTTTTTACCTCCCGCTTATAGAACTTCATGTTTCGCTCCATGTCCCTCATATTGTTATCGGGGTTAGCCTCGTATTCAAGAGACAGCAGCCCGTTAAATTTTTGACGGCATAGCTCGGTAAGCACCTCGGCGAGGCCGGCCGTACCTGCACCAAACAGCGCATCCTCGGAACGGTTGTTTCCAAACTCCTTCGCATCTTTGAAATGCAGGCCCCAGAGTTTGGACTCGAGCTTGCGGAGCCCCTCTACCGGATTCACACCGCTGCGCGCCCAGTGTCCCACATCGGGCCAGGCTCCGATATGTTCCCTGCCTTTCATCGCGAGCAATATGGAATCCGGGTGCCAGTAGTGGCTCGCAGGCCGCGGATGGCAGTGAATGCCTACCTTAACCCCGTATTTTGCCGCCAGCCGATTGAATTCATCCAGGTCCTCCCATTCCGGCTCCGCCGTCATCACCGGGATCTGCATGTCGCGGCAGAAGATGAAAAAATTTTCAATGTTCTGGCGGGTACGATAGTAACCTTTGTCCACAACGCCCCATGCACGAATCTCGATTCCCTGTTGCCGGAAATATTGCTTTAACCGCGTGCGTTCCTCCGCGCTTAAATTGTAGCTGAAGCTGCCGCTGTACCCGGTACCTACCCGCTGGCCGGGGTAACACTCCAAATATCGCACTCCCAATGCGCGGCTCTTCTGAATAGCTTCCAGCAGGGTGAACCGGTGGAAGGTCCAGGTTTGTATTCCGACTTCCCACCCCGGCTGTCCGCAGGATTGCAGCGAAAGAAAGACAGCGGCGATCAGCGCGAAAAGTCTCATACTGTTTTTATAACGAAAATGCCCCGCTACGTGGGCATTTATATTTTGGAATTAGCTCTTCAGAACGGAAGATCGTCCACCGGTTCGCTGATATCACTCCCCGACTGCACATTACTCGCTGCAGAAGCAGAGGGCTGTTGTTGATAACCTCCGGAGTCGGAACGCCCGCCCAGCAACTGGACGTCGCGGACCCGAAGGGAAAGGGAAGCTCCGGGGGTGCCATCGTTCCGCTGAAAAGAACGGGCTTCCGGCTGCCCCTCCACGTATACCTGTTTTCCTTTGGTGAGGTATTGTGCGATCGCAGTTCGATCCGTCCAATACGCGCAGTCTACCCAAATTGTTTTTTCCTGCTGATTGCCCTGGCTGTCCTTGTACTTTTCAGTGTGGGCAACGGTGAAATTGATGACGTTCCTTCCGTTCACGGTGTTAACGGTACAATCTTTTCCAAGGTTGCCGATGACTTGCATTTTGATCATAGTGCTCAGTTTTTAGATGACGTAAGTTGATGTTATCCCGGCGAAACAAGTCCGAAACGGGAAACGGCAATTTAGCATTATTTGCCTATAGATTTTTTTAACAAGCCTTCAAGATTTACCCACTCCCCCGCGTTTTTATTCACCTTTCTCAACCGTCATATCATCGTATCTTTGCAGGCCCGCCCAGCTCCGCGAAGCGGGTCGCATTTTTTATGAGCAGGAAAGGAAAAGTACTGGTGGCCATGAGCGGCGGTATCGACAGCACCGTTACGGCGCTGATGCTTCATGACCAGGGTTATGAAGTGGTGGGAATCACCATGAAAACCTGGGATTATGCCACAAGCGGCGGCGGAAAAAAGGAGACGGGATGCTGCAACCTGGACAGCTTCAACGATGCGCGGATGGCTGCCGTACAGCACGGCTTTCCGCATTACGTCCTTGACATTCGGGGAGAATTCGGAGATTTTGTGATCGACAATTTTGTGGAAGAATACCTCGCCGGACGCACCCCAAATCCCTGCGTCCTCTGCAATACTCATATCAAGTGGCGGGCGCTGCTGAAACGTGCCGATGCGTTGCAATGCGATTTCATCGCTACCGGCCACTACGCAAAAGTGAGGCGACATGACAATGGCCGGTATGTGATCAGCAGGGCCCTTGATCACACCAAGGATCAGAGCTACGTTCTTTGGGGACTACAGCAGGACCTGTTGGCCCGCACCCTGCTTCCGCTGGGCGATTACCGCAAAACCCAGATCCGTCAGATGGCTCTCGATTACGGCTACCCCGAACTTGCCCGGAAAAGCGAGAGCTACGAAATCTGCTTTGTGCCTGACAATGACTATCGCGGGTTTCTAAGGCGGCGCGTGACCGGCCTGGAAGAAAAAGTGGCCGGCGGGAATTTCCTGGACAGGCAAGGACGCGTGCTTGGTCAACACAAGGGATACCCGTTTTACACCGTGGGGCAAAGGAAGGGTCTCGAGATCGCCCTGGGCAAGCCGGTTTTCGTTACGCGAATTGACCCGGAAAGCAACACCGTAACCCTGGGCGACGAAACAGATCTCGATGAAAAAAACATGCTCGTGTCGCGGATCAACATGGTAAAGTACGATACCGTTGCACCCGGTACCGAGGCGGTCACGAAGATCCGCTATAAGGATATGGGTACACCTTCAAATCTTTACCCGGAAAACACCGAAATCCAGGTCCGGTTTCATGTTCCCGCAAGGGGGGTTGCGCCGGGGCAAAGTGCTGTTTTCTATGAAGGCGACGACGTAATCGGCGGGGGCATTATTCAAAAGGTGATAACCCATTGAATCATAGCCGCCCGGCAAGGCTATGAGCGACGCCATTTTGTTCGTAGCTTTATGAGACCTTGTATCCCTGAAACCCGGAAAAACCACTTATGAAACGTTTTGGCGCATTTCTCTTGCTCCCCCTAATCAGCTCTTTCGTTTTGATTTCATGCAGCGAAAAAGAGACCATTGAACCTGGCAATCTTGCGGAATTCATTCCCACCTTGTCTGGGAAATACATCACATACCGGGTCGACTCGATGGTGTTCACCAATTTCGGGCGGAACACTGAGATCAGGAAATACCAAATGAAGTACGTTGTCGACTCGCAGCTGACCGATATCGCGGGGCGGAAATTTTTCCGGGTGTTTCGGTATATCCGGGACAGCGCAGGAACCCAGCCCTGGGTACCGATCCCAAGCAGCGAGTATACCATCACTCCCCTGTTCGACCAGGTGGAAATAAATGAAAATAATCTTCGGGTCATCAAGCTGCACCTGCCGCTCGCCGACGGAAATACGTGGAAGGGCAACAAATACCTCCCGAATAATCCCTACAGCGGCTACAATTTCAGCAACGACGATAATATGGCTGACTGGGATTTTTTCATTGACGGTGAACTCAGCACGTTCAGCTACCAGAACCGGAATTATGCTGATGTGCTGACGGTGGAACAGGCCGATGAGATCATCAACGTGCCGATCACCGATCCCAACGCCTATGCAGCGCGCACCCGCTCGGTGGAGCGCTACGCGAAAAACATTGGCTTGGTGTACCGCGAACTCGAGCTTTGGGAATACCAGCCGAATACCGGCGGTTCGGGAGGTCCCTACAAAACGGGATTTGGCGTGAAGATGTGGATGATAGATCACAATTAATTTCCACGAAACGGGATAAGATGAAGAAAATTTTACTCCTGGTTGTAACCGCTCTGATTGCTGGTTCGAATGCAGAAGCTCAGTTCACCCGGTATTTGGTGAAGCTGCGCAACAAGGGCGGTAATCCATTCAGTTTGTCGAATCCTTCCGCCTACCTTTCCCAGCGAGCCATTGATCGCCGCACGCGCTACGGAATTCCGCTCGACAGCACGGATCTCCCGGTAACGCCTTCCTACGTGACGCAGATCCGAAATGTGGCCAACGTCACGGTCCTGAATGTTTCGAAATGGCTTAATTCGGTATCCATTCAAACCACCGACCCAAACGCAATCAGCACCATCAGCTCTTTTGCATTTGTGCAAAGTGTTACCGGTTTCGCGGCCAGGGCGCCGGAAACACCCCGTAATAAGTTTAAGTCCGAAGACTGGCTCCTGGCGACCGGCAACAGGCCCGGCGAAATCGCGGCAGATTATTACAACTACGGAACGGCTGCGTATAATGAGATTCGTTTGCATAATGGAGAGTTCCTTCACAACATCGGTTTACGCGGACAGGGTATGCGCATCGCCATGCTCGATGCCGGCTTTACCGGCTACGCAAGCTTCCGCGCGTTTGACAGCATGAACGCGGAAGGACGGGTGCACGAAACCTGGGATTTCGTTTCCCGCCACGCAGATGTAAATGACCATTCACACGGAATGCAATGCCTTTCCACCATTGTCGCTAACATTCCGGCCCAGTTTGTGGGAAAGGCGCCGAAAGCAAGCTTTTATCTCTACCGTACGGAAGATGCTCCGACGGAATATCCGATTGAAGAGCACAACTGGTCCTGTGGCGCCGAGCGTGCCGACAGCGCGGGTGCTGAGATCATTTCAACGTCCCTGGGCTATACCACGTTCGACAACTCCAGCCTGAATCATACCTATGCTGACATGAACGGGAACACCACGATGGCAGCAATTGCTGCGGATCTTGCTGCCAAAAAAGGAATGCTTGTGTTCGCTTCTGTGGGCAACGACGGCAACGGAAGCTGGAGATTTCTGAGCACTCCTTCCGATGGCGACAGCGTGATCGCGGTCGGCGCGGTGAATTCCGCCGGCGCCGTTGGAAGTTTTTCGAGCTACGGTCCTTCTTCGGATGGACAGATCAAGCCCGACGTAGCTTCGGTAGGTGTGTCGGCCGTAATCCAAACTGCCGGCAACACGATCGGCATGAGCAACGGCACCTCGTTTGCCTGCCCGAATATGGCCGGCCTCGCTACCTGTCTTTGGCAGGGGTTCCCCGAATTCAACAACATGCGCATTCGCCAGGCTCTTTGGGCTTCGGGAAGTCGTGCCTCCAATCCCGACGATCGCGTGGGATACGGAATTCCAAACATGAGGCTGGCTTTTTCGATGCTGCTCGCCGATTTTGCCACCGTAACCGCTTCGATCAGCAGCTGCAGCGTCACGCTCAACTGGACTTCGAAAGATGTGGGCGCGATGAAATATGAAATTGAACGCAGAGTGCCGGGTAATCCAAACTATGTGCGGATCACCGAACTCAATGCTCAGCCGGGTGACTTGCTGGCGGTGCGAAGCTACCAGCTGGTGAATGGATTGAACGGAGTGGCGAACGGGACGGTCAGTTATCGCATTCGGCAGATCGTGGACACCGCTGCGGCAACATTTACCGCGGTGTATATCGACAGCGTGAATGTTACGGTATCCGGCTGCGTCGCGACGAACACTGGCGACCCGAATGCTGCGGCCGAATTGGTGCGCCTTGCACCGAACCCCACGTCGGCGGCAAGCGTAATCATGACGGTGCAGACGCAGCACGCGCTTCCAAATATGCAAGTCCGCATTTACGATCTGAAGGGCCGGCTCGTTCAGAAACTTCAGCTCTCGAAAGGCCCCGGGAAGACGGATTTTACCCTGAACATTGGTCAACTCGCAAAGGGACGGTATGTCGTTCGCGTGTTTGATAAAGCAAAGTTGGTCGGCCAGGCTTCGCTGCTGCGACTATAAAGACCGGCGAAAAAGGGCACCGAATAGTGTATCCGCTTTTTCCTGGTAGCCGGTAAAGTAACCACTGCGAATCAATTCCAGCTTCAACTCTTTTTCAGCCCATCTTGCCACTTCTTCATTTTCCCTCGCAAAGACTGAGCAGGTGCTGTACACGAGATAGCCGCCGTTAGCGAGGTTTTTTGCAACCTGGCACAATATGTTTTTCTGCAGCGATTCATAATGCCTGATTCGGCCAACATCGAAAAACGCGAGTTGCTCGGGTGTCCTGCTCCAGGTTCCGCTCCCGGTGCATGGCGCGTCACAAAGGATCAGCTGGTATTTGTCCGAAGGCCGTTGTTCCGTGAGATCGGCGACGACACTGTGGTAGCGTTGAATTCCGGCTTTGGCGAATCGTTTTTTCAAATTGACAAGGATAGACTTTCGGATGTCCGATACGGTGAGCCTGGCCGCGGGATTAATGTCATGAACCAAAATAGATTTCCCGCCACTTGCCGCGCAGCAATCCCAGGCTGAATAACTACCATGTGCCAACCCCTGGTCGGCCTCCAGGTAAAATTCTCCCAGCCGCTGCGAGCTCTTATCCTGTACGACAGCCATCCGGTCCAGCTCGAGCAATTCTTCCACAGCGGTGCCGTTGGGAAGCCGGACGCAATTGCCTTCGCGGCTGAAGAGAATGTTGGAGTGCCTGAGAATCGCCGTCACCTGCTCCTCCCAGCCCGGCCGCAGCCTGAGAAACAAGTCGGGCTGAATGAAATGCGAAAGCACAAAGGCGTCGGACTGCAGTTGGTTGCTGATTTCAAAAATCCAGGGAAAGACCGCCTCGGGTAAACAGTTGACCAGCTTCATTTTTTGCGGCAAGGGGAGATGAACCTGCTCATTCCACTCCGGCCGCAACTGGCTAAGTACCTCATCCGCGGTTTCGGAACAAAGAAACAGTCCCCCCAGAATTCGTTCTCCAACCGAAAGATTTTTTCCCCACTGCCCCGTACGAAAAAAGCAGTAGCAAAGATTGCTTATCACCCTGCGATCGCGCGATCCGTATTTCCGCGATGCACCAAACCAGTTCCTGATGAAATAGGCGAAAGGTGTTTCGCCGCGGTACTGCGTGAGGATCGCCTGGGTGGTATGGAGATAGGAATGAAAGCGGCTCACGTCCGCAAGATAAACCAATAGCAGCCGGCCTACTGGTAGTAGTAGGTGATGTTGCTGACCGTACCCGGCGGATTCTGGGTGCTTACCGCCGTGAGCGGCTTGTTGCTGCTGATATCGTACGAGTACACAAAATCCGTGGTGAAATTATTGCTGGGGTCCGTCGCGTCCACGAAATCCATCCGCGTGGCGTTGTTGCTTCCAAAGTAAACGGGTCTGCCAAGAATAACTGCCTCGCGCTGCAATCTGAGCGGCGTGGTCTTCGCGTCGTACGTATAAGTAGTCGTAGCGATAAGATCGTAGGCCATCGCGGTGGGGTCGTAGCTGTATTGTTTGACCGAGCTGAGGTTGCCCCCCGCATAAGTATATTCCTGCTTGAAAGAAAGTATGAAAGGCGCAGGAGGAAATTTCAGATAATGCTCCTCGCCGCTGATGTTCCCAGAAGCATCGTACTGGTAAGCGGCGCTGTCGGTCACTGTAAATCCAAAAATTGTCATATCAAATACAGCCGACGTGTAGCGGTTGTTCGAAGTGCTGTAATTGTAATTCGTAACAATGCTGTCGATTCCCGCAGAGATCAGCACCTGGCTCTTCTGGATCGTCCGCGTGATATTGCCCGACCCGTCGCGGAGGATCTGCAGGTCGTTACCGACGTCTATGCCCTGCGACATGCCGACAGTTTTCTCGAAGATCAGCCGTCCGGAACCATCGTACGTGTAATCGACGACAACAGAATCACTCCCGGATTTCTGCACGGAGCGGATGAGTAGGGCATTTTCGGTACCGGTGCTCCAGTCGATTTCCTTCTGGCAGGAAAGCAGCGTGATGCAGATTGCCATTCCACTGAGTATCCATTGTTTCATAAGCAGCTCAATTAGCCGACAAGATAAATATTTTCTCCCTCGAATCTACAATTCCAGCAGGGTCTTTACCGGGTCTTTCCCGATCAGCAGCTGCTCGGGATTCTCGAGTATTTCTTTCACCCTCACAAGAAAACTCACGGATTCACGCCCGTCGATGATGCGATGATCATAGCTCAGGGCCACATACATCATCGGCCGAATGACGACCTGTCCGCGAAGCGCGACCGGCCGCTCTTCGATCTTGTGCATGCCGAGTATGGCGCTTTGGGGGAGGTTAATAATTGGGGTGCTCATCAAGGAACCAAACACGCCGCCATTGGTAATGGTGAAGGTGCCTCCCTGGAGCTCTTCCAGCGAGAGCTTGTTATCCCGTGCCCTGGCTGCAAGCTCGATGACTTTTTTCTCTATTTGCGCCATGCCGAGGCTTTCCGCATTGCGAATCACCGGAACTGTCAGCCCGCGGGGTGTGGAAACGGCGATCGAAATATCGCAATAATCGTGGTAAACGATCTGGTCGCCGTCGACAGATGCATTCACTGCAGGCCATTCGTGGAGCGCGACGCAGCAGGCTTTTGCAAAAAAGCTCATAAAGCCCAAACCGACACCATGGGTCTCTTTGAATTTTTCTTTGTGGAGGTTGCGGATCTCCATGATGCGCGTCATGTCGACCTCGTTAAATGTCGTCAGCATCGCGGTGCTGTTGCGGGCTTCCACCAGCCTGCGCGAAATCGTCTTGCGCAGCTGGCTCATTTTCTCGCGCCGCTCCTCGCGTGAAAAAAGAGGCTTGCCGGAAGTCAGCCTGCCGGGATGACTCAGCGCGGCAAGTACATCTTCCTTTATGATCTTTCCCTGGTATCCGGAGGGAGTAACTGTGGTCGGATCAAGTTTTTTATCGGCAATGATAGCCGATGCCACCGGCGTTGCACGAATCTCATTCGAAACCGAGGTGACCGGCGCGCTCGTGCTCCGTTTTTCCTCCTTCTTACTCCTTGTTTCCTTTTTTTCGGGCTTTGCTTCCGCCCCGTTTTCGGCAGGCGGGGTTTTCTTTTCGACGGTGGGCTTTGCGTCTGCTTCCGGCTTTGCAGCTGATTCGTCGATATTGGCCAAAAGATCTCCGACTTTGAGCGTATCACCTTCCCGCGCAGCCTGTGTGAGAATGCCAGGCTGTTCCGCGTTCACTTCAAAAGTTGCCTTTTCGCTTTCCAGCTCAGCGATCACCTCGTCCCGGTCCACATAATCGCCGTCCTTCTTGTTCCATTTCAACAGAGTGACTTCGCTGATGGATTCACCGACTGCAGGCACCCGGATGTCGATCATAATTACACAATTATTTACAGCAAAAAGCGGCCGCCCGGAGACCGCAGGCGGACAAAGATAGCAAGCTTATCAGTTTGATTAAACGGCAATTGTTGGCGCATCCGATACAATACGGAAGCCACCTGCCTGATAAACCGCTAAATACTGAAAGCCGTATCAATTATCTCCGCCTGCTCCTGCGCGTGTACCCGCGCGTAGCCCGTAGCGGCCGCCGCGGAGGGCTGCCGGCTGATCACCCCGAAATTGATTTGCTTGAGATACGACTGCAGGTACATTGCGGCTCCCATGTTCAAAGGCTCTTCCTGCACCCAGAACCAGGTGGCGCGACCGTACTTCCTGTACAATGATTCAAGTTGCAGTGTTGGAAGCGGATACAACTGCTCCAGCCGCACGAGCGCTATGTTATCCGGTTTTTCTTTTTTCTTCCTCTCCTCCAGTTCAAAGAAAATTTTGCCGCTGCAGAGCAACACCTTTTTCACCCGCGCCGGATCCGCTGTGGGATCATCCAGGATTTCGCTGAATCCACCCCGCAGAAATTCTTCGACCCGGGAATAGCTTCCGGGATGACGCAGGTTCGCTTTCGGTGTGAATTCGATCAGCGGCTTGCGAAAAGGCCACGCGAGCTGGCGACGCAGCACATGGAAAAAATTTGCGGCGGTGGTCACGTTGGCCACGACCATATTCAGCTCCGCGCACAGCTGGAGAAAGCGTTCCATGCGCGCGCTGCTGTGCTCCGGACCCTGTCCTTCGTAACCGTGCGGCAGCAATAGCACCACGCCGCTCATACGGTTCCATTTTTGTTCCCCCGAGGCAACGAACTGATCGATCATCGTCTGCGCACCATTCGCAAAATCCCCGAACTGCGCCTCCCACAGCACCAGGGCGTTTGGATTCGCAAGCGCGTAGCCGTAGTCGAATCCAAGCGCCGCATATTCGGAAAGCAGGGAATTATAAATCCGAAACTCACCCTTTGCCCCCGGCACCCGGCTCAGGCGGTTAAAGGGACGGTCCGTTACCTCATCGCGAAGAATGGAGTGGCGGTGCGAAAAAGTTCCGCGCTGTACGTCCTGCCCGCTCAAGCGCACATCCTTACCTTCCAGCAGCAGGCTTCCATAGGCCATCAGCTCGGCCGTGGCCCAGTCCAGCTTTTGTTCGGTCTGAAACAGGCGGACCTTGTCCTGCAAAAGCTTTTCCACCTTCCGCAGGGGTTTGAAGTCTTCGGGCCATTTCATCAACGCCTCGAAGATCTTTCGGAAATCTGCCTCGCTGATCGCCGTTACGGGGGACTGATCGAAATCCTGGGCAACCGCTTTCCGCAATTTCTTCCACCAGAGCTCTGGCGGCTGATAATGGTATGGAAGCGGGTTTTGCTTCACCTCGTCGAGACGCTCCTGCAAATCGGACCAAAACTTCTTCTCCATTTCACGGGCAAGCTCCTGCGCGTCGGGTTCACCATTTTCCAACAGGTATTTAACGTACACCTCGCGCGGATTGGGATGCTTGTCGATTAAAGCATAAAGATGCGGTTGCGTAAATTTCGGATCATCTCCCTCGTTGTGACCGTGTCGGCGATAACAGACGAGGTCAATAAAAATATCCGCATTGAAATGTTGGCGGTAGCGCGTCGCGATCTCGGCACACCGAACAACCGCTTCCGGATCGTCGCCATTCACGTGCAGTACCGGCGCCTGGATAGCGGCTGCCAGCGAGGTGCAGTAATCAGAACTCCGCGCATCGTCGAAATCGGTTGTAAAGCCAATCTGGTTGTTGATGACGAGGTGCAGCGTTCCGCCGGTATAATATCCGTCGAGGTCCGACATCTGAAGCACTTCATATACTACGCCCTGTCCGGCAATCGAAGCGTCTCCATGAATGAGAATCGGAAAAATTTTGTCGAAGTCGCTCTGGTACATCACGTCGGCCTTCGCCCTGGAAAAGCCGACAACGACCGGGTCTACCGCTTCCAGGTGCGAAGGGTTGGGCATCAGCTTCAGGTGAACGGTGTTGCCGTCGCGAGCCTGCAGCTCGCTTCCGAACCCAAGGTGATACTTTACGTCGCCGCTGCCCATGGTCTGGTCCGGCTGCGCCGTTCCTTCGAATTCACTGAAGATCTGTTCGTACGTCTTGCCAAGGATGTTTGCCAACACATTTAGCCGGCCGCGGTGCGCCATTCCGATAACAATTTCCTGAACCCCGTGCGCGGAAGCGGTATCGATGATTGCATCGAGCGCCGGTATCGTGGTCTCCCCGCCCTCCAGCGAAAATCTTTTTTGTCCGACGTATTTTGTATGAAGGAATTTTTCGAAGATCACCCCCTGGTTCAATTTTTCCAGGATCTGTTTGCGCTGTTCCAGCGAAAACGGTTCATAGAGATGGTTTTCTATCTCACGCTCGAGCCAGTCGATCCGTTCCTGGTTCACGAGCGCTCCGTATTCGACGCCAACATGACCGGCGTAGCGGGCACGAAGCAGCTCCAGAATATTTCTCAATTTCGTTCTTCCGAGACCGATGAATTTTCCTGCTTCGAATTCAGAATCAAGTTCGGCGTCGGAAAGGCCGAAATATTTCAGGTCCAGGTTGGCGCCACGGTCTTTGCGTTCCCGGATGGGGTTCGTCCGCGCTATGAGGTGCCCTTTTCGCCGGTACGCCAGGATCAGGTTATACACGGCGAACTCGCGGTCGAGCGCCATGCCGGGCAGTTCCTGAACCGGGGCGCCGTGGCCGTTCTCACGGGCGGCGGTCATCGCGAAATCAAAACCTTCGAAAAACTTTCTCAGATCGGGGTCGATACTTCCCGGATCTCTGAGAAAATCGCGGTAGAGATTCTCCACGAAGGCCGGAGAGGAACTGGTGATATAGGAGAAATCTTTCATGAAGCCTGATGAAAGCCATCTTCTTAACAGACGGGGTGCAAATATCGTTCAAAATATCCAGACCGGGGTTCATTTTGAACGCTTTAGCAACCGAAATCAGGACCGGAGAATAAGCTGAAAATTTGGTAGTTCGCCTTCGCGCGCTTACCTTTGCGCCTCTTCCAAAGCCTCGGCTTTTGGAATAAAAAAATCAGCATGGCCAATCATCGCGCTACGAAAAAAGACGTACGACAGTCGGCAAAGAGGCAGGAACGCAATCGTTATTATGGAAAAACGACGCGCAACGCAATTCGCGACCTGAAAGCCGCCCCGGCTACCGACGCGAAAGCAAAGTACCCTGACGTTTCCAGCATGATCGACAAGCTGGCCAAGCGCGGTGTAATTCACAAGAACAAGGCAGCAAACCTGAAAAGCAAGCTCGCGCGAAAGCTCAACATAGCGAAGTAAGCTGGGGGAAAATTATTTGAAAGGCATCTCACAGAGGGATGCCTTTCTTATTTTCACCCCTGTATGAAGAAATTCCTGGCCGCACTCCTGTTGTTGTCGCAGACCGCCGTTTCCGCGCAGGCATTCGTGACCCGCTTTGAACGATCGGGTGGAAAGGAATCCGCGGATTATTTCGAAATTATCCGCTGGTGGAGGCAGTTGGATGATGCGTCTTCGACGGTCCGGATGCGAGCTATGGGTCCGACTGATGCCGGCTTTCCCCTTCACCTCGTAACCGTTTCGGCACAGGGTATACACGATCTTGCTACCGTCAGAAAAAAGAATCTGCGGATAATTCTTATCAACAACGGCATTCATCCCGGCGAACCGGATGGAATTGACGCGAGCATGCTTCTCGCAAGGGATATCGTAGCCGGCAAGTTCCGCCTTCCGCCGAACGTCGTGCTCGCTATTATTCCCGTGTACAACATCGGTGGCTGCCTGAATCGAAGTCCCAATTACCGGGTAGACCAGAACGGTCCCCTTGAAAAGGGATCCCGTGGCAATTCACAGAACCTGGATCTCAACCGGGATTTCATCAAATGCGATTCCAGGGAAGCCCGGTCGTTCACCGAGATCTTCCACCTCCTGGATCCCGACGTGTTTGTTGACAATCACGTGAGCAACGGTGCCGATTATCAGCATGTGATGACCCTTTTGACGACGCAGCACAGCAAACTTGATTCGGGCATGGCACGGTTTCTCCGCGACCGGTTTGAACCGGAGCTGTATCAGCGTATGCACGATAAAGGGTATTCTCTCGTGCCGTATGTGAATGTATTTGGAGAAAATGTCGAGAACGGCTGGCCGGCGTTTTGGGACAGTCCTCGTTACGGAAGCGGATACGCTGCATTATGGCACACGTTTTCTTTTGTGCCGGAAACACACATGCTCAAACCTTATGATCTGCGCGTACGTGCTACAAAAGCCCTGATGGAAAGTTTCATTGGATTTACCTCGCAGTGGGGTGAAAAGATTGCGGAGGTGCGGCAAAACGCAAAAGCACGCACCCGCGATGCAGATTCGCTTCCACTGAGCTGGTCGCTCGACCGTGCCAGGGCCGACAGCATCTGGTATAAAGGATACCGGTCGGAGCGTCGTGTAAGCGCGGTTTCCGGCCTCCCGCGATTGTATTACGACCGCAGCCGGCCTTTTGAAAAGCGTGTTCCTTTTTACAATTACTACAAGCCCGAAAAATGGGTGACTCTACCGAAGGCTTATGTGATTCCCCGGGGTTGGTGGCGGGTTATTGACCTTCTGAAGTTGAACCGGGTCAGGATGAGGCAGCTTGCCCGGGACACACTGCTGGATGTCGAGGTGTATCGCATCGATGATTACCGGGCTGCATCGCGGCAGTATGAGATGCATCATCCGAACAGCGACGTCAAAGTTTCAACCAGCAGTCGAAAAATGATTTTTCGAAAAGGAGATTATTATATTCCGATGAATCAGCCGGCGAACCGCTTCCTGGTGGCCACGCTGGAACCGCAGGCCGAGGATTCCTATTTTACCTGGAATTTTTTCGACGCCATTTTGGGCCAGAAGGAGGGGTTTTCGGCCTATGCATTTGAGGACAGCGCCGCGGCGTATCTCGCCCGGCAGCCTGGATTGCGTACACGACTGGAAGAACGGAGACGAACCGATAGCAGCTTTGCCCGAAGCGCACGGGCGCAGCTGAATTTCGTTTATGAAAATTCTCCCTGGATGGAGCCCGAGTATTTGAGATATCCGGTGTACAGAGTGAGATTGGTTGACTAGTTGATAGGTTGACTGGTTGATTGGTTGACTGGTTGACTGGAGGAGCCTGGAGCCGGGAGTCCGGAGTCGGGAGTTGGGAGTCGGGAGTCGTGCATGTACGCAGCCGAAGACCGCAAACCCCTAACCTCCTAACCTTCTAACCCTTTAAAGTCTTGGATTCAACTAAATAAAAAACCCCGACTTAAAAGTCGGGGTTCAAAGAATATGGCAGCTACCTACTCTCCCGCATTGTGGTGCAGTACCATCGGCCATGAGGGGCTTAACTTCTCTGTTCGGTATGGGAAGAGGTGAACACCCTCGGCAAAACCACCATAAAAAGGTAATGCTTGTCATGCTGAGCATGTCGAACATGACTACAATAAGTTAACATATTGGAAAAAAGTTGCTAGGAGAGAGTCTATAAAAAAAATTAAAG
>DASPNM010000032.1:0-20002 GCA_035626515.1 Chitinophagaceae bacterium
TTCCATCTCTGGAGCAACATGACGACCTGGATTTTGCAGAACATGGGCAATGAGAATACCCGCAAGACCCTCGCGCCGCCGAAGGAAACGAAGGGATTTTAGTGAAAATGGTGGAAGGTTGTTGAAGGTGGTTGAAGGTGGTTGAAGGTGGTTGAAAGTTGTTTCGGATTTTGGTTGTCAGTTTAGAGAGGAGGAAGGAACATTTTGATTGCACATTCATCATTGAGGTGACACGGGATGATTAACTCTTACTACGACTCCGAGCTCCTGATCCCGACGAATTCGCAAAGCGAATTGTCGGGATGCCGACCGCAAGCGTCGGCACTCCGAACTCCTGACTCCAAAAAAGAACCCCCGACAAAATCGGGGGGCCCTAATCAAAAACCATTAACCATTAAACCTTATCCTATGAAAATTCGTCGCTAATATCGTCATTACTGCCAAACTTCAAAGTTTATCAGCCATTTTTTTGGCGACGTGTACAGCTTTTGATCAGAGTCAATTCGGCCCATTTCCCTACATTATTCTATCTTCAACGGCATTAACAATAAGCATGTCGGCTGCAAGAAGGATTTTGGTTGCCGTCACAGGCGCAAGCGGCGCGATTTACGCGCGGCAACTGATGCAGAAACTTTCAGCGATCCGTGACCAGTACACGGACCTGGCGATCGTGATGTCGGAAAATGCGCGGGAAGTCTGGCGCACGGAGCTGGGCGACGAAAACTGGAACTTCCCTGGTGCCCGGTTTCACGAAACACAGGATTTTTCTGCTCCGTTTGCTTCAGGCAGCGGGGGATACGACACGATGATCATTATCCCCTGTTCGATGGGTACGCTGGGGCGCATTGCGTCCGGGATCTCCAATGACCTGGTGACGCGGGCAGCGGACGTTGTTCTTAAAGAAAAGCGGCGCCTTATCTGCGTTCTCCGCGACACACCGTACAACCTCGTGCACATCCGGAATATGGAAACTGTCGCGCTTGCGGGCGGGATCATCTGCCCGGCTTCACCTTCATTCTACAGCAAGCCGGCCGGGCTCGAGCAGGTGGCGGCTACTGTCGTAGACCGGGTGCTCGATCTGGCCGGTCTTTCCATTCAGACTTTTCGTTGGGGAAATTAACGGGGGGACTTCGCAAAGGGTCTGAAGCTGGCGGACAGCATGACGCCCGCGCTATTCAGTTTTACTTTTCCATATCCCACTCCCGAAACCGGCAGTTTGAAATAGGGCTCGGCAGCTACGGAAAAATTGTTGTTCAACCGGCGCTGGTAGCCCCCGGATAGCGTGAGCACAGAAAAGTAATGCCTGTTCTGATCACGGATCGTGTACTCGCGGCTGGTGGGCCGGCCGTAGGTATCCTTGTAATGATAATTGTAAGTTTCCTTTTTCATCAGGTAAGAAGATGCGCCCGCACCGGCGAACCAGCTTCCCCGGGCCCCGGCAGCGAAGCGATAGCTGAGTGTCACCGGAATTTCGTACACATCGCAGTCGGCGTCCACTTTGTCAAGGTTTGAGTAGTAGGTCCAGAAAACTGGTGGCGGAGAATATTCATTCGCGCTCGCGGAATAAACTTTCCTTCCGGAGTAGAATCCGGTACGGAGCGTCAGCCTGTCCCTAAATGTATAGCCAAGTCCTATTCCGCCGAGTAATTTCACCGGGCCGGGGGTGGACCAGCCCGTGGCGCTCAAGTCAGGACCGAGAGAAGCAGAAAGAGCGAAACCACTCTCGGCGTATTGTTTCTTGCGCGAAGCACGCGACACCATTGTTTCACCTGAAAAAATGAATCCCGGCCGAACGCGCTGCGAAACCTGCGGTACGGTTGCGCTCGCCAGCGGAGCGGACCCGGCCAGGCTGTTGCCGATCGTAAACTGATCACGAACGGTGCTCTGCTGCTCGTAAAAACTTTTTGTTTCTGAATCGGGATCCCTATCGAAATTGAAGGTTGTAAACCGCTTGAAAGAAGCAAGAGCAGAATTCCTGGTATTTCGCGAAATGTTTTTCTCTCTCAGCATCGCAGGCGACGTAACGAGCTCATCTTTTTTTGTCATGGCATTGTTTGCATCCGGTGGAGTAACTGTCCCGCTTCCGCCAGGTTGCTGCCCGCTTTTTTCCACCACGGGCATCCCTTTGGAGCGTAGCTCAGTGAACAACACCATCCCCCCTCCGACAGCCAGGCCGAGGAAAAATAACAAGATCAGTCCCCGGCGGCGGCGCTTGCGTTCCGGGAGGTGCGTGTTGAGCAACCTCCGCATTTTCTTCCATGCGTGTTCGTCATAAGCCGGGTGGTGATGATCGGCTGCATCGAGGATTTTTTTATCGAAATCTTCAAACAACATGTTTCGTTTGCTCCCGCTGGTTTTGTTTGAACAAAATATGCTGCAGCTTACGCCGCGCTTTGGACAGGTTGGACTTTGAAGTCCCTGTCGAAATGCCGAGGTGCTCCGCTATTTCCTCATGGCTCAATCCTTCGATCACGAACAGGTTGAACACCGTGCGGTATCCAGGTGAAAGCTGCTGGATGGCGCGGATGATCTCCTCGTACGACAAATTGTCCAGCGCTGTAGCATTCACCGAGGCCACCTGGTACACCACATTGTCCAGGTCCGTCACCATCGAGTGCTTATGATTCTTGCGGAAGTGGTCGATCGCGGTATAAACCATGATCTTTCTAAGCCACCCCTTAAACGATCCGATCACGTCCGAGTACGCGGGCTGGTAGCGGTGCACTTCCCGGAAGAGCTTCAGGAATCCGTCGTTCAGTATTTCCACCGCATCCTCCTGCCGGCTGGCGTAGCGGTCGCAGATCGCCATGGCATAACCATAGAAAGTGGTATATATCACCTTCTGGCTCTCGCGGCTGTTCCGGCCGCAGGCCTGCACGTGATGCGTGAGTTCATCTGCAGATAACAAAGCTCGCCTCGTTGTAGGTTAACAATCGGAATGGGACAACAAAAGGTTGCCCCTCTTACAATTTACGATTTAAACGGCAGTTAGTCCAGCTTCCAGTTGCGACGGCTGAGAAGATCAAATACCCGCGAGCGGATCTCGCGGATGGGTCGGGGAATATTGCAAAGTAGCACATAAAAGACATTCTTCTCGGGCAGCCAGCAGTAATCGCCGATGAACCCTCCCTGCGACCCCGTGTGCCCGATCACCGCGATACCCGAATCACGCGTGATGAACCAGGAGTACCCGACGATCGGGTCCTGCCCGCCCTGCCAGTTAACCGGCTTTCGCACACTCCGCGCCTGGGCAACCATGGACGGAGCCAGAAAAACATTATTCCGTATCGCCTGCTCATAAGCCCACAGCTCTTCCACACTGCTCCATACGCCCCCGTTTCCGGCGGCAGCGAAAGTGGGTTCTTCTCCGTAATCCAGCTCTTCGAATTCCCCACGGCCGTTCAGTATATAGCCGTGAGAAACGCCCGCTTCAGGATGAGGGCCATCGGTGATGGTGGAGGTTTGCATCCCCGACGGAACAAAGATTTTGTCGCGAATGTATTCCTGCCATTTATTTCGTGTAAGCTGCTCGATGATCAGCGCCAGAGCATTGAACGCAGGATTAGAGTATTTGTAGCGCGTTCCGGGCTGAAAGTGCAGCGAATCGGTCTCAAGAATCGGCGCCCAGTTCTCTGCATCCTTTGCAGTTATATAGAATTCCCGCTTTTCCTGGACCTTTCTAATGTCCGGAAGTCCCGAAGTATGCGTGAGGAGGTGATGTAGCCGGATATCCTTTACCACTTCGCCGTGGCGAAAATTGAAATACCGGTTGAGCGGATCCGAGAGCGAGAGCAACCCTTCCTCTTCCAGCTTCAGAATGCCGAATCCAACAAAAGTCTTGCTGATGGATCCCAGGTTAAAGAGCGTACGGGTGGTGACGGGCTCGCGCGTTCCGAGATCCGCAACGCCAAAACCGTTTTTGTAGATCACGCGATCGCCGGTGCCAATGAGCACCGCTCCCCCGGGCTCGTCGGCGCGGAAGTATGAAAGAAAAACAGAGTCCAGCTCACGGTGCAGACCCGTTGCTTTCTGAGCGGAAGCGGTCATGGTCATCACGACTAAAAATGGAACCAATAGTTTCACGCTTAAAGTTACGTGCTGCGTCTCAACCGGCCTGTTGCAAGCAGGAAAAGCAGCGTCATCGACAAGGCAATTCCCACGACCGCCACCTCACCGAAAAGATGTTCCCGGTAGGGAGTGTAAAATATTACGGCTCCCAGAATAATAGCGGTACCGAACGAAAGAGCCACGGCCCGTTCCGTTTTGCCCTTCGTGGACTGGATCAAAAGTGAGGTCGTCGCCGGAATGCCCGACTGAAGCAGGGCAATACCGATGCAAAACAAAACCAGGTCTTTCCGGAAAAATGTCAGCAGCGGAGTAGCCGTGGCCAGTGAAAGATAGACATAAAGCTTCCAGCCAATACGGTCTGCCACCCAGCCGCCGATGATCTTTCCCGCGAAGGCGGCCCCCGCGATCGCCAGCAGCCATTCGTATTCGCGGTCGTGGATCAGCTGAAAAAGGTTCCAGATCACCGACCGAAGTGCGATGACCGTCAGAAGGAGTATCATCACCAGGTCGTGCCGGTCGAGGTGAAAGGCACGCGGGTTGTTATCATCAGAAACTCCGCCAATCGGAAAGCGAAAACGATTCAGCATAAAGAGCATGAGCATCGCTGTTCCCAAAAGCCAGGGAAGTAGGTCCAAACCCGCGTGAGCCGCATACCCGCCGAAAATAAGTCCCGCTACTCCGGGCGCGGCGAAAACGCCAATGTTCGTCGACCTGTTTTCTTTTGCGCAAACCGAGCCGCCGGCCACATGATACAGCGCCGAGGCGATACCGGCCAGAAGCACGGGAAGCTGTGGGGTAAAGAAGAACAAGCCGATCGCCGCAGCGTTCAGTGCATACGCAAGCAGCAGAACCTGCCTGGGTTTTCCAAGCTTTTCCAGCCAGAGCGCCACGGGGTATTGTCCTCCGAACGCCAGCACGTTGTACATGAACAATCCCAGCCCTGCCTGCACGATGCTGGATTCGATCTGCACCAGCCTCCCCAGAAAAAAGCCAGCGATGCAATCGTTCAGGCCATGGCCAAACGCGAGCAGCAGCACGAGTGGACGACGCGGTTCAGACATAACGGAGAAGAATGACCAGCACGATATAGCTGGCGAGGTTAATGATCATCGCTGTCACGAGCGTGCGGGTGAAGAGCTTGTCGCGGTTCAGCATATAGAGCACCGCCGTTTCGACGGCTACAGTAATAAAATAGAACAACAACAATGTCCCGGTCGTAAACGTTGTGAACAGCGTGCCAACGCGTATGAGCAGAAAGCCCAGCGCCAGCGAGGCGATGTTTGCCAGAAAAGAATCAAGCAGTGCCTTACCAAACCGAAGCGCGTACTTCATCCAACGCATGAGTCCCGCTTCCAGCAGGATGGCCGCCAGCATGAACCCGATGCCGGTCCAAAGCTGGTAATTGATCAATGGGGCGGCGGCTTCGTCGAGAATCCAGATTTTCGGCATGGCGTAAAATTTAATTTAAGCTGATAATCGCCAGCAAGATGTAGGTGACCACGTTCATTACGAGCGCGGCTGTCCACACCCGGCCGGCGGTTTTGGACCGGTTCAGGAGCATAAGCAGAGATCCTTCCACAATCATGGTAGCGACGAACATGATCCCAAGGTCCTGCAATGCGCCACTTCCTTCGCTAATCTCTGAATTCGGCAGGGCAAAGCGAATCAGCAGGTAGCCTGCAACCAGGGAAACAAGATTCACAACCAGCGCGTCGAGAAAGCAGCGCGCTGCATTGTTGAATTTCATAACCAGCAGGACGATTGCTTCGAGCAGGGTGGCGAGGCCGAGAAAAATAAGTCCGAGCATATAGCCGAGGTACGCGCCCCCGGCGTCGAGTAGGAAGAAATGCATAATGGCTTGTTTCGCTAAAAATAATTATTTAATTGTTAACAGGAATTTCAAATGGCATCGCAGTTCTCAATTTATTTTTAAGCCGCAAACAAATCTGGAAAAACGCAACATCTTCAAAAAATGAAAACGATTTTACTTGCATTGGGACTGCTTGCCGGTGTTGGATCTTTCGCGCAGGACAGCACCCGCCTGGAGCAATACTGCACCATGGTCGCCACGCCGCGGCTGCTCAGCACCCGCGTTACCGTTGACATTGATTACGGCGAGGAAAGAAGCATCTGGAAGGACCATCGCGTCAAAGACGAGGAGGGCCGCCTCAAAAAATTCAACACGGTGGTGGACGGACTCAACTACCTCGGTAAGATGGGCTGGAAGCTGGTAAATGCATTCCCCGTCGTTACCTCGGGAGGCGTGCAGATTTATCACTACGTGTTTCGGAAGGAGTTCAGGCGGAGCGAGGTGGATTGAGGAGTCAGAAGTCGGAAGTCGGCTCGTAAGTCAGAAGACGGAAAACGCGGCATTGTCGACTTTGACATTCCCCATTCGCTGTTCGATTTCAGCGCCTTTGCCCATTCGCGACTCTGCGTGAAAGACAATGAGCGGTGACGAATAGTAATGGGCAATAAGCCTGAATGTCCACTTCGACGTTCAAGGTTCAATGTTCGATATTCGCTTGTGGACGCCGCCCTTCGACATTTAATATTCAATATTCGATATTTCGCCCTGCCTTTGCCTGCTTCCGCCCCTACCTTTGCATTATAAGAAAACCGATATGCAAAGAATCACTCCGTTTCTTTGGTTCAACCGCGAGGCGGAAGAAGCCGCGCGTTTTTATACTTCTGTGTTTCCGCGTTCGCGCGTGATCAATACGACGCATTACGACGAAGCGGGCGCGCGGGTATCGGGCATGGACGCCGGTTCGGTAATGACGGTCGATTTCGAGCTCGACGGCCAGTCTTTCGCGGCGATCAACGGCGGACCACAGTTTCGTTTTACAGAAGCCGTTTCGTTTGTGGTCAATTGTGGAAGCCAGGAGGAAATTGACTATTACTGGGAGCGGCTCTGCGAGGATGGGGATCCGCGCGCGCAGCAGTGTGGGTGGCTGAAGGACCGGTTCGGCCTTTCCTGGCAGGTGGTGCCGCGTGAACTGCCCGACCTGCTCCAACGATCGCCGCGCGTGATGGAGGCAGTGCTGCAAATGAAAAAGATTGACCTCGCTGCCCTGCGCGAGGCGGCCGGCAGTTAGAAGTCAGGAAAGACATTGTTGGCGGCGGGGGGGGGCGCGATACTTAACCTTCCATAATAAACTCTAAACTCAGGTGTGGGCCGTGAATGAGAATAATAAATATTGAATTCTAAATTTTGAAATAGCCGAAGCCACTTTTGCTTCGAGGCTCATTGTTCGATAAAGAATGATATTCGCTCAATACCAACCAACATGGAAAAGAAACGCTACGAGATCAGCATCCACGCTTCGCCGGAGAAAGTATGGCAAACACTCTGGGACCTTTCGCGCTACCAGGCCTGGACATCGGTATTTGCAGAAGGCTCCACCGTGGAAACCGATGACTGGCGCGAAGGGAGCCGTGTTCTTTTTCTCGATGGCAAAGGAAACGGAATGGTGAGCGAAGTGGCGGCCAACCGTCCGAACGAGTTGATGTCGTTCCGCCACCTGGGAACGGTGAAGGACGGAATTCAGGACCTCGACAGTGAAGAGACCCGCAAATGGGCCGGAGCGAAAGAGGACTATCACCTGGCGGCAGACAACGGAAAGACCCGGCTTACGGTGGAGATGGATATTACCGACGATTTTCTTGAGTATTTTGAAAATACCTGGCCGAAAGCGCTGGCGCGGATTAAAGAACTGGCCGAAACAAACTGAGTCGTGTCGATGAAAGTTCTCAGCGATCCACAATCCCTGGCCACCGACGTTGCAAGTCTCCTGATACGATTGTTGTTTGGGGGGATGTTTATCTACTATGGATGGCTGAAGATTGAGGGCTATGATCTCTACATGCCACATTTCAAAAATTATATCGGCATCGGATCCAGGCTATCGTACAATTTGGTAATCGTTGCCGAGTTTTTCGGAGGATTTCTGATCCTTATCGGCCTCCTCACCCGGCTGGCGATCCTGCCGATCGCTTTTAGCATGGTGATCGTGATCTTCGTCGCGCACGCGAACGACAATTTCCACATGAAGAATCTGCCGATCGTGTACCTGGTGCTTTGCCCCGTCATTTTTTTACTGGGCAGCGGTCGCTACTCGGTGGATGCGCTGATGCCCTGGAATCGCCAACCTCTTGCTAAAAAGTGAAAACTCCTGCTGCTGTACAATTTTTGCAGCAATTCGGCCCGCGGGCCTACGTTCATACGATGAGTTGGTATTGAATTTGCCCGAAGCCCTCGTTTCTCTATTTTTACATGCTTAAAGAACTGAGCCTGAAGCGCTTTAAAAAAATACTGCTGGTTTTTCTGTTATCGCTTTTGTTATTGATCGTTTTGCTCTGGGGATTTCTCCAAACCCGGTATGGGCAAAACTGGGTCGGGCGTCAGGTTGTAAAGCGCTTTTCGCGGGAGCTGCAAACGCGCATTCAAATCCGAAACGTTCAGTTTTCCCTCTTCAACCGCATGCACCTGGAAGGCGTGGTGCTGGAAGACCGCACCGGGGATACGGTGCTGTATGCGGAACACGTGCGGGTGCGAATCACCGATTGGTTTTTTCTGAAAAAGGAAGCTGTCCTCAAGTATATTAATCTCGAAGATGGCTTCGTAAAATTCCAGCGCACCGATTCGATCTGGCAGCAGCAATTCATTTTCGACTACTTCGCCCCCGATACTTCGGCCCGAAAAAAAAAGGCAGGCATTCGTTTCGACCTGAAAGAAGTGGAGCTCCGCAACATGGCCTTCATCCGCAAAGACGGCTGGCTTGGAGAAGACATGACGGTTCAGGTGGGAACGCTGAAGCTCGACGCACGCAAAGTGGATTTTTCGGAGCGCACCTTCGCCATCAACAACCTGGAAATGACCGACCCGCTGTTCAGCCTGGCGAATTATCGCGGCCGGAAGCCGCCGACTGCGCTGGCCGCAAATCAGCCCACGCTCTCCGACACCCTGCTGCGCTGGAACAGCAACGAGTGGTTCATTCAAATGGACAGACTCACAATCCGCAACGGCAGGTTTCGTACCGACAGAGTGGAAGAACCTCGACTCGCGCATTTCGACGGACGGCACCTTGATTTTTCCGTGATCAACGCCGAGCTGAACGACCTCCGGCTCTTTCGCGACACTATTTATTCCCGCCTGGAGCTGTCAGCGCGGGAGAGAAGCGGGCTGGAAGTGAAAAAACTGAGCAGCGAGGTAAAGCTCACTCCGCAGTTGATGGCATTTACGGGCCTCGATCTCGAAACCAACAGAAGTCGCCTGCGCGAACATTTTGAGATGCGGTTTTCCAGGTTCAGCGACATGAGCGACTTCGTCCATAAGGTGAATCTTTTTGCCGACCTCAAAGAATCGCGCGTGCACAGCGCGGACATCGCGTTTTTTGCGCCGGGAGCGGCGAAGTGGGACCGTATGATCGGCATTGAAGGCCGCGTGCGGGGGACCGTGGACGCGCTGGTGGGTCGCGATCTGCGGATTAATGCCGGCAACAGCACCGTCCTGAACGGCGACCTCAGCCTCACCGGCCTGCCCAATATCAACCAGACTTTCATTGACCTTCGCGCCAACGATTTGCGAACCACTTACTCTGACCTGGCGCGTTTTGTGCCGGCCGTTACGCGGGTGCGCATCCCCGATTTGCGCAAACTTCACAGTATTCAGTTCACCGGCAATTTCACAGGTTTCCCCCGCGACTTCGTAACCTTTGGCACCATTCGTACCAACCTGGGCACGGTACAAACCGACCTGAACATGAAGCTGCCGCCGGGGCACGAGCCGGTATATTCGGGTACGATTGCTACCAGTGATTTTCGCCTCGGCACTTTTCTGAACGACCCGCGCCTCGGTGCCGTATCGATTCATGCGGAACTCAGGGGCAGCGGCTTTAGCGACGCACGGCGCAGCCTCGTGGTGGATGGAAGGATTCGCTACCTGGATTATAACAATTACCGTTACCAGAATCTCGTACTTCGCGGTAAGCTGGAAAAAAGGCTCTTCGACGGCTTCGCCGAAATGCGCGACGAAAATGCCGACTTTACACTGAACGGCGTCATTGATTTTAACCGTGCCCGGCCGAGTTTTGATTTCATCGCCGACGTGCGCGAAGCGCGGCTGAAAAACCTTCGCATCAGCCGCGAAGACCTTGCCTTCCGCGGGAAGCTCAACCTGAATTTCACCGGCGACAACCTCGACAATTTTATCGGCTTTGCCCGCGTTACCGACGCCGAACTTACCCGGAACGGGATGCAGCTTCCGTTTGATTCCCTGGTGCTTTCTTCTTATTTCGAAGGCGATCAAAAAGTACTCTCAGCAAGCTCCAACGAATTCACGGGAATACTGCGCGGACAATTCCGGATCGCCGCAATTCCGGACGCGTTCCAGCTTTTCCTGAACCGCTCCTACCCTTCGATCATCAGCGCGCCGCGGCGCGTGCCCGAAAACCAGGATTTTGAATTCGACATCACGACTCAATTCGTGGAAGATTATGTGCAGCTGGTTGACAGCAGTCTCTCTGGCTTTAATTATAGCCGCATTTACGGCCGACTCGATCTGCGCAACAACCAGATCAGTCTCACTGCCGAGATTCCACAATTCCGGTACCGGCAGTACCGCTTCGAAAGCCTGAAGCTGGACGCGCTGGGAAGCGGGGACAGCCTGCGCATTGACGGGCTCGCCAGCCGCGTGGTTATCGGCGACAGCCTGAACGTTCCAAACGTTGTCTTTCATGTGCGCTCGGCAGAAGATCTTTCCCGCATTCAGCTTCAGACTGGCGATGTGGACAAGGCGAACCTGAACGCAACCGTGCACACTTTCCCCGGCGGGGTGAAGATAGACTTCGAGCCGTCGTCATTTACGGTGAACGGAAAGACATGGATCATTGACGAAAGCGGCGAGTTGGAATTTCGTGACAAGCATCCCACAAGCGGACAGCTTGTTTTGCGCGAAGGGGACCAGCGTATCGTGCTGCAGACCGTGCCATCGGGCAGAGGCAGGTTCAACGATCTGAAAATCCAGCTTACAAAAGTGAACATTGGCGACATCTCCCCCTATTTCATTCGCAAGAATCGCCTGGAGGGACTGGTTTCGGGAAATCTGCTGGTAGAAGATCCCGCAGGCCAGCTGCGCATCAGCTCGCAGGACCTGCACACCGAATTCCTGAGACTTGATAACGATTCGCTGGGCGAGGCTCGCGCTACGCTGCGTTACGACGATCAAACAAGGCAGCTCCGGGTGAGCGGGAGCACCGTAAACCAGGAAAATTTTCTCGGCTTCGAGGTGGATGTTTATTTCGATGAAGAAAAAGAGCAGTCAAACGTGATTGCGCTGACGCCGCGAAACTTCCAGATCAGCGTGCTGGAGCGGTTTCTTGGAAATCTCTTCTCCGACATCCAGGGTTACCTTACGGGAAATGTAGACATCCGCGGCGCATTCGACCGGCTGCGCGTGACCGGCAGGGGCCGGCTCCGAAACGCGGGACTGAAAGTAAACTTCACGCAGGTGTTTTACCGCATTGAAGACCGCGATATCCAGCTTACCGAAAACGAAATCGATCTGGACGGCCTGGTATTGCGGGATACGATTACGGGCAATCCCGTTTATGTCCGCGGCGGGATACAGCATGACGCGTTCCGAAACATGTTCTATGACCTCGATGTCTCGACGCGCCGGCCCCGGACCACCGGGGCTGCGAATAACCGGCCAGTGATGCTGCTCAACACAGCGTATCGCGACAACAAACAATTCTATGGAAAGGCATTCGGAACCGGATCACTTTCGCTCACAGGTCCCCAGTCGGACATGTTCATGAAGATCGATGCCATCGCCTCGCAAGCCGACAGCAGCGAGATTACCATCACGTCCACGGCCAGCCGCGTCACGGGACTCGCGGATTTTTTGGTGGAGCGCAAGTACGGTCGGGAAATGGAAGCGGACCGCGACCCGGGCAATGAAACCAGCATCCTCTATGATGTGGACGTGACTGCGAATAACCGGGTAGCAGTACGGTTCGTGATTGACGAGCTTACCGGTGACGAGATCAAGGGCCGCGGTTCGGGTTCGCTGAACATCACTTCCGGAACCACCGAACCTCTTTCGATCAGGGGCCGCTACGACATCGAAGAAGGGAATTACCTGTTCACCTTCCAGTCGTTTTTCAAGAAACCCTTCGAGCTGAAAAAAGGACTTGGCTACAATAATTATATTGAATGGAACGGCGACCCGAACAAAGCGCGAATCCATTTTGACGCGGTGTATACGGCGGAGCGGATCAGCTTTCTCCCGCTCGGAAGCTTCGCGAGCATTGACCGGTCCGCTCGCAGCGACGTTTACGTGATCGCCTCCCTTCGCGACGAGCTGTTCAAACCCACCATCAGCTTTGCGCTCGACTTTCCGCCCGCGAGCCCGGCACTGGTAGATCCCGAGCTCGCGCTCGTGGTGCAGCAGATGCAAAAGCAGCCCGGAGAAATGACCAAGCAGGTGGCCTACCTGATCGTGTTCAACAGTTTCGCGCCCTACGGCGAAACATCGGCGAGGACGAGCGACTTCGGACTCGACAACAGCATTTCCGGTATCCTCCTGGACGTGATCAGCGACCAGCTCAACCGCATCCTGAACAACCTGTTCAAGAACGACAAGTTTCGCATCAACGTGAACACCGCGATCTACAACCGCAACCTGATCGATCCCAACGGCACCTCCTTCAACCTCGGAAGCAATGTCAACATTTCCGTGGGCCGGGCGTTCTTCAATGACCGTTTCATCATCACCATCGGCGGAGGCTTCGACGCGCCGCTGCAGCAGAGCTCGGTGGCCGATGCCGTGAAGCTGCTTCCGGACGTGACGATGGAATGGCTGATCAACCAGTCCGGTTCCCTGCGGGTCACTTTCTTTTACCGCGAAAACACCGATTATCTGACTACTACCACGACCGGTTCGGGCCGCGCGAAGCGCTACGGGAGCAGTCTCACCTTCCGGAAAGACGGAGACAGCCTCTGGGATCTTTTCAGAAAGAGAAAGAAGGCGGCGAGTGTGGAGGAGGAGTGATGAATGATGAATGATGAGTGAGCAGTAAGGAGTAAGCAGTAAGCAGTAATGAGTCGGGAGTTTCCGATGACGACTCCGAACTCCCGACGAATTCGCAAAGCGAATTGTCGTAGGTGTCGGATAGTGGACCATTTGTCACGCTGAGCGTCCTGTTGAGCGTTCTGCTGAGCGTTCTGCTGAGCTTGTCGCAGCACTGTCGAAGCACTGTCGAGGCACTTTTGAAGCATGTCTGGATGCCCGCCGCAACCGCCGTCATTCAACGTTCGATGTTCTTTCTCCCGACTATCGACTAACGACTATCGACTACAGACTAACTAATCCAGTTCATGTCCGAGCTTGTCGCGCTTGGTGCGGAGGTAGCGTTCGTTTTGCGGGTTGGGGTGGACAACGACGGGAACATTTTCGACGATCTCTAGGCCGTAGCCGATCAAACCGACGCGCTTCTTTGGATTGTTTGTCATCAGCCGAAGCTTGCAAATGCCAAGGTGGCGCAGGATCTGCGCGCCGATGCCATAGTCGCGCTCGTCCATTTGAAAGCCCAGATGCAGGTTCGCTTCCACGGTGTCCATTCCCTGCTCCTGCAGCTGGTACGCCTTTAGTTTATTGAGCAATCCAATGCCCCTGCCCTCCTGGCTCATGTAGAGAATGGCGCCCCTGCCCTCTTTTTCCACCATGCGCATGGCCTCGCGCAGCTGTTCGCCACAATCGCAGCGCAGGGAACCGAGAATGTCGCCCGTGAAGCAGGATGAGTGCACCCGAACCAGCACCGGCTCGTGCTTTTCCCATTCGCCCTTGATCAGCGCAAGGTGTTCGTTGCTGCTGTTCTTTTCCCTGAATGCAACCAGACGAAAATTGCCAAACCGCGTGGGCATGTCCACCCGCACCACTTCCTCGATCAGGGAATCGCGGCGGATGCGGTATTCGATCAGATCTTTTATGGAAATGATGCGGAAGTCAAAACGCTTCGCCACTTCCAGAAGGTCGGGCAGCCGGGCCATGCTCCCATCTTCATTCATGATTTCGACGAGCACACCGGCGGGTTCAAAACCGGCGAGCCGGGCCAGGTCGACCGCCGCCTCGGTATGGCCGGCGCGGCGCAGCACTCCACCTTTTTTCGCACGGAGCGGAAAAATATGTCCGGGCCTTCCGAGGTCGGCAGGTTTCGTTGACGGATCAATGAGCGCGCGGATGGTTTTGGATCGGTCGTGAGCAGAAATACCCGTGCTGCAGCCGTGGCCTAGCAGGTCCACCGAAACGGTAAATGCAGTTTCGTGCAGCGCGGTATTGTTGTTTACCATCAGTTCCAGCCCGAGTTCGTCGCAGCGTTCCTCCGGAAGGGCCACACAAATGAGACCTCGGCCATGCCTGCTCATGAAGTTGACCACTTCAGGGGAACTATTGCGCGCAGCGGTCACGAAATCGCCTTCGTTCTCGCGGTCTTCGTCATCCACCACGATCACCAACCGCCCCTGGCGGATGTCCTCAATCGCCAATTCGATGCTGTCGAACATGCAGGTAAAATTGAATGCAAAATTACGCTTCCGGATGTGGGCAGCGTGTGAGTATAAAACATTATTTTTCAGCATTTGGTTGTTAATATTTGCCTATATTTATTTTGGAAATATTCCCTTTCTTTGCAACCGAAAACTAATTAATATGCTTAAGAGAATACTCTTTCTGCTTGCGTTAGCTCTTTTTGCCAGTCCCTTCCTCTTCGCGCAGATCACCACCGCCAGTATTTCGGGCACCGTACGCAGCGATGCCAACGAACCGCTCGATGGCGCGACTGTGATTGCGACCCACCAGCCTTCCGGCACCCGATACACGGCCGTGACGAAGAACGGGGAATTCTCTATCCCCAATATGCGGGTGGGGGGACCATACGTGATCCAGATCAGCTACGTGGGATACGATGTGGACAAACAGGAAGACGTTTATTTGAAGCTCGCTGAAACGTTCCTGATAAACACCAATCTGAGAAAAACTACCGGCACGCTGGAAAATGTGGTAGTGGCAACCGGCCGGAGAAACCCGATCCTGAATTCGAGCAGAACGGGTACTGTCACCAACGTCGGCCTCCGCCAGATCACCCAGCTTCCGACGGTGAGCCGGAGCCTGAATGACGTAACCCGCGCCACTCCGCAGGCGAACGGCGCTTCCATTGGTGGAGGGAATTTCCGCCAGAACAATTTCACCATTGATGGTTCGGAGTTCAACAACTCCTTTGGGATCGGTCAGAACCTTCCTGCGAACGGATCGCCGATCTCCCTGGATGCGATTGAAGAAGTTTCGGTGAACGTAACTCCTTACGACGTGCGGCAGTCCGGGTTTATCGGGAGCGCGATTAACGCCGTGACCCGTTCCGGAACGAATACATTTTCCGGCTCTGTATATCATTATTATCGTACCGAAAGACTGCGGGGTGACAAAGTCGGAAAAGTGGATTTTGTTCGTCCCAAAGAAGAATACGATATGTGGGGTGCACGCTTCGGTGGTCCGATTATCAAGAACAAGCTTTTCTTTTTCCTGAACTGGGAAAAAGAGGTGCAGCCCAAGGTGATCCAGACGCGGATAGCTTCCACGGTTTCCGCTCCATATGGCAGCAGCCCCCAGATCGCACGGCCGAGCGCCGACTCGCTTAATTACATCCGCTCGTTTTTGCTCGCCAACTACGGCTACGAAACCGGTCCTTTCGATAACTATTCGCTCGACATTCTTCGGGAAAAGATCATGGGCCGCCTCGACTGGAACATTACCAACAAGCACCGGTTCGTGGTGCGTTACAGCCAGGTGGAGGGCGGTGAGCCGAACCCGATCAGCAGCTCGGTCGGCGGAACGGGACTTTCCAACGTTTCCGGAAAATCGCGGATAGACAACAATGCGATGTGGTTCCAGAATTCCAACTATTTCCAGGGGGCGAATTACTATTCGCTGTCCGCGGAACTGAATTCCAACATCGGGCGGGCTGCGAATACTTTCCGCGGCACGTTCACTTTCCAGAACGACTCGCGTTCATCGTACAGCACTGTGTTCCCGACTGTGGACATCATGAGCACCAGCTCCGAGACTCAGTCGGTGCCGTATACCACGTTTGGTTACGAGCCTTTCACGTACAACAACCTGCGTAAGGTGAAAGTCTACTCGATCCTCGACCATGTGAGCTGGCGCGCCGGAAAGCACAATTTCCTTGTGGGAGGGCAGGCTGAATTCCACCATACCGTGAACGGATTCAACCGCTTTGGCGCGAGCTACTATCGCTTCGCAACATGGAACGATTTCGCCACGGGCCAGAAACCTACGGATTTCGCGCTCACGTTCTCGCTGGCAAAAGGGTTTGCGGACGCCGTTTCGGCTTTCAAGTTCCAGCAGCTTTCGGTTTATGGACAGGACGAAATCGCTTTCAGCAAAAAATTCAGGATGACAGTGGGTCTGAGACTCGACCGGCCGAGCTATCCTTCGGTTCCACAGGTGATGACCAACCCGCTGGTGCTGAGCCTTACGTTTGAAAACGGGGAAAAGATCAACACGGGCAATCTGCCGAGCACCCGTATCATGTGGTCGCCCAGAGTCGGCTTCAACTGGGATCTTTATGGGGATCGCTCCGTACAGGTTCGCGGTGGTACCGGCGTATTCACCGGAAAAATTCCTTTCGTATGGATCGTGAGCCAGTCGGGCGACAACGGAATGATCACGTTCACCCAGAATTTCAATGGTGTGGCCAATACCCCGGGTCCCTTCAACCCGAATCCGTTTGCCTACAGGCCAGCTACTCCTCCGCCCGCAGGAACGATCGTTCCACAGGCGATTACAGCTATGGTCAACGATTTCAAAAACCCGCAAACCTGGAAGAGCACGCTTGCTGTTGACTTCAAGCTCCCGCTGAACATGATCGGTACGGTAGAAGGAATTTACAACAAGGATATCAACACGACATTTTTCCGCAACCCCAATTATATGGGCGCGCAACCGCTGAATGTTGCGAACTATCCCGATCGCAGACCGATTTATCCGACAACCAACCAGGCTCGTTATATCAACACCCTGACCAACGCCGGCGTGCCGACACCAGGGGCTCCGAATCCATTCGATCCGATCGTGATCGACAACGGCAACCGTGGTTATTACGCTTCGCTTACGTTTAAAGTGGAGAAGCTTTTCAGCCGCGGTTTCTTCGGCCAGCTGGCTTATACAAAGTCCATTGCTGCCAACCTGCATGACGGAAGCGGTGACCAGCCGGCAGGTACTTACCAGAATACCGAGCAGGTGAATACCCTGAATGTGCCCTCACTGTCGACGGCGAGCTACGTGATCCCCGACCGCGTGTTTGGGATGGTCTCTTACCGTAAGGAATATTTCAAGCACTTTGCCACCACGCTTACGGTGCAATATTCAGGCGGTGCTACCGGAAGGTTCTCGTATGTGTACGGTGCTGATTTCAACCGCGACCGGATCACCGGAAACGACCTGATCTACATTCCAACGCGCGAGGAAGTGCAGACGATGTCGTTCGCAACGCAGACGGTGAACGGTGTTACCTTCGATCAGAACGCTCAGCGCGGACTTTTTGAAGCTTATATTCAGCAGGACAAATACCTGCGCACGCACCGGGGGCAATACGCGGAAAGAAACGGGGCACTGATGCCCTGGAGAAACCAGTGGGATGTGAAGTTCATGCAGGACCTGTTCATCCGGGTCGGCAAGGACCGCCACACGGTTCAGTTCACTGCGGATATCCTGAACTTCGCCAACCTCATCGATGCTGACTGGGGCAAGTTCAAGTCGGTGAATGCTTCGTCTATCCTGACCCCGACCAACCAGAATTCCCTCGTGCCGGGTGGTACCGTGGTTCCGCAGTTCCGTCTTGCGACGGACCGGGGACAGATCATCACCTCCACGTTCCGGGACAATGTGAGCGTGTTCTCAACCTATTCCATCCAGTTTGGATTGAGGTACCTGTTCAACTAATCTTTTTGGAGCACTGAAGATCCCGGTCCGCAAGGCCGGGATTTTTTTTCGCTACGCGAAAGCCCAGGTAAAAAATTCCGGTAAAGCGCGCGACCAGGTAGGAATATCATGCCGTCCGTCGGCAAGTTCAAGATATTGAATCTCCCTGCCCCTGGAATAACCGAGGCTTTCCAGCTCGTGGATGAGGTCGAGGGTGTCGTCAATGGAGTCAATGATACCGTTTCGGTTGCGGTCGCGGGCTTCGTCGAGAGCTCCACATTGGAAGAAGAAGCGCATGCCCGGCCGTTTGCTGCTTTCGCGCACCAGGCGGTGCATGATGCGGTGCTGCTGATCGCGATACTGCGGATCGTCCTGGTCGAGGCTGCGCCACCAGAAGGAACCCGAAAATAGTCCAGCGCCGCTGAAAATTTCCGGGTGGTTCCAGGCAATGTCGAATGCCGAAAGTCCGCCGAGCGAAAAGCCCGCCATCCATATCCCGGATAAAGAAAACCCGGCGAGTTTTCTATGGAGGAAAGGGAGCAGCTCGCTTACGATAAAAGAAGTATAAGCGCCGGCTTTCGCGCCGCGGCCCCGGTAATCGGTTTTTGAAGCAATGCCATACTCCATCTTTCGCTCGGAACCTGCATGCACGGCTGCAAGCACCAGAGAGGGATGTTCGGCGAAATCCGCAAGTATTTGCGCCAACCTGAGCTCTTCAGCATTTTGCCCGTCATTCAGGATGAGCAGGTGAGTCTCGCCGCTCTTTTTGCCCATGGGTGGCAAAAAAAGCTCCCAGGTAACGTCCCGCTGGAGGTAATTGGAAGCCGTGGTGAATTTTTCGGAAAAAACAATGCCTGGTACGGATTGCCGCATGCTTCAAAATTAAGGGTGGCACGCGAGTGCTGTTTATTTGTTTATGTGATGGTGAAAAAATATATTTAACCGAAGAAGCCTGAGGCAAATTTTTTTTTATGAAAAAGATCGGCATACTCCACGGTAAAGAACGTTCTTTCCCCGAAGCGTTTGTGAACCGCGTGAACAGCAAAAACGTGGAAGGCATCGTGGCAGAGCCGGTACGCATTTCAAGAGCCATGCAAGGAGTGGAAAGCGGCTACGCGGTGATCCTCGACCGGATCTCGCAGGACGTGCATTTTTACCGTACCTGGCTGAAAAACGCGGCGCTGACCGGAACAGCCGTCATCAACAATCCATTTTGGTGGAGCGCGGACGATAAATACTTCAACAATTGCCTGATGACGCGCATCGGTGTGCCCGTGCCGCGCACTGCGATCATTCCTTCACACGACCTGCCGAACGACACTTCGGGGGAATCGTTCAGCAACCTTGAATACCCGCTCGACTGGGAAGGAATTTTTGAATACGTTGGGTTTCCCGCCTACATGAAGCCTTTCGAGGGAGGCGGCTGGAAACATGTGTACAAAATCCGAGATGCCGCGGATTTTTTCCAAAAGCACCGCGAAACGGGGCAGCTGGTGATGCTGCTGCAGGAAGAGATCGTTTTCACCGAATACTACCGTTGCTACTGCATCGGAAGAAAGCATGTGCGGATCATGAGCTACGAGCCCCGCAATCCGCACCATCTGCGCTATGTTGCGGATTTCAGTCCTTCACAGGAACGGCTGAAGCAGATGGCGGAAATCGTGCTTCGCATCAACAACTATCTTGGGTACGACTTCAATACTGTGGAGCTGGCTGTACGTGACGGCGTTCCCTACGCGATCGATTTCTGCAACCCGGCCCCTGATGCCGATCGCGCCAGCGTCGGCGACGAAAATTTCGAGTGGGTGGTGGAAACGGCCGCCAACTTCGCCATTGAGAAGGCGCAGGAGGGGAAGGAAGGTGTTGAGTGGGGGGAGTTTGTCAGGAAGGGGGTGTGAGGTGCGGGGTGCGGGGTGCGAGGTGCGAGGTGCGAGG
>DASPNM010000033.1:0-120311 GCA_035626515.1 Chitinophagaceae bacterium
TCTTTCACTTCTTCCCTAACCTCCGCCGCGCTGAGCACATCATAGGGGCGGGAAGCGACGCTTGCGGCCAGCCCGGGTTTCGGTCGCAGCGCTTTGAACGGTCTTATTCTCGCCATTTCATCCTTTTTTGTAGGCAAACTCTTTCATTAGACTGGTGATCGACTGCACGCTCTCGATCGGCAGTGCATTGTAGAGCGAGATCCGGAATCCGCCAACCGTGCGGTGGCCACGAATGCCGATCATGCCTTCAGTCCTGCAAATCTCGGCGAATTCCTTTTCCAAAACGGCATCGTCAATGGTAAATACTACATTCATCAGGCTGCGGTCTTCACGCGCTACCGCGGGCCGGAAGAGCGGGATGCTGTCCAGCGTGTCGTACAGCAACGAAGCTTTCTCGCGATTGCGCTGTTCAATGGCCGTGATGCCCCCCCCGGCTTTTATCCAGCGGAGTGTAAGCAGGCTCACGTAGATCGCGAATACCGGCGGGGTGTTGAGCAGGGAATCATTTTCAATGTGAGCGCGGTAATCCATCATTGTCGGAAGGGCGCGCTTCACTTTTCCGAGGATGTTCTTGTTCACCACTACCAGGTTTACCCCTGCGGCACCCAGGTTTTTTTGCGCGCCTGCGTAGATGAGGTCAAACTGAGAAAAGGCAACCTGGCGACTGAGAATGTCACTGCTCATATCCGCGACAATTGGAACTCCAAACTTGTATAGAATCGACAGGTCCTGCCATTGCGTTCCGTAAACAGTGTTGTTGGTCGTAATGTGCAGGTATTTCGCCGTCGCGGGTACGTCGAAATTTTTCGGCAAATGGCGATAATGATTCTCTTTTGAGCTGCAAACCACTTCAACGTGCCCGAAGAGCCGCGCTTCCCGGATGGCCTTCGAGGCCCAAAGACCCGTGTCGGTGTATGCAGCCATTTCGTCGGAATCCAGGAGATTTATGGGCACCTGCATGAATTGCGTGGAAGCGCCGCCGTGGAGGAAGAGCACTTCGTGCGCGCTTCCGAGGTCCATGAGTTCCTTCACAAGCGCGCGGGCTTCGTCGAGAATCACCTGGAAAAGCGGCGTCCGATGGCCGATTTCGAGAATGGACAGGCCCGTGTCGTTGTAATTGAGAATTGCGCGGCTGGCTTCTTCGCAAACCGAGGGAGGCAGGATGGCCGGGCCGGCATTGAAATTATGAACAACCGGTCGCGATGTTTGGAGCACAGGCAAAGATAGTCAGGAGTCAGGAGTCGGGAGTCGGGAGTCGGAAGTCGGGAGTCGGAAGAAGACTGAAATTTTTTGGGCGGGCCAAGCCCTCGCGCATGATGGAGGGTTCGTCCGTCTTCTGTCTTCGGCCGTCTTAATTTTATTTACCGGCTTTGCCGACTCTCCTGACTGCCCACCTCATCTTCCATCCAGCAAATTACCCAGCCCGCCGAGCACGCTGCCTTCTTCTTTGCGGTGCCAGGTTCCGTATTGCACGATCCGGCCCGCGAGACGGCTGATGGGAAGCGACTGTACCCATACCTTGCCGGGGCCCTGCAGTTTTGCGAAAAAGAGTCCCTCGCCCCCGAACATAAAATTCTTGATCCCACGCACGAATTCGATGTCGAACTGGATGCCGGGAGTATAGCCGACCACGCAGCCCGTGTCGAGCTTCAGGATCTCACCCGGCTGCAGATCTTTTTCAAGGATGTAGCCACCTGCATGCAGGAACGCGAGCCCATCACCTTCGAGCTTTTCCATGATGAACCCGTCGCCGCCGAAGATCCCGACGCCGAGCTTTCTTTGAAAGTGGATCCCCACGCTCACGCCTTTGGCGGCGCAGAGAAATGCATCCTTCTGCGCAATCACCGTTCCGCCCAGTTGCTGGAGATCCATTGGGATGATCTTCCCGGTATACGGTGCGGCGAAGCTTACTTTCCTTTTATTCGGTGAGGTATTGGTGAAGGCGGTCATGAAAAGGCTTTCACCGGTGAGAATGCGTTTCCCTGCGGACATCAGCTTTCCCAGGAAGCCGGCAGGCTGCTGCGCGGATCCGTCGCCGAAGATGGTTTGCATTTCAATGCCCTCGTCCATCATCATCATCGCCCCACTTTCGGCAATGGCGGTCTCTTCGGGATCCAGCTCGATCTCTACGAATTGCAGTTCTTCGCCATAGATGCGATAGTCAATTTCATGATTTGTCCTGGTTCGGTTCATATCGGTCTGTTTTTTCTGCAAGGTACGCGCGTGAAGTCAGAAGGAAGAAGTCAGAAGTCCGACGAATACTTTTTTAGCAGGCTGGGTCGTCGCGGATGATGCAGGGTTCTTCCGTCTTCACCTTCGTCTTAACAAACGCTCCCGACTTTACCGCCCCGTCCCTAAACTGCCTTCAATCCCGGTTTGCGCGCTATTTCTAAAAATATGATAAATGGCAGCGCGCCCAGCGGTGATTTGCTTATTTTGCCGGCCCTGATTTACAAAATCGTGCGACGTCGGTGAATTCACCGCTTGAACCCGACGGCAAAAACAGCAAAAAATAAAAAAATGAAACAGCGAATCTTCTTTCTCCTCGGCCTGCTGAGTTCCTGCGCCGTATTGCAGGCCCAGACCAGGCTGGTTGAAAAAGTGACCCGGAAGGGCGACGAGATCGTCATTCCTTACGAAAAATACGTGCTCCCCAACGGGCTCACCCTGATCATTCACGAAGACCACAGCGACCCAGTGGTGCAGGTGGACGTCACCTACCACGTAGGCTCCGCCCGCGAGGAGATCGGAAAATCGGGCTTTGCCCACTTCTTCGAGCACATGATGTTCCAGGGGAGCGACAACGTGGGCGATGATCAGCATTTCAAAATTGTGTCCGATGCCGGCGGAACCCTTAATGGCAGCACCAACCGCGACCGCACCAACTACTACCAGACCGTTCCGAGCAACCAGCTCGAGAAGATGCTCTGGCTTGAAGCGGACCGCATGGGATTCCTGCTCGACGCCGTCACGCAAAAGAAATTCGAGATCCAGCGTTCCACCGTGAAGAACGAGCGCGGGCAGAACTACGACAACGTGCCGTACGGGCTGCTCAGTGAATTTATCGCGAAGAACCTTTATCCTTACGGTCATCCTTACTCGTGGCTCACCATCGGCTACGTGGAAGACCTGAACCGTGTGGACGTGAACGACCTCAAGAATTTCTTCCTTCGCTGGTACGGGCCGAACAACGCGACGGTTACCGTTGGAGGCGACGTAAATCCCGCACAGGTGGTGAAGCTGGTGGAGAAATATTTCGGGTCCATTCAGCGCGGACCGGAAGTGACTCCGACACAGCTTCCGGTGCCGGTGCTCGATGCCGACCGGTACGTTTCGTACGTCGACAACTACGCGCGGCTTCCGATGCTGGCCATTGTTTATCCCACCGTGCCGAACTATCACAAGGACATGGCTGCCCTGGCCTGCCTGGCGCAGGTGCTCGGACAGGGGAAGAACTCGATCCTTTACCAGCATCTCACCAAAAACAAGCTCGCGTTGAACGCAACCGCTTTCAGCAGCCTCAGTGAACTCGCAGGGGAGCTCAGCTTCCGCATTACGCCTGTTCCCGGGAAAACGCTTGCTGAAGAGCTCGCGCTGTTTCGCGCAGCAATGGATTCGTTTGAAAAAAGAGGTGTGACCCAGGAAGACGTGGACAAGTTCAAGGGGGGGATCGTATCGCAACTGATCAACGGTCTCCAGAGCGTTTCCGGAAAAGTTTTCCAGCTGGCGCAGTTCCAGACCTTCACCGGCAACCCGAATAAGATCGCCGACCTGGTCAATATGTATAATTCCGTGACGCCGGAAGACGTCATGGCTGCGTACAACAAATACATGAAAGGAAAAGGCGCCGTGATCGCCAGCGTGCTTACGAAGGGACAGGATCAGACGATGGTCGCAGCACCTGATAATTACAGGATCGATTCCAGCAATTATGCTGCTCCCGATTACGGGTACGCGGGCCTGAAATACCTGAAACCGAAGGACAATTTCGACCGGAAAAAAATGCCGGCATCGGGACCCGTCCCTTCGGTCAAGGTTCCGAACTTTTGGAGAAAAGACACGCCGTCCGGCATCCGCATGATAGGCACTCAGAATACCGAGATCCCGACCGTGACGCTGACCATTACGATTCCGGGCGGACACCTGCTCCAGGCCGGCGATCTGTCGAAGGCGGGACTGGCCAGTCTGTTCGCCGCGATGATGAACGAGGACACCAGGAATTACAGCGCTGAAAAAATGGCGGTGGAACTGCAGAAGCTCGGCAGTACCATCTCAGTAAGCAGTTCAGTCGACGGGATCAATGTGAGTGTACAGGCATTGAAGAAGAACCTGGATGCTACCCTCGCCTTACTTGAGGAACGCCTTTTCCGTCCCCGGTTTACCGAAGAAGCCTTCAGCCGCATCAAGAAGCAGTCGCTGGAATCATTCAAAATCGCCAAGTCGCAGCCTTCGCAGGTGGCCGACGTGGTCTTCGCGAAGCTGAACTATGGACCGAACCACATTTTAGGTATCAGCGAAAGCGGAACCGAGGAAACTGTAAACAATATCACCCTATCCGACGTCCAGGGTTATTATGATCAAAATATTGGGGCAAAAGGAGTGAAGGTTGTCATTGTTGGCGACATTACGGAAAAGGAGATCGTCCCGAAGCTGGCTTTTTTGGAAAAGCTTCCCAAAAAACAGGTTACCCTTCCAAAAATTACTGCCGCCGCTCCGGTAGACAAGACAAAAGTGTACATGGTGGACATTCCCAAATCCGCGCAGTCGGAATTCCGGGTGGGTTACGCAACAGGACTCAAATACGATGCGACCGGCGACTACTACCTTGCGCGACTGATGAATCATCCCCTGGGAGGCGACTTCAACAGCAGGCTTAACCTGAATCTCAGGGAAGACAAAGGCTGGACCTACGGGGCGCGCAGCGTCGTGTTTGGGAACGCCTTCACCGGGGAATTTGAGTTCAGTTCCGGCATTCGCGCCGACGCTACGGACAGCGCGCTGGTGGAAGTGATGAATGAGTTGAAAAATTATTCCACAACCGGAATTTCGGAGCCGGAGCTGAAATTCATGAAAAATTCACTTGGACAACGCGATGCGCTCCTGTACGAAACTCCCGCGCAGAAGGCACAGTTCATCCGCCGGATCCTTGATTACAATCTTCCGGCGAACTACATAGAACAGCAGAACAAGATCCTCGCAAAGATCACCAAGCAGGAAATAGACGTGGTGGCCAGGAAGTACATCCGTCCCGAAAAGCTGAACATTTTGTTGGTGGGGGACAAGGCGAAGATCCACAACGGGGTGAAAAAGCTCGGATACGAGATCGTGGAGCTGGATGTGGACGGAAAGCCGGTGGAGAAGAAGGGATTTTAGTCGAAAGTCGAAAATCGAGAGTCGTGAGTCGTTAGTGTCGCTAACGACTCATTTTATTTACCCTTCTGATCCAGCATTTTCAAGAATTTGCACTAACTCGGTGTAGCCCCTACGTCTGGCAATTTCCAAAGCAGTAAGTCCTTCAGCTCTTGCATTTACATCCGCCCCTTTCTCTAATAAAAGCTTGGCAATTTTTGAAGAAGTTCCTTCATAATCCCAATTACATGCCAGGGTATGCAAAGCTGTATATCCTACATAATTCCTGGCATTTACATCTGCTCCTCTTTCTATCAAACGTATGACTATCTCGTGAAGATGTCTGCCCAATGCAAGATGTAAAGAATAAGTATAAACTGCCTTATCGTATTCCATGTCATAGTCTCGGTGAATAGCATTCACGTTTACTCCATTGTCGATCAAAAGCAGGGCTACATTTCGATGATTATGGATGATTGCTGCATTCAAAGCAGTTCCCGCCGCTTCGGTTGTTAAGTCTATCCCTTTTTCTATCAGTAACTGAACTATTTTAGGTTGATCAATAACTGAAATTAAAGCTCCTCCTACATTTAAATCAGCCCCTTTATCTATTAACAGCCGAGCTATGTCCAAATGCCCGTTACCTAGTGCCATACTTAATGCAGTTACCCCATTATTGCCCCGGGCATTAATATTTGCTCCTTTTTCTAACAACAATTGTACAATGTCTATATAAGGAAGCTTCTTGGCATCCCCAATACTACCCTTTGCAGATGCGATTAGTAATGGAGTTTCGCCTTCTTTCGTTTTCATATTAACATGGGCTCCTTTTTCTATCAGGATACGGGCAACATCAAGATGTCCCATTTTCAATGCACTGCATAAAATGGATTCCCCAAAATTGACTGCATTCACATCAGCTCCTCTTTCAATTAAAAGGCGAACTATTTCACCGTGATTATTGGCAGCCGCCATGGATAAGTAGTGATCTCTTTCTTTAGAATCTGCACCGTTTTCAATTAAGAGCATAGCTATTCTGAGGTACAGTTTGTTAATTTTCCCGCTCACAAGTGCCACAGATAATGGCGTTTCCCCTGAATTGTTCTTTACATTCACATCTGCGCCTCTTTCGATTAACATGCGAACAATTGGCTCATAGCAAAATCTGGTTGCCATAAATATTGCAGTTTCCCCATTGTAATACTTTTCTTTAATGTTCAGATCAGCTCCGTTTTTTACCAGGGACTCAGCAGCCTGAAGATTCTTAGAAAAGACAGCTTCCAAAAGTTTTAACCCCTTTGTCCGCGGACTTGAGAATAAATTACTGATCAACCCCATAAAAAGATTTATTTAGGGTGAACTTGCTGGCTACGCGGGGAAAATGAAGATATAAATAGATGGAACCATTAACCAGGCTAAGGTAAAGGGTTTATTTGTTTCCTTTGTATTACTTCGTCCGACTGGTCCATGGTTAATAATGGGGAAAAAACGGAAAAACAAGTTAAGAAACCCGTTTACCTGCCTAATCCCCGTTCTAGTTTTACTGAATGTCACATTGTTTTCATCAATTATGGTCACACCTTATCTGGACCCCGAAATACAGAGCTCCATTGATTACCCCGGAATTAAAATGGCCATTGTACGATAAAATAAGACGTATTTGTAAAGAGCTTGGCGATTATCTCGATCACGTGAATGGCACCGAAGATCATATTCATCTTCTGGTTGAGCTGAAGCCTGGATTTTGTATCAGTGACGTGGTTAAGAATATTAAAGGGATAACATGGGAATGGATACGCCGTGAAGGATTATCAAGGAAATATTTCAGCTGGCAGGATGGGTTTGCTGCCATTTCTGTTAGTCCCAAAGACGTTCCTTTGATAAGGAACTATATCCGTAACCAGGAAAAGCATCACAAAAAAGAAAGCCTTAATAAGGAGCTGACGTTGTTGAATGCGAGGACCTATAAGATGGATAATGGCTGATTACCGTTGCCCGGGGTTTGAAACCCCGGGCAACGGTGGGCCGATTGCCGTCGACCAGGGTTTCAAACCCTTGGCGACGGTTGGCTACCCCGGGCAACGGGCTGCATCGTTCGCCCGGATTTGGAATTAACGACTATCGACTGCTTTCTGCCTGCCCAGCCAGACCCTTTTCCCTTGCAGTAGCCGCATCAGGAAAATGAAGAAAAGTAGTCCTCGAATTTCAGCAGGGCGATGAACTTGGTTTGAAACAGGCGATTCGGGTCAATGGCTGATTACCGTCGCCTGGGAGTTGAAACAAAAAGATCGATGAGGGCTGTATACCATCGCCCGGGGTTTGAAACCCCGGGCAACGGTGGGCCGATTGCCGTCGACCAGGGTTTCAAACCCTGGGCGACGGTTGGCTACCCCGGGCAACGGGCTGCATCGTTCGCCCGGATTTGGAATTAACGACTATCGGCTGCTTTCTGCCTGCCCAGCCAAACCTTTTTTCCGTTCAGCCCGCGCACCAGGTACATGACGCCGACGAAGATGAAAAACAGCGGCCCGAGAAAACCGAGCAGTGCGATGAATTTGGTCCCGTAGAACCGACTCATAGGCCGCTTCAGCCGCTCGGCGATCAGGTACATGCTGGGCACCATCATGAGCGTGAGGAAGAATGAAAATATCAAACCGAAGATGATGGTCCAGCTCAGCGGCCCCCAGAAGATTACACTGTCGCCGCCGAAAAAAATGTTTGGCTTCAGGCTGCCGAACAGCCCCGCAAAATCAATGTTGAATCCCACGGCAAGAGGTAATAATCCGAGAATGGTAGCGACCGCCGTAAGCAAGACGGGGATGATCCGGATCTTTCCTGCCTGGATGGCTGCCTCGCGCGTGCGCATACCACGGGAGCGCAGCTCGTCAGTGAATTCGATGATGAGAATCCCGTTTTTGATCACGATTCCGGCAAGTCCGACGACGCCCACAAGCACCATGATGGTGGCTATAGTCATGCCGGTAATGGCATACCCCAGCAAAACGCCGATGACCGAGAAAAATATTTCCGAAACGACGATAAAGGGTTTGCTCATCGAGTTAAACTGGAGGACCAGTATGAGGAAGATTAGGCCGACAGCAATGAAAAACGAAAGGACCAGGAACTCGTTGGTTTCTTTTTCCTGTTCGCTCTGGCCGCTCTGGCGGATGGTCACATCAGCGGGTATGGCGACAGCGTTGCGGAATTCTTGGATCTTCTCCGCCAGCTCGGCGTTCACCCCCGCTACCATGGTGGGGTCGGGCACGTTGCTTTGAAGCTGGATCGTCCGCTTTACGTTTTTGCGCTTGATCCCGCCCGTCGTGCTGGTGTAATCAACCCGTGCAACGGCGCTGAGCGGGATGGACTTCACTTCCATGGTATTCATGTCCAGAAAAGTAATGCGCATGTTCATCAAATCGGTAATGTTGTTGCGCAGCGCGTCCTTATAGCGCAGCTGTATCTTGTATTCTTCTTCGCCTTCTTTGATCTTGCTGACCTCTTTCCCGAAGATTGCAGTGCGGATCTCCATGCCGATCTGGCCGGTACTGAGGCCTTCAAACATCGCCTTCTCGCGGTCTACAGTGATCGTGATCTCGGGGTTGTTGAGATCCACGTCTGCCTGCAGGTTTTCGATGCCCGCCACGCGGTTGGTGTCGAGGAAATTCAAAGGCTGTGTGGCGACTGATGCGATGCGTTCGAAATCATTCCCCGATACTTCAATATTCACCGGAGGTTCGGTTGGCGGGCCCGCGTCTTCCTGCGCAACTTCTATGCTGGCGCCGGGTATTCCCTGCACCACTTCGCGAATCCTCGCCAGGTAAGGCGCAGTGCTCTTCCCGTCACGCTGATCGTATTCCACAAACGACACCTGGATCCTCCCAAGGTGCGACTGCACGCTCCGGTTGTTATCGCGCGGATTGTTTGCGCTGACCGCCACATTGCTGATCACGCTTTCCACGATGCCACCTTTCCTGCCCGGCATTTCGTCTTTCAGTACGTCCACCACCCGCTTTTCCAATTCCCGCGTGACGCTGTCCGTGTACTTTACATCGGTTCCGACCGGCAGCTTCAGGTACACGTATACGAAATGCGGATCGCCGCTTGGGAAAAATGTCTGCTTATTGCCGCGAACGGCGAGGAGAGCGACCGACAGAACAAAGAGCGCGAACAATGAAATGAATGCGTACACGGGTCGGCGTCCCTGGAGCACCCACCGCAGCAATCGTTCGTAACGATTCATCAGCCGCGGCAAAGCGCGGTTCTGGAAAGCAAGGATGAGGTCGCGCAGCACGTAAACATTGAGGATCATCAGCACCGGCATGAGGAGCGCAAAATTCGCGACGGCCCGCAATCCGGCGAGGTGCAGTAAAATGCCGGCGACAATGAAAACGATGAACCATTTGTTGCGGAACACCGCGCTCCTGGGCTTTTCAAACTGCTTTCCCTCGGGGCGCATGAAGCTAACCGCGAAAACGGGATTGAAAATGAACGCGACGATGAGCGAAGCGGCCAGCGTGAGAATAAGTACTGTGGGAAGGTAGATCATGAACTTCCCGATCAGTCCCTTCCAAAACAAAAGCGGAAAGAACGGGGCGAGCGTTGTCGCCGTCCCGGCGAGCACCGGGATGAATACCTCTCCCGCAGCGGCCTTCGCAGCCGTTACTATCGGCACTTTGCCGTTACTGTAAATCCGGTGCGTGTTCTCGATCACGACTATTGCATCGTCAACGATGATTCCCAGTCCAAACAAAAGCGCAAACAGAACAATGAAGTTGAGGGTCACATCCGTGCCGATCACACTGTCGGCCACCGGCAGGAAAAGGAAGGCTACGAAAACACTCAGGGGAACGCTCAGAGCTACGAAAAAAGCGTTGGTGACGCCCATGAAGAACATCAGGATCAGCATCACCAGGATAAAGCCGATGATGATCGTGTTGATGAGTTCAGTGAACGAAGTCCGAGTCTGCTTGCTCTGGTCGCCGGTGAAGACCACTTTCAGATCGCGTGGGAGCTCTTCGTTCGCCTGCATCTCCGCTACGATTGCCTTCACCTTGTCGGCGCATTCGATGAGATTTTCGCCGGCACGCTTTACGATGTTCAGAGTGACTACGTTTTTTCCGTCGAGACGCGCATAGCTGTCCTTTTCGCGGATAGTATCCTTCAGGGTGGCGATGTCGCGGAGGTAAACACTTCCTCCCAGCGCCGTGCTGCGCACCACGATGTTTTCGAGATCGCGCACCGAATTGAACTGGCCTTTTACGCGCAGCGTGCGCCTCATATTTCCCACTTCGATCAATCCCCCCGTGATGTCATGATTTTCGCGCGCGATGGCATTTTCCACATCCATCAGGCTGATTCTTGCGTGCGTCATCCTGTACGGATCCACATTCACCTGGATTTCCCTCTCGGGCGCGCCGACGATCTCTGCACGGGTCACTTCGCTCAGCTCTTCGAAGCGATCCTGCATTTTGTCGGCGTATTCTTTCAACTTGATGCCATCGTAATCGCCGCTCACGTTCACAAACATGATCGGCATTTCGCTGAAAGCAAATTCCTGCACATTGGGCTGGGAAGTAAGGTCCACGGGAAGATCAGCTTTTGCCCTGTCGATTGCGTCTTTCACTTTCTGCTTGGCGAGCTCCGTCTTTACGTCGGTGTCGAACTCGACGATGATCAGGCTGTAATCCGTTTGCGACGTGCTCTGGATTTTCATCACCTTGGCGCCGGTGATACCTTTCAGCTGCTTTTCGATGGGGCGCGTCACCAAATTTTCTATCTCCTCGGGTGAATTGCCCACATAAACCGTACTGATCGAAATGGTGGGCACCACGATGTCGGGAAACTGTTCTTTCGGCATGGAATCGAACTTGAGCAATCCCATGATGGTGATGATGACAGCAATGATGTAAATCGCTGTCCGGTTGTCAATGGCCCAGCTTGTCGGTCTGAATTCCTTAAATTTTTCTCTGGCGCTGTGAATGATCTTCATCTAAGAGGGTTTGTACTGGTGGTTGCAGTGTTTTTCTTACAGGCTGGCGGTGATGGACTGTCCGTCGTATACCAGCTGGTATCCCTGCGTGATGAGTAGGTCGCCTGCCTTCAGCCCTGCGCGGATCTCGATCAATCCGTTGTAGACCTCACCTACGTTTACAGGGACTTTTCTTGCCACTACGCGATCAGCCTCGCGGCGGGCTGCGAAAACATATTTCCCGTTTTCATCGCTCTGCACCAGGTTCACCGGGATTGCAATCGCATCTTTTGCCATGTAGTCGCGGATCCGGATCAGTGCAGACTGGTTCGGTTTCAACACGGGGTCGGACGGGAGCTTTGCTTCCGCGGCGAAGGAGCGGTTGAGCGAGTGAATGGTGGCGCCGATGACGCTGATGGACGACTGGTACGGTGCGCGCCCCGTTTCCGGTACCACCACTTCCACGGGCATTCCCCTTTTCACGCGTGTTACGTAATTCTCGGGTACCTGGGTCACCGCTTTCAGGCTGCTGTTGTTGACGATCTGTATCTGTGGTCCCATGCCGGTGCTTCCGGTGAAAACCTCACCGACCTTCACGTTCAGTTCGTTCACGACGCCGTTGACCGGCGCGTAGACCATCGAGGTTTTCCACCGCTCGGTGAGCGTAGCGATCTGCTTGTTCAGCGCGTCCACATTATTGCGCGCAGTAACAAGCTGCACTTCCGTACCAATGCCCTGATCCCAGAGATTTTTCTGGCGGTTGTACATGTTCTGGGCGTAATCGCGCTGCAGCTTTAAGCTTTCCATTTCCTGCAGTATCACGGCATCGTCCAACTTCGCGAGCAGCTGGCCCCTGCGAACCACGTCCCCGAGGCGCACGTACAAGGCTCTTACCTGAGCAGGAAATCCGCGGGGAGCGACGTTGACGATGTCATTGGCCTCTACCTTTCCCTGCAGCTCGATGAAATGTGCAAACTCGCGGAGACGTACGGTGTCGATGGAGACCAGCTTCTGGCTGCGTGTGGCGGACGTTGAACCGATCCGCTGTTCCAGGTCGCGGATTTCCGTTTCGATCTTTATTTTCTGCTTCTTTTTTTCTTCAAGCAACACTTTCAGATCGCCGGTTTCGCCTTTCTTGTCTTTGGCGCCACGGCCACAACCGGCGATGGCAATTGCTGCGGCAAGCAAGAGGATGGCGGAAAACTTCTTCATAATAATCGGGGTTGATGAATTCATAATTTTCCAAGGGCTTTCAGGTGCGTGATCCGGGCGATGATGGCGTCGTACAGGGATCGGAAATAATTCGACTGCGCCTGCTGCAACTCGGTATCAGCCTGCAGGATGGCAAAGCTGGAGCCGAGCCCCGCCTCATATTTTTTCTTTTCGGTTTCATAGACTTTTTGTGCCAGCCTCATGTTTTCTTCCTGTGCGGACAAATTGATCAGTGCACTTGCAAGCGTGCTCCGCGCAGTGGTGCGTTCCAGGTCGATTCCTTTTTTAGCCTGGTCGAGGCTGTTCTCCAGCTTTTGCAGAGTGAACTGCGACTGCCGGATGCGTTGGCGCTTCTGGCCCCCGTCGAAAATGGGAATGTTGACCGAAAGTCCCACGAGATTGATGTTGTACCAAAACCACGGATCGCTTGCCTGCAGGGTAGCGGAGTTGCGCTGCCCCACTTTCTGGAAATTGTAAAAGGCCGCGACGGTTGGGAAATACGACAACCGGTGACGCTTGACGTCGTAACGCTGCAGGTCGAGGGCCTTGTTGAGGAAGCGGATCTCGTTGCGGTCATCGTAAGAAAATGTTTCCAACAAACCCTGAGTGATATCCGCGGTGCTCAGGCTGTCCTTCAGCACAAGCGTATCCGATTGGGAAAGTCCTATCGTCATCTTCAGGACCGCATAACCGATTGCGATGCCATTCTTCAGCTGGTTTTCCGCAGAGCGTGTATTGTTCACCGCCACATTGGTTTTGTCGATATCCAGCCTTTCCACAAAGCCGTTGCGGAACATCACGTCCATGTCTGCTGACAGCCTCTGCAGGCGCTTCAGACTTTCCTGTACAAACCAAAGTTGCTTTTCGGCGATCAGCACACCGTAGTAACTGCGGTAAACCGATTCCCGAACCTTGTCTTCCTGAACTTTCACCTGCAATGCGCTCGATTCGCGGAGTGTGCGGCGCGCCTGGAGACCCACGAACACCTGGGGCTCAAACAGAAGTTGCTGCACGGTGGCGCCGCCATTCACATTCCAGGGCGAAAAGAACGAAAAGTTCCGTACCTGGAACTGGCCATTGCCTGTGATCGGGTTCCCGTTGGAATCGCGCACCCCTTCACGCTTCAGCACATCGTAGATTGCCAGTTCGGTTGCGTCCGGAAACTGGATCAGTGGAAGCGAGAGATAATGATTTACCTGCACGCTTCCGGAAACCTGGGGGTAGGCGAGCGCAGTAACTTCACGATTGCGCGCTTCAGTGATCTGTTGGTCCAGGCGGGCATTCCTGAGCTCGGCAACGTTTTGGAAGGCGATATCTACCGCGTCCTTTGCTGAGACTTCGTAGCGTTGCTGAGCTGCCGCCGCTGTGGAGAGCAGAAGCAGCGTGATTCCGGCCCCCTTAGGAAACCAGCTTCTTGTCATGGCTTGTCGATTTTTTATCCTGTTTGTATTTCTGAATCAGCCGGTGGCCCTTCACAGTGGCCAGCCCATATACAAAATGTTCGATGATCTGCGCACTCGTCGCGGCGAGGTTGAATTTGCCGGGCGGGAACAGGGAAATATTGAATGGAATCATCATCGATTCGAGCCGAAAGCGGGACATTACGTCGGTGTTGACCTCCCTCCGGTAAAGCCCTTCTTTTTTCCCCCATTCAATATTATCATGGATCACCCGCGCCAGGTACTTGTTCTTGTGCTCAAGAAAGCGTTCGTAAGCGCCAAGATGAAACTTCGCCAGATCATTCAGCACTACCGGGTTCATATCCCTGAGCTGTTCAATCACCATCTCCATCGTCATCATCATCTCGTGGATGGCATCCCGGGCATTTTTCCGGCAGTTTGCGCAGTCGCCTTGCATTTGGCTAATGTGAGAGTCCACCACCGCTTCAACCAGCTCGTCTTTGTCTGCGAAATACTGGTAAATGGTCTTCTTGGACATCCCCAGCGAAGCGGCGATATCGTCCATTGAAACGGAGCGGATCCCGTACTGGAGGAACAACTCGTTCGCCTTTTCGCGGATTCTGTCTTTGCTGTCCAGGGCACTCATAAATCGCCGCGAAACTAAAGAAACTATTCGTGTAACCAAAGTTTCCACCGGTTTTTTCGGCGATTTTCGAGGGGGTTTCCCTTTGAAAGAGACCATATTTTTCAGTTACCTTAGCCGCAAACCATCCCGATGGATCCTTTTACCGATCCCCCCAGGCGCAACGGCATCGTGCGGAAGCTGTTGCGGTTCTTCGTCCAGGGCCTGATCATCCTCGCGCCGATTGGCGTGACGGCCTATGTACTCTACTGGCTCTTCGACAAGGTAGACAGCATCCTGCGGCCCTACGTGGACATTCCGGGGCTGGGCTTTGCCATCATCCTCGTTTTCGTGGTTTTTGTGGGCTGGGTGGGGTCCTATTTTTTGATGGGCAGCGCGGTGAACTTCCTCGACCGGCTGATGGGCAGAACACCCGTCATCAAATTCATTTATTCTTCGACCAAGGATTTCTTTGAAGCTTTTGCCGGGGATAAGAAAAAGTTCGGAAATGCCGTGCTGGCAAATTGTTTCGCGGAGGAAGTATGGATCGTCGGGTTTCTGACGGATGACCAGCTTCGGAAGTTCGACCTCGGCGCCGATATGGTGTCCGTTTATGTGCCGCAGGCGTACCACTGGGCGGGGCAGCTGTATGTGCTGCCGCGTCACCGGGTCCGCAAGATCCAGCAGATCAGTGCGGGCGAGGCCATGAAGTACGCCGTCACCGGCGGCGTGGTGGACCTGGAAGCGGAACGGACTGAAGGGAGGCAGGTGGAAAACGGAGTCGGTCCTTGAAGAACCTTTTGCTTGCGTTTGTTGCGCTTACACTCACAGGCGCGCCCTGTTTTTCCTGGGGGTTTTATGCCCACCGGAAGATCAATTACCACGCGGTGTTCCTGCTGCCGCCCGAAATGCTGCTCCTTTACAAATCACGGATCGAATTTATTTCCGAACACGCGGTGGACCCGGACAAGCGCCGCTACGTGCTGAAAGAAGAAGCCTGCCGGCATTATATTGATATTGACCGCTACGGCCCGTGGCCGTTCGATTCCCTTCCGAGAAAATGGAGCGACGCGGTGGCGAAATACGGAGAAGATACGTTGTTAAAGCACGGCATCGTGCCCTGGTGGCTGCAGACTATGCTGCACCGCCTTACGGATGCATTCCGCGACAAACACCAGGCACGCATCCTGAAATATTCGGCAGAAATCGGGCATTACATGGCCGATGCGATGGTGCCGCTGCACGCAAGCAGCAATCACGACGGGCAACATACCGGGCAAAAAGGCATTCATGCGTTTTGGGAAAGCCGGATCCCAGAGCTCCTGGCGGACACGGAATGGGATTTTTTCATCGGGAAGGCGAATTACTTAAAAGATCCTGCTGGATTTTTCTGGAAACGCATACTGGAAAGTGCGGCGGCTGCAGATACGGTGCTGCGTTTTGAAAGTCAGCTCTCGGCGAGATTTCCCGCCGACAGGAAATACTCTTTCGAAGAAAGAAACGGGATGGTTGTGCGGCAGTATTCAGCGGCATACAGCAAGGCTTATGATGCCCTTTTAAAAGGAATGGTGGAGCGGCGTATGCGGGAAGCGATCCATGCCGTGGCAAGCTGCTGGTACACAGCCTGGGTAAATGCGGGCCAGCCCAATTTGGGAAAACTTGTGAATGTTTCCTTCAGCTTGAAAGACCAGCAGGAATTTGAGAAATTGAATGCGGCCTGGCGAAATGCTTCCGGTATGGAACCTGATCATTAATGGCAGCTCACACGTGCTGATCGAAAAGAATGGCGTTGCCGTCGGGATCCGAAAGGAAAAAGCTGCCCGGCCCTGAACCAGATTCTTCCACTTCGCTGGCAAGGCTTATACCTTTCGATTTCAGATGCCGCTGGATAATGCGCACGTCGTCGAAATTGTTCACGAGGTTCGCGTCCTGGTCCCAGCCCGGATTGAAGGTGAGTATGTTGTTCTCAAACATCCCCTGGAAAAGCCCGATCAGGGCCACACCGTTTTTCATGATGAGATAATTCTGTTCCATGCTTCCTGCGAAAACCGTGAACCCGAGGTTCTGGTAAAACTGTTTCGACACCCCGAGGTCTTTCACGCTCAGGCTGATCGAGAAGGCTCCTAACTGCATTTGATTCTGTTTATGGGTGGCACAATTCTTTTCAAATTATGCGTTTCCGGTCGCATTTCGGAAAAATCACCCAAAATTGAAAATAAAGGGGAAGCTGAAGCAGACCACTGCTGCCCAGACGCCGTACACCGGGAGAAATCGCGCCATGGTGTTTTCAACAATCGCGATCCGGCTTCGATCCCGCAGCGCACGCAGCAGCTGCCAGGTAGTGAGCAGCAGGTGAGCGAGGATGAGCAGGTTGCCCACCAGAACCGCAAGACGGTTTGGTGTTAATCCCCATTCTGAGATGCGGAACACGATTGCCGAAAGAGCGATGCCGTTCACGACTATCGTTACCAGCGCCAGCGCCGTCAGCATGGCAATTGTGAATTTGCCGCCGCTGCCTCCGGAGGCTTCGGTAATAGAAAAAAAGATAATAGCCATTACCGCGATCAGCAGCAGGTTGAACACAAGCAGGAACTCCCGGTCGTTGTAGGGATCTTTTCCTGTGTAAACGATGGCTCCCAGGTAGGCAATAAGCGTAACGAGCACCAACGGGGTGAAAACTTTCGCGATCACCGGTGAAACTTTATTCACCAGCTGCGGATTCGTCAGCACGAGATAGGAGCCGACAACCGGAACGGCTGCGGCTCCGCAGGTTACGATGTTCCTGAAATAGAATTCTTCGGCGTCGACGCCGATCAGTGAAAACAGTCCCAGCGTTCCGGCGGTAAGCAGTCCACCTGCGATCACGATAATGGCAGCAATCACCAGCAAGTCGGCATTAAAGCGCAGGTAATCCAGTCTGCGAGCGGGGCTCGAAGGCCGGTCGCCTCCATAGGAAAAAGCAAGTATCATCCAAAGAAAGACCGGGAGGTGAATGCAGGCCAGCAGGATGCTGTCGCGCGGGGCGCCGTTCGGCAAGAGGTTGATGAAAACTGCGGATGCGGCAAGTACAAGAAACGCGAGCAGTAATTGTTTGCGCGGAGTTCCCTGTTTCCACCCAAGGTAGGCAGTCAGCGCGGGAAATACGACGAAAGCGATGTTGCGAACATAAAATGCTTCCCGGTCCAGCGCGAGGAAGTCGGGCAGCTTCGCGATGAGTGCCGCGATAAGCGAAACAATGATTACGAACCAGAGTTCGCGCCGGCTGCCCCAGGAAATCTCATCCTCAAAGTTGAGACGCTCATGCCAGGCGCGTGCCACGGGATCTGCACTGATCTCGGGATAAAGTGAGTTGAATTCTTTTTTGAAATTGCGTCTGTCTGCGCGGTACAGCTCTTCCAGTTGCGGGGGATTGCCCAGGTTAGCGAGGATCTGTTCCTTCATGAATGCGCAGTAAAGATAGTCAGAAGTCGGTAGTCCGAAGACCGGTGCGGATATTATCCTTGGCCATTGTCGAGTCAGTAGGTCAGCTCCCGACTATCAGGGTCTACCCGAACTGCGTGCATGCCATTATGCTTCGACAGGCTGAGTATACCCTGGGACATCCTTACCCTTTCTTCGGACTTCCTGACTTAACAGATTCTGCTCAGCGTTTCTGCAACCATAAGCGGTATCGCGCTCGGCGGGAAGGGAGAGACGCTGCTTACGTTAATTTCACAAAGCGAGTATTTGCCCGCCGGTGTGGGATGCACGGGATCGTTGATAAAAAAATCGGCGTCCCAGATTACCGGTAGCATGTTTGTTGGGATCGACTGGCATTTCTGCAGTTGCGGTACCCATTCCTTTTCCATGATCTCCTTCAGATCGCGAAAGAGTCCGCATTTTTCCGTGAAATAGAACCTCTTCCCCGGCGGCAGGATACGGCTTCGTCCGTTTTGCGACACCTCGTAAAGGGCATTTACCTCCTGGTACCCGAACCCCGCGACGCGATTTCCGCAGAGGTAACATCTTACCATGCCGTTGGCGTGGTTTACATTCCATTCCTGTTCGATGAGCATGCCGCCGCCGGAAAAATAATGGCGGAATTTTTCGAAAAACTCCGTCCAGCCGAATGACTGTCGCCCTTCACTTCCCTGGGCATGAGTAACAACGAGGGCATCCGTAGCGAGCGCAACGCGGAATACACCGTTCCCGCCGTTTCCCCGGTATTGCTTCAGCACTTTCGTGCCCGCAGATTCCAGCGAAGCCGGGAATGTTTCCCGGAATTCATCAAAATTTGTGTAAAGCCCAACTTTCCCGCTCCAGGAAAGCTGCCTTGTGTCGAAAAGGACTTTTTTGGTTCCCATTTTCAGGATCACTTCCGGGTGGGCGGAAACAAAACAACCCGCTTGCGCCAGCTGCATGAGGAGCGCGTCGAGCCGTGTGCGGTCGCGCCCCTGCTCAATGGGGTTGACCCAGACGAGAATGACACTGTACCCGCGGAGTGGTTCGAACAGCTCGTCGGCGATCTGATCGTGATACAGCACCGGGCGTACTTCCATTCCCGCGGCGGCGAGCGCGGCGCCGAGGTCTTTGTATTTTTCCTCCGTGAGCGGATTTCGGCCGGAGCCAGGTTCACCGTAGACGAGAATGGCGATCATTTGATAGTCGGGCATTGAATAGCGGCGCTTGCGGCCGGCATCCCGACAATCCGCTCTGCGAATTCGTCGGGACATTGAACAGCGAATTATTGATTACTGCTTACTGATTACTCCTACTGCTCACTCATCATTCATCACTCATTACTGCTCACTGCTTTCTGCTTACTGCTTTCGATCCTGCCGCGACCTGTAATCGTCGCTGAGTCCTTTCCCTTCGAGGATCAGCGGAATGCACTTTTCCACACGCGCTTCGCGGGTTGCGGGCTGGCGCGCGGAGGAAATGTAGAGCAGGTAACCGCGCTGCCTGCCAGGAGTGAGTGCGTTGAACGCCTTCCTCAGGGCCGGCTTTTCCTTCAGCTGCTTTGCGAACTCTTCGGGTATGCGGTGCTCGGAAATTTTCTTAAAGTGTACTTTCAATCCGGATTTTTCAACCTGTATTGCCTGGCGGACCAGGTCGCGGATCGCCGGTCTCAATTTTTCAATCTGTTTCGTACTGGTGAACCGGATCACCCGCGCGGACTGCGTGTTCTCCCCCGGCTGCTGCAGAATGCCGTGAGTGTCCTTAAGCAGTGCGCCTTTAAAAAAGCTCAGCACGCAATAATCCCTGAAACCGCTGATGATAAGCACATTTTTTCCGTCGAAGGTGTAGCAGGGTTGATACCATTTCAGTTCTTCCGTTAAACCGAAATCGAGCACAATGCTGCGGAGCAGCTTCAATTCTTCTTTCCAGGGTCCGGGCTTATTGAAAAAAGCACCGACCCGCAGATCGCTGGCCGTAGAATTCCCGGCGCCTTTCATGACATTATAAAAATAACAAAGAGATCAGCTTTTTTCTCACGATTTTTTTCGGCAGACCAATTATCTAATTAACTAATAAACCAATAAACCGATCCCCAACTTAAAGTATCTTTACAGCACAACCTTCCACCATGCCACGCAAACAGGAAGTCCTGCAGGACGTAGTGATAAAATTCGCCGGCGACAGCGGCGATGGGATGCAGCTCACCGGAACGCAATTCTCCAATAATACCGCCCTTTTAGGCATTGACCTCGCAACGTTTCCCGATTTCCCTGCTGAGATCCGCGCGCCCCAGGGCTCCCTCCCCGGCGTGAGCGGATACCAGCTGCGATTTTCGAGCGATCGCGTTTTCACTCCTGGTGATGCGTGCGATGTACTGGTAGCAATGAACGCGGCGGCACTGAAAGTGAATCTCACGGCGTTGAAGAAGGGGGGCAAGATCATTGTGAATACCGACGGATTCGATTCAAAGAACCTTCGCCTGGCGGGCTATCCGGAGGGTGAAAATCCCCTCGACAACGGAAGCCTTGACAATTACGAAGTGATCCGGATGGACGTAACGAAAATGACCCGCGAAGCGCTGAAGGATATTACGATGGGCATGAAAGAAAAAGACCGCGCGAAAAACATGTTCGTGCTCGGCTTCCTCTACTGGATGTACAACCGCGACATGCAAACCACTATCAACTTCATCCGTGAAAAATTCGGAAAAAAGCCGGAGATCATGGAGAGCAACATCAAGGCGCTGCAGGCGGGATACAATTACGGGGACACGACAGAAACTTTCACCACCACATACAAGGTCGACAAGGCCAGGATGGAACCCGGCACTTACCGTTCCATTATGGGCAACCAGGCTTTGGCTTTCGGGCTCATCGCCGCTTCACAGAAATCAGGTTTGCCGCTCTTTTTAGGGTCCTACCCGATCACACCGGCGTCCGATATTCTGCACGAGCTAAGCCGGTACAAGAGTTTTGGCGTGCGCACCTTCCAGGCTGAGGACGAAATTGCCGCGATCACCGCCGCGATCGGCGCGTCCTACGGGGGTTCATTGGGCGTGACAACAACGTCGGGACCCGGCATGGCATTGAAGGCGGAAGCGATGGGACTGGCCGTCATGCTGGAGATCCCCTTGCTCATTTGCGATATCCAGCGGGGGGGACCCTCCACCGGTTTACCGACAAAAACCGAGCAATCCGACCTGCTCCAGGCTTATTACGGAAGAAACGGCGAGTGTCCGATGCCGGTGGTGGCAGCGGCTACCCCCGCAGACTGCTTTGAAGCCACCTACGAGGCAGTTCGCATTGCCGTGCAGCACATGACGCCCGTTATCCTGCTCAGCGACGGATATATTGCAAACGGAGCAGAACCCTGGCGTTTTCCCAGCTCTGAGCAGCTACCCGCGATCGAAGTAAAATTTAAGACAAAGCTTGAGCAAGGGGAAGAGCAGCTCATGCCGTACGAGCGCAACGAAAAGCTGGCTCGTCCGTGGGCAGTTCCCGGAACTGCCGGACTGGAGCACAGGATCGGCGGACTCGAAAAACAAGATATTACAGGCAATGTAAACTACGAGCCGGAAAACCACCAGCTCATGGTGAAACTGCGTCAGGCGAAGGTGGATAAGATCGCAGAATATGTGCCGCTGCAGCAGCTCGACAGTGGTCCGGAAAATGGAAAGATACTGGTGCTGGGATGGGGTTCCACTTACGGCGCTATCAAGTCTGCCGTTTCAGAGCTGCAGGGCAAGGGTTATCCCGTCAGCCATGCGCACCTGCGATACCTGCGACCGTTCCCGAAAAACCTCGGCGAGATTTTGGCGAACTTCGAGACCGTACTGGTGCCGGAGATCAATAACGGCCAGCTTATCCGTATTATTCGCGACAACTACCTCGTCGACGCAAAAGGGTACAACAAGATCATGGGTGTGCCAATCACGAAGACGGAGCTGGTGATGAAGCTCGAGGAAATGCTCGGCAGAGCCAATTGAGTCTGGAGTCTGGAGTAGGGAGTTCGGCCGTCGAAAGAAGTCGGAAGACGAAAATCGGACGAAAATTCTTTTTGGAGTTCAGACGTTATTAGGGTCCATGGACCATGGCAACATTTCAACCAATCTTCTGGCTTCCGGGTTCTGCTTGTAATTTTTGAGTTTACCCGTCCTGGTTCGTGAGACATGAACCAGGGGATCGGGGTCTTTACTGACTTTCCTCAGGGTGCATACCCCGCCGAAGCCTGCGGAAAGGCCAGGGCGGCGGCAAAAGCCAGTACGGCAACGATGAGGCCGTACATAAAAATGGAGAAGGAGATTCGTAAGTATCGGTATTTGCGCGCGAGCACCACTCCCAGGAAATAAATATCCTTGATCATGCTGCTGTACAGGTATTCCTTGTCATTCAGCATTTCAGACATTGCCCAGTCGTAATCCGGCAGCGACATCTTGTGAAAATTCCCAAAGAACAGAAGGTTGGTCTCCTTATTCTGAATGTTTTCCTTTGTAAACTTTCCCGACGACACGTTCGGCCGCGTGGCCAGGATGGAAAACACGATGGCCGACACGCATACGACGAGCAGGATGATGGTTGGAATGACCAGGTTCCGGTTTGATTCCAGTTTTGAAAGCAGCACCGAGATGATGATCGTAAGGATGATCGAGTTCACCGAAACCAGGATGTTCGCTTTCGCATCTGCCATCTGGCTGAGGTTGGCATGGTTCTGTGCCATGATGCGGAAAACAGTTTGAATGCCGCGTTCCGATTTTTCCTCCTTCAGCTTTTTTTTCGGTTCTTCCTTTGGTGATTCCGCCAAGGGACCCAGGACTGCCTTTTCCACCTTCTCTTTTTTGTCGGCCTTGGATTCTTCTTCCTTGCTGATCAGCCGCTGCAGGTTCCGTTCTTTTACCGGCTGCAACTTTCTGCGGGCATACTCGGTGAAGTACTTGTGATTTTCGAGAAAGTTGATGTTCAGCTTGCGCCACTCTTTTTTAGAAAAATCTTTCTTGGATAATTCGGAAAGTTCCTCGCGCAGCAGCTTGCTCCGATCGCTGAAATCATCAGTGCCGAGGTGGTAGAGGTCCGCGTCGCAAAGTATTTGCTCAAGGAGGTTCTTCGGCGTCTGCGGGAGTCGCGTGGCCTCGATAGCAGACCGCACCTTGTTGATCAATGCCTGGTCCACCCCCTGCTCCTGCAAAAAACGGCTCGCGATCTGGATCCCCCGGTTTTCATGGCCTTCCGCGTCGCCGCTGGTAAAGCCGGAGTCATGAAACCATGCACCCAGGGCAAGGGCTACGCGGTCCTCATCCTGGAGCTGGTAGTAATCGGCCATTTCTTCCGCCGCGATGACCACCCCCTGCGTGTGCTCGAGATTATGGAACCTGATGCTTTTAGTATTTTTAGTCCGGAATAAATTGCTTACATAAGTTTGTGCTTCAGACAATAACTTGAGATCGTTTTCGGTCATGCGTGACGTATTAAACATGCTAAATTTAAATAAAAACATCAGAAGCCATCGGTTATTCCGGTTTTTGCTGCCGCTGATGCTGCTTGTAGTCTGCGGTGTGGCGGATGCTGGTTGCCGGCAAAAGAAAAAGCTGTATCAGTCTCCCGACGGCTACGATTTTGCCACGAAGATGGAGATAACCAAGCTGGACCTGAAGTTGCGCGAAATTTCGGGGATCAGCTGGGATTCGGACAGGAACGTTTTCGTTTCAATTAATGATGAAAGGGGAAAGCTTTTCCTGCTTGGCCGTGAAACGAAGGCCATCCAGGGAGAATATGATTTTGGCGGAAGGGGGGATTACGAAGACGTGGCAATTGTGGACGGCGTGCCTTACATCCTGGAGAGCGACGGAACGTTGCACAAATTTCATATCGACACCGTCAGCAAGTCCGGGCAGACAACAACGGTGGGAAAGGTGCCTATCGAGGGAAACAGGGATTTTGAAACACTTTATTATGACCGGGGCCGCAGGGCGCTCATCCTGCTTTGCAAGAACTGTGATGTGGACGACCGAAAGAAAGTAAGTGCCTTTGCTTATTACCCGGATTCAATTGGATTCGATCCTCGTCCGGTGTACCAGATCGACGTCGCGGAAGTGTCGAAGCTCGCCCCGGAAAAGAGCTCGCGCATCGAACCTTCCGCTGCTGCCATTCACCCTTTGTACCAGAAACTATATATTCTTTCCTCCGCAAGCAACCAGCTCGTGATAACCGATCTGAACGGAAAAGCAGAAAAAGTGTTCGTTCTGATCCCCAGTATATTCACTCAGCCGGAGGGGATCTGTTTTAAAAAGAACGGAGACATGTACATTTCCAATGAAGGCGGCACGGGCAAGGCCACCCTGATCAGGTGCGCGTTTGAGACAAATGTGCGACAATGAGCTGCCGTTTTCGCAGACCCGTGTACGTCCGGCGCAGCAGCTTTTAGAGATAAATGGATTCGCTTAATATCATTATCTTGAGACAATTAGGCTAGATGAAGGGAATGTTTAACGCCAAAACACCAACTATGGGTCGCTTCAGAAAACTCGTGTTATTAATCGTCCTTCCGGTATCGTATTGCTCGGCCCAGGATTCAGCCAGCCAGGCAGGGGGAAGTTTTAAGACCGGCGGAGGGAAGCATTTCTGGATGGGTAAAAACTACCGACAGGAATGGAACACGCCCGTAAAAGCGCCGGTCATGCGCATTTCCACCGAGATGGGCGGCCTAACCCCCACCAAAAGAGGAGGTGGCAAGCAGACCAAATCGCTGCGCCTGACGGATGCGAACGGCCGGGAATACAATCTCCGGTCGATAAAGAAATTTATTACAGCCAAAACGCTGCCGGGTGACCTCGAAAGCGAACTGGCACGCGACCTGGTGGCCGACGGGGTGTCGGCATCCTATCCATACTCCGCGCTTTCAATGCCCGTCCTCTCCGAAGCGGCGGGCGTGCCGTGGTATCGCGTAAAGCTTGTGTATATAGCAGATGATCCGGCGCTTGGCGAGTATCGCGAAGATTTTAAGGACATGCTTGCGCTGTTTGAACACCGTCTGCCGGATACGGTGAAAAAAGATTATGATACCGATGAGGTGGCGGAAAAGCTGAAAGACGACAACGACAACGAAGTTGACCAGCTCGGTTTGCTCAAACTTCGGTTGCTGGACATGTTTGTGATGGACTTTGACCGGCACGAGGACCAATGGATCTGGGGGGCATATGACAAGGATAAGGGAAAAGTTTTCTTTGCAGTTGCCCGCGACCGGGACCAGGTATTTTATATCAACCAGGGACTTTTGCCGGGTATGGCGAGCTGGCCCTGGCTCGTACCTCAGCTCGAAGGTTTTAAGCCTGAGGCGAGGAACATCAAGCGATTCAATTTTGCTGCGCGCAATCTCGACCGGTTTTTCCTGAACAAGCTTACCGAGCAGGACTGGAAGCGTGCCGCTGAGGAGCTGGTGGCCCGGATGACGGATGAAGTGCTGGAGCGGGCGCTCCGTCAGCAGCCCAAAGAGATCTACGCATTTTCCGGGCCGTCGATCGTGCAAACCCTGAAAGAGCGGCGCAACCATTTAGTGGATGAAGCACTTGAATATTACCGCTGGCTTTCTGAAACCGTGACCGTTACCGGAAGCGACAAGCACGAGCAGTTTATGGTTACCCGCAACGAAGATGGCTCAGTGCTGCTCGAGGTCTTCAAGATTACGAAGGAAGGCGAGGTGGCGCAAAAGATATATGATCGTCTGTTCGATCCGAACGTAACCGAAGAGCTGCGGCTTTACGGCTTCGGCGGCGAAGACCGCTTTGTGGTAAAAGGCAACAATGACAAGATCAAACTGCGGCTGATTGGAGGGACCGGGAATGACCAGTTTGACAGCCAGGTCACTTCGGGCCAGGGGGGCATCGTATACGATTCCACAGGAGAAAACAACCAGATTAAGGGCAGCTTCACGGAAAAGCTCCGCGACGATACGCTGGCGAACCATTATAATCGTCTCGGCTATCATTACAATACCGTCGCACCCTTCCTCTCTGTGAATTACAACAGCGACGACGGTATTTATCTCGGAGTGTCGCTGCGGATAACGCGCCATGGATTTCGCAAGGAGCCCTATAAGAATTACCATGAGTTGACAGTCAATTCTGCTTTTGCCACTCAGGCCTTCCGCTTTCGTTATTACGGGGAGTTCATAAGCGTATTCTCCCGGAATTCCGACGTGCTGGCAGATATCGACATCAAAGCGCCGAACAACACCACCAATTTTTTCGGGTATGGAATGGGTACGACGTACGTAAAATCCAGCCCGGGGAAATTCCGCTTTTACCGGGCGCGGTACGACCTGGGAGACGTTTCCCTGTTGCTTCGCCATAATTTTTCGAAACGGGTCCGGCTGGCACTCGGTCCCACCTACCAGTTTTATTCACTGGATCCCACGGACCCGAAGAACAGTGCCCGTTACATCGTGCAGACAGGGAGCAACGGACTTGACCCGACTACGTTGTTTGCGAAACAATCTTACTTCGGCGGGCGCATGAATTTCGACGTAGACTTCAGGAGCCATCCCGTTCTTCCCGAGCGCGGTATTCTGTGGATGACCAATCTCAGGTACCTGAACGGCCTGAACAACGCCAGCTACGAGGTAACACAGTTCAATTCGGAGTTTTCGTTTTACCTGAGCATCATTCCGAAAACGCTGGTTATCGCAAACCGCTTCGGCGGGGGTCACAATTTTGGAGATTTTGAATTTTACCAGGCGCAATATCTCGGCAGCGAGGACAACCTGCGTGGCTACCGCAAATACCGTTTTGCCGGAAGGTCGAAGCTCTTCAACCAACTGGAAATGCGCCTGCGCGTATCCAACTTCAGCACGTATCTGTTTCCGGGTATGCTCGGAATCCTCGCTTTTATCGATAACGGCACGGTATGGAATGGCTCAACCACCGGCGGTTCGTGGGCGACCGGTTACGGGGGTGGGTTTTGGATATCGCCGCTTCGCCGTATGGTGCTGACGTTTACGTACGCTGCGTCGAAAGAGGACGCGATGCCCCTGATTGGGCTCGGCTGGAAGTTCTGATTAACGGTTAATCAGAAGTTGAGGTTCAGTTTCGTACCGATCGAGAAATTGAACAGGCGGGATTCTTCTTTGGAGAAACCTACAGTCGCCGACATGATAAAAAGCTCGAACGGGATGAAATATAGTCCTCCGCCGTAGGCGTAGTGCCATTTGCGGGAACTCTCTCCTCTCAGCCATACCCTTCCGGCTTCGTTGAAGCCAATTATTCCGAATGAGCCGGGAAGAATGTACGACCGAACGTCGGCGAGCTTCAGCCGCAGTTCCAGTCCTCCGTATGCGAGTGAATTTCCGGCAAACCGGTTCTTGCGGAATCCCCGAAGATGATTCTGTGCGCCGATGTTCAGGGCGTGGTAATAATCAAATTGCCTGTTGAAAATGTGTCCGCCTCCGAGCCGTATAACGGCTACCAGCCGCGCCGGATCGCTGAGGCTGGCATAAATCTCCATGTCCGACTGCAGTCGCACCAGATTGGCCGGATTCTCACGCAAGCCTGCGAGCGCCGTGATGTCGGTCCGCCAGTCAACTCCGCGCGTCGGGAAGAGTTCGTTGTTCAGGTTGTATACGATCATCGCGGCACGGCCCCCCAGAAAATTTCGGGTGGAATACACGCTCGTCGAATCCAGTCCTACCAGCGACGGCGCCCCGAGAACCTTGCCGGCGTTGTCTTCAAGCCGGTTCCAGTACGAATAATAAACCGGTCCGGCCATCAGGCGCAGGCTTTCGTAACGGCGTCTTTGGATTAAGACACTTGTTTCGAGATAGCGGTAGCGGGAGCGGTAGAAGCTGATCGGCTTTCCGTCTGCGACCGAGGTGTTATTTCCCAGTCCAAAAAAATTGATCACGCCCGGCACTCCCAGTTGTCCCTGCACGACCAAATCGTAATCACCGATTATTTTATTGAATTCTCCGTTGTACCGGAATTGCACGCTGCCCCGCGCGGGCGAGTACATGGCCAGCACCTTTTGGAAGGTGGCGTATGGGTCTTTCCGGAATCCGTATGTCTTCCAGGAGATTCCCGTCCCGATGAGAAACCCGTCGTCGCTGTTCACTGTCATGAACACACTCGGCAGCTTCAGCTCATCATACCGGAAGCCGGTGCTGCTGTAATAGTTCACCAACGGCTCGTCGGAAAAATGATTTTTAGAAAGACTTTGACTTTGAATGTAGTTGATATTTCCCTCGGTGGTCCGGTCATACAGATGGTTTCGAACGCGTCCGCGAATGTTGAACGTGTCATTGCCCTTCCCCCCGACGATGCGCAGCCGGATACGCGAGCTTGCGTTGTCATCAATTTCGAAAAGATCATCTCCATTGAGGCCATAAAGCCGAACTTCCCGGGTAATCTGCTGATCGAAAGTGCGGTCGTACATCAAAAAACTGGTGTCGTTGTTGGCCTTTCGTTCGTACACCTTTATGTTCAGGCCCTCGGGAGAGCTGGTAACGCGGAAATATTCCTTTTCATTGCTCCCGACCACGTCCACCTTCCGCGCCAGAAAGCGGTAGTATTCCATTCCCTTTTCCTCCAGGATGTTTCTGCGGCTGATCAGCTTTTGGGCGATCGTTTCGCCGCTGATGGCATGCACTTCCGCCGGCAGATCCCGCACCGCCGCACGGATCACGTCGTCGGTCAGGTTTTCCTGCATGTCGCGGATAGTCGCTCTCCATTCTTCGGCTTCCAGGTCAGTGAGAAACATGCGGTCGAAATCCTTGGCCACCAGGTTAAGTTCTTCCACCTTCGGAATGTCGTAACGCAGGCCCTTCAGGAAAGGCAGGTTTTTCAGGGTGACAATTTTTATGAGCAAACCGTCTGAATAGAAGAAGGCCTGGTCGTGGTCGCGCGAGATGGGATAATAGATTTTGCCCTGCCCCGTGTCGCCCTGGGCCCATTTCCACTGGTCCGCGTGGCGGTCAAAATCGGCAACGAGCATATCCAACAGTCTGGCGCGCAGTACGGCGAACTCGTCCACCCGGTGGTCGTTATCGTTGAGCATGTTGTGGAACGTGGTAGTGGTATTGAACACGTCCTGGCCCCGGCGGGCAGGTTCGTGTTCTTCGAGCAGGCAGATGCTGTTCTTGAAGATCGCCCGGTACGGACCCAGCGCGGGGTCGTCGGGAACAAAAAAGAGCTCGGGACGGGGGACGACGACGTTCACCGCGTCGGCGAGTCGTGGCATGGCCATCGACGCGTAAGGATGCGAAGCGGAAATGAAATCCCTGACTATGTCGCGTGCGACGGTGGGACGGAACGCTTCGGGGATTGCGCGACTCGGATCTTTTTCAACCGAACGCAAAGTCCATTCTTTGCCGTTTTTGTCCACCAAACGCAGGGAACGCGTTTGTTTGCCTCCACCGAGCGAGCGGGGAGTAAGGCCGCCTTTTTCCTTCCTGATGTTCAATACCCTCATATTTACCGGCGTCGACCATTCCTGTCGGTAGTTGTTTCCCATCACGAACTTTTTGAAAGCGGAGTTTGTGCGGTATTTTTCGCTCGCAGAAATGGTAAAGGTGTCCTTGTACTTGAGGAATGGATCTTCTATCGGGCGGTTGATCGAGTCCTCCTGCGGTTCCTCGATGGATGTGAAATTGAGAATGTTTTCAGAGTATGCCAGGCGCGTGGAATCGGTAACCGTATAAAAATTGCAGCGGACATTCTTATTGCGCGACACCTCCAGCACGGCGAATCCCGTGAGCGATGCAGCAAAAAGGCTTTTGCGACTTTTATAAACACGATTGGTCTTTGCACCTGATCCGCTGGTAATGTAATAATAGTTGCTGTCCTTGATCAGCTGAAGGCTGTGGTCGTGGCCTCCTGCAAAAATTACATTCTTGTACGCCTTGGCTACTTTCTGAATCGTGTCGATCATGTTCTCATAATTCGGGTGCTTCAGGTCCTGCGGAGTCCCGAAGATCCCCCGCGTGATCGGATAGATCGAGCCGATGACCGGCAGAGGGATGTACGCATTTTTGTACACGTCGGTGAATGGGAAGATGTGCTGCTTCCAGGTGTAGAAGCCGCCATGGGGACTGCTGCTTTGGAAAGTGTGATGCACTGCCAGGATGATCAGTTTTTTTGAGTTGCGGCTGAAAACATCGTCCAGCGCGGAAAGCACTTCATCCTTGGTTTTGAATTCGCAGTCGGATTCGATGCCGGGTTTGTCGAACGGGTGAAGCCACCATTGCGAATCGAGAATTACCAGCGCCACGTCGTTACCAAGCAGAACCTCTACGGGCCCGGGGCATCCTCCCTCGGGATAAAATTTCACATTGTCCTTGTTCAGCAGGTCCACGTAAAGCTGCTCCCGGATCACTGCGTCATAACCGTAGCGGCCGCCGTTGTTCCAGTCGTGGTTTCCCGGTATCATATAAATGCGCGCGCGGGTTCCCTGCGCGATGGAAAGCTGCGAGTCGAGCACGGCGCGTGCCCTGTTGTATTCGGGCATCTCATCGTCGGGCAGGCCCACTTTGTAGAGATTGTCTCCGAGGTAGACGATCGTCGTGCGCGCATCCATCGGAATGGTTTGCTTCACGGCAAGCGCCACGGGATGTCGACCATTGGTGAGCTGGCCGGCGTCACCGATCAGTACGATCCGGTGCGTGATGGAATCCTGCGCAAAGAGGAAGGAAGAAGGAAGCAACAGGGCGAGAAGCGTCGTGATCTTCATACTACCGGCAAAGCTGAACTTTAAAAATAGTATTAATTGTTTTACTGATAACTAAACACCACGAAGTAAGGAGATAAGCAGATTGTGCGTAGCAATGATAATGCCATTGCTTGAAACGAAACAGTTTCAGGAACTGCGAAATACCGGCTCTTCAGAATTAATCTGAACGCGCAGCGCTTTCAGGCCGATCACTCCCTGCAGTTCTTCGAGCTCGAATTCGTCAACTGTCGGCAAAAAAAGGCCCTGCTGCTGCAGCTCTTCTATCAACTTGCGGTATTCTGCCGCCTCTTCGGACAGCGTATATACAATTGCGAGCGTTCCCGGCTGAGTCAATCTTTCCCCGTTTCCCTTGATATGGACCTTGTCGATCCGTTTCTTGATGATTTCGTACCGGATATTATAAGCGCCGTCGACATCAAATTTTCGCTCGGCCGGACGGAAGCTAATGGAGATCGGCTGGTTCTGCGCCAGTATAAGCTGCGTGGTTTGCAGGGGGACGGGCGATTTTTTCTCCAGCCGCTTTCCAAGCAATGCGGCACGGGCGAGCAGGTTTATCTGCCAGCGCTTAAGCTGTTCCACTTCTTTCGCCGTAAGCTTCCGCTCCGGCGCGATGGACTGGCCGATATACATATTGAAGTCGATTCCGTCGGTCACGAACCGCTCGAAGTAGTGTGGAAAGATCTGCTGCGCCTTGCGCTGCTCGCGGTCGATGAAATGAGCGATGGTATTGTTGATGAAAGTGATGCTTTCCTCAAATTCTTTTCGGTGCTGGTTCCAGGTCTTCGTGTCGGAATCCACGATCGAAAAATATTCCGTGATGTCTTCCTGCAGTGCAGGAATGCGGCGCCGCAGATAGTAAAAAAGTTCCTTAACGTCTTTCTTGAAGAAGCTGTGAATCTCGAATTCGTCGTCGGAGTGCATGGTTTCGCGGATCGTGTCCATGTAGCCGGAGGCTTTCCGGTCGATGATCTCCACCACCGGGTTGCGCTGAACCTCGAGCGCTTTGCGCGTGATGTCCTGTATCGCCTGGAGCTGATCATGCAGGTCTTTCTGAATAGCCTGATTTCTTTCTCCCGTCGAATTCCGGATGTCGATGGCTCCGTACAGGGGGTAGACGTCATGGAAAACGATGTGCTCGATCTTCGCATCCTCTGCCACCTGAGCTTCCGAGATGTAATTGAGCGCGGCTTCGGTAAATCGCCATTCCACAGCGCTCTGCACCGCCGTAAACTGCTCTTTGATGACTGTGTTCACCTGCGCCTCGAGTAACTTTGACGATTTATCCAGTGAAAGTGCGAAGAGCGGAATGAGCTCGGTAAGCTTTTTCAGAATGGAGCTGTTCAGCTGTCCCGAATGATCCGAAACCACCTCGAGCGTGCCAAGGAGCTGTTTTTCAAGAACCAGCGGGTGGACCAGCGCACTGCGCCCCCCGGATTTATAGATCTGTTCAACGAGGTCATGCTTTTTCAGCGTGGCCTCCGTGATGCGCGGAACCAGCAGGGGATGAGGATTGCTTTGGAAATACTTCATTATCCTGCGGTAAGCCGGATCTTTCTTTGGGTCCACATCACCCGGCGCAAGCAGCAGGCTGGTGCTTTCATAAATAGGCGGAAACACCGACTGGCCGTTCACCCGAAAGAAGGGTGTAATTCCAATCCGCAACCCCTCCAGGCCCACCAGGTTCTGCACGTGCCCCCGAAGCTTCTCCAAATTTTCGACTTCGGTAAAGGCGTCCGTTACAATCAGGCTCTCCTTGATGTCGCGGATGATCTCGCGCGTGGTAACGTCTTTGACCTGCACGAGCATCAGCCCTTCGAACTGGAACTGGTCCAACGGCAGGAGCTCCTGCAATTCTTCTGAGTTGAGGATGTCTTCCGCGGTCTGGATCGCGATGTACTCCGGGAGCTCAGGAAGCGGGCCGGGAGAAAACACTTCAACAAAACGGTTGTCAATTTCGAGTTCCATGAAAGTCTCTCTGCCGCTGTCTGGCTCGCGGTAAGGGTGAATCGATGAATTCACCGATGGTAGCTGAAGCTGGTAAAATTTTGCGAGAATGAGCTGGTAGGCCGCGGCAATCCGCTCCTTTGAAATGTTTTTTAACGTGTCGCTGTCCTGGATCCTGATTTTTCGTGTATCGTCCGGCACAAATACAGCACGAAAGCGTTGCGACGCATATACCACGTCGTATGTGAAAGGAATAGTTACCGCATAAAGATCTTTTTTGTCGTCGAGTGTGACAGGAAAGAGCGTCGCCATCATCCGGTTTATCAGCGCTTCATTTTTATGGAGCGGCGCCAGTTCTTCTACCGGGCGCAGCAATTCCGGCCGGGCGTTTAACAAGGTGACCAGCTCCCGGTAATAATCCGCAATACCCGGCTGGCCTTCCTTTACTTTCTTTTCCCACTCCCGCACCAGCGGACGGAATGAAAGCCGGCTTCGGAACCCGAGGCCCTGACTGGTGTTTCCACTGATTACCGGATCGTGAGTATTTTGTTGTGGCATATACCTTTATCAAAACAATTTTGATACCGGAGAGCGCCTTGTACCTGTTCAGATCGCGTTGGCTAACAGTTAAAAGCGAAGGATCCCGCAAACCGCCGCTGCAGATTGCCTGTTTGTGGAATTGTTAAATCAGATCAGTCCCCGATTAGTTCCTGGGAGGTGGTGTCGGAAAGCGCCACGCGAGTGGAAGTATTTTCCGAATCCAGGTTGACGTCCACGCGGAGTGCCTTCAGGCCCACCACACCCTGCAGCTCTTCCAGGTCATATCTCTCGATACCGGGTTTGATCAGCTTTAGATTCTGGAGAAATTCAATGTATTCGCAGTATTCATCGGCGTCCTTCAGCTGGGAATAAACGATGGCGATCTTGCCGGGTTGCGTAAGCCGCTCGTTCGTGTCGCGGATGCGCACTTTGTCGATACGCTTTTTGATGATCTCGTAACGAATGTTGTACGCGCCGTCAACATCGAATTTCCTTTCTTCCGTACGGAAAGTAATCGAAAGCGGCTGGCTGTGCGCGAGGATGAGCTGCGTGGTGCGCAGCGGATGGGGAAGCCGGGTTTCCATTTCCCGCGTAAGCTGCGCCGCCCGGGCAAGGACCGTGAGCTGCCACATCTTCATATTGCGCAGGTAAATTTCGTCGAATTTCCGCTTGGGTGCGATTGATTGCCCGATGTAGATGTTAAACTCCACGCCGTCTGTTACGTACCGCTCGAAGTAATGCGGGTAAAGCAGCTGTGCCGAAGCCTGCTCCTTGTCAATGAACCGCGCAAGCGCATCGTTGATCCGTGAAATGCTTTGCTCATATTCCTTACGGTGATGGTAGAGCATACCGATCTGGGGGTCGAGTGAAGAAAAATAATGCTCCACTTCGTTGCGGACCGAGGGCTGCGTGTGCTGCAGGTGGTTGAAAATCGAACGCACCTGTCCCTGCATGAAATCATGGATGCTCACCTCATCGTCGGAAAGCAACACGGCCGAAGCCGAAGAAATGTACTTATCAATCTTATACTCGATCTCCTGGAGCAGCGGGAAAGGCATTTCCGCCTGTGCCTTCCGGATCACCTTTCTCGCCAGTTCCAGCTGTTCAACGAGGTCGAGCTGGATGGCGTGCGAGCGTTCGGTGGAAGAATTCCGGATGTCGATCGCTCCGTAAAGCGGATAAACATCGTGAAAAGCGATCCTCTCAATCTTCACGTCCTCGTTTCCCCGGCGATTGACTATGTAATTCAGAGCCACTTCGGTGAATTTCCATTCGACGGCGGGCTGCACTGCGGTGAACTGCTCCTTGATGATTGCGTCGATCTGGCTTTGCATGTGCTCCAGACTCTTTTTTAAAGCAAGCGTGAAGAGCGGGATGGCATCTTCGATGCGGTAGGGATGATAATGCTTCAGCCGTCCCGGAGTTTCCGACACAATCTCCAGTATACCAATAAGCTCATTATCGTGCTTCAACGGACAGAGTATCAGGCTGCGCGCCCCGTCCATGTAGAAGTACTGGAGGTAATCGGCAATGCCCAGGGTGTCCTCGTTCAGCGTTTCGTAAACAACCGGCAGATTGCTTTCCCGAAACACAATCTTGCAACAGTCGCTTACTTCATCCTTATCGACCAGCGAATGGAAATGTTTGAACAGAAGACTGTTTGTATTATGAATCTCAGAATAAACATAATGTCCGTTAATGCGGAAAAAAGGGGTGATGCCGATCTTGATATCCTTCAGCCCAATGAGCGTCTGGATGTGGGCTTCCAGCTCGGGATAGACGGTGGCATCAGAGATTGCATTGTTCAGCAGCTTGTTTTTGATCTGCACGATCACTTCATGGTGTGTGACATCATTTACTTTGACGATAGCAATCCCTTCGAACAAGAACCGTTCAAGAGGGACTTCGGAAATGAGCTCTTCGATCGTGCGCAGCCGCCGGCTGGTTGGACAAAGCACTTCGGGGAGCTTCGGCAATTCTCCGATCGGGGATACTTCAATAAAGCGCGCGTCGACCTTGAGCTCGAGGTACCGGATGAGGCCGCTGTGCGGGTCTTTGTAGCAATGCACCCAGCCGGATGATTCGGGTACGCTGTAACCGCAATATTTTTTCAGGATCAGCTCGTACGCAAACTGCATTCTCTCCCGGTTCAGGCTCTCGCTTGTCGCCGTGTCCGCAAGATTCAGTTCGTTGCTGCCCGCTTTGATGAAAAGGTGGTGAAATAATCTCGAGGTGTAGACCATCTCGAATTTGAAGGGGAAGGCGATAGCATAAATGTTTTCGTGCGGCGAGGAGGTGGGCGGAAAGATAGAAGCCAGCAGCTCTTCGATGAGTTCGCCGTAGGGCTTCAGGACCTCCAGGTCGCCAATCGGCTGCATGAGTTCGGCGTGGGATTCAAACTCGGCCACCACGCCCCCGTAGAGTTTTTTAATACCCGGGTTTCCGTCGCCGATATTTTTTTTCAGCGCTTTGATCAGCGGCCGGAACGAGAGGCGGCTGTTGATCAGAGAGTCATCATATGTTATGGTGCTCGCAGGCATGGCCGTCTGTTAAAGGGAAAGAACAAAACTAACAAATAAGGACGGCATTTAAGGCGCGTCACCGCCCCGCTGGCGGCAGCGAGATACCGAGCTTTAACTCAATGGTAAAGAAAGAGTCGTTTTGAGCCGAGTTACCGCGCTGGTCTCCGGGCTGAGTTAAGTGCAGAGGGTTTCTTTCTGCGCGTCGGTCAGACAAGCGGGCGGCAATCCACGCCTGGCGGGGTGGAAGGTAATTGGCGAAGGCTGCGGGCGAAATATATTCAGTGCTTACATCATCGAGGTAATCCGTCAGGAGAAACCTGTGCTTCACTTCGATATGGAAAGAAAAACGCCCGGAGCGGCGGAGCCGCAATCCGAGTCCGACTGGAAAGTTCCATTGCCGCAGGCTGTAATGGCTGCGGTGCGGATATTCGCTGAAACCCTGCCCTTCGGTGCGAAGTGGATGCAGGCGGTACCATTGTCCGGCGAGCCTGGCCTGCGGGTCGAACCAGAAACAGCCGACGCCGGCGGCGAAGTACGGCGAGCAGGTTGGAGTTTGTTCTTTATTGAAAATTGAAAACGGATGCAGCTCGAAGACGAGATGAAGTTCCAGCACCGGGCTGCGGAAGCTGAGATTTCTTTCGTAGCGACCGAACGTGGAGGACTGCACTGCGCGCAGGTTGCTGTCCGCGGCCTGCACGCTCCCGATCGTGAATTGCAGGCGGGCGGCCAGCGCCTGTTTCCAGTCGAGAAGCAGGTGCGATTCGAATGCCGCCATGAAATTTTTCAGCTCCAGGTCGCCGATAAATTTCTTACCCGTGCCGCCCCTGCCGCCCAGGTCGGTGAGGCTGTTCATCGCCCCCGGTCCGGCGCCGATCTCGACGGTAACCCGCGGCTCGTAGTAAACAAAATACTGTGCCTCGAGAGGGCAAAGGAATATTTGCGCGGCCAGTGCCGCGAGAATATGCTTCATAAATTCCCGATGGAAAAGCGTTCAGGAGAGCTTTTGAAAATAGCGGCACGCGGGACGCAATCCGCAAATGCCGCACTTTGGTTTCCGGGCCACGCAGACGTATCGGCCGTGTAGTATTAGCCAGTGATGCGCCTTGTGGATATAGTTCCTTGGAATGTGCTTCACCAGGGACTTCTCCACAGCGAGCGGTGTTTTTGCCGAAGCCGGTACGAGCCCGATGCGATGGCTGACGCGAAACACATGTGTATCCACTGCCAGGTTCGGCTGCTGATCAATGACGGAGGTGATCACGTTCGCCGTTTTTCTTCCCACGCCGGGGAGCTGCATCAGCTCTTCCACCGTCATCGGAATCTTCCCGCCGAATTTTTCCATCACCATCCTGGCCATGCCAATAAGGTGGCGGGTTTTGTTGTTCGGGTAGGATATGCTGCGGATGAAGGGGTACACTTCATCGAAGCCCGCTTTCGAAAGGGACTCTACGGTAGAGAACCTGCGGAACAACGCCGGTGTGGTGCGGTTCACCCGCTCGTCGGTGCACTGGGCCGAAAGGATCACGTCCACCAGCAGTTCATAGGGATTGTCGAAGATCAGCTCGGTCTCCGCGTCCGGACTGTTCTTCTCAAAAAAATCGATCACGAACCGGTATCGCTGCCCGCGGGTCATGCCGCAAGTTAGGGTGGGGATGGATTGGTTGGCTGGTTGACCGGTTGATTAGTTGATTGGTTGATTGGTTAATTAGTTGATTGGTTAATTAGTTAATTGGTTGATTGGTTTACGGGTCAATTAGTTGACTGGTTGATTAGTTACCTGGTTGACGCATCAACGGGTTTCGCTTGCCCCTCGCCCGTGTTCCGGACATTCAGGATTTTGGGCTCCGTCAAATATCGGTTACAGAGCAGGCGAAATCCAAGGGGAAAAGCACGATGATTCAGGGGAAAAAACGGGGCTGACGAGGACGGGAAACTCAGGCAGGTATTGAACCTGCAGTTGCAAGGGATGCGTTCCGCGTTATTGCCCTAACCCAGCCAGCTTCCGACCTCGGACTTCTGACTTCCGACTTCCCTCATCCGCGCGTAATTCAGCACTTGCAGCACCACCTCTGTACGGGGCGACAGAGTGATCTTGTCGAGCCGCTGCATCGAAGTTTTCAGGACCGCCAGCTTTTCGCGAAGCGTCCAGTCCCTTTGCAGGGCCGTTTCAATTGCTGCGGTCTGTTGGGGGGAGGTTTCCTTGTACAAATACAATAAAAGATCCTCAGGAGTAAAATTGTCCATTAGCAAACCATTAAAGTTCTGTGACCTGGCGTCCGTATTTTTTGAAATGTCCGCTATATTAACGGCGGTTCGCTGCCCTTATTGTGCGGATTCATTCGTTTCCGGCACCAAAAACAGCTCTTCATTGTCGCGCTTCATGAGGTACTTTTCCCTAGCGTATTTTTCCAGGGTGGCGGGATTGCGCTTAAGTTGCTCTAATTCTTTGCGTTCGGCCTCGATGCTTCGGGTATAATATTGCTTGCTTTGCTCCAGCCTCCGGAGCTGCTTTTTGCGGTTTTGCTGCGTGAAAAGATCATTTTTATCGAGGAAGAGCATGATCACGGCGAAAGCGCAGAGCGTGATGAAATATTTACTGCGGAGCCAGGCTGGCAATCTCCGAAACTTGAGTGCAGGAAGGTTTTCTTGCGGAATATTTTCCACCAGATGGATTTATTTCGCCCGTTTGCTTTTCACGGCGGGCTTCCCAAATTTAATCTTTCCCTTCGGATATATCGCGGAATCGCCCAATAATTCTTCGATTCTTAACAGCTGGTTGTACTTAGCGACACGGTCGGTGCGGGAAGCGCTTCCTGTTTTGATCTGCCCGCAGTTGAGTGCCACCGCCAGGTCGCTGATCGTGGTGTCTTCGGTCTCGCCGCTGCGATGGCTCATGATGGTATTGTATCCATTGTGCTGCGCCAGGGTAACCGCATTGGTGGTTTCGGTGATGGTCCCGATCTGGTTCACCTTCACCAGCAAAGCGTTGCCGATCCCCCGTTCAATCCCGTCCTGCAGCCGGCTGACGTTGGTGACAAAGAGATCATCCCCCACCAGTTGGCAACTCGTGCCGACAGCTTCGGTCAGCATTTTCCAGCCTTCCCAGTCGTCTTCAGCCATGCCATCCTCGATGGAAATAAGAGGATATTGTTTCACCCATCCTGCCCAGAAGCGGGCGAGCTGCTCGGAGCTCATTTCCTTTCCCGAACTCTTGTGAAAAACATATTTTTTCTTCCGCGCGTCCCAGAGCTCGCTGTTCGCGGCGTCCATGGCCAGGGCAACCTGCGTTCCGGGTTTGTAGCCGGCCGACTCAATCGCCGCCAGCACGGTTTCGATGGCTTCGTCGTTGCCGCTCAGGTTGGGAGCGAACCCGCCTTCGTCCCCCACATTGGTGCTGTGACCCTTTTTCTTCAGCACCGCCTTCAGCGCGTGAAAGATCTCCACGCCCCATCGCAATCCTTCGCTGAAGCTGGGAGCGCCCACGGGCATGACCATGAATTCCTGGAAGTCGATCCGGTTGTCTGCGTGCGCCCCGCCATTGAGAATATTCATCATCGGCACCGGAAGTATGCGGGCGTTGGCGCCGCCGATGTAGCGGTAGAGCGGGAGGGAGGCTTCCTCCGCGGCGGCTTTCGCCGCCGCCATGCTAACGGCCAGGATGGCATTGGCGCCGAGACGACTCTTATTGGGCGTACCATCCAGCCGGATCATAAGCTCGTCAATGCCTGTCTGGTCCGCAACGTCGTAGTCAACAAGCGCGGGCGCGATGATACGGTTCACATTCTGGACCGCCCTGAGAACCGATTTTCCTCCAAATTTTTTTTTATCTCCATCCCTGAGCTCCACGGCCTCGTGTGCCCCGGTACTGGCTCCACTGGGGACGGCGGCGCGTCCAAGCGCCCCTTCATCCGTGAGCAGGTCCACCTCGATGGTGGGATTTCCGCGGCTGTCCAGGATCTGGCGGGCAAAGACCTCGACGATATAACTCATTGCAATTGGTTGTGCTCGCGCAAAGAAACGACGTTTTTCCCCAACCTTCAGCGACGCAGGAAAAACCCTCAATTATTAATTGTTTGCAGGCTTCACTTCTTGCGGTTTTTTAAATAGATTTGGGGTCAATTTTTTCCGGGGGTGAATCGTTTTTACTTCAGACTTCTTATTGCTGTCGTCGCCATCGCTTTATTCGGCACCCGTAGTAAGGCGCAATCAGGCCTCTGTCCTACTAACCTGAATTTTGAATTGGGAGATTTCAGCGGTTGGGAGTGCCGATATGGTGCGGCAACCGACCCGTTGCCATTTCCCAATATTGGGATACTCCCCGGACGCCACACGATCATAGACTCCACTACCGCCGGCCTGGATCCCTTCGGGCTATTTCCGGAAAGCTGCCCGAACGGAAGTCGATACAGCGTTAAGCTGGGGAATCAGCAACCAGGAAACCAGGCGGAGAGTATTTCGTATACTTATACCATACCGTCTTCATTGACGAATTTTTCGATGATTTTCCATTATGCCGTTGTTCTTGAAAGCCCGGGTCACGTCCCCCCGAACCAACCCAGGTTCCAGGCAAGGATCATAGACGTGGGAACCGGAAACGCAATCGCCTGCGTTAATTTCGATTTCATTCCGCAGACAACGCCCGGCGGATTTCAAACCTCACCATTTCCCGGCAACCTCGGAAGTCCTGTCTTATATAAGGACTGGACTCCGATCAGCATCAATTTGAATTCTTATATCGGCAGCACCATTAAACTTGAATTCATCACGAAGGACTGTACTCAAAATGGTCATGCCGGGTACGCCTACGTGGACGTGAATACCAATTGTAATGGAGTAATTGCAGGAAATTTCATTTGTCCGGGAGATACGTCGCTTACGTTGACGGCGCCTTACGGGTTCCAGTCCTACGAGTGGTATTCAGATAACACTTTCTCAACGATCATTTCCAACACTCAAACGTTGTACCTGAATCCGGTTCCAAGCGTTGGCACAGTCTATCCAGTGGTGGTTACACCTTATTCTGGTTTTGGATGCACCGATACGCTTTATGCTGTAATTGACGTGGGCAATCCACCTGCGGCCGACGCAGGTCCCGACCGGATCAGCTGCCAGTTGCAGCAGGTACAGATCGGCGCGCCTCCCAACGCTACCTATACATATCAATGGACTCCGGCCGCGCAGGTTTCCAATCCGAATATTTCAAATCCCATGGCATGGACCGTCGGTCCAACGCCTACACAATTTGTTGTTGAAGTCACGGATATTCTCAACGGCTGCGTGGCGAGGGATACGACCCTGGTATCGCCTTACCAGGTGGATACGACGCTGACCGTAACCGGCAAAACCGATTATTGCCCCGACGAAACTTCCAAGGCACAGCTCTCGGTGAGCAGCAACATAAGCTCTGTGCAATGGTACAATGCTTCGGGTCCTATACCGGGAGCTACCGGCCAAACTTATCAGCCAACGGCTACAGGCACCTACTGGGCAGAGCTGAATGAAAACGGCTGCATGGACAGCACCCGCTCCGTGGGAGTTTTGATCTATCCATTCCCTGCAGCTTCGTTTTATCCTGACCAGGATACGAGCTGCGTCACAAATAATTCCTTCCTCTTTACAAACACGACCACTGTCGCCGATGGGTCCGCCCTTTCCTATGTCTGGACTTTCCAGGATGGTACGACGCAGACCACTCAGGACGCAACCAAGACATTCCCCTCGGTAGGCATGCACACGGTGAAACTACTGGCTACGAGTGCGCCCGGATGCAAGGACAGCACCACCCGCTCGGTAGTTGTGATGCCGAACGGCCAGGCTGGATTCCTATGGGATTCCATTTGCACCAACCGCCCGACTCTCTTCACCAACCAAAGCCGCGAAAACGGATCCCCACAGGTAAATTATTTCTGGGAATTTAATAACGGCGACCCAGTGTCTACTCTTCGTGATCCATTGCCGGTAGTGTACACCCAAGCCGGTCGTGTGGACGTGACGCTGAAAATGGTTGCGCTCGGCTGCGAAAATGATACGCAGACCGTCGTGCGCTCAGTGCTGGTGAACCGATCGGTTCCCGGCATCCGTTACCCGGACATCGTCGTTCCGCTCGGAAGCTCGCGCTTCATCCGCGCGCGCGACAGCATTGGACACATCTACGACTGGAAGCCGCCGGTCCAGCTCAGCAGCTACTGGAGCCGGTTCAGCGAATTCTTTGCCAGCAGCCCGAACGACATGCAGTACCAGATCTGGATCACTGACCAGCATACCTGCCTCACAGTGGATACTCTTCAGGTCCTCATTCTCAAAAAGCCGGGATATTACCTCCCGACGGCCTTTACTCCAAATGGCGACGGCCTCAACGACGTGGCCCGGCCTTACCTGATCGGAATGAAATCGCTAAAGAGCTTCGCGATCTTCAATCGTTGGGGCAACCGTTTGTTTTATACCACGCGCCAGGGCGAAGGCTGGGATGGGAAATATCAGGGAAAGGAGCAGAGCAACGGCGTTTACGTTTGGGTGCTCGTGTTTGAGGATGAAAATGGAAAGACGGTCACCGAAAAAGGTACCATCACGGTGATTCGCTGATCCCGCCGCCCGTCAGGGTTCTGAAAACTTCTTCCAGGCTTCTTCGTTCGCTCTGCAGGGAAACGATGCTCAGGTCATTCTTCAGCGCCAGTTCCATCAGCTGTTTTCTTACCGATTCCGGCTGTGATGTCCTGATTTCGACTACCGGGCCGCGCTGCTTCCATTCAGACACCTGTTCGATCGGCTGCAGGATTTCAATGCTCACCGGCTCGTTGAACTGTACGGTAAGGACGTGAGATTCCCGCGATGTGCTTCGGAGATTGCTGAGGGTATCGTCTGCCACTAGCTCTCCTTTGTGAATGATGATCACGCGGTCGCAGATAGCTTCCACTTCCTGGAGGATATGCGAGGAAAACAGTACCGTCTTATCTGTACCCTGTTGGCGGATCACTTCGCGGATCTCTACGATCTGGTTGGGATCGAGGCCACTCGTCGGTTCGTCAAGGATGAGCACTTCGGGATCGTGAATGAGGGCGGCTGCAAGGCCCACACGCTGGCGGTACCCTTTTGAAAGCTGCCCGATCCGTTTTTTCGATTCAGAAGTAAGCCCCACTGTGCTGATAACCCGGCTCACGGCGCTTTTCTTGTCGCTAAGGCCATGCAGCTCCGCTTTGAAGGAAAGATATTCCCTTATATACATATCGAGGTAGAGCGGGTTAGATTCCGGCAGGTAACCGATGCGTTTTTTTACGTCCAGGGGGTTTCGCGAAACGTCAATTCCCACAACCCGCGCGCTTCCGGAGTCCTGTTTGAGGTAACCGGTAAGGATCTTCATGGTGGTGGATTTTCCCGCACCATTGGGCCCCAGAAATCCAACTATCTCTCCCCTGTTTACCGAAAACGAGATTCCGTTAACGGCACGTTGTGTACCATAGGTCTTGAGAAGTTGTTCCACGTGGATGGACATAACGTGAAAATAGAGGAATTGCGGCGAGACTCAGTCAAAATCGAAGAAGTCACCGAGAAAGCCGCGTTTCCGCCGCTGACCGTGCTTGCGGCGGTAATCATCGTCGTCCCTGTACTTGTTTTCGTCCCGGTAGTTCTTGTCGCGGTCGGTGTCGAAAATTTCTCCCCGTTCGATCTCGGCACTGCGTTCGATTATTTTATCCAGCTCGCCCCGATCCAGCCACACTCCGCGGCACTTCGGGCAGTAGTCAATCTCCACGCCCTGCCTGTCGGTCATTACCAGGGTTTCGTTGCAGTTGGGACATTTCATGGTGCCATCAATTTGCGTGAGAAAATCAGAGATCGTCGAACTGGTAGAGGCTATCAATTTCTGTGCCCGCGGGCATTTCGTAAACCGGCTTGATGATCCCGTCCTTTAACCCATACACCCAGCCGTGCAGGTCGGGACGATGCTCTTTTTTCCAGGCGCGCTGTATGATCGTTGTCTTGGAGAGATTGTATACCTGTTCCCGCACATTTAACTCCACCAGCCGGTCTATGCGCTGCTCTTCATCGGTGATGGCATCGAGCTCCTGCCGGTGAAGGCGGTAGACGTCTTTGATATTGCGTAGCCACATGTTAAGCACGGGCTTGTGGTCGTGTCTCGTCGCTGCCGCGCGGATGCCGCCGCATCCATAGTGACCGCATACGATCACATGTTTTACTTTGAGCACGGTGACGGCGAAGTCGAGCACGGCAAGCAGGTTCACGTCGGTGTTCACCACCAGGTTGGCAACGTTGCGGTGGACGAAGATCTCTCCCGGCTGCGTACCGGTAATGCGGTCGGCCGGTACCCGGCTGTCACTGCAGCCGATCCACAGAAATTCCGGTTTCTGCACCTGCGCGAGGCGGTGGAAATAACCGGGGTCCGACTGCAGTATTCCCTGTGCCCATTCGCGGTTTGCCTGCAGCAGCTTTTCGTATGATTTCATGGGTTAAAGTTAGGGGTTGGTGGATTGGTTGACCAGGTGACTGGTTGACTGGTTAATAGGTTGACAAGCCGGGGGGATGATTGTGGAAAGCGTTGAAAGTGGTGGAAGGTGGTTGAAGTTTATGGAAACCAAGCAATTTCGACGTTCGTTGCTGGATGTTCGATGTTCATTATTCTCCTCTCGCACCCCGCACCCCGGATTCCGCGCCTCTATCGACTATCGACTCCCGACTATAAAACTCCTCCTTCCACGCATACCATCCAAAGATCATCAGACCAATTGCGATAGGAGTAAAGATGGTAATGATGATGATCCAGATAACCGGGTTGTTGATGTCTTTTTTCCCTGCAGCGTCAATATGCTGCGCCGCTCCAATGAGCAGGAAGATGATCAGCGCCGGGCCGAGAAGCAGCCAGAGGATTCCGAGGTATTTTTTTATTCGATCCATTTCTTTATTTCCCATGTAGCGTCCGTCGCTCACGTCGCGATCGATTTTGTTGGATAAATAAATGCTTCCGATGACCAGGCAAAGTGCTGCCACCCCGATGGGGTACCACAATCCCACGAGCGGATCCGCGGGGAAGGTGGTCGTGAGCAGCAACCCGATGAAGGGAACGAGGCCCCCGAAAACACCATTCCCAATGTGATACGGAAGGCTCATGCTCGTATAGCGGATCCGGGTAGGAAAAAGCTCTACCAGGAATGCTGCAATCGGACCATAGACCATCGTTACAAAAACGATCATCAGCCAGACCAGCAAGACGAATTTCCAGTAGAGTTTCTGCCCAAGCTCGACCTGCCAGGCCCCAGGGTTTGTTTTATTCAAATGGACAGTCAGCCGCTCCTCTATCTTATTCTTCATCTGGCCCGGCGAAGTGGATAGTGTAGAATTGCCCGCAACCAGTAGCGTGCTGTCGTTCACAGGATGCACGATTTGCCCGTTTATTAGAGTCATTTGTTTTGCAGCCACGAGTTCTTTCACGTCGGTATCTTTCAGAAAGGTGCTGAATATCGGCCTGTAAAGGACTACGCCCAGCAACATGCCGGTCATCATGATCCATTTTCTCCCGATCCGGTCACTCAGCCAGCCGAAGAAAACAAAGAACGGAGTTGCAAAGGCAATCGCCCAGAGCATGATGGTACGGCTCTGTTCGAAGCCGATATGGCACTTCGTCTCCAGGAAATTCTGTGCATAGAACTGGCCCGTATACCAGATCACGCCCTGTCCCATCACTGCGCCGAATAGTGCGAGCAGCACCATTTTGAAATTGGATTTGTGGCGAAAGCTTTCCCGCAGCGGGTTCGTGGAAGTTTTGCCGCGTGCTTTCAACTCGGCAAAGAGCGGCGATTCTTTCATCCGCAGGCGGATGTAGACGGAAACCGCCACGAGCAGGATGGAGATCCAGAAGGGATAGCGCCATCCACCCCATTCTGCGTTGAACTGCGCGTCCGGCATGTTGAGCTTTACCAGCATGATGACCGCGAGCGCGACGAAAAGCCCGACGGTGGCCGTGGTCTGGATCCAGCTCGTATAAAACCCGCGCTTATTGGGCGGGGCATGCTCTGCGACATATGTTGCGGCCCCACCGTATTCTCCGCCAAGCGCCAGCCCCTGGAGCAAGCGCAGCAACAGCACCAGCAACGGTGCGGCGATGCCGATGCTTTTATAGTTCGGCACGCACCCAATAAGGAAGGTAGACCCGCCCATCAGCAACAGCGTAAGAAGGAATGTGTATTTGCGACCTATCAGGTCGCCGAGCCTGCCGAAAACCAGGGCGCCAAAGGGCCGCACAATGAAGCCCGCCGCGAAGATGGCCAGCGTACTCAGCAGCGCGGCAGTGGCATTTCCCTCCGGGAAAAACTGGGTCGAAATGGTCTTCGCCAGCATGCCGAAAATGTAGAAATCATACCACTCGATCATAGTGCCGACCGAGGACGCGACGATCACTCTGCGAATGCTGCCGGGAGTGGCGACGGGGTTCATCGGGTCAAAATAATGAATTGCGATAGTTTAAAAAATTCTGCCTTCGTACTTTTAGCCCAAAACTGTAACAGGTTTTTGCCAAATTAAACTTTGTGTCGAATGGATTATGAAATTGTCATCGCCCTGCTCACGCTGGTCGCACTCGAAGTGGTGCTCGGAATCGACAACATTATTTTCATCTCCATCCTTGCTGCCAAACTGCCGGTGGCGCAGCAAAAACGGGCACGGCGCATTGGCCTTCTGCTCGCGGGAGTGTTGCGACTGGGGCTTTTGAGCGTGATCACGCTCATCATGAAGCTGGAGCGCGATCTCTTCACCGTATTCAAGATGGGCATTTCTGGAAAAGACCTGGTGCTGATCGCCGGAGGGCTGTTCCTGCTCTACAAGAGCGCCGTAGAGATCTATCACAAGACCGAAGGTGTGGAAGGGGACCAGTCTGTGAAGCTGCGCGCCAGTTCTTTTGCTTCGGTGATCGGGCAGGTGCTCGTGATGGACCTGGTGTTTTCCATTGACTCGATCATTACGGCTGTAGGACTGGTGGAGCAGGTCTGGATTATGTATGTAGCGATCGTGATCACCGTCGCCATCATGTTTTTTGCATCCGAACCGGTGAGCGGATTTGTGAACCGTCACCCCGCCTTCAAGATCCTTGCGCTTAGTTTTCTGTTGCTAATCGGATTCGCGCTCCTTGTCGAAGGTTTCGGGATCGAGATTCCCAAGGGCTATATTTATTTTGCCATGGCATTTTCCCTGTTTGTGGATGTCATACAGATGCGTATGCAGCGGAAAAAATCGGTTCCGGTTGACCTGCACGAGCATTATACCGAAGCAGAAAAGCGCGCCGATAAGAAGATGATGTGATTCCGCCGGGGACGTAAAAGTATTCATTATGGATTTCCCGTTTCGCATAAAGGACGTCACAGGCTACCGGGAGGAGTACGACCGGAGCATCAAAGAGCCCGAAACATTCTGGTCGGACATCGCGCAGCAATTTGTTTGGAGGAAGAAATGGGATAGAGTCCTGGAATGGAATTTCCGGGAGCCGCGGGTGAGATGGTTTATCGACGGAAAGCTGAATATCACCGAGAATTGCCTGGACCGCCACCTCGAAAACCTGGGCGACCGGCCCGCCATTATCTGGGAACCGAACGATCCGAATGAAAAGCATCGTACGCTCACGTACCGCGAATTGCATGGCGAGGTATGCCGCTTCGCCCAGGTGCTGCGCAACAATGGTGTAAAAAAAGGAGACCGTGTATGTGTGTACATGGGGATGGTGCCCGAGCTGGCCGTTGCCGTTCTCGCCTGCGCAAGGATCGGCGCCATTCACAGCGTGATTTTTGGCGGATTTTCCGCGCAGAGCATTTCCGACCGCTTGCAGGATGCCGGCGCGCAGTATGTAGTCACGTGTGACGGAGCGTTCCGCGGAGCAAAGGATATTCCGTTGAAGAATGTTATTGACGAAGCGCTGGCCACCAACAATATTGTTCGCCGGGTCATCGTCTTCTCGCGCACAGGGAGTGTTGTCGCCATGAGGGAAGGGCGGGATGTATGGTGGCATGAAGAAGTCGGGAAACTGGGTGGGCAGAATGGAGTCACCCGCGCCGAGGAAATGGACGCGGAAGACCCGCTGTTCATTTTATATACTTCCGGTTCCACCGGCAAGCCCAAAGGCGTGGTGCACAGTTGTGCAGGATACATGATCTGGACGACCTACACTTTCGTCAATGTTTTCCAGTATCAGCCCGGAGAAATTCACTTCTGCACCGCAGATATCGGGTGGATCACCGGGCACAGCTACATTGTGTACGGTCCGCTTTCAGCGGGGGCAACGTCTCTGATGTTCGAAGGCATTCCGACCTGGCCTGATGCCGGAAGGTTCTGGGAGATCGTGGACAAACACCGCGTGAACATTCTATACACCGCACCTACCGCGATCCGAAGCCTGATGGGTTTTGGAACCGGTCCTCTTCAGGGAAAAGATCTGGGTTCTCTGAAAATACTCGGCACTGTCGGCGAACCGATCAATGAAGAAGCCTGGCACTGGTACCACGAACACGTTGGAAAAAAACGTTGTCCGGTCGTGGACACCTGGTGGCAGACAGAAACGGGTGGTATCATGATCTCGAATCTTGCTGGCATCACTCCGGCAATCCCAGCCTGGGCATCGCTTCCGCTACCGGGAGTTCAGCCGCTGCTGGTGGACGAGCAGGGACGGGAAGTGACGGAAAAAGATGAGCAGGGGCATTTCAAGGGCAACTTATGCATTCGTGCCCCGTGGCCGGGCATGATTCGTACTACATACGGAGATCACGAACGCTGCCGGAAAAATTATTTTGTTTCCTATCCTGATCTCTATTTCACTGGCGACGGTGCAATGAAAGATGAGCAGGGAAATTACCGGATCACCGGGCGGGTGGATGATGTGCTCAATGTGAGCGGCCACCGCATCGGCACCGCCGAAGTGGAGAACGCAATCAACATGCAGCCGGGCGTAATCGAAAGCGCCGTCGTTGGCTATCCCCACGACATCAAGGGCCAGGGGATTTATGCATACGTGGTAATGACGGGCGCGCTGCAAGACGAGTCGGGCAGCCGGCAGCAGATCCTGCAGACCGTCAACCGCGTGATCGGTCCGATCGCGAAGCCCGACAAGATCCAGTTTGTGAAAGGGCTGCCGAAAACCCGAAGCGGCAAGATCATGCGCCGCATCCTGCGCAAGATCGCCGAGGGCGAAACGGAAAATTTGGGTGACACTACCACATTGCTCGACCCGCTGGTAGTGGATGAGATCAGGAGGGGGAGGGTTTGAGAGTCGGGAGTCGGGAGTTCGGAGTGCCGGCGCTAGCGGCCGGCATCCCGACAATTCGCTTCGCGAATTCGTCGGGATTCGGAGTCGCCCACTGTTTGCTGATCACTGCTTGCTGATTACTGCTTACCGATCACTGCTTACCGATCACGGCTTGTTGATTATTGCTTACCGATCACTGCTTACTGATTACTGCTTACTGCTTACTCCTTACTCATCACTTATCACTCATCTCATCATTCATCATTCATCACTGCTTACTGATTACTGCCACCACTATCCACGATGCTCCACCATATTCAACCAAAGAGGAAGGTGGTTGAATGTGGTGGAATGTCGTTGAAATTCGTGGTCAGTAATAGTTATTAGTCCCTAGAACCTAACCCGACTAACGACTATCGACTATCGACTACCGACTAACAACTGCAACCGCGGTCGCGGAAGGCGTACCTCCGGAATTCTATTTAGCCGGTCAACCAGATAAACACTCAATTCCGGCGAAGTGGCCTCGTCGTGCATGTGCATGAAAAAATAAACTTCTTTCAATCCCTGCTTCAGCCAGCTGCGGATGCGCCGTACCCAGTCGTCGCAGCGCGTGAAGTCGGTCGGATGCAAGCTGTTTCCCACATAGCGGATGAAAGTTTTCGGGATCGTGAGGTGCATGTGTGCACAGTCTCGTCTCCCTGCCGTGTCGGTGATCACGATCCCCATTTTCAATTTTTTTAGATGCTTGCAAAGCTCTTTCAGCGTCTCTGCCTCGAACCAGTCCGGCTGCCGCACCTCCACGAAAAATTGTAGGTCCCGCGGCAGAGTGGCGAGGTAGTCAAAAAGTTCCTGCTTCCGTTTTGGCGAGAAATTATCGCCGAGCTGCACGAATACAGGTCCGAGGTGTTTCCCGAGCGCGGAAATGCCGCGCAGGAAATCATTCGTCAGTGACGCTTTACTCTCCAGCCTGCCAAAATGGGTGATCCCTTTATACATCTTCGGGCAAAACAGGAAGTCTTTCCCGACCGCGTGCTCCCCCCACTCTCGGATCACCTCTTGTCCAAAAAGCCGGTAGTGTGTAGCATTCAGTTCAATGGAATTGTAATGCCCGACATAATGTTTCAAAAAATCCTTTTCCGGGGTTTTTGGAGGATAGATCTTGCCGACCCATTCCTTCCGGCCCCATTTTGCGCAGCCGAAATAGAAGCGGACCTTTTGTGCGGCAGTGCCTTTCAGCACGGATTTATTGAAAGGGGGATCCTTCGGCAACCGGAAATCAACGCGGTTTAAAGTTCTTTTTGGCAGACGTCCAAATTCCATAGTGAATGCGCAGGGCCGATTTTAGTGTAACTTGTTCCGCATCTTTTATGCCACTCCTGTTATTTCTCTTTTTGTTCGCAGCTCCCACAATGGCGCAGCAGAAGCTGAACATCATCTACATCATGAGCGACGATCACGACATGAAGGCGATCAGCGCCTACGACCGTACGCTCATCCGTACTCCCAACATCGACCGCCTTGCGGTCGAAGGAATGCTTTTCAAAAATGCGTTTGTCGGCAATTCTATCTGTTCTCCGGCGCGGGCTACTCTGCTGACCGGTCAGCATTCGCATCTCAACGGGGTCCGCGACAACCGCATTCGGTTCGATTCATCCAAACTTACGCTCCCGAAAATATTGCAGGCGGCGGGATACCAGACAGCAATAGTGGGAAAATGGCACCTGCATTCTTATCCCACCGGATTTGATTACTGGAAAATACTTCCCGGCCAGGGGCAGTATTTCGAGCCGGCATTCATTTCGATGAATGGTGACACCGCGCGAATCCAGGGATACGCAACCGAAGTGATCACCGATGAAGCAATCGCCTGGCTGGAACGGCGCCACCATGACAAGCCGTTTCTTTTGCTGCTTCATCATAAGGCTCCGCACAGGTATTTTTTCCCTCCCTTAAGATACATCCGGCAATTCCAGGACAAGCGGTTTCCCCTGCCGCCTACATTGCACGTTGACACGCGCGCGCGCGGAACCGCGTGGCGCAGCCAGCGGATGAGCATACTGCGCGACATGCAGCTCTCCAGCGATCTCAAAGTGGATCCGGCGGCGCTGGCCGGCATTCCGGCGCTCATGCCGGATGCACAGGAGCGGCAGTACTACCAGGCCATCATGAACCGCATTCCGGAAAAGCAGCGAAAAGAGATAGCCGCGATTTATGCGAAACGTGGCGAAGCCCTGCAAAGGTTAAAGCCGGACGCGCGGCAGCTGCTCGAGCTGAAGTACCAGTGGTACATGCAGGATTATCTGGCCTGCGTGGCCTCGATAGACGAGAGTGTGGGGCGCGTGCTCGACTACCTCGATCGGAGCGGGCTCGCGCGCAATACGGTGGTGATCTACACTTCGGACCAGGGAATGTATCTCGGGGAGAACGGGTGGTTTGACAAGCGTTTCATGTATGATAAATCCATGCGCACCCCGCTGCTCATCCGCTGGCCGGGTTCGCGGCCTGGCAAAACCGGGGCGCTGGTGCAGAATATCGACTTCGCGCCCACAATTCTCGATGCCGCGGGTGTGGCCGTGCCCCGGGATATGCAGGGACAGAGCCTGAAACCGCTGTTATTCTCATCCGGCATGTTTTCCCGCGACCATCTCTATTATCATTATTACGAGTTTGGACGGGACCATTCAGTGCTGCCTCACCTGGGGGTCCGGGGCAGACGCTACAAGCTGATCTATTTTTATACGGTCAACGAATGGGAGTTCTATGACCTGCAGCAGGATCCGGCCGAACTAAAAAATCTTATTCATTCTTCCCGGCACCAGGCAATCATCCGGGAATACAGGACTGTGCTGAAGGCGCTGCGGACAAAATACGAGGACACGGAACCCGCCGGTGAGCTACGCTGATACGAAGGTTTTTCACGTTAAACCATTTTTTCGTTCCCTGTCTGCGGTTTGCGAAAGCTTATTGATATTTTCGCACCAAATCGTACAGGATCTTTTTGTCCGCGTCGCTGATGGTACGGGTGGTATCCTGCGGTACGAAGTGGATCTTAAAAGATTGGATCGCGGCTTCCGGACGCGAAATATTGTATCCAATCAGGCGGAGCGCCTGGAGCGCGTCGAAATGTTCCGGAGGCTGCGCCCCCGTAGTGTCATACCAGTACCCAAACCCTTTTTCCGCCAGCATCTGCCACGAAAAATGCCGGCTCGGATCCACTTTCCGGCCCGGCGCCCAGTCCAGATGCCCGATGAAGTTTCCCTGCGGGATATTGAACGCTTTCTTCAGCCGGTCGAGAAGCTGCAGCAGGCTGATCATTTGTGCCTCGCTGAACGGCTCGCTGCCATTATTGTCAATTTCGATCCCGATGCTCTGGCTGTTCATGTCGGTGACGGACCCCCATTTTCCAATGCCTGCGTGATGTGCCCGAAGGAGATCGTTCAGCATGTGGTACACCGTCCCGTCGCGGCAAACCACATAATGGGAGCTTACCTGGGTGCGTGTGAGCGTAAATGTGCGCAGGGTCTGGTCGCAGCTGTTCTGCGCGGTATGGTGAATGATTACGAAGTTGGGGCGCCTCATCGAAAAATTCGTTGTACCCACCCATTCTTTCGCGAACGCCAGACCGCCCGAGTCGCGAAGCGGGTATTCCGCAAGCAGCTTCGCGAACGATTTCACCTGTTTTTTATAGGCGCGGTTGGTGTCGGCATAACGACCCGGAGAGCAGGCAATGAACAGGCAACAGAGGGCAGGAAACAGTAAGATTTTCATTTTCGGAACTTAGGTGCCGAAGGTAGAAAGATTCTGCTTTTTGCTGATATCAGCGGGAACTCCGGTTTTTTTTCCACGAAAACGCGGCGATGGTATTGTTATTGAATCTAAAGGATTGAAACTATCGACCCAAACATGGAATCATTGAAAGGCAAGAAAGTGGCGATCCTGACGGAGACGGGCTTCGAAGAAGTAGAGCTCACCAGCCCTAAAAAAGAGCTGGAGGCGGCAGGCGCCGAAGTGTCCATCGTGTCGCCCCAAAAAGAAAAAGTGCGGGCGTGGGATCACGACCATTGGTCGATCGAGCTTCCCGTGGATGTGCCGCTGGATGAGGCGGATCCATCAGAATTTGACGCCTTGCTGATCCCGGGCGGAGTGATCAACCCCGACAAGATGCGGCAGCAAAAAAAATGTGTGGAATTTGCTCAACATTTCCTGGAGACGGGCAAACCGGTTGCCGCCATCTGTCACGGACCGCAGCTGCTCATTGAAACGGGCATGCTTGACGGTCGCAACATGACCTCGTATCCGTCCATCCGCACGGATCTTCAAAACGCTGGAGCAAACTGGAGCGACAAGGAAGTGATCGTCGACAACGGGTTGGTCACCAGTCGCAGCCCGGCGGACCTGGACGCGTTCAACAGGAAAATAGTAGAAGAGATACGCGAAGGCACGCATGCGCCGATGGCGTATACGCCTTCCCCAACTCATTAATTTTAATCCGTACCCTTTATATTAAAAACCACCGCCGCTGGTGGTTTTTTTATCTCCTGCAAACACCGATCGAAATGGAAAAATATCCGTTGAAACTTGAAGCTCCCTGGGAACAGGTGAAGGAACGACTGAAAGAAAACGACGTGCACCTGACCGATGAGGACCTGGTCTACGTTCCGGGACAGGAAGAAGAATTGCTGGAGCGGTTGAAACAGAGATGGGGAAAGGAGAGAGAGGAAATCCGGGCGTTCATCGAAAGTATTTCGGCAAACACGGATGCCGCCGGGTGATCTGCAGTAGGAGGATCAGCGAATGGTACCTAAACACTGGCCCGCCTACTGCAGCGCGATCCGCCGTTCTACCCCGCCCATGATTTGCCCGCGTTGTCCCCGTAATTGGCGCCGGGACTGGTGCTGTACGACCGGGCAGTTTCTTTTGCTTCCTCGGCCATCTCCTCGGCATCATCCTTCATTCTGCTGAACCTGTCCTGGAGGTTGTCGATGAAGTCGTTGAATTTATCCTTCAGATCCCTACCTTTTTCGGAGAGCTTTCTGCGGGTTTCCGATCCTTTATCCGGTGCCAGCAGGATACCGGCAAGTACACCCAATGCCAAACCAGTGAGGAATTTGGAAGCCATAGCAATAAATTTAGATTTGAATAAAAAGGTTACGGGAAAAAGGATAAAATATCATGCCAGAGGGGGGAGTTGGGAGTCAGGGGTTCGGAGGCGGGAGTTCGGAGTCGGGAATCGAGAGTCGGTTTACCCGAGAAAGTATTCATTTTTCACGCAAAGCCGCCGGGAGGGCAAAGGTGCAAAGTGCTTTCTTAGCGTCTTATTCACTCTCTGCGCGAAAGGTTCTTCCATGAACCTATCCTAAACACTACACTTTAAACTCTAAACCCAACTCTCTAACCCCCTAGTTTTCTCACCCGGTCTTGCGGGAATCTAAACCGGTCATGCAAACGGTTGCGGCTGTTAAAATCGTACTGAATTCGCGGGCAGCGCACAATAAATATTTTCTTGCGACGTAAAATGCAGACACATCCGGAAGTGAAGATTCTGACCATTCTGCTGCTGCTCTGCGGATCATTTTCCCTCCCGCGTCCCGCCAGTCCTTTGGCCGAGTTTTCTCCGGCCTGGAATGAGACCCGGTTTCTGAAGTGTAATACAGCACAAAACACCAGCTACTTAACCGCGGAAGAGAAGGAGCTCATTTACATCTTCAACATGATGCGCCTCGACCCCAAGCTGTTTGCTGCCACCGTGGTGAAGCAGTTTCCGAAAAAGCGCGGACCCCTTTACCTGGAAAACATTCCGGAATACCGGAGCCTGCTGGATACAATGTCGCGGCTGGAACCCCTGCCGCTGCTTTACCCAGACAAGGACCTGTTCGAAAGTGCGCGCTGCCATGCCATCAGCTCGGGCGAGAAGGCGTACGTCGGCCACGTGCGGCAAACGGAAGAATGCCACAAAAAGAAAAATTTTCATGCTGAATGCTGCGACTACGGGCACCAGACACCGCTTGAAATGCTGATGGGACTTTTGATCGACGAAAATGTGGAGAGTCTCGGCCACCGGTACATCTGCCTCAGTTCCTTTAACCGCATCGGCGTCTCCATCCAGCCGCACAAGAGGTATGGGAAGAATGTGGTGCTGGATTTTGGATGGTGAAGAGTAATGAGTGATGGGTGATGAGTGATGGGTGATGGGTGATGAGTGATGAGTGATGAGTGATGAGGTCGACACATCCTCATTCTAAACAATCTTCAACAACCTTCAACAACCTTCAACAACCTTCAACAATATTCCCCCACCTTCCCCTACATATTCCTCCTATACTGCCCTCCCACCTCATACAGGGCATGGGTGATCTGTCCCAGGGAGCAGTACTTAACGGTTTCCATGAGCTGCTCAAAAAGATTTCCGTTATTGATGGCTACCGATTTCAGTTTCTCCAGCTCGGTGTCGCTCTTGTCGCGGTTCCTTTCGTGGAATGCTTTCAGGTTGCGGATCTGCTGTTCCTTTTCCTCTTTCGTGCTGCGGATCACTTCGCCCGGAATTGTAGTAGGACTTCCTTTCTTGTTCAGAAAGGTGTTCACGCCGATGATAGGCAGCTCACCGGTATGTTTCAGGTGTTCGTAATAAAGGCTTTCTTCCTGGATCTTGTTGCGCTGGTACATTCGTTCCATCGCTCCCAGCACTCCGCCGCGTTCGGTAATGCGGTCAAATTCCGCCATTACGGCCTCCTCCACCAGGTCGGTGAGCTCTTCTATGAGGAAGGAACCCTGATTCGGATTTTCGTTCTTTGCCGTTCCAAGCTCCCGGTTGATGATTAGCTGGATCGCCATGGCGCGCCGCACACTTTCCTCCGTGGGGGTGGTGATGGCTTCATCGTAAGCGTTTGTGTGTAGTGAATTGCAATTGTCGTAAATCGCGTACAGAGCCTGCAGGGTAGTACGGATGTCGTTGAAATCGATCTCCTGTGCATGCAGACTCCTGCCCGAAGTCTGGATGTGATATTTCAGCATCTGGCTCCGCTTGTTCGCCTTGTATTTGTACTTCATCGCCTTGGCCCAGATGCGGCGTGCGACCCGCCCAATGACGCTGTACTCTGGATCCATACCGTTGCTGAAGAAAAACGACAGATTCGGAGCGAACTCGTCAATCTGCATTCCGCGGCTCAGGTAATACTCCACGTAGGTGAATCCATTGGCGAGCGTAAAGGCGAGCTGCGTGATCGGATTGGCGCCGGCTTCCGCGATGTGGTAGCCGCTGATGCTTACGCTGTAAAAATTGCGGACCTGGTTGCGGATGAAATAGTCCTGCACATCGCCCATTAGCTTCAACGCGAATTCGGTAGAGAAAATACAGGTGTTCTGAGCCTGGTCTTCCTTGAGAATATCCGCCTGCACGGTGCCGCGGACGTGCTGCAGCGCCCGGCGCCGGCATTCTTCATACGCTTCCGGTGGCAACACATCCGCGCCGCTCAGTCCCAGCAGCCGCAGCCCCAGACCGTCATTTCCTTCCGGCAACTGCCCGGTAAATCCCCCCTTTGCCGGAACAACAGAATTTCCGTCCAGCCCGGTGTAGCGCGGCAATTGCTCAGGATTGTATTTGGATTCGATCAGCTTGTTGATCTTTTCGCCCAGCCCGTTTTTGATAATGTATTTCTCGCATTGCTGATCAATGGCGGCATTCATGAAAAACGCGAGGATGATCGGCGCCGGCCCGTTGATCGTCATACTCACCGAAGTTTTGGGATCACAGAGATCAAAGCCGCTGTAAAGTTTTTTCGCGTCGTCCACGGTGGCGATGCTGACTCCGCTGTTTCCGACTTTCCCGTAAATGTCCGGCCGGTAATCCGGGTCTTCGCCATACAACGTCACGCTGTCAAAGGCGGTGGACAGCCGTTTAGCTGCCTGGTCGAGACTGACATAGTGAAAGCGGCGGTTCGTTCGCTCTGGTCCCCCTTCTCCCGCAAACATCCGCGTGGGATCTTCACCTTCCCGCTTCAGTGGAAACACACCCGCAGTGAAAGGAAAGCTCCCGGGCACATTTTCCTGCGCCTGCCAACGAAGCAGGTCACCCCAGTCGCGGTATTTCGGCAGTAACACTTTCTGGATCCGCGTCCCGGAAAGACTGGTGCTGTACAACGGTTGCCGCACCACCTTGTCGCGCACCTTGTATTCGTAATAATCCTGTTGGTATGCCCTGATCTTCTCGGCCCAGTTGGTGATCAGCTTTCGCGCAACGGGCGTCAGCTGCTCGGTGTAATAATTTATTTGTCCCTCAATATGCCGCACCAGATCCGATTCCCCCATTTCCCGGAATAATTCCAGTGTGCCTTGCAGCCGGTACAGCTTCGAGGCGAATTCCGACTGGTCGTGCACAAGCTGGTTGTATTCCCGTATGGTTTCTGTGATTTCGCTCAGGTACCGGACCCGGGACGAGGGAATAATAGACTGCGTGACCTTCGCGGTCTGCTCGAAGTAAACTTCGCCGAAAACGACGTTCGTTTTCTTTTGAAGCGTTTTCAAAAGCAGCTCAAACAGGCGGTTCACACCGTCGTCGTTGAACTTGCTTGCCACGGTGCCGATTACCGGAAGCTGGTCGTCGGCAGCCCTGAAAAGCTGGTGGTTACGCTTGTATTGCTTGCGCACTTCCGCCAGAGCATCCATGGCCCCGGCCTTGTCGAACTTGTTTATAGCAATTACATCCGCATAGTCGAGCATATTGATCTTCTCAAGCTGGGAAGCTGCGCCGTATTCAGGCGTCATCACGTACAGGCTTACGTCGCAGTGGTCGAGAATGGAAGCGTCGCTCTGTCCCACGCCCGCGCTCTCGAGGATGATGAAGTCAAATCCCGCCGAGCGGCAAACTTCGATCGCATCCTGTACGTGGCGGCTGAGCGCCTTGTCGCTCTCGCGGGTGGCGAGGCTGCGCATGTAAGCGCGGGGGCTCGAGATCGCGTTCATCCGGATACGGTCCCCCAGCAGTGCTCCTCCAGTTTTTTTTCTCGAAGGATCCACGGAAATTACCGCTACGGTCTTTTCGGGAAAATTATTCAGGTAGCGCCTGACGATCTCGTCAGTCACACTGCTTTTACCCGCCCCGCCGGTCCCGGTAATGCCCAAAACAGGAATTGTTTTCGCTTCGCTTTCAGGCGCGATTGCCGGCTTGCCGTTCACCCCGCTTTCCGCCAGCGTAATGGCCCGTGCAATTTTCCGGACATCCTTTACTTCACCGAGACTCAGCCCGTTTTGAAATTCGCTGCCGTTCAGCGGAACGTCGCACTCACGAATGACGTCCTCGATCATTCCTTCGAGCCCCATTTTGCGTCCGTCATCCGGGGAATAGATCCGCGTGATGCCGTAGCGGTGAAGCTCCTCGATTTCCTCCGGCAGGATGGTGCCTCCGCCTCCGCCGAAGATGCGTATGTGACCACATCCGTTTTCTTCCAGCAGGTCTTTCATGTATTTGAAAAACTCGACATGGCCGCCCTGGTAGCTGGTGATCGCGATGCCCTGCACGTCTTCTTCAATCGCGGCCTCCACGATCTCCTTCACGCTCCGGTTATGACCGAGATGAATGATCTCGACCCCTTTGCTCTGCAGGATCCGCCGCATGATGTTAATGGCAGCGTCGTGACCGTCGAAAAGACTCGCGGCTGTAACGATTCGGATCTTGTTTGTAGGCTGGCCGACCATTTGCTCACAACTGTTAGCGCAAAAATAGTCGTATTTCCTGCTCTCCCCGCCTGGAGGGGTTTCAGAGGTAACGTTTTAGTCCTTTCACATTTGCTTGCAACAGCCTGGGGTCCAGCATGCCTTCCCAGAGTTCGCCTTTCTTTTGAATGCGTTTTGGGATCGTGTGGATCGTAAATGCTGCAGGGTCGAGACCGGCCTTTACCTCTTTCCATTCCAGCGGCGTGGACACGGTTGGATGTTTGAAAGGCCGTACGGAATAGGGGGCGGCCACCGTATCCGCTTCGTCGTTTTGGTTAGGATCGACGTAGAGTTTCGCTCCGCGGTTTGCGACCGATACCTCGATGGTAGTTATGCCTGGCACCAGGAAATGAATCTCACGGCAGAGGTTTTCCGCGATAATGCGCGCCTGGGGAAAGTCGAAGCCGCTGCAGGGCAGGTAAAGATGTATTCCGGTTTTCCCCGAGGTCTTCACGAAAGCTTTCAGCTTTTCCTGCCTAAAAATCTGGTGTGCCGCCCGTGCTGTCTCTACCGCCTTCCCGAAATCTTCGTCTGAAGGGTCCAGGTCGATCACGATAAAGTCGGGGTAGAGGTAATTCGAGATCCGGGAAGTCCATGGATTCACGTCAATGCACCCAAGATTGATCATCCACAGCAGCGTGGCACGGTTGTTACAAACAAGGTAGTCAATTACCGGGTTTTTCCCCGACTGTGGATGTTTGCGCTTCACTGAAAATATTTCCGCGCATTCCGGTTGCCGACCTTCCATATCCTTGATGTAAAACCCCGGGGCCATCGGTCCGTTAGGCTTCAGGTGTAATGAAAGCGGGCGACCGCGGATATGAGGTAGCAGTTGGGGTGCGATCTCGTTGTAATACCGTATCAGGTCGGCGCGATGTACCGTAGACCAGAGCTGCGTCTCGACGTTCGTGAGCTCGATGCGGCAGCCGTCTATTTCGAAATCCTCGCGCGAGCTGACCGGGATCTTTTCCAGCCTGGGCCAGTTGCTTGCGGGGGAAGTACGCCTCGAACGAACCGCGTTCTTTGTCTCTTCCGTGCGTTCAAATACCACTTCTTTCGGATTCTTGTCTTCACGAAAGCCCAGAAAGATCGCCGGCTTGCGGATCTTGCCGCCGGCGGTAAACGTGTCGTATCGGAATTCCGCGACCAGTGTGGGCTTCGCCCAGTGTATCCGGTGCCGGATATCTACGTTGTTGACAAACGGGGAGTTTTTGGTCTCGAGCTTTTGCAGTCGCTCCAGGATGCGGCGCATTTCTTTTTCTTTCCAGCCGCCGCCGGAGTGGCCGACAAAATGCAGCTCGCCGGTTTTATATGCTCCAAATATTAATGAACGAAACAGCCGCGGCGTATCGGATTCGGTCCAACCCCCGATGACGAACTCCTGCCGCTTCACAGCCGGAATCTTCAGCCAGTCCCGCGTCCTTTCACCGGGACGGTAAAGCGAGTTTCTTTTTTTCGCGACAATTCCCTCCATTCCGCGCATTTCTGCTTCAGCAAACAGTTTGACTCCATCGTCAAAGTCCTCGCTGAACTCGATCAGCCGGGAAACGGGAAGCAGTTCCCGCAGCATTTCCTTGCGCTGCTCCAGGGTAACCCCAAGCAGGCTTTTTCCATTGTACCAAAGCAGATCGAAAACATAGTAGCGAATTGCATCACCTTCCCGGTACCGCTGCAGCGCGTCGAAATGAGGTATACCCTCTTCATTCAGCACTACGATTTCTCCGTCCAGCACCAAATCTGCCTGTATTTTTGACAGTTCACGGGCTATTGGTCGATACCAGCCGGTGTAATCCTGGAGGCCGCGCGAATGAAGCACCACATTTTTTCTTTGCTTGTGCGCCAAAATGCGATAGCCGTCCCACTTCATTTCATACAGCCAGTCCGGATCCGCGAACGGTGTGTCCACTCTTGTCGCCAGCATCGGTTCCAAAGCATGGGGAAATGGAGATCGCCTTCCCGGAGCCGGCTTCGTTTTTTTAGGCGTTCGCTTTTTTCTGATCGCAGCCATGACGCATTTGGTTTAAAGATTGTGCCAGCCTGCAACCGCGATCACCAGTCGGCATTCGCTAATTTTGCCCGATGCAGCTCCTGATACAGGCGGTTTCGGAATTATATAAAAAATGGTCGGGATCGGCGCCGGCGGATGTGACCGTTCTTCCCCAGTCGGGGAGCGACCGCCGCTATTTCCGCTTACATGGAGAGGATGGAAAATCTGTTATCGGCACCTACGGCGTGAACGTGCAGGAGAACGAGACCTTCATTTATTTCAGCCGGCATTTCCGGGAAAAACAGCTGCATGTGCCGCAGATCTTTGCAGTCAACGAAGATCGGACCGCTTACCTGCAGGAAGATCTCGGCGACATGCTTCTGCTGCACCTGCTGGAGTCGGAAGGCACAACGCCGCATGTTTACTCCCTGTTTCGCAAAAGTCTCGAGGAGCTTGCACGGATGCAGGTGATCGGGGATGAAGGCCTGGATTACAGCCGCTGCCTTACGAACAAGGAATTTGGAAAGCAGGCAATCATGGCCGACCTGCTTTATTTCAAGTATTATTTTCTCGACGCGCTGCGCAAACCGTACGACAAGCAAAAGTTGCTCGACGATTTCGAGGCCCTTGGCAATTATCTTGCGCACACCGAATACAAGTATTTCATGTTCCGCGATTTTCAGAGCCGCAACATTCTAATAGCGGGCCCAGACGTACATTTTGTAGATTACCAGGGCGGAATGAAGGGGGCGCCGCAGTACGACGTGGCTTCGATGCTCTGGCAGGCGCGGGCGAACCTGCCGGAAGACTGGAAGGAAAGCCTGTTGGTGGATTACATGAATGCTTTCGGGCAGCTTATTGGTTCCGACCTGGATCGATCGCTTTTTCGCAGCCAATACAACGGATATGTCCTGATCCGCTTGCTCCAGGTGCTCGGCGCATATGGCTTCCGCGGGCTTTTTGAACGGAAGGCGCAGTTCCTGACGAGCATCCCGCTTGCGTTAAGGAATTTGAAAGCGTTTTTCAGCAACCAGAGCGTCGGCATCGTGGTTCCGGAATTCCGGAAGGTCCTCAACATGTGCGTGAGCGATGAGATCATCGGGAAGTTTACTCCGGTGCAGGCGAGCGAAGAGACCCCGCTTGTAGTGAAGATCTGCAGCTTTTCCTACCGCGACGGCATTCCGCAGGACGACTCCGGCAATGGCGGCGGCTTTGTGTTCGACTGCCGCGGAATTCTCAATCCCGGAAGATTCGACGAGTTTAAAAACCTGCACGGGCGCGACAAGTCGGTAAAGGACTTCATTGAGCAGCAAACGAAGATGCAGGAGTTCCTGAACAGCGTCTTCGACATTGTGGACATTACCGTGGAGGATTACATCCGCCGCGGATTCAAAAGCCTGATGGTAAGCTTCGGCTGCACCGGCGGGCAGCACCGCAGCGTCTACGCCGCAGATGCCCTCGCGCGTCATCTGAAGAATAAGTTTCGCGCAACGATCGAGCTTCGGCATTGCGTGCAGGATGCGCGCAACTGGTGCAATCCCGTGCCGGAGGCAAACAGAACGAATGACAGGTAATAACGAACTTCAACCGCCCGCCCATTCTTTTATATGCAGGCAATGATCTTCAGCGCCGGTCTCGGCACACGGTTCAGGCCCTGGACGGACCACCATCCTAAGGCGCTCGCTCTTGTAAATGGAAAATCACTGCTTGAAAGAAACATCAGGTACCTGCAGCAGCAGGGAATCCGCGACGTGGTGGTAAACGTTCACCATTTCGCGGACCAGGTGGCCGGTGCGATACGCCAATCCGGGGGGTGGGGAAGCAGGGTTCAGCTGAGCGACGAATCAAACGAACTGCTTGAAACCGGGGGTGGATTGCTGCATGCGATGCCTTTTTTTGAAAAAGACCGGCGTTTTGCGACAGTGAACGTAGACATTCTCACAGACCTTGATATCGGAAAGCTTTTGCGCTTTCATGAGGAAAAACAGGCGCTGGTGAGCTTTGGGGTGATGGACCGGAAAACCTGGCGTTATCTACTATTCGATAATACCGGACGTATGATCGGTTGGAGGAACACACGAACCGGTGAGGAGAAGATGGCAACTCCGGTCGAAAGGACCCCGCAATTGAAAGCCTACAGTTGTGTTGCCGTCTTCGAGTATCGGATCTTTGACCTGATGAAGGAAAGAGGATTCGAGGGGAAGTTCTCGCTGATCGATCTCTATCTCGACCTTGCGCGGGACCACGCGATTTACGGTTACGATCACACCGGCGACCGCTTCGTGGATGTGGGCAAGCCGGAAAGTGTCGCAACTGCTGAAAAGCTGTTTCCCTGAAACCCGGGCACAAAAATTTCTAAATACATGTGAACGTTGGAATGGCATGCAGCCTTTTCGGTTATCTTGCTTCTCCTTTAATTCAATTGAAGCACAATGAAGAAGGTTCTTATCCTGGCCGTCGCGGCCTTCGTCGCGGTGGCGGCATCTGCGCAATCGACCTACAATCACAAGGAAGCATTTCATCCACAGTTCTACCCTTACCCGGGGAATGAATTCCGCAGTGCCAGCGGCGAACCCGGCCCCCGGTATTGGCAGAACCGTGCCGACTACCGCATTCACTGCACGCTCGACACTGTGAAACATGCCGTGACCGGGCAAGTGGAAATCAGCTACACCAATAACAGCCCGGACAATCTGCGATTTCTTTGGGTGCAGCTTGACCAGAATATTTACCGGAAAGATTCCCGTGCTTCGGCAACGACGACAGAAGCAGGCGGGCGTTGGGCAAACTCCAAATTCACGGAAGGCTACAGGCTTCAGTCACTGAGCGTGGACCAGGACGGGAAAGCCACCACACCGAAACACATTGTATCCGACACGCGCATGCAGGTCTGGCTTCCTTCGCCCCTCCAGGCAGCCGGGGGAAAAACAAAATTGACTGTGCGCTTCGAGTTCGAGATCCCTGAGTACGGCAGCGACCGGATGGGACGGCTGAGGACGAGAAACGGATGGATCTACCAGATCGCACAGTGGTTTCCGCGAATGGCGGTGTATGACGACATCCAGGGCTGGAACACCATGCCTTACCTGGGAGCAGGAGAGTTCTACCTCGAATACGGAGATACGGAATTTACCGTAACTGCGCCGGCGAGCCTGATCGTGGTCGGTTCCGGGGAATTGCTGAACCCGGAGGAATGCTTCACTTCCGAGCAGCTTCGTCGCTGGAACGAAGCGAAGAACAGCGACAAGACCGTAATGATTCGCAGCAGTAAAGAAGTCAACGATCCCTCCTCGCGTCCGCGGCAGGCCACATGCACCTGGAAATTCAGGATCCAGAATACCCGCGACGTAGCCTGGGCGGCGTCTAAAGCTTTTGTCTGGGATGCTGCGCGCATTAATCTCCCCAGTGGAAAAAAATCTATGGCGGTAAGCGTGTACCCGGTGGAAAGCATCGTGAAGGACGGCTGGCAACGTTCCACAGAAATGGTGAAGGCTTCCGTAGAGCATTATTCCTCGAAGTGGTATGAGTATCCTTATCCCGCCATGGTAAATGTGGCCGGAGTCGTCGGCGGGATGGAATACCCTGGAATCATTTTTTGCAGCTCAGGCGCATCCGGAAGCGGACTTTGGGGTGTGACCGACCACGAAGTGGCACATACCTGGTTTCCGATGATCGTCGGCAACAACGAAAGAAAATATGCATGGATGGACGAGGGCTTCAATTCCTTCATGAATGATCTGTCCACGGAGGCGTTTAATAAAGGTGAGTTCAAGGAGCAGGGCTTCTTCGGGGATCCCACTTCCCCGTTCATGGTCCGGTATGTTTTCGGTGAAAAGATGGACGGCCTGCATAATATTCCCGACGCTGTGCAGCAGGAAAACCTCGGCATTACCGCATATATGAAGCCGGCGCTGATGCTACATACATTACGCAACGCAGTTCTGGGACAGGAAAGATTCGACAATGCTTTCCGCGAATACATTCGGCGCTGGGCGTACAAGCACCCGACGCTCTGGGATTTCTTTCACACAATGGAAAACGTCTCCGGCGAAGATTTGGGCTGGTTCTGGCGCGGATGGGTGCTGAACGACTGGAAGATTGACCAGGCGGTGAAGGAGGTAAAATATAAAGACGAGACGCCCTCAAAAGGCGCGGAAGTGACGCTGGAAAATCTCGAGAAAATGCCCATGCCCGTCACTGTGTTCATCCGGGAAGCCAACGGCCGCGAGCATAAGTTCAAACTTCCCGTTGAGATCTGGCAGCGCGGTGCGACCTGGACCTTTTCGGTGCCGACTACGTCCGAAATCAGGGACCTCGTCCTCGATCCCGATAAGCTCATTCCTGACTGGAACCGGGAGAATAATAAGTGGAAGAAAGGATTTTGAAGGGGTTGATGGTTGAATGTAGTTGAATATGGTTGAATATGGACAACCTTCAATTACCTTCAACAACTTTCCCTACTTACCCACCGCAATCATACTGATCTCAACGTTTACAAATTTGGGAAGGGCTGAAACCTGGACCGTTTCGCGGGCGGGAAAATAACCTTCAAAATGTTTTCCGTACACCTCATTTACTTCTGCAAAACGATTCATGTCGGTTAGGAAGATGGTCGTCTTCACGACGTTATGAAAATCGAGCCCCGCTTCCTGGAGGATCGCCTTCAAATTCCTCATCACCTGGTTGGTCTCGGTTTGCACGTCCTTGTTGTTCAGTTCACCCGTTTCCGGGTCCAGGCAGATCTGCCCCGAAATAAATAGCAACCCGCCGGTGAGAACGGCCTGGCTGTAGGGGCCGATAGGTGTGGGAGCCGAAACGGTTTTGATAATCGTCTTGTTCATATGCGGGCGTTGAAGGAAACGAATATAGCTTTATGTGGTTTCTTTGCAAAAAACCGGACATGCACCTTGTCGTTTGCGGGATGGAAACGTCTAAGAAGGAATTGCTGGCGCACGAGCTTAGCGAAGGGCTTATCCTCGAGTGGACCGAGGATCCCGCAGTTGCGGCGAGGCTCCAGGCCGACGGGTTCGTTGATCTTTGCTTTGAATCCGACCTGCAACGGATCAAAGAGTGGAGCAAGATTAAAGACCGTCCCGTCCTGCTCAGCTCGGTTACAGCTACGCTCACCGGATTTCCACCGAATATGATTCGCTTCAACGGCTGGCACGGCTTTCTCGGAAGAAAAATCATTGAGGCTTCCGCGAGCGAAAAGAACAAATCCATTGGTGCGGAAATTTTTTCACATTTCCACCGCGCCGTGGAGTGGATTCCCGACGTTGTCGGATTCGTTTCTGCGAGAGTAATTTGCATGATCATCAACGAAGCTTTCTTCGCTCTGGCGGAGAAGCTGAGCACGAGAGAGGAGATTGACATCGCGATGAAGCTGGGCACGAACTATCCCTACGGCCCATTCGAATGGTGCGAACGAATCGGAGCGAAACATGTTTATGAATTGCTGGCCGAACTGGCACGAAGCGAACCGAGGTATCAGCCGGCGCCTTTACTGCAAGTAGAAGCAAGGAACACGTGAACCTGATTCTGAACATAGACACAGCGCTGGAAAGGGCATCGGTTTCGCTGGCCACGGAAGGTCGCACGCTTTCGATGGCGGAACACGGAGAACAAAAAGAGCATGCCGCCTGGTTGCATGCCGCCATCTCAGAGCTGCTCGCAGAAACAGGCTGTCATATGGCCGACATCTCGGCTGTTGCCGTAAGCATCGGCCCTGGTTCTTACACAGGTCTTCGGGTGGGACTGTCTGCGGCGAAAGGCCTTTGTTATGCGTGCAGCCTGCCGCTCATCGCGATCGGCACCCTGGAACTGCTCGCTTATGCAGCGAAACAGGAAGCTTCGCACCTGATCTCCCCCGTGATCGATGCCCGCCGGATGGACGTTTACACCGCGGTATTTACTGCGGCGCTTGAAGAGAAACTTGCTCCCCGGGAAATGCACCTGACCGCTGACAGTTTTGCTGATTTCCTGAAATCGGGTCCTGTACTTTTTGTCGGGACGGGCATTGGGAAGCTGCGCGGCCTGATTGAGCATTCAAATGCCCGTTTTAGCAACACCCACGCTTCAGCCGCACATATGGCAGAACTTTCCCATGCACATTTCACTGCAAAGCGCTTTGTTGACCTGGTATATACGGAACCCCGGTATTTGAAAGAATTTTACGGTCCCGCGCCTTCGTTTGCATAATAATTGTAGTTGTTCCTAATAATTAATCCAGTGTACACATCCTTTTAATAACTTAATAAGGTTTGCTATGGAAAATTACTCAATGGTGAACACGCCCAGTGACAACGGAAATTTCCTGAAGGTGGACCTGATGAATGTAAAAAAGGCAGCGCTGATCCTGAGGGCTGTGAATCATAAACTCAGACAACAGATCCTGAAATTAATTGACGAGCACGGGCGAATGACAGTGACCGAGATTTATGTGAAGTTGCGCCTGGAGCAGTCGGTGGCTTCACAACACCTGGCCATCCTTCGGAAGGCCGGGTTTGTGAAGACCGAGCGGGACGGGAAGTTCATCTATTACTCGGTCAACACCGAGCGGCTGGACGACCTGAACCGGTTTGTGGATCAATTGCTTGGCTGACTCTTAAGAAGTTTTGATGCGAGGCGGTCCCCCGGGACCGCTTTCTTTTTATCAGTACTTTTGCGTATCAAAATCTGCTCATGTTCATCAAACAGCTGTACACCGGTTGCCTGAGCGAAGCCGCCTATTTCATCGAGAGTGAGGGCGAAGCCGCCGTAATTGATCCGCTGCGCGACACCGAGGCCTACCTGGAACTGGCAACTGAAAGGAACGCGAAAATCAAGTACATATTTGAAACGCATTTTCACGCCGACTTCGTGAGCGGGCACCTCGACCTGAGCCGTATTACCGGCGCCCCAATTGTTTATGGCCCGGGTACGCAAACCCGCTTTCCGGTGCACATCGCGCGGGATGGCGAAACGTTCCGGATCGGAAAGCTGACCATACAAGTGCTCCATACGCCTGGACATACGCTCGAATCCACCTGTTACCTGCTGAAAGATGAAAACGGACAGGATCATTGTGTCTTCACGGGGGATACGCTGTTTGTAGGCGATGTCGGGCGTCCCGACCTGGCGCAGAAAGGAAACGAGATCACCATGGAGGACCTGGCCGGTATGATGTACGACAGCCTTCACGCCAAGCTTTTCCCACTTGCCGACGAAGTGATCGTTTACCCGGCACACGGACCCGGCAGCTCCTGCGGTAAGAATCTTGGCCCAAATACCTTCAGCACTATCGGAGACGAAAAGAAATTCAACTATGCCATGCGCGCGGAGAGCCGCGAGCAATTCATCCGGGAAGTGACAGATGGCATTGCACCGCCTCCCCAGTATTTCCCGATCAACGCGCAGATCAACAAGGAAGGCTACGACAGCCTCGACGAACTGCTTGAAAAAAGCCTTCGTCCACTTTCGCATGCCGAGTTTAAGAAATGGATTGACGAAGATGCGATCATTCTCGATACGCGAAAGGCAACAGTTTTCACCCAGGGCTTTGTGCCCGGCTCCGTGAGCATCGGGCTCGAGGGACGCTATGCTGAATGGGCGGGGAGCCTGCTGCCTTTCGACAAACCGCTGGTACTTGTCACGGAACCCGGCAAAGAACGGGAAAGCGTAGTCCGGCTGGCACGCGTTGGATTTGATAAGGTGCAGGGTTATCTCGAGGGCGGGTTCGAAGCGTGGAAAAATGCCGGCGAGGAAATTGACATGATCGTCGACGTGGAGCCGGATGAGATGCTGATGGACCTTCCGTTCGACAGGAACCTGATCGTGCTCGATGTCCGGCGCCCAACTGAATACGCGGAAGGCCATATCCGCGATGCCGTGAACCTGCCGCTGAACGATATGATCGATCCCCGCAACATGGCACACCTCGAAGAAAACCAAAATCTGTACGTGCATTGTGCCGGCGGCTACCGCAGCGTCATTGCGGCTTCACTCCTGAAGCGCCAGGGTGTGCACAATCTCCGCAATGTTCTTGGCGGATGGAATAAAATCAAGGCGCTCGAAAAAGTAGATATCGTCAAGGAAAGCTCAGTGCTCAACTGAGCCCCGCCCGCATTTCCTAACGAAAAGTTAACGGCGATTTTTTTTCGCCATTCGTCAGGAATTTCTCACCCTTCAGATAAATCCCTCCGGGTCGGGCAGATCGCGCGGCTACCTTTAACCACTCATCACACACTCGTAACAAAAACCAACCCGCTGCGTCTCATGTTCGAAAACTCCCGAGGGATGAAACGAAAAACCGGCCTTACCACTGCTATTTTACTGTTCGCGCTGATCTCACAGGCACAAACGCGGCCCGCCCCCAAAACGCTGTCTGCGCGACGCACGACCGAACAGATAAAGATCGACGGACTGCTCGACGATGCCGCGTGGAAAAACGCACCCGCTGCCGTCGACTATACCGAATTCCGGCCTACCCCATTCAAAAAGGAAGATCCGGCAAACCGCACCGAGGTGTACCTGCTTTACAGCGACGAGGGGATTTACCTGGGAGGTTATTGCTATGAGCGGTCGCGCGACAGTATATCCTCGGAGCTCATCGGGCGCGACGGGTTTGGGAACAACGATTATGTGGGGTTCATTTTCGACACTTATTATGACAAGATCAACGCCTTTGAATATTTTATCACGCCGCTTGGGCAACAGATGGACGCAAAGATGTCGCCGAACAGCAACGGCCCTGAAGAGGACTTTAGCTGGAACGCAGTCTGGCGGTCCGCCGCAAAGATCCACAACGACGGGTGGAGCTTCGAAGCCTTTATTCCCTTTTCGGCAATACGCTTCAGCAAGAAATCGGTGCAGGACTGGGGAATGAACATTACAAGACGCCGGCAAAAAACAGGGCAACAGGTGACCTGGAACCCAATTGACGTAAACGTAAACGGATTTCTTACCCAGGAAGGGGTCTGGTCAGGACTTGAAAATATCCGGCCACCGCTGCGCCTGCAGTTCTCGCCCTACTTTTCCACCTACGCCAATCACTACCAGGGCAAATGGAGTTCTTCGCTGAACGGTGGTATGGACGTCAAATACGGCCTGAGCCAGGCGATCACGCTCGACATGACCCTCATTCCCGATTTCGGGCAGGTGCAGAGCGACAACCAGGTGCTCAACCTCACGCCGTTTGAGGTGAAGTTTAACGAGAACCGCTCATTTTTTACCGAGGGCACCGAGTTGTTCAACAAAGGAAATTATTTCTATTCCCGCCGGATCGGGGGGCGTCCGCTGCACTATTACAGAGTGCAGAGCTGGCTCAACCCGAATGAGCGCATCGTAAAGAACCCGTCGGAGACAAAGCTGATCAATGCCACGAAAGTCTCGGGCCGCCTCCAGAGCGGGCTCGGTATCGGCTTCTTCAACGCCGTTACGGCGGCGCAGCATGCCGTGATCGAAGACGATGCGAAGAACCGGCGTGAGGTGGAAACCAACCCGCTTACCAATTTCAACATTATCGTGCTGGACCAGTCGTTGAAGCACAATTCCAGCGTGTCGCTGGTGAATACAAATGTCTGGCGCAACGGGTCGGATTACGATGCCAACGTTACGGCAGGGTTGTTCAACCTCTACGACAAGAAGAACATGTGGAATTTTGGGGGAAAGCTGGCTTCCAGCAATAAATTCAACTACCTCCCGGGAGGAGGCACTGAAACGGGATACAGCCACAACTTTTATTTTTCGAAAGCCAGCGGCCGCTTTAACTTTTCACTGGGGGAGGAGCTGGTCAACAATAAATTCAACAGCAACGACCTTGGCTATTTCACATTCAACAATACGTTCGACCATTATCTGTGGATGGGATACCGCTGGACGAAACCAGGCAACTGGTACAACAGCATTTACCTCAACCTGAATCTCAATTATTCCCGCCAGCTCACGCCGGGAATTTTCCGCAGCGCGAATTTCAATGCCAATGCCAATGGGCAGCTCAAGAATCTCTGGTACGCGGGCGTGCTGGTAGGCTACGAACCGGAATTCAATGATTTTTTTGAATCCCGCACAGGAAAGGTGTTCCGGGGATGGTCGAACGTGTTCGCCGACTTTTGGATTGAAACGAACCGATCGAAAAAATACAGCTTCTTTACTCATTTCATGTACGTGGATCGTTCGCTGTTTGACAGCCGCCGCTACTCATGGGGTTTCAGCCATCGCTTCCGGTTCAGCGACCGGTTTTCGGTGAATCATTCCCTGAACCTGGAGCCGCAAAAGCGAAATGTGGGATTCGCCGATCATTACGAGAGCAATGGCAGCCCGACTTACTCGTTTGGACGCCGCGATATCTCAACAGTATCCAACACGGTTGGAATGAAGTACAGTTTTAGCGGCAAGATGCACCTCAACGCGAGGCTGCGTCATTACTGGAGCGAGGTGCATTACGACCAGCTCTTCGATCTCCTGGACGATGGTTCGCTGCGCCCCAACACCTTCGATCCGCAGGCCGCCAACCAGAATTACAATGTGTTCACGCTCGATGCCACATTCACCTGGGAATTTGCCCCCGGCAGCTTTATCAATCTGGTGTGGAAGCAATTCGTGGATGACTACAACCGGATGGTGAGCGACAGCTATTTTCAAAACTTCAGCAAAACGATGCGTACCGACGTGCAAAACAGCCTTTCATTCAAGATTATCTACTTTCTCGATTACCTGCAGTTGAAAAAGAAAAAACCAAAATCCTGAACCTTCACCTTATGACCGGGAAGCCTCCAGATCCAGGAGGCTTTCGTGTTTTCAGGAAATGACAGGACCGTATTCGGGTTTCCAGTCGTGCCGCCAGCGGCGATGGCTCCACAGCCACATCTCCGGGTACTCGCGGATCACCTGTTCGAGGTAATGCACAAATTTTTCAGTCAGCTGCTCCTCGGTCATTTGCCCCGGTTCGAGCGTCGCCCGCGTGAGCACCAGGTCGTAGTGGCCCCGCCGCGGCTTATGAATGTAACCGAATATTACGGCGGTGTCGTTGGCGATCGCGTGTTTGGCGGGACCGCGTACGAAAGGAGCCGGTTTGCCCAGGAAGTGAAACCACAGCGCTCCCGGCGGCCAGGAAGGATTCTGATCGGCGACGAGCCCCAGGATATAGCGGGTGCCCCGGTAGGGAAGGAAATCCTCTTTCATGTGGTGCGCACGCACGAGGATTGTTCCATTGCGCGAGCGCAACCGGTAGAACAGACGGTCGACCGCCTTATTGCTGATCGGCATATAGACGGCGATAACAGGCAACTGGAATTGGCGGGCAGCGACCGCGTTTGCCCATTCCCAGTTGAAGTTATGTCCCAGGTGAATTTGCACGCGCTTGCCACTTGCAAGAGTTTCCTGCATTGCGTCGAAGTTGATCGTGACTCGCTTTTCGATTTTCCTGACCGGCATCGTGATCATCTTGATTGTTTCGAGGAATGTGTCTACCAGGTTGCGGTAAAATCTCCTTGCGATCTTTCGCTTTTCGCTTTTTGTTTTTTCGGGAAATGCCAGGTCCAGATTGGCGAGCACCACATTCCTGCGGTAGCCGAAAACGTGATAAACGAGAAACGAAATTCCGTCTGAAAGAACATAAAGCACACGAAGCGGCAACAGGGAAACCAGCCACAGTACGGCGTAGAGCAGGTAATACATGGCGGCCAAAGATAGAGACTAAAGGACGATGTTCTGGACCAGTGTGCTCTTGTGCGGATAGTCCGTATTGTAGTGCAGGCCGCGGCTTTCTTTGCGGAAGCTGGCACCTTTCACAATGAGAAATCCAATGGTGATCATGTTTCTCAATTCAAGCAGCTGCGGGGAGAGCGAAGTATCCTGGTAAAGCTGCTCCGTTTCCTGCCAAAGCAGGTCGAGTCGTCGCGACGCACGCTCCAGGCGGATGGTATTGCGCACGATTCCTACGTAATCACTCATGATCTGCTGCAGCTCCTTCAGGCTTTGGGTAATCAGGATCATTTCCTTAGGTTCCGTGGTACCCTGTGCGTTCCAGTCGGGAATGTATTCGTTCAGCGCCAGGGTATTGATTTTTTCCGAAGCGTCCAGGAAGCAGCGGTGCGCAAAAACCATGGCTTCCAGGAGGGAATTGCTTGCCAGCCGGTTCGCTCCATGAAGTCCCGTGCTTGCGCATTCACCGGCCGCATAAAGATTTTGGATTGAAGTTCTGCCCCATTCGTCGGTTTTTATTCCCCCGCAGCTGTAATGCGCGGCCGGGGCTACCGGGATCATGTCGCGGGCAACGTCAATCCCGATCGACAAACATTTTTCATGAATGTTTGGAAAATGCCCCACAAAGAGTGCGAGGTCCATATGCCTGCAGTCGAGCCAGACATGTTCTGTACCGGTGCGCTTCATCTCGCTGTCGATGGCGCGGGCCACAATATCTCTTGAAGCGAGATCCTTCCGCGCGTCATAGCGTTCCATAAATGCCTCGCCGTCCTTGTTGCGCAGCACGCCCCCGTCGCCTCGCACCGCTTCCGTAATGAGAAACGACTGGCCGCGTACGCCGGGTTCATAAAGCGCTGTAGGATGAAACTGGATAAACTCCATGTTTTCGATGCGGCCCTTGGCGCGGTACACCATAGCCACTCCGTCGCCCGTGGCAATAAGCGGGTTGGTGGTGGCGCGGTACACCTGCCCGCTGCCGCCAGTGGCCAGCAAAGTGATCTTTGAAAGCACTTTTTCGATCCGGTTTTCGCGGAGATTCAAAACATAGACGCCGTAACATTCAATGTTGGGGGTGGACTTGGTCACGAGATAACCGAGGTGGTGCTGCGTGATGATGTCCACCACAAAACAGTGCTTGCAGATCTCGATATTAGGTTGGCGGAATAGTGTTTCGAGCAGCGCGCGCTCCATTTCGCGTCCCGTAACGTCTTTGTGATGAAGGATGCGGAATTCCGAATGCCCGCCCTCGCGTCCGCGTTTGAATTCTCCTTCCACGTCACGGTCGAACCGGGCTCCCCATTCCACGATTTCCTTGACTCGTTCCGGACCTTCTTTCACCACGATCTCCACCACTTTCTCATTGCAAAGTCCGTCGCCGGCGATCAAAGTGTCTTCGATATGCTTTTCAAAGCTGTCGTTTTCGAGATCGTTCACCACAGCGACGCCGCCCTGCGCGTATTTCGTGTTCGTCTCGTCCTCGGATGCCTTGGTAATCACCAGCACTTTCTTGTCGGGAAATGCTTTTGCCACCTTCAGGGCATATGTCAGTCCGGCTATACCCGAGCCGATCACCAGGAAATCCGTTTGCTGCATGCGGCAAAATTACCTGAATTTGAAGAGGGCTTCTTGCGGCTCAGGAACCGGGTTCCACCCAGGCATTGCTTTCACGGATCAGTCGGACCAGTTCTTCCACTGCTACCTCGCTGTTCACGTTCCGCTTTACAATTTCCTTTCCCCTGTACAACGTGATCTTCCCGGGCCCGCTGCCGACATAACCAAAATCCGCGTCGGCCATTTCGCCCGGTCCGTTCACAATGCAGCCCATGATCGCGATCTTAACTCCCTTGAGGTGGTTGGTGACCGCACGGATCTTCGCGGTGGTTTCCTGCAAATCGAAAAGCGTCCGTCCGCAGCTGGGACAGGAGATGTATTCCGTGCGGGAAATCCGGCTGCGTGCGGCCTGCAATACGTTGAACGATGTTTTATTGAGAAACAGTTCCGGGTTTCCCGCTGCAAAACGGCGGTAGCTTTCCGGTGCCATCCCCAGGCAAATGCCGTCTCCCAATCCTTCGAGAAACAGTCCGCCCGCTTCGGTGGAAAAATGGAGCAGGTGTTCTTCCTGACTTTCCCAGTGGCTGTCCACGATATTGATCACCGGGTTCCGGACCCCGCGGTTCAGCAGCTCAATGTACATGCGTCTTACAGAAGCGAGCGCATTTCGGTTCGTACTGCTCAGGCAAAGCACCACTGTTGGGTCATTTGCCAGCTCGTCGAGATAAGTAAAATCATTGATCTCTGTTTCGTCATTGAAACAGTCAAGCATCACGAAATTCAGCTTCGGGTGCTTCAGCTTACTGTTGACGTAACCCGCTGCTTCGAAAATGGGGTGCACGTGTTCCGCCTGACCTGCTTCCCATGCCGCCGGGTAGGCGATCACCCGGAGCGTACCGGGAAGTGGAAATGCAGGAATTTGACTGCCGGTGAAGATAAAATCCGCGGCCTGGTCGCCAATCTTCCATTTATCGGTGCCGGCATCGTAGTGATAATCCGCCGCGACCAGCTGTTCCGGTTGCAAATCCGGGATGCGGCTCAGATCGGTGATCACTACCGGCACGCTGGAGCCACCGATATTTTCTACAATGTAGCTTTCCCTGCGACGAAACTCGAAAGGATCGTAAGGAAGTTTTTCAATCGCCGGGACCTTCCCCGACGGACGTGTTGACGCAGCTTCATAGCGTTTCACGAGGTTTTTGCACACCGGGATTTCGAGTTCCGGTTCTTCGGTCAGTGAAACGCGAATGGTATCTCCCAGTCCGTCCTCGAGCAGCGTCCCAATTCCGGCCCCGCTTTTCACACGGCCGTCTTCGCCCTCGCCCGCTTCCGTCACTCCGAGGTGGAGCGGGTAGCACTCGCCAAATTCATCGAACATCGTTTTTGCCAGCAGCCGGTATGCCTGCACCATCACGAGGGGATTGCTGCTTTTCATGCTGAGTACGATATTGTGATAATGCTCGTCCCGCGCAATACGCAGGAATTCCATCGCACTTTCCACCATACCCACCGGCGTGTCGCCATAGCGGCTCATGATGCGGTCGCTCAGGGAACCATGATTGGTACCAATGCGCATAGCTGTTCCGTATTCGCGGCAGATGCGGACCAGCGGCACGAAGCGGTCGCGAATGCGGTCGATTTCAGCCCGGTAGTCGGCGTCGCTGTACTCGATGAGCTCAAATCGTTTCTTATCCGCGTAGTTGCCCGGGTTCACCCGCACCTTTTCAACGATCCGCGCCGCGATCTCCGCCGCGTTGGGGGTGAAATGGATATCGGCGACAAGTGGCACGCGGTAACCGCGACGGTGCAGCTCGTTGCGTATTGCAAGGAGGTTTTCCGCCTCTTTTTTCGAAGGGGCGGTGATGCGCACCAGCTCTGCCCCGGCCTCGATGCACCGAATGGTCTGCTCCACGGTACCTGTCGTATCCATCGTATCCGTAGTCGTCATCGTCTGTACACGGATAGGATGGCCGTTCCCGAGCAGCAGACCCCCCACGCTCACTTCGCGTGTCTTCAAACGTTTGTACTCAGTAAGCGATTCGCAATAAAGCTCCATGCGGAGGAAATGGCTGCAAAGCTACTTAGAATTGCCCCATGGAGTCGTTAAAACAGCTCACCAGTCTTTGCCGGTGCCGCCGGTAGACTGATTCTTTGATTTCTGAACTTTTTCCTGCACTTGTTTTTCCTTTTGTTCCAGCTGCTTCAATTGTTGTTCGGCCTGCCGTTGGCTCATGCTGGAGCGGGATTGCTGCTGCTGCTGCTTTGGCCCCTGGTTTTGCTGCTTCTTTTTTTCCAGCAGCGCTTTCTGTAGATTTTCGCGCGCCTGCTGGTCCTCCGGGTTCAGCCGAAGGGCCTGCTTGTATTCCTCAATGCTTTCATCCACCTTTTTTTGGTTGGTGTAAAGCACGCCCCGGTTGTACGCCGTGGCGGACCGGAAATTCCTGTCCCTCGAATTTGCCTCGGCGTCGGAATAAACACGCATTGCTTCGGGACGCTTACCGAGGCGGTACAGTGCATTCGCCATATTGAACCGGGCGGTGGAATTTCCGGGGTCAAGTTGCAGCGCGCGATCATACTCTTCAATCGCGCGGTCATATTGCTTCTGCGTGTACAACTCATTTCCGCGCCGGATGTACGTCGCTGCATCTTCCTGCGCCTCTGAAGAAAGGCACGCCGACAAGGATATGATCAGGACTAAGGTCTTCACAATGCCCTTCGTTTTTCAGGTACGAGCATTTCTCCAACGATGATGAGAAGCATGAGCGAAACAAACAGCGCATAATAGGGCTGAAAGTTCATATTCAGGATGTCGGGGAATGCTTTCTTTTCAATTTGCGACAAGTGTGCGATAATTGCATCCACGGCCGCTTCGCTGTCCTGCAGGTGCACATAGACGCCGTTTGTGGCGGCCGCAAGATCGCGCAGCAGTTCTTCGTTCAGTTTTGAGACGACAACCTGGCCGTTCTCATCAATTTTTGGCTGTTTGGTGGCGGGATCGACCAGAGTGGTACCGGTGGAAGACCCAATGCCCACGGTGTTGATCATGAGTCCCTGGTCGCGCAGCTCGCGAGCCGTCTGCACGGCTTCTTCATCGTGCGACTCGCCGTCGCTGATCAGGACGATCGTTTTGTAGCGGGCTTCTCTTGGGCTGAATGCTTTGATAGACAATTCGAGCGCTTCGCCGATTTGCGTGCCCTGTTCTCCCACTGATTCTGTGCTTACGGCCGAGACGTAAAGCTTCGCGGCAGCATGATCGAGGCTGAGCGGCATTTGCAGATAGGCCTTCCCGGCAAACCAGACCAGTCCGATCCTGTCGTTGGGCATCTCGTCAATCAGCCGCGCGATAAATTGTTTGGCCTTGGCAAGCCGGTTGGGGTCGAGGTCTGTCGCGAGCATGCTTTTGCTGACGTCGAGCACCACAACGAGGTCGAGTCCCTGGCGCTGCACGCCTCCGCCGCCGCCGGGTTTGCGTGGATCCATCGCGGCTACCACTCCAAACGCCACTGCGGCTATCATCGCAAAATACCGCGTTACGAATGCCGCGCGCGAGTAGGAGCCCAGGAGTGCCCGCACCAGCTGTGGTTCACCGATTCGGCGGATTACCCTGCGTTTCCATCTCAGCAGGCGAATCAACAACAGGATGAGAACGGGAATCGCAGCAAAAAGCCAGATAAATTCTTTATGAAAAAAGCGGTACAACTTGAATCGGTTGAGTTCCTACAGCAATTCGGATACCATTTTACAGATCGTCGAACCGTTGCAATATGGATTCCGCCGGGTCGTTGGGAATCGTATCAGGTTTCTGCGCTTTTTTCTTTTTCGTCTTCAATAGTAACCAGAAGGCGGCCAGCCCGATCAGCAAAACGATCCCAAAGAAGATGAGCCCGCTGGTCATTCGCTTACATCTTACCCTTTAGAAAACCGAGATGTTCCAAAATCTGGCGGAGCAGCTTCAGCCGGACGGTAGGCATATCGAAGCTGGAGTCCGGAGATTCGATATTGAGAACGAAAAAATAGGGCCGGTTGTTTTCTTCGATCCAGCCTATAATCCATCCGAGGGCGTGGTTTTTTTCGGTAAAACCCCAGCCGGTCTTGTAATAAAGCCTGTAATTCGCGTTGTTCTCGAAAAGCATTGCGTTCTTTACCGATTGCTGGTAGCTCTTGAAAAAAGGAAGCTGGTTGAAATAGAGCTTTCGCACCAGGCCAAGCTGTTCGTCGGGTGTGATCTTGAGTGAATTGTCGATCCAGAAACTGTCGATCGCCGTGGTGATTCTTTTGCTGCCGTATTGCACGGAGTCGAGCCAGAATTGCATGGTGTCTTTGCCGATTCGCCGCGCCACTTCCTGGTAATACGGCAGGGCCGAAACCCGAAAAGCCTCATACATGGTCAGGTCGCGGTCCCATGCCGCCATGCGTCGCACTCCGTCCCAGGGGATGACCATACTGTCGTTCACGATCTTTCCCGTCTGCAGACCGATGAGAGAATTGAGAATCTTGAATGTTGAGGCGGGAAGGTAGCTGCTGTCGCGGTAGCGCGGCAGGTTATATACGGTGAATTTTCCGTTGGCATTATTCAGAAGTGCGAAGCACCCGGCCACTTTATTTTCCGAAAAGTACTTTCCCAGGCTTTCATCCTCGGAAACGTTATTGGAAGAGCAGGCAGCCAGAAACAGCAGGGATGCCGCGAGAAGCGTTTTGATCAAAAGAAAATGTTTGCGGCAAAGTTAATAGAAGTCGGAAGTCGGAGGTCAAAAGTCAGAAGAAGCAGAAAATCGCCGAGTCACCAGCCCAACTAATAAACCAATCAACAAATCAACCGGTAAACGACACCCATCCCTACTTCCTGATCGTCACCGGCGTTCCTACCCCGCAGAACCGGTAAATTTCCTCGACGTGCGACCGCTTCATCGAGATGCAGCCCTCAGTCCAGTTCTTGTAATGATCCACTACAAAATCTTCGCGGGGCCATGTGCCGTGAATGCCGATCGCGCCGCCAATCCGCGCCTTTGCCGGAATCTCCCCGCGCTGCTTGCGCTGTAAAAATTTCGCATAGCTTTCCTTGGTCGGGTAGTCGATGGCAAGGAAGCGATGCCATTTCTCATGCACCCGCTTTGCGGCGATACGGAAATTTCCTTCAGGAGTGTTCCTGTCTCCTTCCATTTTCTTATCCGCGAGGCTATTATTTCCGAAAACTACCGGGTAGCTGGCATACCAGCCTTTGGCGTCATAAACGTGCAGCTCATAACTGGACTTGTCGATCAGGATTTGCACTTTCCCGACGGGACCCTTGCTTCCCGGGCGGAAAAGAGCTTCTGTCTTTGTGCGGACGTTGCGGTGAACGCCTGTGGCGAGGAGGCTGCCGCCAAGGAGCAGCAGGGCAAGCAAACTGAGGTTTTTCATGTTGCACGAATCTTTTCTGCCGCAAAACGACCGGAATCCGTTGCGGCAATGTTCTCAAACCAGGTATTGCGAAAAAAAAGTGAAAATCCGCCGTGAATCAGAACGTACGAAGAAACAGCTTTAGTATGGGATGTGGAGAAACGGCGCGCCGGTTTTAACCAGGCATTTGCAAAAATAACCGTGGGAAGATGAGATGAAGGTTGAGGATACGCATGTTCTCAACCTTAATCTCATCCGAAGACTATCACCAGTTGCTGAAGCGAAGTCCTACATTGTACGGTCTCATGTCGAGCCCCCGTGCGTACATAGAGCGGAAGGCGTAGGAACCATAAATGCGTACAGGTCCGAGGGACAGCTCGCCGACATATGACAGTTTCCACTTTTCGAGGTCAAAATCATCTTTCGCTTTTTTCTTGCCCTCGTCGGACGTAATGATTTTGTTGCGGGCGCTGTACAGGTAACCCGCGCCCACTCCGAAGCTGAGGCCGAATCCTTCGTTCCGGTTCGGGGTAAAGTTAAGGTTCACCATCAGCGGCACCGTGATGTAGTCGGCCGCCAGCTTGGTCTTTTCATAGTGCCTGCCGGAAACGGTATCCATCCGCACAACAGCGGGATTGACAATGGCGGGAGGGTTGTCGTCGTACCGGATGCGCTGCTTGTAACGGTAGTTGTTCAGCTCCACCCCGAGCCCATACTTCAGGTTGAGCACCCGCTTCGCCACGTTGAGCCGCTGCATGAAGACCCAGATGTTTACGTTCCGCGATTTCCAGTCCCGCAGTTCGAACCAGCTGGCGTTGCTTCCGGGCGCATACTGCTGCGCTGCTGCACTTCCGTAGTTGGTATTGTCGCGGTAATTCGAAAACCCGATATCGATGATCCACCAGTTGGTGCTCACACGCGAGGGACTCTCCGCCCGGCGACGTTTGATCTTCACTTCGCGTGTGGTGTCTTGTCCCGGTTTTGTAATAATGATCATACCGCCCACGCGGATCGTGTCGGAAGCGGGTGGCCTTGCTGTAGTGTCCGTTTGCGTAAATCCCGTGGCGGTAATGCCCACGAGCATGCATAGGGTAATGATCCTTTTCATTTGCTCCTCGTTTTTAGTGGAATGAATTATTTGAGTTTGATGGCCAGGCCCCCGACCAGCAGGGTTTCATTCTCGTCGGTGGCCTTCACCTGCGTGGTCTTCTCAAAAGTGCGCGTCACTTTCCGCAAGAGCCCGCGAAGCTTATTCTTTCTGCCATCTGACTGTTCGCTCTCTTCAGTGAACGACGCAGTCATGAAATTTGACGGTTGAGCATTGTTGTTTGTTACAACATCGTTGCTGACCGTGGGCGTAAGCACTTCTTCGATACGGTTCAGCGGGCTGCTGCTTTCAGTTACTTTGAGATTCGGATTATCGACAGGCACGGGCAACTCGTTATCCTGCGACCGGTAAACTGCAATCGACTCTTCGGCTACGGCCGTTTCTGCAATACGCACCTCTGTAGGTTCACCGCGCTGAGCGGGTTTTGGTACGTCGTGCTTATGCTGCGGCTGCTGTATTGCGGGCGCCTGGGGTTGCTCTACGATCTGAACGCGTTTTTCCGGTGCGATGCCGGGCTGCACGGTGGACTTCGCCACTTCGTCTTTCGGGCCGGGCCGGGTGCGGGTGAGAAGTAAAAAGGATGCGCCTCCAAGCAGCAACAGGATCGCTGCGGCTGCGGCCCTGCGCCAAACAGGCGCTATGCGGCGCACCGGAACCGGATGGCGATACAAAGTTTCCTTATCCGGGAATGAGATCTTCTCCGGACTCAAACGAGTCCGCAACGCCAGTTGAGCTTCTGCCGCGATACGGGGATGCGACTTCAGAAAAGCTTCAAACTTTCGAAGCTGTTCTGCAGTCAGCTCACGGTCCACATAAAGCAGCAGCCACCCCTGGTAATTATTCATATCGGGTGAGGCAAGCTCGCTTTCGCGATACAGGGATTCATTATTGGGAAAACGGACTTCGCCGTCCGGAACCAGCTTATGACGGGATAGTATTTCCAGCTCTTCTTTCAGATCCGGATTCCGCGCCGCGAACTCTTCTACCTGCCTCCGCTGCGACGCACTGAGCTCGTTGTCGACGTAGAGGAGGAACAGTTCTTCGTAATTATGGCGGTCGATTTTCATTAAATCACGTTTTCCATTTTCACCAGGTATTCCCGCAGCTGGAGGCGGGCCCGGTGCAGGTATACTTTTACCTGGCTGAGGCTAAGCCGGGTGATTTTTGCGATCTCTTCGTAGCTGTAGCCTTCGTAATCCTTCAACAACACCAGCGAACGCTGGGTTTCATTCAGCCGGTCAAGAGCTTCGTCCAGCACTTTTTTCAGGTCCCCGGCTTCGGCGCGCGCAACCCGCGAATTTTCGCTGAATTCGTCCTTCAGCTGGATCCGTTTTACCTTCCGGATGTGGTCGATCATCTGGTGGTAAGCCACAGTGAACAAATAGGACTTGCTTTTCGCAGCATCTACCTCGTTGCGGTTGCGCCACATCTTTTCAAAGGCGGTCTGCACCACATCACGGGCGTCCTCCTCGTGCCGTATGTTCTTGAGTATGAATCGGTACACGTTATCCGCGTAACTGTTCACACACTCATTGTACTCTAATTCCGTCATAAACAGCCGGTAGCAAAAATAGGCAATTGGCCAGGGCAGCCGCAGGTAAAACGACGCCGGCAGCAGAAAGGTTACAAGGCGTCCGCGATTGTTTAAGGTATGGCGACGGACGAGAAAAACTGACGGGAGAGGGATTCCCAGATCATGCCGCCGGGATCCTGCGTTTGTCGTGGCTTTTTGCAGCAGCTCGGAGCATTGGCCCGGGAAACTGAAGTAGACTGGATCAGGAACAAACTGGCGAGGACCAGCAACGCGAGGAGACCTATCCTGAGCAAAGATTGTTTCTGCATGACAGCCGGTTTCTGGATGGGACGAAAATAGAACGGCGCGTGTTACAGGAATTATAAAATTTCTTCAGCTAAGTATCTTTGAGGCAAATAAAGGACATGAACGAAAAGCTGGTGCGGCGCATTGCTCAGGAACTGGAAGAAATCCGAAACGCTGGTTTGTACAAGAATGAACGGGTGATCGAAAGTCCGCAGGGGGCGGAAATTGTTGTGAACGGTAAGAAGGTCCTCAACTTCTGCGCGAATAACTACCTCGGCCTTTCATCCCATCCCCGGGTGATCGACGCGGCTCATCGCTACATCGATGAGCGCGGTTACGGGATGAGCAGCGTCCGCTTCATCTGCGGCACGCAGGATATTCACAAGGAGCTGGAGAGAAAACTTTCTGAATTCCTCGGCACCGAGGATACCATATTATATGTAGCTGCGTTTGACGCCAACGGGGGTGTTTTTGAGCCTCTTTTCAACGAGCAGGATGCTATCATTTCGGATGCGCTGAATCACGCCTCGATCATCGACGGGGTGCGGCTTTGCAAGGCCCAGCGGTTCCGTTACGAGCACAACAGCATGGATGACCTCGAAACGAAGCTGCGCGAGGCAGCAGGCTGTCGGAGCCGCGTGATCGTGACGGATGGATCGTTCAGCATGGACGGCACCATTGCCCAGCTCGACCGTATCTGCGATCTTGCCGATCAATATGAAGCCGCCGTGATGGTGGACGATTCCCACTCCTCGGGGTTCATCGGCAAGACGGGAAGGGGCACGCACGAATACCGTGGCGTGATGGGCAGAGTCGATATCATTACGGGCACGCTGGGAAAAGCGCTGGGCGGCGCTTCGGGTGGCTTTACTTCGGGCCGCCGGGAAATCGTGGACATGCTGCGGCAACGCTCGCGGCCTTACCTTTTCAGCAACACGCTGGCTCCTTCCATCGTCGGCGCTTCCATCGCGGTGCTCGATATGCTTTCTGCCACCACCGAACTCCGCGACAAGCTGGAGCACAACACGAAATATTTCCGCCGCCGCATGACCGACACGGGATTCGAAATCAAACCCGGGGAACATCCGATCGTGCCTATTATGCTTTACGATGCGGTGCTCGCCCAGGAAATGGCAGCCCGGCTGCTGGACGAAGGCATATATGTGATCGGCTTTTTCTATCCCGTGGTACCGAAAGGGCAGGCGCGAATTCGGGTTCAGCTGAGCGCCGCTCATGAACAGCATCACCTGGACCAGGCAATCGAGGCTTTCGCCCGCATCGGCCGTGAGCTGGGGGTGCTGAAGCCGACGCTGGCAAAATAAAAATCCGGGTAACGACCGCCCGGATTCTTTTTCTTTCCAGCATTGAGTTATTTCACGGCAAGGGGAAGACTTGCTGCCGCTTGTTTGACGGCATCAAGTCCGGTCTTGCGCCCTTTTACCGTCACCAACAGGCGGTCGCCCGAAGTGAACGTCAGCTCGTGCTCATCGCTGTTTTTATTGTACCCTTCGACAGCCTTTCCTCCATTGAAGTCGACCGTCTTCGAATAACCGTTCTGATCTTCTGTGACTACACTCATCTTCATCCAGTAATTCAGCGAATAGATTCCGGCTCCCGCCTCACCGGCGCAGTCGAAAATGCTGATGTCAATTTCCTTGTCTTCACCTTCATTGCGATAGCTCGCGGTCGCAGAGCCCCAGCCCATCGCGTTTGTAGCATTAAAATTTGTACGGGGCAGGCCCATCAGCTGCTCCGGAAGCATAGCTTTCAGCTGGTCGGTAGTCAACGGCGTCAGCTTTTTCAGCTCTTCCATCTTGCGGGTCATTTCATCGGCCTGGTTTTCGGTCACGGTCGGATCCAGGGAAACCTTCGTGTTGCCGTCGGGGCTGACGAGGGTGACGTCCTTGGTTTTGTTGTTGTTGCAGGCAAAAAGCCCCAGCGAGGCTGCCAGCAGGAGAGCGGGTAAAGTTCTCATAAATGATGATTTTGGGTTTAAAGAAACTGCTAGTTGCGGAAAATTACTATGATTTGGCTTTTGGTTCAGCCTCTTTTCGAAAAAAGATGGCTATGCCGCTAGGAAAAACAATAAGCCGGCATTATATTCGTTTTCTCTTTCTCGGTAATGGTCCGATCTCTCCTCTGAAATTCCAGTATCAATTATTGACGCAAACTCTAAAAGAACTTATGAAAAAGTTGTTTTTGTGTCTTGCCTTTGGGGCAATACTGGTGTCCATGTTTTCTTCCTGCGCGTCCACTAAAAGAGATTGCCAGGGGGTAAAGCATACGAAGCAAAAAGGCGGATTTTACATGTAAGATTCTGGTCCGTACCTGATCTCCCATCGCCAAAATCTTTGCCCGAATTCGTGCCCGCGATCGCAACAGCATTTGCGAGCGGCCGCGCGTTACCTTGTTATTTCCGATTATTTCCTTCAACTTTGCTGGCTATAAAATCCGGCACAACTTAATGGGACTTTTCAACTGGTTTACGCAGGAAATCGCTATTGATCTCGGCACTGCGAATACGCTGATCATACACAACGACGAGGTGGTGGTGAACGAGCCGAGCATTGTGGCGCTGGACCGGAACAATCCGAAAAATGTGCTGGCGGTTGGAAAGAAGGCCCTGATGATGCATGAAAAGACCCACGAAAGCATTCGTACCGTTCGCCCGCTGAAAGACGGCGTGATCGCCGACTTTAACGCTGCGGAACTAATGATCCGCGAGCTCATCAAGCTGGTGTATCCGAAAAAACCCTTGTTTCCCCCGAGCTGGCGCATGATGATCTGCATTCCATCTTCGATCACCGAAGTGGAAAAACGTGCCGTGCGTGACAGCGCCGAGCAGGCCGGGGCAAAAGAGGTTTATCTCATTCATGAACCGATGGCCGCCGCCCTCGGAATCGGGATCGACGTCGAAGAACCGGTGGGCAACATGATCATTGATATCGGAGGAGGAACTACGGGCATTACCGTGATCGCGCTTGCAGGTATCGTCTGCGACCAGTCGATCCGCATCGCCGGCGACGAATTCACCGCCGACATCATGGAAGCACTTCGCCGATACCACAGCCTCCTCATCGGCGAACGCACGGCGGAGCAGATCAAGATCCAGGTCGGGGCTGCCATGAAAGATCTGGACAATCCTCCCGAAGACATTCCGGTAAATGGACGAGATCTGGTGACCGGAATTCCAAAACAGATCATGGTGAGCTACCAGGAGATCGCCGAAGCGCTGGACAAGAGTATCTTCAAGATCGAAGAGGCGATCCTGAAAGCGCTCGAGCAAACTCCGCCCGAGCTTGCAGCGGACATCTACCGTCGCGGTCTCTACCTCACCGGCGGCGGCGCCCTGCTGCGGGGACTGGACAAGCGGCTGAGCAATAAGATCAAGCTGCCGGTGCACGTTGCTGACGATCCGCTGAAGAGCGTGGTACGCGGGACCGGAATAGCCCTCAAGAACTACGATCGGTATCCTTTCGTGATGCGGTAACCGGTTGCCTGCTTTGAACCTGCACTTCGAATCTGTACCTTGTACCCCAATTCTCCTCCTGCGGCTCCATGCGAAATATTTTTCTTTTCATTCGGCGGTATTTCACCTTTCTTACGTTCCTCGCCCTCCAGGCGGTGGCGCTCTGGTTTTTATTTAACTACAACCGGTATCATCGTGCCAGGTTTTTGGGAGTGGCAAATGAGATTACAGGCCGCATCAACTCGCAGTACAACAAGGTGGAAGATTATTTCACGCTGCGCGAAGAAAACCGGCGCCTTCACCGCTTCAACGATTCTCTGCTGAACCTGCTGCCGGCGAACTTTCGCCAGCGCGATACCTCCGCTTACCTGGTAAGCGACAGCTTCCGGCTCGATACCACGGTTCTCTACCGGCAGTATGTCTTCCGCGACGCGACCGTAGTGTACAACACGGTAAATTTTCAAAAAAACTACCTGCAACTCAACCGCGGCTCGAGGCAGGGAGTGCGCGACAATATGGCTGTGCTGAGCTCGGACGGTAAGGCCGTCGGGGTCGTGGTGAACGTGAGCGACAATTACTGCCAGGTGATGAGCCTGCTGCACATTCAGAATACGGTGAGCGCTACGCTCAAAGGGAGTGGCGAGCTGGGCACCGTCGAATGGGATGGCAAGGACCCCCGGTACCTGCTGCTCCGCAAGCTGCCCAAGACGATCGAAGTCCAAACCGGTGATACCATCGTCACAAGCCCGTATTCGTACAACATTCCGCCGGGATACATGATCGGAACTGTCGCTGACATCAGCATAGATAATACTTCCGGCTTCTACGTGCTCAGGATCCGTACGGCCGCCAACTTCTACAAGCTCCAGCAGGTGCATATCGTGGAAAACCTGGAAAGGGGCGAGCAGGTAGCCCTGTTTGAAGAAACGCGAAGGCGCATTGAAGAATCAAAACGTCCTCAGCGGTGAGCGACCTGCTTCGAAATATCATTCGCCTGGTTATTTTCATCGCAGTGCAGGTGTACGTCCTGAACAAGATCCCGCATCTTCACCGCTTCATCACACCCTACCTGTATTACCTGTTTATCCTCTGGCTGCCCTTTTCCATTCCGCGCATGGGACTGCTGCTCACCGGGTTTGTTGCCGGGCTTTCTCTTGATTACTTTATGCAAACACCCGGGCTCCACGCCGCCGCCTGCGTGTTGGTGGCCTACGTCCGCCCTTTTGTGATTTCCGTCCTCACCCCCAAGGATACTACGGGTTTCACCTACCGCGAACCCTCCCCCCGGGCCATGGGCTGGACTCCCTACCTCGTCTATGCTCTCGTGCTCAGCCTGCTTCACCATGGCTACATGGTCTTTCTGCAATGGCTGGAATTTGGAACCATCCTCGATTTCCTGGTCAAAGTGGTCGCCACCACCGGAATCAGCCTGCTCCTGATCCTGACCGTCGAGCTCCTTTTCCCCCGGCGGCTGAAATTCCGAACCAACATTTCCTGACGCGCGGAATTCTTTCATATTTTTTTACAAGAAAAAGAAAACGCCGAATAGTAGCTTTGTGTACCGTATCCCCCTTTTCATATGCCTGTGTTTAACCAGTCCCGCAGCCGTATTATCAAGCTGATCTTTCTCGTTGCCTTCCTCGTGATCGCGCTGCAGTTGTTCTACCTCCAGGTGGTTTCGGGGAAATACCAGCGCCTCGCCGACGAAAATGCCATCCTGAAAAAAGTAGTTTACCCGCCCCGCGGGCTGGTCTTCGATCAGAAGAAAAGAGCCATCGTGCAGAACACGCTTACGTACGATCTGATGGTGACCCCTTCGCAGGTTCGCAACATCGACACGGCTTTTTTTTGCAGGCTGATGGAAATCGACGCGGCCGAGTTTCACAAACGGATCGTTTCGGCCATTATTAAGAACAAAGCCTACCGCCCATCAGTGTTCGAGGCTTCTCTCAACCCGCAGAAATATGCGCGCATCCATGAAAACCTTTGGCGGTTCGAGAATGGCTTTTATATCCAGGAGCGGCCGATCCGCTCGTACCCTTACAATTGCGGAGCGAACATCGTCGGCTACATCGGAGAGGTGGACTCCAATTATCTGAAAAAGCACTCCGACGAAGGTTACCAGAGCGGCGACTATGCCGGCATGACGGGGCTGGAGCGCAGTTACGAGAAGGCGCTGATGGGAGAACGCGGAATTCAATACCTCATCAAGGATAATTTCAACCGGATTAAAGGGCCATATGAAGACGGCCAGCTTGACGAGCCGTCGGTCGCGGGTAGCAACCTCTATACCAGCATCAATATTGATCTGCAGCAGTACGGCGAGCAGCTCATGAGCAACAAAGTGGGTTCCATCGTCGCCATTGAGCCGAAAACCGGCGGAATTCTTGCCCTGGTGAGTAGTCCTACATACAACCCGAACTATCTCACCGGTTCGGAACGCCGGAAACATTTTTCCGAGCTGTATGAGGACCCGCGCTATCCGTTACTCAATCGCGCGGTGAACGCGGCCTATTCGCCCGGCTCCACTTTCAAGACCCTGCAGGCGCTCGTAGGCTTGCACGAAGGCGTAATTGACACGCGAACCCGGTTCGCGTGCTCCGGTGCCTTTTACGGTTGCGGGGGCGGCAGGCCGATGCGGTGCCTGGATCCGGGCGTGTTCAACCTCGAACCCGCGATCACACATTCGTGCAACACCTATTTCGCCCACGTGATGCAGCGCGTGATCAACAATCCGAAATATCCTTCGGTCGAAAGCGCACTGCGGAAGTGGAATGAATACATGTACGCCTTTGGCCTGGGGCGCAGGCTGGGGGTTGACATTCCGACGGAGAGAGTCGGAAACATTCCGACTCCCGAGTATTTCGACAAAGTATATGGCAAGGGTCGCTGGAACTTCTGCACGTTCCGGTCGGTAAGCATTGGGCAGGGAGAGGTCAATACCACCCCGATCCAGGTCGCTAACGAGATGGCTTACCTCGCCAATAAAGGCTGGTACATAACTCCGCATATTGTAGACTCCATAGAGGGTGGCGACAAATTTGGGCTATTGGAAAAATACAGGCAGAAGATCGTGCCGATGGAGATTCCTGACAGCATCTTCGAAGCGGTGCACGACGGTATGCAGGGTGTGATGGAAAGCGGTACGGGGCGCGGCGCTCAGGTTCCCGGCGTTACAGTCTGTGGTAAAACGGGAACTGTCGAGAATTACGCGATCGTTCGGGGACAGCTGGTGAAGCAGCCGAACCACTCTTTTTTCTGCGCCTTCGCGCCGAGGGAAAATCCAAAGATCGCGATCATGTGCGTCGTGGAGAACAGCGGGCGCTACGGAGGCACTTATGCCGCGCCGATCGTGAGCCTGATGATTGAGAAATATCTCAACGACACGATCGCTGCAGACCGCAAGGCGCTCGAGCAGCGCATGATCAGCACCAATCTTATTCCTCCCATCATGCAGCAGAACCTGCGCAAACGCGATTCGCTGCGTCAGGTTCGCCGCGATTCGATCGAGCGGCTTCGGCGCGAGATCAGGGACACGCTGCAGTCAGAAGACGAGCCTGATCGCGATGTGACCAGGCCCTCCGGACCGGGAAGAAAAGTACCCATTCCCAACCCGCAAGAAAACAGCGAAATGGCGTTGCCCGGCACAAGCAATAAATTGCGGACTTCGGCGAATAGCCGGAGAAGCTTATGAGGCAACGGGATCCCGCTATATCCAAAGGAATTGACTGGAGCGTGGTCTGGTTGTTCCTGCTGCTTTCGTCCATCGGGATCGCGGCCATCTTTGGGGTAACCTATAACGAAGGCGACCCGGTGATCCGCAGCTTCCTGCAGTTCCGCACCGACTACAGCAAGCAATTTTATTTCTTCGTCGTTGCACTGACTCTTGGATTTTTCATCCTGCTCACAGACAGCAAATTTTTTTCGGCTACCGCCAATCTCTGGTATCTCGCGGGTATTTTCTTCCTGCTGCTGGTATTTCCATTTCACTCCGACATCCGCGGCACCGAATCCATCATCAAGCTGGGTGCTTTCAATTTCCAGCCGGCGGAGTTCTGCAAGATCTGCGTGGCCCTGGCACTGGCGAAATACATTTCGCGTCCCGAAACAAATTTTACGCGAACCCGTTCGCAGCTTGTCGCCTCGGCCATTGTGCTCCTCCCGGCAGGGCTCACCATTCTGCAGAACGAAACGGGTCTCGCCCTTGTTTATTTCGCGTTCTTCATCGTGATGTACCGCGAAGGGCTGCCTTCCACGATCCTGGTGGTTGGGTTCGCGCTGGCCGGATTGTTTGTCGCCACCCTGCTCGTTGAGAAAAACATGCTCTTCATCATCGTCACCGCGGTGGCGGCATTTTATATCTGGCTGATGCGCCGGCAGATGGCGCGGCGGAGAGGATTGCTGCTGATGGTGATCCTTGTATGGGCAGTTGCCGCAGGTATCCAGCGCTTTGCAGTCCCTTTTGTGTTCAAGCACGTGCTGAAGCTCTACCAGGTGGAGCGAATCTACAGCACGGTAGGAAAGGAAGTTCCGGATGAGTATCTCGAAGCGCATCAGCAGGAGATAGGCAGCACCGCGAAAAAGAAAGACACCGATTACAATGTGCGCCAGTCGAAAATCGCCATCGGAAGCGGCGGACTGTTTGGAAAAGGATTGCTGAAAGGCACGCAGACGCGATACGGCTTTGTGCCGGAGCAGCGGACCGATTTCATTTTCGATACTATCGGTGAGGGATTCGGCTTTGTCGGATCTTTCGTGATGCTCGCCATTTATCTGTTGCTCCTCTTCCGCATTATCACCATGGCGGAGCGGCAGCGCAGTACCTTCAGCCGCTGCTATGCATACGGCGTGGGCGCGGTACTTTTCTTTCACATCGTGATCAATATAGCGATGACCGTCGGACTCGCCCCGGTGATCGGGATCCCGCTGCCCTTCATCAGCTACGGCGGTACTTCCCTCATCACTTTCACCATTCTGTTGGCTATCCTGGTGCGGCTGGACGCCGACCGCCACATGGTCATTCGTTGATCGCTTCTGTTCGGGTACCTTTGCAGCTCATGAGGATTGTGCCGCTCAGCGAGGGAAGTTTTACCGTAGACGCCAGCAAGCGCTTTGTTCCCTTCGATGAAAAAAAAGACTCCCTGCAGGAGCGGCCTAAAGGCAGCCTGCTGGTGGAAATACAGCCTTTCCTGGTGATCACCCAGCGCGACATGCTGCTCCTCGATTGTGGATTGGGTTTTTCTACGGGTGAGGGAGCCTTGCAGCTCCACTCCAACCTGGCGGCGCAGGGAGTCAAAGCCGAGAACATAACGAAGGTTTTGCTTTCGCACTTGCATAAGGACCATGCGGGGGGCATCCTGAATGCGGAGGGCTCAGCGCCCGCCTTTCCCAACGCCCGCTACTATGTGCAGAAGAAGGAGCTGGAGGCTGCTCTCGCAAATGCGCACTCTTCGTATCAGGCCGACCGGCTGGAAGTATTGCGTGGTTCGGCAGACCTGGAGCTCCTCGACTCCGGGGAAGGGGAAATTGACGGATACATCCGGTACCAAATGACTTCCGCGCATTCGAAATATCACCAGGTATTCTGGATCCGCGAAAACGAGGAGCAGCTATTTTTCGGAGGCGACGACGCCCCGCAGCTGCAGCAGATGAAACACCGCTACGTAGCGCGCTACGACCACGATGGGCGCCGGGCGAGGGAACTCAGGAACCACTGGTGGGAACAGGGAAGAAAGGAAGGATGGACTTTTCTGTTCTATCACGATATCGCGGCAGCTGTTGTTGGTCGATAGTCGGTAGTCGATCGTTCGACTACTCCAACAGTCCTCCGCGCTTCCTAACCGGGGGACGGTTTCGGAGACGTTCTTCGCGAAGGTTCTGCATCATTTCGATGAAAGCTTTCTGGTGGTCGTAGACCTGCTCGGAGCGTTTATCGCCAATGATCTGGCGGAACTCGTCGCGGTAGCGCAGGCGCAGCTCCACGATCCGCTGCTGCAGCACAAGGCGGTCGTTCTTGTTCTCGCGCAGCGTCCGCATCCATTCGTTGAAATAGCGCATGAAGGCAGGATTGAACCGCTCCGCCTCGGCTTTGGTGAGCCGCATGCGACGCTGAACGAACTCGGTCATTTTCTGACGGATCTTCTCGTTGTCGCTGTTCTCCTCTTCCTGCGCAAAACCGCCCAGGCTCGCGAGCATTAATCCAAATATGATCAGCAGCTTCTTCATGACTTTACTAGTTCAGCAGCACCCCATCGGCCGACTCCTCCTCCGGGATCTGGCTCAAAAATTCCTGGATCTCCTGGTCGGTGACGTCTTTCATCAAATCCTTGATCTCTTCTACCTTCACCGGCAGCGAAACCGATGGCGCCGTTTCTTCTTCGGCAAGCGTCACAAATTCTTCCAAATCGGCCTTATCTACTTTTTTCAAATTCTTTTTCACCCAGGCGTAAGGCTCCTCAACCGGATCGGGCCGGGTGCCGAGGTATGCAAACCCGGCAAGTACGATCACCCCGGTAATCACGGCGGCGGCCGCCATCCGGAACCAGCGGCGTGAACTGATGGGTACTACCTTCGGCGCAATCTGCGGGCGAAGCTTTTCAAAATATCCTTCCGGAACCGAGAACGGTACTTCTTTCTTCGCGCCTGCGAGAATCGGTGAAATCGCTTCGAGCTCTTCCTGCGCGCTCGCGAATTTCCGCGTGAGCAGACTCGCACGCGCCTGCAGCCCGGCAAAGTATCCGTCCGGAACAGCATAGGGAACCGACCGCGGCAGCGAATTCAAAAACGGAGACAGGTGCACGAGTTCTTCTGAAGGATCTTCGGCTTCCAACGCGCGCACGCGTTTCAGCAGTTCCCCGGCCAGGTTTTCAAAATACCCGGCGGGCACGCTGAAGATCTGATCGCTGCCGATCCCCTTCAATTGTTCTAATATGTTGGCGCTCTGAGGCATTTTTCCGTTTATTGAGACGAAAACCGCTCCGGAAAGTTTAATGATTCCGGATGTAATCCTCGATTTTTTTGACCGCGTGGTGATAGCTGGCTTTCAGGGCCCCCTCGCTAGTCTCCAAAACCCGGCTCATTTCTTCGTATGGCATTTCATCGTAATACCGGAGGTTAAATACTATCCTTTGCTTTTCAGGCAGTTGCTGGATTGCGAGCTGCAGCTTCCACTCGAGCCGGTTGGCATCGAAATGTTTGTCCGCCTTGATCTTGTTGCTTAGCCCCGTTTCCACATCGCTCAGGCTTACAGCGGTCCTTTTTTTCTGCTGTTCCAGGAAGGTCAGGCATTCGTTGGTGGCGATCCGGTATAGCCAAGTGTAAAGCTGACTGTCCTCGCGGAAATTGTCGAGGCCGTTCCAAACGCGGATAAGGACATTTTGCAATACATCATTCGCGTCGTCATGATCCACCACCATCCGTCGAATGTGCCAGTATAGTTTTTCCTGGTATTTACGAATGAGCCCTGTGAATGCCTTTTCCTTGGTGACAGGGTCGCGAAACTGGATGAGTAATTCACTATCGGTGACGGTCGCAAGGGACATAATCGGGCTTTAGGTGACTTAGAATATTGGCTCTCCGCATTGTTTAACGGGCATTCCAGTCTAAAAGTAGAAAAGGGCGCGGGATTTTTAAAGCGTTCCGCCGACGGGCACTTCCGCTTTTCTGCGGGAAAGCACACGTTCCGCCGCCGCAACGATGTCGGGCACATCCAGTCCGTACTTTTTTAACAGCTCCTTGGGAGTGCCGCTTTCGCCAAAAGTGTCGCGTGTGCCGACGTACTCTATCGGGATGGGAAAATTTCTTGCGGCGCATTGCGCAATCACATCGCCCATGCCTCCTATGATATTGTGTTCTTCGGCAGTCACTGCACAACCTGTCTTTCGAATGGAGCGGATCACTGCTTCCTCATCAAGGGGCTTTACTGTATGGATGTTGATCAGCTCTACGCTGATCCCTTTGTCCTGCAGAATCGCACCCGCCTGGATAGCGTTCCATACCAGGTGTCCGCAGGCGAAAATGCTGATGTCTGTTCCAGTCGAGAAGACCTGCGCCTTGCCGATCACAAAATCTTCCTCCCGCGTGAAGATCGGCCAGGCCGGGCGGCCGAAGCGGAGGTATACCGGGCCCGTGTGATCCGCGATCGCTTTTGTCGCCGCCTTTGTCTGGTTGTAGTCGCATGGCACAATCACCGTCATGCCCGGGAGCATTTTCATCAGCCCAATATCTTCCAGGATCTGGTGCGTGGCTCCGTCCTCTCCGAGCGTAATTCCAGCGTGCGAAGCGCAGATTTTTACGTTCTTCCCGCTGTAGGCAATGGACTGCCTGATCTGGTCGTACACCCGCCCGGTCGAAAAATTCGCAAACGTCGTGGTATATGGAATTTTCCCGCCGATCGTAAGGCCGGCGGCAATGCCCATCATGTTGGCCTCCGCGATGCCGCACTGAAAGAAGCGGTCGGGAAATTCTTTCATGAACTGATTGAGCTTGAGGGAACCTGCGAGGTCGGCGGCCAGCGCCACCACGTTCCGATTTTTTCGCGCTGCTTCGACGATGCCATCCCCGAAACCGCTTCGGGTATCCTTGTTTCCGGTAGGTTGTATCGCTTGTAAATCCATTGAGACAAATCTACGTCGGCGCTGCCGACAAATTGGACAATAGTTTTCTACCTTTTAGTTCAATTCCCCCGGCGCCCCGTTAAACACCGTTTCATCTGCCTTCAGCCGCAGTTCCCACTTCCAGGCGGTTTCCATCATCTCCTCCAGGCTGTATTTCGGATCCCATCCGAGCTCGCGCTTCGCCTTATCATTGTTTGCATAGATCGCTACGATATCGCCCGGCCGCCTCGGTCCGATTTCGTAATTCAACTGCACACCGCTTACCTTTTCAAAAGCGCGTACGGCTTCCAGCACGGTCACGCCATTGCCGGTGCCCAGGTTGAACACCTCGCAGACGGAAGTTCCCCGCTGCTCCTCCATGCGGCGCAAAGCAAGTGTGTGCGCGCTGGCGATGTCGCACACGTGAATGTAATCGCGTACGCAGGATCCGTCTCGCGTCGGGTAATCGTTTCCATGAACGAACATTTTCGGAAGCTTGCCAATTGCGGTCTGCGTGATCGCCGGAACCAGGTTTTCAGGTTTCCCGACAGGCATTTCCCCGATGAGGGCGGAGGGGTGGGCACCTACAGGATTGAAGTAACGCAACAAGACGCTGTGCAGCCCCGTGGTTATTGAAAGTTGCCTTACGATATCCTCGCACATCTGTTTCGTCATTCCGTAAGGTGATTCAGCGGGCTTGATGGCTGTTTCTTCAGTGACCGGAATCTGTTCGGGGTTTCCATACACCGTGCAGGATGAAGAGAACACGAAATACGGCGTTGCAAATTCCTGTGTGCACTTCAGCAGGCTGATCAGCGACGCGAGGTTATTGTCGAAGTACAGCAGGGGCTTCTGAACCGATTCGCCTACGGACTTGTATGCTGCGAAATGAATGATGCCGCGGATATCCGGATTCTCCTGGAAGATGGCGTGGGTATCGTCGAAATTGCACAGGTCCACTTTGTAATTCTTGACCTTTATGCCGGTGATGCGCTGGATACCTGCGAGGATGGTGGGATTGGATCTCGTGTTGTTGTCGACCGAGATCACCTCGTATCCGTTTTCGATAAGGTCCACGATCGTATGAGAACCGATATACCCGCAGCCGCCCGTAACCAGGATCTTTGTCATAGTGCCAGCCGCGAAATTCGGCAATTTTAGCTGGAAAAATTTTCAGAACAAGCGCACGATTGCGTATACGCCTGCTGCGAGGAGCGCACTTACCGGAATCGTGAGGACCCAGGCCCAGATGAGGTTCACCGTAACGCCCCACCGAACTGCAGAAAGTCGTTTGGTGGCGCCGACCCCTATAATGGAGCCGCTAATTGTATGCGTAGTGCTCACCGGCACTTTCAACGCCTCGGTCATGAACAGGGTGATTGCGCCCGCAGATTCTGCCGCGACGCCTTCAAATGGAGTCACCTTGGTAATTCTCGTACCCATGGTCTTGACGATCCTCCATCCTCCTGTGAGGGTGCCCAGTCCCATAGCGAGGTGGCAGGCAAACGGTACCCAGTAGGGGAGTTCTTTTGCATCCCCGATCTGACCCGCGGCGATCATGGCAGCCGCGATGATGCCCATCGCTTTTTGGGCGTCGTTGCCGCCGTGACCGATGCTGAATGCAGCAGAGGAGACGAGCTGCATTCGCTTGAACCAGCGATTCGAGCGGCTGACATTGAGTGTGTTCAAATAAAATGTCATGATCGCCAGGACCACGATGATGGTGGCCAGAAGGATCCATTTAAAATTCCTCGAATAGAAGACCACCTTCATGAAGTAAGAATCAAAATTCACATCCGCCAGCTTTTGGCGATCCAGCTCCAGGTTATTGTAAAGCACAATGCTTACAGCCGCGATCACCGCAAGGGCGATGAGCTTGGGCAGATGCCCGCGGCGGAACGCATTCAGAAACCAAACGGAAAGAATGAACGCCATCAACATACCGATAAGCGGGGCGAAGAGAATGAAAGCAGCCGTTTTCAAAATGATCGGGGAGCTGACCGCGCCGAATCCAGCGTGCGCAATCGCGGCCCCCGCAAAGCCACCGAGGAGGGTGTGCGACGACGACGAAGGGATACCCATCCACCAGGTGAGCAGGTTCCACATGATCGCTGCGATAATGCCGGCGAAAATGACCGGGAGCGTGATGAATTCCTTGTGCACCGTCTTCGAAATCGTCGTAGCGACGTTGAAGTCGGTAAAAATGTAGAGCGCAATAAAATTGAAAAACGCGGCCCAGAGAACCGCCTGGAAAGGTGTCAGCACCTTGGTGGATACCACCGTTGCAATTGAGTTCGCCGCATCGTGGAAGCCGTTGATGTAGTCGAAGAGCAGCGTGAGAGCGATGATGACGATCAGGAACGTGAACATATCGGAAGATTTACGCTAAACGAGAAAACCTGGCTCAGGCGTATTTTACGATGATTGATTCAATGACGTTGCTCGCGTCTTCGCATTTGTCGGTCACGATCTCCATCACCTGGTAGATCTCGCGCTTCTTGATCACTTCCTTGGCGTCGGGCTCGCTGGCAAAGAGCTTTTCGATGCTCATGTCGAAAATATCGTCTGCCTGGTTCTCGATGCTGTTGATCTTCACGAGCGATTCGGTGATCGCGCGCAGGTTGCGCATGTTCCGCAGCTCCAACACAGCCTGCCTTACCTGCAGCGAACTCTGCTCGATCAGCTCCGACATTTTTTGCATCCCGGTATCGTTGGGGTTCACGCGGTAGAAATTGATTTTTTTTGCCGACGCGTAAATATAATCGGCAATATCGTCGAGCGAGGAAGCCAGGTAATGAATATCCTCGCGGTCAAAGGGCGTGATGAAATTCCGCCCCAGCTCGGTAAATACATTGTGGGTGAGCTCGTCATTGGCGTGCTCCAGGTCTTCCATTTGCGTGATCAGGTTCGCACGCCGGTCGAAGTCCGGCTCGTTCACCACCTCCCGCAGCAGTTTGCCAAGCCGTGCCACGTTGTCGGCCACTTTTTCAAACAGCTCGTAGAACACCTTGTTTTTCGGCAGAAAAATTTTGACAATGGAGTTGAGTCCCATAATAAGTCTTTTTATTGCTGCCGGGCAGCGATTTGATTTGCGAAAATACCGGGCCGGATTAAACTCGGTGCGGAAAGGGTGAGAATTAATGATTACTTAATACGGCAATAAAATTAGGGGAACTATCCGATAAGCGCCGCGCTTTACTTTTGTGACTTAAATGGGGATCGTATGAGTTATGCGCGGGCGATAAGAACCATTGCGGCCTTTTCGTTTGTTTTTCACCTCAATACTGCAGCGCAGAAGCCTGCAGGCGTTGATTCTTCGCTTTTTGTCCGAGACAGCGTTCGCCCGATCGTAAAGCGGTTTGAAAACCTGAGGATCACGGGCTACATGCAGCCGCAATTCCAGGTGGCGCAATCAGAGGGAGCACCGTCCTTTGCCGGCGGCAACTTCTCACAATTTTCAAAATCGCGGTTCATGTTGCGCAGGGCGCGGCTGAAAGCGGAATATTTGCTGACAAGCAGGGAAAAATATCCCCAGGCACTTTTTACTTTCCAGATCGACGCAACCGAACGGGGTGTGATTGTTCGGGATATGTTCGTCCGGCTGCATGAAACGAGAAAAAATCTTTTTTCTATGTCGGCAGGCTTCTTTGCCCGGCCGTTTGGATTTGAGGTCAATCTTAGCTCGTCGCATCGCGAAACCCCTGAGCGTGGACGGATGTCGCAAATACTTATGCCCGGGGAACGCGACCTGGGTGCCATGCTCAGCTTTGAGCCGCAGGAAAAAACGCACCGGTTGAGGCATTTCAGGCTCGATGCCGGATTTTTCAATGGCCAGGGCGCATCGGGACCTACGGATTTTGACAGCTACAAGGATTTTATCAGCAGGCTCACCATTAAGCCGTTCGGTCTCGGCCGCTTTGAACTGAGCGGGGGACTTTCACTTCTGCGGGGAGGATGGAGGAACGGCACGAAATACGTTTATTCGATGGGTCATGATGGAAACGGCAACCCTGTATTCGTCGTGGATTCTTCCGAAGCCAACCTGGGCCGGTCTTCGCCGAGGCATTATCATGGCGGCGACGTGCAGCTCAAATGGAAGCACGGATGGGGGGAAACGGAATGGCGGGCGGAGTACTGGTTCGGAACTCAGCCCGGCACAGCGGCGGGCACGAGCAATCCCGGCACCCTGCCTTCGGCAAACGGGCAACCTTTACCTGCTTATGTTCGGCAGTTCGATGGCGCGTTCTTCTACTTTCTTCAGACGTTAGGTAATGTTCGGAACCAGGTACTGGTAAAATATGACTGGTTCGACCCGAACAGGAAAGCGGAAGCAACTGATATTGGAAGGAGCGGAACGAATTTAACTTCTGCCGACATTCGCTTTTCCACACTTGGCGTCGGTTTTGCCCGACACTGGAACGACCATGTCAAGCTCATCTTTTATTACGATATGGTTCGAAACGAAAGCACGCTGCTTTCGGGTTTCACCGGCAATCTGAAAGACGATATTTTCACCTGCCGGCTGCAGTTTCGCTTTTGACGAACGTAAAATTTTTATGTTCCGGCTGACCAGTTTGCGTTAATTTCAGGAATGACCGCATTTGTTCTGGTAGCCGCACTGATCGTCGTGGCTTCGTGCCAACCATCAACCGTGAAAAGCGAACTTTCGGGAAGCGACAGTCTCGTTATTCGATTTGCTTCCGGTAAGACGGTTGCCACCACCGAAGCCAAAGCGATCCGCAGGCTGGTCCGGTTTGTGGACGGCGGCAGCTGCGATACCAGTCCATGCCGCACAGACGGCGTCATGCAATTTTTTGAAAAGGAAATGCGGCGGCAGTCGGTAAGCTTTAGTTACCGCGACGAGACATGCCGGTGTTTTCAAATGCATGCAGGAGGCGAAGTGCTGCGCACCCATCTCAGCCGCGAGGCCGCAGATTTTCTTTCCAGCCTCGAAGCGGGAAGAAACTGGTACTAGAAAAATGAAAAAGCCAGGTTCAGCCTGGCTTTAATACTTTTCCCGGTTTTTCAGACCGGTGTCTGCTGATGATCACGACTGGCAACAAGCGACTGCTTGTTCTCCCTCACCTTCATGTTCGCCACCTGTGTTTTCTCCCTCTTGCGTTCTGCCTTTACGATGTCTTCCGCAAGGGTGCGGCTGACTTTCCGCAGATTATTCCTGAGTTTTTTCTCTTTAAGCGTGTTCCGGTATTCTGCCAGTGCAGCGGATAACTTGTTCAGCACCGTATTCTCCTTTTCTTTGACGGCCTGCTTCTTTTCTTTTTTCTTTCCCATATAAAACGAATTGTTTTCAAATTTACGCTTTAATAAAGAACAATGACAGATAGCGGCAGGAAACTTTATTCTTAATTGCTTGATTATCAATCATTCATTTTCCTCTCGGCGGGAGTTAAGCGTGAAACCGACCGTGGTTCCTAAATGCTCGGTGCTGCGCACGTGAATTGCCTGGCCGTGGGCCTCAACGATGTGCTTGCATATAGCCAAACCAAGTCCCGTGCCGGTCGCATCCAGCGCCCGACCCTCTTCGGTTCGGTAAAAACGTTCAAAGACACGCCCGATATTTTTTTCGTGGATGCCAATTCCGTCGTCGCTGAGCTCGACCAGCACGTGGCGGTCGTCCGTATTGTACATGCTCGCTACGATATTTCCGCCTGTCTTGCCGTACTTAATTGAGTTTTCCACTAGGTTGCTCAGCACCTGCCGGATTTTTTCACGGTCTGCATTAACCATTAGCGGCTGCTCGCAACCTTTCTTAATGTTCATCCGGATGGTCCGGCGCTCTGCGTGGATCGACAGGGAATCGAATACTTCGCGGACAAGATCCTGGATAACGAAATTTTTCCGGGAAAGCGGAATCTCCCCGGCCTCGAGTCGCGAGATCTGGTCGAGATCCTCCAGCAGATTCGTCAGACGTTCCACATTACGGGCAGCATGCTCCAAAAACTTCCTGCGCAGCTCGGGCTGATCGGGGCCGACCTCCAGCAGGCTGTCCATATAGCCTTGTATGGCGAAAACCGGATTCCTGAACTCATGTGCGAGGTTTTGGAGGAATTCTTTCCGGAACTGTTCATTGCGGCGCAAAAGGGCCATTTCACTGCGGCTGTCGTCGGCCCATTCTTCAACCTCCGCGCTCACCTCGTCAATACTTTTCCGGGGCAACAGGTACTTATAATATGTTTCTTCTTTCCAGCCGGCCTTGGTCTGGTGAATGAACTTGTAGATGAGCTTGATCTTGCGGTATATGAATTTTTCGAGTATGTACGAAATCAGGAAGTAGCTGATCGCGAAGATCACACTGCCCCCGATACCCGCGTACATCCACCCGGCGCCGAACAGCATTATCAGCAGGATGGTCGGAGCCGCCAGTGCCGCCGCCGCAAGCAACGCCAGTTGCCTCGGGCTGATATTCTTTGCGGGGAGGTTCATCTTTATTACATGAAGGTTGGCGCGTGAATTAATCTATACCTCGAGCTTGTAGCCCACGCCTTTCACGGTGGTGATGCAGTCGATGCCCAGTTTCTGCCGGATCTTTCGAATGTGCACGTCGATGGTACGGTCACCCACGATGACGTCGCTCCCCCAAACCTGCCCCAGGATTTCGTGCCTCAGGTACACCCGCCCCGGACGCTGGGCCAGCAGTGAAAGGAGCTCGAATTCCTTTCGGGCAAGGACCACTTCATTACCCCTGACCGTTACCACGTAGCGCTCCGGGTCAATACTGAGGTTTTCGAAATGCAGTACGCGCGAACCCGGGCTCCGCCTGCGGAAAAGCGCATTCACGCGGCTCAAAAAAACTTTTGGGCTCACCGGCTTGCTGATATAGTCATCGGCGCCCGTGTCGAATCCTTTCACCTGGGTGGCTTCATCGCTCAGTGCGGTGAGGAACATGACAAGCGTATCCCGGAATTCGGGTTGCGCCCGCAATATCTCGCAAACCTCCACACCGGATTTTCGCGGCATCATGACGTCGAGAACCACGAGCTGCGGCCGGTACCGACGAATCGTATCCAGGGCCTCATCCCCATCGCGAGCGGTCCAGACCTGGTAGCCTTCGTTGGCCAGCTGATACCCCAGGATCTCCAGGATATCGGGTTCGTCATCCGCCACCAGCACGGTGCGCTGCTCCATCGGTCGGAAATTTGCGCAAACCTACTGCAATTCAGGCGAGGCGCAGGGAAAGCCCGATACCCAAGCGAGACTTAATGATAAATTAATATTATCGGAATCCAGATACGAACGGTGCAACCGCAAACTATTAAGACCGTCATTGTAAAGAGCTCAGGGGCAAGTGGGCGCTGCGTGTTAATTTTGCCTGTTAATCCTTATGATGGCCTGCCTGAAGTGTGGTGTGTTTGTTGCGATTCAGTTGTTCCTGCTCCCCTGGGCCGGGGCTCAGAGCGCGTTGGGGCAATCGGATACGGCGCGCGAGCTCAAATCTTTTCGTCCCCCGAAAAGCCGCGAGATCTTCCACGATTACGTGAACAACGAACAGCGTAGCCTGCTGCGGTCTGACGGCAGGAACGACAATCTCTTTACGCCTTCGCCGGACGAAGACATTAATTACCTTCTAACGCGCTCGCTTGTGACGCGCGTGGACTGGCTGCAGTACGCAATAGAGAAGGATACCCTGCTCAATCACCAGGGTAAGGTCCGCTACCTGCGGGGCATTGAATACCTGCTTCGCTTTTTTAACTCCAACTGGAAATCGCGCAAAGTGAATGCGGTGCTGCTGCCTGAAGTGATCGGGCTTTATGAACAATGCATGGCAAGAGACAAGCAGGGCCGCTCGTTTGAGGACCTGATCGGCAAATCCTCCTATAATGTGGGATACTCGGTTCTGCGTGCGGACCGTTCCACTTTCACAGCAAATCCTGGTTACCGCGCCAGCTACAACATCCTCGTGCTGAAATATTGCATCAACAACCCGGATGAAACTTTTTTCACGCTGAAGGAAAATCCAGACGTGCCATTCGCCGACAGCCTGGTGCGCCTCGTCGCGCGCAAATATCCCCGTCAGCTCTACGATTATGCGGCAGCCTCCAATAAGCTGGGAGCCGTGATCCGCAACATACAGGATGATGTGTTCGTCCGCACAGTGGTGAACATGGCACGCAGTCGCAGCGGGCAGTTTTATTTTCCTTTCCTGGACAACATTGTTCGGGGAAAGATGACGATCGAGGATATCGACCGCGTCAAGGACGATTCGCTACGTTATTTCCGTCTGCTGGTTCGCACCCAGATGGACTACGCGGAACGGGCCCTCAACCGCGATACGGCTTATGAGTTCGCAGCGCTCACGCGAAAGCTCGAGGAGAAGGCCCGCTCAGTCTTTGTGAATGAGATCAACGGACTTCACGACCTGGACGATCCGGTTCGATTCCGCATCATTCAGCCCCTCACTGCCGAAGAACTTTACTACCTGGCCGTGTCTACCGATGGGATCATTTACACGTCCAGCTTCACGCGAGGGGTTTACCCGCTCATGATGAAGAAGATCAACAACCGCGGAGACTCCCTGCTGGTCAGCCTGAAGTTTGATAAATACAGGAAGTTCATTAAGATGGCGGCAGGCTACAATACGCTCAGCAATTTTCTGGGTTCTTTCCCAAACCCCGACGATGCGAAAAACCTGATGCGTGCGTTCGTGGCGAACCTGGAAAAGACATCCGGGCTCGAGGATGGCGTGGATGTCGCCGATTCCTACGCGAGCATAGCCGAAACGATGAAGCCCGTGGCGCGGGAAATGCTGACCAACGTGCAGGTCAACTACCAGCGGAACCGGGCGCAGAACAATCGCCGCGGAATGGCGATTTACAACATTTTGAACAAGCTTTTTCTTTCGGCGGACTCCTCCCAGAAGATCGATCTCACACTGGAGCTCGGAATCCCACCTGTGTATGAAGTTCCATTCCGCTCGATCGCAAACGACAGTGGTCGCGTGATCATGCAGGTGTTTTTCTACGGCGACAAGGACGGACAAACCATCTTTCGCGGTTTCACCGGAATGTTCAATTCGGCGAACTGGAACCTTACGGGTACGGAGAAATGGGTTCAGATCACATCCAGGAAAGGAAGACCGGTGATGATTTTTGCCAACCGTCCGCTGTCGGAAGAAGGCGGTGAAGACGAAAAAGCACAGAAGGCGCTCGCGGAATACCTTGAAAAACATAAGCTGCATCCTACGATCACCATTCACCGCGGGCACAGCTACTACGCTCCCTATACCATCAACCAGATGTTTTCCACTTCGAGAATTGTTTTCCTCGGCTCCTGCGGCGGGTATCACCTCATCCACGACGTGCTGGCAAAAGCGCCCGATGCGCACATCATCGCGTCAAAGCAGATCGGGAAAACGGCAGTGAACCGTCCTTTCTTCCAGCTGCTCACGGAAAAGGTCAGAAACGGGAACAACATCGACTGGATACCGTTTTGGACGGAGCTGGACAAGATGATCACTGTGGAAGGGTTTGAAGACTACATTCCACCATACAAAAACCTCGGTGCGCTTTTTATCAAGGCTTACCGGAAGGCCATGGGAGAGGATTAGAGTCGGGAGTCGATAGTCGGGCCGAAGTCTGAAAATTTTTTTTGTTCAGGACTATGCCGGGAACGTATTCCACTTCGACGTTCGACGGTGGATGTTCGCTGTTCATGATTCTTTCCTCCGCCCCCCGCACCCCGTAACTTTGCCTTCCACGTGTCCTCCGGTTCTAAAAAAATATTCGACTTCTCCCTGCTCCGCCGCGTGTTTGGGTATGCGGCGCCATATCGCCGTAAATTCTACCTCTCGGTGGTGATGGCCATCGTGCTGGCCTTTATTACTCCGGTGCGACCTTTTCTGATCCAGGTGACCGTAGACCAGTACATCACGAACTCGATAGCGAACATGGTGGTGGTCATGACGCTCATCCAAATCGGTCTGATCCTCGTCGATACGGTCCTGCGTTTCGTTTTTTCCCTCACCACAGCGACGCTCGGGCAATCGGTGGTACGCGATATGCGGGTAGCGACTTATCAAAAAATTCTCAACCTGAACGTTTCCGAATTCGATCGCACCCCGATCGGAACGCTCACCACACGCACAATCAACGACATTGAATCCATCAACGATATTTTCTCGGATGGCCTGGTGCCGATCATCGCCGACCTGCTCTCCATTGCGTGCGTGCTGGCGTTCATGTTCTGGACCGACTGGCGGCTGGCCTTCGTGGCGCTGATCCCTTTTCCAATTATCCTCGTAGCCACTTATTATTTTAAGGAAAGCATCAATCGCTCTTTCTTCCGTGTCCGCAACGCGGTGGCGAATTTGAACGCTTTCGTGCAGGAGCATCTCACCGGCATGCAGGTGGTGCAGGCTTTCGCTGCCGAAGACCGCGAATTCGAGAAATTCAAACAAATTAACCGCGAGCATCGAAACGCAAACATCCGCGCGATCTTCGCTTACTCGGTTTTCTTTCCCGTGGTGGAGATCGTGCTGGCCCTTTCGATCGGTTTGATTGTGTGGTATACTTCGAGGGAAGCATTGCAGCTCCAGCAAAGCCAGCAGGGTATGGTTGTGGCTTTCATCCTGTGCCTGAACCTCCTCTTTCGGCCGCTCCGCGTGATCGCCGACAAGTTCAACGTTCTGCAGATGGGCATCATTGCCAGCGAACGGGTTTTTCGTGTGCTGGACAATCCAAATGTCACGCGGCGCTCGCCGGTGGCATTTGCGCCGGAACGCGTGCGCGGTAAGATCGAGTTTGAAAACGTCTCTTTCGGCTACACCCCCGGGGTCCCGGTGCTGCGTAACGTTTCGTTCACGGTAGAGCCTGGTGAAACCGTGGCGATCGTGGGTCATACAGGGAGCGGAAAAACGACCTTGATCAGCCTCCTCAACCGGCTTTATCCATTAGACCATGGCACGATCCGGCTGGATGATCGCAATATCGAGGAATACGATCTCAGCGCGCTGAGGAAAAATATCGGCCCGGTGCTGCAGGACGTATTTCTTTTTTCAGGGTCGGTGATGGACAACATAACGCTTCGCAACCCGGACATTCCGCGCGAAAAGGTGATCGAAGCGGCCCAAATGATCGAAATGCACGATTTTATCATGCAACTCCCCGGCGGATACGATTATAATGTAATGGAACGCGGCGCCACCCTTTCTCTCGGACAACGTCAGCTGCTATCGTTTATCCGCGCGCTTCTGTACGACCCTGCGCTACTGGTGCTGGACGAAGCCACGTCGTCGGTGGACACGCAAAGCGAGCGGCTCATCCAGCATGCGATCGATACGCTGATCCATGGGCGGACTTCCATTGTAATCGCGCACCGCCTGTCCACAATTCGTAAGGCAAGCCAGATTATTGTTCTCGACGCCGGGGAGGTAAAGGAAACAGGAACGCACGCCGAACTGCTCGCGAAAGGCGGATTTTACAGCCGGCTTCACGAAATGCAGTTCGCCAAAAAAGATCTGCCCGCGGCCTGAGATGCGGGTAAAGCTGGTTTTTTACCCCCACCCCCTTATCTTTGCGGCAAATTTGAAAAATCTGATGATTGGCGGACGTGTGACATTCATTTTGGCATTGATTTTCAGCAGTTTTTTAGCATGTTTTTCAAATACAGCCCTGGCCGCTGACGACAAGGAACAAAAGGACGGAGAGGGGGGAAAAAAATCCAGTTTCAACGCTACCGAGGTCATCTTTGGGCACATTCTCGATGCCCACGAATTCCATTTTCTGGATATCATCGGAAAGGATGGCCGGAAAAAGCCGGTCACAATTCCGCTGCCGGTCATCCTCTATTCGCCGGAGCGTGGATTCACGGCATTCATGTCTTCCCGTTTTCATCACGGGCATACGCCCTATCGCGGTTATGCACTGCTGACGGAACATAAGATTCACGAGCTGCACAAGGAAGGGGTAGATGTAAAAAAGGCGGGCTTCTTTCCCGGAAAAATCATTCCTCTTACGGCGGACGGAAAATGGGATCCGAACGTGAGCGTGTATGATATTTCGCTTACGAGAAACGTAGTACAGATGCTGCTTGCACTGGGCCTGCTTGTATGGATCCTCCTTTCAATTGCGAAGCGTTACCGGCGCGGCGAGGGCGTGCACTCGGCACCGAAAGGGGTGCAGAACCTGCTGGAACCTGTGATCACCTTCGTGCGCGATGAAGTGGCAAAGCCGAATCTGGGAAGGCGATACGAAAAATATTTACCCTACCTGCTGACCGTTTTCTTTTTTATACTGGTCAATAACATATTTGGACTGATTCCCGGATCCGCGAACGTCACGGGAAACATCGCGGTGACGCTGGTACTCGGGCTGATCTCATTTGTGGTGATCCTCTTTAGCTCCAACAAGCATTACTGGGGACATATTATCAATCCCCCGGGCATGCCGGTGGGCGTGAAGGCCATCCTGATCCCGGTAGAGATCCTCAGCGTATTCATCAAGCCCTTCGCGCTGATCATCCGTCTTTTTGCCAACATGGTGGCCGGCCATATAATTATTATATGCCTTATTTCGCTGATCTTCATTTTTGCCGGCCTGAACGTATATGCGGGCTGGGGAACATCCGTGTTTTCCATCGCCTTCACCATTTTCATTTATTTCATCGAAATCCTGGTGGCGTTCATCCAGGCATTCATCTTCACCATGCTCACGGCCGTGTTCATCGGCCAGGCATTTGAAGGAAGCCACGACGACGTAGACCACCACGCAGACCCTGTAGTAGTGTAATTTTTTTCTAATCATAAAACCCAACATTCATGGATCTTTTAATGGTATTGTTGAGCGAGGTGCCGAATGCGAATGCAGGAGGTGCTATCGGTGCGGGACTTGCCGCAATGGGCGCTGGTATCGGCGTTGGCCAGATCGGTAAGGGTGCCGTGGAGGCGATTGCCCGCCAGCCGGAAGCACTGAATGACATCCGGAACAACATGATCCTGACCGCAGCCCTGGTTGAAGGAGCTGCGTTGTTTGCGATCATCGTGGGCTTCCTTGCAATGGTTTTGTAACCGAGTACTGCATCCGATGCACAGGGCGGAGGATGCAGTATTTTTTTCCTAACGAACAGAAAACCGACATATGCATCCCTTACTGAAACCTGAATTCGGCCTGCTCATCTGGACCCTGGTGGCCTTTCTCATCGTGTTCTTCATTTTGAAAAAATTCGCCTGGCCGGCGATCATCAAGGGCCTTCGTGACCGTCAGCAATCAATTGCCGACTCGCTCGCCACAGCGGAGCGCGTTCGGGCGGAAATGGCGCAGCTGAAGAGCGAGAATGAGGAATTGCTGGCGAAGGCCCGTGAGGAACGGGCGCAGATGTTGCGCGAAGCACGGGAAACGAAGGAAAAGATCATCAACGAAGCCAAGGAACAGGCAAAGGCCGAAGCCGCCAAGATTGTGGCGGAGGCGCAGCAGGTGATTAACACGCAAAAGATGGCTGCCGTCACCGACGTGAAGAACGAGATCGGCAAGCTCGTGATCGAGGTGAGCGAGAAGGTGCTGAGGAGGGAGCTGAGTGACAAAAAAGACCAGGAACAGCATATCCGCAGCCTGGTAAACGAGGTGAAATTAAACTGAACTCATGTCCAACCCGCGTTTAGCAACCCGGTACGCAAAGTCGCTGCTCGATCTTTCTATCGAAAGAAGTGTGCTGGAAACCGTGTATGGCGACATGCAGTGGCTGCAGCAGGTATGCAGGCTCAGCAGCGAATTCGTGACGGTGCTGAAGAGCCCAATCATCAAGTCGGATACGAAAGAGAAAATACTGACCGCGGTAGTGAAGGGAAAAGTGAGTGAGCTCACCCTGCAGTTCATTCTCCTGCTGATCCGCAAGACCCGGGAAAGCAATCTGCCGGAAGTCGTGAATGCCTTCATCAGGCAATACAAGGAATACCGCAAGATCTACCCGGTGCAACTTACCACCGCCACCGAGGTCAGCGAAGATTTGAAAAAACGCATCATCGAGCAGATCCGGGCGACCTCTGAAATGCAGAATATAGAACTGGAAACCATCGTTAACCCTGCGATCATCGGAGGATTTCTGCTGAAAGCGGGCGACAAGCTGATCGATGCGAGCATCGCGTACGATCTGAAGGCCATTGCTCGGCAGTTCGAAAACAACGATTTCATTTATAAAATCAGATAAACAGCAATCATATGCCAGACATCAAGCCGGATGAAATATCATCCATACTCAGACAGCAGCTCAGCAATTTCAACGCGGGAGCGGATCTCGAAGAGGTCGGCACCGTGTTGCAGGTGGGCGACGGAATCGCGCGCGTGTATGGATTGGGAAATGTTCGTTACGGCGAGCTGATCGAATTTGAGAATGGGGTTCGGGCGATTGCCCTGAACCTTGAAGAAGATAACGTAGGGGCGGTACTGATGGGAGAAACCGCCGGCATCCAGGAGGGAAGCAAGGCACGCCGCACCGGCCAGATCGCTTCAATCCGGGTGGGAGAAGGAATGGTTGGCCGCGTGGTAAACACGCTCGGCGAGCCTATCGACGGCAGGGGTCCGATCGCCGGCGAGCGCTATGAGATGCCGCTGGAGCGAAAGGCTCCCGGAGTAATCTTCCGCGAGCCCGTGAAGGAACCCCTGCAAACCGGTATCAAGCCGATCGACGCGATGATCCCGATTGGCCGCGGCCAACGAGAGCTGGTGATCGGCGACCGCCAGACGGGGAAGACGGCAATCTGTATCGACACCATCATCAACCAGAAAGAATTTTATCAGGCGGGCAAACCTGTGTATTGTATCTACGTAGCGATAGGGCAGAAAGCGTCCACGATCGCCAACGTGATGAAAACCCTGCAGGACGCAGGCGCAATGGATTATACCATTATTGTTGCCGCGTCCGCCTCGGATCCGGCCCCGCTTCAATTTTATGCTCCGTTTGCGGGTGCAGCGATCGGGGAATTCTTTCGCGATACGGGGCGCCCTGCGCTGATCATTTACGACGATCTTTCCAAGCAGGCCGTGGCCTACCGGGAGGTGTCGCTGCTGCTGCGGCGCCCGCCTGGCCGTGAGGCGTACCCTGGGGATGTATTCTACCTGCACAGCCGCCTGCTTGAGCGCGCGGCAAAAATCATTACGGACGACAAGGTGGCGCGTAACATGAACGACGTGCCGGCTTCGATCAAACATCTCGTTAAGGGAGGCGGATCACTGACCGCGCTGCCGATCATCGAAACCCAGGCGGGTGACGTGTCTGCTTACATCCCAACCAACGTGATCTCCATTACCGACGGACAGATCTTTTTGGAAACAAACCTGTTCAACGCCGGCATTCGCCCCGCCATCAACGTGGGTATCTCGGTAAGCCGCGTGGGTGGAAATGCACAGATCAAGTCCATGAAAAAAGTAGCCGGTACGCTGAAGCTCGACCAGGCGCTGTACCGCGAGATGGAAGCTTTTTCCAAGTTCGGCGGCGACCTGGACCCTGCGACCAAGAACGTGCTCGACAAAGGGGCCAGGAACGTAGAGATCCTGAAGCAGCCCCAGTATTCACCCATGCCGGTAGAAAAACAGGTTGCGATCATCTATCTCGGAACGAACGGACTCATTAAGGACGTTCCGGTGAAAAAGGTCCGCGACTTCGAAGAGCACTTCCTGATGGAAATGGAACACAAGCTTCCCGAGGTACTCGCCGAGTTCAAAAAAGGAAATTTTCCTGATGAAGGAGTGAAGCGGATGGTGGAACTGGCGAATACGCTGATCCCTCAGTACAAAGTGTAGGGAGTAGTTGATTTGTGATTGGTTGATTGGTTAATTAGTTGACATGTTAACATGTTGACAAGGTCAGAAATAATAGGGTATGCAGGACCCCAATTTTTTCGAAATCTAACTTTCCAACCTTCTAACCCTGTGGGGCGATGCTGCAAGTATAACCACAGCGCAACGCAAGCGCCCCGTACCCTGTGTCAACTGCTCCGCGAACCTCAATTCATGATCTCAGCGGCTTCCGCCGCTAAATAAAAATTTCTATAGTGGAGTGCCGTCACAAACACTAACTAACCACATTCTGCAATCGGATTCATACGCAACTGCGCGCAGAAAATTTTCGATAATTCAGTAGTAAAACTACGAACAACGTTTGCGAGCCGATATTGATAATCAGCACGGATCGTAAAATTACTGCAGTAAATACGGAAAATCTTGCGAAAAATTTCGCGAAAAGCTTGCAAGTAAAAATCCTCCGTATTATGTTTGTCCGCGTATCGCAGTTATCCGAGCGAAACAACGTAAATCCGACCATGAAACGAAACCTGCTCATCGCACACGTCTCTCCCGTTTCCAGTCGATTTCCGCTGTGACCCGCGAAGGTGAACTTCGAACAACAATCAAATCCCAACCCTTAAGAGAAAACAATGAAAAGAATTGTACCCTTTATCGCTGCTCTGCTTATCAGCCTTGTTTCCGACGCGCAAATGGTCCTTAACGAAGTTTACACCGATCCCGGAAGCAACAGGCATGAATTTTTTGAATTGTACAACTCCAATGCAAGCGCGACTCCCGAAACCCTGGATGGCTACACGCTGGTAGCTTATTACGAAGAAGGCGGGCAGAAGGGCTTTTACGTTCTGGATTTTCCGAGTGTGAATATTAACGCCAAGGAATTTTGTGCCGCGGCTGCCGCGCAGCAATTCAACGTGCAGGGCCAGCAGAACCTGACCGCGACGATCAACTGGAATAACCTGCCTTCCAGCGGTTCGCTCACCAAGTGGCAGCGTTCGGGCAGCACCTATGTACAGGTTGCTGTACCCGCATCGCTGAATGATCTTTTTGTTAAGAAAACCGGTACGGGTGCCAACTACCATATTTTCCTGTTCAATAATGGAGTGCTGGTGAATGCGCTGCTCGGCGGTATTTCCTCTCAGCAGCTTCCGGACTACATCCGCACCATGCCCGTTCTGGCGGTAGACATGGCAGCTCCCACGAGCGACTTCACCATCAACTTCAACTCCTTGATTGATTACCAGCTGGAGTTTGTCGACGCTGCAACAGGCTCGGATAATGGATACACGCGTTTGACCGACGGCAAATGCGGAGCATGGCAGAAAAGTTCTTCGCAGGTTCAGCATACTCCTTCAAAAACCAATGGTTCCGCCGCGGGTGAGGCCGGAAGCCTGACGATCAATAGTGTGATCAGCTACGGCAGTACCACGGCAACGCTGAATTACGAGATTACTGCCGGTCCTGAAAGCGCTTTCCCGGTGAAAATGGAAGCATACCGCGATTTTGGACTGATCGGCGTTCTCGATGGCTCCGACCAGCTTTTCGACTCGCGCTTCATCAACAACACCACCGCGGGGGTACAGACCCTAAATCTTGTACATGTAGACGACAAAGTAATTCTCTGCGCCCGGACTGCTGCAAGTTGTTTTGACAAAGTGATGGCCCTGGAGGGCAGCAAGAGCACCCTGCCGGTAAGATTGCGCAGCTTCAATGCCTTCCTGGTGAACGGCAAGGTTGATCTCAAATGGTCGACTTCCTCGGAGATCAATGCCAGCCATTTCCAGGTGGAAAAAAGTTTCGATGGCCGTCAATTCTCTAGTTTGGGCACCGTCTTCGCAGTCGGCAGCGCCCATGCAGTTACCAATTATAACTTCTCCGACAATCTTTCCGGCAACAGCGCGAAAGTGATCTACTACCGCCTTCGCTCGGTTGACCAGGACGGGAAATCGGAGCTTTCCGCGACCCGTATCATCCGGATTACCGAAAAAGCAGTGGCGATCAGTGTCCAGACCTTCCCGAACCCCGTCACGGACTTGCTGAAGGTGACCGTTCCCGCCGGATGGCAAAACAAGAGCGTTGAGTTCCGCGTGGTCGCAGTCAACGGCCAGACCGTTCGCGTCAGCCTGGCAGCGAATTGCAGCCAGACAGAAACAGTAAATGTCTCCGACCTGCACCCGGGCGTTTATTTCGTGAAAGTGAGCTGCGGCACCGAGTCGGCCATGCAAAGAATTATCAAGAACTGAAAGCAATAGGCCACTTTTGAGGGTTCCGACCGTCCCGACACCATCCGGGACGGTCCTTTTTTAGAAAAAATTGGTTTACATTATAAACTAGTTTACATTTGTTGCGAAATCGCAGCTTATGCGCAGGCTCCTATTCGTTATTCCCGTGCTTGGGATCTCAATTGACATCGCTGCCCAGGTAACTGTATCAGGGCGGGTTACTGACAATCGAAACCGTCCCCTGCCAGGGGTCAGCATCAGCATCAGGGACTCGTACGATGGAGCGGTCAGCGATTCCAGCGGGGGGTTCCAGTTTAAAACTTTCGAGAAGGGAGAGCAGGTTTTGAGGGCAACGCTTATCGGGTACAAACCTTATGAAGCCCCTATTGATCTCTCGCAGTCTCATGCGCCATTTGCCATTATCCTGAAGGAGGAGATCACTGAACTGAAAGCTGTAACGATCACAGCAGGTAGTTTTGAAGCGAGCGACCGGAAGCGGGCGGGAGTTGTCCTCAACTCGATCGACATTGTCACTACGGCCAGCGCCAACGCCGACGTTACGCAGGCGCTCAAAACCCTGCCGGGGGCACAACAGGTGGGAGAAAGCGAAGGGCTCTTTGTTCGCGGAGGCACCGCATCGGAAACCCGCATTTACATTGACGGCACTCCGGTAAACAAATTTTTCTACAGCAGTTCTCCAAACGTAGCCGGCTATGGAAGGTTTTCACCGTTTCTGTTCAAGGGCACCGTATTCAGCACCGGGGGGTATTCCGCACTCTACGGGCAGGCATTGTCTTCAGCCGTCGTCCTGGAATCCATCGATCTTCCGGAACGTACCTCCGCCAGTCTGGGGATTTCGCCTCTCGGCATCGGTGCCGGCTACCAGCATCTGAACAGTAAGAAAACAGCTTCGTGGGGAGCTGAACTGAATTATACGCATCTCGGACCCACCTTCGAAGTGATCCGCCAGCGGCAGGACTATTTCCAGATGCCCGCGTTCACCGATATTCACCTCAACTTCCGGCTCCGTACTTCGTCTTCCGGGATGCTCAAGTTTTTCGCCAACTACAGCAGTGGTCGTTTCGGGTTTCATGTTCCAAGCATTGATTCGATTGGCTACCTGGATATGTTCCGGCTGACCAATCGTTACGCCTATCACAACCTCGCATGGAAAGAATTTCTCGGCAAAGGCTGGCGCCTGTACGCGGGGTTCTCGCATACATACAACCAGGACCGCGTCCGCAGTGAGCTTCAAAGCACAGCCCACCAAACCGTTGCTTTCTTCCGCAATTTCCAGGTGCGTCCCGCTGGAAATTATCTCAACGCAAAACTTTATCTCGAAAAAAAGCTGCGCGGATTGAGCGCTCTGCGGTTTGGTAGTGACTATAACCATTCTTCCGACGAGACACGGTTTACGGACCACAACGGAAATGAGTACCATAGCGATTTCAGCGAACAGGTGAGCGCATTTTATACTGAAGCCGATATTTATCTGACGAACGCGCTCGCCGCAAAGCTGGGAACCCGGCTCGAGTATTCTTCCTACCTCGATAAGTCTAATTGGGGCCCGCGGATCTCGCTGGCCTACCGCACCGGGAAGCAGAGCCAGGCTTCGCTCGCCTATGGCATCTATTACCAGAATCCCGACAGCCGGTACCTGCCTTCGCCCTACCCGCTGGGATTCCTGAAAGCAAGCCATTACATTGTGCAATACATGGTTACGGGAAAGCTGACGTTATTCCGCGCCGAAGTGTTTTACAAGGAGTACATGCACCTTCTGAAAACGGGGTACGCAAACGGCAGAGAAGTGGCGCTCAATACCGACGGACGCGGCAATGCTTCGGGATTCGAGATCTTCTGGCGCGACAAGAAATCCATCCCGGCGCTGGATTACTGGATTTCCTATTCATTTCTTGATACGAAGCGGGATTACCTCAATTTTCCGTTTGCGATCCGGCCGCATTTTGCCGCGCGTCATACCGCCTCCCTGGTGGTGAAGAAATTCGTGATGCCCTGGAAAACCGGATTCAATCTGGCATACAATTATGCAAGCAGCCGGCCCTACTACCACATCGCGTTTGACGGACACAGTTATTTGTTTACCGACCGGGGGGAAGTTCCCGACTATCACAACGTCAGCTTCAGCCTCAATTTTATTCCGGGCATGGGGAAGCCAAATGCAAAATCGTTTGCCGTGTACGTGATTTCCGTGAACAATATTTTCAACATAAAGCAGGTCTATGGATACCAGTATTCCTATCACGGGCTCAGAAAGGCAGAGATCCAGCCACCTTCGAGGATGTTCGTTTACGTCGGGGCATTCTTCAGCTTTGGGATCGACCGCACACAGGATGCAATCAACCGCAACTTATAAGTTCATTCATCAAAACCCTTGTTATGAAAAAAATTCTTTTTATTTCGGCATTTTTCATCGCGATCCAGGCCACGGCGCAGTCGGACAAATACACCAGGGCAATGGAGCCGCTGGTTACGGCGATTGATACAGTAATCAACCCCGAGAGCCTTACGGAGATCTCAGCCGCTTTTGCACGCATCGCCGATGCCGAGAAGACCGAGTGGCTTCCATTTTATTATGCCGCGCTGGCACAGGTAAACAAAGGTTACATGCTTAGCGGCGGGAAACCCGGAATGGGAGCAGACCAGACCGACCCGATCGCGGACCGCGCGGATGAACTCCTTAAACAGGCCGAAGCACTGAGTCCGGACAATTCAGAGATCTATGTAGTGAAAAAAATGATAGCTACCCTCCGGCTCATGGCCGATCCGATGAACCGTTTTATGGTTTACGGCCCTGCTGCCGCAGAGGCGCTGCAGGTCGCTAAAAAACTCAATCCCGACAACCCCAGAGTGTATTTGCAGGAAGCGATGGACAAGTTTTATACACCCGAACAGTTCGGAGGCAGCAAACCCGAGGCAAGAACACTTTTTGAAACAACCTTGAAGAAGCTTGACGAAGCCAGGCCGGAAAGCCCGATCCACCCGACGTGGGGACGTCGCATCACGCACTACCACCTGGCACAGTTGCAGAAAAATTGAAAATAAAAATCAACCGACATGCAGGAGCAACTTTCACCCGAGCAAAGCCTCAAAGTGATCACGCAGATGATCCAGAAGGCGCGCAACGCGTATTATGATACGGGCGTCAGCGCCATCATGTGGGGCGCGATCATCACATTCTGCTCACTCGAAAAGCTGGCCGAGATCCAGTTTGGATACCGCCTGCCTTTCGACATTTACCTCCTCACGATCGTAGCCATCGTGCCGCAGGTCATGATTTCGATCCGGGAAAAGAAACAGCGCCGCGTCACTTCATTCGATGACGTGTACATGGATTACATCTGGCTCGCATTCGGGATCTCTATTGCGCTGATGATAACCCTGGTAAATGTAATGTTGCGCAACTGGGGTCCGGTGTTTGAGGAGTACAACCGGCTTGCCGGGCAGCCGAGCGGATTTCGGTTTTACGAGTACATCACTCCCATGTTCCTGATCCTTTACGGCATACCTACGTTCATTACGGGTACGGCCTGTAAGTTTCAACCCATGCTGTGGGGCGGCATTCTCTGCTGGGTCTGCTGTGTACTCACAATGTTCACCCTCATCCGCGTCGATCTGCTGCTCACTGCAGTTTCGGCAATCGGCGCCTGGCTCATACCGGGACTTATCCTGAAAAGGGAATACAATCGTGCCCGGAAGCAACTGGAGGGCATGAATGTTTAAGGATCTTGATCCGATACTGCATTCGCAGCTCCGGCTGGCAATCGTTTCGCTCCTGATTGGAGTGAAGGAAGCGGAGTTCACCTTCCTGCGCGACCAGACCAACTCCACGGCGGGAAACCTCAGCGTGCAAATCCAGAAGCTCAGGGATGCTGGTTACATAGAAGTGAAAAAACAGTTCAAAAACAATTATCCGCAGACGATTTGCCGGATCACCAAACAGGGAGTTAAGGCGTTTGAAGAGTACGTGCGCAATTTGCAGGAATATCTGAAGAGTTCCCGGAAGGTCTAGGGAATACCGAACATCGAACAGGAAACCTTGAACTTTGAATGGCACATTGGCGTCCCGGTAGGGAATCTTATTTCCAGCATGTCACCAGTCAACCGGTCAACGGTGCACGGAAGGACTAACAATAATGAGCATACGAGCTTAGCTTCGTTTGCTCAGCGGGTTCGGGCTTTGCGGAAGGATCTAACTCCAGCACGGCTGAAAGCTGTACGCTGCCGTCACTGCCAATAATACGTACCCGGTAAAACATTTTCTTTCCGTCGTGCTTTTCGGAATAGCGGTAATGATCTTCATCTGTTTTCTCAGAGCTGAACACGAGAGCTGCGATCGAAAAAGTTTTTCCGTCAGTGCTTTTTTCGACCTCGAAACGTGAAGCTCGCGCATTTTCGGCGATGATCCACTGCAGCTCCGTGCGATCAGAGCGGATCGTACCCGTGAAGCTGAGCAGCCGGCATTTAGTTTCGCCCGGCGCATAAAAAGCCGTATTCGCGGGCTTCACGAAGGATAGCAACAGCAATAGGAAAACTAATCGTGTCATGTGAGTCGCTTTGCGGCTTCACAGAACTATTGGAGGTCGCCAGGAGATTGGTGTTCGAAATGCGCAGCGTACTGCTCTGTTGGTCAGGGGCAAATTTGCTTCAATCATACACAGCGAATCGAAGTCTTCGAAAATGCGGTTTTCCCGCCCCTGGCAAACATAATATCGGGGCGTAAGATTTGCAAGCGCGCGTAAAAATCTTTTTGATGATGGTCCTGCGTGAATGCGGAAACCAAATACTTTTGCCCTGATACCCAGTCTTATGTCTGCCGTCATTCGTGTCAGGAACCTGAGCCGCGATTTCCGCGAAGTGCGCGCCGTGGACGATCTCTCCTTCACGGTGCCCGCCGGTGAGGTTTACGGGTTTCTCGGACAAAACGGGGCAGGCAAATCCACCACGATTCGCATGCTGCTAAGTCTGATTCGTCCGACCGCCGGTCGCATCGAAATCTTCGACCTCGACCTGGAACGGCACCGCCATAAGATCATGCGCAGCGTGGGCGCTATTATCGAAAAACCTGATCTCTACAAATTCCTGACGGCCCTGGAAAACCTCCGCATCTTCTCGGCCATGAGCGGTAACCGTCATTCAGAAAAGCAGCTTCTTCATCAGCTGGAACTCGTAGGCCTGCGGGAACGTGCGCACAGTAAGGTGCAGACCTATTCGCAGGGCATGAAGCAGCGGCTTGGAATTGCGGTGGCGCTGGTGCACGATCCCGACCTTATCATTCTCGATGAACCGATGAACGGCCTGGATCCGCAAGGGATCGCGGACGTTCGAAAGCTGATCGTTCACCTCGCGCATGACCGCGGGAAGACGGTGTTTGTTTCGTCGCACCTGCTCAACGAAATGGAGCTTATCGCGGATTCCATGCTCATCATTAACAAAGGGAAGAAGATTGCCGAAGGCAGCAAGGAAGAATTGCTGAATCCGACTACCGCCGTGGTGGAGGTGATTACGGGCGACGCTTCGCGCGCGACAGCACTGGTGCATCAAAGCCGGTGGAGCGCATTTGCGCTTCCGGCAGGAGAGGGAGCGCTCCGTTTCGAGCTGGAAAAGGCGCGCATACCGGAGCTGACGAAGGAGCTGGTAGAAATGGGCATACCGATTCATTCGATCCGCCCGCGTCACTCACTGGAAGACCTCTTCCTTTCGTTAACCGCACATTGAAATGTTTCGTCTGCTTCAAATAGAATTGTTCAAAATTTTCAGCAGGCCGCGCACGTATATCGCTTTCGCAGTCATTACGGCCATTATCTTCCTGGTACAGATTGCGCTCAGGTTTAGCGGCCGGGAGTACATGGATCTGATCATGAGTGGCGTGAAGGAAACCTTCGAAGTGCCGGCGGAGGAAGCGTTGAACGGGTATCTTGTGTGTTACATCGTTCTCAACCTGCTGCTGATTCACGTTCCCATCCTGGTTGCCCTCGTCGCGGGGGACGTGGTGGCGGGGGAGGCAAACATGGGCACGCTTCGTCTGCTTTTGACAAAACCGGTCAGCCGCACCCGGCTGCTGCTCATCAAGTTTCTGGCTTCTTCCATTTACACGATTTTGTTGCTCATTTGGGTTGCCGTGCTCGCCCTGGGACTGAGCGTGCTCCTTTTTGGAACGAGTGATCTTTTTGTGGCACGCGAGGTAGATTCGAACATCATCGCCGAGTCCGACGTGCTCTGGCGGTATTTCGCTGCTTTTTTATTCGCGGCCATCGGCCTTCTTACTGTAACTGCCCTGGCATTCATGCTTTCGGCTTTCGCCGAGAATTCGATCGGGCCGATCGTGGCAACCGTCTGCATCATCATCGTCTTCACCATCCTGACTCAAATGCAGATACCGTTTTATGACGAAACTGTGAAGCCTTATTTGTTCACCACCCACATGCTTGGGTGGAAAGGTTTTTTTTATGTCAGGGCTGAAGAAGGGGTGACCGTCGACGGCTCGATTGAAGATTTTCCCTTAATTGTTAAAAGCGGGTTGATCCTGATCGGGTATGCAGCTTTATTTGTTGTAACTGCAATCTGGTATTTCAGAAAAAAGAACATACTCAGCTGATGATGCAAAAAACTTTACTGCTTATTCTGCTTGCTTCCCCTTTGCTGCTGGAGGCGCAGTCGGCCGACGAATTGTTGGCGAGGGTGCGTGCCCGGCTGGAAAAAGTAAGCGATTACCAGGCCTCGGGAAAGATGAAAACCAATGTCGCCTTCGTAAAAGCGCCCATTGCCACCGTGAAAGTATTTTACAAGCGACCCAACAAGCTTCGGATCAACAACGAAAGCGGCTTTTCACTTATTCCAAAAGGCTCTTTCAATATCAATGTCGGGAACATTTTTCTCAGCTCGGGCGATTTCGACGTGATCGATATGGGCCTCGAGCAGAAAACGGGGCTGCGCGTCATCAAGCTGCTTCCAAGGGACGACGAGTCGGATGTCGTGCTTTCCACACTGCACGTGGATCCCCGGCTTGCGGTTGTCCGGAAGGCGCGGGTCACTACCAGGGAGAATGGTACCTACGAGCTGGAGCTCAGCTATGGCCGGTACGTCGATTATGGTCTTGCGGATAAGGTAATTTTCTCCTTCAACACCAAAGATTACAAACTTCCAAAGGGAGTGGTTTTTGATTACGACGGGGGACAGAAAAAAAACGAAAACAAGCTTCCTGCGAACCGGAAAGGCAGAGTAGAAATCCAGTACAGCAGCTACCTGATCAATAAGGGCATCCCCGACTCTGTGTTCCTTTAAATATTACGCCTCGTCAATTTTTTCATCTTCCGCGTTCGCCAGGATGGCCGGAGTAACCTTCTTCAGCGGATTCTTACGGTTTTCGTCGAACTGCGTCCGGCGCGCGATGATGTCGATGCATTCAAATACGGCAGCCAGGAAGGATGAAGTATCTGCCTTATTCTTGCCCGCGATATCGAATGCGGTTCCGTGATCCGGCGAAGTCCTGACCACGGACAGACCCGCGGTGAAGTTCACACCTTCGCCGACCGCGAGCGTTTTGAAGGGGATCAGTCCCTGGTCGTGATACATGGCAAGCACCGCGTCGAATTTTTCATGGTGCCGGCGGGCAAAAAAAGCATCCGGGCTGTAAGGGCCCACCACCAGCATACCCGCGTGCTTCGCGTCCCGGATCGCGGGCCGGATGATTGCTTCTTCCTCGTTGCCGATCAAACCTTCGTCGCCGGCGTGCGGGTTCAGCCCCAGCACCGCTATTCGGGGCTTTCCAATGCCGAAATCCCGCTGGAGGCTTTGATGCAGAATGTTCAGCTTGGCGAGTATTTTTTCACGCGTGATCTGGCGCGCCACTTCCGCAAGGGGCACATGTTCAGTGACTAGCGCAACACGAAAGTTCCCGGCGCACAACATCATCACCACATCGGTTACCCCAAACAAATGCTTCAGGTAAGGCGTGTGTCCGGTGAAGCTAAACTCCGGCGACTGGATATTTTTCTTATGGATCGGTGCAGTTACCAGTCCATCTATCTGCCGCTGCTTGAGTGCTGCGGCGGCGGTCTGGAGCGACAGGGCCGCGTATTTACCG
>DASPNM010000034.1:0-9907 GCA_035626515.1 Chitinophagaceae bacterium
CCGCACCTCGCACCCCACACCTCCGACTTTCCCGACGCGGTTACAATAACCGCACTAGCGTTGACACATATTCGAATAAATAATTCAGCCATGAAAAAGTTGACCTTCATGTTTGCCATTCTGAGCATCGTATTTCTATCCTGCACCCGCCAGGGTGACCTGAATCCGAACAATTCAAACACCCCAAACAATTCGGGTAACTCAAATAATCCGCAAACCGTCGTTTCGGGGAATTGGAGAGTCGCGCTGTTTTCCGACAGCGGAAACGATGAGACCTCTGATTTTGCCGGCTACACATTCAATTTCGGGTCCGCCAGTGTGGTAACCGTGACGAGAAACGGGAACACCGTGACCGGTACCTGGTCGCTGAACAGCGGCTCAAGGAAATTTCATATCAACCTCGGACCGAAGATCGACTCCAATCCACTTGGCGAGCTTACCGACGACTGGGAGATCATCGAGGTCAACAACACGCAGATCCGCCTGACGGACGATAATCCGGCGAGCGCCGAATTCCTGACGTTCGCAAAAATCTAGTTCACGCTGTGCCGGCCGGAAGCGAATTCCTATGGAAAGCCGCCGAAGGGATTCCGCCCCGCGAGGGGCGGAATTTGTTTTGGTTACAAAAACTCCGGTGGCGTTGACTTATCCATCGGACGGAATTTTCTAACAAGCAAGCTTTACAACACATGCGCTCAACCGGAATTATTGCTCCTCTCTTTACTTTCTTGCTGCTGTCGTGCAAGCACGATACGCAGGGCCTGCCGGACCCGGGAGCGGGAGGCGGAGGAACCGGCGGCGGAGGCACAGGCAACGGAGGATCGGGGGGCGGCGGAGGACAGGTGAATAACTGTGATCCGAACAAAATCTATTTTCAACAACAGATTCTCCCCATCCTCATTTCGAACTGCGCGATGAGCGGCTGTCACGACGATGCTTCGCGTCAGGATGGAGTCATTCTTACTTCTTATGAGAAAGTAATTGCCACCGCCGATGTGCGGCCGGGACGCCCGGCCGACAGCGATCTTTATGAAGTGCTCATCGAGACGGATCCGGATAAGCGGATGCCGCGGCCGCCGAGAAATCCGCTCTCCCAGCAACAGATCGCTCTTATCTACGACTGGATCGCACAGGGCGCACAGAATCTCAGTTGCCAGCCAACCGGCTGCGATACAGCCCAGGTCTCGTACTCACTGACCATTCGTCCCATCGTCAGCAACAAATGCCATGGTTGTCACAGTGGCGCTGGCGCCTCTGCCGGAATTGACCTCAGCACTTATGACGGTGTGAAAGCGAAGATTCTCGACGGCCGGCTCTGGGGGGCGATCAGCCACCAGCCTGGATTCTCAGCGATGCCGAAGAACGGGTCGAAGTTGTCGGATTGCGAATTGACTCAAATACGGAAATGGATCGACACAGGATCACCGAATAACTGAACGATGAAGCGAATTTTCATACCGGCCCTGTTTGCGACACTCGTCGTCAGCTGTTACCGCGACAACGAAGAAGATCTGTACCCGGGAACCGGAACCTGCGACGTGTCGAACGTCACGTATGCTGCAACCGTGGCTCCGCTGCTGCAAAGCAATGGGTGCATCGGCTGCCACAGCGGGGGAAGTCCTTCTGGAAATATCTCCCTCGAAGGGTACAGCAATGTGCGCGCCGCGGCATTGAGCGGAAAGCTTTACGGCGCGATCAATCACTCCGCGGGTTTTTCGCCGATGCCAAAAGGCGGAGCAAAAATGTCGGCTTGCAACATCAGCAAAATAAAGGCATGGATAGATGCCGGATCTGTTAACAATTAAAATGCACAGTTATGAAACGAAGAAAAGTAATCCTGGTCGCGATCGCCGTGCTGATCATCGGTGGTGGATGGTATGGGTATAAGGAGTACACCCGCAAGGTGCCCGACCTGAGCCGCGTCCGGCCCGACATCACGATGGACAGCCGGCAGCTGATCAGCTCTTTCGAACAGGACGAAGCGGGGTCAAATGCAAAGTACCTGGACAAGATCATCTCCGTGAGGGGGACGGTCCGGGCTGTGGAAAGGGACGAAACCGGATTCTACACCGTCATCCTCAACGACGGAGAATTCATGTCGTCGGTGCGCTGCAGCATGGACGCCGAACACCAGCAGGATGTCGCCGGTCTGAAGGAAGGCGCGGGTGTGACCATAAAAGGCGCCTGCACCGGCTTTAACAGCAATGAGCTCCTGGGTTCGGACGTCATCCTGAATCGCGGCGTGCTTGTAAAATGATTTTTCCAATCCAAAAAACAGAATAAAAATGAAAAGGTATATGATTGTTGGAGTTTTTTCCCTCCTGGCAGTTGCGCTGAATGCGCAGGATAAGTTTTTCACCAAAACGGGTCGAATTAGTTTTCATTCCAAAGCTCCCCTGGAAACGATCGAAGCGCAGAACAAAGCCGCGACCTGCGTGCTGGATGCCAAAAGCGGAAATCTTCAGTTTGCGCTCCTCATGAAAGGCTTCGAGTTCGAAAAGGCGCTGATGCAGGAACACTTCAACGAGAACTACGTGGAGAGCCACAAATTTCCGAAAGCCGAGTTCCGCGGACAGATTCTCAACAACCAGGATGTGAACTATTCGAAGGACGGAGTCTATCCTGTAAAGGTGAAGGGAAAACTCACCATTCACGGAGAAACACGCGACGTGGAGACTGCAGGCAAGATCGAAGTGAAGCAGGGGAGGGTGATGGCGGACGCGAATTTCAGCATCCAGCTGGAAGATTACAAGATCGAGATCCCGAAGATCGTGAAGGATAACATTTCAAAAACAGTCAGTATCGCAGTGGACGTGAATCTCGAACCGCTCAAAGGCTGACCTACTCAAAACAAAACTTATCATGTCAGTAAGAAAAACGATTCTGCTCGCATTGGTCCTGCACGCCACCATCCTCTCCTTTGGCCAGGAAGACGATCTGCTCAGCCTGATTGGGGGAGAAGAAAAGCCTGAAAAGCAGTACGTGGACTACGCGTTCAAGTCGAGCCGTGTGATCATGAGCCACAGCATGGAGCTGATTCGCCCGGGCGTAATGGACATGCGCATACTACACCGTTTTGGGAACATCAACAAAGGGATTTACGAACTCTTCGGGCTCGACAACGCCACCATGCGGCTGGGGTTCGATTTCGGACTGACAAAAAACCTGATGATCGGAATCGGGCGCAGCACGAACAAGAAGGAGCTGGACGGGTTCTTCAAGTATCGCCTGATTCACCAGGCCAAAGGTCCGGGGGCCCTTCCTTTCTCCATGCTCGTTGTGGGCGGGAGCAGCATGACGCTGCTCAAATTTTCCGATACTGCGCGCAAGAATTTCTTTTCTTCCCGCCTCGGGTATTACGGCCAGTTAATTCTGGGAAGAAAGTTCAGCGAGGGATTCTCGCTGCAGTTCATGCCGACGGTGGTGCACCGCAACCTCGTGCCCACGCGCGAGGATCCGAATGATGTATTCGCGGCCGGCATCGGGTCAAGACTGAAGCTCAGCAAGCGGATTTCCCTGAACGTGGATTATTATTACCGTTTCAATCACAACCCGGCCGACGGAACGAAGAATCCGCTTTCAATCGGCTTCGATATCGAAACGGGCGGACACGTATTCCAGCTTCATTTCACAAATGCCGTAGGGATGAATGAAAAAGTCTTCCTGCTCGAGACCACGAACGACTGGTCGAAGGGCGACATTCAGTTTGGATTCAACATCTCGCGTTCTTTTCAGCTGAAGAAAAAGAAATAGGAGTTCATCATACTGCTGGGCGGCCACGCTTCCGCCCTTTGTTCAGGATAAACAAGGTGATCGCGGCAGTCAGCGCCGCTCCCAGCAACCAAATCCATCGGGTTCCGCTTCTCTGCGGCTCGTACTCTCCAATGAACACAAGGTGGGCCCAATACCCCGGGGCCTTGTATCTGGGATCGATCTCCGGATCCCCAAGCAGGTCCACTTTCGCCTGCCGCAGCGCGCGATCCGAAGAATAGCCCTTTCGCAGGTATTCATGCAGCCGGCGTACCAGGTATGCCGTAGTCCGGTCCTCGGCTTTCCAAAGCGAAGTGATGATGTTCGGGCACCCGGCATAGGCGAAAGCACGCGACAAACTTGCCAATCCTTCGCCACGAATCAATTTACCCGCTCCGGTTTCGCAGGCGCTCAGGATGACGAGCGAGGTTGAGTCCAGGTCCATCGCGAAGATTTCAGCGGCGTGAAGCCGATGGTCGCCTGCGGCAGGATTGAACGCGATATAAGATTGTTCCGGGAATTCATTGTTCGCGGTAGCGTGGGTAGCCAGATGAATCGTGCTGTAGTCTCCGGCGAACCGCATGAAATTTTGCTTGCTTGCCTCCGCGTCCGTGAACATGCGTCCTTTCAGTTCACGAACCTCCTCCAGGGAGGCGGGAAGGCGGGTAAGCGCGACCCCGGAAGTATCGGTATAGCCCCGGCTCGCGAAAGGAGCAAAGGAAATCACGTCCGCAGATTTATGGATTGGTCCCCTGTGGTGCAGCAGCGCGGTGCTGTACTGATATTGGATCGCATAGCCTTCCACCAGGTATTTGTTGTCCGGGCCGATCAAAACTTCGCAGGGCAGGTAGTGCAATTCATCGTCGGGAATAATGATCAATCGTTTTACCGGACCAGCTTTTTCTAACACCGGTGAAAAAAGTACGCGGTGGAGTTCCCGCGCCGCCTGGGTAGCGTTTTCGCTGCGTTCCTGTCGCTGCAGTGAATGCTTCAATGTATCAATGCGGCCATAGAAGATGGAATCAACGGCGGATTTGGAATAGCTCATTTCTCCGTCGGTAAGGATCAGCGCGAGGATTTGTTTTTCCGAAAAATGGAAGGACACGAGCGCCGTCCCCCTGTCCAGGAGACCATGCACCTCGTTTATTGACGGGATGAACTGCGCCGAATGCCGTTCGCGGTAGGCCGGGATTGTGTGGAGCTGCTCGCCAATTTGTGCCAGCCGAATTTCGTGGTCGCGCATGCGCGAATGAATGCTGTCGAGCTCAGATGGTTGTTCGGCCTGCGCGGCGCGCAGTAAAAGCCGGGCGAGCTCTCTTTTCAGTCCTGCTTCCTCTTCAAAGAGCGGGAAGGATGCCGCAAAATTCCGCTGCAGTTCCATTTCCCGCAGCGCAAGTGCAAGGGTAGAGGCCTTGTTTTGCTGGTCGAACAGGTAGGCATCTTCGAGGTAACGGTTTTCCCCCGTTTGTTCGTACATCCGGATCGCTACTTCGATAGGCCGGTTGTGTACCGAATGTTTCATCCGGTTGAAGAACAGCCGCGCCTCGTCGGATTCATACGTCCGTTCCACATACGCAGCCAGACTGAAGGCTGACCGGTAAGCGTCGAGGGCCGCCGCCAGGTAACGCAGCTGTTTCGACTGTTCGTGCCATAACTCGAAAGTTTCTGCTTTTCCTGCGAGCGTGCTGAACACATTCAGGTAAGAGAATATGCCGCTGAATTCCGCGGGGTTGCTGTAAATATTGCTGTCATTGAAATTGAACTGAAATTGCTGCAAAGCCCGCTGGTAGTACTGCAAAGCCTGCGGCCATTTCCCTTCCGCGCGGAGTCGCTCCGCCCGCAATTTCAGGATCAGACCATAAGGAATATTGCGCCGGTTGCCATTCCAGTGCTGATTTTCCTGCGCCGCCTTTTGAAGGAACGCATCGCCCGAATCCGAACGTTCCAGTCCATACCATGCCATGGCGAAATTGTAATAGAGATCGATGTTTCGCCTGTTTTCTCCATAGTTCACCCGCCGCAAATGACGAATTGCTTCATGGAAATTTTCCCGGCGGAGCTGGATGATTCCCAGGTTGTGATGGATCTCATTGAGAAAATGGTTGAAAGGGAGGATCTGTTCGTAGAGGCGTTGCGCCTCGTCGAATTCTTCCAGCTTCACCAACAGTGCTGCTATATTCATCCGGTAATTCACGAGCAGGCCGGGATCACCGGCTGCAGTTGTTTCCAGCACGCCAATCGCTTTTTCAAAATAATTTCTCGCCAGTCGGTAATTCCCCGTTTCGTAATACATCACACCCAACCGGTTGTAAACCCGCTGCGATTCTTCCAGCGGCCGGGCGTAACGGTCCTGGATGGCTTCAGCACGTTTGTAATAATAAAAGGCGGAGTCGAACGAGTTGAGGTCATAGTGAATTCCTCCTGAATAAAGCAGCGGTTTGAAGAGAAAGGAATCGGAAACGTCCGCACCGGTTTCAGCGACCTGCATGGCGGTCCGGAAAGAATGCCGGGCCTGGTCCGTGCTGTCGAGATAGTATGCAATCAATCCAATCCGGGAATGAGCATGAAAGAGGAGAGAGTCATGCTTCGATAAAGCAGGCAGAATTCGTTCAAAAGCGTTGAGAGCCTCCCGATACAAACGAAGTTCTTCCGCTTCGTCATAATCGTTGCGGTTGCCATACTCCTGCGCAATCAAGAACAGCTTTTCTGCCCGTGCGTATGCATCTATAGGTACAGCAGGATTGCTTCGCTCTTGCGAAAACGCAAAGAACAACAGGATGCTGCAGAGAATAAGGAACAATAGCCGGCTCATGAGAGGTCGCGATGCCTGTCAAATTTAGCGGCTCGCGACGTTAATTCGCAATGATGATAATGCAGGGCGGACGCGGTTTGGCAGCAGCGGCGACGCTCTCGGTGAAAACACTTGCGCCGGGCCGGATGGGTTGGTTTGTCAAAAATACGCCGTCGCTCTCACGTTCCTGCAGGGTCTCAAGCAGGTCGGGAGCCACGGTCGCCATGGAATGGTAAAAATAGAGTTTTACCCGCACCTTGTTCACCGCGCGCTGGCTGCGGTCATTCAGCCGGTATACGATATCAATCTCCCGCTTCGCGTCGTTGGCAGGGGGATTTCCCAACCATCCGTTGCGTACGGTCTCCGCGAGATTGATTCGTCCGTTGACCGTGGCTACCGAACAGCCGGAGCTGTTTGCGAGATTGCCTTCGTCGAAAATGGAACCATTTACGGGAAGCGCTCCCGAACCCGCATTGTACACCGGGGGAGCAATAGTATCGTGTTGTGAAAGATTGTAGAACTTGTCGGTGTAATTAATCCCGGAAATCACCACCATTGTCCTCGTCTGCCTGCCGTCGGGAGCCGTATGAGTGATCCGGTATCGCAGGCCGGTCTCGCTTTTCGAGACATTGATAGCGCCGGTGGTTTCATCGATCTCAATCCCGTCCGGAAATCCCTCGTAAGTACCCGGACGGTGTTCGGTAGGGTGTATGATATGATCAGATGCCTGGTTTTTCAGGTAAAGGATTGAATCACCGTAGCTGAGCCGGTAGGCACCAGGCGTGATGACAGGCTTGCTGCAGGCAAATAGAGAAAACACCATCAATGCAGCGAATGCAATGCGCATTTGTTTCATGCAAAGGCCTTTTCGGTTGGTAAATTGAAACCGCAAATATGTAACTTTCGCCGCCCTGTTTTTTGTAAATAATATTTAAAGTTATAACACAGATCGCGCCAGACTGACGACTCTGTCGGTTCGCTGAGGGAAAATTCAAATGACGACTTTCGGACTTATCAGGGAGGGGAAGGTGCCGGCTGATAATCGCGTACCGCTCACACCGGCGCAATGCAAATGGATTCACGCCAACCGTCCGCAGCTGAGAATACGCGCCCAAACTTCTGCGCACCGCTGCTTCTCCGACCGGGAATATGAAATGGCCGGCGTGAAAGTCCAGGAAGATATTTCCGACTGCGACATCCTGCTTGGAATTAAAGAAGTGCCTGTCGCAGATCTAATCCCCGGCAAAACCTATCTGTTTTTTTCCCATACGAAAAAACACCAACCCCACAACCAGCCTCTTCTCGCGGCTGTGCTGGAAAAAGGCATCACGCTGATTGATTACGAATGCCTGGAACATGAAGACGGGCAAAGAATCATCGGGTTCGGCTTTTTTGCGGGGGTAGTAGGCGCTCATAACGGTATTATGGGCCATGGGTTAAGGACTGGACTCTTTAGTTTAGACAGGGTCTATAACCTGCGTAGTTTCAGGGAGTTGATCCACACTTATTTCGGTTTGAAGCTCCCCAACCTGAAGGTGGCTGTTACCGGGTCGGGGCGCGTTGCGCACGGGATAGTTGAGATCATGAACCTGATGGGCATACACGAGGTGGAGCCGGATGATTATCTCAAACGACATTTCTCGTACCCTGTTTACACCCAGCTTCGTGGAGCTGATCTCTATCGCCACCGGAACGGTGGTTATGACCGCGAGCATTTCCACCAGCATCCTCAGGAATACGAGTGTCTATTCCTGCCGTACAGCAGGCAGACCGATGTATTGATGAATGGTGTGTACTGGGAAAAGCAGATACCGAGGTTGTTTGAAAAGGAAGACATCCGGTCCCGCGATTTCATTATCCAGACCATCGCCGATATAACCGATGACGTGAATGGGTCGGTGCCCATCAATCTCGGCGACCAGACTATCGAAAATCCGTTCTATGGAGTGGACCGGGAGAGTTTTCAAAAAACCGCCCCTTTCCTTCCGGGTTCGATTGACCTGATGGCCGTAGGCAATCTTCCCAACGAACTTCCACGCGACGCCTCCCGTTATTTCGGGGAGCAACTGATCAAATTCGTTCTTGATGACCTGATAGCCGGAGGCTCGTCTGTCCTCGAGCGAGCGACCATAACACGGAATGGGTCGCTCACACCTTCGTTTGAGTACCTGCGGGACTATGCCGAAGGGAAGCCCGTCAAAAAATAATGTAATATTTTTTCAGCAGGGCGCGGAACTCGTCGGTGTATTGTTGTTCGGCATTCCAGATACTGATCTCCCCGATTTCCGCAGGGCCGGGCTGCTCCCCGGCCAGGCATCCTTTCAGCATAAGGCGGAAGTAGCTGTGGTTTGGCGACTGGCGGACAAACACGGTCTTCATTGCTGCAAGCGCGCTTCTTTTTAACAGTCTCCCGATTTCGCTGCTTCGCCGGTAGGGAAGCAGGGTAAAGAATGATCCGCCGGGTGCGAGTAATTGCTGAATGACCGCGGCAAGTTGCCCGAGCGTAAGTGACTCTCCATGGTGTGCGATATTCCGGCGCTGATCGTCGCTTTTAAGCTGCTTCTCATAGAAAGGCGGGTTGCTGATGATCACATCATATGTTGTGTTGGCCGGAGTATTTAGGGCATCCCCTTGCCGCACGCGGATGCGGTCCTTCCACGGTGAGGACTCTGCGTTTTCGCGCGCCTGTGCACAGGCGTCCGTGTCGATTTCGATCGCATCAATGACCAGTTGGGTTTGCTGCGCGAGCATCAGCGAGAGAAGTCCTGTGCCGGTGCCAATATCCAGCGCTGTCCCGCTCCGCGCCGACTCGCTGGCCGCCCACGCTCCAAACAGGCATGCATCGGTAGTCACTTTCATTGCCGAACGATCCTGTCGGACGAGAAATTGCTTGAATTGGAATGAATCCTTCACGGTCGCAAGGTAATGCCGCGATGCTTACCAGCCGGAGCGCGCCGACGAACTCACGGAAAGACTAGAAAAATCTGCCGCGAGGTATTTATAATAGCCGGTCATCGCGATCATGGCCGCGTTGTCAGTGCAATACTGAAAGGCCGGAATATGTGTTTCCCATTTGTATTCCTTTCCCATTTCGAGAAAAGCGCTGCGCAGCCCGCTGTTTGCCGAGACGCCGCCGGAGAGGCAGACGCGCGTGATCCCGGTCTGCAAAGCGGCTCTCTTCAGTTTGCCGAGCAGGATCGTTACGATACGCTGCTGGACTGAGGCGCAGATATCGTGAATGTTGTCATCGATAAAGCGCTTTCGCTCTTCTTCGCTTGCGAGAAACTCCTCCCGGAAGCGGTCCGATTTTCCTGCGTTTAGGAGAAAATAAAGGATAGCGGTTTTGAGTCCGCTGAAGCTGAAATC
>DASPNM010000035.1:0-330426 GCA_035626515.1 Chitinophagaceae bacterium
CGCGAGCGCCAGCGAAGACAGGAAAGTAAAGATTGTTTTCATGGTGCTTGTTTTTGAGGGTTTGATAAAATTTGAATGAAAAAAAAATTTCAAAGCGTATGCCACTGAACCCGGCAGGCATAGAATAAAAAGTTAAACCAAAATGCAATGGTTCCGAGGGCGAACAACACCCTGTTAAGAAAGCCACAAAGGCTTTTTAAAATCCCGTCACCCAAATCACGTCGTGCAACTTCCGGAATCCCCAACTCTTTTACCCCCACCTTATGCAAACACATCTCGTTTCGCATCTCAACTGGTGCATTCATTATCTTGTAACTAATTTGACCGGCATGCATTTCCTGAGACCTGGCATTGTCTCCGCTTTCCTGATTTTCAGCCTGAGCCTGTTCGCACAGCAGCCCATCCGCAATTACGAAAAGGAATGGACCCGGGTCGAGGGATTTATCAAAAAGAACCTGCCGAAATCCGCACTCCAGGAAGTTCGTAGGATCTATACGCTCGCGAAATCAGAAAAACAGGACGCGCAGGTCGTGAAGTCACTCGTCTACATGACGCGCCTCCAGTCGGAGCTGCGCGAGGACAATGAACTATTATCCATCTCGGAAATAGAAAAGGAGATCACGACGAGCCGCGAACCTGCGACTTCAATTCTCAGCAGCTTGCTTGCCGGCCTTTACTGGAATTATTACCAGCAGCACCGCTGGGAGCTCTATCAGCGCAGCGAAACCCGCGACTTTAAAAAAGACGACATCAGCACCTGGTCCGCCGAAGATTTCCACCGCCGGATCGGGGAGCTTTTCCTTCGTTCCCTGCAAAATGAAAAGCTGCTCCAGCAAACCCGCCTGGAACCTTTCGACGCGATCATTACGAAGGGAAATGTCCGTCATCTCCGGCCGACCCTTTTCGACCTGCTGGCGCACCGTGCCCTCGATTACTTTCAAAACGACGAGCGCGATATCCGCAAACCTGCCTATGCTTTCGAAATAAATCAGGCGGAAGCTTTCGACCCGGCCGAATCTTTTGTGAAACGCCACTTCACCACCCGCGACACGTTTTCATTGCAGCACAAGGCCCTTCTTCTGTACCAGCGCATACTCGGTTTTCACCTTGCGGATCAGACACCGGACGCCCTGATTGACGCTGACATCCAACGGATCTCGTTTGTTTTCGAACGGTCTGTGCACCCCGAAAAAGACCGACTTTATGTGAAAGCGTTGGAGCACATTACGGCAAAGTTTTCGGGCGCGCCCGCCGCCGACCAGGCCTGGTACCTGATGGCCCGGCATTTTGAAAACAAGGCGGCCACCTACCGGCCCTATGGAGACTCTACGCACCGCCTCGATCGTGTGCGTGCACGAGAGATCTGCCAGCGTGTGCTGCAACAAAAAGATTCCTCCGAGGGACGCGTAAACTGCCAGAACCTGCTCGCGGAGATCGGGCAAAAGCAACTTCACTTCAAGCTGGAAAAGGTAAATCTTCCAAACCAGCCTTTCCGCGCCCTGATGCAATATCGCAACCTGAGCCGCGTGTATCTCCGGATCGCGCGCGCGGATGAAAAGCTGAAAGACGAAGCTGATGACCGCTACAGCGAAAAATACTGGAATTCGATTCTCGCGCTGCCGCCCGTCAGAAACTGGGAGCAGTCCCTCACCGGCGCAGAGGATCTGCAAACGCATGCCGCCGAAATCAAGGTAGAGGCGCTTCCAGCCGGGGAATACATGCTGGTTGTTTCTTCCGAACCGGATTTCAAAAACAAGACCGCATTGCTTGGAGCGAGGCTATTCTTTGTATCCTCCATCAGCTACATTCGCAGCAACCATCATTTTTTTGTTCTTCACCGTGATCACGGGCAACCCCTCGCCGGAGCTACGGTCCAGTTATGGGAACAGCGGTACGATTACCAGAAGTCGAGGTATGTGCGCGAAAAAGGGAAACAGTACCGCACCGACAATAAGGGGCATTTCCGGCATCAGAAATCCTCTGATCCGAAGTTCACACATATGCCTTACAGGCTGGAGATTGCGCACGGCGGCGAGCGCCTGTTGCTGGACGATCCTATTCACGATTATTATTTTGAGCGCGAGCGGCCGGAGACCGAGCCCGCAACAAGTCACACCTTTCTGTTCACCGACCGGAGTCTGTACCGGCCGGGGCAGACTGTTTTCTTCAAGGGCATCGTGATCCGCAGGAATCCGGGCGGACGTTCCGCCGCGGCAGCGTCGGATTACGATGCCGTCATTCTGCTGCTCGACGCGAATTCCGAGCCGATCGACTCCATGCGCATTCGCAGCAACCAGTATGGATCTTTCTCGGGAGAATTCACGCTCCCGCAGAACCGCCTGAATGGGCAGTTTTCGATTCACACCCGACCTGCAACGGGAATGGCTTCCTTCCGGGTGGAAGAATACAAACGTCCAAAGTTCTTCGTGGAGTTTGAGCAGGTAAAGGAAAGCTACCGCGTGAATGACCGCATCCGCGTAACCGGACTGGCAAAGGCATATGCCGGGAATGTGACGGACAATGCGCTGGTTCGCTACCGCGTGGTGCGGCAGCCGCGTTTCCCATATCCCTGGATCTTTTGGCGGTGGTGGGAACCTCCCGCGGAGGAAATGGAAATCGCGCACGGGGAAACGCGCACCGACCGGAACGGACGCTTTACCGTGGAGTTCACCGCGATCCCCGATCTCTCGCTCGACCGGAAGCTGGAACCGGTATTTGATTATACCATTTATGCCGACGTAACCGATCAGGCCGGCGAAACCCGCAGCGGTGAAAAAACGATCTCCGCGGGGTATAAATCCCTGCTCCTCCAGTTGGGTGTTCCGGAAACAATTTCTTCCGACAGCCTCCGGCGCGTTCAGGTGACCGCCACCAATATGAGCGGCGAGTTCCAGCCCGCGCGGGTTAAATTGACGATCACCCGGCTTCAACCCGAAGCGCGACTGATCCGGGAACGGTACTGGCAAAGGCCCGATCAGTTCACTATGACCCGCGAGGAATATTTGAAAAATTTTCCGCACGACGAGTACGACAACGAGCGGGATCCGCGGAGCTGGAAGCGGGGGGAGCTTGTGTTGGAACGCCGCGACACGGCGAGCCGCGACGGAAACTTTCCGATCCCTCAGACGATTCCACCCGGGATGTATGAGATCAGCGTAACGACCACCGACAAGGACGGACAGGAAATAAAGGATGTCCGCTTCGTGGATGTCTTTGACGAAAAAGCCCGCAGCATGAGCACTCCGAAATATCTCTGGGCCCGGCCCGCTTCACCCGTAGAGCCGGGGGAGCGCGCGCTGGTAAACCTGGGCACTTCCGCAACGGATGCTTTTCTCATTCAAACCGTGGATAAGGACGCGGTCCCGGATTCCGCTCGCCCGGCCATCTCCATACTGCGGCTGAACAATGAAAAAACCACGATCGGCTTCGACGCTTCGGAGTCCGATCGCGGCGGATTTGGAGTGAGCTGGGCATTCGTTCGCCACAACCGGCTGCACCAGTTCGGGCAGGTGATCCAGGTGCCCTGGAGCAACAAGGACCTTCGGATCGAATTCGCCACTTTCCGCGACAAAACACTTCCGGGCAGTGAAGAGAAATGGAAGGTGCGCGTCACCGGCAACAAGGGAGAGCTCGTGGCCGCGGAAATGCTGGCCGGCATGTACGATGCTTCGCTCGACCAGTTCTACCCGCACGGCTGGTCGGTGCCGGGCATCTGGCCTGCGTACTGGTTTGTGCGCAACTGGACGGGCGACGAAAACTTCAGGGAAGTTTCATCCCAGGAAAAATATGTGCAGCAGAAGCGTTACAGGCACCTCGACAAGCGGTACGACCGGCTCTTCAACGAGGAAATTGGCAGCGTCGTTTCCGTCGGATATGGCCGGCGAAGGGCTATGAACGAAATGGCGGAAGGCATACCTGCACCCACGATGGCGCAGGAAAAGCTGACGCTCGACACCGCCGCCGACGGGGATCAGGTCAGCAACCAGCAGGACAAATTGCGTCCGCCGGCGCCGCCGAAACCGGCAGATCCCGGGGTGCAGGTGCGAAAAAATTTCAATGAAACCGCCTTCTTCTTCCCCGAGCTCCGCACGGATGCATCAGGAGCAATCGAATTCGCATTCACCATGCCCGAAGCGCTCACCCGATGGAAGCTGATGCTGCTCGCACATACGAAGGAAGCTGCCTTTGGCAGCGCGACCCGCGAGCTGGTCACGCAGAAAGAGCTGATGGTGCAACCCAACGCGCCGCGGTTCCTGCGCGAAGGGGACAGGATGGAATTCAGCACCCGCATTGTAAATCTTTCCGGCAGGGAACTCACCGGGCAGGCAGAGCTGCAGCTCATCGACGCGCGCACCGGTCAGCGGATTGATGGCTGGTTGCGGAACATCCATGCTTCGCAGTTCTTCACGGTGGCCGCGGGAGAATCGGGCGCGGTGAAATTCCCGATCGAAGTCCCCTACCAGTTCAATACCGCGCTTACATGGAGAGTGATCGCGCGCGCGGAAAATTTCATCGACGGCGTAGAGAACATCATGCCTGTCCTGACGAACCGCATCCTGGTGACCGAGACCCTGCCGCTCAGCCTGCGCGGAACCACCAGCAAAACGTACCGCTTCGACAAGCTGCTGGCTTCGGGCGGAAGTCCCACGCTGCAGCATCATGCGCTGACGGTGGAGTACACTTCCAATCCCGCCTGGCTGGCGGTGCAGGCGCTCCCCTACCTGATGGAGTTTCCATATGAATGCGCGGAACAAACCTGGAACCGCTACTATGCCAACTCACTGGCGTCCTTTATCGCGGGATCCTCACCCCGAATCAAACAGATCTTCGAACGCTGGAAAACCCTTGACACTGCTGCCCTCCTCAGCAACCTGCAGAAGAACCAGGATCTGAAATCGGTGCTTCTCGAGGAAACTCCCTGGGTGCTGGAAGCAAAAACGGAATCCGAACAGAAAAGAAACATCGCACTCCTTTTCGACCTGGTGCGCATGAGCTCGGAGCTCAACAATGCCTATGAAAAGCTGCGGCAGATGCAAAGTCCGAATGGGGGATTCGTATGGTTCGCAGGAGGCCCCGATGATCGCTACATGACGCAATATATTCTCACCGGGATCGGCCATCTCCGAAAACTTGGCGCAGTCGCCCCATCACAGGAAAGCAAGCTGCGGGCGATCATGAACGCAGCACTTCCTTATCTCGACCAGAAGATCAAATCGGACTATGACGAGCTGGTCCGGAACAAGGCAAACCTGCGCAACCAGCAGATCAGTATGGTCCAGATCCAATACCTCTACATGCGCAGCTTTTTCCCCGAGCACGCCGTCGCGTCTGCCGCGCGGACTGCGTATAATTACTATTATGGTCAGGCTGCACAATTCTGGACGCGCCAGTCGAAATACATGCAGGGCATGATCGCACTCGCCCGGTCACGCGCGGGGGATCCGAAAATCCCACAGGACATCATCCGGTCGCTGCGCGAAACCTCCATCACCAATGAAGAGCTTGGAATGTACTGGAGAGACTTTCGTACGGGCTGGTTCTGGCACGAAGCACCTGTGGAAACCCAGGCATTGCTGATTGAAGCATTCCACGAAATCGCGCGCGACCAGGAAACGGTGGACGATCTGAAAACCTGGTTGCTGAAACACAAGCAGACCAATCATTGGCGCACCACGAAGGCCACAGCCGAAGCCTGTTTCGCATTGCTCCTGCAGGGCTCCGACTGGATCGCGATCACGCCAACGGTGGAGATTCGTCTCGGTGCTACAACCATTCAACCCTCCGCAACGGAAGCCGGCACGGGATATTTCCGGCAGTCCGTTGATCCGAAACGGATCAATGCGGAAATGGGAAATATTAACGTAGCTGTAACCTCAACAGCAAAAACAACCTCCGCAAGCTGGGGCGCGGTGTACTGGCAGTACTTCGAGGACATGGATAAGGTAACCGCTGCTGCCACACCGCTGCAGCTTACCCGGAAGCTCTTTGTGGAAAAGAACAGCGACCGCGGTCCTGTCCTCGCGCCCGTGAACGACGGGGATGTGTTGCATGTGGGCGACAAGCTCAGGATCCGGATTGAGCTTCGCGTGGACCGGGAAATGGAATACGTGCACATGAAGGATCAGCGGGCTTCGGGCGTGGAGCCGGTGAATGTGCTGAGCGGTTACAAATGGCAGGGCGGCCTCGGTTACTACGAGAGCACGCGCGACGCAAGCACCAATTTCTTTTTCGACAGGATGCGGCGTGGAACCTACGTTTTCGAATATCCGGCTTTTGTGACGCACGCTGGGAATTTCAGCAACGGAATTACGAGCATTCAAAGCATGTACGCTCCTGAGTTCAGCGCTCACAGCGAGGGCGTGCGGATCGTCGTGGAACGAGATTGACCCGATCGCCTACCTTTAAGCATGCGCGTGGAATTCCTCGTCGTGGGCCAGGGGCTCTGTGGAACCTTTCTCTCCTGGTTCCTTCACCGGGCAGGAAAATCGTTTTTGGTTATGGACCAGAACGATCCGGCCAGTTCGTCACGCGTTGCCGCGGGAATCATTAACCCGGTGACGGGCCGGCGCCTCGCAATCACCTGGATGGCTGAAGAGTTGCTCCCTTTCGCCCGGAAAACTTACCAGGAGCTGGGCCAATTTTTAGATGCGCAGCTTATTTTCCAAAAAAACCTGATTGAATTTTTCCCGAACCCCCACCAGCGGGAATTATTTCTGGAGCGCGTGCAGGAACAAAATGCTTACCTGCACTCTTTCCCGGAACAGAACGCGTTCAATTCCGTGTTCCGGTACGAGCTCGGCTGCGGAGAGATCCGGCATTCCTTTGTCGTGGATGTGGAAACGATGCAGGCGCGATGGAGAAAATTTCTATCGCAACAGAATCGCCTGCTTGATGTGCGGTTTGATCCGGAACGGCTGCACGTGCGCGCGGGCGGGATCGAATACGACGACATCGCCGCCGACCGGATCCTGTTTTGTGACGGGTCCGCCGGGATCCGGAATCCTTTTTTTTCGTCCCTCCCTTTTTCACCCAACAAGGGCGAAGCTCTAATTCTCGAAATACCCGAACTTCCGCCACACCACATTTATAAAAAAGGATTTTTGCTGGTTCCCCTGCCTGATGAAAACAAATTCTGGTTCGGGTCCAATTACCAGTGGAAATTCACTGACCCAGCGCCGTCGACCGAATTTTTCGAACAGGCGCGGCGTCACCTGCTCGCCTGGCTGAAGCTGCCCTACAGGATCCTCGACCACAAGGCGGGCATCCGTCCGGCCACACTCGAACGAAGGCCCTTCGTTGGCGTACATCCGCATCACGAAGCCGTCGTTATCTTGAACGGAATGGGAACCAAGGGCTGCTCCCTCGCGCCGTTTTTCGCGAGCGGGCTGACCCGGCATCTTCTCGATAACGAAGCCATCATGCCCGAGGCTGATGTGCGGCGCTTCAGCAAGGCCCTGAGTCGCTAACCGCTATTTTTGTCGATCAAAAACCGAAACCATGCACGACCAGTTGCTGGCTTATGACCAATCCCGATTTATCTACCCCGCCCGTTTCCGTCGGATGGAAAACATGCACATCGTGTTTTGGCTGACCAAGGACCTGAGCTGGTGCCTGCTCTGGAAAGAGCTCGGCATCGCCATGATCTTTCCGACGCTCATCATCGCGATAGTCATCGCGCGACGAACGCGAAAGATCCCTTCGGAACTGGCGCACAATCTGGCAATCGTTTTCTGGATAACGGCCAATGCCTATTGGATGGTGAGTGAATTCTTTGGATTTGACGAGACTTCGATCGGCTGGGGTTTTGAAGGCAAACACATCGCACTGATACCTTTTCTTACGGGCGTATCCATCCTGCTGTATTATTACGCAGTGCAGCGGAGACGCGACCGGCGCAAGCACGAGCCGGTTACCATGTAGCAGTCGCGGCCAGGCGCCGCCGTTTCCATTGCAGAAAGAAGCGGCGGGTAAAATAAATCAGGGAAAGGGTTATCATGGTTCGGATTTTAAAGCGTTATCAGGTCTCAGCGCCGATCAGTTTTTCTTTCGTGAGGGGATCCTGGTTCAGCACGCGGCAAAGCGCCTGGTACAGTTCCGGCATGTTATCGCGCAGGTCCTTCGGGTTTTCAAAAAAAGCTTCCACGCTCACTGCCCAGAACTCATGCAGGTTGCTGAACGCGTAGCCCCGCAGGTAGCTGCGGCGTTTGGTGATCACGTCGGCAAATATGGGCCCCGTACTGTTCGAGAATTTCTCGTAATTCAGCCGGAAATGCGCGTCCACCCCATACTGGGCGAAAAAGTTATTATAAAGGAGCGCATGCGCCATTTCGTGTACTGCAACGTTGATATTGTCCTTTTTATTGGCGTAGCCATATAAAAAATGTTTCCAGGACAGGTAAATTCCTTCGGGCGCAACATGCCCGATGTACAGTTCTTCCTCGTTCTCCATGTGATAGGCGGCGGCAAGCACATAGACGTCGCGGAAATGCAGCAGCTGGTAGTTCTTGAGCCCAAAAGTGACCTGTACAGCCGAGGCGCTGACCAAGATCGCTGCGTCTTCATTCTGCTCCATTCCAATGAAATGAAAACGCTTGCTCTGCCGGAAGTTATAGGTCCTTCGGATAAACCGCATTCGCTTTTCCGTGCTCAGGTCATTAAAATACGTGAAAAGACTGCCGATGACAAAGGAGTAGTTATTTACAATTTCATCGCTTGGCTGGAAAGGTTCCGAAGAAAGATCTCTTGCTGCGGGAGGATTGCCGTAGAACAGCCTGTTCAGTTTTCGCAGGAAGGATTGCATGATTAGGGATTCGGTACTTAAATATAAAAATCCGGCTGCAAACTGCAAAAGCCCGTGCGCCCGGTCATCCGTTATCCTTTCCTTCTCAGGCGTTTGCCGCCGCAACTGCCGGCTCCGCCCTATCTTTGCCGCCGTTGACGCCGACCAGCAATCGCCACCGGCCGCCACTAAAGAAGTCTTCATGTATCGCTCACATACCTGCGGGGAACTGAGGCTGTCCGACAAGGGCAAAAGCGTCACGTTGGCCGGCTGGGTGCAGACAATCCGGAAATTCGGATCCATCAGTTTTGTTGATCTCCGCGACCGCTATGGAATCACGCAGCTGCTTTTTAGGGAAGAGCTCACGCGCGACCTGGAAGTAGGACGCGAGTTTGTATTGCAGGCAACGGGCAGGGTGACGGAGCGAAGCAATAAGAATCCCAATCTTCCGACCGGCGATATCGAGATCAGCGTGGAATCGTACCGCGTGCTGAATCCATCGGCAACCCCGCCGTTCACCATACAGGACGATACCGACGGTGGCGACGACCTGCGGATGAAATACCGTTATCTCGATCTGCGGCGCCTTGCGGTGAAAAGAAACATGGAGCTGCGCTATGCAGTCAATCGATCCGCCCGCAATTACCTGCATCAGCATGGATTCATTGATATCGAGACTCCCTTTCTGATCAAGTCGACACCCGAAGGCGCCCGTGACTTTGTAGTGCCTTCGCGCATGAACCCCGGGCAATTTTATGCGCTTCCACAGTCCCCCCAGACTTTCAAGCAACTACTAATGGTGAGCGGCTTCGATCGTTATTACCAGCTGGTCAAATGCTTCCGCGATGAAGATCTTCGCGCCGACCGGCAGCCGGAGTTCACACAGATCGATTGCGAGATGAGTTTCGTGGAACGCGAGGACGTGCTGCAGATGTTCGAGGGAATGATCAAACAGATTTTCGTTGACATTACCGGCAAGTCGTACATCGAACCTCTGCAACGCATGAGCTGGGCGGAAGCCATGAAAAACTATGGAACCGACAAGCCGGACACACGCTTTGGGATGAAGGTCAGGAATCTGAAGGTGGCAGGAGATATGGTCTGGAAAGAGCTGGCAGAAATGAATTTCCCTGTATTCCGCGACGTCGAATCCGTGCTCGCTATTTCGGTGCCGAACGCATCGGAATACTCCAGGAAACAAATCGACGAGCTTACCGAATGGGTGAAACGTCCGCAGATAGGCATGGGTGGCCTGGCTTTCGTAAAGGTGAATACGGACGGTTCCTTCAAAAGCAGCTTCGACAAATTCGCGTCAGCCGAACGCCTTGCGAGCCTGGCGGCGTTCTGCGGGTCCGAAACCGGAGAACTTATTCTCATTCTGGCAGGACCCGAGGAAAGAACGCGCAAGGCGATCGGAGAGCTCAGGCTCGAGTTGGGCGAACGCCTCGGATTACGCCGGCCTGATGAATTCAAACTGCTTTGGGTGTTGGATTTTCCTCTTTTTGAATACAGCGAGGAAGATCAACGCTATGTCGCGCGTCATCACCCTTTCACTTCTCCCCTCCCTGAGGAAATAGATCTGCTCGACGATCCCACGCAGTACGGCAGAATTCGAGCGAACGCGTACGACATGGTGCTGAACGGCCATGAGATCGGGGGTGGTTCCATTCGCATCTTCCAGCGGTCGGTGCAGGAAAAAATGTTTGCGGCACTTGGATTGAGTCCCGAAGAACAGCAGCAAAAATTTGGATTTCTTCTGGGGGCATTCGAATACGGTGCGCCGCCGCACGGCGGGATTGCCTTTGGATTCGACCGTTTGTGCGCGTTACTCGGCGGAAGCGAAAGTATTCGCGACTACATCGCATTTCCAAAGAACAATGCCGGCCGGGACGTGATGCTCGATGCCCCTTCGCCCGTTGATGACCGGCAGCTCAGCGAGCTGCAAATTCGCGTTGAAAAAGATTCCTGAATTATGTTACCTGCGGCTCTTCCGTGATCTCCGAAGAAACAGCAGGTACACTGCCGTCATGGCCGCGATCGCGATCATGATCACCAGCACATAGCGCCTGGGGGGTGCATGCCGGTCCCCTCCGCCGGCTATCTTCAGTTCGCAGTCCCGAATGAACTGGTTCACCTGGAAATATCCCGGATTCAGCTTGCGCGTTTCCCGAAACTTTTCGGAAGCCTTTCGGTAGAACTGGTCGTAAAAAAGCCGCAACCCCTGCTGAAAAGCGCGCGTAGCACGACTTTGGGAGGCTTGCACGCCCGCTGAATCCAGATATTCACGAATAATTGAAAAGGGGATTGCGAAGTTGAATCCGCTCGCGAGGCCGCCCCCATGCTGCGCCAGACTGCCAAACGTCGCGATGCCGATAACCTCGCCCGTCTCATTGAATACCGGGCTGCCGCTGCTCCCATGACTGATGTCCGCGTCCATCTGGATCACCGGCCATCCTGCAAGTGATCGTTTCACGGCACTCACAATCCCGGATGTCAGCGTCGGTTCCGGCGATTCAGGAGCAAGGTAAACATTTGCGGTAGCAGGATCGGGATACCCGAGCACCAGGACGCGGGTACCGATCCGGATGGCAGTATCGCGCGCGGGCAAAATAGTAGGCAGTTCGCGCACGCCGTCCACTTTCAGAATGGCCACATCCTTTCCTGGCATTGCCCTTCCCTTGGTAATCAATCGCGCTTTTCGCCGTACCGTCACCGTTCCCGTATCGCTGTCGGCGCGGTACAGCACGAAAATTTCATTCCGCAGATCAAAAAGGATCATGTCGGAAATAGCAGAGAAGATCACGCCATATGCATTGTGCAGGAGCTGACGCTGCTGCTCGCTGAGTGTCATCGCCCACGACGATTCAAGCGCATTCACGTTTTGCCGGGTAACCTCCTCAAATGTCGAGAGCACGAACTTGTTCCGGATGTAGGCGCTGTCGCGTTCAATGATGTGCGCATTGGTAGCCAGGTAGCCGTCTCCCGTAATAAAAAACCCGGTTCCTGTTCCCTGCACCCGGTGCACCTGCCGGAAGTATTCAAGACCAGGTGAAAAATAACGGAGCGGTGAGCGGTAAAGAGCGCGCACCACTATGTCCAGCTTCTGTGCCGGTGAGTAGATCTGCCCGGTAGTATCCAGCGCGCGTACCGAATCCACCAGCCTGTTAAACCGAAGCTTGTTCATCTCAACCCGGTTCACATATATGGTCGCAGAATAAACCGACTGCACCATCACGACCGCGGGAGCGTTCATTGCGTAATTATGCTCGCTGCTTATCAGCTGCGAAGGAAGCGGCTTCGAAAAAAGTATCCCTGCAAGGAACGACAGGTATGATGGTCGGAACAACATGAACAACGCTTAAAATACAAAATAGCGGCGATCCAATAAGGGCGTGTTAAAAACCGGCGTACTCGCCGTCCCGCAAACCGTTCCTAAGTATTTTTGAAAAATGTCCTTTCGAACCCGCAAATATTCCACGGTTCTGCTTCTCGGCCTGGCGACCGTTTCCTGCAAAAAAGAGGATTTCAGGCCACTTGCGGCGGAAACACAGCTGAACGTTGCCTACGGAAATGATCCGCAGCAGAAAATGGACATTTACCTGCCCGCCGGCAGGAACATTGAACCCGCGAAAGTCATCATCCTGATTCATGGGGGCGGATGGAACCAGGGCGACAAGGCGGATTTTTTTCCTTATGTAGATACCTTGAAACGCAGGCTTCCCGGCTACGCCATATTTAACGTGAATTACCGCCTGGCAACCGGAACCTCCAATCGTTTTCCAACACAGGAAAATGACATCCGCGCGGCGGTCGGCTTCATTCATGCGCGCAGGGGGGAATTTCACCTCAGCGAAAAGTACGTCGTACTCGGCGCGAGCGCAGGTGCTCATCTTGCGCTGCTGCAGGCATACAAGAACAACAGTCCGGTGGCTTTTAGCGCTGTCATCGATTTTTTCGGTCCCACGGATCTTGCCGGTCTTTACAACAATCCCCCGAATCCACTGGTACCACTGCTGCTGGCACAGGTAACCGGTGGCAGTCCTGCAACTACCCCAGCCGTTTACCAGCAATCCAGTCCGCTCAATTTTGTCAGCGCGCAGGTTCCGCCCACCATCGTATTGCACGGGGGCGCGGATTTTGTCGTGCCCGCCTCGCAATCCCAGCTCCTGGTAAACCGGCTCCGGCAAAACGGGGTTTCGGCGCAATATGTTTACTATCCATCGGAATCGCATGGCTGGACCGGAGCAAATCTTACCGATTCATTCGACAAGATTGCCGCATTCCTGAACGCTCACGTGAACTGAAGGAGGCATAGGCCCTTTTTTTGTTACTTTGAAATCATGGCTTCGCAGGTTCCGCTCGCCGAAAGAATTCGTCCGCTCGCGCTCGACGAACTGGTGGGGCAGGAACATCTGACCGGCAAAGGCGGCATTCTCCGCAACGCTATTGAGACCGGAAAAATTCCTTCCATGATCCTTTGGGGTCCGCCCGGAACAGGGAAGACCACTATTGCCAGCATCATTGCGGGTACCCTGCAACGACCTTTTTACACCCTGAGTGCGATCAGCGCCGGAGTAAAGGACGTTCGGGATGTTATCGAAAAAGCACGCGTACAGTCCGGTACCATTCTGTTTATTGACGAGATCCACCGGTTCAACAAGGGACAGCAGGACGCACTTCTTGGTGCGGTGGAAAAAGGCATCATCACGCTTATAGGAGCGACTACGGAAAATCCCTCCTTCGAAGTGAATGCGGCGCTGCTCAGCCGCTGCCAGGTGTACCTGCTCCGTCCACTTGAGGAAACCGACCTGGTTAAATTGCTGCACTCGGCTATCGAACGCGATGAAGTGTTGCACAGGAAAAAAATTGATTTAAAGGAAACCGCGGCGTTGATCCAGCTCTCCGGAGGCGACGCACGCAAACTGCTCAATCTCCTCGAGATTGCCGCGGATACCCGGGAGAAAGAAATTGAAATTACCGACGACTACGTTATGGCTGTGGCGCAGAAACGCATCGCGCTATATGACAAGGGGGGCGAGCAACATTACGATATCATTTCTGCTTTTATCAAATCTATTCGCGGCAGCGATCCGAATGCGGCAGTTTACTGGCTTGCCCGTATGATCGAGGGAGGAGAAGACGTGAAATTTATTGCGAGGCGGCTGGTCATATTGGCGAGCGAAGATATCGGCAACGCAAACCCGAACGCCCTCGTGCTCGCCAATGCAGCCTTTGAAGCAGTCAACAAGATCGGCTATCCGGAATCGCAGCTCATTCTCTCGCAATGCGCCATTTACCTGGCCTCCAGCCCGAAGAGCAATTCCGCAACTACTGCCATTGGGGAAGCCCTTGATGCAGTGAAACAGCACGGTGATTTGCCTGTGCCGCTGCAAATCCGGAATGCCCCCACGCGACTGATGAAGCACCTGGGCTACGGCAAAGATTACAAGTATTCCCACAGCTTTGAGGGAAACTTCGCCGAGCAGGAATACCTGCCGGCAAAACTTTCGGGATTCAAATTCTACGAGCCGGGAAAAAATCCAAGGGAAGAAGAGTTCCGCAAATTCCTGCGGGCCCTGTGGAAAGAAAAATACGGATACTGACAACTATCGGGATTTGGCGTCGAAAAGCAGCGGGAAAAAGCGTCCCTGCATTTTTTCTCCTTTCGGCACCACAGGCACTCCCTCGAGCATCGGTTCGTTGGAATCAGACACAACGCCGTCGGCAAAAACATTGATCACGAATGCCCGCCGCGGCCGCTCGCTCCGGTTCTCACCCGACCCGTGCAGCGTGAGCGAATGGTGAAAGATCGCTTCGCCCGCTTTGACTTCCGCAAATTCCGGTTTCCCAAGCTGCTGCTGCTGCTCTTCATTAAGAAAATCGCGGATGCCTTCAAGCTGCCCTGCGATGACCGGCTTTGGAAGCAGGCCCCAATGATGACTGCCGGAGATGTACTGAAGGCATCCATTCTCACGCGTGGAATCGTCAAGACCGCACCAGCAGGTGAGGTGCGCTACCGGTTTCGTTCGTGTCCAGTACGAATAATCCTGGTGCCATGCCACGACGCCGCCTTTTTTTGGAGGTTTCGCAAAGATCTGGTCGTGCCAAAAGCGCACCGGGCGCTCACCGAGCAGCTGGTATGCAGCCATCACGAAACGTGGATTCCAAAGCACGTCATGCAGGCCCGGGCTGATCCTCCAGGCACCGAGTGCATGAAACAGAACCGTGTTCGGGTCGCTGGATTCGTTCGAATGAAACTCATAGAAAAGGCCGTGAGCGGGGTGATTCACGTCAGCTAGCTGCAGTAACTCCTCGCGAAGTTTCTTCACCTGTACTTCGTCGAGCATCGGCACGCCGGCAAGAAAACCGTTCTCGCTGAAAAATGCAAGCTGATCGCGCGAAAGCCGGAAGCGTTCCCATTCTTCAGGTCGGCGCGGCCAGCTGAAAAGATCGGTAATAAGATGATGGATATGGCTCAGATCGCGTGCCGGCATGCTGCTTAAAATTAGGGATATTGCTCATAGGGTGAATTACATAATTTTAGGAGCCATAATCACTTTCCCATGACCCGAATTCTTGTCCTTATCGCGCTGCTCGTTCTTCAGGTTTTTGCTTCCGGGCAGGTAATTGTACAACGCGATCCGCTCATCCGGCAACTGGTAAACGAAGTGTCGGCCGATTCCCTGCGAAGCTATGTGAGCCAGATGGTTTCTTTCGGTACCCGTCATACCCTCAGCACGCAGTCGCGTCCCGACCGTGGTATCGGGGCTGCGCGCAACTGGGTGCTGCAGCAATTCCGGCGCTTTGCAGCTCATTCCGGTGGACGCTTCACCGCTTTCATCGACACAGTTACCCTGCAGCCCGACGGACGACGCATTGATAGTCCGGTCCTGCTGGGAAACGTCATCGGCCGGTTGCAGGGTACCGATCTCACCGATCCGCGTGTGCTCATCATCAGCGGACATCTCGACAGCCGCAACAGTAATGAAATGGACCGGCTGGGCGACGCGCCGGGAGCAAACGATGATGCGAGCGGAGTAGCCGCAGTTATCGAATGCGCACGGATCTTAAGCCGCCGTGCTTTTCCCATAACTATTTTGTTTGTAGCCTTCAGCGGCGAAGAGCAGGGATTGCTCGGAGCACATTTCATGGCTGAAAAAGCACGAAAAGAAAAATGGCAAATCGAAGCTGTTCTCAACAATGATATCATGGGAAGCAACAACAGCAATGAGACTAACATTATTGACAATACCCGCATTCGCGTCTTCAGCGAAGGGCTTTCGGTGCTCGACACGGGCCGCAATGCCACGACAATTCGGAATCTCGGCCTGGAAAACGACGGCCGGGCCCGCCAACTTGCGCGCTATGTCAAGGAAATCGGGGAGCGTTACGTAGACAACCTGGAAGTGATAATGATCTACCGCAATGATCGCTTCCTTCGCGGCGGTGACCATACGCCTTTTGTCTTGCGCGGTTATCCCGCCGTGCGTTTTTCTGAAATGAACGAAAACTACAGGTATCAGCACCAGGACGTACGAACCGAGCAGGGCACGCGGTACGGCGATCTTCTCGAATTCATGGACTTCGAATACCTGCGAAAGAATACCGGTATGAACCTCGCCAACCTCGCTAATCTCGCAAGTGCGCCGCCAATGCCGCGCGAAGTGCTGGTTGACACGCGAAGGCTCACTAACTCGACCACCATCAGCTGGAATGCACCAGCGTCCGGAAGGCCGAAGGGTTATTACATCCTGGTGCGCGAAACGACGAGCCCTGTATGGCAAAAGAAGATTTTCACCACCGACACGAGGGCCGAGCTTCCCTTTTCCAAGGACAATTATTTTTTCGCCGTTCAGTCCGTGAGCGCGGAAGGAAATGAGAGTCTGCCAGTGATGCCGGTTCCCGCCGGGCGGTAAAATTCAAAAAATGGTCCGCTGGGAATGCAAGCAATTCAATGACCTGGGTCCGCACGAGCTCTATGCGGTTCTTCGGTTGCGCGGGGAAGTCTTCGTGGTGGAACAGAACTGTCCCTATCTCGACCCGGACAACAAAGACCAGCATGCGTGGCACCTGATGGCGTGGCGGAACGACCAGCTCGTGGCTTACACAAGGCTGCTGCCGCCAGGCGCAAGTTATTCTGAAGCTTCCATTGGGCGTGTCGTGACGTCGCCATCGGAACGCGGCACCGGACTTGGGAAAGAATTGATGCGACGCTCTTTGATGGAATTGAAAAAACTCTTTCACGATACCCCTGTACGAATAGGCGCGCAGCTGTACCTCAAAAAATTTTACACCGAGCTTGGGTTTACTGCCGTCGGAGAGGTGTACCTGGAAGACGGAATCCCTCATGTCGAAATGACCAGGAGCAATTCGTAAAATCACTTAGGACTAAAACCATTTCCCGGGGCCCATAGTAAAATAATCCGCTATTCATTCTTTCTTTCCTTCAGCGCTTTCTATTTTAGTCCGGAAATCCAATAGCGAGAAACCAGAAATCGTATCCGATGAGAACGCGACCAAACGCGGCAGGCCTGTGCCTGCTTGTCCTTCTTTCTTTCACATGCCCCGGCATCACCTCCGCTCAGTCAATTTCCGGCGGAGGCGGAAAGTTCGAGGTCGGTCTGAACATCGGTCCTTCATTTTTTCTCGGCGACCTCGGTGGTAATTCCGGCAAAGGCAAATCGTTCATTAAGGATGTAGACCTGCCTATGACCAAATTGATGAAAGGCGTCTACGTAAATCTTTATCCCGTAGAATGGTTTGGGGTCAGGATCGCTGGCAATATCGGTCAGCTCGAAGCTTATGACAGCCTCGGTCCCCAGGATCACCACGGTTACGAACGCACGAAACGGAATCTCGGATTCCGGTCTCATATTTACGAGCTCTATGCCGCAGCGGAAATTTATCCGACAATCGCGCTGGAGCGTTACGACGGCCTGGCCCACAAACTGCGCCCTTACGGGGTGCTCGGGGCCGGCCTGTTTCATTTCAATCCCCAGGCGCAATACATGGAGCCGAACGGCAACAGGAAATGGGTAGACCTGAAACCCCTTCATCTCGAAGGGCAGGGCTTCCCGGAATATCCCGACCGCGAGGAGTACTCGCTGTTGCAGTATTCAGTGATCCTCGGTGGCGGAGCAAAGTATTACCTCAACGACCGGTTCTTCATTGGGTTTGAGATTTTGCATCGCAAAACATTTACTGATTATCTCGACGATGTGAGCACAGAATACATCGACCCCTACCATTTCGACGTACACCTGTCACCTGAAAAAGCGGCCCAGGCGAGGCAGCTGTTCTACCGCGAACGGCTGGTGACGGGCGTGACCAGGCCTTATATCGGTTACCAGCGTGGCGACCCGACTGAAAACGATGCTTTCTTTTCGGGCCTGCTCCGGTTTGGTGTGCGGCTGAACGGAGCAAACTCGCCCAACCAGCGGGCAAGAAAACAATTAAAATGTCCGGTATACTATTAATTCAAAACAGTCACCCTTAAACCATTCTTATGAAACCACATTTCAGGCGCTACGCAATCATGACGTTCCTGGCCGCTGCCATCGGTACGACAGCGCTTCGCGCGGAGATCGCCATCACCGGCGAAGAAGACCCGGTGAAGCGGAAGAAAGAAAAAAGCAGGACGCACTCCTCGCTGAACAATTCTTCCGTTAAGATCTACCCCGACGCCATCCGTCGATCGATGCACGTGGTGGCGAAGGCGAACGAAGGAAAACCTATTGAGTTTTTCGTGTTCGACCTGCAGGGCACGCTGGTGCAGAACCACAAAATGAACGCAAAGGATCACATACGGATCGAGGGCCTCGCCCGCGGTACCTATGTGTATCGCGTTTTTTGCGGCGATGAAGAAACCGCCAGCGGGAATTTCGAGATCCGCTGATTGCCCGTTCACGATCGTCCCAACAAGCGGCAGAGAGCTTAATAAAATCTGATACCCGGTTGATAAAACCTAATCCGTTCTCTATTGGTACTCGCTTTCAGTTAAGTAGACAATTTTATTAAACACTCTCTGCCCGCTGCTGGGCTTGTAATTGCAGTTCTTAAATGGTCATAACTAAACCCGTACCCTTTGCGCGGCAGGAGACCCGCGCGCGGTCATTGCGGTGAAAAACCGGCGCCCGTACCGCCGGCCGCTGCGGATCGCCCAGGTCTTCCTGCCCGCGATACGGGTCTGCATGCGCCGCAACCCCACCGCCAGAAATTATCCCCCTCCGGGTTCGATTTTAAAAAAGTATCTTATATTAGGTTCCGATTTACAGAGGAGGGACCTCCTGAAACCCTTAATTTCAGGGGCGGATGCCGAAAAGCCAAACGAGTAGGCCAAACCAAAAACAACCAGCTTATTATGGAAAATTTGAATCTCCACAAACAGAGACTGTATGCGCTCATTGCTGCGGGTGTAGCGCTCATCGCACTGTTCCTGCCGTGGATGGCTGCAAAAGGTGGCTTTGGTGGTTCCGCTAATGGTCTGCGCAGCTGGGGACTCATCTCCCTCATCGGAGTTGGCGTCGTCGCTGCTGCCACGTTCATGGGCAATAAGACTTCCGCTTATGAAGGACAAAACAGACAGATCGCGCTGGGTGGATTCGCGGCAATTGGCCTGGGTGCGCTCATGTTCCTGGTTCGCATCCTGACCGGCTCGTCCGGCGCAGGCGGCTTTCGGGTTAAGTGGAGCAGCGTGTTCAGTCCGGGCATCGGGCTTTTCCTTACTCTCGTGATTGGCGTAGCGGGGCTGTTGTACCTGCTCGGCTACATCAAGGTTCCCCAGAACAAGCCTCCAGCGCCGCCGGCGACGCCATAACTGAATTTTAAAAACAATTGAAAACCCGGCTGCAGCCGGGTTTTTTATTGGGAAAAAGATTATTCCCCGAAAATCGCGTTCCGGATTTGGTAGATCAGCAACAACAACGGCTCCGCGGTGATCACGACCAGGGTAATGTTCGCCAGCACTGCCGCAATAGTCAGTGAAATGGAGCCAAAGGACGTTTTGCGCGCGTAAAACCAGTCGAAATACGTAAAGAAACCGAACCCGGCGATAAAGAATACGTAAAGAATATTCAGCACGTCGACCCCGGCTGTGTGGTTGAGGAGAGCGTAAAGCGGAAAGCAGAGAATCTGGTACCAGGTGATCTCCCCAACCATGTAAGCATTCCCGATCAGGTGCTCCCCGTAATAATATTTTTTCCCCCGGAACATCAGCCAGGTTACCAGGCTCATGAACGGGAGCTGCAGCAGCAGCAGGAAAGCCTGGAACTGCAGCAGCTGTTCGTTTACGAATTCTTCCCAGGCAGTCATGTTTGTATCCACTTCAGTAACTCCCTGGACGCGCACCAGGCTGAAAAGAAGGGTATACAAACCCCCTGTGAGAAAAACGAAGTTCAGCGGGCGGTAATGCCGGGATCGCACGCCGGCGAGGTACTCGCGAATCGCGGTGCCCGGCCGCAATGCAAGGCGGCGAATGGTGTACGGCAATCCGCGCTCGAAATTCATGACTGCATTCGGGATGTCCGTGATGACTTTCTTTAGCGTAAATCGTTTGTGCTTCTGGTATTCGCCGCAGTAGCTGCAGTACTCGCTGCTGATCTGCTCCCCGCAGGCAATGCAGCCCTGGGTGGGACGGTGGACCTCGTTCATAGGGCGATGAAGTTATTAAACAAGCTCGGTTTTCAAAAATTGCGCCGTGTAACTTCCCTCGTGGCGGATGAGTTCTTCCGGCGTGCCCTCGAACAGCAGCTGGCCACCGCCGTCCCCGCCCTCGGGGCCCAGGTCAACGATATGATCGGCCATCTTGATCACGTCCATATGGTGTTCGATTACAAGTACGGTATTGCCGCGGTCCACCAGCTTGTTCAGCACGTGGAGCAGATGATGGATATCTTCGAAATGAAGGCCGGTAGTAGGTTCGTCCAGGATGTAAAACGTTTTCCCCGTATCACGCCGGGAAAGTTCGGTCGAAAGCTTGACTCGCTGCGCCTCTCCCCCGCTCAGCGTAACGGCTGACTGGCCCAGCGTAATGTATCCGAGGCCCACTTCTTCCAGCACGCGGATCTTGCGGTAGATGTAGGGCACATTTTGAAAAAATTCAACGGCTTCTTCCACGGTCATCTCGAGCACATCGGCGATGGACTTGCCTTTGTAGCGGATCTCCAGCGTTTCGCGGTTGTATCGCTTCCCGTTGCATTTTTCGCAATGCACGTAAACGTCCGGCAGGAAGTTCATCTCAATGACACGCATTCCCCCGCCTTCGCAAACATCGCAGCGGCCACTTTTTACATTAAATGAAAACCGTCCCGCATTGTATCCGCGGATCTTCGCTTCGGGTACCGATGCGAAGAGTGTTCGGATGTCAGTGAAGAATCCGCAGTACGTTGCCGGGTTGCTCCTGGGTGTGCGTCCTATGGGCGACTGGTCGATCTCGATCACCTTGTCAATATGTTCCAGCCCTTTCACCGAACGATACTCCAGCGGCATCAGCCGGGACCCATAAGCATGCCTGGCAAGGATTGGGTATACTGTTTCCGTGATCAGCGTGGATTTTCCGCTTCCGCTGACGCCGGTGACTACGATGAATTTTCCCAATGGCAGTTTCACAGTTACGTCGCGCAGATTGTTGCCGCGGGCACCCGTTAGCTCCAGGAATTTTCCGCTGCCCTTTCTCCGCTCGTCCGGAACGGGAATGCATTTGCGCCCGCTCAGGTAAGAGGAAGTCAGCGTTTCGAGTTTCAATAATTCCTCCGGCGACCCTTGTGCCACTATGCGGCCGCCGTGATAGCCGGCGCGCGGGCCGATATCGATCAGGTGATCCGCAGCCAGCATGATGTCGCGGTCGTGCTCCACAACGATGACCGTGTTTCCGATATCGCGCAGATTTTTCAGCGCGGCGATCAGCCTGTGATTGTCGCGCTGGTGCAGGCCTATCGAAGGCTCATCCAGCACATACGTAATTCCCTGCAGCTGCGAGCCGATTTGCGTGGCAAGGCGAATCCGCTGGCTCTCTCCGCCGCTGAGACTTTTTGAAGTCCGGTTGAGTGTGAGATAGCTGAGACCCACGTCGAGCAGGAAGGAAAGACGCTCGCGGATTTCCTTCAGCACATCGCGCGCGATCGTCTGCTGCTTTTTGCTGATGCGCAGCTCGATACCGTCCAGCCATGCGGCGAGATTATCCAGGTTCAGATTGCTCAGGTCTGCAATGTTCCGGCTGTCGATGCGGAACCACAAACTTTCCTTCCGGAGCCGGGTCCCCTGGCAGCTCGGGCAGGGTTTCAGCTCCATGTAGCTTTCCGCCCAGTCGCGTAAACCTTCGCTGTAGCCATTGTTAAACCAGCGCTTGAGCATGTTGACAATCCCTTCGTATGGGGCCGAAGGGTCAAAATTGTTGGCTATGTCGGAAAGATCCAGCTCCGTTTCCCGCCCTTCTTCGTTGCCATACAGTAAAAGATTGAGCGCTGCCGCGGAAAGTTCACGGAGCGGTGTTTTTAGAGATATGCGGTGCTTGCGCGCCAGCTCCTGGACCTGCCGGTACACATATGCATCCCGTTCTTCGCCCAAAGGATGAATACCGCCTTCGCTGATGCTGAGCTCCCGGTCGGGGATCACCGATTCGAGGTTCACCGTAAAGCTGGTGCCCAGTCCCTTGCACGCGGGACAGGCCCCGTAAGGAGAGTTGAATGAAAATGAATTGGGCGAAGGCTCTTCGTAACTGATGCCAGTGTCCTCACACATCAGCTGCCTCGAATACTGCACGATATTCCGGTCGTTAACCATCAGGAACAGCAGATCTTTACCGAGCTTCAGCGTTTGCTGCACACTTTGGCTCAGCCTGGGCTTAAGGTCTTCCGTAACCACGAGGCGGTCCACCACAAGCTCAATATCGTGCACGCGATAGCGGTCCACCTGCATCTTCGGCGCGAGGTCTCTTACTTCGCCGTCCACCCGTACTTTCAAATATCCTTTTTTGCGCAGTTCCTCGAAAAGCTCACGGTAATGTCCCTTCCTTCCGCGCACGACCGGGGCGAGTAACGCTACTTTCTGCTCTTCGTACCTCTGAAAAATGTTTTCAACGATTTCCTCCTCGCTCCATTTCACCATCTTCTTGCCGGTGTTGTACGAATATGCTTCCCCGATCCGGGCGAACAGAAGACGCAGAAAATCGTAAATCTCGGTGACGGTGCCTACCGTGGAGCGCGGATTCTTGTTGGTGGTCTTTTGTTCAATCGAAATCACCGGCGACAGGCCGGTGATCTTGTCAACGTCAGGGCGTTCAATATCTCCTAAGAACTGGCGCGCGTAGGCGCCGAAAGTTTCCATGTAGCGACGCTGACCTTCGGAGTAGATCGTATCAAATGCGAGAGATGATTTTCCGCTGCCGCTGATTCCGGTGACGACCACCACCTTGTTTTTCGGAATAGTAATGTCGATATTCTTGAGGTTGTGCACGCGCGCTCCAAACACCTCGATAAACTGGTCGCTGGTCGAAACTATGTCGTTGACGGCAGCCATGGCATGCGAAGGTAAGACAGGCGTTGCGCTGTAACTGTCTGAATACGCTAACGAAACATTAACAGCTGCTGAAGTTTTCCACAAAATTTTAGTCTGGCACAGATTTTCGAAAATGTCGCTCGAGTACCTGTTTTTTCAGTGAAACATAAAAAACTTTATTTATGAAAACGACCATTTTCATGGTAACAGGCCTGGTGTTGTCTCTCCTGGCCACCGTAACCCTCAGCGCCCAGGAAGTATGGGACGCTCGCAAAAATCCGACAGTAGATTCCATTCGTTCCAAGTATGAAGGAAGGCTCATTTCCCCGAAAGCTGCTCTTACAACCGTTGATATTTTCCCTGCAGTGGGCACCTACCAGGCTGGAGATGCCGCTGAAGCCGCAGCGAACGTTGTGATCAGTCTGGACGCGGAAAACAAGGGTCTTGTCTGGATCGAGGGACTTCCTCAGGGAAGGATCAAAGCCATGCTGAGACAATCTCCGGCCGTGTATAAGATCCCTGCTCAGAAAACCGACGGAGGCAGGGAAGTGAAAGAAGGCGTGCTGATCTATGATCCGCAAAACAACCGCCTGGATATCTGCATCGGTTGCACTTTTTCCAGTGAAAATCCCGGTGCAGCATTTGCCGCAGCAGAAGAAACGGAAACAATCGTCGTGAAGACCAAATCGGGCAAAAAAACAAAGACGGTAGCGAAGGCGAAACCCTGGTATTTCACCGCGAGCAAGTTGATCGAGACCACCGCCGCGGCCGCGGAAGCAGACCAGGAAAAAGACTAATTAACCAGTGATCATTGGAGAGGTTGCCACCAGGCAGCCTCTTTTTTTGTTCGGAAGATAATGAGCACCTGACTAATATACTCCCGTTGTCAACTTATCAACCTTTCAACCTTTCAACTTTTCAACCATATAAGATGGTTAGCCTGCGGGTGTAGCGTGACCTGACTATATTCCCGGTGTCAACTTATCAACCTTTCAACTTTTCAACTTTTCAACCATTAAAATGGTTAGCCTGCGGGTGTAGCGTGACCTGACTAATATATTCCCGTTGTCAACTTATCAACCTTTCAACGTTTCAACCTTTCAACGTTTCAACTTTTCAACCTTTCAACTTTTCAACCTTTCAACTTTTCAACCTTTCAACTTTTCAACTTTTCAACTTTTCAACCTTTCAACTTTTCAACTTTTCAACTTTTCAACCTTTCAACTTTTCAACAAGTCTGACTTCAAAGATCTTTACTGACCTTCCCGACTTTGCTGACTTTCCGGACTCAAAAAAGCGGTGAGGGAGGGATTCGAACCCTCGGTACGGGTTTGAAGCCCGTACGACGGTTTAGCAAACCGTTGATTTCAGCCACTCATCCACCTCACCAGTGACTGCTGTTGGTCGGGAGGACAGGATTCGAACCTGCGACCCCGTGGTCCCAAACCACGTATTCTACCGGGCTGAACTACCTCCCGAAGCCCTCGTCCTGCTGTCGTCAGGTTCTGCGGGGCAGACCCAAACAGTTGTAAAAAGGGTGGCAAAAATAAACAATTAATCGGCAAGAAACCACAAAACAAAACCCAAAACGGGGGTGGGAAAAAGCGGATTACATGGCGGCCAGCTGCACTTTCTGCTGCAGCTCGAGGACGTTCTCGCGGAACACGCCGTCTGTGTCCATTAGATCTTTTACCGTCTGGCAGGAATGAATGACGGTGGTGTGATCGCGCCCGCCGAAATGCTCGCCAATTGTTTTCAGGGAATTCTTCGTGAAAGCTTTCGCGAGGTACATCGTGATCTGCCGGGCCTGTACGATCTCGCGCTTGCGTGTTTTCTGCAGGAGCTTGTCGTAAGGCACGTCGAAATACTCGCATACCATTCGCTGAATGGTCTCGATGGTTATTTCCTTGCTTGAAGATTTAACGAAATTGCGTAACACTTTTTTCGCCAGATCGAGGTCGATCTCCCTTCGGTTTAGCGAAGATTGTGCCAACAAGGATATAAGTGCTCCCTCGAGCTCGCGCACGTTGTTGCTGATGTTGTAAGCAATGTATTTCACCACTTCCTTCGGCATGTCCAGGCCGTCGTTCTTCATCTTCCGCTCCAGGATCTCAATGCGGGTATCGTAGTCCGGCACCTGCAGATCCGCGCTCAGTCCCCAGCGGAAGCGGCTCAGAAGCCGTTCCTGCACCCCTTCCAGGTCTTTCGGCGGCTTGTCCGACGTCAGGATCAGCTGCTTCCCGGACTGATGCAGGTGGTTGAATATCGCGAAGAACGCATCCTGCGATTTTTCTGCCTTGGCGAAAAACTGTACATCGTCCAGAATGAGCACGTCGATGAGTTGGTAGAAATGAATGAAGTCATTGATGGCATTGTTGCGGCTGTGATCCATGAACTGGTTGATGAACTTTTCCGAGCTCACGTAAAGGACCACCCGGTTCGGGTGAAGTTTCTTTACCTCGTTGCCAATGGCCTGCGCCAGGTGCGTCTTCCCGAGGCCTACCCCGCCGTAGATGACCAGCGGGTTGAAGGAATTTGCTCCCGGCTTGTCCGCGACCGTCTTGCCGGCACGGCGCGCCACGCGGTTGCAGTCGCCTTCTATGAATGCGTCAAAGGTGTAAATGTGATTCAGCTGCGGGTCGATTTGCATTTTTTTCAGACCCGGGATCACGAAGGGATTCTTCACAGGATTGTTTATGACCAGCGGAAAATCCATTTCGTTGTTGGAAAACGTTTTGAACCCCTGGCCGCTTACGTCCATGGTAAGTGGCTTGTTCTTGCTGTTGCCACTGTCCACCATGATCCGGTATTCCAGCCGCGCGTCCTTGCCCAGCTCGCGCTTCAGCGTCTTCGCTAATAAATTTACGTAATGTTCCTCGAGATATTCGAAAAAGAATTGACTGGGAACCTGGATGACAAGAACGTTGTTCTTGAGTGAGACGGGTTGGATCGGTTCAAACCAGGTTTTGTAGTGCTGCCTCTCAACGATGTCCTTGATGATCTTCAAACAATTGGTCCAAACTTTTTCAGCATTCTTCTCCATCAGTCAAATAAGCAGTTTATATATTGAGTGTGTCTTGTCGCCTGAAAAATTCCGGAAAACGTTCACCGGATACGGAAACCAAAAAAAGTTTGACAGGGAGGCGAATATCTATAAATCTTTTCTAAAAAAAAATTTTTAAACGTTTGATTTTTCGGAAATGGAAATCCTTTCGGAATTCGTCATTTTTTTCCCGGAAAATTTTGAAAATTCAAAGTCGAGCCGCCCTAAATTTATGCCCGCCCAGCCTACCTGGTTGATCACTACATCCTTTCCCGCCTTGTTTCTGAGCACAGCGGGTTTTTCGAAGAACGTGTGCGTGTGCCCGCCGATAATCACGTCGATTTTTTCAGTCTCTTTCGCAAGCAGCTCATCGCTTACTTTGTTGCTTCGATACTGGTAACCGAGGTGCGACAAACAGACTACCAGGTCGCAACCGCGATTTTTCAAACGATCGGCTGTTTGGTTTGCGACAGGGATCGGGTCGAGATATTGCGTCTTCCCATACAGGTTATCCGGCACCAGTCCCCGGAGTTCGATACCCACGCCAAACACTCCGATTTTCAGTCTTCCTTTCCGGAAGATGCGGTAAGGTTCTACGCGTCCCTCCATCGGCGTATCGGAAAAATCATAGTTGCTCACCAGCATCGGAAAATTCGCGTGCCGGTTCAGCTGTGTCGCCAAATTTTCCATCCCTGCATCAAAATCGTGGTTACCGATCGTGCAGGCATCGTATCGCATTGCCGACATCGCCCGGATATCAGGCTCACCCCGGTAGATATTGAAGTAGGGCGTGCCCTGGAAAATGTCTCCCGCGTCGAACAATAATACCTGTTCTTCCGAGGCGCGGATCTGGTCAATGATCTTCGCGCGCGCTGCCACCCCTCCTAGCCCCTGGTTGCGGCCGCCGTCCATCGGAAACGGCTCGAGCCGGCTGTGCACGTCATTGGTGTGGAGGATTGTCAGGCGCTGCAAAGCATCCTCTTCCGTCGCCTTTACGCCCCAGACGAGCGCACCGGTGGCAAACAGACTATCCCTGATGAACTCCTTCCTATTGAGCATTCGTAACCCTGTTTCCTATGGCGGCCGAAATATTCTTTCCCTGGCTTTTCAGCCAGGCGATGTAATCAAATAACGCATCCCGCATCAGGTAGCCATTGCTGATCTGCGGAATACCGCGAAGCATGTCAGCGTTGTCACCTCCATTCGCGATGAAATCCGAATTCGCCACCGTATAGGTGGCCGACGGATCCAGCGGCCTGCCGCCGACCCGTACATTCACCGCCTTTCCATCCATGATTTGCATGGTCATGCCCGCCACGGGCCATCCCCCCCTTCCCGCAGCGAGGTCCAGGAACTGCTGCAGCACCGATCCACTCAGCTTTTGCAGGATCAGCAAATTGTCGAACGGCATCAGCTCAAAAATTTTTCCGCGTGTAACCGGACCGGCCGCCAGCTGCGTCAGACGGATGCCGCCATGGTTCATGATGGCGATGTCGACCTGCGTTGCGTATTGCTTTCGCGCCATGGTGAGGAAGGCGTCAACCACGAAATTTCCAAGTTCACTTTCCGGCTGACCCTTGTCCAGATTTTTTTCAGCAATTCCGACCACCTGGCTCATGCTTGCGCGAATACTGTCGCCGTAGGGCTCCAGCATGCGCCACAACGAACTGTCAGTTCCGCGGCTGCTGTTGACCTGGTAAAGAGAATACTCCAGTGATCGTGCCTGGTAAACTGTGCTGCATGAGAAAAAAATCCCGAGAACGAGGGGAAGAATCAGGTTAGCAAGAGGGAATTTTCTCATAAAGCATGAACTGCTTTGAAGATAGCAATTTTAGCACGTCGGCCGGATTTTTTTCAAAAAAAGAATTTGATTATTATCAAAGAAATTTATTGCTGGTTCGGTTTTATTTCGATAAATTCTCCGCGGCCTGATTTCAGGTTAAATACCTGACCATGCAGAAACATCTTCTCCTGCGGCTGCACCCCCGCGAAGCAGCCGACGACGAACTGCTTCGCGAAGCGATTGCCGCCCACGCAGGAGTGCCTGCTTCTTCGGTAAAAGGCTGGCATTTCCTGAAGCGATCCATCGACGCCCGCACGCGCCCGCCGCGGATTCAGCTTTCGCTGAAAGCCTTTATCGATGAACCGGCACCATCGCGGCCGGCGACAGAATTTCGTTTCCGCGAATGCCGGCGCGCAGCCAAACAGGTGGCTATTGCAGGGGCCGGGCCCGCCGGATTATTCGCGGCGCTCCTCCTGATGGAGCATGGCGTGAAACCCATTCTCATCGAGAGGGGGAAAGATGTTCGCGCAAGGCGCCGCGACCTCGCAGCTTTGAACAGGGAAGGAATAGTAGACCCCGACAGCAACTATTGCTTTGGTGAAGGAGGCGCAGGCACCTACAGCGACGGCAAGCTGTATACCCGCAGTGTGAAACGCGGCAACCTGGAACGGGTGCTGGACCTTTTCGTTCATTTCGGCGGCGCTGAGAACATTCTCTTTGATTCGCATCCGCACATCGGCACCAATAAGCTGCCGGGCATCATCACCGCAATGCGCGAAACGATCCGCCAACGTGGCGGCGAAATTCATTTTCAAAAGAGGGTAACCGATTTTATCATTGAAAATGGAGGCCTGCGCGCGATGCAAACCTCAGACGGGGAAAGGATTTCCGCGGACGCGTTTATTCTCGCCACCGGCCACTCCGCGCGCGACATCTTCCAGCTTCTGCAGCGGCACCGGCTGGAGATTTCGTTCAAGCCTTTCGCTCTCGGAGTACGGGTAGAACATCCGCAGGCGCTCATCGACGAGCTGCAGTACCACCTCCCCGCCCGCGACGCAGCGCGCCGCTTCCTCCCACCGGCATCTTACTCCTGGGTACAACAGGCCAGCGAAAAGCCAGTGTTTTCTTTTTGCATGTGCCCCGGCGGGATCATCGCACCGGCAGCTACCTCACCCGGAGAAATTGTAGTGAACGGCTGGTCGCCATCCAGGCGCAACAATCCCTACGCAAACAGCGGCATCGTTGTGGCCGTAGATCTCCCCGATCTCGAAAAATTTCACCGGCACGGCGCGCTGGCAGGGATCTATTTTCAGCAGCACGTGGAACAACGCGCATTCCTTGCCGGGGGTAGCGACCTGGCGGCGCCTGCGCAACGGCTCACTGATTTCATTCAGGGCCGAACGTCTTCGAGCCTTCCGGGTTGCTCTTATCTTCCGGGGATACGTTCCGCAAACCTCGCTGAAGTGCTCCCGGATTTCATCTGCAAAAGCCTCGTTCGCGGGTTTCGCGGCGCAGGAAAGCGAATGAAAGGCTACCTCACCGAAGAGGCGGTGGTGGTTGCCGTCGAGTCCAGAACCTCTTCTCCCGTTCGAATTGCCCGGACCGAAAAGCTGCATCATCCTCAACTGCGAAATCTCTATCCCTGCGGTGAAGGCGCGGGCTATGCAGGCGGTATCGTCAGCGCGGCCATGGACGGGGAGCGGGTCGCCCGGCAAATTCTCCTGGACCTGGGGATGAATGTTTCCTCTCCATGAAATACAGGACAGCTAAATTTGCGCATACGCTATGTCCATTCTCGTTCTTCGCAATCTGAAGAAATACTTTGCTTCGCAAAAAGCGGTTGATGACATTACGTTTTCCATCGAGCGGGGAAGCATTTTCGGGCTGCTGGGTCCCAACGGAGCAGGCAAGACTACGCTCATCCGGATGATCACCGGAATTTTTTACCCCGACGAAGGCGAAATTCTTTTCGACGGTAAAAAGTTTCTGCCTTCCAGAGACGGCTCACAGATCGGCTATATGCCGGAGGAGCGGGGTCTGTACCGAAAAATGAAAGTAGGCGAGCAAACGCTTTACCTCGCGCAGCTCAAAGGCCTTCGCCGACACGAAGCAATTGACCGGATCACAAACTGGTTCAACCGGTTCGAGATGCAAAGCTGGTGGTACAAGAAAGTGGAAGACCTTTCAAAGGGAATGAGCCAGAAACTGCAGTTCGTCACCACCGTGGTCCACGCGCCGCGGCTGATCATTCTTGACGAACCCTTCAGCGGCCTCGACCCGGTGAACACCAACCTGATCAAAGACGAAATTTTTCGCCTTGCGAAGCAAGGAGCAACCATCATTTTCAGCACGCACCGCATGGAGCAGGTAGAAGAGATCTGCGATCAGATTGTCCTGGTGAACAAAGGAAAAAAGATACTGGACGGTTCGGTACGGCAGGTAAAACAGGATTTTCGGGAGAACCTCTTCAGCGTGGGAGCAGAAACTTTGCCTCCCCCGGATGATCGCACCCCCTTCGAGCTCGTAAGCACGCGGGATCATGTTCACATCGTGAAAATTCGCGAAGGCAAACGCCCGAACGATGTACTGCAATATTTGCTGGAGCAAAGAATTTCCATCCATTCGTTCAACGAGCTACTGCCGACACTCAACGAAATTTTCATCAAGCTGGTCGAGGGAACTCCTGTGTCGCGACAATTTCAGAACACTTAACCGGAAAACATTGGCATGAACAAGGTCTGGCTCATCATACGACGCGAATACCTCACGCGGGTACGAAAAAAAACATTCATCATCACTACGCTGCTTTTCCCGCTTTTCTACGTGCTCCTCATTTTCGGGATGGGTTTCATCGCCGAAAAAAGCAGGCAAAACCTGCGCGTGGCTGTGATTGATTCCTCCGGGTACTTTTCAGAGTCACGCCTTATGCGGGAAAACGCCACCGATGTTAATTCGACGCTTGTTCTGGTGGGGAAAGAAGCACGGCAGATCATTGCAGATCCCGAGGCTGCGGGATTCGATGCCTACATGGTCATCCCGGCCATCGACTGGCGCACCGGCCATCCGGCCCTGGAGCTCAAGGCGAAAAAATCTTATGGTTCCGCACCCACCGGCATGGTGGAAAGAAAATTGAACCGGATCTGGGACCAGATAAAGAACGACAGCCTCATGATCGACGCTTCCAAGCAGCAGATCCTCACCCGCAGCCGCCTGGGAGTGTATTCGAAGAACATTGTCGACGAAACCGCCAACGCGCGGATCGCCGAAGGGATCGGCTACGCCTGCGGCTTCCTGATTTATTTCATCCTGCTGATCTACGGCGCCCAGGTAATGATGGGAGTAATGGAAGAAAAAACCAGCCGCATCGCTGAAGTCATTGTGTCGTCGGTGAAGCCGTTCCAGATGATGCTAGGAAAGATCCTGGGAATCGGGCTCGTGGCGCTCACCCAGTTCTTTCTCTGGATCGCCTTTGTCCTCATAATCTATAATGTGGGAAAAGCTTCGGGCGGAGGAGGAATGGCCGACGCAATGGTAGGCAATGTGCAAAAAATATTTACCAGCGTGAACCTGCCGCTGGTGTTGTTTTGCTTCGCATTCTATTTTCTGGGCGGCTTCTTCTTTTATGCAGCCCTGTACGGGGCCATCGGGAGTGCGGTAAACGAAGACATTCGCGAAGCGCAGTCACTGTCGTTCCCGGTAACCATGCTCGTGGTGCTTTCCATTTTCCTGATGACCGGCGCGATCAACAACCCAACGAGTGAACTGGCATTCTGGGGAAGCATCATCCCGTTCAGCTCGCCCATCGTCATGATGGCCCGAATTCCCTTCGGAGTGCCGAATACGGTGCCGTGGTGGCAGCTCGGCCTATCGATGGCACTTTTAATAGGGGGATTCCTGTTCACTACCTGGTTTGCGGCACGAATTTACCGCACGGGCATTCTGATGTACGGCAAAAAAGCCAGCTGGCGCGAAATGCTTCGCTGGGCGTTCCGTCACTGACGCTTCTGTTAAAATTTGCTTAAGCCGGGATTTGAGAACTTTTCTACGAAATCAGTCGTATATTAGTACGAAAGTTTTCGTTTTAAATCTAAAAACCCCGATCATGAAACCAACGCGTCTTACCGCCGCCCGCCTCGCTTTTGCGATTGCTTTTCTTGCTGTGAGCCTGGCCCTGGTGTCCTGGGATCTCAAACGCTCCGGCCGCCGTTACGACCAAACCGTGACAGATACGCTCCCTCAGCCCCAAAAGCCGATGAAGCCCCGGAAAGTCACAGACCTCGACGACGTAATTGCCGAGTTGAACCACATGGACCTGAGCCCCCGCCTTGAAAAACTGAACCGTGAGCTGGAAGAAGCCATGAAACATATCGAAAAACAAAACCTGCAATTTAAAATGGACCGCGAAAAATTTCAGAAGGAGCTGCAGCAGTCGCTCGCTCAAATCCAGGTCCCCAGGCTCAGGGAGGAGATCGAACGCTCGCTCGCGCGGGTCGATTGGGACCATCTCGGGAAAGAGCTTGAAGAAGTGAAGCGCATTCAGCTCGACAAACTGGACGATGAAATGGCAACATTGAAAAAGCACCTACAGGAAATTCGCCCCCAGATAGAAAAAGAACTGCAGGACACGAAGCAGCAGATTGAAAAAGCAAAGTCTGAACTCGGGGAGTTCAAAAATCTGGTGACAGACCTGGAACAGGCAGGCTTGTTGAAGAAAAATGAACCTTACACGATTCAGCTGAACAACGGTAAGCTCACCATCAACGGCCGTGACGTGCCACCCTCAATTCAGGAACGGCACAAAAAGTTGCTCAGCAGGCACGGGAAATTCACGATTAATAAAAGCGACCACGATTTCACCGTGGATATAGACTGAACTGGCTGCAGTGCGGATAAAAGGTGAAAGAGGCAGCAGCCATGGAGAACAGGCTGTCCCCCGTGCGGGGACAGCTTAATTTTGTGCAGTGAAGATGTATTACGTTGCGCTCATCCCGCCTCCTCCGGTGAGCGGGGACGTGCTGAAATGGAAAAAATGGATGGAGGACCGTTTTGGTTGCGTGGTGGCACAACGTTCTCCGGCGCACGTCACGCTGATCCCGCCCTTCTGGATGAAGGAAGATTTGGAACCCGCTCTCCTCGAATCCCTTTCTCGTTTCGCCTCCGCCCGCGATCCATTCCCCCTTCGCCTGAACAGATTCGGCCATTTCCGGCCACGAGTGATCTACCTGAACGTTGAGCCAGCCCCGGAGCTGTCTTCTCTACGAACCGACCTGTTCACAGCGCTGTTCAACTTTCCGGTTCCACACATCGGGAATGACTTCACTCCGCACGTTACGATCGCAACCCGCGACCTTCGGAAAAAGGACTTTTCAGAAGCCTGGGACCGGTTTAACAACATGAATTACGATAAGGTCTGGCTCTGTTGCGACATATCGCTGCTGCGACACAACAAAAAAAAATGGGACGTGATTGCCACGCCCCAATTTCGCTGATTTGCGCTTCAGTTTTTACAATCCAAAGTGAAACGGCGAAGGCATTATTTCAAAATCGTTGGTTTCGATCATTTCGATATTCATTTGGAACGCTTCGTCGGTCCTGATCACCACTTTTTCTTTCGTCACGCGACGGAAGCCTGCCTTTTCAAAAACAAACTTATAAGTGCCGGGTTTCAGCTCGTCGAAGGAAAAATTCCCTTCGTCGTTCGTTACCACCACACGCTCTTTACGGGCCACTGAATAAGCGGTTATGCTCACGTCTTTCAACGGCTTGCGGGAATCCGCGTGCACCACTGTTCCGCTCAGTTCGTCTCTTTTCCCTTTCCCTTCTCCCGGGTCATCGGTCCCCGCCCTGGCCGCAACAAAACCGAAAAGAGAAACTCCCAACAGTAGAAGTTTTTGTTTCATGTAGATTGTTTTGTTGATAAATATATTAAGGCCTGTCGCAATTAAGCCATTTTCACCGGATCCGCCAAACCGCTCATAAATTCGTCCCAGGTGTTTTTTACGATTTGGGCGGCCGGAAGAATATCGTCCAGCAGCGAACTCACCTGTCCAATCTCCAGCTCCCCGTCGTCCAGGTTTCCTTCAAACATCCCTCGTTTGGCGCGCGATCTGCCCAGCAGATTCTTTAGTTCGTCCACGCCGGCCCCGCGCCGCTCTGCTTCCTGCACTTCGCTGAAAAAACGGTTTTTGATCATTCGGACCGGGGTAAGTTGTTTCAGGGTCAGCATGGTATCGCCTTCTTTCACGGTTACAATTAGCTTTTTAAACTCAAGGTGCGACGATGCCTCCTCAGACGCCACGAAACGGGTTCCCATTTGCACTCCTTCCGCACCCAGTACCATTGCTGCAAGCATTTGACGTCCGTTTGCGACCCCTCCTGCGGTGATTACGGGAATATTGACCGCGCCGACGACCGCAGGCGTCAGCACCATCGTTGTCGTCTCCTCGCGTCCATTGTGGCCGCCCGCTTCAAATCCTTCCGCGACCACTGCATCGCAGCCCGCTTCTTCTGCCTTTCGGGCAAACCGGCTGCTGCTCACCACGTGGACCACTGTAATTCCTTCCTTCTTCAGCATGCCGGTCCAGGTCATTGGGTTGCCGGCACTGGTGAATACGATTCTAACTCCTTCTTCCACGATTGCTGCCATGTGCTTGTCGATATCGGGGTAAAGGAGGGGTACGTTTACTCCGAAGGGGCGGTCTGTTGCTGCCCGGCACTTCCGGATATGTTCTCTTAAGACATCCGGGTACATGCTTCCGCTTCCGATCAGGCCGAGGGCTCCGGCATTGCTGACCGCACTCGCCAGGCGCCAGCCGCTCGCCCAGATCATGCCGGCCTGGATGATCGGATATTGGATGCCGAAAAGTCGCGTGATTCGGTTCGAGAAGGTCATTGCCTGCGTTCGGGATGAAGACGGAACAGGCCGCGAAGTTATACGTTATCGCTCAATGTTTAGCCGAGGTCAATGCTGGTGTTGTCGCCAATGTTCAGTGACCGCGTCTCTCCGCGCAGGTTGCTGTCGCTGCCGATGATCGATGAATCCAGTACGATATCGTAAAGGTTGGCGTAAGATCCGATGATCGAATTCCTGACAATGGAATAATCAATGGTTGTGTTTTCGCCGATGGCCACGTCCGGCCCGATGATTGAATTTTTGATGCTGCAACCGGCTCCGATGCTCACCGGGTGAATGATTACCGAGTTTTCAAACTGGTGCTCTTCGTGGACAGTAGGACCGAATTTCTTCAGCAGCGTCGCGTTGGATTCGAGCATCGTCTCCTTTCTGCCGCAATCGAACCAGTTCTCCACGCGAAACGACTGAAAACGCGCGCCGAGCTTGATCATACAGTCGAGGGCGTCAGTCAGGCTGTATTCCCCGTGGCTGCGCAAGCCCTGGCGGATGTTGTTTTCGAGGCATTGGAACATCTGTTCCGACTCCCTGATCTTATAAATTCCCACCAGCGCCATGTTGCTCTTCGGGATCTGCGGTTTTTCCACGACATGCTGCACAAAACCGTCTTCGCCGATTTCGGCCACTCCGAAATCGCGCGGATCGTCCACCTTCCTCACGCCGAGCATCGAGTAGGGACTCTTTACCACTTCCTGGATGTCGTATTCGCAAATGGTGTCGCCGAGCACCACGAAGACCTCGTCTTCTTTTACGATATTCCGGGTAAGCCGCACCGCATGCCCGATCCCCTGTCGGTCCACCTGGTGCACGTAGTGCGCCCGCAGATCGGGATACTTTGTTCTTACGTAGTCCTGGATTTTCTCGCCGAGATACCCGATGATGAATACAAACTCGTTAATTCCTCCCTCCCGGAGCTGATCGATAATGATGCTGAGTACCGACCTTCCCGCCAGTGGAATCAGGGCTTTCGGCTGATTATAGCTGTTGGGGCGAAGCTTTGTGCCCGCGCCGGCTACCGGGATGATCGCCTTCATAATAAAAAAAACCGGGTGAAAGTAGTGAATTATTGACAAACGAAACCGCGACATCTCCGCGCCTGTCGCTTATTTTTGCCATCGCTCTGCAGACGAAACTCGCCACATGCAAAGAGACCAACAGGTTCACGCGATCATCCGCCAGGAGCTGGAGAGGCAGCGAAACGGGATCGAGCTCATCGCTTCGGAAAATTTCGCTTCGCTCGAAGTGATTCAGACCATGGGCAACGTGATGAACAACAAATACGCGGAAGGCTATCCCGGGCGCCGGTATTATGGAGGCTGTGAGTTTGTCGATCAGACCGAACAGCTCGCGATCGATCGCATCCGGCAGGTATTTCGCTGTAGCTACGCCAACGTGCAGCCGCACAGCGGCGCGCAGGCGAATGCGGCGGTGATGCTCGCTGTGCTGAAGCCGGGAGATAAGATCCTTGGGCTGGACCTGAGCATGGGCGGACACCTTACGCATGGCTCACCCGTAAATTTCAGCGGCAAACTGTACCAGTCTTTCTTTTATGGAGTACAAAAAGACACGGGCCTTGTGGATTACGATCACATGGAGTTGACCGCCCGGCAGGAAAAACCAAAACTCATCGTGTGCGGAGCTTCGGCTTACAGCCGGGACTGGGACTATTCAAGAATTCGTTCGATCGCAGACAGCATCGGCGCATTTGTGCTTGCCGATATTGCGCACCCGGCGGGACTGATCGCCAGCAAGCTGCTGAACGACCCGTTCGATCATTGCCATTTTGTGTCTTCCACAACGCACAAGACGTTACGCGGGCCCCGCGGCGGAATCATTCTCATGCGGAATGACTTTGAAAATCCATTCGGCGTAAAAGACCCGAAGGGAAAACCAAGGATGATGAGCCACCTCCTCGACATGGCCGTTTTTCCGGGAACCCAGGGCGGTCCGCTGGAACACATTATCGCCGCCAAGGCCGTGGCCTTCGGAGAACTGCTTACGGAGGATTATGATAAGTACGCCCGGCAGGTGCAGCGGAATGCGCAGGCGATGGCAAGAGCTTTTATCGGCCGAGGCTACCAGATCATCAGCGACGGCACCGATAACCATCTCATGCTGATTGACCTCAGAAATAAGAACCTGACAGGGAAAAAAGCACAGGAGACGCTCGACCTCGCGCACATTACACTAAATAAGAACGCCGTTCCCTTCGACGATAAGAGCCCGTTCGTAACATCGGGGATCCGGGTCGGTGTCCCGGCCGTCACAACTCGGGGAATGAAAGAAGAACACATGGACCAGGTAGTGGCCTTCATCGACGCCGTGCTGCGGAACACTGAGGAAGAAAGCGTCATTATGTCCACCCGCGAAGAGGTAAAAGCGTTCATGAAACAGTTCCCGCTTTATCCTGAACTCGGTTAAATAAAATTCCGATATTGCCGCCATGATTCAACGCCAGCAAACCCTTTGGCTGCTTCTTTCGGTCATTTCCGGCATACTTGGCTATGTTCTTCCTTTTTATACAGGCACCAGGGTGGCCGCGGAAAAAGTTATGGCCGCAAGCCTGAACGCGGGCAGCACTTTCTTCCTCCTGGTGGTGAACGGAATCGCGGTCCTGCTCGGGATGATCGCCATTTTTCTGTACCGCGACCGGAAGGCACAATTCCGCCTTTGCCTGGCGGCGGCATTCACCTCGGCCCTCGTGATCCTGCTTTTTTTCGTTGAAACCCGGAGATTCGGATCCGGCAGCGTATCGCTTTCCGCAATTTTCACCTTCGCTATGCTCCTTGGATACATTCTGGCCGCCCGCGGCGTGCGAAAGGACGAAAAACTCATCAAAAGTCTCGATAAGCTTCGTTAGCGTAACAAATTCCGCTCATTCCTGATCTGCAGCTGTAAACCGATTGCCGTCAGGCGAAACAGCTAAAACCAGGGATCATGAAGACAATTTTTATCGCCGTGGTGAGCGCATTGTCGCTTTCCGCTGCCGCACAGCCTTCCACCATTTACACCAGCCACCAGCCGGTCGGCGAGATCTACATTCGCGGACTGCGCTACCAGGATCACAGCCGCAACGCTTCCCTTCATACCGCATCGCTCGTAAACGGGGGAACACTGGCGATCAGCTGCGGCTCGCTCAATTTCTCCCAACTAAACAACAGGGGGTATCGCTTTTCCGTGGTGCTGCAGGATGTGAACCGTCCGAATGGATATGGTGTTACTGTTTTTCAACTCCGGTCGCTCCGCGTTTCCGGAAACCGTCTCTTCGCCGACGTGCCGTTTGACGCCAGCTACAACTATTTGAAGAATCGAAGCTTTGTTGTGACAGTCTTTGTGATCGGGCCCCAACCCTGGCATTACGTTCATGCGGGAACAATTTCGCTTTATTGACGTTCCCAACTGACTGGATAAAAAAGGGTCTGCACAGGAGGCTTTGTATTACTCCACGACAAATGTTCTTCCCAGGTTGAGCTGTTCACCCGAAACGCGGATCTGGTACACTCCGGGGCGCAACGCAGAGGGGAGTTGGACAGACTGGCTTGTTATTCCGGCCTGATAGCTGAAGCGGTTCTTATAAATCATTTTGCCGGCCATATCGTAAATGGAGACGAAATAGTCGCCGGACAACGGGATTCGCGCCTGGAAGGAAACAGAAGAGCTCCTGACCGGGTTAGGATACAAGAGGAGATCGGTCTGCACTCGCCCGGCATCGATCATCACGATCGGGCTGTAGCTGATCTTACCATCGATATCGACAGCACGAATCCGATAAAACGACTTACCAGGGATCGGAGCAAGGTCAACCCAGCTGTAGTTGAAATTATTGGCTGCGCCTGCGGCTGCGGGTCTTATGCCAATACTGGTGAATCCGGTCGCGTTGGCTGAACGCTGGACTTCATAATGCTGCAAATTGCTTTCGCTCTGGATGCTCCAGTCAACCTGCACGCCATTCGCAGTCTGGAACGCGCGCACAGAAGTAAATTTCACCGGCAGGGGGTTCATTGCATAGCTCGTGCTTCCCAGCGCAAACGGGCTGAATGTGTTCACGGAATTCCAGGTAACCGTGCCATTACTGGTGGTGCCGGTGGTTCCGCCGTTGTTCCCGTGGGTGCTCCAGTTCGTGCCGTCGAAATGCGCCACGGTAACCGAAGAGAGCTGTGTAATATACCCCGACGGCTGGCAGGAATTGTAAGTGCCCCATATGAGCGTTACGTTCACACTCGAACTGCCTGCAGTTCGACTCAATTCCCAATACTCGCAGCTGCTGATCCGAATGAGACCCGGCGCGGTCAGCGGTCCGAGGTCGCGGCCGTTCGATCGCAAATACTCCGCAGTGAAAGCGTCTGTGGCAAGGGAAGGTGCTGAAATGGCAATGGGCCCGTAGCCGCCGGATTTCCCTACAGGAAAGGTAAACGCGTCGTTCCCTACTTTTCTGAGAGGGCCATTTACGTAAGCCGCTGCGCCAGCCCCCGTCGTTGTGGCGTTATCATTGAGCACAAGCAGGTTTGTCGCCGTTGACGTTACAATACTGCTGGAAAAATTAAGCGTGCCGGTTACCGTTACCGTTCCACCAAGGGTTTTCGCTGAGGAGGAAACTGTGAGGTTGTTGTATGTTCCTGCCACGATCGTTTGCGCCGACGAGCCGTTGTATTCGACGGTACCGCTCCAGGTAAGCCCCGCGGGCAAAGGCGTCGTGGAGGTATTCTGCGTTTTTAATGTCCCGGATAACGTCATGGTGCCGCTGCCACCTAACGCGTAAGTGCTCATGTCCAAACTCGCGCTCGCGCCGGCTTGTGACAAGGTTCCATTGACTGTTATTGCTCCCCCGGCAGTATTTGTGCCGCTGGTGTTTGCCAGTGTCAGGTTGTTGTAAGTACCGCTGACTACAGTTTGATTGCCGCTACTGGCAGCATACTCGACGGTACCCCCCCAGGTTTTGCCTGCGGGTATAGGTGTCGTGCTGGCGGAGCTCGGCACAGATGTCTTGATCTTGCCGCTGTTCAGGATGGTTGTCAGCGTTCCGCTAAGAGTGTAAGCGGCCGTCAGGTCTAATGTCCCGCCCGAAGTGGTAGTAAGGGTCCCATTCACCACAACGTTTCCCGAAACGGTGTTTGTCCCGCTAGAATTGCTTAATGTTAGATGATTGTAGGTAAGGCCTGCAACCGTTTGCCCGCCTCCGGAAGCCGAATAGTTCACTGTTCCGCTTCCCTGTGTGAAGCTGCCGCTGTTTACCCAGTTTCCGGCAATATTGATCGTTCCACTTCCATTCGTGATATTGCCTGATCCGTTTATGTTGCCGCCTACTGTTACCGTAGGATTGTTGGTATTTAACGCGGTGGCGCTGCTCACTACCCAGTTACCTGTGACCGTGAGCGTCCCGCTTGCCACTGTTTTGGTCCCGGCCCCCGAAAAAGTAAGGTTCTGATAAGTCGGGGTCGTGGAGACAGTTTGGGCAACCCCTGCTGCATATTCAACCGTGGTGCCTGATGAGATGTTTCGTGTTGTAAATCCCGGAAAGGTGGTTGCTGCGCCAGCACTGCCTAACTGGAACGTGCCGGAGGTTAGATTCAACGTGCCCGTCGAGGTGATCTGGTTGCCCGCATCGCTGAACAAACTATTCGAAGTCACGTCACCGATCGTCAATGTGGCTACAGTGGTCGCAGAGCCCAGGCTCACACCTGCGGTTGTATTGGATTTCAGAAGATTCACCGTGGCGGTGAATGTGGAAGCCGGAAGGGAAACCGCCGACCCATTCGTAAAGTTGACGACCGCTGAAGCATTGCTGGCGTCGATATTGCCGGTGCTTCGTGTAACTGCCGTGCCCGAGAACGTAAGGGTATTTGCACCCACTGTAAGCGTGCCCGCCGTCAGCGCCAGGGTTCCGGAAACCGTTGTGCCGGTGCTTAGCGTCACTCCGGCAGCGTTATTAACCGTTAGGTTGTTTGCCGAAGTAATTGCCGTACCGGTGGACTGTGCTGCCGTACCGTTGAACGTATAATTCGCCCCAGGATCGTACGTCCAGGTTCTAGTGCCCCTGTTCATGTTAAAACCGTTCGTACCATTACCGTTGGCACCAGGTACGGTAAATCCGGTTGTATGAGCGGTAGTGATATTCGCCCCCGCGTTGATGGACAAACTGATTCCGTTGCTGCCGGCGCTTCCGCCAGTAATAACGGAAGTGCTGCTAAACACCACACTGCCGCCGTTGTTGATCGTCACCGATCCACCGGAATTAATCGTGAGGTTGTTACCGCTTGTCAGGTTTAAGGTTCCATTCAGAGTAAGACTTGCGGCATTTGCCGCAACATCAACCGTAACCGTCACACCGGCGTTAATGGTAACGGCATCGGAAGAAGTCGGTACGGACGCCCCGCCCCATGTAGCAGTACTGCTCCAGTTGCCGCTCACCGAAGCTGTGCGCTGCGCGGCGGAAACCAAAACAACCAGGAGACTAAGCGACAGTAATAAAAGTTTGGGACGGCATTGCTCTGGCAAATGCCCCATTCGCACTTGGTTTCTCATAAACGGTAGCAGTTAAGCGTAAGTTTTTAAGGGTAAACCATCATGAAACAATGGGTTAAATTAACTACAGATTTGCGAGGATCAGCAAAATCGCCCGACAATTTTTTCCACATCGAGGGTAAGTACGCGATATCGGCTAGAAAAATTGCGACACTTGATCTTAGAACTGTATGCGTGATGCTTACAGGTATTTTGCCGTGGGGCTGTTGCCGGCGCCGCCCAAATCCTGCGGCTTGCCCGCAAAAACCAGGTTTCCGCCTTCATCTCCGGCTCCGGGTCCGAGCTCGATCACCCAATCCGCGCTGCGGATCACATCCACGTTGTGTTCGATCACGAGGATAGAATGTCCCTGCTCGATAAGCGCGTGAAAAGAACCGAGTAGCTTTCCAATGTCGTGAAAGTGCAGGCCCGTTGTGGGCTCGTCGAAAATGAAAAGGATTTTGCTGCTGGCTCGTGTCTTTCCGAGAAACGATGCCAGTTTCACGCGCTGTGCTTCTCCGCCCGACAGGGTATCGGAAGACTGCCCAAGCTTTATGTAACCGAGCCCCACATCGCTCAGCGGCTGGATGCCCCGAACAATGGATCGCTCCGGAGCGAAAAAAGACAGCGCCTCATCCACACTCATCTCCAAAACTTCGTGAATGTTCTTGTCGTTGTAGCGCACCTCGAGCACTTCGTCCTTGAAGCGCCGGCCATTGCAAACTTCGCAGGTGAGGTGCACGTCCGCAAGAAATTGCATTTCCACGACCTGCTCTCCCTCACCCTTGCATGCGTCGCAACGGCCCCCGTCCACGTTGAACGAAAAATGTTTTCCCTGAAAACCGCGCATCTTGCTCAGGGGCTGGCGCGCGAAAAGGTCGCGGATCTCGTCGTAAGCCTTGATATACGTCACCGGGTTGCTCCGCGAAGATTTTCCAATTGGGTTTTGATCCACGAGCTCCACTTGAGCAATGCTGTCGACGTCTCCTGTGATCTGCCGGTGCAGCCCAACTCGCGTTCCCAGCGGCTCCCCGTGCATTCTTTTCAGGCCGGAATAAAGCACCTGTTTCACGAGTGTTGTCTTTCCACTGCCGCTGACCCCGCAGACAACGCAGAGTACATTGAGTGGAAATTCCACGGTAATGTCTTTGAGATTATGCTGGCGGGCGCCCTCTACCCGCACCGACCGGCTCCACCGTCGCAAGGTGCGCGGCGCCTCGATGCGAAGCTCTCCGTTGAGATACTTGCCTGTAAGGCTTTTCGGGTTTGCAACAATTTCGTCGTAGTTGCCGGCGGCTACCACTTCCCCACCAAGGTGAGAGGCAAGCGGCCCCATGTCGATGATGTGATCCGCTTCCCGCATCATCATTTCATCATGTTCCACCACCACAACAGTGTTTCCGAGGTCGCGTAGCTGTTTCAGAACACGGATCAGGTTGGCAGTATCTTTTGAATGCAACCCGATAGAGGGCTCGTCAAGAATGTACAGCGAATTAGTGAGGTTGCTGCCCAGACTCCGCGTGAGCTGGATGCGCTGGCTTTCCCCGCCACTCAAAGTATTTGCAAGGCGGCTCAGTGTAAGGTAACCGAGGCCTACGCTGATCAGAGTATCGAGCCGCTGATGAATTTCGAACAGGATCCGGCGGGCGATTTGCCGGTCGGTCTCGCTCAGCTTGCCGTCGAATGTTTCAAACCATACTTTCAGATCCCGCGCCGGCATTTTCCCCAGCTCTCCGATGTGTTTTCCATCGAGCTGCACATAAAGCGCTTCTTTGCGGAGGCGGTAGCCGTTGCACTCCGGACATTCAGTGCGTCCCCGGTACCGGCTCAGCAGCACGCGGTATTGCACCTTGTAAAGCTGCTGCTCCACATCCCTGAAAAAATCGTTGATGCCGTAAACGCCCTTTCCTCCCTCCCAAAGCATTCGGTACTGCTCGGGGGAAAGATCAACAACCGGTTTGTGAATAGGGAAACCCAGCTTCCGGCTGCCCCGCACGAATTGCTGCCTCCACCAGTCCAGCTTTTCACCTTTCCAGGGAGCAACCGCTCCGTCGTATACGCTGAGCCGGGAATCGGGTATTACCAGGTCGCTGTCGATCCCCAGGACCTGCGAAAATCCTTCGCACGTGGGACAGGCACCGTAGGGATTGTTGAAAGAAAAAAGATTCGGTACCGGCTCTTCGAAACGAATTCCGTCCAGCTCAAATCTATTATTGAAATGCAGCCGGCGAACAGCATCGTTTTCTGCATTTACTTCCAGGTATACATCCCCTTCCCCTTCGGAAAATGCCGTCCCCACCGAGTCGGCAATGCGGTGCAGGTCGTCTTCGTCGAATTCCCGCACCACGATCCGGTCGATCAGCACGTGCGAAATCTTCAGAGCCTGTAATTCTTTGTCGGGAAGGGCGTCGAGGTCCTCGATGCGAAAGATTTCCCCGGCAACGGTTTCGCTGGCCTGGCGGTAAACCCTGCTGAAACCTTTTTGGGCGAGAATCCCCAGTTCCTCGCGGATCTCCCGGTTGCGATGCTCCCTCAGCCGCGCGAGGATAAATATCTTTTCGCCAGCTTTCATGGACCGGATCACCCCGAGCACGTCGGTCACATCGTCTTTCTTCACCTGCCGCCCCGAAATGGGTGAGATGGTCTTACCGATACGAGCAAACAACAATCTCAGGTAATCGTAGATCTCGGTCATGCTTCCCACCGTGCTGCGCGGGGTGCGGCTGATGACTTTCTGCTCGATCGCGATGGCGGGGCAAAGGCCCCGGATAAAATCCACATCGGGCTTATCCATCCGGTTGAGGAACTGGCGGGCATATGCGCTGAGGCTTTCGGCGTACCGGCGCTGCCCCTCTGCATACAGAGTATCAATGGTCAACGAAGACTTGCCGGACCCCGAAACGCCGGTGACCACAACCAGTTTGTTCCGGGGGATTTCCACCGAAACGTTCTTCAGATTGTGCACCCGGGCCCCCCGGATCAGTATGCTGTTTGCGGAATTTACGGTCTTCGTAATCGAGGGATTTTTCCCTTTTGCGAGCGGTTCCATTTCTCCGGCGGCAAATGTAACCCCTTAATAGTCCAAAATTTCAGCCGAATTCATTAACAAATTTTTTGGAATCAGATTTGCATCTGAACTCTGAAAGCTTTGGGTTTTTCGCGAAAAAGATTATTTTTAACGTCCAATGTCAAAATGAAATAACCGAAAACCCGCCTCGCCTATCGCACATACTTCTACTCGACCGATTTCCTTTTCTTTTTAGGTTGCCAATATCCATTAAACCACCTAAACTGTGCGGAGTTTATGAAAACCTTTAACAAGAAGACTGATCACGAGCTGATCCGTATGTTCGCTGACGGTGATCTCGATGCCCTGGAAGCGCTGATCCTTCGTCACAAAGACAAATTGTACACTTCCATTCTGTTCCTGGTAAAGGACAAGTACCTTGCCGAGGATATTTTCCAGGATGCCTGTATTCGCATCATCGACACCATGCGGTCGGGCCGCTACACCGAAGAAGGCAAGTTCCTTCCCTGGGCCATGCGCATAGCGCACAACCTCTGTGTTGATCATTTCCGGCGCGTCAAGCGTACCCCTACAATCCGGAACGGCGAGGACAAAGACATTTTCGAAGTGTTGCATTTCACTTCTGACTGTGCGGAGACAACAATGATGAAGCGCCAGAGCCACGACCGTGTGCGTGAAATGCTTTCGCGGCTTCCGGAAGACCAGCGCGAAGTAATCATTCTCCGCCATTATGCCGACATGAGCTTCAAGGAGATCGCTGCGATGACCAACTGCAGCATCAACACGGCCCTGGGCCGGATGCGCTATGGCTTGATCAACCTCAGGAAGCTGATGCTGCAAAAGCAGATTGCTCTATAAGCAGAGCCCGCTCTTTGTCATCCTGTTCCACCAACCGTCACAGGGAAATCCGATTAATGGAATGCCGTCCTGAAAAACCGGATCGATTAATTGTAATTCCTCCGCCAGCGTGCGGTTTCCGGGAGGTCGCCACGGGATGACACCAAATTGACCGCCCCTCCCGGGCGGTTTTCTTTTTTAGAACCGCCTCGTTGATAGGCCTGCCACCGGCCGCGTGTCGGGGCGAGCTTTTCTTCGTAGCGGAGCGAATGAGCCTTCAGGCATTTTTCCTGCAGCTTTGTTTTTTTTCTTTGCTACTTACTTTTGGTTCGAGGCAAAAGAAAGCAGGGAAAAGATCAGCTGTAAATCGAATTATTTAATTGCAGCGTACGTTGGGGACTGAAACCGATTTTCTTAAACAGGTCAATTAGGAGCGTTCTAAACGGAATTAATCCGCCGTTTTCCTTTGAAAGAGCCATCCAAAAATGTTGAAATGGATGCATTCAAAGGCCTGTTGAGATAGCTTCTAGTACTGTTTCTTCAGCTTTTGAAACGCGTCGAGACCACATTGCAGCCAGGCGGCGAATTCGTCGGCGTTCGGTGTGTAGAACTTGCTGCGGGCAAGGGCTTTTTCATCAGGACTGATGATCACGTACTGCGGCTGCGACGTGGCATCGAAATTCTCCAGCTGGAAGGTTGTCCACTTATCCCCTACAGTAACCAGTGATTTTTGTGCACCCGATTTCGTCGTGTAAAGGATTTGCTCGGATGGAGGCAGCTTCCGGCGTTCGTCCACGTATAGCGATACGAGTATAAACTCTTCCTTCATCAGCCGCTCCACCTGTGGCTTTGTCCAGACTTTTTCTTCCATTCTCCGGCAATTCACGCACGCCCACCCGGTGAAGTCGATCAGCACGGGCTTGTTCTCCTTTTTAGCGAGCTGAACGGCCTGCTCATAATCCAGCAGCGGCTCGTCGCAATTCACAGGATGCTTATAAATGCTGTAACAAACCGGTGGCGGAAAACCGCTGATCCATTTCAGCTTCGCCCAGCCTGTATTGGTCACTCCCGGCAGGAGGTAAATGGTAATGCCAAGGAAAAAAAGAATGAACAATATGCGCGAGGTAGTGAACCTTTTGCGGGCGCCCGCCGGACCAATACGAATAAGTCCGGTCAGGTAGAGCACGATAGCCAGCCCGATCAGCGCCCACAACGCCACGAACACTTCGCGCCTGAGAATTCCCCACTGCTTTACGTTGTCCGCGTTCGCCAGAAATTTGATGGCAAGCGCCAGCTCGATGAACCCCAGTACCACCTTCACATCTGTGAGCCAGCCCCCGGAACGGGGAATGCTTTGCAGCCATTTGGGGAACATCGCAAAAATGGCGAAGGGCAGGCCGAGGGCAATGCCAAAGCCCGCTGCGCCTACGGTCAACGGCCACGGTCCTTCCTCCGCCACCCCGGCAAGCAAGGTTCCCAGGATCGGACCGGTGCAGGAAAACGATACGATCGCCAGTGTGATCGCCATGAAAAAGATTCCCGCAACATTTCCAATACCGGAGCGCGATCCCGCCCGGTTTGCGAAGGCGGCCGGCAGCGTCAACTCAAAATATCCGAAGAACGAAAACGCAAAAACCAGGAAGATCGCAAAGAAGATCAGGTTGAGCAGCACGTCCGTCGAAATGTTGTTGAAGATTTCGGGGTTTGTCTTCCCTGCAATGTGAAAGGGAATGGTCAGCAGCACATAGATGAGGAAAATGAAAAACCCGTACATCACGGCATTGGCCACTCCGCGAGTCCGAACTTCGGTTTTTTGAGTGAAAAACGAAACGGTTAGCGGGATCATTGGGAATACACAGGGAGTGAGCAGCGCGATAAATCCTCCGAACAAGCCGAGCAGGAAGATGCCGAGCATGCTGCTGTTCTCCTTTACCTTGTCGCCGCATTCGGCAACCGGGTTATTGATGTCAATTGAAGGAATGCGAATGCGCGTGGTTGCTGGCTTTCCTCCTTCGAGCTCCAGTGCAAATACAAAAGGAGTGGACGGGTAAAAATAATCCGGGTCCTTCCCGTAAGTGAATAACAAGCGTCCCGGCAGCACGGCAGGCACCTGCCCTTCAGGAAATTTTAGAATTGCGGTCCATATTACAGGTCCGTCGTATACCCTTGCCGAACCGAACAGGCTGCTGGCTACCGTTCGCGGTAACACGGATTCGGTTATCGGTCCGACACGAATCGAAGAATCGTCAAATTGCAGTTCTGTGGTCACCAGGTCGGTGGCCTGCACCGGGGCATAAAGCCACCACCCGGCCGGCGGCGTCGTGGTAAAACTGAGCCTGTATTCACTTGACGAAACTTGCTCCGCTTTTGCTTTCCAGTCGAACGTGGCAGTATCCTGCGAAAAAGCAGGCAGGTTGAAGAGGAGAAAAAATGCCAGACCTGATAGCCGGGAAATTCCTTTCATTCTGTCGTTTTAGGAAACGGGCCCTGCAAAACAACTTGTTTTTTCAATACCCGCGCAGGATTACTGGATGGGAATGCTGAAATTTACTTTCCGCGGAGGCAGACATTTCTCATCATTGCAGGTCTGGTATTCCACCGTTCCGGTCACGGTCGTCTTCACCCGCGCTTTCAGTTTTACCATCTGCACAAAATTGACCGTATTGGAATACTGGTTAGCGGAGAGGTCGAGCTTTTTGTCGTGAAATTTTTCGAGAGTGCCCTGTTCGCGAATCCTGCCTTCGTAGGACACGAGCGGGTTTTTATTGAGCACGAAGCCGGTAGGAATCGCGATCGCGTCATCAGGCTGCGTCTGCGAAAACAGGTGCCACCCGGGTTGCATGTTGGCTTTCATGTGCAGCTCGTAAGTCTTGTCATCAATTTTTTTTGCACTGAAGTTCCAGCTCACCGGGTTGAGTTGCGCTTTTGCGATGACGGCGATCAGCAGCAGCAGTGCCAGTCCTGTAATTTTTCGGATCATGCTACGCAAGTTAATTGCCTCGTCAAAAATCGAACATAAAATCCTTTACAGCTGTTAAAGTTCGCCGGTGATTGGGGTCAGCCCTGTGCGACAAGCTGTTCCGCCATGAGCAGGGATCGCAGGATCTCCTGCCCGTCCGTATTTCCCAGCACCGCCGAGCAGGCCCGTTCGGGGTGCGGCATCATCCCGAACACGTTTCGGCGGGAATTGCAGATGCCGGCTATGTTCCGTAGCGAGCCATTTGGATTGGCTTCGGCCGAAATAATCCCCTTTTCGTCGCAGTAATAGAAAAGGACCTGGTCATTCGCCTCCAGCTGATCCAGCGTCGGCTCATCGGCATAATACCGGCCCTCTCCGTGTGCCACGGGTATCTTGTATACGCGTCCGGAAGAATTTGTGAGGTGCGCATTGCGGCAAACGAATTTTTGCTGTTCGTTGCGCAAAAGGGCACCGGGAAGCAAATGCGATTCGCACAGTATCTGGAACCCGTTACAGATCCCAAAGACCTTTCCGCCGGCATGCGCGAACTCGGTTACCGACTGCATCATGGGGCTGAAACGGGCGATTGCTCCGCAGCGCAGGTAATCCCCATAAGAAAAGCCGCCGGGTAATATGATACAGTCTTCTGTCCGGAAACTGCTCAGGTCCCGATCCTTGTGCCAGAGCATGATGACTTCCTGCCCCAAATCTTCGCTCAGCGCATGCTGAATGTCCCTGTCGCAGTTCGAGCCGGGGAATACGACGACGCCGAATTTCATAGACGAATTTGTAGCGCAAAGATAACGATCGTGCGGGATGAAGCATCTGTTAAAACACATCCTAATTTGTACCCGGCGGTAATACAGGGCGGCCGGTTTTCTGGTTTGTGTTTTGCAGCCCTTGCCATTGTTGTATTGATTTCTTTAATTAAATGTTTTGGCTATGAAACTGAGAATGCTTGTATCGGTGGCCGCCATCGCTTTTCTGGTCTCTTGTGGACCTTCGTACCAGGTAACGGATTCTTCGGTTGTTGTGCCCGTCGGCACACGCTCCGCATTTGCCGATCAATATCCTACTGCCGGAACGGTAGTCTGGGGTCATTTTGATCCGGCGATCACGCCGCTGGTAGACTGGGAACTCACCGAATGGCCGGAGCTGGATGCGGACGACTACGTGGTGACCTTTAACATTGACGGCGTGCCGCACTATGCCTGGTATGATGAAGATGGCAGCTGGATCGGCACGGCGCGCACAATTGGCGACGTTACCACGGTTCCCGTTTCCATCAATACGATGGTAACGACAAAGTTCCCGGGATATACGATTTCCACGGTGAAGCAGGAATTCTGGCCCGATGACCGCATGGGTTATGAACTGGAGCTTAAGAGCGGCGATACAAAGGTGAAGCTGCTTGTAGACCAGAACGGAAATATCCTGAAACAGAAAATGAAAGTGGACGACTAACGAAAACGGGGAGCAATCCCCGTTTTTTCATACTCCCCAGCCCGGACCATAATACTGGTATGCCAAAATATAGCCCACCGTCAGCCAGAAAAGCAGCAGTGGAACGATGCGCAGGCCCGCATAGAGATAAGCACAGGCATGAAAGGTGGCAAACGGAATGGCTGCCATCACCCAATTTTCGAGCGTATCACTGTTATTCACGAAAGGCACGAACAGAGCGCCCAGCAGGTACAGCAGCACGAGGCTCCAGCCTTTTCGCACCTGGATCAGCACCCTTCTCAGGTTCTCCTGCACGTAATATCCCCCGATGAGGAATGGAAATACAACAAGCAATGCGCTTACCGCTGTCCACGTGGTTGGCGTGAGCACGGGCAGCCCTACCTCGAATCGAGGCCAGAGCGTTTGCCAGTTCCATTGATCGGCCAGGAAAAGATAAGCTGCATAGAAATAAAAAGGTGTAGTGATACCCAGCACACAGATCAGCCACTCATTGATGCGAAAGGGTCGCATGACCACAAGTGACAGCAGGATCCAGACAACGAACGTGAGGGAAGGGAAAAAGAGAAAGGAAGCAATACCAAGCGAGAGACCGATGTTGTAAATGGTACCGTTTGCGTTTGACTGGTTGTACGTTTCGAAAAGCCGGGCGAGCACGTACAACAGTATCGTATTAATAATGAGCGGGGCCGACAGGTGGTTCCACTCCGGAAACAGCGAAGTAATGAGCAAATACGCCATCCCCGGAAAATAAGTGGACCTGCTCAGCATTCGCTGGGTGTTCACGAACCGCGTCAGCATTAATGCCTGGATAAAAAGCAGCAGAAAAGCCAGAGTGGGATAAATGATTGGAATTCTCGCTCCCGGAGGCTGAAGCAACTCCAGGAGCGCACGGAACAGGGAACCCTGCGTGGCATCGGGCAACACCACGTGGGGTTGAAGGAACATCGGCAGCTTCATCCCCACCCCGAAGAGCAGCAGCAATAAAACATTGCCCGGGTTTTTTTGTCTGAAATACGCAATCACTGCCGTTGCCTGCGATCGCTAATTATACTCGATCTTGGCAAAGCAAATATAGTTGCGGTAAATGCAGGGCACAATCATTTGGCGCGCGCTCACCTGTTTTGCATACTTCGGCATGAATTCATGACCCTTGTCCAGATTCTTCAGCGTAGGATTACGCGTAAGCTCTCCCTGCGGGGAAATACTGTAGTCGTTCAGCAAATTATTCCTCTTCTCCTGCTGGTTGAAAAGAAAATGAAGCTCCCCGCCTGTGTTCATCACCTGGTAAGAGAGCAGGTTGTCGGAGTTGTCGTCGTACTGTTCCTTTCCCATCACGGTATTCCATTCCAGGTTGCCGTTTCGGTCAAATGCCAGGACAGCGATGTTGTCGGCATGGTACCGTACCGACTGCCCGCTGGCCCAGCGTGTGGTCCAGAGATAGCTGCTGTAATATGGCGAATAATAATAGCTGTTCACCGGGTTGAGAAACGGGTAGCGGTACAGGTAGTCCCATCGGTTCCAGTTATTGAACCGGGAGCTGGTGTAAAACGACTCACTGCCGATAATGAACCCCCCGTCGCGCCGGATGATGACGTTGCGGATGAAATAGTCATTAAAGGCCATTTTGTTGTTGCTGCCGGTAGTTTTTGCTTCGCGCCGCAGCTCTTCCCCGAGCGTCACCGTATCCTGCACGGCAGGTTTACCCAGTGCTTTGTCCCAGATGTAGAAATAAAATCCTTCGATGTTTCCTTTTCGCTGGGGATAGTAGAACGAGGTTAGGAAGTACCGCTTGTTGAAGTTGTCTACCTTCACGTGCACCTCATCGAGCCAAGTACGTTCGATATTCAGGGGGTTGACGTGCAGCGTATCAGCCTGTGCGTACTTAATGATAAACGACGCCCGGCTGATGTTCTCACCGCTGTTTCGGTATAGCCTCGAGAAAACCAGGTCTCCGTCGTTGTCGAGAAAGAATTCGTTGAGGGACTCATGCCTGTCCTCCATCGGAATGGTAAGCCGGCTTTTCTTCAGCAGCTCGAGTTTGTCGTTGTACAAAAAAGTAGTCATCAGGTAAAGTCGCTTGTTGCGGCTGTTGATCTTAAAGACGATAAGCTTGCTTTTGTCTTCGCTGCTCTGCACGGTATATATCTTGTTACTGGCGGCAAATCCGATATGCGTCGTATCCAGCAACATCACTTCGCCCATGCGCGCACCATTTCCGTCTACCCGTACCGCCGAACAGAAAACCACATTCTTCTTCTGGTACTGGTAGATCATGTAGGCAAAATCGCTGTACGGGAAAAACTCAATATTGATGATCCGGTCGTTGTCCGGGAGAAAATCCAGTTCTGATTTCCCGGTTTCCAACATGTCGTTGTCGAGCACCGAAATGATATGTTTGTTGCTGCGCGGTTTCTTGTATATGAGGAATTTCCCGTTAATCTTCCCAACAATCTCGAAGTCCATGCGCTGCGTGTCGTCCTTGTCAGGCTCCGAATAAACAATCTTCTGGGAAAAGAGGGTCAGGCCAAAGCCCAGCCCAAGGCACAGCAAAAGCAAACGTCCACGAACCATAATAACCTGATTTTTTGCCTGTTAAAGTTAGTCCAACCGCCCGGAAAAAATTGCCGGTGATTTTTTGAACGGCGCCTGGTCTATTTAGAGGACGACAAGCAATGCGTCAGTGCTGCATGGCGGCGCTAAGCTTTCGCAATTGGGTTTTGCCTTATACCTTTGCAGGCAATGTCGTGTTCTTTCCTTCTGACCGGCCCTGGGAAAAATATAAGCTTCAAGTGAAAATTCCGACCAACAGAGTCACAGCCGCAGGCTTGATCGTTGCACTGGGTATTATTTACGGAGACATCGGAACCTCACCTCTCTATGTATTCAACGCAATTATCGGTGAAAGAGTGGTGACTGAAGAGCTGATCATCGGAACGTTGTCCTGCATCATCTGGACGCTTACCCTTCAAACCACGATCAAATACGTCATCCTGGTGCTGCGTGCAGACAACCGGGGGGAAGGGGGCACGTTTGCCCTTTATGCCCTGGTGCGAAGGCGGAAAAAGTGGCTGGTAATCCCTGCCATGATCGGCGGCGCTTCCCTGCTGGCCGATGGCATCATTACGCCCCCCATCTCGATCACTTCGGCCGTTGAAGGTCTCCAGGAACTGCCGGTCCTCCACGGGATGACGACGAACACCATTGTAATCATCGTGCTGATCATTCTTTGCCTCTTTTTCTTCCTGCAGCAGTTCGGCAGTGCGTCCATTGGACAGATGTTCGGCCCCATGATGTTCGTCTGGTTTACGATGCTCGCAATACTGGGCGCCGTGCACGTGTTTGATGACCTGGATATTTTTAAGGCTGTCAATCCTTACTACGCGATCGAGTTCCTCCGGAGTTATCCCGAAGGTTTCTGGCTGCTTGGGGCTGTCTTTTTGTGTACCACGGGTGCGGAAGCGCTCTACAGCGACCTGGGACACTGCGGCCGCAGTAATATCCGGATGTCGTGGATGTACGTGAAGGCCTCCCTCCTGCTGAATTACTTTGGACAGGGAGCTTACCTGCTTGCCAACCGAACGGGCACGCACGTTACCGAAGAGGTGAAAAAGAGCGAGGCCATCAACGCGTTCTATGATCTTATGCCGCACTGGTTCGTCATTGCGGGCGTGCTGATCGCCACTTCAGCGGCCATCATCGCCAGCCAGGCCATGGTATCGGGAGCGTATACGCTGATCAGTGAAGCGATGCGTTTAAATCTCTGGCCGAAGGTTCGCATAAAGTATCCCTCTGAGGCGCGCGGGCAGCTTTTCATTCCGGCTACCAACCTGATTATGTTCATCGGTTGCGTTGGGGTTGTTTTGTACTTCCGCGAATCGTCCAATATGGAAGCGGCGTATGGACTGGCCATCATAGTAACCATGCTCATGACCACCATCCTCTACGCGAATTACCTGGTGCTGCACCGGGTGAAATCCATATGGATCTGGATCTTCCTTGTTGGCTATTTGAGCATCGAGACCGCCTACCTCGTGGCGCTGATGAGCAAGTTTGTCCACGGCGGTTACATCACCATTGTGTTGGGCGGCGTCATGCTTTTCGTGATGTACGTCTGGTACCGGGCGCGCAAGATCAAGAACCGTTACGTCGAATTCGTGCGCCTCGAACATTACATTCCCAAGATACAGCAGCTCAGCAATGACCGTTCCGTGCCGAAGTATGCCACGCACCTGGTTTATCTTACCAGCGCCAACAACCCGAAAGAAATCGAGCACAAGATCATTTACTCCATACTCAACAAGAAGCCCAAGCGCGCCGACATCTACTGGTTCGTGCACGTGGACACGATGGACGATCCCTACACCTGCGAATACCGCGTGGAGCACATCATCCCGAACGATATCATCCGAGTCGATTTCCGGCTGGGTTTCCGGATCGAACCGAGGATCAACCTGATGTTCCGCAAGGTGGTCGAGGACCTGGTCGCCAACAAAGAGGTGAACATCATCAGCCGCTATGAAAGCCTGGCGAGCACGAATACCGTGGGGGACTTCCAGTTCATCGTTATGGAAAAATACCTGAGCGAGGACAACGAACTGCCCTTTATGGAAAAAATCATCATGAAGCTGCATTTCTGGCTCAAGGAAAAAAGTCTTTCCGAAGAGCGCGGCTTCGGTCTGGATGCCGCCAATGTGACCGTGGAAAAATTCCCGCTCATCGTTGCGCCGGTAACGAACCTGAAGCTGAAACGGATCGAGGAAAGTTAACAGACTGAAGAATAAAACCACTTTGAACGAATGTCCAGGATCGTACTGATCACAGGGGCGACCGCGGGTTTCGGAAAAGCCTGCGCCGAAAAATTTGCCGCGCACGGATACGACCTCATCCTGAACGGTCGACGGGTGGAACGGCTGCAGGCGCTCGCCCTGGAGCTGGAAACCCGGTTTAATATTGCCGCGCTGCCGCTGCCCTTCGATGTGCGCGACGAAAAAACCGTGTTCGCTTCTGTCAATTCACTGCCGGAAGAATGGAAAAAAATCGACGTGCTGCTGAACAACGCGGGGCTGGCTCTCGGGCGGGATTATTTCGAGGAGGCCCAAGTGGACGACTGGAATGTGATGATTGACACCAACATCAAAGGATTTCTTTACGTCGCCCGGGCCGTCGCACCGCTTATGGCGTCCAGGAAAGAGGGTCACATCATCAACCTCGGATCGGTGGCGGGCCGCCAGGTATACGAAAAAGGGAATGTCTATTGCGCTACCAAGTTCGCGGTGGATGCGCTCAGCCAGGCGATGCGGATCGATCTCCTGCGGCACGGGATTAAAGTTACCGCGGTGAACCCGGGAGCAGCCGAAACGGAATTCTCGCTCGTGCGCTTCAAGTGGGACGAGGAGACAGCTAAAAAAACGTACGGAGGCCTGAAACCGCTGACCGCAGCAGACGTGGCAGACATAATATTTTATTGTGCCACGCTCCCGCCGCACGTCTGCATCAACGAGCTTTCCGTATCCTGCCTGCAGCAGGCAGACGCGCTCCATTTCCACCGAAAAAACGGTTGATTCCGGTCAAAAAACCGGTCGTACTCCCTGTCGATTTCTTAAATTGCTGATGCGGCTCTTCGGCCGGAATGATCCTTGCCGTAGAAATGCTGCGGAAATCTACTTCAGATTTCTAAAACAATACTTATTAATGACTTAACGTGCAGGGAAATTTGCAGACCCGCGTTATATTTATGTGCGAATCCAGTACCATAGAAGAACTTTTATGAAAAATCCGATCCTGTTCCTGGCATTTTGCCTGTTTTTTGTGCTTCCGGCGACCTCCCAGGATATCCGCCTCCAATCCTGCAGCAACGAATCGATCCAAAAACAGGCCGACAGCCTTAAACAACTTTATTCGCGGGATGGTTTTTCCCTGCTTCGCGAAGCTTCCATCACGATGGAAAGCGAGTTCGAAATGCCCGTGATCGTGCCCCTCACGCAGGGCACCTGGTACCAGTTTGTGTTTATCGGCGATTACACGTCGCGGCTGTATGAAGTGCGCATGTTTGACTGGAACGAAAGGCAGGTGATCTTCCGGCAGAAAAAATGGGGCGACGTGGATGGAAATGTGATCAGCTACAGCTACGTCCCGAAATTTTCCGAGTTCCACATGATGAAACCCGTACAGGTCAACAAGCAAAAGAAAAAGAATCTTTGCGGCTACGTGATGCTGTTCAAAAAGACCGGGGAAACTTCAAACGCTACTTCGCCTCCGACTCCCTGATTCTTTTCGACATTCTCCCAAATTCAAAACAGATATGTGAAATTGCGTATTTTTACGCAAATGCAATCTCGAACCCAAAACCGGACTGCGACCAATTCAATGACAGCCAACCAGGAAATTAAGGTGGCCATCGCCGACGACCACAAGATCTTTCGCGACGGCATCAGGATGGCTCTCAGGGATAAGGACTACCTCAAGATTCTCTGGGAAGCGGAAGATGGAAAAGACCTGATGCATAAGCTCAAGCTGAAGCTCCCCGACGTGATCCTGATGGATATTCGCATGCCGGAAGTGGACGGCATCAATGCAATAAGCCTTATTCGCAAGGAGTACGAGAATCTCAAGATCATCGTCCTCACCATGTACGACGACCAGGAAATGATCACCCGGATGATGGAAATGGGTGCCAACGCCTACCTTACCAAGACGACGGACCCCGAGGAGATTTACCAGGCCATCCTGACCTGCATGAACGACGACTTTTACTTCAACGAGCTGGTGAATAAGGCCGTGCTCCTGAAGCTGCAGCACAAAAAAACGGTGCGCCAGTTTTATCCCAACCCGGTAAAGCTTTCGGAAAAGGAGCTGAAAATCCTGAAGCTGATTGCCGACGACAAGACTACTGAAGAGATTTCCAAAGAAGTGTTTCTCAGCCCCCGCACGATCGAGACGATACGGCAGAACATGAAGCAAAAGGTCGGCGCGAAGACCATCGCAGGACTGGTTATGTACGCGATGCGAAACAAATTGCTGGAGTAAGTCTCTCCATCCCCGCGATGAACAACATCAATGACTCGTATTTTGATGGTTACTACAAAGACATCTGGCGGAGCATCATTCCCGAAGTTCTGACGCGGCGGGAAGTTGAATTCATCATTCAATATTTCAACCTGGTACCCGGCGATGCCGTGCTGGACCTGATGTGCGGATATGGCCGCCACACGCTGGCGCTGGCAAGAGAGGGCATACAGGTAACCGCCGTGGACAACCTCCCGCACTATGCGGAGGAGATCGTTCGCGAAGCGGCGGCATCGCAACTGCCTGTCACAGTCATCACCGGCAGCGTTATCTCTGCACCGGTCACCGGGCACTACAAACTCGCCGTTTGCATGGGAAACAGCCTGAACTTTTTCCCACCCGAACAACTGCAACCGCTTTTAAAGCGGGTCGCCGGCTGGCTCGTTCCCGGTGGACATTTTCTGGTCAACAGCTGGTCCCTGACCGAGATTGCCGTGCCTGCGTTCCGGGAACATTCCGATCAGCAGATCGGGGAGTACCGTTTTATCAACGAGAGCAGGATGCTGCAGGATCCTCCGCGGATCGAAATAAACACGACCATCATTCCGGCAAGCGGTGAACCGGAAAACCGGACAGCGGTGGATTATCTGTATACGCTTGACGAATTGAAAACTACCCTTTCAGATGCCGGCCTGGCACCGGAAGCCGTGTTCAGCATTCCGGGTAAGAAGTATTTCACGGCGGGCGAACCCAGAGCCTACATTGTGGCGAGAAAATCGTGAAAACAGAAAACCCCGGCGTTTCCACCAGGGCTTCACGTTACTGTAATGAAAAGGCAAAAAGTTGAATTCTCGAGCTATTGGTTTAAAAACGGGGCTTTGAAAAGGAAAAGTTGATTGCCGCGTGAGTGTCTCCCGATTGAAATCGGGGTGGTTTTTCAAAGGATTTGGAAATAACTTTCTGGACGGTAATGGACATTGGATGAGAAGGAAAAGACAGTCATCCACGCCAATCAACTTTCGAGACAAAACTAATGCGGCACCCCTCACCTCACAAGAGCAATGGTACTGAAATTCAGGGTTTCAGAAATTACGGAAAGGATCGTAAAAATATCAGCTGCGGGACGTAAAGTTGCGTGAGTTCCATTAAGGAGCGGTAGTTTCTGCAAATCCGAAATCAAGTAAAACTACTATAGTGTATCCAGCAGGATTTTTTCATTTTTGAATTCATAAAATCCGATGCGAAACAAATTTTTTTACTAACAACAACATCCGATGAAAAACGACAACACTGTAATTAAGGTAGCGATTGCCGACGACCACGGCCTTTTCCGCGCCGGTGTAAAAACCTCCCTCCAGAGCCGCAAAGACATCCAGATGGTGGCTGAAGCAGAGAACGGCATGCAGTTGCTCAACCTGCTCAGGCACATCCAGCCCGACGTTGTATTGCTGGACATATCCATGCCGATCATGGACGGGCTGGCTACACTCCCTGAAATCAAAAAACTGTATCCGAATGTCAAGGTCATCATGCTTTCGATGCATAACGATCATTCGGTGATCTCCAAAATGATGGAGATCGGGGCCAATTCCTACCTGACGAAGGAATCCGGCGCCGAGATGATCTACGAGGCCATCCGCACCGTGTACGAGCAGGACTTTTTCTTCAACGAGCTTACCAACAAAGCCCTGCTGAACGGCCTTCGCACCAAGCGTACCAACGAAAGCCACGCACCGGCTGAGGTACACCTCACCGACAAGGAGATCACCATCCTCAGACTGATGTGTGATGAAAAAAGCACCAAGGAAATTGCGGATATCGTGGACCTCAGCCCGCGCACCGTGGAGGCGATCCGCGACAAGCTCAAGACCAAGACCGGCACCAAGTCGATGGCAGGACTCGTGATGTACGCCGTAAAGGCAGGACTCGTCGAGCAGGCCTGACCCGCTGCAATCTGATTCGAAGCCGCTTCCCCCCGAAGCGGCTTTTTTGCTTACTTTGATTCGTGAGCTTCCTTTGTTACCAGGGAAATATTCAGCCCGCGGATCAGCCGCTCATTTATGCCGACGATCGTTCTTACCGGTATGGCGACGGGGTGTTTGAAACCATGCGCATTTACGACGGTCGAATTTTGCTGGCAAACCTCCATTTCGACAGGCTGTTTCACTCCCTGTCGCTGCTGCAGTTTCCGCCCGCGCCGCAAATTAATCGTGAAACGCTGGAAGCCTGCATACTCGACCTCGCCCGGTGCAACGGTTGCCTCGAATCTTCCCGCGTAAGGCTTTCATTCAGCAGCGGACGGGGTACGCTGGGCGACACGGACGTTCCGGATTACATCATCGTGTGCGAGCGAACCGAACGTCCCGTTAAATGGAATGAGACCGGCTTGCGGCTTGGCCTGTATACCGGTGCCCGGAAGAATTGCGACATGTTTTCAAATCTGAAATCAGCAAGCTTTCTCCCCTACTCGATGGCTGCACGCTACGCGTGCGCCGAAGGGCTCGACGATTGCCTTGTTCTGAACAACCTCGGTTATCTCGCCGATTCGGCTATTTCCAATCTGTTTCTCGTGCAGGGTGAAAAGCTGCTGACGCCTTCGCTTGACCAGGGCTGTGTGTCAGGGGTCATGCGCAGCTGGGTGATTCAAAAGTTACGCGCGCGCGGTATAGCGATAGAAGAAACTATCTGTCCGGTCGACAGCCTCGATGCTGCAGGCGAAGTTTTCCTCACCAACGCTCTCAAAGGCATTCGCTGGGTGAGCGAAGCTTGCGGCCGGCGATATGGAAACTTGCGGACAAAGCAAATCTGGTCCAGCCTGATTAGTGAATGGCTGGCCACATAAATCAGTCGAAACGCGGGTTCACGAAATTGTTCAGCTTGGAGCCGAAGCGGTAATTCAGACCGAAATGCATTCCGAACCGGTATCCGGAAGCCAGTTCGCGGCGGCGGGTAAGTATCTCTTCAATGGACGCTCCTTCCTTGGACAGGTAGATCTGGTCGCGGATCAGTTCGGCGTAGGTGAATATATTGAATGAAAGCCCGCCGGTGATCCGCACCTCGAGCTCCAGGTTGGCCTGCAGGTTGAGGAATTTCCACCGGTGAAAATAGTTGTGATAATCCAGCTCCAGCTCCACCCTCCCCCATTTCTGGTTAAAGCTCATCCTGGTCTCGATCGCGTGTCCTCCGAGCACCTCGCGCGTCTTGTCGTAAAGAGTAGAATCGAAATATACGTTGTGCCGCAGATCCAACACATAACCAATGGTGAAAAACTTTGTATTTACCTGTTTGTAGGGAAAAATGTTGTATTCGAGCCCCGCCCGCAACATCGACCGCCGCCTGTTGTTGGAACGCGTGTTGCGGGAAAGCGAAGCCTCGTAGCCCCATGACCAGTGATCGTTGATGCTGCGAATGTGGAAATGCGCGAAATTATAGTTGTCGTTGCGGATGATGCTCTTCTGGGGCCGGCCCGCAGTGTCTTCATATTCGAAAGATGCCTTGTTCTTTCCGCCGTTAAGGTTGACACCAATCTTAATTTCATCGGTGATGCGCGATGCCGAAATGTCGCCAAAATAGCTGGATTCAAACACGGACTCCTCGGCGTTGATGTTTCCGAAAAATCCCGTGCGAAATACCCAGTAATTCCAGGGATCCTTTTGCGGAGCGACTGGCTTATCCCCCGTTTCGCCCGCCGGCTTGTCCACTTTCATGCCAATGGTTACCTTTTCCGCCATCCCCGTCCGTGCTACGAACGGCGCGAGCCCCAGCTTCAGGTAACGCACCAGCAATTCCCGCTCCTCGAAATCCGTGTTGTCGGCTGCGTTGTTGAAATAAATAGTATCGCGCAAATGACGGAACCGGTTCTGGCCAAAAAAAACCAGCTGATACCGGTCACCGCCGCTCCCGGTATTCTGATCAGTAATCAGAATGTGCACGTCAGCCGCCAACCGGTCGAGCAGAAAATCCACAACATTGATCTCGGTGCGGATGAACGTCATATCGCAGCCCGTCTGGCAATCCATAAACACTTTCAGGCGGGGTGCCGTTGCATTTTCCTGGCCGGCGGCCCTGAAATTTGCAGTGAGCAGAAATATACCCGCTCCGATCAGTGCTTTAAATAAACTTTTGCCTGGCATGCGAATAAATGTGCGTAAAGAGAATTCAAAATGCTGTTTCTCCCAAATTCTTTTTTAAAGAAAAAGGAGCGTTGAGCCGCGCGGCCGCTGGCCGCTGAGGGAACAGAAAAGTTCGTGCAGCTTCCCCACTGCGTGCAAACCTTCGGACCCAACGTCTGCAGAAAAATCATTTACATAAAGGTCTATGTGCTGTCGCATCACCTCCTCGCTCATCTCCTGGGCGTAAAGCCTGACGAAGTCGGGAAGCTTCGGATAATTACGTTTCGCGAAAAGTACGCTTTCACGAATCAGCTTTTCCACTCGTGAAGCAATGTCGGGCAAGACCTCTCGCTTGATGGCAATGCCGCCGAGCGGCACGGGTAGTTTTGCACGTTCCTCCCAGAATTTTCCAAGATCCATCATCCGTTGCAATCCCTTTTGCGCGTAGGTGAACCTGCCTTCGTGGATGAGCACTCCAAAACTGCCCGGTTCCCGGGCCACAAAGTCTTCGATGGTGTCGAAGCGCATGAACAATTTGTTCGAAGCCGCAGGAAATGCGTAAGTAAATAAGAAATGTGCGGTCGTGTTCCTGCCGGGCAGCGCTACAGGTGCACGTTGAATGAGTTCCTCACTCAGCGGAACTTCGCGCGCTGCGACAAGAATCGGTCCCACCCCCCTGCCGAGCGCGGCACCTGAACGCAGGAGGATGTACTGATCGATCGAATCGAAAAAAGCGGGAAAGCTGAGCTTGGTCACATCAAGCTTTCCCTCCAATGCCCATTCATTGAGCGTTTGAACGTCTTCAATGAAGACTTCAAACTCGATGCCGCCGGTCTCGATGCGCTGATGCACCAGCGCGTCGAAAATAAAGGTATCGTTGGGACATGGTGAAAAGCCAAGCTTCAGTATCATAAAGTCTCCAGTATGCGAATCAGTTCGCGATTCAGGTTATTGATAGCCCCGGCAAGCTTCCAGTGTCGCTTGTTTCGTTCGCCGACGAAGTTTGAAACAGCGCGGAGCTGGAGGAAAGGAATTCTTTCCCGCAGCGCTACGTAGTGGAAAGCGGCACCTTCGAGTGTTTCGATAGCCGGGCGGAATCGTCCCTTGAGGGCGCCCACCGTGTTCCGTTCTGTGCTCACCTGGTTCAGCGTGATGGCCTTCACCGTGCTGAGTCCGCATCGGCGAAGCCAGGCGCCGCGATTCTTTAACCAACCACCGGAATACGGAAATTGGTTGGGGGATTCCAGGCCGAGATCAAAAACAGTTCGCCATTTGCCTGCTTCGATTACTCCCAAATCGGCCGGCGTATCGCTTGCAACGGCCACCACAGTTCCGAGCGCTATTTCTTTACTGAAACTTCCGGCTATTCCCGCCTGGATCATCAGGGAGGGTGTTTTCAGCAACAACTGGCGCAACAGCGTGTAGGTGGTGGAAATCGAGCCGACCCCGGTTACCACAATATCCACCGGAATATTCAGCGCAGATCTGCGCGCGTACCGGACTAACGGCCGAATTTCAGCGATTGTGGGCGCGGCGACAAGTACGCTCATCGGATCAAAGTTCGGGATTAGGCGTTTATGCAATCTGATTAACTTTGGCGCTCATAGTTTCGAATGGTTTATCTGACAAGGTTGGAACACTTCAATGCAGCTCACCGGCTCTTCAATCGGGCCTGGAGCTATGAAAAGAACGAGGAAGTGTTTGGGAAATGCGCCAACGAGAACTGGCACGGCCATAATTACGAACTATACGTAACCGTGATGGGCCAGCCCGATCCGGAGACCGGGTTCGTTTTCGACGTAAAGAAGCTGAGCCAGCTGATTCGCAAACATGTCATCGAAAAAGTGGATCATCGCAATCTCAATATGGATGTGGATTTCATGAAGGGCAAAATGTGCAGCACCGAGAACCTGGCGAAGGGGATCTGGAATGAACTGAAGCCTCATTTGCCCGGTGGCGTCACGCTTCATTGCGTTCGCCTCTACGAAACACCCAGGATCTATGTGGAGTATTTCGGTGAATGAAATCCGCTGACCGCAAACTTTATGGCTCGGAAAATTGCAGTTTACCGCAGGGAACATTTTAACGCAGCCCACCGGCTGTACAACAGCAAATGGGACGCGGCAACCAATGAAAAAGTGTTTGGGAAATGCGCGTTGCCAAATTATCACGGCCACAATTACGAGCTGGAAGTGAAAGTGTCCGGCAAACCCGACAAACGGACGGGTTTCGTCATGGATCTTAAAGAGCTTTCCGATCTCATTCGGCGGGAAATTCACAGCCGTTTCGATCACAAGAACCTGAATCTGGACACGGAAGAATTCCGTGACCTCAATCCCACGGCGGAAAACATTGCCATGGTCATCTACAGGTTGCTCCGGCCGCACATCGACAGGAGCCGCGATCTACAGATCCGACTGTACGAGACGCCACGGAATTTTGTGGAATACCCCGCATGAAAAAAACTGAACGCAAGCTATTATGGCATACAGCAAGACAGAACATTTTGATGACAACATTACCTCCGGCCTGATCAACAGCTACTCAAGCGTGCTCGAGCTTCTGGGCGAGGATCCGCAGCGCGAAGGCCTCAAGAAAACACCCGAACGGCTTGCAAAGGCGATGCAGTACATGACACAGGGCTACCACATGGACGCTAAGGCCGTCATCAACTCCGCCAAATTCCACGAAAACATCAGCGAAATGATCCTGGTAAAGGACATCGAAGTATACAGCATGTGCGAGCACCACATGCTTCCCTTTTTCGGAAAAGCCCACGTGGCCTATATTCCCAACGGTTGGATCACGGGGCTCAGTAAGATCGCGCGCGTCGTGGATGTGTTCGCCAGGCGGCTTCAGGTACAGGAACGCCTGACCGTAGAGATCATGAACGCCATCAAAGAAACCCTCAACCCGCTCGGTGTAGGAGTGGTCATTGAAGCCCAGCACCTGTGCATGATGATGCGCGGGGTACAGAAGCAGAACTCTGTCACTACGACTTCCGCTTTCGATGGTGAATTTCACAAGGCTGCTACACGCAGCGAATTTTTGAAGCTGATCTCGTCCGACCTGAGCAGGTAGGACGTTCGATTTCATGATTCTGATTTTTTGTCCCAGCTTTGACACAGTCAAACCGCGTTATGAAGCACGCATTTGTTTTTCCCGGACAGGGCTCGCAGTTTCCCGGCATGGGCAAAAATCATTATGAGAGCAGTGCCTTTGCCAGGAAATTGTTTGAGCATGCGAACGACATACTCGGTTTTCGGATCTCCGACGTGATGTTCGACGGAACGGAGGAAGACCTGAAGCGAACCAATGTGACGCAGCCCGCGGTATTTCTTCATTCAGTGATCTCTTTTCGCAGCATCGAAAACGCGCGGCCCGACATGGTTGCGGGGCATTCGCTCGGTGAGATTTCCGCGCTGGTTGCCAACGGAACGCTCAGCTTCGAGCACGGTTTGTCGCTGGTGGCGGCGCGCGCCAACGCAATGCAAAAAGCCTGCGAAATGAATCCTTCCACGATGGCGGCAGTGCTGGGTTTGCCGGACGAGGATGTGGAACGGATTTGCGCTGAGATCCGGGCAGAGACAGGCGAAGTGGTCGTCCCCGCGAATTATAACTGTCCGGGGCAGCTCGTGATCAGCGGATCGATCCGGGCCATCGAGATTGCCTGCGAAAAGATGAAAGCTGCCGGGGCGAAGCGTGCATTGACGCTTCCTGTCGGGGGAGCTTTTCATTCTCCGCTTATGGAACCGGCCCGCGAAGAACTGCGGGCGGCCATCGAAGCCACGCCTTTTCACAACCCATCCTGCGCGGTCTACCAGAACGTAGTCGGGAAAGGGGTAAAGGACAGTGCCGAGATCAGGAAAAACCTGATTGATCAGTTAACTGGCGCTGTTCGCTGGACACAAAGCGTGCAGGCGATGATCCGGGACGGCGCAACGCGGTTTACCGAAGTGGGTCCCGGGAAAGTATTGCAGGCGCTGGTGTCCAAGATTGACCGTAATGTGGAGCTGGATGGCGTCAGCTGAGCGGGAGCTCACACAGGGATGCTGCAGTTTACCCACTCCGCGTCGAACTGCGCGCCGTATTTCCTGTAAAAATTAATCGCCGGCTCGTTCCACTCCAACACCTGCCAGACGATTCGCGGCAGTTTTTTCTCCCGCGCTTCAACGATCAAACGCTCAAACAGAAGCTTCCCTATTCCCTGTCCGCGCATGGATTCGGTAACGAGAATGTCCTCGAGATACATCGCCTGGCCTTTCCAGGTAGAGTACCGGATGTAATAAAGTGCAAAGCCGTGGATCTGCTCCGCCCCGCTTTCCCGCGTGCTCGCGACAAACGCCCACCAGACCGGCTGCCGGCCAAAACCGCTTTCGGTAAAATGCTCCAGCGTGACCGTCACTTCATTGGGAGCGCGTTCGTATACGGCCAGCTCCCTGACCAGTTCCAGCAACCGCGGACAATCCTCCCGAACGGCCCTCCGAACAGTAATTTTCATTGCATTTATTTATGACGGTCAGGCCAGCGCCTGGCCCAGGTCCGCAAAAATATCCTGCAGGTTTTCGATTCCCACATTCATTCGGATCAGTCCGTCGCTGATACCGTATCGCAGCCTTTCTTGCTGAGACACCCCATGATGCGTCATGGACGCCGGATGTGACAATAATGTGTCGCATGTACCCAGCGAAACCGTGCGCACGCACATTTGAAGCCGGTTCATGAATTGGATTCCCGCTTCAATGCCGCCTTTAAGCTCGAAGCTCAGCATTGCCCCCGGGTGGCGCATTTGTTTCATGGCGAGATAATGATCCGGGTGTGAAGCAAGACCGGTGTAGTTCACCCGTGCCACCTCGGGTTGTTGTTCAAGAAAATACGCGACCTCCATCGCGTTATGACAATGGCGGTCCATTCGCAGCTCCAGGGTTTTGATGCCCTGGGTGAGCAGGAATGCGTCGAACGCATTGGAATTGCCGCCGAGCAGGCGATGGTATTTCGTGACCGGACCGTTCATTTTTTCAATATCGCGACCCAGCAATATCCCTCCGATCGCCGTGCCGTGCCCGTTCAGGAACTTGGTGGTGGAGTGGACCACATAGTCCACTCCATAGCGAAAAGGCTGTTGCAGGTAGGGTGTCGCAAAGGTATTGTCGCAGGCCACGGGAATCTGGCGGTCTTTTGCAAGCCGGGTGAGCTCCTCGATATCCACGCATTGCATGGTCGGGTTCGCCGGTGTTTCCAGATACAGCATCCGGATGGAAGGATCGGAACGGATCGCATCTTCGGCTTTAGAAAGGTCTCGCAGATCAGCGATTACACCGCCGATGCCGAGTCCGGGCAATACTTTGTGAAGCAGTTCATCGGTACCTCCATACAAAGAATAGTGAGTCAGGATCTTGTCCCCGGCTTTCAGATTTGATAAAAGAAGCGTGCTGATCGCTGCCATTCCGGAAGCGTGAAGAATTGCTTTTACTTCGATATTCAGTCCGAAAGTTTCCAGCGCAGCGATTTTCCCCGCCGCCTCGTCCACGGTTGGATTTCCCCAGCGGGTATAGATGTAACCCTCTTCGTCTCCGCTAAATCGGCGCATGCCCTGCTCCGCCGTATCGTACACATAAGTGCTCGTGGCATAAATGGGTGTCTGGTGCGCATAATTCGCGTCGGGCTGATGTCCGCCGTGCACCGCCACTGAGCTCCAGCCCGAAAGTGGAAAACTTTTATCCATGGGAGCAGTTCAATTATTGAATTTTGGCCCGCAAGGCACCAAAGCTAAACAGATGAAAGAACTCCTCAAACTGCTTGCGGCTTATAATCTTTGGGCAAACCAGAAAACTTGCGATGCCATTCTTAGTCTGCCCGATGAGCAGCAGCTGCAAGACCTGCCGAGCAGCTTTCGCAGCCTGCACCGAACGGTCCTGCACATGTGGGATGCCGAGAGTATCTGGTGGCAGCGGATGAAGCTGCAGGAAAAGATTGTCATACCAAGCGAAACTTTCCAGGGAAATATGCGCGACGCGGTGACCGGTCTTTTGCAGCAGGATCAGCAGTGGCTGGAATGGATCGGCAATGCTTCGGAAGCCGCACTCGATCACGTATTTCAGTATTACAACCTCAAAAAAGAACACTTCAGGCAGCCGGTATTCCAGGTGGCGACGCATGTCTTCAATCACAACACTTACCACCGCGGTCAGCTCGTAAATATGATGCGGCAGCTGGGCGTCGAGAAAATCCCCCAGACCGATCTCGTGGTCTGGGCGCGAAAAAAATAATCTTCCCTCATATGTAAAAGCGCTGACTTCCTCATCCTGCAGGAAATATTTGCTATGAGGAAAGCTTTACCCTTTTTGTTTCCCGCGCTCATCTTTCCCGCCATCGTCGCCGCACAGGTACTCGAAGGACGCGTGCGCGCAGAAAGTGGAAACTACCTGGCCGGAGCGTACGTGCATTTCACCACACAGGAAAACAAAGCCGTATCCGGGCGGGATGGCCGATTCCGGATCCCTGCCACCAAACTGCCTGACACGCTCGTGCTTGCTGCTCCGGGTTTCGAACCGTACCGCGTCGTTATTACAGACAAGCACCTGAGTGATCCGCACTTCGAAGTGGTGCTGCTGAACAACAGGGAATTAAGAGAGGTTCTTGTCACGGCCCCCGTTGCCTCCAAGTCGGCAGGATTCGAATCACCCTCAACTGTTTTCGGATACTCAACCACACTTTCCGAAACAACCGGTGGCATTCGGATCAGAGGAAGCTCTACCGTGCCTTTAACAGCGAAGATTGCGGCGCCGGATCGTTTCGTTTTTTCAGACACGAACATTGCCCCGCGCACGGGTGTGCTCGCGAAATCAAGAATACTCACAGCGGGAGAAGTTAACGACTTTAATAAATGGAAAATGTGGCAGGACTATACGGAATCAGAATTCCGCGGGTCGAGTCATTTCTGGGGATTGCGTCCGCTGCACCGTTTTTCGGTACAGATTACAGGTGAAAAAAAAGCTGCCATCAGCAACGAACACATCTATTTGCTCAATCAGGAAAACGGCGATACGGTCTGGACATCGGTCACCGACAACACCGGTAAGGCTGAACTGTGGGCGGGTTTCTTTAACGATCAACGACCGTCAAATTTCGTCATTGCCACCCGCAATGGCCAGCGTATCGAAAAACCCGTTGAATTTCAGGCGGGAATCAATCTTTTGAGTGTTGCAAAAGCATGCGGTCCCAAGCCGGACGTGGACATCGCGTTTGTAGTAGACGCTACAGGCAGCATGGGTGATGAAATCGAGTTTCTCAAGCTGGAACTGGAGGACGTGATCCAGAATATCCGCGACCGTTATTCTTCCCTCCGGCTGCGGGCAGCGTCTGTGTTTTATCGCGATTACGCCGACGATTACCTGGTGAAAACCTCCGCGTTCAACGGCGATCTGTTGAAAACGATGAACTTTATTCGCCTGCAGTCGTCGGGTGGCGGAGGGGACTATCCCGAAGCGGTTGATGTGGCGCTTGCAAACGCGATCGACAGCCTTGAATGGAATGCGAATGCGGGCACCCGCCTGCTTTTTCTCATTCTGGATGCACCCCCGCACAGTGTGGCCCGCGAACGAATGCATTCCCTTATCCGGCGGGCCGCCATGCTGGGAATACGCGTCGTCCCCATTGCCTGCAGCGGTGTGGATAAGAGCACGGAGTTTCTGCTCCGCTCTATTGCGCTTGCTACCAACGGCACGTACGCCTTTCTCACCGACCACAGCGGGGTCGGGCTGCCACACATCCAGCCAACTACAGACAAATATGAAGTGGAGTTGCTCAACGCGCTCTTAAAACGCATCGTGTCACAATACCTGTTTGCCCAGGAATGTGATGCAGCAGAACCGCAGGATATCCGCGTGCCCGCAAACCTTCTCGAAGTGCGGCTCTACCCGAATCCGACGTCCGGAAGGTTTACGCTGGAGTGTAAGTCGGTACTGAAAGAATTGTTCATCACCGATTTCACGGGTAAAATCCTGATGCGTCTCCCGGTGTCGGAAAAACAGCATCGCTGGGAGGTTGACATCAGCCGGTTCCCATCCGGTACCTACCTGGTGAAATACATTACACCGGAAAACAAATGGGGAGCAGGAAAAGTAGTCCTCATTCAGTAGGCCCATTTCACCAGGGTAGCGCCCCAGGTGAATCCGCCACCGAAAGCGGCGAACACGAGCAGGTCGCCTTTGTTGATCTCATGAAGATAATCGTAGAGGCAAAGCGGAATGGTGGCGGCGGTTGTATTGCCGTAGCGGTGAATGTTGAGCATCACTTTTTCAGGAGACAGGCCCATTCGGTTCGCCGTAGCGTCGATGATGCGCTTGTTGGCCTGGTGAGGAACCAGCCAGGCGATGTCATCGCCGGTAAGATTGTTCTTCTGAAGCAGGTCGGCGCTGATATCTGCCATTCCTTTCACTGCAAACTTAAATACCGGCTGTCCATCCTGGTAAATGAAATGCTCCTTACCCATCACGGTTTCTACCGAGGCCGGCCTTTTCGATCCGCCGGCTTTCATGTAAAGGAATTCCGATCCGGAACCGTCCGTTTTCAGGAGGCTGTCGAGCACTCCGTAGCCATCGTCGTTCGGCTCCAGCAACACCGCCCCTGCCCCGTCGCCAAACAAGATGCAGGTGGTACGGTCACTATAATCGGTGATCGCACTCATCTTATCCGCACCTACCACAACCACTTTCTTATACCGGCCGCACTCGACCAGTGCTGCCCCGGTTGTAAGGCCGAACAGGAAGCCCGAGCATGCCGCCCCAAGGTCGAAGCTGAAGGAATTCTTCGCGCCTGCCTTGTGGGCGATCAGATTGGCCGTAGCGGGAAATGCCATGTCCGGCGTAACAGTGCAGCAGATAATGCAGTCAATCTCCTCGGGACTGATGCCGCGGCGTTTGCACAAATCAACTACTGCCGGCGCGCCGAGATCGGAACTGCCAAGACCTTCTCCTTTCAATATTCTGCGTTCGACGATTCCTGTGCGCGTGCGGATCCATTCATCGGTCGTATCCACCATTCTTTCGAGGTCGGCATTGGTCAGTTTGGTTTCGGGAACATATCCGCCGACCGCGGTGATTGCGGCTGTGATTTTCCGTATCATGCCGCCAAAGGTAGGAAAGCCTTATTCATCAAAATCCGCCGAAACAGCTCTCGCTTTTCCCTTATTTTCGCAGACTATGATTGCCTTCCTGAGAGGAGAATTTGTGCGTAAGACCCCGGCCTCGGTTCAGGTGGAAGTGAACGGCGTCGGGTACGAAGTGCTGATCAGCCTGAACACGTATTCCAAAATTCAGAACCTCGACAAAGGAGTTCTGCACACCAGCTTCCTGGTGCGGGAAGATGCACACCTTATCTACGGCTTTTTTGAATTAAAGGAAAAAGAAATGTTTGACCAGCTTATCTCTGTGGGCGGCATCGGCGCAGCAACTGCGCGGATGATGCTCTCTTACATGAGGCCGGAGGAGCTGGCAAGAGCAATCGTGCAACAGGATACAGCTGCTTTGGAAGGGATCAAGGGCATCGGCAAGAAAACCGCCGAAAGGCTGGTGCTGGAGCTACGCGACAAATTGGCCAAACAGCCTCCCGATTCAAATATTCCGCCTATGAAAAACAATACTTTGCAACAAGATGCGTTAAATGCCCTGACAGCTTTGGGAATCAATCGGCAGGCAGCCAGCCTCGCCCTTGAAAAAACAATGGCTGCAGAATCCAACCTGCCTGTTGAAGAACTCATTAAGAAGGCGCTTCGTATCCTTTAGCCGGTTTTGCAGAAACTAATTGATTGGAGAACATTGAAGCTTAAGTCTGTCCATATTTCCCGACTCATAGCTGGCTGCATTCTGATGAACCTGCTCGCACCTTCCGCTCACGCGAAGGCTGATCAGGACACGCTCCGTTACCCGCTCTACGAGCGTCGGGGGGACCCTTATTCTTACCGGAACCGGAATCCCTTCGATTTCAACGATACGTCTTTCGTTCGGCGCCAGGTGGAATACGATCCGCGCACGCGGCAATACTACGTGATCGAACGCATCGGCAACCGGTATTATCGGACGCCGGTCTCCTTTTCAATGGAAGAATTCATCCGGATGCAGGGAAGAAAGGATGAGGAAGACTATTTCCGTAAGCGCGCTGCGCTGATGTCGAACTTGAACCGACGGATCTTCAAGCCGAAATTTGAGGTCTCGAACGACTGGTTCAACCGGATCGTGGGCGCGGGACCCGACGGAAAGGTGAAGATAGAGATCCGTCCTTCCGGCTACGTGGATCTGCTCGCGGGTTACCAGGGGCAAAACGTCAAGAACCCGACGCTTCCGGAACGCGCGCGCAAGAACGGCGGCTTCGACTTCAATATGAACGCCCAGCTTCAGGTGGACGGCAACATCGGCGACAAGCTGAAGCTGCCCATCAATTACAACACCCTTGCAAATTTCGATTTCGAGAACCAGCTGAAGCTCGATTACCAGGGCCGCGACGATGATATCGTGAAGACCTTTCAGGCGGGAAATGTGAACTTCTCTTCCAAAGGAACCCTGATCCCGGGAGCGCAATCGCTTTTCGGAGTTAAAACACAGTTGCAGTTTGGAAAACTGTTTATGACTTCGGTGCTGGCCAACCAGCGTTCGCAGCGGCAATCCCTCGGAGTGCAGGGCGGCACCACGGTGCAAAGTTTCTCCCTCAAGGCCGACGAATACGAAGAGAACCGGCATTTTCTGCTCGCGCAATACTTCCGGCACAATTACAACAAGGCAATGAAGCAGCTGCCGGTAGTGAATTCACCGATCCAGATACTGCGCATGGAAGTCTGGGTCACCAACCGCACAGGAATAACGACTGACACGCGCGATGTCGTCGCACTGATGGACCTTGGCGAGCCCGTTCCCTACGGACCGTGGGGGGGCACAGGCAACCCGAATTCGCTTCCTTCCAACAATGTGAACAGCCTTTACGCCGCCATCTTGGCGCGGCCGAACGCACGCAACTCAACCCTGGTGCAGAATGAGCTGACGGGCATGGGACTGGTGCCGGTGCAGGATTTTGAAAAAACATTTGCGCGAAAGCTGCTTCCCGGCGATTATTATTATAATCCGCAAATCGGTTTTCTTTCGCTCAACCAGCCGTTACAGCCCGATGAGATTTTGGGTGTAGCCTTTCAGTTTACTTACAACGGGAAAGTATTCCAGATCGGTGAATTCTCGCAGGATGTTCCGCCGGACACCAGCGGGACCTCCCAAAAAGTTCTTTTCCTGAAGCTCCTCAAAGCGACTTCGCAACGCACCTATCTGCCCATCTGGGACCTGATGATGAAGAACGTATACTCCGTCGGTTTTGGGCAGTTGGAAAGACAGGATTTCAAACTCGACGTCGTTTACGAGGAACCCAGCCTCGGTGAAAAAAGATACCTGCCGCCGAATGATGTGCTTCAGCCTTACAAGGGCGCACCGATTATTTCGCTCGTGAACCTGGACCGGCTGAACAGCCAGAACGACCCGCAACCCGACGGAGTTTTCGATTTCGTCGAAGGTTTTACGGTAATCTCTTCACAGAGTCGCGTGATTTTCCCGGTGCTTGAACCTTTTGGGAATGACCTGAAATACGTGTACCCGGATTCGCTCACCAGTGCGCGATATCTTTTTTATCCGTTGTACGATACCATCAAAGCCATCGCGCAGACCTATGCGAACCTGAACCGATTCAAGCTGGTCGGGCGCTCACGGTCGGCTTCCAATTCCGATTACCAGCTTGGATACAACATTCCGCCCGGATCCGTGACCGTGACCGCCGGCGGCCAAACGCTGCAGGAGAATGTAGATTATGAGATCAATTATGACCTGGGTACGCTGCGCATCACGAACCAGGCGATCATCAACTCGGGGCTGCCGGTGAACATTCAATACGAAAACCAGGCGGCGTACGGTTTGCAGCAAAAGAATTATGTCGGCCTTCGGTTCGATTACCTGGCAAACAAAAAACTGACGCTGGGCGGCACGATGGTTCGGCTCGGGGAACGTCCATTCTTCATCAAGCAATCCTATGGAGAAGATCCCGTACGCAACACGATGTATGGGCTCGATCTCGATTACCGCAATAACATTCCGAGGCTTACGAAGTGGCTGGACAAGCTTCCTTTCTATTCGACGAAAGCAATGTCTACCATTACAGCTTATGCCGAAGCTGCGCTGCTGAAGCCCGGGCACGCCCGGCAGATCAATGCAAGCAGGAATGACGAGGGAGGAGTAATTTATATTGACGACTTCGAGGGCACGCGTTCGTCAATCGACCTGCGGTTCCCGCAGACAAGCTGGACGCTTGCTTCGATCCCGCAGAACAACGGACTCTTTTCCGAAGCTTCCCTGAACAACAACCTGGCAAGCGGTTACAACCGCGGTAAGCTCGCATGGTATACGATTGAACCCGTGCTGCAGGAACGCAGGAATCCGAACAACCCATACCGCAACAACCTCGATGAGCTCTCGAAACCCGAAGTGCGGCAGATCTTCCAGAGCGAGATCTTCCCGCGACGCAGCTTCGACTTCGGCCAGGGATTGCTGTCTACGTTCGACCTGGCATTTTATCCGAAAGACAAGGGCCCGTACAATTTCCAGGCAGATCCCGCCGCAATTGACGCCAACGGCAGGCTCCGGAACCCGCGACGCTCGTGGGGCGGGATCATGCGCAACATCGACCAGACCGATTTCGAAACGGGCAATATAGAATTCATCGAATTCTGGCTGCAGGATCCGTTCATCACCAACACAGCGAACCCGAATGGAGGCTATTTGTTTTTCAACCTCGGAAACATTTCGGAGGATGTATTGCGGGATGGAAAGAGACAGTATGAGAACGGCCTGCCGACTCCGAACATTCCTGCTCCCGTGGACAACAGCAGCGTATGGGGCAAAGTGCCGGCAAACCCACAGCAGGTCACGAACGCTTTCAGTAATAATCCCGCCGACCGCGTGTTCCAGGACGTAGGGTTTGACGGCCTTGGAGACGATGAGGAGAGAACTAAATTCAGCAGCTACCTCTCGCAGCTTCCGTCGCCTTACCAGGCAAGAGCCACCAACGATCCGGCAAATGACAATTTCCGGCCGTATCGCGATCCCTTCTTCGACCAGAACCCGGGTATCGGCATTCTCGGCAGGTACAAGGATATCAACAATCCGCACGGTAATTCGCCGGTGAGCAACGACAATTCTGAATTTATCAACGCATACACGCAATACCCGGACGCCGAAGAGCTGAACCGCGACAATACTCTGAACGAAGTGGAAGAATATTTTCAATACCGGGTCCGGATCGAGCCGAATATGTCGCAGACAACGAATCCCTTCATCACCGACGTGCGGTCGGTGCCGGTGTCCCTCGCCAACGGGCAGTCCCGCACCGAAAAATGGTACCTGTTCCGGATCCCCGTGGCGCAGTACCAGCAGAAAGTCGGGAATATCCCGGATTTCAAATCCATCCGTTTTATCCGGATGTTCCTGCACGATTTTGCGGACTCCGTCGTTCTCCGCTTTGGCAAGCTGGAACTGATCCGCAACCAATGGCGCCGTTTCAAGTTCCAGATCGACACCACCGGAATGTATACACGGATCGCTGATCCCGACCCGGTGAGTGTGAACGTCCTTGCCGTGAACGTGGAGGAGAATGACAAGCGTCAGCCGATCCCGTACACCATTCCGCCCGGGATCGAAAGACAACAACAGCTCAGCAACAACAACGTGCAGCTCTTCCTCAACGAGCAATCGCTCAGCATGCAGGTTTGCGGCCTGCCGAAGGACCAGGCGCGCGGCGTTTTTAAGACCCTGAATCTCGACATGCGGCAGTATGGGCAGCTCAAGATGTTTATCCACGCGGAACGCATTGGCAGCAACCCGCTCGACGATGGCGATATCAGCGCGGTGATCCGCATCGGCAATGATTTTTCGGGCAACTATTACGAGGTCAGGATACCGCTGAAGATTACTCCTTTCGGCGTCACCGATTCATTGCGCATCTGGCCGGCAGAAAATAACCTGGACTTCGAGCTCGCGGAACTGACGCGACTAAAAACGCGGCGAAACCAGCTCGGCATTCCTCCGTCGCAGTACTACCGCGAAACGGGCCCCGGCGGAAGATCCATCGCGATTCTGGGAAACCCGAACCTGGGTGAAGTGCGCGGAATGATGCTCGCCGTTCAAAACGACCGGCTGGAGTCCGCATGTACGGAGGTTTGGTTCAACGAGCTGCGCTTCTCCAGGCTCGACGAGTCTGCAGGCTGGGCCGCGCTCGGCCGGGTGGACATGCGGCTGGCCGACCTGGGGACGCTGACGCTGGCTGGTACGGCGAAGAGCCGCGGGTTCGGAACACTCGAGCAGCGGGTGAATGAGAGAAGTCGCGAGGATCTTTATACGTTCGACATTTCAGCCAACATTGAAGCGGGCAAACTGCTTCCGAAAAAACTGGGGGTGCAGATTCCTGTTTACGCAAGCATCAGCCGGACGGTGAGTACACCGGAATATGACCCGTATGACCTGGACCTGAAGCTGAAGGAAAAGATCCGCAACTCAGTGAAGCCGGATTCCATCCGCAACGATGCCCAGGATATCACCACGATCAAGACGATCAACCTCACCAATGTCAAGAAACTGAAGACCGACGGCAAGCGCCCAAAAGTGTGGAGTGTATCGAACTTCGACCTGAACTATTCGTATATCCGAACCGAAAGCCATAACCCTCTCATCGAGAGTTTTGAAATGGAAAGGACGCGCGGCGCGCTTGGGTATAGTTACACCCCGCAGGTGAGATCGCTGGAACCCTTCAAGAACCTCATCCGGTCGCGTTCTCCCTGGCTGAGTCTTATCCGGGACTTGAACATCAACTATGTACCGAACCAGTTTTCTTTCCGCGCCGACGTGTTCCGCCAGTTCGGCGCCACCCGCCCCCGCAATGTGGGAGGTGGTCCGTATAAGATCCAGGAGACCTACGACAAGTATTTCATCTTTGACCGTTATTACATCGTACAGTGGAATCTGACCCGGTCTCTCTCGATTGATTTTAACGCCATCAACAATGCGCGCATTGACGAGCCGTTTGGCCGTATCGACACCCGGGAGAAAAAAGATTCGGTACGCAAGAATCTTCTTAAGGGAGGTCGCAACACCAATTACCACCAGGAAGTAACCGTAAGCTACGCGGTGCCGACCCAAAAAATTCCGCTCCTCGACTGGACGGCCCTACGCGCGAGCTACAATACGAAATATAACTGGCTCGCAGGTTCACTCCTTGCGCGCACACCGGAACTGGATCTTGGAAACACCCTTGCCAACACACAAACCCGGACCCTGAACGGAGAATTGAAATTCGAAGAACTTTACAATAAATGGAGGCTTCTCCGGGCAGTATACAATACGGCTCCACCCCCGCCCCGCGACCCGAATATCCGGGCCGGCAGGGACACTACGAAAAAAGACACTACAACAGGAAAATCGCGCCGCGTGCGGAAAACCCGCGATCCGAACCGAATGCCTCAGCTGGGAAATGCAACGAAATTCTTTTTCCGCGTGCTGACTTCGCTCAAACGGGTCGGAGTTCAATACACTGAGGACTTCGGCTCCACGCTTCCGGGCTATATGGACAGCACGCGTGTGCTCGGTTATAATTACAAGTCCGGCCAGCCGGGATTCCGCTACATCTTCGGATACCAGCCGGATACCAACTGGATCAATATGTGGGGAGCAAGAGGCTTGTTCTCAACAGATACACTGATATCCGCTATGATTCAGCAACGCTACAACCAGCGGCTGAACCTGACCGCACTTATCAGTCCGTTCCGTGACTTCAACATTGATGTCAATCTTGACAAAAGTTTTGACAAACAGTATTCTGAGCTGTTCAAGGACACCAGCAAGGCCGACAATGTGGGCCTGACGCGGCTCAGTCCGTACGCACTCGGAAGCTTCAGCGTGAGCTATATTTCGTACCAGACGTTGTTTACCCCGTTTGATCCCAATAAGGTATCCGGAACTTTTGAGCAGTTCGAAGACAATCGGCGGATTCTTTCCGAACGGTTGGCAAAGCAGAATCCTTATGGGGCCCCGGCGGACCCCAATGATCCCGGCTATTATCTGGGCTACGGCCGCTACGCGCAGGAAGTGGTTATTCCCTCGTTTATTGCGGCGTACACCGGGAAAGATCCGAACACCGTAAGCCTCGCCAGGAACAGTAACCCCAACATCCGCTCCAATCCTTACTCGGGCATTATTCCGAGACCAAACTGGACGGTTACATACAATGGGTTGTCCCGCCTGAAAGGCCTCGACAGGATATTTACCAATTTCAGCATCCGGCACGGCTACCACAGCACGCTTAGCATGAACAGCTTCAATACGGCCCTGTTGTTTCTGGATCCGCTTCGGGTTGGTTATCCTTATTTCCGCGACACGCTTACCGGCAACTACATTCCGTATTTCCTTGTGCCAAACCTGACAATCCAGGAAGCTTTTGACCCCCTCATAGAGGTGGACATGACCTTCACCAATCAGCTCAGCACGAGGATCGAATACCGGAAAAGCCGGCAGCTTAGCCTCAGCCTCATCGACTACCAGCTTGCGGAGAACAGGTCGACCGAGATCACGTTTGGTTTCAACTGGAGGCAAAAGGGCGTTCCCTTCTTCAAGAAAGGAATTATTTTCCGGGGCAAAGAGATCAAGCTGGACAATGATGTCACGATGAGATGCGATTTCAGCCTGAGAGATGACGCAACGGCCAACAGCAAGCTCGACCAGAGAACTGCCTTCGGTACAGCGGGCCAGAAAGTGATCCGCATCGCACCTTCAATTGATTACATTCTTAATCAGCGCGTCAGCCTGAAGCTCTACTTCGAACAGAACCGGAACATTCCGAAGATCAGCAACGCCTTTCCCATTACAAATACTCGCGGTGGGCTGCAGGTCAGAATCTCCCTTGCACAGTAAGGCTGGGAATTTTCACGGGAATTCAGGTAGTTTTTCATTCTCTCATTGGGAAATTTCCGATCGCCGTAGTAATTCGTGAACCTGGAAAAAGCAGGAGTTATGCTCATGCGAAGCATGCGCAGGTTAATATTTTTGTTGTAAGTTGATTGACTGAGGATCAGCAACCCTCAACGTTCATCCAATGTCCTGAAGACCGTCCGAAAGTTTATTTTCTAATTCCTGTGAAAACCAACGGCGAAATCCAATGTCAATCAACTTCTTTTTCCTGACCACCTGTTTCGCTGCCCTCCACCGGCACTGACCTGAATGGCCGACCGAATTTTCCACAGCTGTTGACAAGCCCCGTTTTACCGTGAAATTTCCCGGTAAATCTCCGATTTTTACCCTCGTAAAAATACGGTGTTTACTTAGGGATACTACCTGTTTTTACCTCGGAAACGTACTATGAAAAACTCTCCAACCCTTTGTTTTTCATGCCTTTTGCAAGGGTCTAAGAGTTTCCTCCATGGACCGCACCGGTTGCGATCGGCCTCGCCGCGGGCAATTTTTATAGTTCAAATTAATTTGAAAAAAGGCTTAAAAACGTTACTGTTATGAAAAGGCAACAAAGAGCTTGGGAAATTGATGTGAATGTCTTCATCTGGGAAGAGTAAACATCCTGAGAGTAGAAAATTAGAGAACGCTTTTCTATATTTGGAAGCAAATTCCAATATATAGAAAAGCTTCTTTATTATATCGTAACGTACTCTTATCTTCTTCTTCCGCTTAGTCTCATTTTAACTTGGCGCAAAGGCAGTAAATACATTCCGCTAGTCCTAGCGGTGTATGGACTGATCTGTTTTTCATTCTTGTTCTTTTACTACGACATTCCTAGGAAGAACCGTTACTACTTCCAATCAGCTTATACCGCGTTTGAATATTCTGTTTTTTCATTCATCTTTTGGTATAATATCGCACACAAAAAAATCCGAAAAGCGATTGGGTTTCTTTCTATTGGGTTCTTTCTTTTCATTGCAATTTACCTTTTAACGAACACAACACAGCGCAGATTAGATTCAGTGCCAATTGGGATCGAGACGATCCTTATAATCCTGTACATTATATACTACCTGTACGAATTTTCAAAAAAGTTGTCCGAATTCTACATTTATAATCACTACGCATTTTGGATTTCAGTAGGAATTCTGATCTATCTCGGGGGATCTTTCTTCTTTTACATCTTGATAAATCATCTAGATGAAGAACAAGTGACACTATTTGGTAATCTTACATACATGGCGGAAATACTTAAAAATGTTCTATTTAGCCTTGCCTTGGTCATTTATGCACGCAAAATTGGAAATGAGATAACAAAGAAACCTCAGTCGTTACCCTATTTAGATATGATTTAAGCATTCTCCAAACAGCTTTTTATGTTTCTACAAGCCAACCAATCTGTTTCCGTAGTACTGTTCCTGGGCACCCTGGGAATGGTAGTGCTTGTGGTTGGACTGATCCTGTTTATTATTTTCCACCAGCGCAAGGTGATCCGCTACCAGATGAAGCTGCAACAAATGGAACAGGAACAGCAGAAGATCCTTCTGAAAGCCTCGATCAAGCTCCAGGAAGAAGAACGGCAGCGACTGGCTGCCGACCTTCACGACGATGCCGGCCCGCTGCTCGCCACGGCGCGACTTTACCTGAACGAAAACCTGATCAACCAGGACAAGGCCACCCAGCTCCAGTCGATCTTCCAGGCGAGGCAAATCATTGACGATACCATCCAGCTTATCCGGAATATCAGCCACAGCCTGATGCCGCCGACGCTGAAAAACTTCGGGCTCGAGTCGGCGATCAACGATTTGTTTCAAAAGATCAGCGGCTCGGGCAGCATTAACGCCAGCAGCCGTTTCCACGAATACAAGGAACGCCTGAAAGGGGAAAAAGAGCTCATCATCTTCCGCGTCGTACAGGAGCTGATCAACAACATATTGAAGCACAGCAGCGCGAGCTTCATCCACCTGACACAAAACGTGCATGGGGATAAGTTTTACCTCCGCATTCACCACGATGGCCGCGGAATTGTACAGTCAGATTTTGAAAAGCTGAACAAAAGCAATGTTGGCCTCGGCCTTAAAAACATCAGCAGCCGACTGCGAGTCGTGCAGGGGAATATCAACTTCGAAAAAGATGTTTCGCAGACGTATTACAAGGTGACTATCGAGCTGCCCAAAGACGAAACGAATAACCAGTAGAAATTGTAATTTTAGCCGCGTACAGAATCTGTTAACTATGGGAATCATCAAGGTCGCCATTGCCGATGATCATAAGATCTTCCGGAAGGGTGTTATTCTTTCTCTTCGACCATTCACCAACCTAAAGTTTGTGCAGGAAGCCGAGAACGGGGAAGAACTTCTGAACGGCCTTGAAGAGTCTCAGCCGGATGTGGTGCTTATGGACCTGCGCATGCCCGGGAAGGACGGTATAGAGACGACCAAGATCATCAGCAAACAATATCCCCACGTGAAAGTTCTCGTCCTCAGCATGTACGAGGATGAACGTTTCGTGTACCACCTGATGGAAAACGGAGCGAATGGATACCTTCTGAAGAATGCCGAACCCCAGGAAATCCGCCGGGCCATTATGGACGTCGCGGAAAAAGGATATTATCTCAACAATTTTGTGAACCGCATACTCCTCAAGAAATCTCACGCCAGGCAAAAGGTGGTACCGTCTCTGAATAATGAGATCACGTTGAGCGACAAGGAGCGCGATGTTCTCCGGTTCATCTGCATGGAGTTTACCGCTCAGGAAATTGCTCAAAAGATGGAGATAAGCCCAAGAACGGTAGAGGCTATCAAGGACCGGCTGATGGAACGTTTTGGCAGCAAGAACACCGCCGGGCTCGTCTTTTTTGCTGTAAAAAACAACCTGATCGACTGATCACACCGTCACGATCCCGTTTTTGATCGCGACCATCGCAAGGCCTACGCGACTCTTGACATCGAACTTGATAAAAAGCTGGTCCCTAAGCGTATCCACCGATCTCGGGTTCAATCCCATTTTTTGGGCGACCTCCTTATAGGTAAGGTCGCTGCAGGCCAGCTTTAAAAACACCACCTCCTGGTCCGACAAGAGCGCTTTCTGAAGGGTCGTGCCTGCCTGGTTTTTGCGGAAAAGGTTGACCAGCTTACCGGTTGTGTTGCTCGAGTAATAGTACCCGGACTCCATCACAGACTGGATTGCGAACCTGAGTTCCGAGGGATGGATGTCCTTCTTCAGAAAGCCCTTCACCCCTACCTGGAGCAGCCTGATCATCGACAATTCGGAATCATACATGGTGAGCATCAGCACGTGAACCTGGGGACAATTTTTTTGCAGCCACTCCGCGGTTTCGAACCCATTCATTTCCGGCATATTCAGATCAAGGAGGATCACATCAGGAACATTCCCGCCCTTGATCTGTTCGACCAGTTCGCGGCCGGTCCGGCACTGCTGGATCACTTTGTGGTTTCCGAAACCGTCAATGAGGTTAGACAGCGCATTTCGCAGAAGCACGTGATCGTCAACCAAAGCTACTTTGATCATGGAAATATTTTTTTTACCGGTTTGTCGCAAGTGGAACGCGGCAGCTGACTCTAGTGCCGTTCCTGGGGTCCGAAACAATCTCAACGGAACCACCCAGCAACTCAGCGCGCGCCGACATATTTCTCAGTCCCGACTTCCCGTTCAGGGGAACATTGCCGCTGAATCCCACCCCGTCGTCGCAAATTTCAGCCAGGAACCATTCTTTATCATAATGAAACCGAAGTCTGATCTCACTGGCGCGGGCGTGGCGGATCACATTATTCAAAGCTTCCTGCACGATTCGAAAAACGATCAGCTCGGTCCCGCTGTTCATGTATACCGGCGTGCCTGTCACTGAATAACGCACCTGGAAATCCGTGGCCCGGCAGATCCGGTCCAGCTCAGTTCCAACTGCGGAGAGCAGCCCGTTCTTCTCGATGAGGTCGGCATCCAGACTCTTCGAGAGATCCCGAAGCTGAGAAATGGACTCCGTCAGGAGTTCAATAGAGCTGCCCAGCTTCATTTCCGCATTCTCACGGCTATCAAGATTCATAGTATTCAAATTCAGTTTGGCAAGGGTAAGCGAAAGGCTGATGTTATCGTGTATTTCCCGCGAAATATGCTGGAAAGTTGCCTCCTGCATTTCCAAGCGGGTATTCAAAAGTGATTTTTCGTAGTTTGATTGGATCTCACTGATCTTCTCCAAATGTCGAATTTGCCTCCGCCTATGCATCAAAATCAATAAAAAGATGAAACCTGCCATCAGTAAGATTAGCAATGTCGTAATCAACAGAAGTAAAGTCATGTCGTGAGTGATCGCTCGCATGAAAACGCTTTTGCTAAACAAAGAAACAGCATACTAGTTGAAACGTAGTGTACCGCAACAAGTATTGTGTATACATTCTTATTATAATAAAACAATTCATCAGCAATTAAAAAATAAGGAAGCGATACAATAGAATAAAAGAACACTCCACTGGAAATCCAAAAGGATGGGTGTTCTGCTAATCGTGATTTATCATGCGAATTATCATTCAATAGTTCGTAGAAGAACAGTAAACAAGCGAGAAACAAGAAAACAAATTCTAGTACATTAATCCGAAAACTGTATCGAAGAATTTCTTCTGAAGAAAGGTCTGAACGAAAGACTGCGATAGCATATAAAAAGCAAACCAACAAAAAAATGATACCTGCAAAAAACATTGAAAGCTTTAGAAGGCGACTCCGCAGTATCCTTGAGAAAAAATAAGAAAAAACCGAAAACTCAACGAGAGCAAACAACACGTTCAGAACTTCTTGCTGTGATCGCTTTCTTAACTTCAACGCTTCCTTTACTGTCACAATTTCGAAGAGCCAATAAACCAGCATCCCGACACCAACATAAATGAGCAAGAAGGTCCGAAGTTTCTGACGCCTATAGTATTTAAGACCGACTATAAGTGCAATCACCATACAACCAACCCACAGGGGAAGTGTGTAGTATGTAATACGCCAGTGCTTCAAAAGGTTTTCCCAAAATCCAGGTTCCATGACACCAAATTAGACACCCCGTGCAAATTAACCTGCTGTTGCTGGCGAGAAAAAACCCCCGCGTGAATGTTTTTTTCCCTGGTCCTGATCCGCAGCAGAAAAAACACCCCTATACCGGTTCTTTTCCCCTTGGTTCCCACGACTCGTAAAATAGTTTTGAAAAAGCGCTGGCCAGTGTACGGGAATGCCGAAAACCGGATATCGAACAGAGTAGGCAGGAAAACCAATTCAATGCGCAACATCATCCTATGTATCATCCAGGCACTCGTGGTAACCCAATTGGCCCTCGCCCAGTCGGATGAAGAAGAAGACTATGGCAATTATTGCCGGGAAAACATCGCCCTCACGCAGTTTCGGCTGCTCGGAGTCGATGAAGTGAGTTACGCGAAATGCGTGTCGTCGGAAAATTTCCTGGAACCCGGACGGAGGCTACCGATGGTCAATATTGACGGAGCCCTTTATGTCGATGACGGAACGAAAAACGACCTGGTGGCGGGGGACGGCGTCATGACCTCGGTTGACAGGTATAAATACGAAAGCGCATCCCAGCACATCCAGCCCGGGCAATACCAGCCGACAGGTCCCGATAATTACGTAGTGGACGAGGCTTTCAGACATTCGGAAAAGGTGGGTGAAGCCGGCCGCGGCTTAATAATCTCCTGCAGGTTCCGCTGGGTTCGCTGTCGGGACATGCCGCAGCCGGATCGATTCATCTGCTTTGCAGGCGGGTGGCCGTACGGAAGCTTCCAGCTGGTGGAATGCACTTTCGGATTCTAAGTTCAAAGCGCAGATAAAATGCAAAAACCAAATCTGGCGGCCTGGATCCTGCTGATCGCGAGCATCTTCATCGTAAAGATCGTTCTAGTCGAAGGGGTACTGGGTGTGCGGCCTCTCGAAACAGAAGCCGGGAAAATCAAAGCCACCGTGGTAGGAATCGCGCTCATAATTGGAACGGCGCTTATCGCGCGCCGCGCCGGCCTGCTCCACTACGGAGGCTTTCTCCCGAAGCAGCAAAAGGCACAGAATTACCTTTTGCTGCTTCTTCCCATCGTGTATCCGGGCGGATTTTATCTTGCAAGGGCAGATATTTACGGAATTGCTGATCCCGCTGCCGGCCTTACGTTGCTCACCGCTATTACTGCCGGCGCAATGCTGGAGGAAACGGCTTTCAGGGGACTGCTGCAGGGTTATCTGCTAAAACATTACCCAAAAAAATCAGTACACTGGTCCTGTTTGGTAACCGCAACGGTTTTCGCAATTTGCCATTTCTCGAACCTTCGTCACGACGCTTTTCCCAACGTATTCCAGCAGGTTCTCTACGCTTTTGCAATGGGACTGCTGTTCTCCGCGCTGCTGTTACGTATCGGAAATGTCTGGGCGCTGGGTTTCGTGCACGGATTTGTAAATTTTCTCTCAGCCGCCGGCGGTGGCCAGCCAACGGAAAGCGGTACGCGGCCATTTCTCGAGCAGCTGGTGGCTGTCGGCGGGTTCCTCCTGGTTCTCCTGCCGGTGGTGTTGGTTTACTGGCTGCTGGTGATCCTCCGACCCGTGAAAGAAAAAAGCTCTGTCTAAACTGGAATTCGTGACATGCTTTCTCTCACTGCTAATCGGCGTCCTGTCCTCAACCGGCTACTCACAGGAAAAAGACACTTCAAGAATGACCGCGAAACATAACCCCAGGCCACAAAGAGCAGAAATACTTACTGCCGGTTCGGTGGATGTGATCAATACGGGTCAGGTCAACGCGTCTGCCCGGCTCATAAGACTTTACATCGGTGAACAGGGCAGATGGGCGATACCTCTTTCAATTTACTCGGGTGTGTCATCGGGCAATTTTGGCCATACGCGGGCGCAATCCAATGATATCCTTGTTGCGAACCTCATTAATCCATTGAGCGGGATCACCAACATTTCAATTGACGGAGTACGCTTTTTCCAACGCGACAGCTTGCGGGTCTCGAACTCCGGCCTCTTTTACCAAATAGGCGAACGGCTGCTTACCGGGATTCGTGCAGACGCACAGGGCGACCCGTTTTCGGGGCTCCCAATAAATTTCTTAAATACGTATGGGTCCGCGGGCCTGTATCTTCAAACTGGAGCCTGGGATCGAAGTAATACCCGCGCCCTCGGGGTCGCCTGGTTTGCCGTCAGGTACATCGTCTGCCACTCAGATCCTAAAATCCTCCGACAGGTATTTCCGATGGTTATAGGGGCGGGTGTGTATCACGGCTATTCGATCGGATGGGGAGTGGAGATCACCAATTTCGTGAACATCAAACTGGTGTACTATAATTACGTCAGGCGTCCGGAAACCGAACACAATTTTCCACTCTATCAGTTCTCCTTCAACTATTCATTGCGGAAATGACTTGTCTCTCTCTGTCAGTCGCGCCCGGGGTCACCGCAGGACTCCGGGCTTCTTTTTTGGGTAGAAGGTGAAAATTGAGAGTAACATTACTAGAGCTGCATTTCAGGAACATCTCCATCGACGACAATCCGTCCAGCGGTCTTTGAACGAATCTCCTCAACGCTAACACCCGGCGCGCGCTCCAGCAGCCGGAATCCCTGGTCGGTAACGTCCAGCACCGCCAGGTCGGTCACTATTTTTTTTACGCATCGAACGCCGGTGAGCGGAAGCGTACATCTGGGAAGCAATTTGGATTCGCCTTTGGGGTTGGTATGCATCATGGCGACAATAATGTTGCGCGCGCTCGCGACCAGATCCATCGCTCCCCCCATGCCTTTGACCATCTTGCCTGGGATCTTCCAATTGGCGATATCCCCTTCGTCGCTTACTTCCATTGCGCCGAGGACAGTTAGGTCGACTTTGCCGGCGCGGATCATCCCAAAGCTCAGTGCCGAATCGAAAAAGGCTGAGCCCGGAACCGTAGTGATGGTCTGCTTTCCCGCATTGATCAGGTCCGGGTCTTCTTCGTCCTCGTAAGGAAAGGGTCCCATCCCCAACAATCCGTTTTCACTTTGCAACACCACGTGTATTCCTGGCGGAATGTAATTCGCGACGAGCGTGGGAATTCCGATCCCAAGGTTCACGTAGTATCCATCCCGGAGCTCCTTCGCGATACGGCGGGCAATGTCCTCCTTAGTGAGTGCCATTAGTTCTCAGATTGAATGTTCAGGCTTTTCTTTGTCTGACAGTACGTTGCTCGATGCGTTTCTCATATTTTTCTCCCTGGAAAATGCGATGCACGTAAATGCCGGGAGTATGGATGCAATTCGGGTCCAGACTGCCGGCGGGAACCAGCTCTTCCACTTCGGCAATGGTAACCCGGCCGGACATCGCCACAAGCGGATTAAAGTTGCGGGCAGTGGCCCGGTAAATTAGGTTGCCGTGAACATCTCCTTTCCAGGCTTTCACAATCGCGAAATCAGGGTCAAAGGCAAGCTCCAGCAAATATTCTTTACCGTTAAATAGGCGCACTTCTTTTCCTTCAGCCACCTCTGTTCCCACTCCTGCGGGAGTGAAAATTGCCGGCATCCCGTAGCCCGCTGCCATGCATCGAGTGGCCAAAGTTCCCTGCGGGATCAGCTCCACCTCCAGCTCACCGCTGAGCAATTGCCGCTCAAACTCGGCGTTCTCCCCCACGTACGACGAAATCATTTTCTTTACCTGCCGCTGCTTCAGCATCAATCCGATTCCAAAATCGTCCACGCCTGCATTGTTGGAGATGCAGGTGAGATCCTTCACTCCTTTCCGAACCAGGGCCGCAATGCAGTTTTCCGGGATGCCGCAAAGGCCGAAACCCCCAAGCGCAAGCACGGCCCCGTCCGGTATGTCGCGAATCGCCTCATCGGCACCCGAAACGACTTTGTTCATCAAAAAACGATTTACGGCTAAAATTAGGGAAGTTGACCTAATAAAAGGATGCACCGATCATTCGGCATTCCGAGGCAATGTACGCCTCGACGTGTCTGCCGGGACGCGCAGGATCACACGCTTTTGCCTTTGCTCCAGCGAGTCCAGCAGAGGCTTGAATAAATCCGGATGCCTGCGATAGTACGTAAGGCTTTCGCGAAACTGCTCACGGGTCGTGCCATGGCGGCGAAAAATGTCGTTGTAAATCCCAAAACTCTTCGGTTGCTGCAGCGAATCGGGAGCAAGGTGATCCCGTACAAAAACGTCGGCCCGGATCATTTCCCAAAGCACAGCCTGCATCCGCGCGGGCGCCAGTACTTCATCCGGAACCTGCTTCTTTTCGGCGCTGCAGGAGCCCACCAAAACTGTAAAAAAGATACAGGCGACACCGATTTTCATTTCAGGTCTTTGTAAGCGGCCGCATTCGTGATGTCAAGACGCACCAGCAGATCCTTTGCTCGGGTTTTCTGTTCGGCCGAAGCTTTGCTGAAGAGCTTTACAAACTCCGTGCTCTTTCCCTGAAAAAAGAACTGCACGATCATCGAGTTCGGATTTTCAGTGTTGATGGTATTCAGAAAATTGAGACTGTTCAGCACCCCGTTGCGTCCTTCTTCTTCGTTTTCGAAGAAAATGTCCAGCCCGGTACGGTAATAAGCGTACAGCACATTGTGAAAAAGCGCAAACCGGTTGTTGTTTAGGTTCTCCGCCAGCCAGTACCGGTTACGCTGGCTTTCGAAAGCCTTCCACCCGTTGATGTCGCGCGACTCCGGCGCGTTGTTTACAATGTTCCAGGCTTTTTGAAAATAGATATCTCCACTGCGAAGCGAAAATGAATTGTAATCAAAGCCCAGGATCAGGTTTACATAGTAGGCCAGCACCGCAGGCAGATTCGCTGCCAGCGGATCGGTACCCTGAACGCGGTTTTCATTGAACTCGATCGGCTGAAATTCCACGTACCGGAACACAACGTTATCGTCCAGGTAGTTGATGATCGGGGAATCGTAGCTGGTGCTGTAGATCGGGCGCGCAGCCTGAACAGTGAGCTTGGCGCGGAAAACATTATTTCCCATGTCCTGCTCCACGTTCAAAAGGAAGTTGCACTGGATTTTCTCTCCGGGCTGGAATGCGTCACCCGTCCAACGCCGATTGTTCAGAAAATTTACAAGCGAGGTCTGGAGGGTCTGAAAGATCTTTTTGTCCACCTGCGTACTCACCTTGCTGGAAAGTACCGTCACGCGCGCCTGAATTTCCTGGCCGAAAGACAAGGCGCAAAAAGCCAGGAAACAGAGAACCAGAAATATTTTTCTACGCATAGTATTTTCTGATGATTACATTCACAATATCGCGGGCCACCTCGGCTTTTGGTTTCGTTTCAAAGCGCAATTCCTCTCCATCACTCCCGAAAATAGTAATTCGGTTCGTATCCACGCCGAAGCCCGCGCCTTCGTCGGCAAGAGAGTTCAGAACGATCAGGTCCGCATTTTTTTCCCGCAACTTTTTCAGTGCATTCGTTCGCTCGTCGTCAGTCTCGAGCGCAAAGCCGACCAGCACCTGTTTGTTTTTCTTTTTTGACCCCAGGCGGTGCAGGATGTCCTTCGTTCGAACCAGCTGGAGCAGGCGGCGGTTCTCTTCTTTCTTGACCTTTTGCTTCCCCGGGTTCTCAACAGCGTAATCCGCTACCGCTGCAGCCATCACGGTAATGTCGGCATTGCTGAAAACGTTTTCGCAGGCTTTCAGCATTTCCTCCGCCGTGTTCACACGCGTCACAGGCATGCCGTTGACCGAAACTCCAGAACTCACAGGACCCAGGATCAGTTGCACCTCGGCTCCGCGCGCCTGAAGCTCTTTTGCGATAGCTATCCCCATCTTCCCGGAAGAATGGTTGCCTATAAAACGGACGGGATCAATGGGCTCAAAGGTTGGCCCGGCTGTCACCAGCGCTTTTTTTCCCTCCAGCGGACGCGTCAAAAAAAAATTTTGCTCGATATACGCGAGGATTTCCTCGGGTTCAGCCATCCTGCCCTCTCCGAAAAGTCCGCTTGCAAGGTCTCCGGTCGCCACCGGCAACACCGTTTGGCCGATCGCTGAGATTCGCTGGACATTTTGCCGGGTCGCCGGGTGTCGCCACATATCTTCATCCATAGCAGGTACGAGAAGTACCGGGCAGGTTGCCGAGAAATAAGTAGCGAGCAAAAGATTGTCGCACTGACCACCGGCCATCTTCGCAAGCGTGTTGCAGCTCAGTGGCGCCACCAGGAACAAATCGGCCCAGCGGCCGAGCATCACATGGTTGGCCCAACTGTCTCCTTCCGCAAGTTCGCAAAGCACCGGATTCCGGGTTAGCGTCGACAGGGTAAGCGGAGAAACAAAATCCCTGGCGACCGGTGTGATTATTACCTTCACTTCCGCGCCACGTTTCACCAGCAGCCGCACAAGGTAAACTGACTTGTACGCGGCAATGCTGCCGGTGACACCAATCAATATTTTTTTCCCTTCCAACAAACTTCCAAAAGTACCATTTCGGCCGGATAGGTGATAATGGATGACGCCCTCCTTAAAAGCAAAAAAGCGATGGGCCCCATCGCTGTTTTCCAATCAGTTCACTACTAATTAGCTGAACAATTCATCGGATCCTTTCCGGAAATAAATCTTTTCTTCGAAAAACTCCTGCGTGGCGAGCAGCGCAGGGTTCGGCATGCGCTCATAGGCCTTCGATATCTCGATCTGCTCCTTGTTCTCGTGAATTTCTTCCAGGCTGTCCGTATGGCTCGCAAATTCCTCGAGCTTGTTGTGAAGCTCTTCTTTCAGCGCAATGTTGATCTGGTTGGCCCGCTTGCCCACAATTGCGATGGATTCGTAAATATTACCCGTCTTATTCTTGATCTCGTCAAGATTGCGGGTCTCAACGGAATTGTTGATTCCGGCGCTAAGCTGGCGTCTTAATTTGCTCATTAGTCAGGCTTTTAATATTATTTTCGGACAAAGTTAAAAATTGTTCCACTTCGTTTTTTAAAGGGCTGTCCGGGAAACGGTCCACAAACTCGTTGCATTCCGCAACTACCTCCTCAAAGCGTTCGGCTTTCTTTTCCTCCACGCTCAGCTCGGCAAACCGGAAGTAAGACCGGATGACCATCAGCTTGTATTCGGCGGCCCGGTCAGACTCCGGGAAATTATTCAGCAGGGTCGTAAAAGCCACGCCCGCAGCCCGGAACTGCCCCATGTCATAATAAAGCTGAGCGCTTTTGAATTCCTTGGCCTCCAACTTGGCGCGGCAGATATCAATGATCTCGCCTGCCTCTTTATTTCTCGGGGAATTCGGATGCGTATTGATGAACGTCTGCATCATTCCCATGGCCTTGATCGTGTTCGTTTGATCCAGCTCGGGCTTGGGCGACTGGCGATAGAAGCTGTAAGCCCGCATGAAATCTACTTCCTCCGCGCGCGGACTGTTCGGAAAAATTTCCAGGTAACTTTTAAAGAGGTTCTCAGCATTCATGAAATCGTTCTGGTAGTAAGCCGAGTAAGCGTATTTGTAATAGATATCTTCAAACACCTCGGTGGCCCGGAAATAAGGCATCACGTCCTCGTAAATTTCCTGGGCAATGGCGTACTTCTTTTTCGCATAGTACTGTTCCGCCATCCGCAGCTTGTAGGCAGGGTCCGGATTCTTAAGGATCTTGTCTATCCCGCCGCAGCCGGCAAGGACCAACATGGACAAAATGATGAGGATAACTTTCATACTGAAGGGCACCCGTGAATGGGGCGCAAAGTTACGCTATACCCGGCAAATCTTATTCAAAATTACTGGGTTACCAAAAGCTGCCCGTTAAGGTTATTTTAAAGCAGTGACAAGAAAAAACCCCGGGACCAGCCCGGGGTTTTGTATAGCTCGCTATGAATATTAGTTGCGCCGCAGGTTGGGGTGTGGTGCGGGAACCGTATTCGGACCCTCTTCGCCCTCTGCTGCTGCTCTCAAATCAACTGTATTGCAATCTCCGCCTTCCTGCCCATAAGTAAAGATGAACCGGTCGGCGCTAATACCCTCACTTTCCACCATGTAGTTGATCACGGCGTTCACATGATCCCAGCTCATCTGCTGTTCTCTCTTGTTGGAAGCGCAGTAACCAATTACTACCACGCGGCACTCCGGATTGTTGCGCATCCGGGCAGCTACCGAAGCAAGCACCGCTTTCGCGTCGCTGCTGAGCACGTTGGATCCGGCGCGGAAGGAAATGCTTGGCAATGCCCCCAGCTTTTCAACGCAGCCGATTGTGGGCGGACGGCCAACACAGGTAGTGTCGCACGGGCACTTGCCCACACCGTCAGCGTCCACAGGCTGGCAATATGTCGGGGTGATCAGTTCTTTATCCTTGCAATCCGGAACGCCGTCGCCGTCGGTATCCTTGCTCACACCGTGGCTGTCCACCGGACAACCTGCCGGAGTCTGCTCCTGGTCAAATTGGTCGGTAATTCCGTCGCCATCGCTATCAGGAAGCACGGGCTTGGGGAGACGCATCAGTCTCGGGTTGCGAATCTCGCTGTAAGCGTAGTCCAGCGGGTTCAGCCACCAGAGCGGTTCAACCGACCGTGCACCGAGGTTAATATTCAGACCAAGGGAAAGATAGTTGTAGGAATCAAAATCGCGGGTCAGAACAGCGTCGCCCCAGGCGTGTTCCTGCCAGCGCTGCCCATCCAGAAGATCATCTTTCACGAACGTGTGGCGGTCTTCCAGCGCCAGGTTCACGCGGGTTCCAAGTTTAAACGCCAGTCCGGCGCCGACAGTACCGGAAGGCTTGAATGTTTTTCCAAAAAGTTTCGGACGGCGCGTGCCGTGGTTCTCCGCCGGCGTTTCGTAGCTCTCATCCATCATATTCTCGAGGGCATCGAGCGTATTTCCCTTCGTTTCGTACGTTCCGGGAGTGATGCTGGCGAAGTTATACTTGGTAGAGCCATTCAATGCATTGACGCGCGTATCGTAAACCGTACCGCCAAGGCCCGCAAATCCGTAAAGAATGAATCCTGTTTTGGCTTTGTGGAACCGAATATTGTTCAGCGTGGCAACCCCCTGCAGCGACAGATCCTGAACTTTTGCTTTGTAGTTGTAGTACACCGGCTCAACCCGGTTGCTGGGACTGACCGGAGCGAGGTTTGCCGAAGAAACATATATCGCCTGCCCCGTAATTGAATTCATCGTCAGGATCGGTGCCGCGTACCCGGTACTCCTCCAGGCCGGATTCTTCGCATAGTTATTTGCCGGAAGCCAGTGCTGGCCCTTGCCAACACCATAGATGTATTCGAGACGGAGCGAGAAAATGTATCCAAAGGCTTTTCTCACATGTGCGCCAAACCCATAACCGATTTTGTTAGGAACATCCCCACTGATATTAAAAGTTCCCGCCTTCACCCCAATTTCCCACTGGTTGCGAGGTTTCGCCGGGAAATTATAGGTGCCATTCAGGAACTCTGTATGCTGCGGCATTCGCTTCGCAGGGACAACGGAAGAGTCTTTCACATCATAGCTGGTGCCGACTCGCTGCGAAAAGGAATACGACGCGAGCAGGCAGCATACAACGGCCAAAAGAGTGTACTTTTTGCTTGCCATAACTAAGGATTAAGATTTGTGAACAATGTCCTAATAAAAAGCAAAAATATAACTTGCACCTTAAATACCAAATTTTTGCGGAAATTATTTGACCCCCTTTCGGCACTAACTTTCAATTACTTAGTAGCGAAAATCTGGCATTTTCGTGCACCACACTTTAGTTATTTTTTTGGGGCGTAAATTGCCCTTTTTTACCCATGCAAATCCCCATCCCGCTAATAGAAAATGAACTAAAAACCTTCGAAACCCACTTCCGAAAAGCACTCCAAAGTCCGGTTCCCATCCTCAATCGCATTACCCGCTACATCGTAAAGAGAAAAGGCAAACAGCTTCGCCCCATGTTTGTTTTGCTTTCCGCCAAGCTTTGCGGACCAGTGACGGAAAGCTCCTACCGCGCCGCTTCCCTGGTGGAATTGCTCCACACGGCAACGCTGGTTCACGACGATGTGGTGGACGATTCCATGGAACGCAGGGGTTTTTTTTCCACCTATGCCCTCTGGAAGGCCAAGGCGACCGTCCTGATCGGGGATTATCTGCTGGCACAGGGCCTTCTTTTGTCCCTCGACCACGCAGATTATGAGATCCTGCACATTCTGTCCACTGCTGTGCGCCGCATGAGCGAAGGAGAGCTGCTGCAGTTGGAGAAAGCGAGGTCCCTTAATGTTAAAGAGGAGATTTATTTTGAGATTATTCGTAACAAGACCGCATCCCTGCTTGCTTCCGCCTGTGCCGCAGGAGCCTGGTCGAGCACGCGCGATAAAGAAATAACGGAAAAAATGCGGCAGTTTGGAGAAAAAACCGGGATCGCCTTCCAGATAAAAGACGATCTTTTCGATTATACCAGCGAGAAGATCGGCAAGCCGACGGGGAACGACATAAAGGAAAAGAAACTGACCCTTCCGCTGATATACGCGCTGAACCAGGTAGATCGCGAAACCCGACGAAAGATGATCTACATCGTGAAGAACCAAAACCGTGATCGCCAAAAACTCGACTGGGTAATCCGGGAAGTGGAAAAATCCGGCGGTATCCGGTATGCGACGGAAAAAATGAACGAATTCAAAACGGAATCCCTTCGTATGCTGCAGCAGTTCCCGGAAAGTCCGGTGCGGCAGGGGCTGGCAGAGCTCGTTAGTTATGTCACAGATAGAAAATATTGACGCCACCGCATGAACAAGCGATGGAAAATAACTGATCCCGATGCTGCAGCGGTAACGGCGCTGCAGGAAAGCCTGCGCATCCATCCGGCGCTTTGCCGGGTGCTCGCGCAACGGGGTGTGACCACCTTCGAAGAAGCCCGCTATTTCTTTCGGCCTTCGCTCGAACAGCTCCACGATCCGTGGTTGATGAAAGACATGGAGCTGGCTGTGCACCGGATCAGGCGAGCCGTTGATTCGGGAGAAAAATTGCTCGTATTCGGCGACTACGATGTGGACGGCACCACTTCGGTAGCCTGCCTTTACCAGTTCCTGCGGCGGGTCTACGATAAGCTCGACTTTTACATTCCCCACCGTTACCGCGAAGGATACGGAGTAAGCAAAGCCGGTATCGACTTCGCTCATGAGAATGGATTTTCGCTGATCATCTCGGTCGACTGCGGAATCAAATCGACTGAACTCGTGCGGTATGCGCGGGATCTGGGAATCGATTTTATCGTCTGCGATCACCACCTTCCGGACGCAGAATTGCCGCCGGCTGTCGCCATCTTGAACCCGAAGCAGCACGGTTGTCAGTATCCTTACAAAGAGCTGTCCGGCTGCGGTGTCGTTTTTAAGCTCATGTCCGCACTGGCAGAGAAATGGGAGCTGCCGCGTCAGTGGGTGTTTGAGAACCTGGACCTCGTGGCTACGGCAGTAGCTGCTGACATTGTTCCTATTACCGGCGAGAACCGCATACTTGCTTACCACGGATTGCGAAAGGCAAATGAAAATCCGAACAACGGCATCCGGGCTTTGTCGAAGCTCAGCGGGCTTCAGGAAGAATTGCACATCAATAATCTCGTATTCATGATCGCGCCGCGCGTCAATGCTGCGGGAAGAATGGATGATGCCCGGAAAGCGGTGCAGATGTTCATCGCACCTTCATATGAAGAGTCCATGCAATTCGCTGAAATGCTGCACAGCGACAACACCGACCGCAAGGAAGCCGACATGAGCATTACCAATGAAGCGCTTTCTCTCATCCGGAGCAGGGAAGAATGGAAAGGCAGCAAGTCCACAGTAGTTTTCCAGCCACACTGGCACAAAGGCGTGGTCGGTATAGTCGCATCGAGGTTGATTGAACACTATTACCGGCCTACGATCGTGCTCACCCAGTCCGGTGAATACGTGGCAGGAAGTGCCCGCAGCGTGCCGGGGTTTAATCTTTACGAAGCGATTCACGCCTGCAAGGATCATTTGCTGGGGTACGGCGGACATTTTGCTGCTGCGGGCATGACGCTTGAAATTTCACAGGTAGAGGCATTCCGGCAAAAATTTGAAGAAGTGGTCTCGTCCACCATCCGTCCGGATCTGCTCATCCCCGAGATTGTCATCGATGCGGAGCTGCGTCTCTCCGATATCCGGTATCCGTTTTATAACATCGTTCGCCAGATGGAACCTTTCGGTCCCGAAAACCCGCGCCCGGTTTTTGTCGCACGCGAAGTGCGCGACACCGGGTTTTCGAAAATCGTGAAAGACCAACACCTGCGGCTTTCTGTTCGCCAGGACAATATCACGATCACCGGCATCGGTTTTTGCATGGCAGACAAATTTTCGCTGCTGGCAGACCGGCGTCCGGTAGACGTTGTCTTTAAGCTCGATGAAAATGACTGGAACGGGCAGAAATCACTGCAGCTACGAGTGATAGACATTTGTGAGAGCCGGCATGAAAAAGCTTCTTCATAATCTTCATGCATTTTTTTACGTCACCTTCCATTGGAACATATGGCTCGCAGTGTTCATCTTCTGGCACGAGGCGAAACGCGGACCACGGTATCGCATCAACACCATCAGGCCGGTTGGCTTCCGCCGACTCACGATCCTGGACGGAGATATCACCAAAAGCTCTCCCTACGAAGCAGTCAGTTATTATGTGCTGGAAAATCTTTTAGAACAATTTCGCCGCTTCTCTTCCGAGAGTTGCCTCACGGACCTGGGTTGTGGAAAGGGCCGGGTGCTGGTGGCGGCAGCGCATTACGGGTTTACCCGCCTCGTAGGCGTTGAATTCGCCCGCGAACTCTGCCTGCAGGCGAAATACAACCTGCGAAATCTCAGGAAGCGCATGCCCGCGCTGCGCAGCACGATCCACTGCATGAATGTACTTCGCTATCCGATCGACGCGCGCGAAAAGGTCTTCTTTCTATTCAATCCATTTAACGCGGAGATTCTCAAACAATTCATCTCCCGGCTGAACGCTTCTGTGTCGCGACACCCAAGGACCATTTGGTTCATCTACGCCAGCCCGGTAAACAGACAGGTGTTGCTGGACGAAGGCTACCAGGTTATGTACCACATACGGCCCGGACGTCGCCTCGCAGGAATGATCCTGAAAAAAGAATGCGCCTGATGGTATCTTTACCGCGACATGAGCAGACTGCGGTTGTTCTTTCTTGCGAGCTGTTTTTTTATTTCCGTTCGCGCCGCCGCACAGAGCGGACCCGCAACGCTGGATGTGGTGGGTTGGAACATCGAATGGTTCGGATCGCCTTCCAATGGTCCCGCCAACGACGACCTGCAGGAAAATAATGTACGCTCGATTCTTGCGTGGCTCGATGCCGATCTTTATGGTCTGGTCGAAGTGGTGGACACAATGCGACTGCGCCGGGTAGTGGATTTTTTGGGGAGCGGCGAATATGGTTTCATCATCGCTCCTTATTGCAGCGGAAACACAACCGGTACCGGCAATGGATGGCTCACCGGCCAGAAGCAGGCTTTTATTTATCGCAAATCGGTTTTTTCAAACGTTTCGGCTCGCGGTCTGATGCGCAACAGCGCCAATTCTTATACGAACTGGGCATCAGGGCGCTTCCCGTTTTTATTTTCCGCTACGGCCACCGTGAATGGCGCCACCCGAAACGTTAACTTCATTCTGCTCCACGCCAAAGCAGGCAGCACGCAGGACGATTATATTCGAAGAGCCGCCGCAGCGATTGAACTCAAAGACACTCTCGATGCATTTTTTAGCAGCAGCAATGTCTGGATCATCGGCGATTACAACGATGCGCTGCACAACAGCATTTATACCGGTGCTTCCGTGTCGCCTTACCACAGCATTGTTTCGGACAGCACCGACGCCGATCACTACAAGTCCATCACGCTCCCTCTTGCACTTGCGGGCCAATCAAGCATGATCAATTTTCCGAACGTGATCGACAACCACATCTTCTCAAATGAAGTATCGCAATACTACATAAGCAACTCAGCCAGGATTCGTAATGATGTGACTTCGGTAGTTCCGGATTATGTTTCAGCACACAACACGTCCGACCATTACCCGGTTTTTTCAAATTACAATCTCTCGGGGGTAATCACCGGTTTGCCACCGCTCAATGCTTCCGAATTTGGGGTGGTATTGTTCCCGAATCCTGGATCTGGCAGTGCATACCTAAGGTTCACGAAACCACACCGACAGCTTCGAATTCAGCTGCATGGCGCAGACGGCCGGTTAATATACCGGCGCGTACTAAGCTCGGTTAGCCCAGGCATTTTGCCGCTCGATGACTTACCGGCATTGCCGAAAGGAAATTATTTCCTTGAGCTGGCTGCTCCCGGACGAAGAACCGTACTCCAACTGGCAGTACTGTAAAAAAACACCCCGCTGGTGCGGGGTGCAGCGAGTGTCAAATCACAATTATTAGTTCCACGTAATGGTAACATCATCGATCGCGCTGGACGGGCGATTGCCGCTGCCCGAGGTCGGGCTGAGTACCACGACCCGGATCCATACAGGCTGACTTTGGTTATTCAAGGCGCTTCCAAAACTGGCGCTTACGGGGGAATTGCTGAACACCGGCCCCGTGGTGAGCGGTCCTGCAGGGGAGGTAGTCACGGGAGTAAAGCTGGACGGCGTGGACCCAATGCCGTAATCCACAACCCATGTAGCCGTACGGCCCACCGTGTTGTCGAGCGACTGCAACTTGAATGCGATCGCAAAATTTGTCTTCCCGATGGTATTGGGGATCTGGAACACGAAGGCCACTCCCTGATCGGTGGCGCTCACCTGCCTTACTCCCAGCGCCCGGTCGGTGGATGCATTCTGCGCGGTGGCGTCGCTTGTTGCGGTAAGGCCATCGGCCGAAGCATAATTTTTGAATCCGCCGCCGGTCGCGTTCCAAATTGCCATCGTTGATGTATATACCCCGTCGGTGCCCAGCGAGCTCGCGGTAGAGCCTGTTTTTACCAGTATGCCTGCCGGCAGCCCGCCGCCAATTCCATCAAAATTCTGGGTATAAGGAGAAGTGGTGAGCACAATTCCGCCCCCGCCGCCGCCCGTTGCTACCACATCGTTAGCCGGGTTACGAAGATGCAGCTCGTAAGAAGCGCCGAATTGCGATACATAACCGGTAACCGAATTGGCAAGCGCTGGAAAAGGCTGACCTGCGAATGTGGCCGAAGATGATGTCCGCAGTGTATATGTGTTGCCGTCATTCATGATGACGTTTCCACTGTAGGTCCCTCCTGTTCCTCCGCTCAGCGCCACCGGACCTGTGCGCACTAATGTTGCTTCCCAGGTCTCTGAGTTTGCCGCGAGCTGCGCAAGGGTCACATCCCGTGGCGTGACGGCCTTTCCGGTAGCTACCCTGGTGGCGTAGCCCAGGGGCACCTGGTTTACCTGGAGAAGATTGTTGAATTCGGACAATTCCTGCTGCGACACGTTAATGTCTAGCGAATCGCCGAGGTTAAAGGCGTGAGGCGAATCGAACCGGACCACGATCCCGGCCAGCCCGTTTCCCTGCTGCAGGAAAAGGTTCTGATTATTTTCATTGTTGGTGGTTCGGTCACTGATCACAATACCCGTAATCCGGCGCCCGTCAGGCGCAGCCGTAGTGCTGCCGGTGTACATGGAACGCAATGCGGAAATATTGATCACAGTGGTTGGTCCCTGACCGCAACGCGGATTATTGAACTGCACGTCGGATGTGTCGCGGATGATAAGTTGACGTGTATTGCCGAAAAGAGTATAGATGGCTGTGATGTTACCATTTCCATTGGGCACATTCACACCCGCAAAGTTCGCGAAGCCGCTACTGCGCACGATGATCGAGGAGTTCGCTGTGCAACCTTTGACCGTCAAATTAACCGAGTTGCGGTAATTGGAAGTGTCCGCATAGGTTTTCGCAGTGTCCGCCGCGATGAACTCGTAATTATTCAGCTGAATAAGGGTACCCAGAAGGGTGTCCTGCATGTTGGTAGTAAGTTGGCTGAGAGTGACCACCTTCGGAGCCACAGGGTTATTCAGCGAACCACCAATTATGTACTGACCGATCAGGTTGGCCGCGATCGGTTGCAGGGATGGATTGCCGGCCACTACCGCACGTACTCCAATCTGCGGCAGGCGGTTGTAGTCGGAAATCGTCAGTCCACGCGCGCGAACAAAAACTCTTCTTCCGACAGGAAAGCTATTGTACAGCCCAACCGCGTCTATAAGCAGGCTGATCCCTGCCGATCCATCCTGGATATAAATTTCTTTATACAGGTTGCCGCTCTTATCGTTCGCCACCACGATCCCGGTAATGATGATGTCCTGCGTGATCTCATCGAGAGCACCGGGCACGGTGTGCATGGCGCGCAGCTGCCGGATGGTATGCGTTGCGGTGAGGTTCGGGTCGCCGGGCGGTGGGGGCACGTCGAAGGTCTTTCGACAGGCGGAAAGCATCGCTGCACATCCCGTGATCAGCAGCAGGTAAGCGTTCAATTTTCTCATATTTCAGGTATTAAGAAGTCAGTAATTTATGGTTAGAATCGGAGGTTCACACTTGCAAAAAAATTCGCCCCGAATCCGTAGTAAATTTTCGGAGGAAATTTGTTCACGTCGCGGTTTTCGAAATCAAAACGAAGCTGTTCATACCCGCCCGTGACAATATCCCGATTGTCCAGGATATTGTTTATCCCGAGATTGAAGACCAGGAACGTGGATTTGCCGCCGACCTCCATTTTGGAAGGCAGCTTCCAGGAATACCCACCGAAAAAGTCGAGCGTGTACTGGGCATCCCATCGTGTTTGCCTTAGGATTGTGTTCCATAATTCGCTTTTGTATTCGATCCCGTCTACCGCACCCGGCGTACGGCGAATGGGATTAAAGTCGAGCCACATCTGGTCGAAATAATTTCCTGTCAGGCTTACGTACCAGAACTTCGGCGACCGGTAGTTGAAACCAAAACTATAGGCCTCCTGAGGCGTGGAGGGGACACGGTAATTCAGGTTAAACACCGTTTGTTCTCCAAGTATCGCGGCGCTGTTGTCGAGCGTGATTACCGCATTTTGCCGGCTGTCGTAATAATAGCGGCCAACAGATGCAGCGCCGTTAACGCTGAAACCGGGAAAAACCGAAACCTCAAATCCAAATTCACCGCCAAAATGCAACTTGTCAATATTGCTCAGACCGTAGTTGACAAAATTTCGGAATTCATCGTGGTAAAAAGACAGCACATTCAGTTCGTCCTGGAAGCCGGTATAAAACCCGGTGAGGCGAATCTTCATTCGCGGCGCATTCATGATGTATCCTCCTTCTGCCGACCGGATCTTCGAGCTGGTCAGGTGCGATTGTACGAAATCACGGGTGCGGGGCGAGACGTACGCATTTTCAAAAAACGGCGCCCGCGTCAGGTAAGCCCCATGTAAGTACAGGTAATTACGACCATCGATTTTGTAGGTTGCTCCGCCCTTAAATGCGTAATTCGTGAATGAGTTGACACTCGACTTGCCGAAGGAATTGTTCGGGAACAGGCCGTTGCGCACGTTTCCAACCCTCCAGAATCGTGTTCCCGAAAGCTCGGAAGCCAGGAAAAGGTCCACTTTATTTAGCCGGAGTATAGCCTGCGCCCATGCGGCTGCGCGGTGAATATTAATATCGTAGTCATATCCGAACCGGTCGCCCGCAGATAGGATGCGGTTGGGGCGGTTCAAATCGTTTTGGTTTGCGTTCGGATCGTTGGGATAATCCCGTTCGGCAAACTGATTCAGATCGACATAAAATTCGCCGCCCAGCAAATCCTCCAGCTCCTTGTAATAGTTATTTTTTTGCCGTTGATAGGTTAGGCCGAAAGACAGGTCCAGATCGTCGCTCACTCTTGAATGGAGCGTCGAATTAAAGTTCAGGCGGCGGGTATCCACCACGCGCTCCTCCAGGACATAGTGCGAGCGAAGGCCCGTGACATTATTTCCCTGGATCCCGTTCGCATTTGTCACGGTTTCGGGGTTGCTCCGGTTGGCATTGTAAAGGGCTGCCCAGTTGATCTGACGCAAATGAATATCGGCACGCATGGCCTGCTCCAGCTGCGCGGCCTGCCCCGGATCGGTAGCGCGGTAGTAACTCGGCAGGTAACGATAGTAATCCGGACGGGGGTCAGCCGAGTTGTACCAGTCGAGCGCGGTGGTGCTCCGTTTTCCAAACGAATATCCCGCCGCCGTCACCCAGGAATGTTTTTCATTAATGCGAAAATCATGCGTTGCAATCAGGTAAGGCTGGTGTGAACGTGCCACGCTTGCATTCCGCACTTTTCCGTTCTGAAATCCCCAGGAGGGATTATAGTAGTGCGTCCCCGCAAGATTCTGGATCTCCTTCACGGAAGCTGCCTGTCGCCCGTTTTCAGTCGGAGCCCCAAATGCCACCAGCGACAGCAGGTGCTTCTGGCCGACGCGTTTGTCTGCGGCGGCGAAATAACTCCAGCCGTCGTAATGAGTGCCGGGCACATAGCCCTCACCGGCGTATCTCCTGCTTCCGCTTAAAGTGAAGGCCCAGCCCTGGCGGTTCAATCCGGTCGAATGCGTCGCCATCACCCGGTGGTGATAGGTGCGGTTGGAATAGGCGTAACTGAGATTGGTTTGAACGCGCTGCTTGCTGGCGCGGGAATCAATATGGGTGGAACTGCCGATGTCGCCAAAAGCAAACGTATTGTACCGAAGCCCCAGCGACACTTCGCGGTTGCGCATCACGTCGTTTAGCCCTCCCCACAGCCCGAAAGGGGTAAAGCCGTTATCGAGGTTTTCCATCGGAACGCCGTTCATGTACGTGCTGAACAGGTCGGCGTCGTACCCACGAATGCGAAAGCGCACAGGACTGAAATTGAACGAGGCGGCGGTAAAGAACGGATCGCGGCCCGCCGTAAGTACCGACGAAACGTTCTGGGAACCGACGTCACCGAGGTCATTGTCGTCAAGCGAAAGCGTCGGAATGTTTTCCGCAACACTTTCACGCACTTCTTCGATAAGCGAGTCTTTTCTGGGGAGCGTATCTACCGGGTTGGGTGGCTGCGCGGCTACGGCGCCCGCCGCGAATAGGGACGCAAGCAGCAGTTTGGTTGTTGGCATCAGTAAATCGTTTGGCGGAAAAACAAATTTAGGGACCCGAAATCTTGTCGCGCAAAAAACTTAGGCACAACCCCGACTCCGCATCACCCGGCCGTTTTTCTTTCCTATGTTTGTCCCATAGCATTGATATATGCGTGGAATTCTTATTGTGTTGTGGCTCATGCTGGCCCTGACCTCAGCCGCATTTGCCCAAAATGGGAAAAAGGAGTACAAGGTTGCAATTCTCGCGTTCTATAACCTCGAAAATTTTTACGACACACTGGATAACCCGGCTGTAAACGACGAGGAATTTCTTCCCGCGGGCCCGAAGAATTACAACAGCGTCATTTACTGGGATAAGGTACAGAAACTGGCGACTGTCATATCCCGGATAGGCATCGAGCTGAGTCCGGATGGGCCGGCATTACTCGGCGTGGCGGAAGTGGAGAACGACACCGTGTTACAGGACCTCGTTCGGCACAGTTTGCTGCGAAACCGCGGTTATCGTATAGTGCATTACGATTCACGCGATGCCCGCGGAGTAGATGTTGCACTTCTTTACAACCCAAAGTATTTCATCGTAGAAAAAAGCGACAAGCTGTTTGTGGAACTTCCCGGTGGATCGAAAGACGCTTTTTTTACGCGCGATATTCTCTGGGTGCAGGGAAAGCTGGACGGCGAAACCGTCCACGTATATGTAAATCATTGGCCCAGCCGAAGCGGCGGTGAAGAGCGTTCTGCGCCGGCGCGTGAAGCAGCGGCGAAAGTTTGCCGCGACCATATGGATCGCATTTGGAAATCAAATCCCGATGCCAAATTCATAGTAATGGGCGATTTCAACGACAACCCGACGGATCCGAGTGTGGCGGGGGTGCTGAACGCAAAGGCAAAACCGAAAGACGTCGGTCCTGCCGCACTTTACAATCCGTGGACGGATCTTTATCGAAAAGGATTTGGAACGCTGGCATTCCAGGACGCATGGGGATTGTTTGATCAGATTCTTTTGTCCGGCAGCTGGCTTACCCAGAACCAGCCGGGCTTCTTTTTTTACCGGCAACAGATCTTCAACCGCGATTATCTGCTCGAAAACATCGGTCGCTATAAAGGTTACCCGATGCGCACCTGGGACGGCAACTTTTACCGCGGCGGGTACAGCGATCACCTCCCGACCTATATCGTGCTCTTAAAAAACCGGGCCGATCCGAACCGCAGTTTCTGACTGCAAGTGGAGTCCGTTGGTCGGCGTTAAAAGACTCTAAATCATTTGGTTTATCGTCAAAAAAATCTTGCGTTTTCTAACCCGTCTTCCCTATCTTTGCCGCCCGTTTTCGAACGGTGGCCAAATCTGTCCCGACGGGCCTTGGGTCTGACGGGGTTTCGGCAGATTTCCCGGCAACGGGATCCATTGGTCAGTCCGGTGTTTCCGGGCGAAAAACGAATTTTTAACAACAAAATCAAACGGGTTAATGAACAACTACGAATTGATGGTGATCTTCACTCCCGTGCTCAGTGATGACGAATTCAAAGCAGAGCAGAAGAAGTACGCCAGCCTTGTCCGCGAAAATGGCGGCGAGGTAGTGGCGGAAAATCCCTGGGGACTGAAATCACTGGCGTATTCCATTCACAAAAAGACCACCGGTCTTTACTGGGTCATGGAATACCAGGCGCCGTCCGATTTCAATGAAAAACTGAAGGTTCAGCTGGTTCGCGATGAAAGTGTCCTTCGTCACCTGTGCACGAAGCTCGATAAATACGCCGTCGAGTACAATGCGAAAAAGAGAAGCGGCGTAAAGACTGCAACCGAAAAGCTCGAGGAGGTATAATCATGGCAAAGAATGAGATTAAATACCTGACGGCCATCAAGACCGATAAGCGGGTGAAAAAATTTTGCCGCTTCAAGAAGTACGGCATTCGCTACATCGATTACAAGGACGTTGAGTTCCTGAAAAAATTTCTCAATGAGCAGGGAAAGTTGCTTCCGCGCCGGCTTACGGGCAACAGCCTGAAGTACCAGCGCAAAGTTTCTGACGCGGTGAAGAAAGCCCGCCAGATGGCGCTCCTGCCCTACGTAACCGATCTTTTAAAATAAGGACGCAACATGGAAGTAATACTGATACAGGACGTCGATAACCTGGGTGCTGCCAACGAAGTGGTGAAAGTGCGTAACGGCTATGCCCGCAATTTCCTTTTCCCGCGCCAGCTCGCGGTTGAATACAGTCCGGCCAACCGCGGCCAGCTTGAAGAAAAGCTGAAGCAGCTCAGAAAAAAGGAGGAAAAAATGCTTGCGGAGATCAACAGCGTGATTGAAAAGCTGCGCGAGGCTCCCGTGAAGCTTGGCGCAAAAACGGGAACAAGCGGAAAGATTTTTGGAAGCGTGACCACGTTGCAGCTAAGTCGCGCGATCCGTGAACAAAAGGGATACGAAATTGACCGCAAAAAGATCCAGCTCCCCGATGACGTAAAGGAGCTCGGCACTTACAAGGCCCTTATTGATTTTGGCAACGGACATTCCACCGAGATTGAATTCGAGGTGGTCGCAGACTGATCCCATTGAAATATTTTGCTATATAGTCTCCGGCTTCAGGTCGGAGATTTTTTTTTGTCAAACCTGCCGGGTAGGATTTTCTACATTTTAAGTCCCTTTCTCATCTTTTTTTGCGCTCCCATTAGTTTGGAATTTTCGGGTATATGATTTGTTGAACAGATGTTGGATCACCCCCGGAACTACAAACAGTATTCTTAATCTGCAAAATCATCGCTTCTATGAAACAGGTTTACTCCGGATCCGGGAGACTGATCCGCTATTTCCTTGTGACCGTACTGATAAGCGTAGCGGTCGCGTCTTCGGTACATGCCCAGTCTCCGACAGTCGTGGGCCCCGGGATTTGCACGGGTATCATCGCAAATTTTAATACGAACGACAACGGCTTTAATTCCCCGAGCATTTACGGTGGAATTTTCGACAGTGCGTTCTATTATCACGCGGGACGCGGTTACTGGACAGATTACCTGCCGCCGCACAGGACCAGCGCGCCGGCTCCAAACCGGGTGCTGAACATAATCTCACCCCCGTATCCTAATCCAAATCCGAACGGAACTTTTAATGTGGGTTTTTATTATATCATTACAAACCGGAACACGGACCAGTTCCAGGTAAGGATCATCAGCGTCACCCAAACCCCCAGCGGAACCGTCACCAACGTTGAGGCCAGCTCGGGTGTACAGGACTTCGAAGACTGGAGCACACCCACACCGTATGATGACATGGCTGCCCCCGTTCCCGACCCGACGCCACATATGGGCGCGTGGCAGGGATATGTTTGCATCCGGCTGGTGGATCCGGATATTGTAAACGCACCGAACACCACATTCCGGGTGGAGGTGAGTTACATCGCCAAGCAGGGCCGGTTTGTGGTTTTCGATAATGTCTCTATCGGCCCGGAGCTCATCCCAACACCGGTATATTTTATTGGAATGCTTGCCGACAGGAACACGGATAACTCGGTTGCTTTAAGGTGGGATGTGAGTGAAGAGATCAACGTGAGCGAGTACCAGGTGGAAAGAAGCTCCGGTAATGGCTTTGCGATGGTCGGTACGGTTGTCGCCAAGGGCAAATCCATTTACAACTTTACTGACAACAGCGCGCCCTCCGGTACGCTTTATTACCGGATTCGCAGTGTTGATGTGGATGGCAGCGCCCGGTACAGTGGCATTCTGCGGTTGAAAGGCAATACGAGTTATGGAACCGCACTGAAGCTGTATCCGAGCCCGGCACGCGATAATTTGACCGTCGAGCATGCGCGCGTATCGCGCAGCGCCCGGATTACGGTCACCTCGGTTGACGGCAAGGTACTCCGAACACTTGTACCCGCCCCAGCCGCCTCACACACTATGATTAGCCTCAGCGGACTCTCGCCGGGTGTCTATTTCGTACGGATGGACGACGGCAAGGGTAACGTGCAGAGTATGAAGTTTATAAAGGAATAAATTGAAACTCAGGACCACAGGCGATTGGCCCCCGGAACTGGGGGCCAGTTGCATTCCCTTAGCCCCTAAATCCGGCTGCACTAAGTCCGGAAAATTTCCGTTATTTTGTAGTGTCTGGTGTTCTTTACAGTTTCACAAGTCCCTGAACGTTTCTCAATCCGGTAAATGTTCATTGGTTACTGTTTACTGTTGGCACTCATATTGTTTTTTATAAAATCAGTAAAATGAACATTTACGTAGGAAACCTTAGTTGGAACCTGAAAGATCAGGATTTAGCCAACCTGTTCGCGGCACACGGAGAAGTTAGTTCCGCGAAAATCATCAACGACAAATTCACCAACCGCAGCAAGGGCTTCGGCTTTGTCGAAATGCCCAATGACGATCAGGCACAGGCCGCGATCGCCGCGCTGAATGGTGCTGAAGTTGACGGTCGCAACATCGTCGTCAACGAGAGCCGACCTAAGCAGGAAGGCGGAGGCGGCGGATTCAGGAAAGGGAATGGCGGCGGATACAAGGGCGGCGGTGGTGGCGGATACAAGGGCGGCGGAGGCGGCGGCTATCGCAAAGGCGGTGGCGGCGGCTACAACCGCGGCAGCAACGATTATTAATTCGTTCGCAAACCGATTTTTCACAAAGCCTGGTCTTCAACCGGGCTTTTTGTGTAATCAGCCCTCGTCTTTCTTTTTGTCCCTCCCGAGAAGTTCATTCAAAAATTTGAAAGCGGAAGGATCTTCAATGTCGCTCAGCTCGAGCTCCAGCGCACGGGTGCTTAGTGCGATCTCCACCAGCGAGATCACGAGCGAGACCATCAGGCTCAGGAGGCAAAGCGCAAACTCCACTTCCACAGCTGCATGCCATCCGTTGTAAATGCTGTACATCGTCACTACGCAGAGCAAAAAGCTGAACACGCCGAGGCCCTGCATCCACCGCACCATACGCAGTCTGCGGCGCAGGCTACGTATCTGCTGCACCATCGCGCTCGTTTGCTCACCGTGTTTGTACTCGTCATGAAGCTTGCGCACCAGGTTGGCGAGAGCCAGGAAGCGGTTCGTGTAAGCGAGTAGCAATAAGCTGATCGCCGGGAACAGCAAGGCCGGTGTGTTGAACGTGATCTCCATTTGCCGACGGGCGCAAATTAGCGAAAACCGGGCCGCTCATTCGATGCGTACCGTTCTTGCCCCGTGGTAGGAATGGTATTCTGCCTGATACATTGCGTCTGCACTTACCGGTCCCATTCGAAACTGTCCCGGCGACACAGCCCGCACCGCGTAATAATAGGCTTGCCGCGGCGCCGTTGCGTCGACAAAGAAGTGCACCCGATCGTCCCGCACATCGAGGGCAACGGGGTCATTGCCGTCCTTAATCCAGTCCATGCCCGGGATCTCCTTTGTCCTTGGATTTTCAATTTCGAAACCCGCCGGGATGAGGTCGGTGAGCACCACATTCTCTACGGTGCCGGAAAATGATTTTTCCAGAGTGATGCCAATGATCACCAGATCATTTTGACGAAACGCATCCCCACCAAGAACATTTCCAAAACGGTCATAGAACTTCCTGCGCACCTTCAGGTAGCTGTCTTCTTCCACGTATGCGCCGCTGGCGCTCACACCTTCCGACTGCCAGAAATAATACATCCTGCCTTTTCCTTTCGCGCTGATTTCAACCTGCGTCGCCTTGAGGGCGTTTGCGTCTCCCGTCCATTGTCCCGCATCCACCTTCGCGATCGTCTTGCCGTTTACTTTAATTTCCGCCGTCACGTCGGATTGCGCTGAGCTTCGGGCAAGCTTGCCCAGGGCGAGAAAGGCAAACGCACGCTCCTGGGTGTTGAGCCAGTCGCGGCCCTTCAGCTTATCGCTGACATGCTTTGCCATTACCGGGACCTGCGGATTCCCGGGATCTACGTCAATGAGGGCGTTCAGCGCAACCGCTTCGTCACGTACATCTGAGTAAAAACTTCCGCCGGTTTGCGGTACCGACACTTCTCCACTGAACGAAGCCGGCAACATGGCTGCAAACGACCGGCGATCCCCAGCTACTGCAAAGGCGGCCGATAAAAGATACCGGCTGTCGAGAGCAAGTAAATCCTGGTTCGCTTTGTAATAGTTCATCGACGGTACATTGCCCCGGTTCGCGAGCGCCAGCACGTAAAGGCTGTAGGCCACTTCCTTGGGGGCGATCTTCCGGTTCTGATTCCGGTTGTAATAATATGTGATCGTTTCCCTGCGCTTCAGCCTATTGGCCAGGTAACTCAGCATCGACTCCAGCAAGCCTTTTTCCACGTCGAAGCCCGCCTTTCGCGCTTCCAGCAGGAAATGCGCGGCGTAAGCTGTCACCCACCAGTTCTCTGTTCCTTCTCCATCCCACAACGTAATCGCACCGTTGTAAAGCTGGCGCATCCGGATCTTGCGAATTGCTTCCAGAATATTCGAGTTGGCATTCGTTTTTCCAAGCTCTTTATTCAACCGCATAAGGTCGGCCATGTCACCATAATAAATCTGCGGAAACGCAGAAGAGATAACCTGTTCGGTACATCCGTACGGGTACTGGACCAGGTATTTCAGGTGGCCCGCCAGCTCCGCGACCGGTGAACGGCTTACGACCAGCTGGTAACTCGCGGTTGACGGAATGAAATCACCTGTCTGGATCTGGACTGTTTGTGTTGTTCCTCCCGTAAGTGAACCGCTGCCGGAGCGCTTTTGCAAGGTAGACGGAGGGCGCACCGATATTTCGGTGGCGTCCGTGAATGTCTCACCCATTCCATTTACGGTAACTGTTATTTTTCCAGTGGCAGCCGTCGGCTGGGCGACAAGCCGGAAATTGATGCGACCTTCCGTTTTCGGATGAATCGTGATTCCCTGGCTGGCATTACCCACGACGCGGATCGGTCCGGCCACTGCGAGCGAAGCATTTACCGTTGCGGACTGACCGGTGGTATTGCTCAGCGTAACGGGGACCGTTACGGTATCGCGCGGGCTGAGGAATCGCGGCAATGCCGTACTGATCACGATCGGATCGGCGACCGTCATGGTGCTTTCCGCAGCACCAAAACTCTTTCCCTTATACGAGACGGCCATCAACCTGAGCTCGCCGGAGAATTGCGGTATATCAAGTTCGAATTGTGCTTCACCTCTTCCGTTCGCTTTGCGCATGCCACTCCAATAGCTGACTACCCGTACACGCCGGGCAGGCATCGGGTTCACGCGCTTCGTCAGATCGAGGTCCTGGTCTCCACCGGTGCTGCTCCTTCTCGCACGCATTTCCGCAAAGAGCAATGGATAAATATCATAAGAGACGACCTGCAGTGCTTTTTTCTGGTAAAAATGCTGGTAGGGATCCGGGGTTTTGAAATCCGTAACCTGCAGCACACCATTGTCAACAGCTGAAAGAGTAACCAGACTTCCCGGTTCCGCCTTCACCGTTACCCGCTGTCGCGTTTTCGAGCGTACCGATTTTCGGGCGGTGATGGCGACTTGTATCCTGCGATCTTTTTCCTCAACACGGATATTCTGAAATCCATGCGCGACCGTAAGGGGAATGTCCGACATATCATGAGGCTTGATCAGCGTCGCGGTTATGTAAGCATTCGGTAAATGCTCGGCGGTCAGCTTCAGATCAACATCCGCTGAGCGTTTGCTCACGTCCACGAACTGGTGACTGATGACCCGGTCGGTCTCGGTCGTGACGAGCATGCGACCGCTGAATGGTGTTTTGAACAGAGCCTTCACCGTCTCGCCGGTGAAGTATGATTTCTTGTCAAGTACGATCTCAATATTCCCTTCGGTGTTTACCTGGAACGAGGCCTGTCCGCCCCAGCTGCCATAGCTGTAAAAGCTGCGGGTTACGTACGAGCTGGCGCCGGGCTTATAAATGCGGACCTCGTAATCGCCGGGAGAGCGAGGAACATAGCTGAACACCGTCCCCTTGCCGATCGTCATTTTCTTTTCAATCATCAGCTTGTCTTCTTTCTGCGACTCGTAGCGCCAGTAGGAGCCTGACCGAACCAAAAAGGTTTTATACTCGTGCTTGATCACCTCTACCCGTGCTGTAGCGTTCAGCGGGTCGCCGTCCCGGTTTACCGAAATCAACCCGATACGCACTTCCTGGTTGAGGGGGTAGTAATAAGACCAGTCCTCCTTGATACCAAAAAACACATCCTGGGTCACCAGGTCCACGGATGTGGCATTGCTGACCGGCCTGCCGGTTTCATCAAAAACAGTAGTATAAAAGCTCGCCTGAAGCATTCCGCTGTTCGCGTAATGCGCCGGCACGGTGTACTGGAAAGAAGTATTTCCGTCTTCGTCCGTTTTTCCCTGGCGCATCTCCTTGCTGAAAAAGCTGGTTTGGTTTGCCAGGTTGAAGTTGTAGTCGGAAAACTTCGGTGCCGAGAAGGATTTTTGCTTCACCTGGATTTCGGTCTCAACATTTCTGTTCGACGCAGGCGGCCCAAAAAAGTTCATGGCGTTCAGGTTAAGCGTTGTTGATTCTCCGGCACGAAGGAAAGGACGGTCTGCGCGAACCGTCAGACGGATCCGATCGGGAACGAATTCTTCCACCGAAAAAGATTTAGACGCCAGCAGCAGATCGTTTGAAGTATAAACCTCCAGCGTATAACTGCCCGTGATCGCTGCCTGCCCGATGTCCACACTCCCTTCCAGGGAACCGTGATCATTCAGCGTTTTGCGGAATTCCTTCAGTTCCCTGCCATTGGGGAGCAGAAATTTCAGCTTCAGCGGGATCTCCCCCGGCACTTCCCACTTTCGGTCGCGAACAATTACGGAGAAGCTGATCTTCTCTCCGGGCCGATAAATGTCCCGTTCCGCATAGACAAAGGCGTCCAGCCCGCTCGGGCTGTTGCGCTTGCCGCCGACATCGAAACGCGAAGTATTCACGCGCGTATTGTAAAACGGCAGGTAGTTGAAGTCGTCTTCTGTGCGCGCTATCACCATCGCGGGTTTGAACCCGCTGAATTCCTTCCGGGCGTACTCGACCCGCGCGAGGCCCTCTTCAGTGGTGCCGGCTCCGAGCAGCTGGTTATTATTTCCATAAACATGGACCGTTACCCCGTCCACCGGGCGGGCCGTCTTGATTGAATTGACAAATACAAAGATGCTTTCCTCGCCTTCCCTCACTATCAACCCGAGATCCGATAAGGAAATGTACCGGCTGTCCCGGACCCAATAATCTTTTTCGGAGCGGATGGTTACATGGTAAATGCCCTTGAACTCCGGCAGCCGGTCTTCGAATTGCGAAAAATTCAGAAGCCGTCCGGCCCCGCTGCGCGGCAGCGAACGGGTGTCAATCACCTTCTCGAATACCACGTCCCCGAAGGCGGCGTCCGAACTTTCCCGGACTTCTTGATAATAATCGTCCTCCCCGCCGTAACTGCTGAACCGCGACTCGGTCTCCTGGGGATAATAGCCGTAGCGGTGTGCGAGCAAAAGATTGTTTTCGTAAATCTTGGAAACAACGAGCCGGATCTTCTCCACGTTGGTAACCTGCACTTCAATATTTTTTCCGCCGTTGCGCGACAGGTACACGGCGCGGCTGTTGGTAAAACTGATTCCCGCTTCCAGCTCGCCAAATGCAATATTGCCTGAATAATCTTCTTTCAGCACTCCTCCGATTTTGCCGCGAAGGTTGCGGGCAATATTGATGTCGTAACTTTTTTCGACGTCGAAACGATCGCTCCGAATGATAAAACCGTTCTCCCAGCCTTCAATAGCAAAATTTACCGCAGGATCGAGGCGCAGGTAAGAACGAATATTGTCCGGGAGCACCTGCTGACTGGTCGTTACCCTGACAGTTCCTTCCAGCCCGTCATGCTCCGATTCCACGTTCTGAATGGTGAGTACAAATGGAGAGGGAATTTGCACGGAGGCCCGAATTTCTTCGTCAGTGGCGGTGGCTCCGCTTTCCGGTTTCAACCCCCGGCTGATCGTCACTTCGGCGCTCCGGTCTTTGTCTTCAGCCTTTAAACCCTCCACCCGCACCGATATCCGGTTGTCAGCTGACGAACTGATTACCGTGTACTTCGCTTCCGCTCCATCGAGTGAAATTCTGAGTTTGCCTTCCAGGTCACCCGGGCTGACACGGTAGTTAAAATAGAGGTCAATCTGCGGGAAAGCTCCCCCGCTGGTTTCCCCGATCCAAATAACCCGTGCTTCCTCGAGAGAAAGCGGAGGCGTATGAAATTCGATCTCGCCAGCTTTTCTTACGGAGTTGAAGCTGCTGTGCCGGAGGACGGCATTTTTCACTTTCGCTTTGTACCTCGTGGCCGGACGCAGCGGTTGCGAGGGTGAGAACACCAGCTCGTCCGGACTTTCCCAGCGGAAGCGTCCGGGGATTTCGGGCTCGAAAGAAACATATTCGGTGCTGTCCCACGCGTTGAGCAGAGAATCCGAAGCCAGCGAACCGCTGAAACGGAACACCAGGTTGCCCAACTGTGGGACTTCGTCTTTTGCGTTGGTGTAGGTGAGACTAACGGAATTCCGTCTGCAGGCGGAAAAAACAATAACTCCCGCGAGCAGCGGAAGAAGTGTGGTCTGGAAACGCATAGATTGTGGTATTGAACGGTGGTGAATGGAATCGAGAAGTTAAAGAAATAGTTGACACAAAAAAATTCTCCGGCAAAGGGAGAATGAATTGCTAAGGAGGAACGCTGCTTGAAGGTTCTGAACAGCAGCCCGGGGATTCCATACGTGGAATTTGCAACCTAAATTATGAAGACGCGGGATCGACCGGATGTCCGGCCTGACTAAATATTTGTTAATGCACCGCGGGCATTTGAAAACATCTGAAATTTGTTGAAGGCAGGTTTCGGGCATTTCGGGATAAACTTGTACATGTTACCACGCATGCTGTCCTCCTCCTGGATTGGGGCAAGACGCTATTTTGGAAAACGCAGGCTTCTCCGCTGGCTGAAACGGACGGCTTTCGGGCTGACCGCGGTGTTTGTGCTCTTTATTATACTTAACACCGCATTTCCACTCCCCGACAAAGTGGAATATTCTACCGTCGTTACAGATAATAAAGGCGAGATACTGCACGCTTTTCTCACGCAGGACCAGAAATGGCGGATGAAAACGGAGCTGCACGAGATTTCGCCGCTGCTGCGCAAAACGATAATCGCAAAAGAGGACAGGTATTTTTATCACCATCCGGGTGTGAACCCGTTCGCTGTGTTGCGGGCGATGATGAATAACCTGCTGCGGATGAAGCGCACTTCCGGCGCGAGCACGATCACGATGCAGGTGGCCCGGGCGCTGGAGCCGGGAAAACGCAATATCTGGAACAAGCTTCGCGAAATGTTCCGGGCTTTTCAGTTGGAATGGAAATACAGCAAGGCTGAAATCCTTCAGCTCTACCTGAACCTCGTGCCCTATGGGGGCAACATCGAAGGCGTAAAGGCCGCAGCCTATCTTTATTTCAGGAAAAATCCAGACCATTTATCACTCGCTGAAATCACCTCGCTCAGCATCATTCCCAACCGGCCTTCTTCGCTGGTGATCGGAAAGCACAATGACCGGATTGTACGCGAAAGAAACCGCTGGCTGCAGCGTTTCGCAAAGGAGGGTGTTTTTACGGAAAGCGAGATCCAGGACGCGCTGGCGGAACCTCTGACTGCACAGCGCGGATCGATGCCGCAATACGCCCCCCATCTTGCCCGCAAACTGAAGCAGGAGAATCCTTCGCTTCTTATCAGTTCGCACATCGACCTGAATACGCAGATGAAAACCGAGAAGATCATCGCCGACTACGTCCGGCTGCTCGCCCTGCGCAACATCCGGAACGCTGCGGCAGTTGTGATTGACAATCGTACCCGCCGGGTGATCGCATATGTGGGCTCGGCAAATTTTCGGGACACACTGGATGGCGGACAGGTAAACGGCGCAGCGGCGGTCCGTCAGCCGGGCAGCACGCTCAAGCCGTTGCTTTATGCGGTTTGTTTTGATGAAGGATTGCTCACGCCTAAAACGGTTCTCACGGATGCGGCGGTGAGCTACGAAGGATATGCACCCGAGAATTACGACAAAAATTACAATGGCTACGTGACCGTTGAGTACGCCCTCGAACAATCGCTGAACATTCCTGCCATCAAGAGCCTGCGGCAACTGGGTACGGACCGGCTGATCTCCAAACTTTCGATCTGCCGTTTCCGCCAGGTACAAAAGGACCGTGGCAAGCTTGGCCTTTCGATGGTTCTCGGGGGATGCGGCACCACACTCGAAGAGCTGACCGGTCTTTTCACCGTATTCGCGAACGAAGGGTTTTTCATCCCGCCATCGTTTACGGCGGACGACAGTCTGCCCGAAAAGACGAATCTTCTCAGCCCCGGGGCGACATATATGATCAATGAAATTCTCTCGAAAGTGAACCGGCCGGATTTTCCGCTCAATTGGACGGCGACGGAGAAAATGCCGAAAATCGCCTGGAAGACCGGCACGAGCTACGGGCGTCGCGACGCATGGAGTATCGGGTATAACCGGAATTATACTGTCGGAGTGTGGGTTGGGAATTTTTCAGGCGTGGGTGCGCCTGATCTGAGCGGGGCGGAAACTGCCACCCCTCTCCTGTTTCGAATTTTTAACAGCATTGATTACGATGCCAATGCCGCCTGGTACAGCCAGCCGGAAGATTGCGACATTCGAAAGGTCTGCAGCGAAACAGGCCTGCTTCCCTCTGAACGTTGCGAAAACCTGGTGATGGATTATTACATCCCACTCATCTCTGCAACCACCACCTGCAATAACCGCCAGCAGATCCTTGTGGATGCCAGCGGGGCCGTAACGTTCTGTGAAAGCTGTCGCCCCGAGAATGGTTTTAAGAAGCAATGGTTTCGAATCCTGGAGCCCGAGATGCAGGCCTGGTTTGAAGAAAATAATCTTCCTTACGTTCGCATCCCCGCGCATAATCCGTCCTGCGAAAAAATATTTCGCGGAAACGCGCCGCTGATCACCAGTCCTTCGAATGCTTCAGAATACCTGATGGACCGGAAAAACCCGGAGCCTCTCGAACTGCTGGCCAGAACAGCACCCGACGTAGCACGCGTGTATTGGTACATAGATAATCGTTTCTACAAAAGCTCGCCTGCGGGAGAGAAACAGTTTTTTCTGCCCAGGGAGGGCCCGGTAAAGATCTCTTGCACCGATGACAAAGGAAGAAACCGGGATATTCGGATCACCGTGCGCTATGTCAATCTGTGATCTTCGAGATTTATTCAACCCGCCTAACGCTTCCTGAGCCGGTCACATGCTGGCTCACCTGGGGATTGCCACGGTACCGCACCGATCCGGCGCCGGTAACTTTTACATCCAGCTTCACGCTGGCGCTCACTTCCGCATCGCCTGCGCCTGAAATCCGGATGTGCGCATTTTCAGCCATCAATTCAAAAGCTCTGATGTCCGTGCTCCCGGCGCCTTTGGCCAGCAGAGCGCGCGTTTCTCCTTTTATCTCCAGCGTGCAGGCCCCGGAAAGACTAGCCTCAATCTCGGGTGCATTCACGTCGAGCTTTGACGACGAGCTGCCGCTGAGCGTAATGTGAAGCTTCTCGGTTGCATTGATCCTGCTTTCGGAATTCAGCTCGCAGGCGCCAGATGCTTTTAAAGTAGTTAATGAGGGGGCGGAAACATAGACGTTCACACCCCTGCTGGGCTTTGGATTCGCACCTTTCTTGTACCGAACGTGCAGGATTCCCCCGCTGACGGTCGTTGTAACGTATTGCTGCAGGTTTTCGTCGGTTTCAATGCTCACCGAAGTTGTGGAGTCGGTTTTCAGGTAAACATCTATGTTTCCGCTCACGGCCACGCCGCCGAATCCGCTTTCCTGCCGCGGCTGCCGGGTGATGTGGCCGTTCCCGCGAATCCTTTTACCGAAAATCTCACGGCAGGAAGTGCCGGCAATCGCAATCAGGAGAAATGAAAAAATGAGAACTCGAATCATACGCAGGGTTTGAGTTGCAAATATGCCATAAGTTTCCATAGATGGACGCAGGCATGGCGTTTTGGGTTACAGTCTCCCCGGAAATTCAAACCGCCTGCCTTTTTTTACCTTCGCGGGAACATGACGGAAAAGATCCTGGTTCTTGACTTCGGTTCCCAGTATACACAGCTGATTGCCCGCGCCGTACGTGAGGCCAATGTTTATTGTGAAATTGCTCCCTACCACAAGCCGATCGAATTCGAACCTGGACTGAAAGGAGTCATCCTTTCCGGCTCGCCATTTTCCGTGAACGATGAACGGGCACCCGATGTGAACATAGCCGAGATCGCATCAAAACTTCCCGTGCTGGGAGTTTGTTACGGGGCGCAGCTCACTGCAAAAAGATTCGGAGGCAGGGTGGAAAAAAGCAACAAACGGGAGTACGGCAGGGCGCAGCTGAAAAAGGTGAAGGAGGACGTGCTGCTGCAGGACGTTTCGTCCCCCACGCAGGTCTGGATGAGCCATGCCGACAGCATTTTGGAACTGCCCGAAGGATTTGAGATACTGGCCACCACCGAATCCATTCCTATCGCGGCATTTCGGCGTTCCCTGAACGGCAGCGTGCAGGCAAAGCTGTACGGCGTGCAATTTCACCCTGAAGTATACCATTCACTGGAAGGGAAAAAAATACTGAAAAATTTCCTCGTGGATATCTGCGGTTGCAGCCAGGACTGGACACCGGCGCATTTCATCACCGACACGGTAGCTCATTTAACGAAAAAGATTGGCAACCGGCAGGTGGTGATGGCATTGAGCGGCGGAGTGGACTCGACTGTCGCGGCAGTTCTGATCCACAAAGCAATCGGAGATCAGCTGCACGGCATCTTCGTAGACAACGGGGTGTTGCGTAAGAACGAGTTTGAAAATGTGCTGCGCACTTACGAAAACCTGGAACTGAATGTAACGGGAGTGGATGCGCGGCAAAGGTTTTACAAGGCATTGGAGGGAAAAGAAGATCCGGAAGCGAAGCGGAAGGCAATCGGCAGCTTATTCATCGATATTTTCCAGGAAGAGGCCGCAAGAATTGAAAATGTGGCGTTGCTGGGACAAGGCACTATCTATCCGGACGTCATCGAAAGCGTTTCAGTACATGGCCCTTCTGTGACCATCAAATCGCATCACAACGTAGGCGGGCTGCCCGGGCATCTTCACCTCGAGCTTGTGGAACCGCTCCGGAATTTGTTCAAGGACGAGGTGCGCAAAGTGGGGAAAGAATTGGGAATTCCGTCCGAACTGGTTGACCGGCATCCTTTCCCGGGGCCGGGCCTCGCCATCCGCATACTTGGCGAGGTAACCGAGCAGAAGGTGCGTCTCCTCCAGGAGGCGGATCACATTTTTGTGAAAGCTTTGAAAGATCGCAGCCTCTATGCAACGGTCTGGCAGGCCGCGGCTATCTTATTGCCGGTCAAATCTGTAGGTGTTATGGGGGATGAAAGAACATACGAACACGCGGTGGTCCTTCGTGCGGTGACAAGCGTAGACGGGATGACAGCGGACTGGGCGCATCTGCCTTATGAATTTTTGGCGAGCGTCTCGAACGAGATCATCAACAATGTGAAAGGCATTAATCGCGTCGTATACGACATCAGCAGCAAGCCCCCGGCCACCATTGAGTGGGAATAATTCTGAGCAAATCATGCAAGCATGTTCCTGAGAAAACTGTTCGGCAACATCCTTATTCTGCTATTGCTTTCCGGCTCGGTGAGGGCGCAGCCGGAACACGATACCGTTGCGAGAAAATTTCGCATTGCTATCTTTTCGCCGCTGTTTCTCGATTCCGCATTTGCCGGCGAAGAATACCGCTACCCGAAGACTGTGTTTCCCAAATTTCTCAACCCGGGTCTCGAGTTTTACGAAGGTGCTCAGCTGGCACTGGATTCGCTGAACCGGGAGCGCGCGCCGCTGGAAGTATTCATTTACGACACCCGGTCTTCGACCCAGCCGCTGGAGCACCAGTTTAGCGAGGCGGAACGAAATGGGGTGCAGCTCATCATCGCAAATTGCAGCAATTCGGAGGTCAGGCTGTTCGCTGATGAAGGATTGCGCAGAAATATTCCCGTGATCAATGCGAACCTGCCGAATGACGGGGGCGTGGAAGGGAATCCATTCTTCGTCGTTCTGAATCCGACGTTGAAAACGCAGATGGAGGGAATTTACAGGTACATCCAGAAATACCATGCCCTCGACCAGCTGGTAGTTTTCAGGAAGAAGGGGCAACTGGAAGACCGGATCCGGTCTTACCTGGAAGAAATCGGAAAAATTACCCGCTCCGTGCCGCTGAAGATCCGTTACGTGGATCTCCCCGACAGTTTCCAGGTATGGCAGCTTCGTGCTCAGCTCGACAGCGCGGCAGAAACACTTTGCATCGCGGGTACCCTCGATGAAAAATTCGGGAGCCGCCTCATTCAGCAACTGGCTTCGCTCCGCAAAACCTACCCGGTTCGGGTAATGGGTATGCCCACTTGGGACGACATCAATCTAAGCCGGCCGGAGTACAGGGGGATTGAGATTGTGTACAGCAATCCATTTTACAATTCGCGTATGGACAGGGTAAGCATGAACATCAGCAATTATTTCAGCACACGCCTGTACGCACGTCCGAGTGATATGGTATTCCGGGGATACGAGGTCACCTGGCGGTACGCGCGGCTGCTGCTTCAGTACGGCAGCGACGTCTCATCCAACCTCGGCGTGAGACAGCCGAGAGTTTTTACCGATTTTGACATTCAGCCGGTGCTGAACCGCGAAACGATGATGCTGGATTATTTCGAAAACAAAAAGCTTTATTTTCTTCGGTGGCAGGACGGAGTTATTAAGGGAGTTTACTGAGAAACCAAAAATAAGTGGCAGGTTGCCTGTCATTCGCTCCACCGGGCGATCCGGTTTTGTATTTTTGCTCTCCCACCTGAAAAATTTCAGAACCGGCATGGCGCTGATCGAATTCACAAGCAAGGGACTTTGCTGTCCGCAGGGTCAATTCTACATTGACCCATGGAAACCTGTACCGCGGGCACTTATCACGCATGCCCACAGCGACCACGCGCGCCCCGGACACGGCTCATATCTCTGCCACCGGCTTACGCTCCCACTCATACAAATGCGTTTTGGGAATATTTCACACCAATCGGTGGAATGGGAAGAAACTGTTTTCATTAATGGCGTAAAAGTCAGCTTTCACCCTGCCGGACACATGATCGGCTCATCGCAAATCCGTCTGGAATACCAGGGTGAAGTGTGGGTGGTGAGCGGCGACTACAAAACCGAGGATGATGGAATCAGCGGCGCTTTCGAACCGCTGCGCTGCCATACATTCATCACGGAATGCACGTTCGGCCTCCCCATTTATAACTGGAAACCGCAGTCACAGATTTTCCAGGACATCCGTGACTGGATCTGCAAAAACCATGAACAAAAAAAGACCTCGGTACTTATTGCCTACAGCCTCGGAAAATCGCAGCGGCTCCTGCCCTGCGTCTCGGCCGTAGCCACCGACATATTCGTGCACGGCGCAGTATGGAATGCCCATCAGACCCTGGCGCACTCCGGCGTCCAGCTGGCCGATGTAAAACTTGCAGGCGACCAGTTCTCGCGCGAAGATTACCGCGGGAGTGTTGTCATCGCCCCATCGGGCGCCGAAAGCTCTCCCTGGCTGAAACGCTTTCCCGATGTTGCCGTCGGGATCTGCAGTGGCTGGACGCAGGTGCGTGGTCACGTGCGGCGCCTGAATGCCGACGCAGGATTTCCGCTGAGCGATCACGCCGACTGGAAAGGACTGCTGCAGGCGGTGAAAGCAACCGGTGCGCAAAAAGTATTTGCGACGCACGGCTTCCAGGCAGCGTTCAGCCGTTACCTTTCGGAAACAGGCATCGAAGCCGCCGAAGTGAAGACTGAATACGGCGATGAAGAAATTCCTGAAGCAGTAACCGAACAACCCCGACCCGAACTATGAACCAATTTGCGGAACTGGTGCGGGTGCTCGGTACGTCCACAAAAACCAACGACAAGCTGGACGCGCTGGCCGATTATTTCCAAACCGCAAACGACCGCGACCGGGTCTGGGTGATCGCCCTCTTCAGCGGGCGCCGCCCAAAGCGTACCGTCACGGCCACTCAGCTCGCAACCTGGTGCATTGAACAGGCAGGAGTTTCCGGATGGCTCTTTGAGGAAAGTTATCACGTCGTGGGGGACCTCGGAGAAACCATTGCTTTGCTGCTTCCGGAAAATCCGGAGGCACGCGCGTCTCATCCCCTGCATTACTACCTCGAAGCGCTGCGGGGAATCGAAAAGGAAAGTGAAAGCGTAAAAAAAGAATTCATCCTCTCGGCGTGGAAGAGTATGAGCGGAGACGAACGGTTTGTTTTCAACAAGCTGATCACGGGCGGATTTCGCATCGGCGTGTCGCAGAAATCAATGGTCAACGCGCTCGCACGAACCGTGAATCTCGAGCCCAGTGTAATCGCGCATCGCATCACCGGCAACTGGGATCCCGCCACCACTTCTTTCGAAGAATTGCTTAGCGAGCAGGCTACCGCAGCGGATCAATCGAAGCCTTACCCGTTCTATCTCGCTTACGCGCTCGAAGACGAACTTCCCACGCTTGGAGAGGCGGACGACTGGCAGGCGGAATGGAAATGGGACGGCATTCGCGGCCAGCTGATCAAGCGTAATAACGAGCTGTTTGTCTGGAGTCGCGGCGAGGAGCTGATCACCGATAAATTTCCCGAGTACCTTCCGCTGCGCGACCGCCTGCCAAACGGTGTGGCCCTTGACGGCGAGATCCTTCCTTATCGCCATCCTGCAGGAGATGCCAACGATGTAACCGGCAGCCTTGTGCTCCCTTTCGCTGTGCTGCAGACCCGCATCGGGAGGAAGCTGGTCGCAAAAAAACACTTGCTTGATGCGCCGGTGGCATTCTTCGCTTACGACCTGTTGGAATACGAAGGCAACGACATTCGGGAATCCTTGCTCGTGGAACGAAGACTGCTCCTCGAAAAACTGGTTAAGGAAGTCAATCATCCCGCACTGATCCTCTCACCCGTTGTGCAGTTCACCACATGGCAAGAGCTGGCTAACCTGCGCGAGGCATCACGGGATCTGGGAAGCGAAGGGATTATGCTCAAACGAAAAGCTTCCTCCTATCAGGTCGGCAGAAAGCGCGGCGACTGGTGGAAATGGAAAATTGATCCACTGGTTATCGATGCTGTTATGATCTACGCACAGAAAGGCCATGGGCGTCGCAGCAACCTGTACACCGATTACACTTTTGCCGTCAAAGACGGGGATCGCCTGGTTGCGTTCGCCAAAGCCTATTCGGGGCTCACCGACAAGGAGATCGCGGAGGTGGACCGTTTCGTGAAAAAAAATTCGCTAGAGAAATTCGGACCTGTCCGGACCGTGAAGCCCGAGCTTGTATTTGAAATCGCCTTTGAAGGCATTGCCGCCAGCAACCGGCACAAGTCCGGTGTTGCCTTGCGGTTTCCGCGCATCAACCGCTGGCGAAAGGACAAGAAACCTGATGAAATCAATACGCTCGACGATCTGAAGCAAATGTTGCAGCTGTACGGCAAATAAGGATTCGCATTTTAAGGCTTTTGCCGTAAATTCATTGGCTACCGTCCACCATGCGCCTGCTTAAGAACCTCTCCATCGGGTACAAAGCCTTTTTGAAAGACATCCGGCTGATCAACTTTTCAGTGGAGGAAGACGAATTGCGTCCGTCCTTGCCGCTGCTGCCGCTGGTTCGAATGAACAACCGGCCGATCATTTCGCTCCTGGACGTGAAGCTGCATCGTCTCAAGCCCTCGTTTTTGGTCACCGGACTGCATTTTAATTACCGCCACATAGCTTTTCGCGTGCTGATCAAAGACGACGGCCTGCATGGCGACGGAATCAACCGCGGCATTTATTATTTACATTCTTTCACCGATAACCCATTCATCGTCCGCTGCGGAAAGATATTTACGAATTTCAACTTCCGCCACGGTCACATCCGCGAACACCAGCACTCTTTCTCGCTATATCACGGCGGGAAATGGATCAGCTACGAGCTCGATTTCAACGGGAGTGGCGACCGGCCGGGTGGGCTGATGCAAAACCTCATGCAGATCGACCGGGCTTACTCACTAAATGAGCAGGGAATGAAGTATACACGTGTCCGGCGAAATGATCTTCCGCTCCGGCCGGTGTCCTGCACTCGCTTCGATACCAATTTTTTTTCCAGCGCCCGTCTTATTGACGCCTATTATGTAAACCAGACGCTCGATTACGAATGGCTCCCCGCGGAGCGTTGTAACCTTGTTCCTTTGTGAAGAATCTCCAATGATTGCAGCACGGAGAGCTGTAGTTTTACAGTTCGTCTTCTTAATAGTTTCGCGGAGGAAGCTCCGCTTTAACGAAATGCCGCACCACGGAAAATGAAGTTGCAGGATACCAGGGGCTATCAGATCATTCATCATTGGTTGAGATCAAAGGGCTTTTATCCCTTTCACTTCCAGGAAGAAGCCTGGCACCACATCATCAATGGTGCAAGCGGGCTCGTAAATGCTCCCACTGGGTGCGGGAAAACCTTTGCGGTTTTTCTCGGAGCGCTGATTGACTTCATCAACCGGCATCCCGGAGATTTTGGAAAGCGAAGGAAAAACGGGCTGCAGTTGCTGTGGATCACTCCTCTGCGAGCTCTGGCCAAAGATATCGCAAGGGCGATGCAGGAAGTGATTACCGACCTTGGCATGGGTTGGGAGGTGGGCGTGCGAAACGGTGATACGAGCCCGAGCGAGCGGGCGAAACAGAAACGACAGATGCCGGAAGTGCTGGTGATCACGCCCGAAAGCCTGCATTTACTGCTCGCCCAGAAAGGCTATCCCTCGTTGTTTGAATCGCTGAAGCTGATCGCTGTGGACGAATGGCACGAGCTTCTCGGCACCAAGCGCGGTGTGCAGGTGGAACTTGCCCTGTCGCGGCTGGTCGGTCTTGCGCGGATAACCAATCGAAATAACCAGATCTCGGTCTGGGGCATCTCGGCTACCATCGGAAACCTGGAGGAAGCGCGCCAGGTCTTGCTCCATCCACTGCAAATAACCGGGGTCACGGTCGTTGCCGAACTTTCCAAAAACATTGAGATTTTGTCCGTTTTCCCGGATGAAATTGAAAAATATCCATGGGCAGGCCATCTCGGCCTCAATCTGGCAGTAAAAATTCTCCCGATTATCCGCGAAAGCCGCACAACACTCGTTTTCATCAACACCCGCGGAATGAGCGAGCGATGGTACCAGGCGCTGCTCACGCTCGCGCCCGAACTCGCAGGATCCATTGCCCTGCATCACGGATCGATCGACATGGAGCTCAGAAACTGGGTGGAGGATAATCTGCACACCGGAAACCTGAAAGTGGTGGTCTGCACTTCGAGTTTGGATCTTGGAGTAGACTTCCGTCCCGTCGAAACGGTGATCCAGGTAGGTTCTCCAAAAGGCGTGGCCCGCTTCCTGCAACGCGCGGGTCGAAGCGGCCACAGTCCGGAAGCCACGAGCAGGATTTATTTTTTGCCCACACATTCACTGGAACTGCTGGAAGCGGCGGCGCTCAAATCGGCGATTTCCGAAAGGCTGATCGAAAGCCGCGAACCCCGAATCCTTTGTTTCGACGTGCTGATTCAGTATCTCCACACTCTCGCCGTAGGTGAAGGATTTTTGCCGCACGAAATTTTGCCCGAGCTGCGCGCCACATGGTGCTTCCGGGACATGGACGATCAGGAATGGCAGAAGACCCTGCATTTTCTCACGGAAGGCGGGCAGGCGCTTGGACAATACGATGAATACCGGAAAGTGGAAATCGACGCTGGTGTTTTCCGCATTCGCAACCGGCGGCTCGCAATGCGGCACCGCCTTCACATAGGCACGATCGTCAGCGACCCGATGATGAAAGTAAAATTTCTTACGGGCGGGTACGTCGGAATGATCGAAGAATATTTCATTTCCAGGCTTTCCCCGGGTGATGTTTTTACGCTCGCCGGCCGCCAGCTTGAGTTTGTGATGATCAAGGACATGACCGCGCTGGTAAGGCGAACCCATTCGAAAAAAGCGATCGTTCCCAGTTGGGAAGGGGGCCGGGTTCCGCTTAGTGCCAACCTCGGAAAAAAGCTTCGGGCCACGCTCGACAAGAGTTCGTCGAAGGAACTGGACTCCGAACCCGAGCTCGAGATATTGCAACCGCTGCTGCAGCTTCAGGCTAAACTCTCGTACGTTCCAAAGGAAAACGAGCTGCTCATCGAACAGATCGAAACGCGCGACGGATTTCATCTCTTCGTTTATCCTTTCGAAGGCAGACTGGTGCACGAGGCCATGGCGGCCATACTCGCTTATCGCATTAGCCGCAGTACGCCGATCAGCTTTTCCTTCGCGATGAACGACTACGGGTTTGAGCTCCTCAGCGACCAGCCGATACCGGTTGACGACAGCAATGTGTACGAGCTGTTCTCCCCCGAAAACCTTCTGCACGATATTCAGCGCAGCGTGAACAGCACGGAGATGGCCAGGCGAAAATTTCGCGACATCGCGGTGATCGGCGGCCTTGTATTTCCCGGTTACCCCGGCGAGCAGAAAAAGGCGCGTCACCTTCAGGCCTCCGCATCCCTGTTGTTCAACGTTTTTTCGGAATATGACCCCCAAAACCTTTTGCTCCGCCAGGCGTACCAGGAAATATTCGACCAGCAAATGGAAGAGCAACGCCTCCGGGAAATGCTGCAGCGGGTGCAGCGGTCCAGGATCATTTTGAAATTCCCCGACCGGCTCACACCGTTTTGTTTCCCGATCAAGGTAGACAGCATGCGCGAAGATCTCTCGTCGGAAAAAATGGAAGACCGGGTCCGTAAAATGCAGCTTCAGCTGGAGGCTATGGACTAGTTTCTTCAGTATTTTTGCCGGCCCCTCTGAAATGCAATACCTCCACCCATACCAGGTCCGCGGCAACAGATTCTGCCTTTCTCCGGAACGCTGTCTTTTCTGGGAAGAAGAAAAAGCGCTGATCATTGCCGACATGCATCTGGGCAAGACGGGTCATTTTCGGCGTTCCGGCATCCCCGTGCCGCAACATATTTACCGCGCCGATCTGCAGCGGCTGGTGACGCAGCTATACTATTTCAGGGCGGAACGCCTGATCATCGTCGGGGACCTGACGCACAGCTCAGCGAACCGAGAGCTGGACCTCTTTCTCCGCTGGAGAAAAGATTTTTCAGCGCTGCGAATCGACCTGGTGAAAGGAAACCACGACATTCTCGCTGAGGACTGGTACCGCCAGGCAGAAATAGTTATGTGCAACAATCTTGAGATCGGAGAGTTTGCTTTCTGCCACGACAGTGAGAACCGCAAAAAAGGGCACTACCATTTTTCCGGTCACGTTCATCCGGGGGTAACATTGAAAGGAAAGGCGCAGCAGTCCATGAGACTGCCTTGCTTTTATTTCGCAAAAGATTTTTGCATTCTGCCGGCGTTCAGTCATTTCACCGGCACTTACAGCGTACAGCCCGCGAAAGGAGAAACCGTATTTGCCATTCTCAGGAACCGGATCATGCAGGTTGCCTAACGACGCCTGCGCAGCTGGTTGTAGTCGAGGAAATAAATAAAGCGCACGGTGGCCTCGTTGCCGTGCCGAAGGTCGAACACCTTTTCCAGGTTCCGCAGGTAGCTGCTTTTTCCGGTTAATGTTACCATTTCATCTTCGCCCAGCCAGTTCTTGTACCCCAGGACAAGCCGGCTTCCCAGCCGGAAGTCCCAGGTAAGAAAGGCATCCACGTTAAAAATGTTCACGTTTTCATCGCGGCCGGCAATGAAGCCTCTCGGGGTGAGCTTTCCTGAGGCGTCTACATTATGAAAGCTGATGTAGTTTACGAGATTCCAGTAGTGCCGCGCGCGGAACGTTAGGTTCATCCTCGAGGTAAAATGGTAGATGCCTGAAAACACCGAAACGAATTCGCGGTTGTCCCGAAAACCCACGATCGGCTCCCCGCTAGGTTCCCTTGTAAATGCGTAGCCAAGCTGCCTGCCCTCAAACCGGGATGTTCCTTCAACGTCGAGACTGAAGCGGTTGCTGAACCGATACCGTGCGCCGAGGCTGAATTGTCGATAATCATTATCAAATTTCGGAGCGCGCGCGTAAACCACGTCGTAACGCCCGAATAATTTTCTACGGCTGTCGCTGCTGCCCTCCAGCTCGAGGTAATAATTGGATGGATACGCGAGGTAGCGACCGGGTGTTCTGAGTTCAAAATAATTGTGTTCCCAACCCGGCAATACCCCTGAAGTGAGCGAGATATCCCAAAAATTCCTGAATACCCAGAATCCTGAAAGCGAAAGGCTGGCGCGGCTGTAGCGGTAAGGATTGTACAGGTAAAGTAAGCCCGTATTGAAAGAATAATTGTACGTCACAAATGTCCGGGTCGGCTCAAACCGGCGGTATGTCAGGGCCGCGCGGTAGCTCACTTCATTAGGCGCCACGAGGAAGCCGAGGTCGTTAGGATCGTAATCAGCAGATTCGATATTTCCCGAAATCAGGTACTGCCAGCTCCCGCTCACTTTTCCCCAGCGCAGCGTCGTATTATAACCGTCATACGACTCCATCCCGCTCACGCGGCTGTAGCGCAGGGTTCCCTGCAGCTGATGGGAATTGTTTTTATCATAAAATGCCCAGTCGACCGCAGACACATTTGCGTCGCGGGCTGACCGGTTGCGGATCACGCTGGTATTGGTGAAGGTTACATACGATCTGCCCCCCACCGGCTGATCGAGCACAATAATATTGTAATTGCTCAGCGGTTCCGTCTCGATCTTCGTTGTGGCTCCGGTCGTGCGGTTGCGGATGCTCGCGTGCATGGGTGCTGTGAGCGCGTTAAACACGCCAATCCCGAGCTTTTTGCGCGTGCGGCCCGAAAACTTAATTGCATTATAAAGTTGGGTACGCGCAGGATTTTTCAGAATCTCGATATTGGGATCCGCCTCTGCGGTATCAACGATCGCAGAATAGCCTTCCGGAATATCGCCGACGCGGCGTGAATAAAATAAGCCGGCCTTGTTGAAGAGCTCAGTGCCTTCAGTAAAAAACGGGCGGTTTTCCTGGAATCGGATCTCGTAAGGTGTGAGATTGTTCACGACATTGTCCGAGACTACCTGTCCAAAATCGGGTATAAGCGTCGCATCGAGTGTAAAGCTTTCATTGATGCCATACTTCACATCCATCCCCCCGCTGTGCAGCCATTCCGTGAGCGATGTATTTTTCAGGGGCGTATTGCGCACGCCGGTCGAGACGTAGGGCGAAAAGCTCAGGCGAAGTGGAGGTTCGATGTCGCGCAATCCCTGCATCAGGCCAAACTGGTTCACGAATCCGTTCACTTCCGGGTTGACGGGATTCCAGTAGCTGCTTTCATTGTGCCGGCGGATGTACCGCAAAAACTGCAGACCCCAGTCCTGCACATCTTTCCGGGCAAACCGCAGAGAAATATACGGTATGCGCATTTCCACGATCCATCCATCGTCTGCCATGGTTACTTCACTTTCCCACACCGCGTCCCAGGCCTTGTCGCCGAAATTGTTGAAGTTTCCTCCGAGGTTTGGAGCCAGCCTTGCATCGGTCTGAACATTCGCCGCAGTCACGAGGAACTGGAATCCGTTTTGATCGTCGTTGTACGTGTCGAAGAATACGGAAAAGTAGTCGACGTCCGTTTGCGCCTCGCCGTCGCGCGGAGTGATCTGCCTCCGGATCAGCGAGGGGTCATCGAGAAGGTGGGCAGCAACATAAATCGCACTGTTGTCGTAGCCAATCCTGACAATCACCTTTTGCGACGCCTCGATGCCATAACGTGGGAAATTCTGGATGAAATCCGAAGCAACCGGCATCTTCGACCAGGCTTCGTCGTCCAGCTTGCCGTCAATACGGGGAGCTTTTTCAATCTTCACGGCGGGAAGCGTTCTGGACTGGGAAAATAACTGGCCGAAAAACAGCAATAAGGGCAAGATTAAATACCTTTTCAAGCTCGGTTGCGGGTTTTGGCTTAACAAATATAAAGCCTCCCGCGCCAAGGCGCTTCCGCCTTCACCGCGCCGAAAATCTTATTTTTCTCAATTCATCCGTTTTTTCAGCGTTGTCACCTGCTCCTGGAGCTCCGTGACTATGTTCACCAGCTGGTTCATATCCACCCGCTGCTGGGCGCTGGCCCGGGAAATGATTACCTGCGCCTGCCAGATTTCCAGGATATCTTCCGTGTTCACGGAATAGGGATGAAAATTCGGGTTGTCACTGACGAGTGTGATCTTGCTCCGCGACCGGCCGCTTCGGAGCACCCGCTTGTACACGATGCCTTCGTTGCGCGAAATCACAACACAGGGCGTGTTGTTTTTGAGATCGTCGATATTTTCGACCTTTTCTCCGACGATGATCGAACCGCTGGGCGTTGGCAACATGGAATCTCCCAGGATTTCAAAGGCACGGTAATTTCCTCCGGAGAGCATGGGAAGGGTAAAGGTGTTCAGCTCATCAACAAATTCAGGATCCGCGTAGCCGGCCAGGTACCCTGCAGCCGCCTTGACGGGTACGAATGGAATGTCCGGTCTTCCCTGCGCGAGCTTCATGGCCCTGCGCCGCGCGAGATAATTCGATTTGTTGTCGCTCAGATCCTTTCTCAGGATGTCGTCCAGCGTGAGCTTGAACATATCGCAAACGGCTTCGAGAACATCAATGCGTGGTTCGGCCCTTTCTTCTTCATACGCGCCCAGGAGAGAGCGCTTGATGCGTAGCTTTTGCGCGAACTCCTCCTGCGTCCAGCCCCGGAGCTTCCGCAGATATTTCAGGTTCTGATTGGAAATGGCCATGACTAATTTATTTAGCTGCAAAATACTAATTTGATTAGAAAAACAAAATGTGATTTTGGATAACGGTAAAAAACGGAGATTTTTGCCCGTATGGCAAAGGCGAAAAAGACGCCGGTCACCGCGCGCCGGAAGAGTTCCACCTCGGAACGGAAGCCGGCAGTTCGCGAAAAACCGGTGATCCTGGTGACCAATGATGATGGGGTTACGGCGCCTGGCATCCAGAACCTCGTGGAAGCCGTTAAAGACCTGGGAAAGATCGTTGTGGTTGCCCCCGACAAACCGCAGTCGGGTATGGGCCACGCCATCACCATCGGCCAGCCGCTCCGGCTGCATAAGATAAATTTTGCCGACGACGTGGAAGCCTGGTCCTGCACCGGAACTCCCGTGGATTGCGTGAAGCTTGCCGTTGACAAGGTGCTGCACCGCAAACCAGACCTCTGCCTGAGCGGAATCAATCACGGCGCCAACCACAGCATCAACGTCATTTATTCCGGCACCATGTCCGCCGCGGTAGAGGCCGCTATTGAAAGCATTCCTTCCGCCGGTTTTTCCCTGCTCGACTACAGCATCGAAGCGGATTTCGAAGGAGCGCGCAAATTTGCCCGGATTATCGTGGAGAAAATGCTGGAGACCAGGCTGGACAAGCACACGGTGCTGAACGTGAACATTCCTTCGGCAGCAGTGGACCTGCTGAAGGGAATCCGCATTTGCAGGCAGGCCTATGCGAAGTACGAAGAGGATTTCCTGGAGCGGTTGGATCCCCACGGTCGTCATTACTACTGGCTCACCGGCGATTTCGTGAATTTTGACAAAGGAAAGGATACCGATGTGTGGGCACTCGCAAACAACTTTGTAAGCGTGGTGCCCGTTCAGTTCGACCTTACGCACTACGAACTGAAGGAAAAACTGCAAAAACTCTGGGGCTGATGATAAAACAGGATAACCTGAAGCTCGGTCTCATTCTGGGTTTGATCGGCCCCGCACTCGGCCTGGTCGTAATCTATTTCATAAAATTTCCTTCGCAGTCCTTTTTCGAATTTTTCGACTTTTTCATCCGCGATAACCGCATGATTACTTCCATAGGCTCGCTCTCGCTGCTTGCCAACGTAATCCTTTTTACGATCTACATCAACGTCCACCGGGATCAGACTGCCAAGGGCATCTTCATCATCACGCTCATTTACGGCATCGCCATCCTGCTGCTTAAGATTTTGAATTAGTATTTTGCGTCCCCGATGAAGTATTACATCATTGCCGGCGAGGCCTCCGGTGACCTGCATGGGAGTCATCTCATCAAGGAGCTGAAAAAACTGGACCTTTCCGCGCAGATCCGCTGCTGGGGGGGTGATAAGATGAAAGGTGCGGGCGGCGAACTGGTGATGCATTACCGTGATATTGACTACATGGGGTTCACCGAAGTGCTGATGAACATCAGCCGCATTCTGAGAAACCTGCGATTCTGCCGGCAGGATATACTCCGCTATAAGCCCGATGCGCTCATCCTGATTGACTATCCCGGATTCAACCTGCGCATCGCGAAATGGGCAAAAGAACTGGGATTTCGGGTCATCTATTACATCAGCCCCCAGGTGTGGGCCTGGAAGTCGAGCCGCGTACGCACCATGAAGGCCTGCATCGACAAGATGTTCGTAATTCTTCCTTTCGAGAAGGATTATTTCCGCACCCGATGGAACTGGGACGTTGAGTTCGTGGGACATCCGCTCGCCGGAATCATTCGCGAATTTCGCCAAACGCATTCCACCATCCGCCCGGAACTAAAGGCGGCGGAAAACAGCATCGACAACAATGCAGACAACATCGTGGCCCTGCTTCCAGGCAGTCGCATTTCAGAGATCTCCAAAAAGCTTCCTGCCATGCTGGAAGTCAGTCGCGCCTTTCCGGATTTCCAGTTCGTGATCGCTGAAGCTCCCTCCATCGAGCATGGCTATTACGCGAATTTTATCCGGAAATATCCGCAGGTGCGCACGGTGATCAACCAAACCTATCCACTGCTCGCGCGTGCCCGCGCGGCAATTGTAACATCCGGAACAGCAACACTGGAAACGGCACTTTTCGACGTTCCGGAAGTGGTATGCTATAAGGGCTCTTTCCTGTCGTACCAGATTGGGAAGCGACTTGTGAAGGTAAAATACATTTCCCTGATCAACCTGATCATGGACAAAATGGTCGTAAAAGAGCTGATACAAAACGACCTTACCATAGAAAACCTGACCCGCGAGGTCCGGGAGCTGCTGCACAATGAAACCCGCATCAGTGTAATGAAGAAAGACTTTGCGGATCTGCGAAAACTCGTCGAGGCCGAGACCAACACGTCGGCACGCGTTGCCCGCTCAATCGTGGATTACTTAACTCAATAACTTGATCGCGAGAATCAGCAGACAAAGAATAAAGATCAGCAGGCTGATGCGGTTGATGCCATGCATGTACCCGATCCACTTCGACTTCGGACGGTTGGGATCCTTCTTCCTCAGGTAGAGATATTCCGAGATCTGCTTCCACACACCCATGCCACAAAGTTACGGAGTGAGACGAATGGGCTTCATCGCATAATCCAGCTGTCACCCGCGAACTTCGCTACAGCCATGGCTGGCACTGGGATTGCAGGGAAAAACCAAAACTCATGATCAGTTTCGAGGGACATATCGAAGGCGACAAGCCGGTGGTTGTGGATTTTTATGCCGACTGGTGTAGCCCCTGCAGGATGATGGAGCCGGTGCTGCGCGAAGTGAAGGATGCCGTGGGCGAGCGGGCTACCGTGCTGAAGATCGACATTGATAAGAATCCGTCGTTGTCGCAGCGATACGGCATTCAGTCCGTACCGACGCTGATTATCTTTCATAAGGGAAAAATATTGTGGCGCAACAGCGGTGTCACGCCCTCTTACGAGATTTTGAGACACCTGAACATGACCGCGTGAGGTTTTCCTAATTTATCCCCTTTCCCATGCCCGTGTCCTTTGACATATGGAAAATGCTGGCCGGCGTGGCAGTGTTCCTGCTCGGTATGAACTTCATGGAAGAGGCGCTTAGATCGCTTGCCGGCAGAAGATTCAAGCTCTTTCTCAAGAAGCAGACAGCCAACAAGATCAAAGCCATTGGTGGTGGAGCGGTGGTAACTTCCATTCTTCAGAGCAGCTCGATCGTGAACCTTTTCGTGCTGTCGATGGTGGGTGCCGGTGTGATCCACATGCAGAACGCGCTCGCCGTAATGCTCGGTTCGAACCTGGGAACGACGGTGAGCAACTGGGTAATCGCTCTTCTCGGTTTCCACGTCCGGATTGAAAATATTGCGCTCCCGGTCGCCGGCATTACCGGCATCAGCCTCGCGTTCTTTACTTCGGGCTCCCGCCTCTGGCACTGGTCGCGTTTCCTGCTTGGCTTCTCGTTCATTTTTCTTGGATTGGGATTCATCAAGGAGGGAATGGAGAATGTAGTGAACCAGACAGATCTCACGCGCTTCAACGACTCGCCTGCCGTAGTCTTCCTGCTGACCGGTTTTGTGCTCACGGCCATCATCCAGTCCAGCTCGGCGACGATTGCACTCACCCTCAGTGCACTTCATGCCGGCGCGATTGATCTTTACCCTGCGATGGCTATAGTGCTCGGGTCGGAGGTTGGGACTACCATCAAGCTGTTTATTGCTTCAATCAAAGGAATCCCGGCTAAAAAGCGAGTGGCGCTCGGAAATTTCCTGTTCAATACCATCAACGTTCTTATCATCTTTGCCCTGCTGAAGCCGTTATACTGGTTTGTCACCGCCGTCCGACTTCCCGACGACCTGCTTTCCCTTGTGTTCTTTCAAAGTTTCCTCAATCTGGCCGGCATCTTTATCTTTTATCCCTTCCTGAACGTATTCGGAAGATTCCTCGAAAACCGTTTTCGGGGGAACGACGAAGAAACGCTTTTCATTCACAAAGTAAATCCCTCCGATACGCAGCTGGCGATGGAGGCGATGGAAAAGGAAACGCGGCATTTCCTGCTGCACATTCTCGGCTTTACTGCCGCTGCTTTTGAGGAAAAACTTGAACTCCCTCCGGACACGCTGAACAAAAATTTTCTCAGGAAAGACAATATGGGCCAGTACGATCAGATCAAGCAGCTGCACGGAAATATCCATCAGTTTTCGATACAGTTGCAGAACTCTCCAAAGAGCAGAACAGACTCCGAGCGCCTCGAACAACTCGTTTCCGCGGTGCGAAACGGGATGTACGCAGCGAAGAGCATCAAGGACATTTTCAGCGATATCGATCAGCTGAAAAATTCGGCTGAAGACCAGAATTACGGATATTATCGCAAAACCCGCGAGGAAGTTGCAGAGTTTTGCCGCCGCGCGGCGCAGCTGACAATGCAGGAACGCACGGACAACTCTTTCACCGACATCACAGCACTCTATACTTCAGTTCCGGAAGGCTACACGAAAAGTTTGCAGGAATTATATACGGAAAGCCTCGCCGATAAGGTCAGTGAGCACGAAATTTCCACACTGCTCAATTTCAACAGGGAAATGTACACCACATTCAAGTCGCTGATGCTTTCCCTGAAAGATTTTCTGCTAACAGCCGAAGAATCCGACCATTTCGACGCGCAACCAGGATTTATTAGGTAGTCGGGAGTCAGGGATAGCCTATTCAACAATTCAACGACCTTCAACGACCTTCAACGACTTTCAACCGCTGATGAAATGAGTAATGAGTGGTTCTAACCATCTATTGGTCCACTATCGACTACTCACTGCAGACTACCGACTCCCAAACGTGGAGATAAGGGGACTCGAACCCCTGACCCCTAGCATGCCATGCTAGTGCTCTAGCCAACTGAGCTACATCCCCAATCGGACTGCAAATATACCGTCAGCCCGCTGAATTTAGCCAGCGCTGTCCAAAAAATGGTAAGGCGCCGCCCATGGAAAAAACGGATCTCAACAGCTTCGCACCATCAGAATTTTCCGGGGGGTCTGTACCTTTCCATTGGAATTTCGGATATGAAGGGAGCCTCTTTAGCCATATTGTTCTTTTTGTTTTCAGTGAATAAGACTCCCGCCCAATCCCCGACCGAGATCCTGAACTGGCACCGCGACAGCCTTCCTCAGGAGCAGATCTACCTGCATTTCGACCGGCAGGCTTACGTTGCGGGCGAGACGATCTGGTTCAAGGCTTATTTGCGAACCGGAAACACGCCCGGTGCAAGAAGTACCAGTTTGTATGTTGATCTGCTCGATCGCCAGGGCGCCATCCTGGTTGGAAAACGATTTCCAATAATTCAGGGAGTCGCGTCCGGCACACTGGAGCTTGCTCCGTCACTGGGCCAGAATATATACCTGGTTCGCGCCTACACTGCCTGGACCCGGAACCTGGGGCAATCTTTCGTTTTCAAAAAGTCTGTTCCCGTTTTCAATCCACAGTCGGCGGTTTCCTTTTCAACGGCTGCCGCGGTAAACCTGGAATTTTTTCCCGAAAGCGGCAAGCTTGTGGCAGGCCTTACCAACAACATTGCATTCTTTGCACGCGACAGCTGGCGGCAGCCGGTTCCGGTACGCGCGGAATTGCTCGACTCGAAAGGCAACTCCCTGGGAGTTTTCTCCGAAAATAAGAGCGAAGGGCTGTTCAACTTTGTGCCGCGTGCCGGCGAACGGTATGTCGCACTGGTTCGGACATCGGCAGGAACCAGTTTTCGCCAGGATTTACCCCCGGTGCAGGAAAATGGAGCGGTGATGATCGTAGCCGACGAGGAAGAAGAAAAATCATTCAGCATTTCCATTTCACCCGGGCTGCTGCCAGCGGGGGATTCACTGCTGCTGCTGGGCACGATCCGCAACGAAGTAGTACTCGAAAGCACACTTAGACTGCGGGGAAACGAAGTGGCCGGCGCGTTTTCAAGCCGGAATTTTCCAGCCGGATTGCTCCACCTGCTTTTGTTCGACACCAAACACAGGCTGCTGGCCACACGAGCGACGCTGGTGCAAAAAAACCCGCTCGTTCCGGTGGAGCTGCGTCTGAATGCATCAGGACGCCTGGACAGCTCGAACATCCTGCAGTTTATTTTTCCCGAGGCCGTGACCGGCACCTTTTCCGTTTCGATCACTGATGCCGACCGCGAAATTTTTGCAGATTCGGCAGACAACCTGCTGCCAGGACTGTTGCTTCAGCCAGGCGCACGCCAAATTCTAAAAGATCCCTGGCCGCAGACGGAGCAAGAGGCCGATGTTGTGGCTCTGAGCAACGAATGGTATGGCTCTGACTGGCCACGGCTTGCAGGCCGCAGACAGCCACTTGTTTTCACGGACTACTACATTACAGTCTTTGGCAGGATCACGCGCGACACGGTGCCCGTGAGTGAACCGATAAACATGCTGGTGCAAAGCCGGAATCTCATGCAAACCAGCCTTCGGGTCTCACCAGACGCGAACGGAGAGTTCACCCTCCAGGGGCTGGTGTACGAAGACACAGCGAGATTTTATTTTGATCTGCCCGGCCTCAAACGAAACCGGAAAACAGGACTGTCGCTGAAGCTGTCTGAGGAAAAAGCGGACTTCACTGAACTTTTTCGCGATATGGACTACAGTTTTGCCGCATCCGCAGAACATGTTTTTACAAACCCCCGGAGCCGTGAACTCGCGGTCAGTCTCGCCGCTGTTGTCAATAAATCGGTGATCACTCTTCCGGAAGTGGTGAAAGAAACGCGCAACAGGAGAGAATCTGTCAACAATCGCTATGCGAAAGGCCTGTTCAACGCTTCCCCGGCCAAGATCTACGACTTTATCACCCATCCACCCTCGCGGGCGGGCATCAACGTGTTTGATTATTTGCAGGGGCAGATCAGCGGGCTCACGATCGAGAAAGCCGGGGGTGGCTACAATCTTTTCAGCAGTCGTGCCATTTCCACCTATGAGCAGTTTTTTGGAAACCGCCGCGGAATGGTTCCGGGAAAAGTTTTCCTGGACGAAGTAGAATCCAACACGCAGACGGTAATGCGGATTCCCATCCAGCAGATTGCGCTGGTGAAATATTTTGAGCCCGGCGCGCTGATGCTCCCCGGGGTGGGGCAGTCTCCCATCCTCGCTGTATGGACAAAAACTCCGGCGGATCTCGCCACACCCGCCCCGATTGAACTGAATTTTGCCCGGCACCCGGGTTATTCCCCCTCGAGCGGTTTCTATTTGCCGCTCTCTGCTTCCGGAGTGGCCACGCTTTGTTGGAACCCGGATATTGAAGTGCGCAATGAGCAGCAGTTCAGCATCGAATTCCGGAAAACTCAGGAGGCGAAACGACTCCGCGTGGTGGCGCAGGGGTATACGGCAGACGGACGGCTGATGCATGTGCACCGCTTCCTGCAATAAGAAGCTCCGTAGCGAAGAAACTACCGCTACATTTCCTATTTTTAGTTCAAACTGACTCTTATGTCCCGGCTCCACAGCTATGATTACTTCGTATTCTTCTTTTACTTCATCATCGTCGCTGCTTACGGTTACTGGATTTACTGGAAAAAGAAAAAACGCGTCACCGATACAAAGGATTTTTTTCTTGCAGAAGGTGCGCTCACCTGGTGGGCGATAGGAGCCTCCCTGATCGCTTCAAATATTTCCGCCGAACAATTTATCGGCATGAGCGGCTCGGGATTTAAGATGGGCCTGGCCATTGCGAGTTACGAATGGATGGCTGCACTTACGCTTATCATCGTGGCGGTGTTCTTCATGCCTGTGTATTTGAAGAACAAGATCTACACCATGCCGCAGTTTCTCAGCCAGAGATACAATTCTACTGTCGCCATGATCATGGCCATCTTCTGGCTGCTTCTCTACGTGGTGGTAAACCTGATGTCCATTCTTTATCTCGGCGCGATCGCGATCAGCGGAATTTCCGGGCTGAGCTTTTACCTCTGCATTTCGATGCTCGCCCTCTTTGCCATCTTCATCACACTTGGGGGCATGAAAGTAATAGGCTACACGGACGTAATCCAGGTGCTCGTCCTCATTCTCGGGGGGTTGGCAGCCACCTACCTCGCGCTCGACCTCCTTGGCGAGCGTTCGGGGCAACCAGGGGTGCTCGCGGGCTTCAAGCTGCTGCGCCGTGAAGCAGACGATCATTTCCACATGATCTTCTCGCGCGACAACCCGAACTACATGGACCTGCCCGGTCTCACCGTGCTGCTGGGCGGAATGTGGATTGCCAATCTCAGCTACTGGGGGTGCAACCAGTACATCACCCAGCGCGCGCTTGGCGCCAATCTCAAAACGGCGAGGAACGGCCTGCTCTTTGCCGCATACCTGAAACTGCTCATGCCCGTCATCGTGGTGTTGCCCGGCATCGCCGCATACGTGCTGCACCAGCAGGGAATGTTCCAGATGGAAATGCTGGATTCCAAGGGAAATCTTGACGTCAACAAAGCATATCCCTCCCTTCTTAATCTCCTGCCGGTCGGCTTAAAGGGCCTTGCGTTCGCCGCTCTTACTGCCGCGATCGTTGCCTCACTCGCCGGAAAAGCGAATAGCATTTCCACAATCTTCATTCTCGACATCTATAAGAAAGCGATCAACCGCAATGCGTCGGAGCAGCGGCAGGTCTTCCTGGGTCGTATTGTCGTAGTGATATCCATGGTAATTGCAGTAGTGCTGGCGCTGCTGCTGGGCGGGAAACTGATGGGCGAAGGAAAGCAGGGATTCCAGTACATCCAGGAATACACGGGCTTTGTGTCGCCGGGAATTTTCGCCATGTTCTTCCTCGGATTTTTCTGGAAAAAAACCACCTCGAACGCTGCGTTGTTTGCCACCATCGGCGGATTTGTGATCTCCGTTGTCCTGAAATCCCTGCCAGGGCTCGTGGATCTTTCTTTCCTGGCACCGATCGGGTTTTCGAAGGACAACGGCACAGGCCTCTATGAGATTCCTTTCCTGGATCGGATGGGAATTACTTTTCTTCTCTGCATCCTGGGAATGTGGATCATCAGCAGGGTCGAAGTGAAACGTGGCGTTGTACCGAAAGGACTTGATATCGACAGAAAGATGTTCCGCGTAGACGCCCGTTTTGCAATCGGCGCGCTTATCGCGATCGGACTGCTTACCGCTCTGTATGCCGCGTACTGGTAACTGATCGGCTTATTCGCCCCAGATCTCGTCTTCGCCGCTCAGCCAGCGTTTTACCTGATAAGTGGTGACGGACTTCGGTCTTTCTATCGGGAAACCGAGCGCGCGGTCCCAGCAGAGACTGGCCAGAACACCAAGCGCGCGACTCACCGCAAACAGCACCGTGTAAAACTCGTATTCCCTCATACCGTAGTGCACGAGCAGCGCGCCGCTGTGTGCGTCCACGTTCGGCCAGGGGTTCTTTATTTTTCCAAGTGATTGCAGGATGGGCGGCACTACTTCGTAAATGTTCCAGACGGTCTGGACGAGAGGATCTTCCGGCATGTGTTTTTTCCCAAATTCCATCTGGGCCTCGAAGCGCGGATCTGTTTTTCTAAGGACGGCGTGGCCGTATCCGGGCACTACCTTCCCCTCGCCCAGCGTTTTCTTCACATATTCCGCGATCTGCTCCTTACCCGGAAGCCCGGTATTCAGCGCCGCCTGCATTTCGAAAATCCACTTGATTACTTCCTGGTTCGCCAGTCCGTGCAATGGTCCTGCGAGGCCGTTCATTCCTGAAGCATAACTCAAATAAGGATCGCTGAGGGCAGAACCCACGAGGTGCGTGGCATGGGCTGACACATTTCCTCCTTCATGATCGGCATGGATCGTCATGTAAAGACGCATTAGCTCCTTGAAGCTTTCGTCTTCATAGCCCATCATATGCGCCAGATTTCCGGCCCAGTCGAGCAGGCCGTTGGGCTGAATATGATCTCCATTCTTGTATTTCCGGCGGTAGATATATGCGGCCACGCGCGGAAGCCGGGCGATCAGGTCCATGGAATCGTCGAACACCGCTTCCCAGTAATCTTTCTTGTTCATCCCGGCAGCATAGCGTTTTGCAAACTGGCTTTCGGTCTGCAGCGCCATTACCGCGATCACGAACTGGGTCATAGGATGGGTACCGACGGGCAGCGCTTCAATGGTGGCGAACACATGATTCGGAACATGGCTGCGCCTTTGCCACACAGACGTGAGATGATGCACGTCTTCGTCGCCTGGCAATTCCCCGACCAGCATCAGGTAAAACAATCCCTCCGGAAGGGGTTCGGAGCCCCCGGGAGCCTTCGTGAGCTTTTCCCTCAATTCGGGAATGGAGTAGCCGCGGAAGCGGATCCCTTCCTGGGCATCGAGCAGCGAGGTTTCGGTAACCAGTCCTGTAATGCCCCGCATGCCCTGGTAAATCTGCGATAGCTGCACTTCCCCGATGACCTTGTTACCGTGTTCTTTCAAAAGATCCCTGATCTCCGCAGCCACCTGGTCCGCTTTTGCCTTAAACCTGTCTTTTACAATTCCCATAAAAGTCCGTTTGCAATTTGGAAATCCCCCAATAAACCATCCCGGGGATTGCCGTAAAGTTATACAAGTAGCGGGAAGAATTCTTATGACTGGAAGCGGCGCAATGGTATCATTTCGGAGTTTGACGGTAAAGCCAGTAGGCCACTCCGGTGAACACCACATTGGGAAGCCAGGCCGCTATGAACGGAGAAAAATTGCCTTTTACCGCAAATGTTGTCGAGAAACGATCTGATAAGATAAAAAGTGCAGCGATGGCGATCCCGATGGCCATGTGTACGCCGCTGCCCCCGCGTGTTTTGCGGCTGGCAACGATTGCCCCAATCATGGTGAGAAGCAGTACCGTGGCCGGGGTGGCCGTTCGCCGGTAACGTTCCACTTTCAGCACATTCAGACCTTCTGTACCCCGCAACTCTTCCTGCCGGATGAAAGCCACGAGCTCAGCCGTGGTGAGCTTGTCTTTTATGTACAGGTCTTTTTTTAGTTCGGCGGGCCGGAGATCAAGATCAATGTTTAGTTCTGGGTAGCGGCGGAGCGTTTCCCCCATACTGTCGATCACCCGTTCCGCCGCGTTGCTCAGCTTCCATTTATTCGTAGCGGTGTCCCACCGCATCCATTCAGACCGCAGGTTGTACACCACGCGGTTATTTTGAATGCGGTTGAGCGAAAATCCTCTTGCGGCACGCGAGCTGGTATCGTACTCGCGAATGCTCACAAACGTGTTGCTGTCGGTGCGCAGGTAATAACAGTTGAAACAGTTGTTCAGCACCCGGTTTTTCGTGGGATCGGTCCGGTCCACGTAGTGTGCCTGGAAATTACTCCGGATCACGTTCGCCTTCGGTATCCAATAACGCGTTCCCACCCAAAGGAGCACCGCAAAGAATAATCCTCCAATGAAAAACGGGAGCAGAAACCGGTTGTAGCTCATCCCGCCGGAAAGAATCGCAATCACTTCGGAACGGCTGGCCATGCGGCTGGTAAAATAGATCACCGCGATAAACACAAACAGCGGAAAGAGGAGACTCCAGATCCACGGCACAAAACCGAGGTAGTAGTTGTTGATCAGTTCCATCGTGTTGAAGCCTGCACGCAGGAAATCGTCGGCGCGCTCACTGCTGTCAACCGCCACAGCAACGGCAGTAAGCAGCAGCATGCAAAGAAAAAAGGTGAGAAAAAATTTTTTCAGGATGTACCAGTCGAGGGTGCGCATCGCCATCAAAAGTAAGACAACAAAAGCCTCCGGCCCCGCTTTACAGCCGTGTCTTTAACACAGGGATAACGGATTCCTTCCAGCTCTGGAAATTATCCTCGAGGATTTTTTCGCGCGCCTGGCCGACCAGCCATTCATAAAAAGCAAGATTCTGAATACTGGCGATCGTAAGTCCCGTTAATTCCTTCGACTTCACGAGGTGGCGCAGGTAGGATTTGCTGTAGTAGTTGCTGACCTCGCAATCGAGGCCGTCATCCAGGGGGCTATGATCGTGTTCCCATTTGGCATTGTCAATATTGATGATCCCTTTCGTGGTAAACAGCATGGCATTTCTTCCGTTGCGCGTGGGCATGACGCAGTCGAACATGTCGACACCAAGAGAAATCGCCTCGAGAATGTTCCAGGGAGTGCCCACTCCCATCAGGTAACGCGGCGCGTCGGCGGGAAGCTGTTCGCAGCAGAGCGCAGCGATTTCGTACATCGTCTCCTCCGGTTCCCCGACACTGACGCCGCCAATCGCGTTGCCGGGCGCTGCTTTCGACGCCACGTACTGGCAGGATTCCACGCGCAGGTCGTGGTGTACTCCGCCCTGAACGATTGGAAAAAGATGTTGCCGGTGCCCGTAGAGTGGTTCGGTGTTCCCGAACCGGGAGATGCATCGATCCAGCCATCGATGCGTCAGATCCATCGATGTTTTCGCATAACCGTATTCGCTGCCGCCGGGCGGGCACTCGTCGAATGCCATGACGATATCGCCGCCGATGATTCGCTGGATGTCCATTACTTTTTCCGGCGTAAAAAGATGGCGGCTCCCGTCAATATGGCTTTGGAAGGTCACTCCTTCTTCATCAATACGCCGGTTTGCCGCGAGCGAAAAAACCTGGTAGCCGCCGCTGTCCGTAAGGATTGGCCGAGTCCAGTTCATGAACCGGTGCAACCCTCCTGCCTTTTCCAGCACATCTGTCCCGGGCCGCAAATACAAATGATACGTGTTTCCAAGAATGATCTGAGCACGCGTATCGTGCGCCAGCTGCTGTTGCGTCAGGGCTTTCACGCTTGCAGTGGTACCGACCGGCATGAACACAGGGGTTTTCACTTTCCCGTGATCGGTACGAAATGTTCCCGCGCGCGCGCGACTTCTTGCATCGGTTCCTTCAAGCTTAAAGTCAAGGCTTGTCATGAGGTCTGCAATTTACCGCAGTGGACGCTAACGTTCGCCTTGCGTGTCGCCTAGCATGACTCTCCTTATCTTCGTTCTCATGCCAATAACCAACTGGGAAGTTCTCATCTTTGGTCTTTTCGTTGCCGTTTCCCTCGTCCAGCTTTTCTACTACCTTTTCTTCTTCAGTCGCGTCGCCTTTCATCGCCAGCCGGTCAGGAAAAAATCCCAACAGCACCCGGTTTCGGTGATCATCTGCGCGCGGGATGAGGACGAAAATCTCGCCCGCAACCTTCCGGGGGTTCTCGTCCAAAAATATTCCAGCAGCCACGAGGTCGTGGTGGTCAATGACAACTCGATAGACGATTCGAAGTACATCCTGCAGGAGCTGAAGAAAACCTTTAAATCGCTCAACGTGGTGGAGCTAACGCAGGAAGCGAAGCTTATCTCGGGCAAAAAATATCCGCTGTCCGTAGGAATCCGTGAGGCAAAACACGAGATACTTCTGCTGACCGACGCGGACTGCGTGCCCGCCAGCGAACGCTGGATCGAAAAGATGCAGGATGGCTACGACGACGGCGTCGAAATCGTGTTGGGTTACGGGGCGTACCACAAGAGGAAAGGCTTGCTCAACAAGCTCATTCGCTTCGAGACCTTTCATACTGCGCTGCAGTTTCTGTCTTACGCACTTGCCGGCATTCCTTACATGGGCGTCGGGCGAAATCTTTCATACCGCAAAAGCCTGTTTCTTCGCAACAAAGGTTTTTCCTCGATTAACCATATTCCGAGCGGCGACGACGACCTGTTTATCAATAAAACCGCAACGCGCTCAAACACCGCGGTGGTGATCGATCCGGACGCGATCACGCGTTCCATTCCGAAAATTACCTGGGGCAGCTGGCTGAGGCAGAAATCCCGCCATTACACTACCGCCAAGTATTACAAACCCATTCATAAGTTCCTCCTGGGGCTCTATTTCGTCACGCAATTCAGCTACTACCCGCTTTTCGCGTTCAGTCTGGTTTTTTACGACCTGAATTATACCCTCGCAGCATTCGGGCTTCGGTTTTTGATACAGGCCTTTACTCTTTTCCGGGCCATGAAAAAAATGGGGGAAAAGGATCTTTGGCCCTGGTTTTTGTTTCTCGACATGTGGATGTTTCTCTATTACCTGATTTTTGCTCCGGCTCTCTGGAGAAAACCCAGGCACCAATGGAGCTGATCCGGAAATATTTTCCTTCGCTGGGTGACCAGCAGCTGTCGCAGTTCGAAAGATTAGGACCGCTCTACAACCAGTGGAACGCCAAGATCAACGTGATCTCCCGCAAAGACATTGACGCTCTGTATGAGCGGCACGTACTGCATTCACTGAGCATTGCGCTGGCATTTCCATTTGCCTCAGGGATCGAGGTCCTCGATATCGGTACGGGCGGCGGCTTTCCCGGCATCCCGCTCGCAATTTATTTCCCCCAGGTCCGGTTTCATCTTCTGGACAGTATCGCAAAAAAAGTGCAAGTGGTGCGGGCCATCGCCACGGAACTGGAACTGCAGAATGTTTCCACCGAACATGCCCGCGCTGAAGCGGTCCGCCGCAAGTTCGACCGGATTGTATCCCGCGCCGTAGCGCCGCTGAAAGATTTATGGAATTGGTCGAAACCGCTGCTAAACGACTTCCGGCAACCTCGCGATGAAGGCGGCAGACCCGGCCTGATCTGTCTTAAGGGAGGCAACCTCGCTGCTGAGATTGCCGAAAGCGGCACCTGCCCACGGCAAATTCAAATTTTTCAGCTTATCCCGGAGGAATATTTCCGCGACAAATACGTGCTCTTCATTGCACAATAGCAATCACCACTTCAGCTCGAGCCGGTTGTTCTTCCGCTCCACGTCGGCAAGCCGCTGCGAAGCATCTATCTCCACCACAGTGATGTCCGTCAGCTTCCGGTTCGTTTCGACAATGTAGGTAGGATGAGTCCATTTCCATGCCTCGTAGGTCTTTCGCGGAATGGTGCTGTCTTCAACAGGCTTAATACCGTACATCAGGTTCATGGGAATATAGTGCAGCTCGCTGCTCCCATCGCGGAAAGTGAGCTGCAGATCGATGGGCATTGGCATGAGACCGGCACGTGACAGGCGAATCTTTGTCCTGCCGCCATCCTCCCAAAGGCTGTCAATCGCGTAGTCGATGGTGCGGGTGGTATTGATCCAGTAATCGCGGTACCAGTCCAGTTCGATCCCGCTCATTTTTTCGGCGATGCGCAGGAAATCATGAAGCGTTGGGTGGCGGAATCCCCATTGTTTGTAATATTCGAGAAGTATGCGGTCACGCACCGGCGCACCCACGATGTAGCCCAGCTGCTCCACGAACACCGCGCCCTTGAGATACGAGGCGGCCGAATATGCGTAATTGGTGTTGAAATGATCGGCATGCAGGCTCAAAGGCTCCTCTTTTCCACTTTTTGCCAGCGCGACGTAGCCCGCATAGATGTCGGCCTGTGCGAATCCCGGCCGATTGTTCAGCCACGCGAAGATCCGCTCCTCGGCATACTGGGTGAAGCCTTCATCCATCCACGCGTAACGGGATTCGTTCGTCGCGAGCACGCCATGATACCAGCTATGCATCCATTCGTGCAGCGCGGCCCCCGGTCCAACGAGCAGCGTAGCCATCGGGTACTCCATGCCGCCGTCTCCGCCATGGATGAAAGAGTACTGGCGGTAAGGATAAGGACCAAACGTGGATTCCACATATGGTAACGCTCGCTTGACCATATCCAGTATCGCTTCCCATTCAGTGGCGGGAGCATTGGTAGGTTTGTACAAAAGGTGCACCGTAAGGTCGCGCCGTGGACTGATCGAGCGGTGAATGAATTCCGGGTCGGCAGCCCAGGCGAAATCATGAACATTCGGCGCAACAAAACGCCAGGTGAGCTTTTCCCCGGCGGGACGCTTCACCTGGGTGCCCGGAGCTTCATAGCCATAACCGATTGAATTGGGGTTTTGCAGGTACCCGGTACCACCGAGTATGTATTTTTTATCGATGCTGATGCTCACGTCGTAGTCACCCCAGACCCCGTAAAACTCGCGGCCGACATAGGGAGTAGGATGCCAGCCCTCATGGTCGTATTCGCAGAGCTTCGGGTACCACTGGCTCATTGAATACCTCACCTTACTGGTGGGGTTATCTCGTCCCGTGCGGCGCACCTGCAACGGTACCTGCGCTTCAAACTCCATATCCAAAACGACTTTGGTTGAGGGAAGAATGGGCTTGTCCAGCGTCACTTCAAGGATCGTTTCGAGCACGTTGAATTTTTGAGGCCGGCCGTTCATCTTCATCGACCGGATTTCCTGATAGCCGATCTCATCAGGTTTGAGATGCTGAATCCTGTCGCGGACGCGCGAATCCCAGTCCACAACAGGGTTTCCCGACCGATCGGTGCGGACCACAATCGTCCCCTGGCGGCGGCTCCGCGTATCCATCATGCTTCCCGGCTGGAAGGCATTGTAATAAAGATGGTAAAACAGCCGGTTCAAAGTGTCAGGGGAATTGTTCCAGTATTCGAGGCGCTGCCGGCCCGTGAAACGGTTGGTTTTCACATTTACGTCGATCTGCATGGTGTACTTTACCCGCTGCTGCCAGCGTGGCGCCTGTGCCCCGGCCAAAAGGACGGCCGCCAGGCAGGCGAGCACTAAAAGACTTCTCCTGATCATGTCAAAAAAATTGAACTGCAAATCTCGTTATTGACCGGTTAGTGGAAAATAAATTTCTACTTGCGCTGCCGTCAAAGCGTAAGCGCAGACTTCAGCATCCGGCCCTTCTCGTTGAAAAACAGGTATCTTTTCTGAAGTGCGCTTTTCTGTACCTCTACACGGTAACGTGTAATGTTCCCGGGAAAGTGAGCAATTTTTACTCCGTGGATCTGCCAGTCCGCATACTTGCTTTTTTCAAACCCATCCTTAACTGCATCCGGCAACCGGTCCATGTCCCAGTCGCGGTACGTGAATTTCCAAATGCCTTTATTCGAATATTCGGCATACATGCTTTCGCCTTTCAGAGCAAATCGCACCCCGGCGCTGATCACATTATTGGACCAAACCGCGGCTTCGGCTTCGGGATATTGTTTTTCGAAATTCCGCTTCGCTTCTTCGGGGACGGAGGTCACCTGTCCGAAACCCGCAAAACTGAGGAAACCCAACAGTGAAAGAGTGAAGAGCAGCTTTTTCATCGCAAAATTGTGCATTTGCGAAAGGAAAATAATGCCAGTTTTCGTAACGGATCTGTTATAAATCGGTGCCGGCTACCACGATTACTATCTCTCCCCTGACCTTTGTTCCGGAATAATAGGCGGCCAGCTCCGCAAGAGTGCCCCGCCGGTTCTCTTCGAAAACCTTGGTGAGCTCGCGGCTCACACAGCAGCTGCGATCCGGACCGAAATACCCGGCAAACTCTGCGAGTGTCTTCGCGAGCCGGTTGGGGGATTCATAAAAGATCATGGTTCGGTCCTCGTCAGCGAGCTTTTTCAGCAGGGTTTGCCTTCCTTTTTTTATAGGCAAAAATCCTTCGAAGCAAAAACGGTTGGACGGGATGCCGCTGTTGATGAGGGCGGGAACAAACGCGGTGGCCCCGGGAAGACATTCCACCCTCACTCCGGCGCGAATACATTCGCGGACGAGCAGATAGGCGGCGTCCGAAATTCCCGGAGTGCCGGCGTCGGAAACCAGCGCTATTTTCTTCCCGGCCCGGAGCTGTTCCACCACATGTTGCAGGACCCGGTGCTCATTGTGTTGGTGATAAGGACTGATGGTGGTCCTGATTTCATAGTGTGTCAAAAGATGCGACGTAGTCCGCGTATCTTCTGCCAAAATGAGATCAACAGAACCGAGCACATCAATAGCCCGGAGCGTGATGTCCTTCAGGTTTCCGACTGGTGTGGGAACAATATAGAGCATGCAGGGATTACAGGAGACCGTCGCGGATCAATGTACAAAGATCTCGTAATATTCCATGACCGGGTTGGCCAGCAATTTTTTCGCTGCTTCCTCCGCCAGTTGTCGCGCTTTGTCGGCTGAGTCGGCGGCCACCTGCAGCGTGATGTTCTTTCCTACGCGTACATCGTCCACATTTTTCAGTCCCAGATTCTGCAGTCCGCCGGCGATAGCTTTTCCCTGCGGATCGAGCAGCTCTTTCAGCGGCATTACTTTTACCTCCACCGTGTAGGTCATGCGATCTTGTTTTTGAAAGCCAAAGATACCAGAAGATAGGCGAGCAGGATGACCGGAGCGGCAGCCCATTTCAAAACCAGGATCGAAGCCAGCGACAGCACGAGCAACAGGTATCTGGGAAGATTTTCCCGCAGCCTGTAGGAGGAAAATTTCATACCCATCAGCGGAAGGTTGCTTACCATCAGCCAGCTTAAGGCTATAATGAAAAGGTAGAGCACCCATTTATTCAGCACGGTTTCTTCCAGTCCGAACTGCTGGTAAAACACAATCAGAGGCAGGCAGGCGATGACCAGCCCGCTCGCGGGAGTCGGTAACCCGCGAAACGAGTGCTCCTGGCGAAAATCGAGATTGAATTTTGCAAGCCGCCACACCGCGGCACACGGGATCAGCAGGGCCGGAAGCAGCCAGGCCATGGAAACATCGAGTCCGTTCTCCTCTCTGGCGAAGCTCAGCCGGAGCAGCTGGTACATGATCAGGCCGGGCGCCACGCCAAAGCTCACGGCGTCAGCCAGCGAATCGAGCTGCTCGCCCATTGGCGAATTTGCTTTTAGCATCCGGGCGATGAAACCGTCGGCGAAATCAATCACTGCCGCGGCCATGATGAACAGCGAGCCCCAGGCAATTTTTTCAGGCAGGTCTACACTGGTGAAACCTTCCCGCTCCACGAACACAATCGCCTGACCGGTTTGCAGGATGAAGATCACTGCGAGGCAACCGAAAACCAGGTTCAGCAGGGTGATGAAATTGGGGATCTGTTTCATGAACGGCTGAAAAGAGTTACTTGTTTATCGTTTCATGAGCGATTCGATCTCTTCGGCGGTGATCGGGATGTTCTTCATCAGGTCGCGGTTCCCGTTGCGGGTGATCCAGACGTTGTTCTCGATCCGAATACCCATTTGCTCTTCTTCAATGTAAATTCCAGGCTCCACGGTAAACACCATTCCGGCGCGTATTGGTTCGGTCCGGGTGCCGAGGTCGTGCACATCGATGCCCAGGTGATGCGAAATCCCGTGGTACAGGTATTTTCTGTATGCCCTGTTGTCCGGGTCTTCATTCTTTATATCGGTTTTACGGAGCAAGCCGATTTTCAGGAACTGCTGCGTCGCTTCTTCTCCCACCCTTTCTGTGTATTCGACGATCGAGATTCCCGGCTTCAGCAGGCTTTTCGCATAATCATGCAGCCGGAGACAGGCATTGTAGACCGTGCGTTGTCTTCGTGTGAAGCGACCGTTCACCGGCACGGTACGTGTGAGGTCGCCGCAATAGCCACCATACTCAGCACCGAAATCCATTAGCAGCAGTTCGCCGTCCCGGCATTCCTGGTTATTGGAAACATAGTGCAGCGTTCGGGCGCGGTCGCCGCTGGCGACGATGCTGCCGTAGGCTGGACCCGTTGCGCGCTGGCTGAGGAACGAATGCCATATCTCCGCTTCGATTTCGAACTCCATGACGCCCGGTCGAATAAATTTCAAAAGGCGGCGGAATGTGTTCTCGGTAATATCGATTGCCTTTTGCATCACTTCGATCTCCAGCGCAGTTTTGACCGCGCGCAGGTCCTTCATGATTTTTGCCGCCCGCTCGTAACGATGCAGCGGGTAACGGGCCCGCATTTCGTCGATATAACGGTAATCCGAGGAGCGGATGAGAGTGGCCTTGCGGTCGTTCTCGTTGCTGTCGAGATAGATGGTATCCGCAAGATGAATCCATGGTTGCAGCAGCGGATCGAGGCTGTCCAGCCACAGGATGGTCCGGATGCCGCTGATGGCCTGGGCCTCCTCGGTACGCAGGCGTTTCCCATCCCATTTTTCCTTCATCTCGTTGGGACGCACGAGCACGAGCACTTCCCGGTATTTCGGATCGGGGTTGTCGGGAAAAAGGATTACCATGCTGGCTTCCTGCGTAATCCCGCTCAGCCAGAACAGGTCGCTGTTCTGGCGGAATGGGTAAAGCGCGTCCCCGTTTACCGGCACCTCGTCGTTGCTGACGAAGATGGCAATGGAATTCTTTTGCATCCGTTCCATGAACCGTTCGCGGTTGCGGATGAAAATCTGGGGATTCAGTGGCAGGTATTTCATGAAAAATTTTTTGCGGCCCTAAAGATAATGCTAATGGGTACGAATGTTTTTCATGCCTTTAAGAACATGGTTTTGTATGCCGTGAGAGACAAAACGCAGGATGCTGATTTCTCAGGTTGCATATATTAATCGGGTCCCCATGCAGTTCTTTGCGCAACCCCAGGCAGCCTGGAAGACGATAAAAGAGCTAATTTTTTTCTTGAATTGAGTAGCAGGATAGATAGTTGTTCTTTTTCGTGAAGTAGGGCTTATAAAAAAGCCGATAGATTTGCTCCATGGCTAAAGCCAGGAAAACGGGATGTGATAAAAATCTCTTTGAGCGCCAAAAAGAATGATAAGAAAGTAGGAAAGCCAGAAAAATGATCGCCTTCTCCCAACGTGGTTGACATGGGCTTTAATAGTCGGTTCCATCATTTGCCCTCATTATTACAATCCAATTTACAAAGCATGGGGCCCGCCCTCCCAGATTTCCTGGCGGCAGTTCCAAATAACGATCTGCACCACTCGTATAGTAGGTAAATGGCGCTCATCGTGTACCGCTAACACTTGTAAGCATTCGTATTTGTTTGTGTCCTAACTTTGCCGCTTATTATCGATTCCGCTTATGGCAGCTCCTACCATGATCAGCCCCGGAAAAAAGCTCCTGAACCTTGGCCTCAAATCAGTCGAAAATATTCATTATCAACTTTCTCCGGAGGAACTCGTGCAGGATACGCTGCGGATCGGGGAAGGTAGCCTGAGCGATTCCGGCGCGCTGGTGATCCGGACCGGAGAATTCACCGGCCGGTCTCCGAAGGATAAGTTCACTGTGCGGGACGAAACCACGGCGGACGTCGTCAACTGGAACGAATTCAACATTCCCCTCGAACCGAAATATTTCGAGATTATTTATAAGAAGGTAATCGATTACCTGGACCAGCGACCTGAATTATGGGTGCGCGACTGCTTCGTCTGCGCCGACCCCCGGTACCGCGTCCGCATCCGCGTGGTGAACGAAAAGCCCTGGAACAATCTTTTTGCGTACAACATGTTCATTCGTCCGCAGGAAGACGAGTTGGATTCGTTTCGCGCGGACTGGCACGTGATCACCGCCCCCGGCCTAAAGCTGAACGCCGCGGAATGCGGCATCCGCCAGCACAATGTTTCCCTCGTTTCTTTCAAACACCGCATGATCCTGGTAGCGGGAAGCGGTTACACCGGGGAGATGAAAAAAGGCGTTTTTACCATCCTGAATTACGTATTGCCCCACGAGCGAAAAGTGCTGAGCATGCATTGCAGCGCGAACATGGGCGAGGACGGGGATACCGCGATCTTTTTCGGACTCAGCGGAACCGGCAAGACGACGCTCAGCGCCGACCCTGCGCGCAAGCTCATCGGCGACGACGAGCATGGATGGACCGACGACAATATTTTTAATTTCGAAGGCGGATGTTATGCGAAATGCATCAACCTGAGCGAAGAAAAGGAGCCTGAGATCTACCATGCCGTGCGCCACGGAGCGCTGGTCGAGAATGTCCGTTTCTTTCCGGGTACCGATAGGATCAATTTTGAAGATTCGAGCATTACCGAAAACACCCGCGTTTCCTATCCCCTGCATTACATCAGCAATGCGGTGGAGCCGTCCATAGGCGGCCTTCCGAAAAACATTTTTTTCCTCACCTGCGATGCTTACGGCATACTGCCGCCGATCTCGCGGCTCACGCCCGGGCAGGCCATGTACCAGTTTATTTCCGGCTACACGGCGAAAGTGGCTGGTACCGAAACGGGAATCACAGAACCAAAGCCAACTTTCAGCGCCTGCTTCGGCGCGCCTTTCCTTCCGCTGCATCCGGGAATCTATGCTCACATGCTCGGTGATAAGATGCGCGAGCACAGGGTGAACGTCTGGATGGTCAACACCGGCTGGACCGGCGGCCCCCACGGAATCGGTCACCGGATGGATCTGAAATTCACGCGGGCTATGATCACGGCCGCGTTAAACGGAAAGCTTGAAAAAGTTTCTTACCGCCAGGACCCGGTCTTCGGAATGGCTTTCCCATCGGAATGTCCGAATGTGCCGGCCGAAGTTTTGAATCCCCGCGACACCTGGGGCGATCCACTCGCCTATGACGAAAAAGCCCGATACCTCGCCGGACTGTTTGTAAAGAATTTTGAAAAGTACTCATCCGGCGTAAGCGCGGAAGTGATGGCAGCGGCTCCAAAGCTGCATTGAGCCGCCCCGGACTTTTTTTGAATTCTTTTTAACGAAAGCATGCGTCGGTGCATAATTTTTTTGCGGTAGCTTTCGTTTTCAAATCCGAATGCCACCGTTCACCAAATATTTCTTCCCCGTACTGCTTTTGGCTTCGTTGGTCACCGCTCCGGCAACCGAAGCACCGAAGGACGATTATATTGACTGGAGCCCGAAGAAGCTCGAATGGTCCGACTACCAAAGCAAGCCCGATCCCGAGTCGGATGCAGCGGCCACTACTACTACCTACCTTGGGGTGGAGTATAAAGTTTCCGGGAATCAGTTTCAGTACCGGATCGCGTGCCGGTTTTCGAAAGAAAAATCCTGGGGACTGCACCGTACGGCCTACATCCTCGCCCATGAACAGGGGCATTTTGACATTACCGAAATTTTTGCGCGCCGGCTCAACCAACGCTTAAGCGAATACCGGTTCAACAAACGCACTTTCGAGAAGGACCTGAAACGCATTTACGACCGGGTGATGAAGGAAAAAGAGGAATTTCAAAATCGTTACGACCACGAGACCGATTTCAGCCGCAACCGGAAAGTGCAATATGAATGGCTGGACCGGATTGGGGAAATTCTTTCGGAAACGGAAGAATGGGGCGGCTACCCGCGGATCTCAGAATAAACCGTACAGTTCCCTGTTCACCTTCTGGATAATCTCGCCAAGGTCCTCGTCTTTTTCTGGGAAACGGTTCTTATCTACGTCTATCACCAGAAGCCGGCCTTCGCGGTAGCTTTCGATCCATTTGTTGTAGTAATCATTCAGCCGTTTCAGGTAATCGAGACGGATGTTTTCTTCGTACTCGCGGCCCCGTTTCTGGATCTGTCCGACGAGCGTGGGCACCGACGCCTTCAGGTAGATCAGCAGATCGGGAGGCTGCACCATGGTCCTTAGCGTCTGGAAAAACTGGTAATAATTATCAAAGTCACGTTTGCTCATCAGCCCCATTTCGTGCAGGTTGGGAGCAAAAATGTTCGCATCCTCGTATATCGTACGGTCCTGGATCACCGTTTCTGTGCCTTTCTGGATCTCCACCAGCTGCCGCAACCTGCTGTTCAGGAAATAGATCTGCAGGTTGAAGCTCCAGCGCGGCATGTCCTCATAGAAATCCATGAGGTAAGGATTGTGATCCACATCCTCGAAATTGGGAATCCACTTATAGTGCTTGCTCAGCAGCTCGGTGAGGGTGGTTTTTCCGGCGCCGATGTTTCCCGCGACTGCAATGTGTTTTGGTTTTTTCGCTTTTGCCATAGTGTATCGTCTCAGCCGGAAAGTTGCTCTTCGTTGTGATTCAAAATAAGTCTCTTTTTCCGAATTTGGATTTTGCAGCGGTGAAAATTAAGAATAATTCAGCCCCATCGCTTCCCGGACGAGCCGAATCGTAGCTTCCGCGCTGTCGCGTGCCTTTTCCGCGCCCGATTCCATTACTTTTCGAAGATAGTCAGCGTCGGCCCGGATGGCTTCCGCCCGTTCCCGTACCGGACGGACGAATCGAACCATATCCTCCCCCAGCTGTTTTTTCATCTCGCCGTACCGGATCGTGCAACGGTCGTAATCTTGTTCAAATTTTTGCAACACATCCTGCTCGCTTACCAGTCGCATCAGGACGAAAAGGTTCTCAATGTAATCCGGCTTCGGCGAACCGGGTTGCGCAGGTCCCGCATCGGTTTTCGCTTTCATCACCTTCTTGCGGATCAGCTCGTCTTCGTCCGCCAGGTATATGGTTGCATACTGGTTCTCACTTTTGCTCATTTTCCCGGAGCCGTCCAGGCTTGGAATTCGGATGAGCTCTTCTCCAAAATTAAAAGCCTGCGGTTCGGGGAATACCGGACCAAAGCGATGGTTGAACCGGTTTACAAAGTTCCGCGCCATCTCGAGGTGCTGCTCCTGGTCCTTCCCAACAGGCACCAGAGTGGCCCGGTGCAGGATGATGTCGGCAGTCTGCAGCACCGGATAGGTGAGCAGGCCGGCGTTGATATTGTCGGGCTGCAACCGCGCCTTTTCCTTGAATGTGCTGGTCTTTTCGAGCTCGCCTTTGTAAGCGAGCATATTCAAATAAAGGTAAAGTTCGGCCGTCTCGCGAACATGGCTTTGGCAGTAAAGCGCCACCTTATCGGGGTCAAGTCCGCAGGCGATGTTCTCGGACAGCACACGCTGAACGTTCAGCTTCAGCTCGCGCGTGTCCGGATGTGTGGTAAGCGAATGCAGATCGGCCACCATGAAAAAACACTCGTACTGCTCCTGCATCCGCACATAATTCCGAACCGCGCCGAAATAATTTCCAAGATGAAGAAAACCCGTGGGACGAATCCCGCTCATGACAATTGGCCGGGCCGACACCGGCTGCTTCTGCGATTCCTGCATTTGCGGCTAAGTTAAGAAAGTCGGAAGTCAGAAGTCGGAAGACGGTCTCCGCACTTCGCACTCGCACTCCACTGGACTCCCAGGATGGGGACAGTCGGAAGACAGATGAGAGTAGTGCTCGCTATGGAGCATGGACTATGGACCATAAACCTCCGACCGTATCTTTGACCCATGGAAGTAACTTCCGCGCTGATTGACAAGCTGTCTCACCTGGCGAGGCTGCATTTCAGCGAATCGGAAAAGGCGGCTATCAGTAAAGACCTCCAGCAGATGATTGGCTTCGTTGAAAAACTCAACGACCTCGACCTGGCGGGGGTGGAGCCGATGCTGCATCTCAGCGGCGAGGCGAATGTGATGCGGGACGACGAAGTAAAAAGTCCCATGACACGGGAGCAGGCATTTCAGAATGCGCCACTACACGACGAATCATTTTTCAGGACTCCAAAAGCGGTAAGGAATCCCGCGAATGAACAGGACGGAACAACGGCAAGCGTATGAACGGCATCATCCACCTGCGCGCAATCCGCAAAAATTACCTGATGGGCAGGAATGTGCTCGAAGTGCTGAGGGGCATTGACCTGGACATTTTCCGCAATGAATACGTGGCATTCATGGGCCCTTCCGGGTCGGGAAAGAGCACGCTGATGAACATCATCGGCTGCCTGGACAGCCCCACAGCCGGAACCTATATTTTGAACGGCAAGGATGTGAGCAAGATGACGGAAAATGAGCTCGCCTCGATCCGCAACAGGGAGATCGGCTTTGTTTTCCAGCAGTTCAACCTCCTTCCCCGCCTTACCGCGCTCGAAAATGTTGCGCTTCCGCTGGTTTACGCCGGACTGGGAAAAAAGCAACGCACCGAAAAAGCAATGCACGTGCTCAGTCTGGTGAGCCTCACCGACCGCAGCACCCATAAGCCGAACGAACTTTCGGGCGGGCAGTGCCAGCGCGTTGCGATCGCAAGGGCGCTGGTGAATGATCCCTCCCTGGTCCTCGCGGATGAACCTACCGGGAACCTCGACTCCAGGACTTCGTTCGAGATCATGGACATTTTCGAAAAAATCCATGCCACCGGCAATACGATCGTGCTGGTCACGCATGAAGAAGACATCGCAAAACGGGCAAAACGGGTCATCCGCCTGAGGGACGGTATGGTTGAAGCCGATACGAACGAGCGGGCGCGGGTAACTCTGTAAGCGTTTTTAATTTTGGGCAAGAAATATTTCACCTATTGCCACTTATGTCAACTAAAATATATACCCGCACCGGCGACAAGGGCACAACCGCGCTGATCGGCGGCACGCGTGTGTCGAAATCACATGAACGGATAGAAGCTTACGGTACCGTGGACGAGCTGAATTCGCACATAGGGCTTTGCTGCGATCTCCTTTCGGATGCAGCGACCCGCAAAACACTTCAGGAAATCCAGGACCGGCTGTTTACCATCGGATCTTCTTTGGCCTGCGACCCCGAAAAGGAACCGAAACTCAGAATTCCCGACCTCAGCGAATCGGATGTAATTTTCCTGGAATCCGAAATCGACCGCATGAATGCTGCTCTTCCCGAGATGAAAAATTTCATTCTTCCCGGCGGGCATCCCACGGTTTCGCAGCTGCACATCGCGCGATGCGTTTGCCGCCGCGCGGAGCGTCGGGTGATTGCCCTGGGCGAACTGGTCCCCGCGCTCGTCGTAAAATACCTCAACCGGCTCAGTGATCATCTCTTTGTCCTGGCCCGCTACACCGGTTCTCTGTTAAACGCCCCGGAAATTCCGTGGAAGCCGCGGCTGGGAGGCGCGTGAAAGATCAGACGATCTTCCCGTCTTTCATATGCAGAACACGATCGCTGTGCCGTGCGAGGTCTTCGTTGTGCGTGACGATCAGGAAAGTTTGATGGAAACGGTTACGCAGCTCGAAGAATAATTGTTGCAGTTCCCTCGCGTTGGCGGAATCCAGGTTTCCCGTCGGCTCGTCCGCAAAAACGATCGCAGGCTTGTTGATCAGAGCGCGCGCCACGGCCACGCGCTGCTGCTCTCCGCCGGAAAGCGCCTGCGGCTTATTGTGAAGACGTTCGGGCAACCCGAGAATGCGAAGCAGCTCCTGCGCTTCCTCCTCCACTTCTTTTTTCCTCGTCCCTGCCAGCCATCCGGGAATGCAAACATTTTCAAGTGCGGTGAACTCCGGAAGGAGGTGATGGAACTGGAAGATAAAACCCATGTGACGGTTCCGGAAAGCCGCGAGCCTGCCGCTCTCCAGCCGGGTGACCTCGGTGTTGTTGATGCTGACACTTCCGTGGTCGGGTCGGTCCAAAGTTCCCAGAATATGCAGCAGGGTGCTCTTGCCGGCGCCGGACGACCCGACAATACTTACTACCTCGCCGCGGTCCACTTCAATGTCGACACCACGCAGCACCTCCACAGTACCGTACCGCTTGTGTATGTTTTTACCGATCAGCATGCAACCGGGATTCGCATTATTCAATCAAACGTACATAAAAATTCGCCAGTCAGCAGCACGTTGAAAACCCCCGTGCACGATGATCTGCGAAGCAGAATTGCGGAGGAAAACACACAGATACTGGCATGAAATTTTTTAAGAAATGATTCAAAAAGGGGTGCGCAAGTATGATTTGGAAAATTCGTTAATACAGCTAGATTTGCGAAAAATTAGGGGGTATGCCTCCTCAATTTTTTCAGATCATCAGCCCATTTGTAAACATTAAAACCCCGAGAAGATGTTCTGGACTTTGGAATTGGCCTCGTACCTTGAAGATGCGCCCTGGCCAGCTACTAAAGACGAGCTGATCGATTACTCGATCCGGTCAGGTGCACCTATCGAAGTGGTCGAGAATCTCCAGGAGCTCGAAGATGAGGGGGATGTTTATGAAACCATCGAGGATATCTGGCCAGACTATCCCACACAGGACGATTTTCTGTTTAACGAAGACGAATACTGAGCTGCCTCATTTTTCCATCTGCTCCATCACAGCCTGCGTAACCCCGGTAAAGCTGAAGCCCCCGTCGTGGAAAAGATTCTGCATGGTCACCATGCGGGTCAGGTCGCTGAACATGACTACGCAGTAGTTCGCACAGTCTTCCGCGCTGGCATTTCCGAGCGGGCTCATTTTCTCTGCATAACTCATAAACCCTTCAAAGCCTTTAACCCCGCTGCCCGCGGTGGTACGGGTCGGTGATTGGGAAACTGTATTTACCCGTACTTTCCTGCGCACACCATAATAATATCCGAACATCCGGGTCACATTTTCCAGCAACGCCTTGGCGTCTGCCATCTCATTGTAATCGGGAAACACTCTCTGGGCAGCGATGTAGGTGAGCGCCACAACACTTCCCCATTCTTTCAGCGCATCCATTTCCCACGCGGTACGCAACACCTTGTGCAAACTCATGGCGGAAATATCCAGCGTCTTCTGGTTCCATTCGTAGTTCATTTCGGTGTAATGCTTGTTCTTCCGAACGTTCAGACTCATTCCGATCGAGTGCAGGATGAAATCGAAAGGGCCTCCGAAATGATCCATCGCCTGCTGGAAAAGATTCTTCAGGTCTTCCATGTTCGTTACGTCTGCCCCTACCACTGGAGCGTTTCCGCAGGCCGCCGCAAGCTTGTTGATTTCTCCCATTCTGAGCGCAACCGGTGCATTCGTGAGCACCAGGGTCGCCCCGGCCTCGTGGCATTTCAAAGCTGTCTTCCAGGCAATGGACTTTTCGTCTAAGGCGCCGAAGATGATGCCTTTTTTTCCCTGCAGCAGGTTCGTGGACATAACGTTGGGTTTTGAGCTGGTAAAAATAGGGAGTTAAAAAATACCGCTCAGGCAGCAGGAAACAATTTTCGCACGACAAACACCACCAGAAAGGTATAGATAAAGACCAGCGCAAATCCGCAGCCTATGTACAGGAGGAGCCGCGCAAGCGACTCCCGCGGACGCAATCTTGCCTGCAGCAACCTGTTCAGCAGGTACACAGGCACCAGTGAAACAACGATGATCACCAATATGGCGAGCGCTTCCAGTCTCATTAGCTTTGTTTAATTCGGCCACGAGTAGTGGACATTCCCTCGTGCCGGACTAAGTGCTCCCTACTATCTTTGCTTCATGACCATTTCGTACAAATGGCTGTCTGAATATCTCCCTTTTACGGTCGAACCCGAAAAGCTCAGCCGCATCCTTACAGGCCTGGGCCTCGAGGTGGAATCATTCTCAAAATACGAAGAAGCAAAGGGCGGCCTCAAGGGCCTGCTCATCGGTGAAGTGCTCAGTGTGCGCAGGCATCCGAATGCGGATAAGCTCACGCTGACGGAGGTCCGGGTAGGCAACGGTGATCCGTTACGGATCGTTTGCGGAGCACCCAATGTAGCTGTTGGCCAAAAAGTGGTGGTAGCGCCAGCAGGTGCGACAATTTACCCGGTGAATGGAGATCCACTGACGATGGAGCGCGCAGTCATTCGCGGCGAAGAAAGCCAGGGGATGATTTGCGCTGAGGATGAAATTGGCCTTGGCACCTCGCACGAAGGGATCATGGTGCTCGACGCGACCGCCACAGTAGGTTCTTCCGCTGCTTCCTATTTCCAGCCGTACGAAGACTGGATCTACGAGATCGGGCTCACGCCGAACCGGATGGATGCAATGAGCCACTGGGGTGTTGCACGTGACGTATGTGCCTGGTTCAGCTACCACGAGAAACAGCACGTTTCTCCGCAGCTGCCGTCGGTCACCGGCTTCAAACCCGATAATGTTCAGCTTCCCTTCCGGGTCGCTGTTGAAAATCCCGCCGGCTGTCCGCGCTACTCAGGGGTTTCCATCAGCAAACTCCGGATCGGTCCGTCGCCGAAATGGCTGCAGCAAAAGCTCAAGGCGATAGGGCTGCGCCCGATTAACAACATTGTTGACATCACCAACTTCATCCAGCATGAAACCGGCCAGCCCCTGCACGCATTCGATGCAGATAAGATCTCGGACCGGAGCGTGATCATAAAAAATTTGCCGGGAGGCACGCCATTCACCACTCTCGATCAGAAAGAAAGAAAACTGAGCCCGGAAGACCTGATGATCTGCGATCCGGGCGGGGGACTTTGCATCGCAGGTGTGTTTGGAGGGATACACAGCGGCGTGACGGGCGAAACCACGAACATTTTCCTCGAAAGCGCGTGCTTCGATCCGGTAAGCATCCGTAAAACATCTTTTCGCCACGGGCTCCGGACCGACGCGGCAATGCGTTTCGAAAAAGGCACCGATATTTCCGCCACCGTTCCGGTACTCAAACGGGCTGCGCTCCTGATACGGGAAATATGTGGCGGCGAAATCAGCTCGGACATCGTTGACGTGTATCCCGACCCCGTGCCGCGAACGGAACTTGGAATTAAATACCATTATCTACGCAAACTCAGTGGAAAGATCTATCACCCCGAAACCGTTAAGAATATCCTCGGGAGCCTGGGTTTCGAGACGGTGAAGGAAACAGTGGACGAGCTTTGGGTTTCGGTGCCGTACGGCAAGCGGGACATCAGTCTGCCTGCTGACATTGTGGAAGAAGTGCTGCGGGTGGACGGCCTGGATAATATCGAGATCCCCGCGTCGGTTACTATTACGCCCGCTATCGGGGAGCATGATGCAGCAGACATGCTCAGAGAAAAGATCTCGAATTACCTCGCAGGCATTGGCTTCTCCGAGATCGTCACCAATTCAATTACCAGTTCCCGTTATTTTGCGGGTGCGGAATCAGAGTCGCTCGTGCGCATGAAAAACAGCCTGAGCGCCGGATTGGACGTACTTCGGCCATCGCTGTTCGAAACAAGTCTGGAGGTGGTTGCCCACAACATGAATCATCAGAACCGGGATCTTTTGCTGTTCGAGTTTGGGAAAGCCTACCGCTATGAAGGAAAAGCAAAATATTCGGAGACAGAGACGCTGGCGCTCGTTGTTACGGGCGAGATCGCACAGGGGTGGCGGCGCAAAAGCGCTCCCGCTGATTTTTATTATTTAAAAGGAGTGGTGCACGCCATCCTTAACCAGCTCGGTGTGCGACCCGACAGCGTGGAACCAATGAACGTTCCGAAGCTCGTGAACCATGTTGTAGCGCGGCTGAACGGAGAAGTGGTCGCCGGCTTCGGGGAAGTCAATCCCCCGGTGTTAGAGACTTTCGACATCGGCCAGCCTGTTTTTTTTGGGGGATTGAACTGGGACCTGCTGGTGCGGGCAGCCGGAAAACAGAGCCTTAGCACAAACGAACTTCCCCGATTCCCGGCGGTGCACCGGGACATCGCGATGATTGTAGCCCGCGACCTGCTGTTCCGCCATGTGGAGGAGGCGGTGAATAACTTAAAGATGCCGCGCCTGCAGGCTGTGAAACTGTTCGATATTTTTGAAAGCGAAAAGCTGGGCAAAGGAAAAAAGTCGATGGCCCTTAGCTTCACGTTCCAGGATATGGAAAAAACGCTGACCGACCGCGAAGTGGACGAAATGATGCAGCGCCTCATGACCACACTGGAAAAAAACGTAAAGGCCGAGATCAGGAAAGGCTAAAAACAAATGAGCGACCTCGAAAAAAATCTGCATCGCATACAGGAAAAGCTCCAAATGCTGCTCAAGTCGTACGCTGCGCTGAAAAAAGAGAAACAGGCGCTGCAACAGGAGCTGGAAGCCGCAAAGCGGGATCAGGCCACTCAGCAGGAGCAGCTTGAGGAATTGCGGAGGCAGGTAACGGTGCTGCGGCTTGTGAGCGGGGAAATGAGCCCCCCGGAAAAAAAAGAATTCGAAAAGCAGATCAATAGCTACATCCGGGAAATAGACCGCTGCATTGCACTGCTGAGCGAGTAAAACAAAGTAAATTATGAGTGACCTGATCGTCGTCTCCGCCCTGATTGGCGACCGCAGCTACCGCATCAAGATCGATCCCCGGGATGAGGAAGTGGTTCGCAAAACCATCCGCACCATCAACGATAAGATCCTCGATTTCCGCACCCAATTCGCGGGAAAGGATATGCAGGACTACATTGCCATGGTTCTCGCTTGGTATGCGACCGAACAAAACGCGGCTGTGGCGGCAGTCGTGGAGCGTGAAAACGTCGGGGAGCAGCTCAAAAACATCGAAAAAATACTGGATGCCCACCTGGGCTGAAAGCAGTGCTTTATTTTCAGTATTGCGCCCGCTTTAGTATCTTAGCCCCCTACATATGCTTCTAAAATCTCAGCCCTTTTCAGCTGGGAATCATGAAGGCAAATCCAGGCAACGTGCAAACACAAAACAGAAACATTCATGGATCCAAATACCACCTTTCTAATAATAGGCGGAGCTGCCCTCCTCATTGGCATCATAGCGGGTAAGCTCATCTTCTCGAAAAACACGCGCAGGAAAATACAGGAAGCAGAATCCAAAGCTCAAAACATCATCAAGGAAGCCAGCCTGCGGGCGGAAACCATCCGCAAGGAAAAAGAGCTGGAGGCAAAGGAACGCTTTGTGCAGATGAAGGCGGCTCATGACAAGGAAGTGCTCGAACGCAACCGGAAGATAAACGATACGGAAAACCGGATTCGGCAAAAGGAGCAGGCGATCAATCAGAAAGAGTCAAACCTTGAGAAGCAGATCAAGGAAAACGAGGCCATTAAGGAGAACCTCAACCGGCAGATCGAGTTGGTCAACATCAAGCGAAACGAGCTCGAGAAACACCAGGAGGAACACATTCGCCGGCTGGAACGGATCGCGGCGATGTCGGCGGAAGAAGCGCGCGCCCAGCTTGTCGAAAGCCTGAAGCAGGAGGCTCAGTCGCAGGCCCTCGTTTTACAGCAGGAGATCATCGATGAGGCGAGGCAGAAGGCCAACAAAGAAGCAAGAAAAATTATCATACAGACGATTCAACGCACCGCGGCAGAGCAGGCGATTGAAAATTCCATAACGGTATTTAACCTCGAAAGTGACGAGGTGAAAGGCCAGATCATCGGTCGCGAGGGCCGGAATATCCGCGCCATCGAAGCCGCGACGGGAGTAGATCTCATCGTAGACGATACGCCGGAAGCTATTATCCTTTCCTCATTTGACCCGTTGCGTCGCGAAATCGCCAGGCTCAGCCTGCAACGGCTGGTTGCCGACGGACGGATTCACCCGGCGCGGATCGAGGAGATTGTAGAAAAGACGAAGCGGCAGATTGAAGAGCAGGTCATGGACATTGGCGAAAGGACGGTTATCGAGCTGGGAATTCATGGCCTCCACAAGGAGCTGGTGCGCATGGTCGGCCGGATGCGCTTCCGTTCTTCCTACGGTCAGAATCTGCTCATGCACAGTCGCGAGACCGCCAACCTCTGCGCGATCATGGCATCAGAATTAGGTTTGAATGCCAAGCTCGCGAAACGCGCCGGGCTGCTGCACGATATCGGTAAGGTGCCGGACGAAGAAACGGAACTCAGCCACGCCCTGCTCGGCGCGAAGCTGGCCGAGAAATATGGGGAGAACCCTGCCGTGGTAAACGCCATCGCTGCGCACCACGACGAAGTGGAAATGCAATATGTGATTTCCCCGGTGGTCCAGGCCTGCGATGCAATCAGTGGTGCGCGGCCGGGCGCCCGACGCGAAATCATGCAGCAATACATTCAGCGCATCAAGGATCTGGAGAACCTGGCAATGGCATATTCCGGCGTTGAAAAAGCCTACGCCATCCAGGCGGGACGGGAACTGCGGGTGATCGTGGAAGCCGATAAGGTTTCCGACCAGGAATCGGAGCGCCTTTCGTTTGAGATTGCGCAGAAGATACAGACCGAAATGACCTTCCCGGGCCAGATCCGGGTCACCGTCATCAGGGAAAAACGCGCGGTAAACGTTGCCCGCTAGGGAATTAGCGGCTCCGAAATTCGTGCTGCGCATTTCGTTTTGTACCGCAAAAAGTCCTACCTTTGCCGTCCGCAAATCAGAGGTTATGAACGCTGTCAAATACGTGCACGAACAACTCACAGGGGCAAAAAACTTTCCCGCATTCAAGCCGGGTGATAACATCACCGTTAACTATAAGATCGTCGAAGGAAACAAGGAAAGGATCCAGTCCTTCAAAGGAGATGTCATAAAAAGGCAGGGAACAGGCGAAACAGCCACATTTACTGTTCGCAAGATTTCCGACGGGGTGGGCGTAGAACGCGTGTTTCCGTACTTTTCGCCGAACATCGAATCCATCGTGCTCAACAAGACCGGTCATGTCCGCAGAGCGAAGCTCTTTTATCAGCGCAAGCGAAGCGGCAAGAGCGCGCGCATCCGGGAAAAGAGAATGGCGACAGAGACCGTCGCAGCAGCGGCAGAATAAATTGCAAACTTGCCGGAACCTCTGCATGGCGGGGCTTTTTGTTAGCCTGCGCTCCCGGGTCTTTCCCGACAGTATTAGTATCTTTGTAGCCTAATCTGCATATTATGTTACAACCCGTTCTTCTGGGCATGATAGGAACCAACGAGATCATCATTATCCTCGTGATCGTCCTGCTGCTGTTTGGCGGCCGCAAGATCCCCGAGCTGATGCGTGGGCTGGGCAGGGGCGTTCGTGAATTCAACGACGCAAAACAGAATGTAAAAAGGGAAATTGAAGAAAGCACCGGCGACATCAAAAACTCGGTGAAAGAATAATTGCTGCCCTTTCCATTTCAATAGCCAGGAGTTGTTTTCTTTCTCTTCCATTCACCGCTACCACTCGGAGCTGAGGGAAGGCAGTTTGAGCTGCGTGCAGGCGGTAATGCATTACCTGGACCTCATTCATAATAATTCTCATCTCAACGCATTTACAGAAGTTTTTGCCGAAGAAGCGATTCAACAAGCAGAGGCTCTCGATGCCTCACGCGGGGCGGGGGAGCCCATGGGCCGGCTGCATGGGGTGGTGGTGGGAATCAAGGACGTGATTTGTTATGCAGGTCACCGGGTCACCGCGGGTTCCGGCATGCTGCGAAACTTCACTGCTGTGTATTCGGCGACCGTTGTCGAAAGATTGCTTGCCGAGGGCGCCATTGTGATCGGAAGCCTGAACTGCGACGAGTTTGCAATGGGTTCAACCAATGAGAACTCCGTGCACGGTCCTGTGAGGAACGCGTTCGATAACAGCCGGGTTTCAGGGGGCTCTTCCGGAGGCTCCGCCGTTGGCGTGCAGGCCGGATTGTGCATGGTCTCGCTCGGTTCGGATACCGGTGGATCCGTACGGTTGCCCGCCAGCTACTGCGGTGTCGTAGGCTTTAAGCCCAGCTACGGAAGAGTATCGCGACATGGATTGATCGCTTACGCCTCCTCATTCGATCAGGTGGGAATTTTTGCAAAATCGATTCCCGATGTGGCGCGGGTACTCGAAGTGATTGCCGGTCACGATGAATTCGACAGCACGGTTTCCAGGCTACCCGTACCGGAATACAACAACGGCGGTGCGAGCAAAAAATTTCGCTTTGCCTGCTTTGCCGATGCCCTCTCCCACCCTGCGCTCGATAGTGAAATACGGAAAGCAATTGAAAACACGCTCGGGCAACTGCGCGAGCAGGGTCACGCCGTGCAGTTGGTTTCATTTAGCCTGCTTGATTACATCGTTCCTGCCTATTATGTGTTGACTACGGCTGAAGCATCGTCGAATTTGGCGCGCTACGACGGCGTACGTTTTGGATACCGCAGCCCTGCGCCGGTTAGTGAGCTGTCGGAATGGTACAAACACACCCGGTCGGAAGGCTTCGGGCAGGAAGTAAAACGCCGGATCCTCCTGGGCACTTTCGTGCTGAGCACCGGATTTTATGATGCATACTTCACGCGCGCCCAGCGGGTGCGCACACTGGTCGCGCAACAGATGAATGAGATATGGAACGAATTTGATTTTGTGCTCATGCCAACGGCAACCTCAACCGCGCCGCTTCTGGGAGATAAGAATGAAGATCCTGTTACAACGTACCTGAGCGATATCTTTACTGTAGTCGCGAACCTGACAGGCATTCCGGCCGTTTCACTACCGCTTTATCGCCACAGCAACGACATGCCTTTCGGACTGCAAATAATGGCAAGACAGTTTAATGAGCTATCTTTACTTCGAGTTTCTGAATTGATGTTCAAGCCCTCATCCGTCCCCTGAAACTGACGCCCCAGTAGCGGGATTTTAACGAATTGGACGTTTAAGCGAACCGGATTGGCATAATTTCTGGCAACCCCGGGCGTCCTAAAAAAATCGAGCATGAACATAAGAAGAAAACACAATTTATTTGCCATCATCCTGGTGGCGCTCACTCTTCCCACCCAGGCCCGGGAACAGCAGGAAACATTAAAAACCCGCTTTGCCGCGGAATCGGATACGACAATCAAGGGAGATTCGCTGGCGCGTCCCATTGTTGACCTGAAGCAGGGTTTCCGCGATTTATTTCTTGTTAACGCCGAACGCGGTGAAATCAATGTGGGTGAGCTGAATCCAATGGCGGTCAGCTTTGTCCAGGATTATATCCAGAAACACGGTAAGACGATGGAAGATATGAAAGACTGGGGCCGTCCTTACTTCGATATGATGGACCAGATCCTCGGGAAATACGGGCTTCCGAAGGAATTGAAATATCTCGCCGTGATCGAATCCCACCTGAAAGCGGGATCGCGGTCGTGGGCCGGTGCTGTAGGTCCGTGGCAATTCATGCCCGGCACTGCGCGCCTCTACGGTTTGAGAGTAGGAAAGCGTTATGATGAGCGAACCGATTACTATAAGAGCACCGTGGCCGCTTCCCGTTACCTGTCCGCGCTTTTTTCGATTTATGGTGACTGGCTGCTGGTAGTTGCTGCTTACAACGGCGGACCGGGAAATGTAAATGAAGCGATCCGCAGATCGGGAAGCCGCGATTTCTGGAAGCTGCAGAATTATCTGCCCACTGAGTCTAAGAATCACGTAAAAAAATTCATCGCCACGCATTACATCATGGAGGGACAGGGCGGCGTGACTACGGTAACCCGGTCGGAAATGAACAAGCTGCTCATTAATCCCGTTGCACCCGGCCAGCTTACCACCGAGGAGATCGCAGACTCGAAGGCGCACAATATATCGCGCGGATTCAGCTCGGTGATCATCACCAAGCATATCAACATGGATATCGTAACGTTCAACCGGTACAATCCCGAGTTCGACGCGCAGCTCGGTCTGCACGGCAAATACGAACTGCGCCTCCCGATCGAGAAGATGAACCTGTTCGTAGCTAAGCGGGAAGTAATCTTTAGCGAGTCGCTGCAGTTCCTGGCCAGCTCACCCGTTTCACCGGGCAAATAATGAATAACCAAGCCTGAACTATTCTTCTCCAAACACTTTTCTGATTGCCTGGGCTTTCAGCATGCATTCTTCCCATTCCAGCTCGGGGTCGCTGTAATGAGTGATCCCCGAGCCGGCCTGGAAGGAAAGGTAGCCGCTTTTTTCATTGTACATAATGCTCCGGATGACTACATTCAGATCGAAGTCTCCCTGTGGGGATATATAGCCCAGCGCGCCGGAGAAAATGCCCCGTGCGGTCTTTTCATACTCTTCGATGAGCTGCATCACCCGACGTTTCGGCGCGCCGGTCATCGAGCCCATCGGAAAGCAGGCACTGATGATGTCTCTCATATCAATTCCCTTCCGCACCATACCACTTACCGTGGAAATCATCTGGTGAACCTGCGGAAAAGAATAGATTCCGTAAAGTTCGTCTACCCGCACACTACCTTCTTCGCACACCCGCGAGAAATCGTTCCGAACCAGGTCCACCACCATTACATTCTCCGCTTGTTCCTTCTGGCTTTCCCGCAGCCGCTTCTTTCTGACTATGTCTTCCTCGGCTACCGCGCTTCGCTTCGCGGTTCCCTTGACCGGTTGCGACACGATCCGTTCGCCTTCTTTTTTTAAGAATCGTTCAGGGCTTGCGCAAATCAGCCAGCAGTGCCCGACGCGGTAGAGCGCCGAAAATGGATTTGGGGAAACAGCGCTCAGTTTCCGGTATGTTGCCGCCGGATCGATCTGGACATTCTCCGCGAAGAATTCCTGGCAGAAATTGATCTCGTAACAATCGCCGCGGTGAATGTGCTCCTTCAACCGGCGGATTATCGATAAATATTCCCCGCGGGAAATCCGGGGTTGAAAACGAATTGCAGGTGATTCCGGAAGCATGGAAACACTGGCCTCAATTTCTCTGAAAACCGCTGATGGATCGGAAGCGCAAATCCGCATGCTGTCTTCACCGATTTCGAGCAGAATCTGCGGCTCGAAAAAAAACAGCTCGGGAAAACCGACGCGATCGGAACGCTTCGAACTCAGGCTGTGAATCCGGTCCTTGAGTTCATAATTCAAATGCCCGAACAGCCAGGAGCCCTGGCGCTCCCTCAGAAATTGCGACAACCCCTCCCAACCCTGCGATGCTGCCCCGCGGATTCCGGCAGCCACAAGGCACTCCACCGAATGCGGCTCGTACCGGTAGCTGTGATTGTCCAGAAAACAAAAAGTGTCGAACCGCTTGAGCCAGTTCAACACTTTTGTTTTTGTTTGCTGCGGGTCAGTAAGTGAAAAGCTGCAGTTAGTTTGGGTTGTGTTCACTTAGCGAACCGTATGCTCTGTTAATAATCGTCTTCGTCGTCATCGTCATAGCTTTTGTCGCCAAACAGATCTTTGAATTCATCGTCCTCGAACCGGAAATCATCATCCTCCTCACCGGCAACGCGCTTGCCGCCTTTCTTGGCTTTCGATTTGGGTATGTCGAATTCTTCAAAGTCGGGATCCCAGTTGTCTTCCTCTTCCGGTTTTTCCCAATCGTCAAGTTCCTCTACCCCCGAGTCGTCATCATCGTCGTCCTCATCGTCAGCAGCTTTCGACGACGCCAGCTTACCCTTCTTTGCAGTGGCCTTCACACTTTCTTCTTCAGGTTTTTCATCCTCTTCCTCTTCGTCCTCCATTTTGCTCCTGGGTTTGGAAGTAGGTTTTTTGGCGGCGGCTTTTCCAGGAATACCATTCTTCCCCGCGGATCTTTTTTCCTTATCAGATTTTGAGGCCATAGTCTAAAAGGATTAGCTGCTGTAAAATTTGAACGAAGTTTTTAAATCGCAAAAAAAATTTTCGATCCTTTTTTGCGTCTCAGGTTTTCCGTTTTTCCGGGGAGGAAATCAGTTTACCCCGAGAATCTGTTCCCTGCCGGGACCATTGGAGATGTGGGAAATACCAATGCCAAGATAATCACTTATGAAGCCGATATAGGATTTCATTTTTTCCGGCAGGTCGGAATAATCCTTCATTTCCGACGTCGGCTGGTTCCAGCCCGGAAATTTTTTGTAAACTGGTTCCGGCTTCAGCCGTTCCATCTGGTACGGGACGTCGGTGGTATCCTTGCCATTCACGCGGTACTTAGTGCAAACCTCCAGCTCGCCGAATCCGTCGAGCACGTCAACTTTGGTCATGACAATTCCGGTCACGCCGTTGATCATGCACGCGAAACGCAGCGCTACCAGGTCAATCCATCCACACCGCCGGGGACGCCCGGTGGTGGCGCCATACTCGTTGCCCACCCGGCGAAGCTCTTCGCCCGTGGCGTTGTCGAGCTCAGTAGGAAAGGGTCCGCCGCCGACGCGCGTGCAATACGCCTTTGTAACGCCGATGACCGACCGGATTTTCTGAGGCGCAACTCCCAGTCCGCTGCACACTCCGGCGGAAATGGTATTGGATGAGGTAACATACGGAAAAGTACCGAAATCAATGTCCAGCATGCTTCCCTGTGCTCCCTCGGCAAGCACTTTTTTTCCTGAGCTGATGTGCTCGTTGATGAAATATTCTCCGTTCACAATGTTCATGCGCCGCAGGAATTCCGCCGCCTCAAAAAATTCTTCCTCCCACGCCCCGATGTCTTCCGTGAAACCAAAATTGTCCAGCAGCTTCTGGTGTTTCAGCCGAAGCTTGATGTATGCGGTCGTGAAATTTTTATCGAGCAGGTCACCAACCCGTATCCCGTTGCGTCCCGTCTTGTCCATGTAGGTGGGAGCTATGCCCTTCAGCGTGGACCCGATCTTCTGGTTGCCTTTGGATAATTCGGCGGCGCGGTCCAGGGCGCGGTGTGTCGGCAGGATCAAATGCGTGCGTTCGGAAATGAAAAGATTCTTTCGAAGATCCACTCCAAAGGACGACACGATGTCGTATTCTTTCTTAAGAGTAACGGCGTCGAGCACCACGCCGTTTCCAATAAGGTTAACTGCCTTGTTGTGAAATACCCCGGAAGGTATCTGGTGGAGAACCACCTTTTGTCCATCGATGTAAAGTGTATGTCCGGCATTGGGACCGCCCTGGAAGCGGGCGATGAGATCATAATGCCGCGCGAAAAAGTCAACAATCTTTCCTTTTCCCTCGTCGCCCCACTGGAGGCCGAGAATAACGTCAACCATTGGATTATTTGAGATTTGCCAGTATTGCCGGCCCGGCAAAATTACGGGTTCAAACGAGCGGAAAGACCACAACTGCAATCAAACCCCAACTACCTGATAAGGGTTACCGTGCCCTGTTTCCGTATGTTGTTTCCATCAATGGTTACTGCTTCGGCAATCCAGACAAATACACCTGTGGCCTGCTCCTTTCCCGTGATCGTGCCGTCCCACCCCTCATGCAGACGTGTTGTGGAAAATACCAGCTGCCCCCATCGATTATAAACACGGAAGTACTTCAGGGTTTGAATTCCTACAGGGAAAGGCGTCAGACGGTCATTTCTTCCATCGCCATTGGGGGTGAACGCGGTTGGAATATAAATATCAGGTCCCTTGTAGACCCGGACCCTCACGTATCCTTCTCCCTGGCAGCCCGCCGGAGTCGTCATTGTGACACGGTAAACCACCACATCGCCGACAGCGCCGATTGTGACGTAAGGATTGGAAACGTTCGGGTCGCTGAGACCCGTGGCGGGCGACCAGAAATAGCTGAAGTTCGGATTTGGAAAATTGCCGCTCGCACTCAGCTGGAACCGGTCGCCGGTGTGCGCCACTGTATCAAACGGGAGGGTATTGACCTTGAGCGGGGGCGTCACATCGATGGTCACGGTATCTGCGATAAGCGACGGACATCCATTCGCGTCCACTACAGAAAGCGTGTATGTGATCGTCCGGGCGGGCCGGCTTACCGGGTTGGCAACTGAAGCGCTGCTGAGGTAGGTGGTCGGCGACCAGCTGTATTGTGCGCCTCCGGTACCCTGCAGCTGGTAGCTCTGGCCGTAACAAATAGAAACGCCGGGGCCTGCGTCGGGAACAGGTGCGGAACTCACAGTGACAACCAGTGTATCATTTGCATTGCAGCGGCCGAGTGTAGCCGTAACAATGTACTGGGTAGTGACGGAAGGACTCGCGACCGGGTTAGAAATGCTGGTGCTGCTCAATCCCGTCGCCGGTGTCCAGGCAAACACAGTCGCGTTGGTATTGAGGCTGAGCTGCGCCGAGCCCCCTTCGCAAATGGTCACGTCCGGTTGCGGAGTCATGGTCATGTTGTTCGTCATTCCTACAGTCGCGGAGAATGAATAATTGCAGTTCCTGTTGTCACGAACCGTGATCGTGTACGATCCGGGCGCGACATTGAAGACATTGGAAGGCTGGAAATTCACGCCATCGACGGAATACTCATAATTCCCATTGCCTCCCGTCGCATTTACCGTGATCCTGCCATCGTTGCCACCGTCGCAGCTTGCGTTTGCCGTATTTGAATTCGCGGTCAGCGCCGCCGGTTCTGTCACCGAAACCGTGCGTGAAATAGTGCAGCCGTTCACATCCCGGATCAGAACGGTATAATTGCCTGCGGCCACGGTAAAGCTGCTTCCGCTCTGCCAGTTCGCGCCACCGTCAATAGAATACTGATAACCGGGTACACCGCCGCCAGCCGCCACGTTGATCACACCGTTGCTTTGACCATTGCACACAGCAGGAATGCTGCTGACCGTCGCCGTCACCGGAGTTGGTTCATTTACTGAAATCGAAAGCGAACCCTGGCAACCGTTCCCTTCGCGGAAATAAACAGTATAATTACCGGCTGCCAGTCCGGTAAATACATTGCTGCTTTGCCAGTTCGTTCCGTCCAGCGAATATTCGAACGGCGGATCCCCGACTGAAGGCTGCGTTACGGTTATGGACCCCGTGTTGCCGCCATTGCAGAGCACATCACCCGCGGTGGCAGTCGTACTGAGATTTGGTCCCGCTACCACCACTACGCTGATTGGGTTGCTTACGCATCCCACCGCATCGGCGACCACAACGGTATGCGAACCGGCAGGCACGCCGGTAAATGTGAAAGGCGCCGGTCCCGACTGCGGCGGACCCCCGTTGAGTGAATAGGTGTACGGCGCGGTGCCGGAAGTAGGCGAAACGATAATCGTGCCGTTGCTGGCGCCGTTGCAGCTCGTAGCTCCTGCCACCGTCAGCGCGTTCAGCACGGGACCCGCGGCCACCACAATGTTATTGATGGTAACGCTGCACCCGTAATTATCAGTGATAACCACAGTATGCGTGCCGGCTGGAACATTGGTGAACGTATAGGGATTGCTTCCCGACTGCGGACTTCCGCCGTTTAGCGTGAATGTAAACGGAGCTGTGCCGGCAGTTGCATTGACTGTAACGGAACCATTGTTCACGGAAGGACAGGACGTCGGCGCGGTGGTGGCGTTACCGGCAGGTCCCGGGCCGGCGGCCACAATTACAGTGATCGGAGGCGTGACACATCCTGTGCTGGTTTCGGAAACAACGATTGTGTGGCTCCCTGCAGAAACATTGCTGAAGGTAAAAGGCAGTGAACCGGGTACCGGAGCTCCACCGTCGAGAGAAAAACTGTAGGGCCCCGTGCCGCTTGCGCTGGTAATTGTGATGGTACCATTGTTTGTTCCTGCGCACGCGGTGCCCGTGGACGTAGCCACTGCGGTGAGTGCCGGACCCGCCGCCACATTAACCGAAATCGGCGCCGTCGCGCAGCCGGAAGAAAGATCCGTTACCACCACGGTATGATTGCCCGGGGAAACATTACTGAATGTAAAGGGAATGGTCCCAGGCACGGCGGCTCCCCCGTCAAGTGAAAACGTGTAGGGACCCGCGCCGCTTGCCGAACCGATGACAATGGTGCCATTATTGGCCGCCGGACAGGATGTAGCCGTAGTGGATGCTGTAGCAGTGATCGAATTCTGCACTACGGTAACGTTGACCGTCGTGGAACAGGTACCGCTGGCATCGGTGATCTGAATGCTGTGCGGCCCTGCGGACACATTATTGAAAGTATAAGGACTCGGCCCGACTACCGGCGTTCCTCCATCGAGTATGTACGTGAATGGACTAGTGCCTCCGGACACCGTGATCGTGATGCTGCCTGTGGGAGCGATACAGCCGGTGTTCGTTGCGGTTGCGGCGGCATTCAGAGCATTCACACGGTTTACCTGGATGGTATCCGAACTGATCAGTTGGTTGCCGGGATTAGCGCAGTCGGAAAAAATTGTTCTGACAACATAGGTGTTGTTTCCCGGCGGTGGGCAAAAATTCTGGTAGCGGATATCGAGCATTCCGGGCACTGTGGTGAGCGTGTCGGCTGTCGCTACCAAAGTTCCACTGAGAGTAAAGAGCTGTGAACTGACAAACCGTGAACTAGCCCCCGAAGGAGTAAAGCGATGGGCTTCATTGTTCGCCGACCATTGGGCGGGGTTTCTGCCGGGAACGGGGACGGCCTTGGTCCAGTCCCAGTTCTGAATTCCCATAATAGCGCGACCCGAACTCGTGCTCGCAGTACACAGTGATTTTTGTTCCGTAAATATTTCCACAATACCCGTCGACTCGTACAACACCATTTGAAAAGTATTGGGAAAAGATGCGCCGCAGGAACCACCATAAATGCCTACCTGGTAATAACTCACAATTACCCTTCTGCACGGCGCCGTGCCTTCCACCCTCCATTCAATCTTTCTGTTTGGCGGACTAGCGCCCGCCGTTGGATCCAGATCGGAGAAGTTTCCCATGATCGAGGAGCGCGGGTAATATGGACCGGCCCTCGTGCATTGTCCGCCGCCTCCGGAACCCGGAATCGCCGGACTTGATGCGCTGATGTTGTAACCATTATCACAGGGCGCCTGGTTACTCAAATCGAAAGTCATAACCCCATTAGAACCGACAACAAAAGCGTTAAATACCGAATCATAAAAACAAAAGCCGAAAGGAATATTAATGACATTACTGAACTCATCGTCCGTGTACAAAATCGTCAGTTCGTTTCCACCGGGTGTGCTGTAGGGATAAGGATTGTATGGAATCGTGGTTAACGTGTAATCCGAGGAAGATTTCAGGTGCGGAACACGGAAAGTCAGCGTGGAGCAGGTCTGGTTGCAGCTCAGGTTGATAATAGTGCCGTTGATGTTCGTGGGAACGCAGCTTTGGCCGAAACCCGCCGAAACTGCCGCGGAACAAACGAGGAAGAGGAAAGTCCGAATCGATTTCGACATAATCAGCAGATCAGTTCCCGCGCAGAATTTGGTTGAAAAGGAGGAAACAAGATAAGGATTTATCGACGAAAAAGGTCAGGAAATGTCTTCTGTATCGTAGCGTTCCACCGCCTCGATACCCGGGAGTTCTTTGAGGTTTTGTACCAGGTTGTCCAGCTCCTCCTTGTCGTGCACGTAGAGCTTAATGTTGCCTTCAAAAAGACCCTGCTTTGCCTCTATCGTAAGAGCCGCGATATTGATTTTCAGCTCGCCGGAGATCAGGTTGGTGATCTTGTTCACGACTCCCACATCGTCCATGCCGATGATGCGGATACCAGTGAGGAAAGAGATCTCCTTGTTTCTCGCCCATTTCGTCTTTACCACGCGGTGGCCGTATTGCGCCAGGAGCTTCGCCGCATTGGGACAGTTGGTGCGATGTATAGTCAGCCCCTTCCCGGTGGTGATGAAACCAAACACGTCGTCGCCGGGGATCGGCTTGCAGCAATTTGCGAGGTGATAAACGATCCGGTCGCTGCTCTCCCCGAAAATGATCAGTTCCTTATCCTTGCGCGCCGCCACCTGGTGGTGGGGAATGTATTCGGGCTTTCCCTCCTGGACGGGCCGGACCGGTTTCGGCGCTTCGATGCGGTCGCCAATCACCTTGAATTCCTTGAGATCTTTCAGGTCAATATTTTTGACCGCGATCGCGTAAAACAGATCCACATTCGAAGGCAGCTTGTACCACTGCACCAGCTCGTCGATATTGTGCTGGTTGAGCGCCGCCCCTACTCCTTCCAGCTTTCGCTGCAGGGTATACTTCCCTTCATCGGCTACCTTTTTCTTTTCTTCCTTCAGCGCGTCCCGGATCCTGCCTTTCGCCTTGGAAGTGACCACGAATGTGAGCCAGTCTTCCGAAGGTTTTTGCTTGTTGCTCGTAATGATCTCCACCTGGTCGCCGCTGCGCAGTTTGTGGCTGATGGGCACGAGCTTGTGATTCACTTTAGCTCCGATCGTTTTTACCCCGATGGCGGTGTGGATCGCGAAGGCGAAATCCAGCGCGGTCGATCCGACGGGAAGCATTTTCACGTCGCCCTTCGGCGTGTACACATAGATCTCCTCGGCGAGAAAGCTGGTCTTGAAGTCCTGCAGAAAATCGACGCTGTCGGTGTCCTGATTTGAGATCACCTCCCGGATCTGGTGAAACCATTTGTCGAAGCGGCTCTCATCCGCGGTATCTTCTTTGTATTTCCAGTGCGCCGCCAGGCCTTTCTCGGCGATCTCGTTCATCCGGCGCGTGCGGATCTGCACCTCCACCCACCGCCCCTGCGGTCCCATCACCGTGGTGTGCAGCGCCTCGTACCCGTTCGACTTTGGATTGCTCAACCAGTCGCGCAGGCGTTCCGGCGACGGCGTGTATTCATCCGTGATCATTGAATAGACCTTCCAGCAATCCTCCTTTTCGCGATCGGCGGGGGAATCCAAAATGACACGGATCGCGAAAAGATCGTAAACCTCGTCAAAGGCCACCCCCTTTTTCTTCATTTTGGTCCAGATCGAGTGAATGCTCTTCGGCCGCCCAAAGATTTCCGCGGTAAAATTTCCCTTATCCAGCTTTTCCTTGATCGGACGGATGAATTCATTGATGTACCGCGTGCGTTCCCTCTTGGTTTCGGCAAGTTTTTGTGCGATCTCCTTGTAAATGTCCGGCTCCATGTATTTCATCGCCAGGTCTTCCATCTCCGTTTTGATGGTGTACAGACCCATGCGGTGCGCCAGCGGGGCGTATACATAAACCGTTTCCGAAGAGATCTTGAGCTGCTTTTCCCGCTTCATGCTGTCCAGCGTGCGCATGTTGTGCAGCCTGTCGGCAAGCTTGATAAGAATCACGCGCGGGTCATCCGTGAGGGTGAGAAGGATTTTCTTGAAATTCTCCGCCTGCTGTGAAGCATTGACGTCGATAACGTTCGCGATTTTCGTCAGTCCGTCTACGATCCGCGCTATCTCGCTGCCAAATTGCCGCTCCACGTCATCAATGGAAATGTCAGTGTCCTCAACCGTATCGTGCAGCAGCGAACAGATCGTGGATCGTACCCCGAGGCCGATCTCCTCCACGCAGATTTTCGCCACCGCCAGCGGATGCAGAATGTAGGGTTCGCCGCTTTTCCGGCGCATCGTCTTGTGCGCATCCACGGCCATCTCGAAGGCGTTGCGGATAAGGTCTTTGTCGCCCGGTTTCAGCTTCGACTTGAGGGAACGCAAAAGAGACCTGTACTCCCTAAGGATCAGCTTCTTTTCCTGCTCTTCGTTGAGATTGTATCTGGGCGCCTGCGCTACCGTCTCCATCTGAAAGGATATAGGGACGAATTTACTGAATTTCGAGGGCGGGGACAATGGAGACACAACGCGGGGCTCGCTCCAAAGTCAACTTAACATTTTCTGCTTCCTTCGGGAGCGACTGGAACATCCCTGAATTAACTTTTCATTGTCGCACCCACATTAGAGAATACAATGATACGCGCCCTCTTCACGCGCAAAAAATGCGCTACCTTTGCAACCCTTTTCCATGAGGCCAGGGCTAAGCAACCCCGGCTTCCGGTACCGGATGTGGTGGAATTGGCAGACACGTCAGACTTAGGATCTGATGCCGAAAGGCGTGGGGGTTCGAGTCCCTCCATCCGGACAGTCCGCGAAGCGGATAAATCAATACAATGGCGACAGTTACAAAAGAAAACATCGGGTTGCTTCACGAAAAACTAACCCTGAAGCTTGAAAAGGCGGATTACCTGCCTTCGTTTGAAAAAACTCTTAAGGATTACAGCAAACGCGCGAACATTCCCGGCTTTCGAAAGGGTCAGGTTCCTGCGGGACTAATCCGCAAAATGTACGGTTCGTCGCTTTTCGCGGATGAGGTGCTGCGGTCCGTTGACCGCGCGCTGGGAAATTACCTTGAATCCGACCAGCTTGGCATTTTTGGGCAGCCGCTGCCGCTGGATCTCGATATGCGTCAGCTCGACGTAAACAATCCCGGCGAATACACGTTTCATTTCGAAATCGGCATGAAGCCGCAATTCACACTTCCCGATCTCGGCAAAGCTCCCGTCACACGGTACCGCGTTGAAGTGACCGATGAGATGGTCAACAGCGAGGTGGACCGGTTGCAGAGCCGTTACGGTTCGGTGAAGGAAATGGAGCAGGTAGGGTCCGGGGAAAATGTGCTGAACGTACTTTTCATCGAGACAGATACAGAGGGAAATGAGATTCCCGATGGAGTAAAAAAAGAGAATTCGGTCCTCGTCAGATACTTCACGCCTGAATTTCAGCCGCGCCTGATGGGTCTTAAACCCCAGGATTCTGTAATTCTGCGCCCGAACGACGCTTTCCTGGAAAAAGAACGCGAAGCAGTTCTGGCGGACCTGGAGGTGGCCGATCGTGCGGGGGGCGGTGATAGGTATTTCAAAATGGTGATCACCCGGATTGCTCAGGTAGAAAAGCGCGAGCTCAATGAAAAGTTCTTCCAGGAGGTTTTCCCGGGTGTAACGACACCTCACGAATTCCGCGAGCGCATTCGCAGCGAGATACAAACGTACTGGGACGGGCGGGCGCGCAACCAGATTCACGATCAGATTTTTCATTACCTGGTGGATCACACCCCCATCGACCTTCCGGAAACATTCCTAAAAAAATGGCTGCGCACCCAGGGCGATGGTGAAAAAGGTGCCATGAAATCGGAAGAGCAGGCGGAAAAAGATTATCCATCTTTCAGCAGCCAGCTGCGTTGGACACTGATCACCGACCAGGTGGTTCGCGAAGCCGGCATTCAGGTAACGCGCGACGAAGTCCGCGAACATTTCCGGCGGCAGCTGATGGGCTATATGGGAAATGCGCTTGGCGACGATCAGGCCTGGCTCAATGATTATTTGGAAAAAATGATGCGAACGCCCAAGCATGCGGACGAGGCTGTCCGGCGGATTGAAACAGAGAAGATTTTTCTCTGGGCGGAAAGCCAGGTACGGCCAACCGATCAAACTATAAATGCTGAAGAATTCTCCCGGATTCTGGAAGCCCACCAACATCATCATCATTGATGTTTATGCCAATTCGTCCGGTCGTTGCTCTGGCAATTGCTGCATTTGCCGTTATTTTGGCAATTGGACGGATATTTGATAGCTCAAACTACCTGACAGCTAAACACCCAGAAATCTCAGCGTATGCAATCTGAATTTGAAAAGTACGCCGTCAAACATCGCGGCATATCCAGCAACACGCTTCATGGATATGAACAGCATCTGGTGACGGGGCTTACTCCGAATATAATTGAGGAACGTCCGATGAATGTGGCAGTGATGGATGTATACAGCCGCCTCATGATGGACCGTATTATTTTCCTCGGATACCCCATCAATGATGAAGTCGCGAATATCGTGACCGCGCAGCTGCTCTTTCTCGATTCGACGGATCGCACCCGCGATATCAATATGTACATCAACAGCCCGGGCGGAAGTGTTTACTCGGGTCTCGGTGTTTACGATACCATGCAGTACGTGACTCCCGACGTGGCCACGATCTGTATCGGCATGGCAGCCTCCATGGCCTGCGTGCTGCTCGGTGCCGGATCCAAGGGAAAGCGGGCTGCTTTGAAACACGCCCGCATCATGATGCACCAGCCCACCGGATCCATCGGCGGACAGGCAAGTGACATTGAGATCACGGTCAACGAGATCCGCAAACTCAAAAGAGAATTGTATGAGGTGGTGAATTTTCATACGGGCCGGCCGGTTGAGCAGATCGAGCGCGACTTTGACCGGGATCACTGGATGACGGCAAGCGCCGCAAAGGATTATGGCCTCGTCGACGAAGTGCTGGTGACCAACCCCAAAAAACAAAAGAAAGATTCCAATTAATTCAAGGATTATGGCTCGCAGATATTTTCACTACGACAGCAGCCTGCCCAAAGGCTGGAAAGCCGATGACGAAGAAGAAGAAGAAGAAGAAAAGGAAGAGCGTCCAAACAGCGACCTGATGATGTTCCGGAAAAAGCTTGAAAAGTATTTTTACGAAACCCGCAGTGTGCATCTTTGGGGACCGGTGGACGACAAGAGCGCGAAAGACGTGGTGAGCAAGCTGCTCCTGCTGGATGCCGACAGGCCGGGAGAAGAAATTCGCTTTTACATCAACAGTCCCGGTGGTGTCGTAAGCGCCGGAATGGTGATCTACGATACGATGCAGATGATCAAAAGCCCCGTCAGCACGATCTGCATGGGACTTGCTGCGTCGATGGGCAGCATTCTGCTGAGCGGCGGAGAAAAAGGGAAGCGACGCATCTTTCCCCATGGCGAAGTGATGATTCACCAGCCTTCGCTGGGGGGATACATCCGTGGCGTAAGCTCCGACCTTGAGATCCAGGCGGAACAGACCAGGCGTGTAAAGGACATGGGGGCCAAAATACTTGCGGAGAATTGTGGGAAGACCGTGGAGCAAATCATCCGGGATTTCGATAGGGATTACTGGATGGAAGCAAAGGCTGCTGTAGAATACGGAATCGTGGACGAAATTATCAACAAGCTCTAAGCCTCTGATAGTAAGTCGCTAAGCTGCAAAGCACTCCTTAATATTTGGCAAAATCATTGATATTCAGAGAAAAAAAACCATTCTAGTCAGGATGGTTTTATAATTTTACAGTTGGCAAATCCGCTGCTCTAGTTTATTCGGTCATGGCAAAAAATCCCCTTCATTGCTCGTTTTGTGGACGCAGCCGCGATGAGGTCAAGATCCTGATCGCGGGACAGGAAGGTCATATTTGCGAGAACTGCGTGGAACACGCACGGGAAATCATCGAACAGGAGCTGATCGTCCGCGAAGATAAAGCTCCCTCCTCGTTTAAGCTTACAGTCAAAAAACCGGTAGAGATCAAGAAATTCCTTGATGAATACGTGATCGGGCAGGACGAAGCGAAAAAAGTTTTGGCGGTCGCGGTCTACAACCATTACAAGAGACTCCAGCAGAAATCGGCCGAAAGCGCCCAGAACGACGTGGAGATTGAAAAGAGCAACATCATTATGGTGGGCGAAACCGGTACCGGGAAAACCCTCCTTGCAAAAAGCATCGCGCGGATGCTTAACGTGCCCTTCACCATCGTGGACGCCACGGTATTCACGGAAGCCGGGTATGTTGGTGAAGATGTGGAAAGTATTCTGACCCGCCTGCTGCAGGTTTGCAACTACGACGTTACTGCCGCCGAGCGCGGCATCGTCTATATTGACGAAATTGACAAAATTGCGCGCAAGGGAGACAATCCCTCAATCACGCGCGACGTGAGCGGCGAAGGTGTACAGCAGGGGATGCTCAAGCTGCTCGAAGGAACGGATGTGCTCGTGCCTCCGCAGGGAGGTCGCAAGCATCCCGAACAAAAGCTTATAAAGATTAACACGCAGAACATTCTTTTCATCTGCGGGGGCGCCTTCGACGGAATTGACAAGATCATCGCCCGCAGGGTACAGACGAATACTATTGGCTTCAACGTGGATAAGGAGGAGCAGGAGATCCGCAAAAAGAACCTGCTGCATTATGTGAACGCGCAGGACCTGAAAGCGTTTGGCCTCATACCCGAGCTGCTGGGTCGATTGCCCGTGGTGACCCATCTCGATCCGCTGGACGCGTCTACGCTCCGGGCTATTTTGACCGAGCCGAAGAACGCTCTGGTGAAACAGTACAAAAAACTTTTCGAGCTCGAAGGCATTCAGCTGACGATCGAGAACGACGTACTGGATTTCATGGTGGAAAAAGCCATGGAATACAAGCTCGGTGCCCGCGGCCTGCGCAGCATTTGCGAAGGCATTCTTACCGACGCCATGTTTGAGTTGCCTTCCGCGCGCCAGTCGCAGTTTACGCTGGACATGGAGTACGCAAAGCGGAAGTTCGACAAGAGCAAGCTCAGCCTGTTGAAAGTGGCCTGAGCCGGCAGCCGCATAATTTCATAATATTGTTGCCCCTGATCAATGATCAGGGGTTTTGTTTCTAAAAAATAAAGTATGCAGGAGCTCATCGAAAGATTGAAGGCAGAGGCCGGTCTGACGGACGAACAAGCCAGGAAGGCCATTGAAGCTGTAAAAAACTTTGTCGTTGAAAAATATCCAATGCTCGAGGGAGCCGTGAACAATGTGTTCTCCGGCGACTGAAATCAGCGGGTTGGTATTCGAAAAAAAATCCCGGCCGCAGCCGGGATGGAATTAATGGGTACTCATTTATTGGTTTTTCGGCCGTCCTCCTTAGTAGAAACAGGGGTGGACTCCTCTTAAACTCTTTTTGCACTTAGCTGCAGCCGCCCTGGTTGCCGCAATTCAGGCATTTATAACACGTACCGCTGCGCATCATGATATGTCCGCAGACATTGCAGGCAGGTGCATCGCTCTGCATGTTCCTGGCAGCCGCGCTCAGCGAATCCTGGGCCACTTCGGCGCGCAGTTTTGTTCCCTTTACTCCCGAAGGCTGAGGAACGAGCCCGCCCGCCGAGCCTATGATACGCACACTCGACAGTTCCTGCTGCTCGGTGTCGTTCGCGTACTCGAGGTTGGAGGGAATTTCGTCCCAGTCATCGGCGCCGGTATTCATTACCTCAGGCTTGTCGATCACGTGTACGAGGTCCGTTCTTCCCAGATACTCGTAACCGAGGACGCGGAAGATGAAATCCACAATGGAAGTCGTGGACTTGATGTTAGGATGCTCCACGAACCCGGACGGATCGAACTTGGTGAACGCGAACTTGTCTACAAATTCCTCGAGGGGAACACCGTACTGCAAACCAATCGAGATCGCGATGGCGAAACAGTTCATCATGCTTCGCATCGTGGCCCCTTCTTTGGCCATGTCGATGAAAATCTCACCCAGTGTGCCGTCGCCGTACTCGCCGGTACGCAGAAAGATCGCCTGTCCGTTGATTTTCGCTTTTTGAGTAAAACCTCTGCGTTTCGCGGGCAGCGAGCGGCGCTCGACGATGCTGGCCAGCTTTCGTTTCAGCTTCGTGTCGGGCGAAGCCTGTACCCGTTTCTGCACTTCTTCCAAAAGCTCTTCCACCGTCAGCTTGCCCAGGTCAACGATCTGCGATTCACCGCTCAGCTCTTCGTGCGGCTGCTCGATCATTTCGATCGCGGGCTTCGCGGAGCGCTTCTTGTCCGACTTGTTGCTGAGAGGCTGCGAGAGCTTGGAGCCATCCCGGTAAAGCGCACAGGCTTTCAGTCCAAGTTCCCAGCTGAGCATGTACGCGTCCGCGATTTCTTCGACGGTTGCTTCATGGGGCAGGTTGATGGTTTTCGAAATGGCGCCACTGATGAAAGGCTGTGTGGCTGCCATCATGCGGATATGTCCATGTGTATGGATATACCGCTGGCCTTTCTTTCCGCATTTGTTGGCACAGTCAAAAACGGGCAGGTGTTGTTCCTTCAGGTACGGCGCTCCTTCCAGCATCCCCGTGCCGCAGACATAGTCGTTCGCGGCCTCGATCTGTTCTTCTGTAAAGCCCAGCGCCTCGAGTAAGCTCCATTCGAAATCGTTGTACTGCTCCGGAGTGAAGCCGAGGCGCTGTAAACATTCTTCTCCGAGCGTGTACTTGTTGAACACAAAAGCGATCTCAAAAGCAGTTACTGCAGCAGCGTCGAGCCGCTTGATCTCGTCAGCAATAAATCCTTTCTCACTAAGCGTTTGGTGGTTTATATATGGTGCTCCTGCAAAAGAGGCAGCGCCTACGGCATATTTGATTATAGCATCGATTTCTTTTTCCGAATAGCCCAGGTTGCTCAGCGCGACGGGCACGGACTGGTTGATGATGCGGAAATAACCTCCGCCGGAAAGTTTCTTAAATTTTACCAGTGCGAAATCCGGCTCCACCCCAGTAGTATCGCAATCCATCACCAGGCCGATGGTGCCGGTGGGGGCGATCACGGTGGCCTGCGCGTTCCGGTAACCGAAGCGCTCTCCCATTTCTACGGCCTCGTCCCAGGCCTTGCAGGCTGCCTTAAGAAGATAGTCGGGACAATACTGTGCCTTGATCCCCTGTGGCTTCACGCTCAGGGCTTCGTATTCGTCGGCTTCATAAGCGGCCAGCCGGTGATTTCGCATCACCCGCATCATGTGCTCACGATTTTCCTGGAATCTCGGGAAGGGACCTAATACCTGCGCCATCTCCGCAGAGGTCTTGTAGGCTACTCCGGTCATAATGGCTGTGATGGCACCGGCTATTGCCCGCGCTTCTTCACTGTCGTAGGGTATGCCGCTCACCATCAGCAGCGTACCGAGGTTGGCATAGCCGAGGCCGAGAGTGCGGTATTCGTAACTCAATTGCGCCACTTCCCTGGAAGGGAACTGGGCCATCAGTACGGAGATTTCCAGTACAACGGTCCATAGCCTGCAATTGTATTCATAACCTTCCACGTCAAACTGGTTCTTTTTGGCATCGTAAAACTTCATCAGGTTGGCGGACGCGAGGTTGCAGGCCGTGTTGTCGAGAAACATGTACTCGCTGCAGGGATTCGAGGCGCGGATGCGGCCGCCCTCGGGACAAGTGTGCCATTCACTGATCGTTGTGTCGTATTGAGTGCCCGGATCAGCACATCGCCAGGCGGCGTAGGCAATCTGGTTCCAGAGCTCGCGCGCCGGTACTTTCTTCATCACGCGTCCGTCCATGCGGGCGGTAAGCTCCCAGTCCTCACCTGCTTTCAGTTTTTCAAAAAAAGCATTCGGAATACGTACCGAGTTATTTGAATTCTGGCCGGAAACCGTGCGGTAAGCTTCGCCCTCGTAATCGCTCGGGTAGCCGGCTGCAATCAGGGCAGCTACTTTTTTCTCTTCCTCCACCTTCCAGTTCACGAACTCCACGATTTCCGGGTGGTCGAGGTCCAGGCACACCATCTTCGCTGCACGCCGCGTGGTGCCTCCGCTTTTGATCGCTCCCGCTGCGCGGTCGCCGATTTTCAGGAAGCTCATGAGCCCGCTCGAAGTTCCACCCCCGCTGAGCCGCTCGCCCTCTCCGCGAAGCGTGGAAAAATTGGTGCCGACGCCGGATCCGTATTTGAATATCCTTGCTTCCCGCAGCCAGAGATCCATGATCCCACCGTGGTTGACGAGATCATCGGTCACGCTCAGGATGAAGCAGGCATGTGGTTGCGGGCGCTCGTATGCCGAAGTCGATTCTTTCAGCCCCCCGTCTGCCGGGTCCACATAATAATGCCCCTGCGGCTTGCCGGCGATGCCGTAGCTTTCATACAAGCCCGTGTTGAACCACTGCGGGGAATTCGGAACGCACATCTGGTTCAGGATCGAATAAACGAGCTCGTCATAGAACACCTCGGCGTCCTTTTCGGTAGCGAAATAGCCATAGCGCTCGCCCCACGCGCGCCAGCAATTCGCGAGGCGGTGTGCCACCTGCTTTGCAGACGTCTCTCGTCCCAGGCTCCCATCAGGTTGCGGCACTCCGGCTTTGCGGAAATATTTCTGTGCAAGAATATCCGTGGCGATCTGGCTCCAGTGCTTTGGCACCTCCACGTTGTTCATCTCGAACACTACTTCACCGTTGGGGTTGCGAATGATCGAAGTACGGTAGTCGTACTCGAACTGCTCGAAGACATTCACGTCGTCCCGGGTAAAGCGACGAGAAAACTGCAGTCCCGCAGAGCGGGAAGCTTTGGTTTTGGCGGCCATAACTAAAGAATTTGCTCGGGTTAATAAATCTTAACGGAGTGAAACGAAAATATTTTTTAGATACTGAACTTCATACTTTGAAATATTCACAGTTTGTGGAAAAGAGGGTGAATTGTTTTGGGAATGCAGGCCAGGACTCATTCACAGCGTTTCTGCACAGTGTGTATTCAATTTTCCTGAAACTTTTATTTGGAAATTCTAAAAAACTGGCGTAAAAGAGAGGAAGTCACTTTGCGGCGCCGGCAAAAGGATAAAACCGAAAAACTTTCGCATTTTTGTGATCTTAATCATTGCGGATGAAGACGGGCATTTACCAGGGACTTACAGAAAGGAAAAAACAAGGCAGGCGGTCGTTTGCGGTGCTCCTGGACCCGGACAGGCTGTCCCCTAATCGTCCCGCTGCGCTCGACAACCTCATCGATCTGGCTGCGACGGCCGGTGTGGACTATTTCCTGGCAGGTGGCAGCCTGGTGATCTCGAACCACCTCGACGAGTGCGTGCTTCACATCCGCAAACATTCGTCTATTCCTGTTGTGCTGTTCCCGGGCAGCCCTTCGCAGCTGAGCCCGCACGCCGATGCACTCCTGTATCTTTCACTCATTTCCGGCCGAAATCCGGAGCTGCTCATCGGGCAGCACGTAATCTCGGCGCCACAGGTGCGCCAGAGCGGGCTGGAAATTATTCCTACGGGTTACATTGTGATTGATGGCGGCGCACCGACCACAGTTTCCTACATCAGCAATGCGTCTCCCATTCCGGCCGACAAAGCGGAGATCGCGATGTGCACGGCCATGGCCGGCGAAATGCTGGGGATGAAGCTGATCTATATGGACGCCGGTAGCGGTGCGCGGAGGCCGGTTGCCGAAAACATGATCCGCATGGTGGCCGAGAACGTGTCCGTTCCGCTAATCGTCGGCGGGGGCATCACTGAGCCCGAGAAGGCATACCGCAACTGCCAGGCAGGCGCGGATGTGATTGTGGTCGGGAATGCAATTGAAAAAGATCCGTCGTTAATCAGCGAGCTGAGCGCTGCGGTTCATTCCGCGACGGTGAAGGTCTGATGTTATAGGCTCATCATCTCTTTGAACTTGACGGTTTGCCGGCGGCTCACTTCGATCTTCTCTCCTCCTTTCAGCTCGAGCAGCAGTCCCCCGTTGAAATAAGGTTCCACTTTCTCGATCATTCGAAGGTTCACGATGTGCTTCCGGTTGGCCCGGAAAAATGTCTTTTCATCCAGCCGTTCTTCGAGCGCGTTGAGCGATTTCAGGATGAGCGGCTTGTTGTTTCCAAAAAACACTTTCGCGTAGTTACCCACGCTTTCAAATAACCGGATGTCGCTGAGCCGGACAAACCAGCAACGCTCCCCGTCCTTGACAAACACCTGGTCGTGCTCGGTAAGAATGCTGTTGTTCGGCATGCCGGTCGAGGGGCGAACATCCCGGTGGTCCGTATTCTGCAGCTTTTGTATGGCATCAGCGAGCCGTTTTGGTTCCACCGGCTTCAGGAGGTAATCGAGCGCGTTCACTTCAAACGCCTTTAGCGCAAACTGGTCAAATGCAGTGGTGAAAATCACCTGCGGGATTCTTTCCAGTTCGGTAAGCAGCTCAAACCCCGTCTTGCCCGGCATCTGGATATCCAGGAAGATCAGGTCGGGGTTCTGATTTTCGATCTTGGAGATCGCCTCGTCGGCATTCGCGGCTTCGTCAACCACTTCTACTTCGGGAAATTCCTGCAGCAATTTCTTCAGTTCAAGCCGGGCCAGTCGTTCGTCGTCGATGATGATAGCTTTCATTGGTTTTTTTTGCACCAGCGGTGCTGTTTTTCGTTTTACAGATTAGGCGGCTCGCCTTCAAGGGGGATAAGCACTTTCGCTTCCACCAGTGAAGGGTTTACCTGGCGAATCTCGAATTTCGCCTTATCACCGTAGAGGAGATTGAGCCGGTTCGTCGTGCTGTAGAGCCCGAATCCCTTATCGGCGAGCTCCTGCGTGTGGTCTTCTCCGTTCATGCCGCCGTTAAGTGTTCCGGTGTTCTGCACCACCAGTTCGTGAAATCCGTTTCTAAGATCCGAGCTGATCTTCACTACACCGCCGCGCACCTGCTTGCTGATGCCGTGCTTGATGGCATTTTCCACGAGCGTTTGCAGCATCATCGGGGGAACGGGCTGCTCGAGGGTGTTGTCATTGATGCGGTATTCGATCCGAAGCCGGTCCTCAAAACGCATATTCTCCAGAGCCAGGTAATCGCGCACAATGTAAAGCTCCTTTTCAAACGGAACCATCTCCACCTTCTCCACCTGCATGCTGCTGCGCAGGATGTTGCTCAGTTCCGTCACCGCTTTTCGTGCCCTTTCAGGGTTTTCGTCAATCAGCGCGCGGATGCTGTTGAGCGAGTTGAAAATAAAATGCGGATTGATATGCGCCTTGATCGTCTGCAGCTCCAGATCTTTTACCAGCGCTTCCAGGCGAAGCGTATCCAGCTGCTGCCTCCGGCTCTTGGTGACGTAATGGTAAATGAAGTAGATCAGGTTCCAGATGATGATGTTGATGAAAAAATAAAACGCTCCGCTCAGGATAAGCAACAACGGCTTGTCGATAAACCGGCGCTCTCCTTCGTTGAGCAGCCCCAGCCGGTTGCACGCCTCCATGTAGAAGGTGGCCGTGATCAGTGCAAAAAACAGCGAAATAAGCAGGAAATGAATCACCTGCTTCTCTACCGTTTTCTGGAGTGTATTGAGGCGAATGATCACGAAGCGCATGATGTGGGTGAACACGATCCCGAGCAGTACGAAGATGCCGAGGCGGGTGAAAATCACGCGGCGTGATTCTGCGTCGTCCATTTTGTTGAACGAGTATGCAAAAAACACGTTGATCAGGGCAAAGAGGCCCCAGCCTGTGATCTGGAAAAGCCAGTATTTTCTTCTCCCAAAGCGCATTCGGACAAATCTAAACCTTCCCTCAGTGGCAAGGGACGGTAAATATACCAGTGGCGGATTGGTTCTACAAATGGGGTTTCGCGCCCGAACGCCGGAACATCCTCATCTGTAAAGCTTTGTTATTTACAGCCGAGCGAAAAGACCCTAAAAACGAAAATGTTAATTTTACCCCTCAATCGACGCTTGATGAAAATCATTCCGGGGCCAGTTTTGCAGACCATTGATTCTCCCGCCGACCTTCGAAAGCTTCCCAGAGAAAAGCTTCACCAGCTTTGCGACGAGCTCCGGCAATATATTATCGATGTAGTAAGCGTGTACGGGGGCCACTTTGCGGCAAGCCTCGGGGTGGTGGAGCTCACCGCCGCGTTGCATTATGTTTACCAAACGCCTTACGACCAGCTCGTATGGGACGTTGGACACCAGGCATACGGACACAAGATCCTCACGGGACGACGCGACAATTTTATTACCAACCGGAAATACAAAGGACTTAGTGGGTTTCCGAAACGCAGCGAAAGCGAGTACGATACTTTCGGTGTCGGACATTCCTCCACATCTATTTCCGCTGCGCTGGGAATGGCAATCGCCGCGAAACAAAAAAGTGAGCAGGACCGGAAGGTAGTTGCGGTCATCGGGGACGGTGCCATGACTGCGGGAATTGCATTCGAAGGCATGAACCACGCGGGTGTCTCGGACACCGACCTGCTCATCATTCTCAACGACAACTGCATGAGCATTGACCCCAACGTGGGAGCGCTGAAGGAATACCTGACGGACATCACGACTTCCCCGACTTACAACAAAGTGAAGGACGATGTCTGGAAATTACTGGGCAGGCTGCCTGTAGGAAAACGCTTCACGCGGGCGATGGGGCATAAGCTCACGGAGGGCCTGAAGGGCCTGGTGAGCAGCAGCTCGAACCTCTTCGAAGCGCTCAAGCTTCGTTACTTCGGGCCGATTGACGGTCACAACATCGCGAGGCTGGTGGACGTGCTGCGCGATTTGCGCCAGATTCCCGGTCCCAAGCTGCTGCACGTGGTGACAACGAAAGGCAAGGGATACGCCCTAGCGGAAAAAGAGCAGACCAAGTGGCACGCGCCGGGGCTGTTCGACAAGATCACCGGCGAGATACAAAAGAAAAAATTCGACCTGCCCCAGCCGCCGAAATACCAGGATGTTTTCGGCCATACCATCATCGAGCTGGCGGAAAAAAATGAAAAAATATTCGGCATTACACCGGCGATGCCTTCGGGCTCTTCGCTGAAATACATGATGGAAAAAATGCCGCAGCGCGCTTTGGACGTGGGAATCGCCGAGCAGCACGCCGTCACGCTGAGTGCGGGAATGGCCACGCAGGGGATGAAAGTATTCTGCAACATTTACTCCACCTTCATGCAGCGCGCCTACGACCAGGTTATCCACGACGTGGCGATCCAGAACCTGCCGGTGATTTTCTGCCTCGACCGGGCGGGACTCGTAGGTGACGATGGTCCTACCCACCACGGGTGTTACGACATTGCGTACATGCGCTGCGTTCCAAACATGATCGTCAGCGCTCCCATGAACGAAAGCGAGTTGCGGAACCTGATGTACACCGCGCAGCTTGATTCCACGCAACAGCCCTTTGTGATCCGTTATCCGCGCGGGGAAGGAGTAATGCCGGAATGGAGGACCGAAATGAAGGAAATCCCTATCGGGAAGGGTCGTCGGCTTAAAGACGGCCGAGACCTGGTTATTCTTTCTTTCGGGCATCCCGGCAATTTCGCGTCGGCTGCAATTCGCGAGCTCAAAAACGATGGGCTGGACCCCGCACATTACGACATGCGGTTTGCGAAGCCGCTGGACGAAGAAATGCTGCACGAAGCGCTATTGCGGTATCCAAAGGTTGTGACGGTGGAAGATGGAACCGTGAAGGGAGGATTTGGAAGCGCGATCCTTGAATTCATGAACGAACACGGTTACCGCAACGAACTGATGATTCTGGGAATACCCGATCGCGTGGTGGAACACGGTACTCCAAAAGAGCTTTACCGCGAGTGCGGTTACGATGCCGAAGCGATTGCGGAAGCCGCACGCCGGCTGATGAAGGAACAAATTAGCGTGAAACAGTATACGGATCAATAAACCCGAAAATCAATGAAAGGGCTTGTGCTTTCAATAATGCTGTTGTTCGCCGCAACGATTGCAAACGCCCAGTTCCTGCCCTCCATTGGAATCAAGGCCGGTTTGAATTTCGCGAACGTGAGCAATGCATCTTCGTTCAACAGCAGCAGCGAAACCGGGTTTATGGTTGGCGGTTACCTCGGTGGGAAGCGAAGGCTGCTCAGCTACCGTACGGAGCTGATCTTTTCGCGCCAGGGATATGAATACAAGACCGGCAGCAGCACTGGCCAGGTGACGCTCGATTACCTGTTGTTGCCGCAATTGCTGACCCTGAATTTTGGAAAATATGTTTCGCTACAGGCGGGCGGCCAGTTGGCGTTTCTGCTGAAGGGACGTGTGGACAGCAGCGGCAGCAGCGGGGATTTGATGGATTTCCTGAACCGCTTCGATTATGGAATCGCTGCCGGCGCGGAGTTTTCGCCTTTGAGCGGGTTGTTCATTGGTCTCCGGTACACCCGAAGCCTTTCCGATCTGTACGATTCCCTCAGCTACAGCGGTGGTCAGATTCAATTTGCCAGTCCCAACCTCCGCAACAACGTGGTGCAGGTTTACGCAGGCTGGCGGTTCGGAAAATAATTGTCTTTCACCCGGCGAGCCGCGCCTCCGCAGTAATGTTCGTGTTCAGCAGCTTGCTGATCGGACAGGTCTTTTTCGCTTCCTCTACACAATCCTTGAATTTTGCCTCATCGATGCCCGGTACCGACGCCGATACGTCGAGATGACTTTCGGTAATGGTACCGCTTTCCAGCGTGATCGTGCACTTCGTATCGATGTTGTCCGGAGTAAAGCCTGCCGCGCCCAGGACAAAGCTCAGCTTCATCGAAAAGCAGCCGGCATGCGCGGCCGCCACGAGCTCTTCGGGACTTGTACCTTCCACGTCTTCAAACCGGGTGCGAAAACTGATGGATGTGCCGGACAGTACACCGCTGTCCGCGGTTACGGTTCCTTTTCCTTCCTTGCCGGAACCTTTCCAGTTGGCAGTTGCTGAACGCTTCATGATGTTTTTTTGGTTTAGAGTCGTTGATCTTAATATTCTATCCTCTGGTCACATGTCTTCCGGAAACTCCGCCAGGCGTTGGTCGGGCTCCACGTACTCGACGATAAAATTATTTTTTCCCTCACCGACGAGAATTTTCAGGAATTTCTGCTGCACCAGCTCGAGAAGCGAAAGAAAAAGGAAGATGGCGTGTACGCGGTTTTCGCACGGGTCGAACAGCTTTTCAAAGCTCAGGTTGCGGTTTTCGCGCGCTTGTGTAAGCAAAAAATCGCGGCTTCCTTCCATGGTGTAGTTGTACTGCACCACCGTATGCACCGGTTTCGTGAGCCGGTCGGAGTACCGGCCCATTACCCGTTCGAAAGCCCGCATCAGCCGGAACAGGGTAATGGTCTGGATCTCCGTCCCCTCCCCTGCTTCCTCGCCGATGCGGGAGAGTTCCTGCTGAATATTTCCCCGTTTTGCCATCAGCATCCTGATCGCTTCCATTTCCGCCATCTGGGCGGAGGCCTCCTTGAATTTTTTGTACTCGAGAATTTTGTTTACCAGCTCCTGCCGCGGATCAATCTCGTTTCCTTCGGCATCAAGCTCTTTTCTCGGCAGCAACATCTTTGCCTTGATACGCATCAGCGTGGAGATAAACAGAATGAACTCGCTGCTCAGCTCGATGTTCAGCTCCTCGCTCTGGCGGATATAGCCGAGAAAATCGTTGATGATCCTGGTGATGGGAATGTTGTAGATGTCAAGCTCATCCCGTTCGATGAAAAATAAAAGCAGGTCGAAGGGACCTTCGAACTGGGGAAGCTTAATCTGGTAGGATGTGCTGGCCATGCCTCTGTCAAGGGAACGCGCAAATTTAGGTCAATCTGCACGCCCGCAGTACGGGTGGGGATATCTCGCGCCGTAATCAGCGTTTCAAAGAGTCGCAAATTTCGCGCAGCAGCAAAATTTCCTCCGGTGGCGCAGTTGCCACTTCTTTACGCTTTCTCTTCAGCCCGTTGATGCCGCGAATGAACAGAAACATGACGAACGCGATTATGAGAAAATCCAACACGGCAACGAGAAATGCTCCCCATTTCAACGAAATCGCCTCCCTGGTCACAACTCCCGATACATCTTTCATCTCCCGCCTGATCACCCATTCTCCCAGTCCCGACCGGCCTCCAAGGATCAAACTAATGAGCGGCGCTACGAGGCCCTCGGTTAAAGCGGTGATCACTTTCCCAAAGGCGGCGCCCATCACAAAGGCCACCGCGATGTCGACCAGGTTGCCCCTGAGAGCAAATTCTTTGAATTCCCGGATCATGCTCATAGTTGTTGGTTGACTGGTGAATTGGTTGACTCGTTGATGGTCAGAGCCGGCGGGATCGCCAGCACGCTATTTCTTCAGCTTCGGATATTTCATATTCAGGCCTGAAAGCATTTTGTGAAGCGCTTTCGCTATCAGGTACTCTTTGTACCAGTTCTGGTCGGATGGAATGATCTGCCAGGGAAACAGGTCACAATGCTCGAAACAGTCTTCGTACATTTCCAGGTATCGTCCGGTCAGCTCCGCTTCCTTCAGATCCTTTTCGCTGTATTTCCACATCTTGGAAGGGTCGTGCCTGCGTTCCTCCAGCCTGGTCCGCCTCTCTTTTTCCGAGACATGCAGGTAAAATTTGAGGATCTGGCAACTGTTGTGCTCATAAAGCAGCTGCTCAAAATCATTGATGGCCTTCATTCTTTTTTTCGCCATTTCATCGTCGCACCAGCCGTGTACGCGCGTCACGAGCACATCTTCGTAATGGGAACGGTTGAAGATCTGGATCATGCCGCGGGCAGGCGCATGCAGGTGTATACGCCACAAAAAATCATGTGCGAGCTCTTCGGCCGTCGGAACCTTGAACGATCTTACGGAAACGCCCTGGGGGCTCAGGTTGCCGAAAACCTTGCGGATCACTCCGTCTTTTCCGCTCCCGTCAAGTCCCTGCAGGATAACCAGCACAGAATGTTTTCCCTCGGCAAACAAACGGTTTTGCAGTTCGTCCAGCTCCCCGAGCAGCTTTGCTGTTTTCTGTTTCACATCGTCCTTCTTCTCCTTCTCGGGGGCTTTTGTACTGATTTCGCTGAGTCGAATCCCGGGCATGACACAATTTAGAAAAATTGCGGCGACCACTCATATTCCTGACCTTTGCTCCTTTTTGCGTCAATGAGCAACAGGTTCACCAGCTGGCTGATTTTCGTCGTGCTCTGCTTCATCTGGGGCAGTTCCTTCAAGCTGATGCAGGACAGCCAGCAGGGTTTGAATTCAATGCAAATCGCTTCCGTACGGATTTTTTCAGCGGGCCTGGTATTTCTGCCTTTTGCATTTTTTCACTGGAAAAAAATTCCGCGCGGGAAACTCCTGCCTGTCATCCTGAGCGCGGTGTTCGGTAATCTCCTCCCGGCGTTTCTTTTTGCCGAAGCGATCATGAAGATCGACGCTTCCCTGGCCGGCATTCTGAATTCGCTTACGCCCATCTGCGTGGTGGTGATTGGAATCGTTTTTTTTCGCGACCGCTTCCGCAGTCAAAAGATCGTCGGCGTGCTGGTAGGCTTTCTCGGGCTCGTGGTGTTGACGCTTTCTCCCTGGATCCTGGAAAACAAAACTCTCAGCCTCGATAACCTCAACTACACGGCACTCATCGTCCTCGCGACCCTGCTTTACGGAATCAATGTCAATATGGTGGGGCATTACCTGAAAGAGGTCAACCCCCTGCACATCGCTACTGTTTCACTGGCATGCATGCTTTTGCCGACCGCTATTGTGCTATGGCAGCAGGATTTCATGGCACTGAACTTCGCGGATCCTAATGTTAGCTATTCGGTTTGGGCCTCTGTGGCGCTCGGCGTTGTGGGCTCGGCAGTAGCCACCGCGCTTTTTTACCTGCTCGTGCAACGCGCCGGCGGGCTCTTCGCTTCGCTCGTTACCTATGGAATTCCCTTCGTCGCCCTTTTCTGGGGATTCATGGATGGTGAGCGGATCACCTTTTTGGAAATAAGCTGTTTGCTGCTGATACTGATTGGCGTCTACCTGGCCAACAGAAAATGAAAAGTTGTATTCTGTAAAATACCAACCCTTCCGTGGACACCCGAAAACGTAAAAGGATCTTAGACCGACATGATTTCCTTCTCCTTTGAAGCAAGGTGTTTGTCTACCGCACCGATATACCTGTTGGTGATTTCCTGAACATCGGACTCCGCATCCTTCGCAGCGTCTTCACTGAGGCCGTTTTTCTGGAGTTTTTTGATGTGTTCGATGGCGTCGCGGCGAATGTTGCGCACGGCCACTTTTGAATGTTCCCCCTCCGCGTGGCAGCGCTTCACGAGCTCTTTGCGTCGCTCTTCGGTAAGCGGCGGGAGAAAAAGACGGATGAGATTCCCGTCATTTTGGGGAGTAACTCCGATGTTGGCCGCAATGATGGCCCTTTCTATAGGCTGCAGCATGTTTTTTTCCCAGGGCTGAATGCTGAGCGTGCGGGCATCCATTACACTTACGTTGGCCACCTGGTTGATGGGCATGAGACTTCCGTAATAATCCACCTGGATGCCGTCCAGCATCTGCGGGTTCGCCTTACCGGCACGAATTTTAGACAGCTCCGCTTCCAGGTGGGTGATCGCTTTTTTCATGTGGTCCTCGGCGTTGTATAAGATGGACCCTACGTCTTCTGGCATAACTTGTTCGTTTGACCGCCGCGCGAAGATGTTGCCTGCGGCGGGGAGAGCAAAACTAACGAAACACACTGTTTCCCGAAAACCGCTCAGGAATCGTTTTCGACCGCCGCTGTTTCCTGCGGAAGCGTAACCACCTTGGAGGCGGTTTTGAGTTCAGTGGTTCCATTTAACCGCTTCGCAATAACAAGGGTGCGGCGCGGCATGCGGCGGTAATAGAGAAAACCGAATCCGGAAAACGATAAGGTCAGCATGATCAGCAAAACGTAATTGCTCCCTAAAAAACGGCCCAGCCAGGCAATGATGATGAAAGCAATATTAATCACGACGCAGCTCATGGTCACCGCGGCATGCGTCAGTCCCCGGTCAAGCAGCAGGTGATGCACGTGGTTCTTGTCTGGAGTGAATGGGGAGCGGCCGCGAAAGATCCGGATGCTGAACACCCGCAGCGTATCAAGAAGCGGAACAATCAGCACAGCAAATGCCAGCGCCACTGCGGAAGGAACCGGGACCGCTACGGCAGCTGAGTTGGCCACGTTAATGAATTTGATCACCAAAATCGAGTTTACCAGTCCAATCATGAGCGAACCGGAATCTCCCATAAATATCTTGGCCGGATGATGGTTGAAGATCATGAAGGCCAGCAGGCTTCCCCCAAGAGCATAGGCCATCAGCGCATAAGCCTGGTAGTCGATGATAAAGAAATAAGTCCCGAATATCCCCATGGAAAGAATGCCCAGGCTGGCGGCCAGGCCGTCAATCCCGTCAATCAGGTTGAAAGAATTCATCACCACGATGATCGTGAGGTACGAAAGGGCCAGACCGAAGCCCTCAGGCACTTCGTTGAAGCCGAAGAGACCATACATGCTGTCCAGCCGGATACCGCCCAGGTGGATCAGGATGGAGGCCGCGATAACCTGTCCCACGAATTTCTTGCTGGCCGAAAGCACCACGAGGTCATCTTTCAGGCCGAGAAAAAAAATCACGAGTGCGGCCGCGAAAAAGTACTGGAACTCAGGGTTTATGTATCCCTGGATGGACAAAAGCGAAGCGAGCAGGAATCCCCCGAAAATTGCGACACCCCCGAGAGAAGCTACCGGGCGCGTGTGCACTTTGCGTTCATCCGGAATATCATAAAGGTTTTTCTGCTCTGCTATCTGCAGGATGACCGGGATCGCGAGAAAGGTGATGATGAAGGAAACAGAAGCTGTCAATAGGATGTCCAGCATGAAGCAGAGGTTTAATGTTTTGCAAAAATAGCTGTTACGTTTAAATAATTTCTCCTATACGTCGAAATATTCGGTATTTCCGCACTTCCACAAACTGCTACTACTGGTGGCCCGGGATTTTTGAGGGGTTTGACGAATCGGATGGATTTTTATCCAAAAACAACGCACATTTGCAGCGCGCCCGGGGTTTGAATATTTAAGATACAAAAAGTTTAAACACAGCGATTCATTTATGCCTGAGCTACGCGCAATTGCCGCCCAGATTCGCCGCGATATTGTCCGGATGGTACATGGTGCCAACAGCGGGCACCCCGGCGGTTCGCTCGGTTGTGCTGATTTTTTTACCGCTTTGTATTTCGACGTGATGCGGCACAACCCCAATTTCAATATGGACGGGCTCGGGGAGGACGTCTTCATACTTTCAAATGGCCACATTTCTCCGGTTTTCTATTCCACTCTGGCGAGATCCGGCTACTTCGATATCAAAGAACTCGCCACATTTCGCAAGATCAATTCAAGGCTTCAGGGCCATCCGGCCACTCACGAACACCTTCCCGGCGTACGGATCGCCTCCGGGTCCCTGGGGCAGGGTATGAGCGTGGCCATCGGGGCCGCGCTGTCGAAAAAACTCAACGGTGACAAGCACTTGGTTTATTCGCTGCACGGCGACGGGGAGCTGGACGAAGGACAGATCTGGGAAGGCATTATGTTCGCGGCACATCATAAAGTCGACAACCTGATCTCCACCGTCGACTGGAATCACCAGCAAATTGACGGACGCATCGAGGAAGTGATGGATCACGGCGATTTGCGTCAAAAGTTTGCAGCCTTCGGATGGACAGTACTGGAAATGAACGGGAACGACGTTGACGAAGTAGTGGCCACACTGAACCGGGCGAAATCTCTCACCGGAAACGGAAAGCCGATCGCTATCATGATGCACACCGTTATGGGGAAAGGAGTGGACTTTATGGAAAACGACCACAACTGGCACGGTGTGGCTCCGAACGACGAACAGCTGGCGCGGGCGCTTTCCCAGCTTCCCGAAACGATTGGCGATTATTGATTCACTCGCTCCTGAGCGAGAACTCCTGCCGCGCCGCTTTTCGCGCGGGCACCCAGGCAGCGATCAGCGCAATGACGAAAACGGTTGCAGCCACCAGGAGAAAATCCGTCCACTTCAGCTTCACCGGAAAATAATCAATCAGAAAAGATCCGCCTTTCAGCGGGATCAGGTGAAACTTAATCTGCAGCCAGCCGATCAGGAGCGCCAAAACCATCCCGATACCTCCACCGATCAGCGCCAGCAACAAGCCTTCGGTAAGAAAGACGCGCTGAATGAATGAGCGGCTGGCACCCAGCGCGTGCAGCACGCTGATGTCTTTTTGCTTTTCCAGAACGAGCATCGTGAGTGCCCCGATCATGTTGAATGCTGCGACTACGAGTATCAGGCAAAGAATGCCGTAAATGGCCCATCGTTCCAGGTTCATTACCGAATACAGACTCCGGTTTTGTTCATATTTATTCTGTACAAGGTATTCCGCCCCGAAAATCCGTTGCACCTGCTTCTTGACCTCCGCCGCAGCGGACGGGTCGGTTAGCGCGATTTCGACTCCGCCATATTCGTCGTCTGCCAGCCCGATGGAAGCTTTCACAAACCCAATATTCGTAATCCCATACTTGTTGTCGAATTCCTGCTGGATTAGAAATGCATCACTTGTGTTGATCGTGTCGTGGCGGATATCCTCGATAGGATTCAGTTGTTCGCGCTCTCCTTTCCGCGGCAGGTAGATCTGCAGGGGAAAAATATTCTGTCCCGCCTGAATCCGGAGCGCCCCTTCCACTCCACCTCCCACGATCAGCTTTGGCACGCTGTCATTTCCCAGGTCGTAATTGCCGTAGATCAGGTGATCGGGAACTCCGCTGACATAGCGATAATTCTCGTCCACCCCTTTCAGCACGATTACCGACTGGTCTTCCCCATTTTGCAGCAGTGCTTTTTCCTCCACCACGAGTGAAAAGTTCCGCACATCCCCGAGCCCCCGAAGCTGGTCGAGCTGCTGCGCCGATACGCGCATTGTTTTACCCACCGAAGGAGAAACGCGGATGTCGGTGTAAAAAGACGAATAAAGAGACTTTACCAGCCCTTCGAATCCGTTGAAAACGCTCAGTACCAGGATCAGTGCGCTCGTGCCGATCACCATAGCGGCGATGCTAACCCAGGCGATCACATTGATGGCGTTGGTGGACTTTTTCGCCCTGAAATAGCGCCAGGCAAAAAGAAAGTTCAACGGAAAGTTTTTATGGTTGAAAAGGTGGAAATTATTCTTCGCCCTGGTCCCGGCGCTCTTCTTCGATTTTACGGAACAGCTCTTCCATTTTGAACACGTGGTCCAGCGTATCGTCCTGGAAAAATTTCAGCACCGGGATGCTGCGCAACTGGTGCCGCACACGGCCTGCGAGCGCTTTCTTGATCTCTCCTGCGCGCTCATCGATTGCACGAAGGGCGCGGGCGGGGTCGGACACCTGGAAGAAGCTCAGATAAAACCGGGCTTCGAGAAGGTCGGGAGTAACTTTCACCGTAGAAATAGAAACCATTCCCCCGTTGATCATGTTCAGGCCCAGCCGCTGGAAGATAATGTTCATCTCTTCGTTCAGCAATCCGGCGATCTGTTTTTGTCTTTTCCCTTCTTCCATACGACGACTATTATTCCCGCTCGCAACTGACCGGCCGGGACGGGGTAAAATTACTTACTTTGCCCGTTCAAAATCCTCTCCATCAATGAAGAGATACGCGCGGATCTTCAAATACCTCGCAGATTTCAAAGGGAAGATCCTGCTCTATTTTCTCTGCGTGCTTCTCTCCATTGCGTTCTCCATCTTTTCGCTGGGCATGCTCGCCCCTTTCTTCGATCTTATTTTCAAACAGGATGCCGCAAAGCTTGCCGAACAAAAAAGAAATCCGGTTTTCCGCGAGATCAACGAGATCATGCTGCAGCAGGTAGACGCTCCCGGCGCCTTCGGCGGACCACTTGGGGTTCTGGGATTGCTTTGCATCATCATCGTGGCAGCGATCTTTTTCAAAAATCTCTTTCTTTATCTTTCGTACTACGTGCTCAACCCGGTGAAAAACCGGATCGTCAACCGGTTGCGCCTCGAGCTCTACAACAAGATGCTCCACCTGCCTATCGGGTATTTCACCGAAAGAAGAAAAGGTGATCTCATCAGCCGGATCACCCACGACGTGAACGAGGTGGAGAGTTCGGTAGTGAGCGCACTGGAAGGCTGGGTTCGCGACCCGATGACCATCGTCCTGAATTTCGCGGTGCTGTTTTATATCAGCCCGCAGCTTACGTTTTTCATCCTGCTTTCGCTTCCGGTTATCGGCTTCGTCATCGGAAGGGTAACGCGGCGGTTGAAGCGGCAGTCGGGCGAGGTAGCGGAAAAGCTGGGAGAATCCGTGTCGGTGCTCGACGAAACCCTCAGCGGACTGCGCGTGATCAAAGCTTTCAACCTGGAGCAGGTGCTGAAACAGCGTTTCTTTCGGGTGAACGACCAGCTCCTGACGACGAAAAACCGGATGGGATTTCGCCGCGACCTGGCATCCCCGCTGTCGGAATTCATGGGGGTGGTGGTCTTTGCCGCGATCCTATGGTTTGGAGGCAGGCTGATCCTGCGCCGCGACATCGCCCTCGAGCCTTCCGATTTCCTCGCATACCTCGCCTTGTTCTATAATATCATCAGCCCCGTCAAGGCCCTTTCGACATCGTTCAGCAACATGCAAAAAGGCAGCGCGGCGATCGGCCGCATTGAGGAACTGCTCCGGACGGAAAATACCGTGGATGATAATCCCGGAGGTATTAAGATCACCTCGTTCAGCGACCGCATCGAATTCCGCGACGTCTGTTTCGCTTACGACGGCCACCTTGTTCTGGATCACATCAACCTTACGATCGAAAAGGGAAAGACCATTGCGCTGGTGGGCGCTTCGGGCGCGGGGAAATCCACGCTCGCCGACCTGATCCCCCGGTTTCATGATGTCACGTCGGGGGAGCTGCTCATCGACGGAAAGAATATCCGGGACTATTCGCTGCAGTCGCTCCGCAACCTGATGAGCATCGTGACACAGGAGCCTATCCTGTTCAATGATACGATCGCGGCCAACATCCGGCTGGGCAAACAGCAGGCGACCGATGAAGAAGTGAAAGAAGCAGCCCACGTGGCGAACGCTCACAGCTTCATCACGCACAAGGAAAATTCGTATGAGAGCAACATCGGCGACCGGGGCATGCGGCTCAGCGGAGGGGAACGCCAGCGACTCACTATCGCGAGAGCCGTTGTAAAGAATCCGCCCATTCTCATCCTTGATGAAGCTACCTCTTCCCTGGATACGGAAAGCGAACGGCTGGTCCAGGACGCGATCAATGCGATGATGCAGAACCGCACGAGCATCGTCATCGCGCACCGGCTGAGTACAATCCGGCATGCGGACGAAATCATTGTGCTGCAGAAGGGAAAGATCGTTGAGCGCGGCACCCATGCGGAACTGATCGGACGCGACGGTTATTACCGAAAGCTTGTGGAAATGCAGGAGGTGAAGTGAGGGGTGAGGGGTGAGAGGTGCGGGGTGCGAGGTGGGATGTGGGATATGGGTGATTCACAACCCTAACCCTAAACAAATGGCACGGGGCACGGGGTGCGGGGTGCGAGGTGGGATGTGGGATATGGGTGATGCACAACCCTAACCCTAAAAAAATGGCACGGGGCAGGGGTGCGGGGTGCGAGGTGGGATGTGGGATATGGGTGATGCACAACCCTAACCGAAAACAAATGGCACGAGGCACGGGGTGCGGGGTGCGGGGTGCGATGTGGGTCGCGATGGCTATCAGCACGGATTGTCATGCTGAGCTTGTCGAAGCATGAGATGTGAGGTGTGAGATGTGAGATGTAATTCGACTCCCGGCTCCACACTCCCGACTACTTAAAGATCTCCCTGCTGATCACCAGCTTTTGGATTTCGGAAGTGCCTTCCCCAATGGTGCAGAGCTTTGCGTCGCGGTAAAACTTTTCCACGGGGAAATCTTTCGTGTAGCCGTATCCCCCAAAAATCTGAACTGCATCGTTCGCCACTTTCACCGCCACCTCACTGGCAAAATATTTGGCCATCGCGGCTTCGAGCGTTGCCGGAGCTCCCTGGTTACGCAGCTCGCAGGCTTTGAGTGTCAGGAGCTCGGCCGCCTGGATCTCTGTCACCATGTCGGCCAGCTTGAAAGAAACTCCCTGGAAATTCGAAATGGGCTGATCGAACTGGTGCCGCTCCTGTGAGTACTTTCTCGCTGCTTCGTAGGCGCCTTTGGCAATACCCAGTGCAAGCGAAGCAATGGATACACGTCCGCCATCGAGTACTTTCATGGCCTGCCGGAAACCTTCCCCGATCCCGCCGATACGGTTAGTGTCCGCTATGCGGCAGTTTTGAAAAATCATTTCGGCGGTCTCGCTGGCGCGCATCCCCAGCTTGTTTTCTTTTTTCCCACCGGAAAATCCCGCCGTGCCTTTCTCCACGATGAAGGCCGTCGAGTTGTTGCGCGTGCGCGGCTCGCCGGTGCGGCAGATCACCACTGCCAGATCGCAACTTCTCCCGTGCGTAATCCAGTTCTTTGTACCGTTCAGGATCCATTCGTTGCCTTCCTGTATGGCCGTGCAGCGCATGTTCCCTGCGTCGCTGCCGGTGTTCGGCTCTGTGAGACCCCAGGCGCCGAGCCATTCTCCCGATGCAAGCCTGGGCAGGTACTTTTGTTTTTGTCCTTCGTTGGCGAATGCGAGAATATGCCCGGTGCAAAGTGAGTTGTGTGCGGCAAGACTAAGTCCGATCGATCCGCATACGCTGGAGATTTCTTCGATCACGGCTTTGTATTCAAAGTAGCCGAGCCCCGCGCCACCGTATTGCTCGGGTACCAGGACGCCCATCAGGCCGAGCTTTCCCATTTCCCGAAACAATTCCACCGGAAATTCCTGTTTTTCGTCCCATTGCATCACATGCGGCCGGATGTGCTGCTTCGCAAAATCCCGAGCCACCTGGGCCACCTGATCCGTCAGCTCTGAAGTCTGGAAATTCATACACTCATCAGGATAAGGGACGCAAGTTAGGGAAAACAACGGACGTGCTAACAAGTGTTAGCAACGAGTATTGAACATCGAACATCAAACGTCGAAGTGGAGGCCAGGAACGATGAGTAATGAGTGATGACCGGGGCGGACCCATTTTCTGTCACCCTGAGCCTGTCGAAGGGAGCCTGTCGAAAGGTGACGTTACATTTTCTGTCACCCTGAGCCTGTCGAAGGGAGCCTGTCGAAGGGTGACGGTTACGAGAACTCTTCGTTAAGCTAAACCCTACACGCTAAACTCTCAACTGTCACGGGAGCCCGACGAATTTGCGAAGTGAATTGTCGGGATGCCGACCGCAGCGTAGCCACACGGGGTCGGGTGACCTAGTATGATGATTTCCACGCAAAGAGGCAAAGACGCAAAATGCTTTTTTTGCATCTTATTCACTCCGTGTGCTCGAAGCAGTTGGGATCTTTCACAACCTTCAACTCTTCAACTACTTTCAACTACCCTCAACCACCTTTTAACAAGCTTCCCCCATCTCCAGCACCAACCCATCATACCCTAAGTGAATCCCCTCCGGAAGCTCGGCATCGACCTCAGCGTGCTTTCCCATCTGGTGGGAAAGATGGGTAAAATAAGCTTCCGGGACTTCCAGCTCGCGGACCAAAGCGATCGCTTCCTCCAGATTGAAATGAGAGATGTGCCGTTGCTTGCGCAGCGCGTTCAACACCAGGATACGGCTGCCACGAATCTTTTCTTTCTCGGGTTCATCAATCCGGTTGGCGTCCGTGATGTACGTGAATGCCCCGAACCGAAAACCGAGCACCGGCATTTTCAGGTGCCAGGCAAGAATAGGAATAATCGGGATGTCGCCCACCTGGAACGGTTCGAGCGTAATCGTATTCAGCTCGAGCTCGGGGATCCCCGGGTATTTCGTGTCGGTGAAAGCATAATAAAAATCTCTTCTCAGCGCTTCCTCCGTCAGTGAATCCGCGTAAACGGGCATGGGACGCCTTGAAAAAAAATTAAACGCCCGGATATCGTCGAGCCCCGCGAGGTGATCTTTGTGCGGATGAGTAAAAACCACCGCATCCAGCCGCTTCACTTTTTCACGCAGCATCTGGTACCGAAAATCAGGGCCGGTATCCACCACGAGGGTGGTTGCGCCGGACTCGACCAGTATACTGGAACGGAGACGGTTGTCCTTAGGGTCCTGCGAAACACAGACCGGGCAGTCGCAGCCGATCATCGGCACCCCGCTGCTGGTACCGCTGCCGAGAAAGGTGATCCGGAGAGCAGGACAGGTCACGAAGTAAAGTTAGGAGGGAATTCCTGAGCGCGATGAGCGCAGACTATACCTTAAGCCTCGACACGACGTTCAGGTAAAGTTGTTTCGATTCTTCCGGGAGGCCGTCGGTATCGATGTGCAGCTGCGGAATCAGGTCGAGCAACGTATTGATCCTCCCTTCCGTCTGCAGGAACTTGTTCAGCACGACTACCTTCTTTTCTTCGAGAATGCAATACCCGCTCTGGAAATTGCCCCTCTCGTAACGAAGCAGGTACCCCGCTTCCTTTACCAGGTTGTCGAGCTTGTCGAGGGTGGACTGATTGTATTTCATATGCGTTTAACAAAAATAAATCTCTCCAGCCCGCGCCTGTCAATTATTTTCCACAAAAGTCAGCGGCTTTGCATCTTGATCACCGGCACGATCATTTCCTCGAGGCTCACGCCGCCGTGCTGGAAAGTGTTGCGGTAGTAATTCACGTAGTAATTGTAATTGTTCGGGTAACAAAGAAAACCGTCCTCTTTCGCGAAAATGTAGGAAGAGTTCACCGTCGGCACGGGCAGGCCGGCCTCCCGCGGATCACGGAAAGCGAGCACGTCTTTCGCATCGTAATTCAGGTTTCTGCCGTGCTTGTACCGGAGGTTTGTGGTCGTTTGCTTATCGCCCACAACCTTGTAAGGCGTTTTCACCCGCACGCTGCCGTGATCGGTGGCCAGGATGACGCGGATGTTTTTATCGGCGATCTTTTTGAGCGCCTGGTGCAGGGGGGAATGTTCAAACCAGGAGGTGGTGATGCTGCGATAGCTCATCTCGTCGCCCGCGAGTTCCTTGAGTACTTCCATTTCGGTGCGGGCATGGCTCAGCATGTCCACGAAATTGTAGACGATCACGTTCAAATCGTTCCCGAGCAGGTTGTGGATGTTGTTGACCAGGTCCAGTCCTGCCTGGTTGTTCAGCACCTTGGTATACGATACCCTTAAATCATTTCTCCCCAGCCGGCGCAATTGCGCGCGAAAAAGTTCTTCTTCGTGCAGGTTTTTCCCTCCTTCCTCGTCATCGTTCTTCCATTGCACCGGGAACTGTTTTTCGATATCAATGGGAAGTAGTCCGGCGAAGATGGCGTTGCGCGAGTATTGTGTTGCCGTAGGAAGAATGCTGTAAAAGCTTTCTTCTTCGAGGATACGGAAACTTTCCGAAAAAATCGGCTGGATCGCCTTCCACTGGTCGAAGCGGAGGTTGTCAATCAACACGAAAAAAAGCGGTGTGCCTTTTTCTACGTGGGGCAGTACTTTGAATTGAAACAGCGTGTGCGACATCACCGGGCCGTCCGCGCTCTTCGGGCCCACCCAAGAAGCGTAGTTGCGGGAAACGAATTTGAAGAACTCCGTATTCGCCTCGCTTTTCTGGCTTTGGAGCACCTCCTGCATTTCGGGGCTGTCGCTTTTCTGCATTTCCAGCTCCCAGTACACAAGCTTTTTGTAGATGTCCATCCATTCGTTGTAATCCGGATTGCTGTTCAGCGCCATGAAAAGGTTACGGAATTGCTGCTGGTAGGCACTTGTCGTTTTCTCCGCAACGAGCCTGCGGTTGTCAATAATTTTTTTCAAGCTGAGCAATACCTGGTTCGGATTGACAGGTTTGATCAGGTAATCACTGATCTGGCTCCCGATCGCTTCATCCATCAGGTTTTCCGTTTCGTTTTTGGTAATCAGAACCACGGGGAGTGAACCGTTAATCTCTTTTATCTTGGCGAGCGTTTCCAGGCCGGTGATGCCGGGCATCGTTTCGTCGATCAGGACTACATCCACAGGATTATCCCGGACATAGTCAATCGCGTCGAATCCATTCGTGAACGTCTGTACTTCGTAACCCTTGTTTTCGAGAAACAGCTTCTGCGACTGCAGGCTTTCCATCTCATCGTCCACCCACAGAATTTTTGCTAAAGACATAGCCAGTTGGAATTAATGTGTTTGCCTGACGGGGACTTGCCGATCAAAAATAACCTATTCGGAAGTGGCTTTGTACTTTTGACCGGTTTGCTTTAACAAAATGGCAACAGGGGCTTCCATCCGCAAGATCATCAACGACCCGGTGTACGGATTCATTACGATTGACCATCCACTGGTGTTGCAGATCGTTGCTCATCCCTATTATCAGCGGCTGCGCAACATTCACCAGATGGCTTTCGCGCACCTGGTGTATCCTGGTGCCATGCATTCGAGGCTGCATCATTCACTGGGCGCCTATCACCTGATGTGCATCGCGCTGCAGGAGCTGAAGAACAAAGGTATCCCGGTCACTCCCGAAGAAGAGCTGGGCGCCCGGATTGCCATTCTGCTGCACGACATTGGCCACGGCCCTTACTCCCACGCACTGGAACAGGAACTGATCACCGACCTCGGGCATGAGCAGATTTCACTTCTCATCATGCAGGAGCTGAATGAAATTTTCGGAGGTCAGCTTCGAACGGCGATCGAGATCTTCACCAACCAGTATCCGAAAAAATATCTCTACCAGCTTGTGTCGGGGCAGTTGGACGTGGATCGCATGGATTATCTGAACCGCGACAGCTTTTTCACCGGCGTGGCAGAAGGTGTGATCGGGTACGACCGGATCCTGAAAATGCTGACTGTACGCAACGACCAGCTGATGGTGGAGGAGAAAGCGGTTTATTCCATCGAGAAGTTCCTGGTGAGCCGGCGCCTTATGTACTGGCAGGTGTATTTGCATAAGACAGTTCTCAGCGCGGAGTTGATGCTGGTCCGCATCATCAGGCGTGCCAAGCAGCTGATCCGCGAAGGAGCTGAAGTAAATGCGTCGTCGCGCGCTCTCGACTTTTTCCTCAAAGATGCGGCCCGTCCTGTCGACATTTCCCAATGGCTTCAACTCTTCTGCAGCCTGGACGACCACGATGTGATGGCGACGGTGAAAAGCTGGATAGAGCATCCTGACCGAATTCTTTCGCTGCTTTGCCGCTCGCTCGTGGAGCGAAAACTTTATAAAGTAAAGCTCCAGGCTTCGCCTCTGGACGGCCCGGTGGTAGATGCGGAAAAGCAAATGGTGGGACGGCAGCTTTTGTTGTCAGAACAGGAGTTAGACTATTTCGTTTTTACCGGCGAAGCCGTCAACACCACGTACGACCCCGGCGATGAACGGATTCATATCCTGTTCAAGGACGGGAGTGTAAAAGACATATCGCAGGTGGACAACGCGCTCATTCATCAGCATCTCAGCAGCGCGGTTAAAAAACATTACATTTGTTCTTACCGCGTTGCATGATCTTGCCACGCCCCATTCCATGAGTAATCAGATGCATTTCACTGCCCAGCAGATCGCCACGCTGGTGAACGGGAAAATTGAAGGCGACCCCGCCGCTTCGGTGGCTTCCTTTGCGAAAATCGAAGAAGCCGGCAAGGGCCAGCTTGCTTTTCTCGGGAATCCGAAATACGAACAGCATTTGTACACAACCGGGGCTTCGGTCATCATTGTTAATGAGTCGCAGTCCCTGAAGCAGCCGGTAGAAGCAACCCTCATTCGCGTGCCCGACGCATACGCTGCTTTTGCGCAGCTTCTCAGCCATTATGAACAGTTCATTTCCTCGGAAATCAGCGGCATTCAGCAGCCGAGCTACATCGCAGGCAGTGCGCGCCTTGGGGAGAACGTTTTTGTAGGTGCGTTCACTTACATCGGTGAAGAAGCCCAGGTGGGGAATGGATCAAAGATTTTTCCCAACAGCTTCCTGGGCGACCGCGTTCGTGTCGGAAAAAATACTGTCATCCATGCGGGGGTGGCGATCTACCCCGACTGCGTGATTGGAGACAACGTGACCATTCACGCCGGCGTTGTCATCGGCAGCGATGGGTTCGGATTTCTCCCCCAGCCCGATGGAAGCCTGAAAAAAGTGCCGCAGCTCGGAAACGTGGTAATCGAAGACAACGTGGAAATCGGCGCCAATACCACGATTGACCGCGCTACCATGGGATCTACCCGGATTCGATCCGGGACCAAGATTGATAATCTCGTGCAGGTGGCACACAACGTGGATATCGGAAATTTTACGGTGATTGCCGCGCAGGCTGGTATCAGCGGAAGCGTGAAGCTGGGGCGAGGCGTACTGATCGGAGGCCAGGCAGGCATTGCAGGGCATATTGAGATCGGGGATGGAGCGAAGATCAACGCGCAGAGTGGAGTCGGCAAATCGCTCCAAAAAGGAAAGGCAGTCACCGGCTCACCTGCTTATGATTACGCCGCCGCGCTCCGCAGCCAGGCGTTGAGCAGAAAACTTCCCGAGTTGGAGCGTCGCATTCGCGAGCTGGAAGAAGAGTTAAAAAGAATTCTCAAACAGCGTTCCTGAACCCCGTTTTTTTCGCCTTTACCCCTACCTTTTCTTCCATTATCTTTGACGGCTATGGAGCTGACGACCCAATCCGGCAATACGGTAGCTGAGACAGAAGCCAACGATTTTAATCCTGATAAGCAGCACACGCTCAAGGCCCCGGCGACGATTTCCGGGACCGGACTCCATTCCGGTATCGAAGTAACGTTGACGCTCCAGCCGGCGGAACCGGGGTTTGGTTATTACTTCCAGCGGGTGGATCTTCCCAAACAGCCGATGATCAAGGCGGATTGCGACCTGGTGGTAGATGTTACGCGCGGAACGACGCTCGAAAGCAACGGAGCCCGCATCAGCACAGTGGAACATGTGCTTGCCGCCCTGGTGGGAATGGGAGTGGACAATTGCCTGATCCAGGTGAACGGACCCGAGATTCCCGTGCTCGACGGCAGCTGTCTTCCTTTTGTGAAGCTGATCGAGGAGACAGGCGTCGTGGAGCAGCAAGCCCGGAAAATGTGGGTAGCGATCGACCAGAACATTTATTACGTGGACGAAGAGCACCGGGTCGAAATGGTTGCGATTCCTTCCTCCGAATACCAGATCAATACGCTCATCGATTTCAATTCCCCGATTCTCGGCACGCAGCACGCAGGACTGAAGAACCTTCGCGAGTTCAAGGATGAGATTGCGCCCAGCCGTACCTTCTGCTTTCTTCATGAGCTGGAAATGCTCATGGACAAAAATCTTATCAAGGGCGGCGATTTGAACAATTCAATCGTGGTAGTAGACAAGCCAGTTGGAGAAAAAGAGCTGGCCCGCCTGCAGAGCCTGTTCGGAAACAAGATCCAGGTGAAGAACGAAGGTTACCTGAACAACCTGCAGTTGCGTTTCCCCAATGAACCCGCTCGGCACAAACTGCTCGACATGATCGGCGATCTCGCGCTGGTGGGTCATCATATCAAGGCGCGGATCATTGCCAGCCGCCCGGGACACCGGTGCAATGTAGAGTTCGCAAAAAGAATCAAACAGTACATCCGGAAGCGCAAGGGAGCGCCGGCATATGATCCTTCAAAGCCGCCGCTGTTCGATCAGCGCTACATAGAGAAGAAACTCCCCCACCGCTATCCATTCCTGCTCGTAGACAAGATCATTGACATGAGCGATACGCACATTGTCGGCGTGAAAAACGTCACTTTCAATGAATGGTTTTTCCAGGGACATTTCCCCGGCAACCCGGTCATGCCGGGCGTACTGCAGATTGAGGCGCTTGCACAGACGGGTGGCATACTTGCGATCAACATGGCCGGCGAAGGGCAGTACGACACCTATTTCCTCAAGATCGACAATTGCAAGTTCAAACAGATGGTAAAACCGGGTGATACGATGCTTCTCAAAATGGAACTTTCGTCGCCGTTCCGCCGCGGGATCTGCGAAATGCGGGGTACGATTTATGTTGGCGGAAAAGTTTGCACGGAGGCCGATCTGACCGCCCAGATCATTCGCAAATAACTGCCGGACGCAGCTTGTGAACTTATCCCCAAAACCTCCGAAAAAGTCAATAAAAACCAGCCTTTTCTTCCCTGTTTAACCCCTGGCATTTCGTACATTTGCAGGTATTTCTTTTCCCCGGAAAAAAGCCACTATTTCAAGGCATTCTATGAGCATCGAAACAAGCGAAAAACCTACCCGTTCGGCAACCGGATACGGCGCGGAAAGCATCCAGGTCCTGGAAGGTCTTGAAGCGGTCCGGAAGCGTCCGGCGATGTACATCGGCGACGTGGGGGTGAAGGGACTGCACCACCTGGTCTATGAGGTGGTGGACAATTCCATCGACGAGGCGCTGGCCGGATACTGCAGGAATATCACGGTAACCATCCACCAGGATAATTCCATTACCGTAGACGATGACGGGCGAGGCATCCCTACCGGCATGCACCCAAAGGAAAAGCGTTCGGCGCTGGAAGTGGTAATGACCGTGCTGCACGCGGGAGGAAAATTCGATAAGGATTCCTATAAAGTTTCGGGTGGTCTTCACGGCGTGGGCGTGAGCTGCGTGAACGCGCTGAGCAAGCTGCTGCATGTAACCGTTCACCGCGACGGAAAGATCCACGAGCAGGAATACCGCATTGGCGTTCCGCAGTATCCCGTGCGCGAAATTGGTACGAGCAACCGAACGGGCACGACGGTGCATTTTTGGCCCGATGATTCGATCTTCATCACTTCCGAATACAATAAGGATATTTTGGAAAGCAGGCTGCGCGAGCTCGCTTATCTGAACAGGGGGGTTCGCATCACACTGGTGGACGAACGGGAAAAAGAAGACGGATCGAGCTACTCGAAAACATTCTACAGCGAAGGCGGCATCATCGAATTCGTGGAGATGCTCGATCGGAGCGCGGGCCGGAATTCCCTCATTCCAAAAGTGATCTCCGTGGAGGGGCGCGACGAGCAGACGAATGTGACGGTGGACGTGGCGCTGACCTATAACGACAGCTTCAACGAACATATTTATTCCTACGTCAACAACATCAACACGATCGAGGGAGGCACACACGTGGCGGGCTTCCGCAGAGCGCTCACGCGCGTGTTCAAGAGCTATGGCGACAAGCAGGGGCTGTTCGAAAAAGCCAAGGTGCAGATCGAGGGAGACGATTTTCGCGAGGGACTGAGCGCGATCATTTCCGTAAAAGTCCCGGAGCCGCAGTTCGAGGGCCAGACGAAAACAAAACTTGGGAACAACGAGGTGATGGGCGTGGTGGATTCCACCGTTTCAAGGGTACTCGAAGCGTACCTCGAGGAAAATCCGAGGGAGGCTAAGAATATCGTTTCGAAAGTGATCCTTGCGGCGCAGGCGCGCGCGGCTGCCCGAAAAGCAAGGGAGCTCGTGCAGAGAAAGTCCGTACTCACGGGTGGTGGTCTGCCCGGTAAGCTCGCCGATTGTTCGGATCGTGATCCGGAACGCTGTGAGCTGTTTCTCGTCGAGGGCGACAGCGCAGGGGGCACAGCCAAGCAGGGACGGGACCGCAGTTTTCAGGCGATCCTGCCTTTGAGAGGCAAGATCCTGAACGTGGAAAAGGCGATGGAGCACAAAATTTACGAGAACGAAGAGATCCGCAATATGTATACAGCGCTGGGCGTGACGGTGGGAACACCCGAAGATCCGAAAGCGTTGAATCTTTCGAGGCTCCGTTATCACAAGCTGATCATTATGACCGATGCCGATGTGGACGGGAGCCACATCGCTACGCTGATACTCACGTTCATTTACCGATACATGACCGAGCTGGTGGAGCAGGGATACGTGTACCTGGCGCAGCCGCCACTGTACCTGGTGAAAAAGGGAAAGGATCAGGCTTATGCCTGGAACGAAGATCAGCGCAAGACGCTCGTTGAAAAATTCGCCGGAGGGAAGGAGGAATCGGTAACCGTGCAGCGCTACAAGGGATTGGGGGAGATGAACGCGAGCCAGCTTTGGGAAACCACTATGAATCCCGATACCCGCACGCTGAAACGCGTGACCATTGAAAGCGCCGCCGAAGCGGACCGGATCTTCAGCATGCTGATGGGCGACGAAGTAGCTCCAAGGCGTGAATTCATCGAGTCCCACGCGAAGTATGCGAAGCTCGACGTGTAATGTGTAAGCTTTTAGAAATAAGGTGATTAGTTGCCGGGTTCGGATTCGCCGGATAATTTTTCCTGCCGAAACGGCGGAGAATCAGTAATTTCAATTTCACTAAAAGGATTTTAAAATGGCAGATGTTCAATTAACCGCGTACAACGTAAAAACGAAAGAGAAAGGTGTTCCGATACAGGATGCAGTGATCACCAAGACGGCAAAGGGCGCCTACATGGTGCAGGGACACGATGGAAAAGGCAATAAGCTGACCACGCTCGTAAACGAAGCAAAAGCCATGGCCGCGATCCAGGCCGGGATCGCGAAACAGGGTTGGTAAGAAAAACTCACTGAATAACAGGCCCCGCAAACGCGGGGTTTTTTATTCCTTTACAAGCCGCAACGTTTTTCTCTGTTCTCCGCCTTTCACCTCCAGTTGGTAAATCCCTGAAGGGAAGGATGCACCGCGAAGATCAATGACGAGCTTTTGAACAAAGCCGGTTCCCGTTGCGGTCCACTGCCGCAGGAGCCGTCCCGCCGCATCGAACATCCGCAGCTCAATGCGTTCTCCGGGGTTCGTCTGCGCATCCAGCGTGAATAATCCGCCAGAAGGATTCGGATACAGCACCCAGCTGCCGTCGTTGTCGAACACCACCGGCCGCACAGGCGAATAGCTGAAGCTTCCATCGATTTCAACGATTTTCAGACGGTAGTAACGCACACCGGATTTTCCCGCCTCGGCATCCACGAATGAATAGGTTCTTCCCAACGGTGCATTGCCCGGACTCCGCACATAGCCGATGCGCTCGAAACGCTGCTGCTGGTATTCGGCATTGCCTTTCGCCAGCTGTATTTCGTATCCGTCGATATCGAATTCCGAAGCGGTCCGCCATTCGAGGATTGCATCCTTGCCCTGCTTTGTTGCGGTGAAGCCGACCAGCCGGACCGGCAGAGGCTGATTGGAATCGAAGCCACCGTTGTTAAGCCAGAATTCACAAAATTCCTTGACCTTGAATTCCCAGTAATAACCTTTGTCGAATGGCACCATCCTGATCTTTGAAGTGGGAATAAAGCTCCAGCCGCTGTTGACCAGTCCGTTCTCGACGTTCCCGTCTTCATAAAAATCGTTCGGATCATTGTACTTCGAAACACCGAGCTGGTAGGCCATCGAAGGTTTATAACAATTGCTGCAGCCGGTCGCGCTGATCAGCCGTTCGGTTTCGGAGTCAAGAAAATAAAATCGCACAGTGGCAGAATCCGAAACCGCACCGTTCGCAGGCTTGACGGTGATGTTTCGGTCGTGGTAATACTGGCCGCTGTTCGTCCGCACGGCTCCCGTGTTAATATATGCCTGTACGTCCGTGCTTCCCATAACGTCGGTGGAGCGGATCGAAGCAACCAGCTTCCCGCCGGATAGGAAATCCACCCATCCCGCCCCGCCCGGGATATTCTGATTCACGGGCCCCGTCATCGTCACGCCATCATAGATACCATGGACATTGTCGTAAACATGAATGTCGTCCACCGCAACGCCTTCCCGGTTTACCGAAGCATCCGACCGGACTACAAACCGAAGCCGTAGTTGCGAGGCTCCTGCGGGCAGAGGAATGGTAGCGACGTGCCAACGCGTGTAATTCTTTACGCTCCAGAGATTGTTGCCCGAATAAGCTTTGTTGTACCAATTCGTTCCCTGTCCATTTGCTCCCAAGCGAGTCCAGCTCGTGCCATTGGTCGAGTACTCCACGTAAACCCCGTCGCAGAAAAATCCACCGCAGTCTTCCAGATCCAGTGCTACACTGAAGCTCAGCGTTGGATTCGTCAGGCCCGTGACATTTAAGCAGGGTGAATAGAGGTAGGAATATTCATGATCGTTATAGTTTCCGGCAAGCCGTGTCTTCCAGGCTTTGCTGCCGCTGGCGGCGCGATTGATCTTGTAGCTTGCAGGATTCCCGAATTCCCAGGAGCTGTTTTTGCCTTCGCTGTACCAGGCCCCACTGCCCGATTCAAAATCTTCCAGGTATGGAAACGACGAGACCAGTACTCCGTTATTGAGTTGAACGCTGGCCGTGTTGTTCGCTGCGTAACTGTCGCTCGCGTAAAGCACTTCTGCTTCCACTGTATGAGCTCCGGATGCGGCAAGATTGGCTGTAGCTGCAAAGGTGTGCTGCAGCGAAGTATTGGCAGCGACCCCGCCGAGATTTTCGGCAGTCCAGGACCCGCCATTCACCCTGAAACGGACGCTGATGCCTGACGCAACTGCCGAGTTGGAATTGTTGCGCACGGTGACGCGGACCGGCGTAGTGGCGCTGAGATTGCAGCTGGACACGATAGGTGTATCAACGCTCACAAGTTCCAGATCATCCACCGCACGGTAAAGTCGAACGTCGTCGAAACTGTACCCCGAACCTGAAAAATTGTCGGCAGCCGGAAGCTGTCCCCATTGCCCCCAGCGCACCTGGAAGCTTGAAGAAAAATTCTGCCCGTACGCAAGCAAAGAATCCGAGAGCTGGATGCTGTTGCTCAGCCGGTAAGTTCCGTCGGCATCGTTTTGATTTGCGTAGAGGTCGTAAACGAGAACCCAGGGCTGCGTATCGCTTCCCCGTATCCATACCCTGTTGGCCGCATTGGAGCCCTGCCCGTGATTTTTAAATCTAAAATCAAGTCTGACATCGTCCGTGTTCGCGTTATAAGCGGAGAGATTGAAGGTGCCCGTAAGTGAATCCACGTTTCCTCCTGCCTGGTAAGCACTCACATCAAGGGAAGCCGCCTTCGATCCTGAATAAGCAATCCCCGTGTTGATAAACGTGCGGAGCCGTCCATAACCCGTGCTGGCGGTGAAATCATAGCGGTCCAGGCCGTCCAGCCCGTTCTGTGGTACAGTAACTGTCTGGCTCGATGCGGTTTCCATATCGTCGAGCCAGGTGCCCACGAGCGAAATAGCTGCGTTGTCCAGCTGGCCCACTGTTTTCGTGACTGAATCGTTCGCCGTCACCACATCGCCCGCCCGAGTGACTGAAGCTTTGATTGAATAAGTTCCAACTGATGAAAAATTCGCAGCAGTGCCAAATGTATGGCTGTATGTTCCACCTGCCCCGATTCCGGGATTCACGATCGTTTCGGTGACGGGCGGTCCTCCATTTACCGAATAACTCACGACGACATTTCCCGCTGTCGCCGCGTCGTCCAGGTTTTTTATCCGTATCGTCACCGGAACGGTGGATGAAAATTCGGTCGAAGTGTATTTTCGTCCCGATCTGCCGGGGGAAAGTATGGAGTCCAGCTTCAGGTCATTGTCGGAAATGGTCCCCGCGCAGGTGCCGCTGTTGGGCTGCCGCGAAACGGCAACAGCGCGGAAGCCCGGCGTACCGCTGATGCGGGCGCGCACGGTCACCCAGTAAACGCTGTCGCGGGAAAGTCCGGTGAAAACATAACTGGTAGCGGCGGTCGTGGCGACGGATGTCATTTCATCGCCGCGAAGCATCATCACTTCATAGTCGGTGGCCCCGCTCACAGACGTCCAGCTGATGGCAATATATCCCTCGCATTGCACCGCGTCGAGGCTCAGCGTTGGTACGCCGAGGATGGTGAATGCCCCACTGGAACTCGACATCGATGTACCGTTCCTGGAGATCCGGAGCTTTGCCTGCGTCGTCGCCACATTCGGCACGTACCATTTATACTGGCGGAGGTTTGACGCGATATTGTTGTTGATAGTGGTCCAGCTACCGCCGTTGTCAAGGGAATACTCGAGCGTAAATGCGTTGTTCGGATCTCCGAAAGCATCCCAGTTTGCCACCACCGAGTCTACATTGGTGAAACGCTCCCCGCCTATTGGAAAAGTCAGTGTCGTGGAAATGGGCACAATATCATAGGTGAGAAAATATTGTTGCGGGCCCGTGGGCACCGAGGTTCCACCCACCTGAACCGAATAAGTTCCCGCAGCAGGATTCGTAATCATCACCTGCTCGATATTGTTTACCCGGTCCACGCCTTGCGCGGCATTGTTCGCGACGTTCTGCGGAACGGTATCCAGGATCAGCGGCAGTACAGTGGATGAAGACGGCGTAATCACCGAAAGGTCGAGATCGTTCACCAGCGTGTGCGCCGACACAGCCGCGGCCGCAGGATCATTCCAGTAAAGCATCACCTTGAGAAAGGCGGTGTTCGAAGGAACCGTGATATTGGACGAATTACTGCCGCCGTGTGAAATGGTACCAAAAGAAAACTGGTTATTCTCGATTACCTGTACCGCGCGCAGCAGGTTCATCCAGCCGAAACCGTAGGTATAATCGGGACCCGGGTTTCCCCTGTCGGTTGCGGTATTGCAAAGGATCGCCTTCATCAGCCCGTTGGCAGGATTTGCATTCCCATTCAACTGGCGGTAACGCTGGTAAAGCAGACCAAGTCCTCCCGCTACGGCGGGCGCGGCCATGCTCGTGCCGGTGTTGCGGAAATAGGTTTGACTCGGGTAACTGGATATCACGAGTGTGCCCTGTGCGGTTATCTCGGGCTTGATGCGGCCATCCTGCACAGGGCCGCGGCTCGATTGCTGGAAGATCAGTCCATCGGTCCATGTATTTCCCACCGTGATTACATTCTTCGCCGACTGGTAGCTTCCCAGCACTGTCTTGTAGTCGGTTGGGTATGGAGGACAGGGCGCGTAGCCGCTCCCGGTAGCACTGTTTCCTGCCGCGAAAACGTGAAGCAGGCTGGGCAGGCTCGCGGCCTGCTGATCCATAACCCGCGAATACTGATCGTAAAGTCCGTTGTAGCTGCACTCGTTCACGATTTGTCCATAGGAATTGTTCGTGACGACCATATTGTGATCGGTGACGTAGGCGGCGGCATTGTTCAAAATCCCGGAAAAGACCTGGCTGATCAACGTCGCCTTAGGAGAATAACCCGTGTATAGTTCGTTGATGATCCCGGCACCTCCTGCAATGCCGTGAACGTGGGTACCGTGTGCCGCATAACCCGCCGCGGCGCGTCGAATCAGTCGATTTGTAAAATCAGCATGCAGCGGATCCGCATTGTCGCCAATCCCGATCACTACGCCCTCTCCTTTCAAATTGCGTCCCCCAACCGACGCAGCGGCCTGCAACACGTTAGCCCGCGAATTGGATCGGTTGAAATTGTTCAGGGGCTGATCGGGGGGACCGACAGGTTCCATGAAGCTCACTACCGGAAGGGCGGCGATGTTTTCAAGGGAAGCCCACGCAATCTTTGCGTGAATAAGGTTATGGCCCGGAAAAGGTGTGGCGATCACCTGGGCTCCGTGGGCGGTAATGATTTCGCGTACAGTATTCAGGTCAAAGCTGGGGGGAAAGCTGATCAGGACATCCACCGCGCCCGGGGATCTTCTGGCCCATCCCGGCGCGCGGTCGGTTGTGAGATCAGCACGCATCTTCTGGCGTGCTTGCAGCTCGGTCACCGCCCGGACGCGCGTCGACCTCAGGAGCGCGGCATTCAGCGGCCTCGCTACGGTAGCAAGGTACGTGCGGTTCGGGATGTATTCCAGCAGGTCAATCCCGCTTCTTTTCAGAAGTGAAACCATTTCTGGGGTGGGTATGGTTTCGAATTGCAAAAGCAGCAGCGACTTGCCGTTGCTCTTCCTGCTCCCGCGATTCAGTTCATCAAGGTATGCGGCGGAAAGATCAGCGGGCGGAACCACGAACCCGGATTTGAGAAACACCCTGTCGTCGGAAAGCTGCGCGGAGGACGCAAATGAAAGCAGGAGCGCGGCTATCAAGGGAATTGGATTGGCTTTCATGAACAGGCTTTTCAATATAAAAATAGAATAAATAACGGGAAAACTGAAGCGGGGAAATGCAGTGCGCGCTCATCCTTTTTTTATGAAAAAACAGGCCTGCAATTCCTATCTTTAGCGCGATGATCAGGGCTCTTTGCAGAATGAGCGTGGCCGCATTGCTCCTCCTTGCGTTTTATACACGCGGCGCGGCTCAGGTTACCAGTTCGGGCGGGGAAATCAGCTACGAATTTCTCTACCAGTCTGATGGCCCCACGATCTATTTCTACTACCGCGTGACGATCAAAATTTTCAAGGAATGCAACGAAGCCGGAGGCTTTCCTTTCAGTTTGCCGTTGCGAATCGCGCGGGAATATCCGAACAATTCCTTCAGTCCCCCTACTGTGCAGCAGGCCGATCTGCTGCGGACCTATACTACATCGCAAATCCAGAACGGCTGCTCGTCCGCTCCTCTCCTTTGCTACCAGGCGGGAGTGTATGAAACCGAGGTGGAGCTGCAGGCGTACCGCGGCAATTACCTGCTCTATATACAGGCAGAAGCGCGCAAAAAGGATAAGTACAGGAATGTAAAGACCGACGGCATTGGCAAGCGAAGCGGTGGCGTAATGGGATATACGTATCTCACCCGGATACCGGGAATGCTGTCCGCCGGAAACGTTGCGGCTCCTTCATCACCGGTTGTCCAGCGCGAATATCCGCTGATTCTCTGCGTAGGACAGCCTTTTCAATATGATTTTTCGGCGGAGGACCCTGATGGAGATTCCCTGGCGTATAGCTTCGTTACGGCGTACCAGGGGCCTATATGGACCGATCCGCGGTTTTCAGACGGGTCTTCGTCCTGGCCGCCTTTTCAGCCGTTGATTTATTACGGCAGCTACAGCGGAGCGGCGCCCATGGGGAGCGGAGTCCAAATTGATTCGAAAACCGGAAGGATAAGCGGAACCGCACCTGCTGCGGCAGGGAGTTACCTCGTTGCCGTAGAGATCACGAAATTCCGCAACGGCGTGGTGATGGGACGGCATCGAAAGGAAACCACGTTTGTCTTTGGACTCTGCCCCACCCCCCGCGCTCAGCTGGATTCTACTTACCGCAACTGCAACGGCACGTCGGTAAAATTTATTAACTACAGCGCCGGCCCGATCCAAACTTATTTCTGGGATTTTGGAGTGAGCGGCACCGACGCGGACACTTCCAATGTGCGGGAGCCGGTATTCAATTACCCGGCGCCCGGAACTTACCATGTCAAGCTTTACCTGAACAAAGGCACGAATCTCTGCAAGGATTCCGCTTTCGCTACCGTGATCGTCGACACGGGTCTACGCGCGTCCTTTGATGCCCGGCGATCGATTGATTTTTGCAACAAGGCTGTTTATGATTTCAACAGTACTTCCACCGCCGGTGCAAGCCCGATAGTTTCTTATTCATGGGACTTCGGTGAACCCTCAACCAGCGGCGATGTTTCAAACCTTTCGAATCCCAGCTACGAATATCCCAGCATGGGCACCAAGCTGGTACGACTCATTGTGCGTAACGAGAACGGCTGCAGCGACACCATGTTCCGAAACATCCTCGCGCTTACGAGCCTGCTGCAGGTGCAGAACGACACGACCATCTGCAGCCTGGATACCATTACGCTGCGGACGAGCACGAGCGGGTACCCCGGAACGTTCAGCTGGTCACCGAACTACAACATCAGCTCGCTGGTTTCACCGGCCCCGCGCGTGAGTCCGAAGCGGGACACGGTATACGTCGTCAGTTTCACCGATACCACGGGATGCAGCGCGGTCGACAGCATCGCGGTAACGGTCCGGGATTCGGTGCAGATCCAATTGAGTCCGCTGGACACCACAATTTGTCTTTTCGATACCGTATCGGTTCGCGCTGTGCACGATGCCCTTTCCGTGAGCTGGCAGCCGGCCGGGGCCATAGTACCCGTCACCCCCGACGGTTCGCTGATACAATCTTCGCCTTCCGCCAGTACCCTGCTGATCGCAACCGCAAATCTTGGATCCTGCAGGGCAAGCGATTCACTCACCGTAAACGTGGTGCCACGGCCCGCGGTGACCGTCAACAATGATACTCTTGTTTGCTTCGGAGCACCGGTGCCCCTGCGCGCGAGTGGCGGATCGATTTATTCCTGGACACCGACGGAAACGCTTAGCAATTCGTTCATCGCAAATCCGTTGGCGTATCCGGCCAGGAACACGCTTTACACGGTTACGGTCACGGACACTCTTGGATGCCCGAAACCCGGATACGGGTCGGTTGAAGTGAAAACATTCCGTGGCCTGATTGCAATAGCCGCACAGGATACAATGGTGGTGGAAGGAGAACCTGTTCAACTATACGGCGCGGGTGGAAAATATTTCCAATGGACACCTGCAACCTATCTCAGCGATCCCAACAGTCCCGTGCCCGTCAGCCGGCCGTTTGGTGATGTGACCTATGTGTTGCGTATTCGCGACGATAACAACTGCACCGACAGCGCGGTCGTGAAGATCCGCGCCTTCAAAGACGCTGATCTGTATGTGCCGACCGCGTTTACGCCGAACAGCGATGGTCGCAACGATGTTTTCCGCGTATTTGCGGTTGGTATCAGGCTCCGCGGGCTGAGCATCTTCGACCGCTGGGGGAACTTGGTATACTCCACAAGCGACGCCGGGCGCGGCTGGGATGGCCGTCGCCACGGAGTGCCGGCTGCTTCAGGCAGTTTTGTCTGGGTGGTTACAGGTATGAATGCGAAAACCGGGAAACCGGTACAGAAGAAAGGAACGTTCACGCTGGTTCGCTGAGCTGTTCTCGAACGACGCATTCTCCGTACATCTTCGAAAGGAATCCGTACATGTCTTCCATCGAGTGAACATTCTCCACGATCACGAGAAACAGTTTACCGCTTTGCCGGAGTTTTGCCTTGTTGGTTGCGGTCTGCAGATAATTCAGGATGTTCCGGAACAGCTGTGATTCATAATACGGTGAGTCTGGCCGGTTGATGAAGTAACAGCGAAGCGACCGGTCTTTCAACACGAGCCGCTCAAAGCCCAGATCCACGGCGAGCCTTCTGCAGCGCACGGTCGTAAAAAGATCGTTTACCTGCCCCGGAACCGGCCCAAAGCGGTCCGCAAGCTCGCTTCTCATCGCCTCCAGCTCCTCGTCATTCTCACTATTGTCAAGTCGCTGGTAGAGTGAAAGTCGCTCGGTGATGTTCTCAACATATTCATCCGGGATGAGGATTTCCAGATCCGTATCAATGGTGCAATCCTGCACGTAATCGTCCTGTTTTGAGATTTCTTCCCGGAACAGTTCGCGAAACTCCGTTCGTTTCAGCTCGCGAATGGCTTCGTCGAGGATTTTCTGATACATTTCAAAACCGATTTCTGCCATGAAGCCGCTTTGTTCCCCGCCCAGCAGGTTGCCGGCGCCGCGAATGTCAAGATCGCGCATTGCGATCTGAAAACCGCTTCCCAGGTCAGTGTGCTGCTCGAGCGTTTGCAAACGCTTCCGCGAATCGTTGGGCAGCGTGCTCAGGGGCGGAGCGAGCAGGTAGCAAAAAGCTTTCTTGTTGCTGCGCCCCACGCGACCGCGGAGCTGGTGAAGATCGCTCAGCCCAAACTGGTGGGCGTTGTGCACGACGATAGTGTTGACGTTGGGTATATCCACCCCACTCTCCACGATGTTCGTGCAAACGAGTACATCGTATTTCCGCTCGATAAAATCAAGTATGTGTTTTTCCAGTTCATGGCCTTCCATCTGCCCGTGCGCATAGCCGATGCTCAGGTCGGGGCAAAGCCCCTGGATGATCTCGGCCATTTCCGCGAGCCCGCTGATGCGGTTGTAAATAAAAAACACCTGGCCCCCCCGCTCCGTCTCGAAATAAATCGCGTCGCGGATAAAGTCCTCATCATACACCCGTACTTCCGTTTGAATCGGTTGGCGGTTTGGCGGCGGCGTGTTGATGATACTCAGGTCGCGCGCTCCCATGAGTGAAAATTGAAGCGTACGCGGGATCGGGGTCGCTGTGAGTGTGAGACAGTCCACCGTCGTTTTCAGCGTTTTGATCTTTTCCTTGTGCGCAACCCCGAATTTCTGTTCCTCATCCACGACCAGCAGTCCAAGGTCCTTGAATTTGACTTCCTTTCCGAGCAAAGCGTGGGTGCCGATCAGGATGTCGATCTTTCCCTCCGAAAGCCGTTTGAGCGTATCTTTTCTTTCCTTCGGCGACTTGAAACGGTTGATGTAATCGACGGTGACCGGAAAATCCCGCAGTCTCTCGCGGAATGTCTGGTAGTGCTGGAATGCGAGGATGGTCGTGGGCACGAGCACGGCCGCCTGCTTCCCGTCAACATTGGTCTTGAACGCAGCGCGAATGGCCACTTCCGTTTTTCCAAAGCCCACATCGCCGCACACCAGGCGGTCCATGGGTGCGGGCGATTCCATGTCTTTTTTTACATCAGCCGTCGCCTTACTTTGGTCCGGCGTGTCCTCGTAAATGAAAGAAGCTTCGAGCTCGGTTTGCAGATAATTATCCGGCGAATGCGCAAAACCCTGCTGAGCTTTGCGCTTTGCGTAGAGTTTGATGAGATCGAAGGCGATCTCCTTGACGCGCGATTTGGTTTTTTCTTTCAGCCTGTTCCATACATCGCTTCCGAGCTTGTTGATCCTGGGCACGGTGCCGTCGCGCCCCGTGTATTTGGCGATCTTGTGCAGGGAGTTGATGTTGACGTAAAGAATGTCGCTGTCTTTATAGATAATCCGCACCGCTTCCTGGAGCTTGCCGTTCACCTCGATCTTCTGCAACCCGCTGTAGATCCCGACTCCGTGATCAATGTGGGTGATGAAATCGCCCGGCTGCAGCTCGCGAAGCGCGCGCAGCGTCAGCGCCTTGTTCTTATTGTAGGCCTGCTTGACGCGATACTTGTGATAGCGCTGGAATACCTGGTGGTCGGTATAGCAGACAATGCGCATGTCCTCGTCCACGAATCCCTCATGGATGGAAGTAGCCGCCGGGTGAAAAGGAATTTCCGCCTTCAGGTCCTGGAAAATGCTGTACAGCCTTTCCAGCTGTCTTGGATTTTCGGCGAAAAGAAAAAGGTCAAATCCTTTTTTCCGCCAGGATTCAAGATCGCGGATGAGCAGCTCGAACTGCCGGTTGAATGCGGGCTGTTCCGCTGTGTGAAATTCGATCTCATGGCCGGCGAGGTACGACTGGTAACCGAACTCTATGCAGTGACGTTCAGCGATCGCAGCTTCCAGGTGGACCGTGCTGATGAACGATTCCGGAGCTGCGTCCTGCCGCAGCAATTTTTCTTCGGTCTCATCCTGCGTTCGCGTACCCTGGACGCGCAGAAAAGCTTCGAGCGATTCCGATTCCTCACGAAGACGCTCGAGGGTTACTTCATAGTCCTGGAACCACAAAACGGTATTTCCGGGGAGAAAATCGAAAAGCGAGACCTTTCCGGCCGCCTGCAGCTGCGCGTCTACATTCGGGATGATGCTCACCTGCAACAGCTTCCTTTCGCTGAGCTGGGTTTCTGGATCCACGATGCGGATCGAATCCACATCATTTCCAAAAAGCTCGATGCGGTAAGGTTTTTCGTTCCCGAAGGAATAAATGTCGAGAATCCCGCCACGAACCGCGAACTGACCCGGCTCGTAAACAAAATCGGTGCGCTCAAATCGGTAGTCGGCAAGGCGAAGCAACAGGCGGCCCACGTCGAGCTGATCGCCTGATTTGATATAAATAATGTTTTCGGAAAGGGTGTCGGCCGGCGGCAGTTTTTCAAACAAAGCTTCCGGCGACGTAACCAGCACCTTCTTGTTGCCCCCGCCCGCAATGCGCGTAAGCGCTTCCGTGCGGAGCATCACGTGCGAAGAATTCAGCAGCTGGTAATTTTTCCTGTTCTTGAACGAGGACGGAAAATAGAAGAGGTCAAGCGCTTCCGTAAGATTCTCTACCGTATTGTGAAAATAGGCGGCTTCTTCGCTGTCGTTCATCACGACCAGATGATTCATTTGCGACAGAGCGGGATGCTGAAAGGCGGCCGCAGCCACGAATTGCGAAGCGCTGCCGCGAAGTCCGCGCAGAAAAATCCGTTCAGGTTGGGAAAAAGATAGCCTGTCCGTCAGCTGAAACAGACGGGGGGTGTTCTGATACTTCAGCAGCAGATCCTTTACGCCCATGAACGCGGCAAAGATACGGCGTTTCGCCGCGAGCTTTTATCAGCGGAGCAGTGCAATGTGCCGGACATACCGCTCCCGGTTGTTGCCCAGGATCCGCAGCACATAAGTGCCTCGCTGCAGGTTGGAAAGATTAACGCTTGTATTCTGGTAGCGCAGGTTCACCGAGCGCACGAGCCGCCCGCTCATGTCAAGCAGGTCCACGGTGATCGTTCTCGTCTGCAGGTTTCCAACCTGGATATGCAGGTTGTCCCTTTCCATGAAGCTGTTGCGTATGAAGTCGCGCGTATTGCTGGTATTCGGCAAACCGGTCGCCACGGTCGGAAGAACCGTTGTGAACAGGCCGCGTCCGTGCGTCGCTGCGGTTACAGTATTATCGGACGGACGCCAGCGCAACATATCCACGCGCACGTTAGCGAGTCCTGTGTTGTTGGGAGCCCACGTGGTGGCGCTGCCGTTGATCACCGATGTGGTCCAGACTCCCAGGTCTGTTCCCAGCAGAATGCCGCCGTTTCCGCCGCCCGCACCACTCAGCTGCGCGTTTGCAGGAGCGAACAATCCCCACCTGACCGGGATGTCGGGCAAATTACCCTCAATGTTGCTATAGCTGAGTCCTCCGTTCGTGCTCTCCCACACGCTTATCACGCCGAAGTTGGAAAACGTGACCACGACATGATTCCCATTTGCAGGGTTTATATCAATGCTGGAAATGTTTGCACCCGACGGCACCGGAATCGGCGAGCTGGCTGCCACTGTCGGCGACGTCGTATTTGCCGCCGTCAGCTTCAGCACCATCGGGGTACCGTTCAGCGAGGCCCCGATCCAGATCGTATTGGCGGAAAAGGGATCTACGCGTACTGCAGTCACCTCGCGCGTACCGATGGTGGGCACGGAAGCAATGAGGCTGGAAGGAGTTCCGGCGAGCCCGCTAATCACATAATATTGCCCCGGATCGTCGCCGCAATACAAAGTAGCTGTATTGTCGTCAAAGTCGGTAGGGTTGATGAACTGTCCACGGTTGTTGTTGATCCCACCTCCGAGCGACGCGAAGCTTGCACCGCCGTTCGTGGAACGGAAGTAATTATTTCCAGTGGTTGCGGTGATCTGCAATAAACCATCGGTCTGGCGAATGTGACAGAAGCCGCCATCGCCACCCGTAGCGGTCGTCGCGCTGTTCATCCCCGGCGAGGTAAACCGGTGCGTGCCGTTGTCCTGTGAGCCCGCAAGAAAATAATTTGCATTCAAAGGGTGATGATCGCAGGCATAGTACTGCGTGATGTTGTAGCCGTTGTTCTTATTGCTGAATATCGGCGCTGCCTGGTTGATGTTGTCGGAATAATATACTCCCCCGTCATTCCCATTGACAAGCCGGGTGGAACTCACATACAACAACACATGTTGGTCCACGTGCACGGTGCCTGCTGAAATCGTCGTCCAGTTTGCGCCCGCATTCGTGGATTTCGCGATATCCAGCCCGCCGGCAAGCACCACATCCGGGTTCGCTGGATCAACCGCCATGATCAGGTTGAACCAGGTTTGCGAATTCACGCCATTGTTGAACGCAGCCGGTGCGCCAACGGAATCCCAGCTCGTGCCGCCGTTGAAGGATCGCCACACGCCGATCACCTGGTCACTCGCACTGTCCTGCCCGACCGCGTACAATCGTAGTGGATTTGATGGCGCCACGGCCAGCTCGATGCGGAAACGAGTCATTTGCCAGGGAGGAGTTACCTCCACCCAGGTGCCCAGCCCGCCGGTATTTGCGCCGTGCGTGGCGAATGAAGATTTCCAGATAGATCCTCTTCCGAAAATCCCCAGGCAGGCGTATACATCTCCGTTGCTTGCCACTTCGAGGTCGGATGCCCGACCAGTGGAAAAGCCGGGTAACGGCAATCCCAACACCTGTGTCCAGGTATTGCCGCCGTCAACAGAACGCTTTACTCCCCGTGCATTTCCACTCTGGTTGCGCAGCGATGCATAAAGCGCTCCATTATTGTCGATGGCGAGGTCCTGCACAAATTCATACGTTGAATCCGCAGGCGCCGTCACGATGGTGGAGGGGAGCACCGTCCACGTAAGTCCTCCATCGAGGCTTTTATAGATGCCGCGTCCACGTACCGCGTCGATATTGAACCAGCCCTCCCCGGTTCCGGCATACATGATGTTTGGATTCGCATTGTCCTGAACCAGCGAGCTGATGGCAAGGTTGGGAAGAAAATCGTTGATGATGGTCCAGGTGGGCGTGGGGTTCGTAAAATTCGTGGTACGAAACAATCCGCCGCTGACGGAAGCGGCCAGCACCGTATTGCCAGAAGCATCCCTTCGATCCACGAGGATCGCGCGCGTGCGTCCTCCCACATTGTTCGGCCCGCGTTCGGTCCACGTAAGCGACTGAACCTGTTCGGTGCGCATCAGGGCTTCCATATAATCCCTGGCCGCCTGCATTCTTTCAGTCGGTACGTAGTTCAGCGCCGGGTCGCGGGTCATTAAAAACTCCTGGCGCATGGCACGGTCGAGGCCGTGGGACTGAGGTTGATCCGCCGATGAATTGTGGTCGGAATGTTTGCAGCTCAGCCAGCACAAAGCGAGTAAACAAATCGACGATCCTTTGAAACAGGGCATGGTAAAGTTTTTCTTGCTCAAAGAAGGTTTCTATTTTAACGTAAGTTTGAAAGGGCTCGGTGGTTTTTTGGCAATCTTTTTTATGACTTGCCGGGTGGGCCTGCGTCTATAAAATTAAACAGAAATCCCGATCTCTTTTCACGGTTGGGAATTCTGCCAGACACAAGATGAAAAAAACGCTCATTCTTTTTAGCCTGTGGGTCTGCATTGCAGCTTTCACCGCGGCGGCGCAACCGCCCGTGACGATATACGCGTATTCACAGGCTACCACCCCTGGCATGATCCCCGTAGATGAATCGGGAAAACCCCTCGACTCCAGGAAAGAGCGGATTAATTATTTTATCTACGCTGCTTTTCCGGACAACTACGCGCTGAAATTTGACGGCATCTGGATCCGCGGGCAGGGCCATCGCGTGCAAACACATGTGGTCGAATCCACGCCCGTGGTGATCACGAACAACGATATTCCCGCACAGCCCGTAAAGACCGTTTTGGTTCCTGCCACCAGGAGGCGGGTAATTTCAATCCAGCCTCTTTCGCAGTCACCAATTACCGTTAGGGCGGCCTGGTTTCGCGACATGACACGCAGAAATGAGCTTGTGGTCAGCTACTTCTACAAGGGGAAAAAATATTTCCTGCCCGTCCGGAAGTTCAAAGTTCTTCCCCCGGTAGCGGCACAGTAAGCGATATCGCTGCACAATTTCCCGTATTCACAACCTGCGCGACACCCAGCGTCGGTAATTTTGCAGTTTAACCGACGAATGGCATTACAACCCTGGAGAAAAGGCATTGTCACACGGATCGAGAACGAAACCACCGATACGCGACGCTTCTGGATCGAAGTCCCGGAGCTGGATGTGTTCGATTTCATTCCCGGGCAGTTTGTCACCTTTGACCTGCCTATTCATGAAAAGCCCACACGGCGGTGGAGGAGCTATTCCATTGCTTCATGGCCCGACGGCACCAATTGTTTTGAGCTCATCATTGTGCTCGACAGGCAGGGGCTGGGAACTCCTTACCTGTTCAACGAGGTGCAGGTGGGCAGCGAGCTCACCTTTCGCGGACCCCAGGGAGTGTTTACACTGCGCGAACCGATTGAGCGCGACCTTTTCCTTATTTGTACCGGCACGGGCGTGGCGCCGTTCCGAAGCATGCTGCATCATATTCGCAACAGGATGATCCCCCACCGCGAAATCTATCTCATCTTCGGCACGCGCACCCGGGCGGATATTCTTTACTACGAAGAATTGAAAGCGATGGAAAAAGAGATAGCGGGATACCATTATATCGTGACCCTGTCGCGCGAAGAATGGGAAGGCCCGACGGGCTACGTTCATCCCCTCTACGAATCGCTCTGCCGCGAGCGCCGGGAGGCAGAGTTCCTTCTCTGTGGCTGGAAGCCGATGATTGACGAGGCGAAGACGCGCATCCGCGCAATGGGATACGATAAAAAGCTCATTCGTGAAGAACTCTACGGTTGACCCCAACGCAGTGTGTCCCATGTAATCCTTTTCTCGGACAATTCACATTTTGTCGGCTCCCCGCCTTGCGATTTTTCGCTAAATTGGGACGATAATTATTGATCACGCAGTACACTATGGGTGCCGCTTCGTTAATAGTCCTGATCATCGCCGCACTGGTATTTTCCAGCATCGCCATATTGATCGCAAGGGTTTTTACAAAAGGCACAAAGAACCCGCAAAAAGGGGAGCCGTATGAATGCGGCATTCCTACTAAAGGCAACACCTGGATTCAGCTGAACGTGGGCTACTACCTCTTCGCCCTGATTTTCCTGATATTCGACGTGGAGCTGGTATTCCTCTACCCCTGGGCTGTGGTGGCGAAGAATCTGGGCTGGATCGCGCTTATCGAAATCGTCATTTTCTTTTTTGTGCTGTTCATGGGCTTTTTGTACGCCCACAAAAAAGGCGCTCTCAAATGGATGTGACGAAAGCCGCCAACTCATACGTATTGCAAACCGAACGGTTTACTCATGGCACATTCGCCGACAGCTGAAATGGGGCCGGAAGCCGGCAAAGAGAAGTTCCCCGGAGAAATTCACGAAACTCCTGGTGGCGGGGTCGTGCTCAGCAAACTGGATGATATCATCAACTGGGCACGGTCGAATTCGCTGTGGCCGCTCACCTTCGCTACCAGCTGTTGCGGAATTGAGATGATGTCCACCGCCTCCGCGAAATACGATTTTTCGCGCTTTGGGTTTGAAGTGGCACGGGCCACGCCCCGCCAGGCAGACGTGATCATTATTGCGGGCACCATCGTCAACAAAATGGCGCCGGTGCTGAAAAGGCTTTATGACCAGATGGCCGATCCAAAATATGTGATTGCCATGGGGGCCTGCGCAATCAGCGGGGGCCCTTTTTTCTATAATACCTATTCTGTAGTAAAGGGGGCGGATCATGTGATCCCGGTGGATGTGTACGTGGCTGGCTGCCCGCCGCGGCCGGAAGCGTTGTTGCACGCGCTCATAACCCTTCAGCAAAAAATACGCGCCGGCCTGACGCGGGAGCAGATCCGATCGGGCCAGGAAACGAAATGACGAATGAGGAGCTGAAACAACTCGTGACAGAGCTATTGGCCGAAGCAACGGTGGAAGATCCTGCCGTTCCCGGACCGGGATGGGTCACGGTGCACGTGGATCCTCCGGCCTGGCTTTCATTTGCGCGCGCGCTTCGCGAACATCCGGACGAACAGTTCGATTACCTGTTTTGCCTAACCTGTGTGGACTGGAAAACACATCTCACGATGGTTTACCACCTCAGCTCTACGCGTCACCGCCAGGCATTGGTGGTGAAATCGAAGCTGGATCGGGAGCACCCCGAAATCGAAAGCGTGAGTTCGATCTGGAAAACGGCTGAGTTTCACGAGCGGGAAGTTTATGAAATGTTCGGAGTACGATTCAATGGGCACCCGGATCTGCGGCTGCTGATCCTCCCCGATGGCTGGGAGGGTAAATATCCGCTGCGAAAAGATTTCGAAGATCCGGTCAACATGATAAGATTGTAAACGATGAATGTCTACCGAGAAACCGAGGTCATACAGGAAAGCATTGCCGGTTCGGGGCAGGGGTACCTCGTCATCAACGTAGGCCCCCAGCATCCCGCCACACACGGCGTGCTTCACCTGGTGATCACTTTGAGCGGCGAGACGATCGTAAAAGTGGAACCGCACCTCGGCTACATCCACCGGTCTATCGAAAAAATGTGCGAAAGCCTTTCCTACCGGCAGTTTATTTACGTGACAAGCCGGATGGATTACCTCTCGGCGCACATCAACAACCACGCCTGTGCGCTTTGCGTGGAGCAGGGGTTGCAGGTGGAAGTTCCCGAACGCGCGAAAGTGATCCGCGTGCTGATGGACGAGCTGACGCGTATCGCCTCGCACGAGCTCTGGTGGGGAGCAATGGCCATGGATCTCGGGGCATTCACTCCCTTCTTCCATGCCTTTCGTGAAAGGGAAACGATCAACGACATCATGGAAGAGACCTGTGGCGCGCGGCTTACGATGAACTATATGGTGCCGGGCGGGGTGATGGCCGACATTCACCTGAATTTCCAGAAGCGGGTCAAGGATTTTATCGCACAATACCGTAAAAAGATCCACGAATACGACGAGCTCGTGACGGGCAACGTAATTTTTCAAAGCCGCATGAAAGGCGTGGGATATCTTTCTCCCGAAGACGCGATTTCCTACGGCTGCACGGGACCGGTGGCGCGGGGAAGCGGGGTAAGTTGCGATATCCGAAAGCTTCACCCTTACGAGATTTACAACCAACTGCAGTTTGACGAGGTGCTGGAAACCGGCGGCGACGCGTTTGCGAGGTACCTGGTACGCGTGAAGGAAATGCACCAGTCGGTGCACATCATCGAGCAGCTGATCGATAACATACCGGCGGGAGATTTCCAGGCTAAAACCAAGGCCGTGCTGAAGCTTCCGAAGGGAGAATTCTATTCAAGAGTGGAGACCGCGCGCGGGGAGCTGGGTGTGTACATCGTGAGTGAGGGTGGCACAACTCCTTACCGCATCAAGTTCCGTTCGCCCGGTTTTTCGAATCTCTCGGCGCTGGACCGAATGGTGCGCGGAGGAAAGATCGGCGACCTGATCGCAGCGATGGGAACGCTCGATCTGGTAATTCCCGACATTGACCGGTAATCGCAAGAAATGAAAGCACATGTGGAGCCTTTCAAAAATTACTGAGTCCATTCATTCCTGGCTGAACCAGACCTTCAGTCCGGGCCTGGCAACCGCTATTGAAATGGCAATCGTTGGAGCCTGTGTGATCGGGCTCTTCGCGATGCTGGGACTGGTGCTGGTGCTCATGGAACGAAAGGTTTCCGCCTGGATGCAGATCCGTATCGGACCGAACCGCGTGGGACCAAAAGGAATGCTGCAAACATTCGCGGATACACTGAAGCTGATGGTGAAGGAAGGGCTGACACCGTCGGGCGCAGACAAATTGCTGTTTAATCTGGCTCCCATCGTCGCGATGATCGTGGCGATGCTGCTGATGGCACCCATTGCCTTTGCCCGCGATTTCCAGCTCTGGGATCTCAACATCGGGGTGCTCTACGTTGCAGCGGTATCCTCGGTGATGGTGATCAGCATCCTGATGGCCGGATGGGCGAGCAACAATAAATATTCCCTGCTGGGCGCAATGCGAAGCGGCGCACAGATTGTCAGCTATGAGCTCTCCGCAGGTTTGTCCATACTCGCCATTGTGGTCCTGGCAGGCAGCCTGAGCGTGAATGATATCATTTATTCGCAGGCCGACGGGTGGTGGATTTTCAAAGGACATATTCCGGCTCTGATCGCGTTTGTGATCTTTATCGTAGCCGTGACGGCGGAAACCAACCGGGCGCCTTTCGATTTGGCCGAAGCCGAATCAGAACTTACCGCTGGCTTTCACACCGAATATTCCGGGATGAAATTCGCGCTGTTCTTCCTTGCAGAATACGTGAATGTGTTCATCGTTTGCGCCATCGGGGCCACGCTCTTTCTGGGGGGATGGATGCCGCTCCACATCGGTAACTGGTCGGATTTCAACCGGATCATGGATTACATTCCGTCCAGTGTCTGGTTCTTTGGGAAAACTTTTTTCCTCATTTTCGTCATCATGTGGTTCCGGTGGACCTTTCCCAGGCTGCGCATCGACCAGCTGCTCAACCTGGAGTGGAAATACCTTTTGCCCATCAGCATGGTCAACCTGCTGCTGGTAACCCTTATGGCGATCATGGGCTGGCATTTTTGAATGATTATTTTGAAAAAACAAACGAATCAATGTTCCTGGTGAATTACATGAAAGACGTGTTTCGGGGCGTGTACTCGCTTTCGAAGGGAATGAAGCGGACCCTGTACTATTTCACCCATCACCGGGAGATCATCACCCAGCAGTATCCGGATAACCGGGAAACGCTGCAGCTGCCGGAGCGGTTCAAAGGCGAAGTAGTGATGCCGCACAACGACAGCAACGAGCACCGCTGCACCGGTTGCCAGGCCTGCGAGATTGCCTGTCCCAACGGGACCATCAAGGTGATCACGAAGTTTGAGATCCAGCCCGATGGTCGCAGGAAAAAGGCGATCGATAAGCTCGTTTATCACCTGGAACTCTGCACGATGTGCAATCTCTGTATCGAAGCCTGCCCTTCTGACGCAATCAAGATGGCGCAGACTTTTGAGCACAGTGTGTTCGACCGGAGTGAGCTGATCAAGATATTGAACAAGCCGGGGTCGAAAATCATGGACGGTGTGGAATGACCGGAACGTGAGACCGAACGAACAACACCAAAACCACGAATGACGGGAGCCACCATCATATTCTATCTGCTCGCGGTAATGACGCTGGTGAGCGCCGTGCTTTCAGTAACCACGCGTCGAATCTTCCGCGCGGCCATCTACCTTCTTTTTTCACTGATTGGCGTGGCAGGGATCTATTTCTGGCTCGACTACCAGTTTGTCGGCGCCGTGCAGATCGTGGTGTACGTGGGGGGTATTGTGGTACTGATCATATTTTCAATTTTCCTCACCCAGGCCGCCGGCGAAAAAATGCCGCGGCAGCGAACGGGACGCAGCCTGCTGGCCGCAATCGTCTCCGCTGCCGCCCTGGGTCTAATACTCGTGGAAATCGGGCGGCACCGCTTCAGGATACCGGAGGAGCAGGGGGCGCCGGTGACCGTGCGCACCATCGGAAATCAAATGTTGAGCACGGGGGAAGCAGGCTACGCGTTGCCCTTCGAAGTGATCAGCATCCTGCTGCTGGCGGCTATGATCGGCTGCATCGTAATTGCAATGCGCAGCCCCGCGGGTGAAAGCGAAAAAAGGGACATGCAGGCTGGCCCGGATACAGCGGAAAAATTATGATGACTCCAGGATTATATCACCTTCTCTTTTTGAGCACCGCCCTTTTCTTCATTGGAGTATATGGATTTTTCAACCGGCGGAACCTGATCAGCCTGCTGATGAGCGTGGAGCTGATCCTGAACAGTGTGAACCTGAATTTCGTGGCGTTCAACAAATATGTATGGCCGGGAAGGCTCGACGGATTGTTCTTTACCATATTCATTATTGCCATCGCTGCCGCCGAGGCCGCGGTGGCGATAGCCATCATCATTAATTTGTACCACACGCACCGTTCCATTGACGTGGAAGCGGCGGAAGAACTCAAGCACTGATCATGCCATCTGCCTTCACCATCGCGCTCATTCCACTGCTCCCCCTGCTCGGATTCGTGTTGCTCGGATGCTTCGGCCGGCAGGTTTTCAGGAAATATTCGGGGATCCTTGCCACTACGCTCCTCTTTGGAGCTACGATCATCGCCTGCTTCACCGCATACCGCTATTTTTTTCACGAAGGCAGCGGTGATGCAGGCTATGAGTCCCTCGTGCCCCTGAAGCTAACCTGGCTTCAGTTTGGTGAAGGATTATCGATCGACATGGGCATCATGCTGGACCCGGTGGCGGTAATGATGCTGGTGGTGGTCACCTTCGTCTCGCTGATGGTGCATATTTATAGCCTTTCGTACATGAAAGGTGAAGAAAGATTCCCCACTTATTTTGCATTTCTTTCGCTCTTCACCTTTTCCATGCTGGGATTGGTAATATCGTCGAATATCTTCCAGCTCTACATTTTCTGGGAGCTCGTCGGGCTTTCTTCCTTTCTGTTAATCGGTTACCACTACGACCGGCCTTCGGCCGTGGCTGCAAGCAAGAAAGCTTTTATCGTGACGCGCTTTGCCGACCTGGGATTTCTGGTTGGCATACTGGTGCTCTCCTATTTCTCCAACAGCCTCGACTTCCCAACATTGATCCAGCGGCTCACGGATCCCGGCTCGGATGAGTTGAAGGCGGCAGTGAGCAGCAGCTTTCTCGGAGTATCGGCGCTCACCTGGGGCATGCTGCTTGTGTTCATGGGCGGCGCCGGAAAAAGCGCAATGTTCCCGCTTCACATATGGTTGCCGGACGCCATGGAAGGTCCGACTCCGGTCTCGGCGCTCATCCATGCGGCGACAATGGTGGTTGCCGGGGTGTTTCTCGTGGCAAGACTTTTTCCGGTGTACGCTCTATCTGCCGGGCTCGCGCTGGATGTGGTGGCCGTGGTGGGAGCGGTTTCCGCGCTGCTGGCAGCTGTGATCGCCTGCGCGCAAACGGATATCAAGCGCGTTCTTGCGTATTCCACAATGTCGCAGATAGGGTTTATGATGTTCGCACTGGGAGTGTCGGGCTACGGCGAGTCGGGATATACCGCATCACAGTTTCATCTTTTCACTCACGCCTTATTCAAGGCCCTGCTGTTTTTGGGGGCTGGGGTCGTGATCCACTACGTGCACAGCAACGAAATGCGCGACATGGGAGGGTTGCGAAGACAGTTGCCGCTTACGCACGTCGCATTTCTCATAGGTTGCCTGGCGATCGCAGGGATTCCGCCCTTTGCAGGTTTTTTCAGCAAAGAACAAATACTCGAAGCGGCACATCAGAACAACCGGGCCATCTACTGGACCGCGCTCGTTACATCGGGACTTACCGCGTTCTACATGTTCCGCCTTTATTTTTCGGTGTTCTGGAACCGCCCAACGCATCCCGGGAAAACACACGGCCGCGAAGGAAGCGTGGCGATGCTGTTGCCGCTGGTCATTCTTGCGACTGCCGCCGCCACCGCGGGCTTCATTCCATTTGGGGAATTCGTCAGCTCCGACGGTAAGCCCGTTGACCTTCACCTTCAGCTCAGTTCCGCAATACTGCCGGTGATGGCGGCACTTGGGGGAATTTCTCTTGCAGCATGGTTTTTCCTCCGGGAAAACGACCGTGCCGCACGTGCGGCTTTCGCGGTAAAGGGATTGTACCGGCTCGCGCGAAACAAATTTTACATTGACGAGATCTGGCTGTTCTTAACCAGGAAGATTGTATTCGGGCTGATCGGGCGCCCGACAGCCTGGTTCGACAAATACGTGGTGGATGGCCTCGTGAACCTGACCGGAAACAGTACGGCTTTGCTGTCCGAAAAGATAAAAACCCTGCAATCCGGAAGGCTGCAGCAGTATGCGCTCTGGTTCCTTGCGGGGGCAATCGGGCTCGTGGTATTGTTCATTTATGTCTGGAAATAGGATCGAATGAATCTGTTATTTCTGATCGGCACACCCCTCCTCACAGGCCTTCTGGTACTGCTCGCGCGCAACCGCTTGCAGGTGCGCTGGATTTCCCTGGCCGGATCGGTGGTTCAGCTCGCACTTGCTTTTTTGCTGCTCGTTGCATACCGGCAGGAGCGCGCAGGGGGAAATATGGAAGAAATGCTCTTTCAGCAAAACTTTCCCATGTTTCCCGGTATCCGCATCTTTTTTCATCTTGGAGTGGATGGCATTTCCGTGGCCATGATTCTGCTTACAGCCTTCGTGGTGCTCGCGGGTGTACTCGTGTCGTGGGAAGTGGAAAAGATGACGAGGGAATTTTATTTCTTGCTCATCCTTCTTGCGCTCGGGGCCTATGGATTTTTCATCTCACTGGACCTGTTCGTGCTTTTCTTTTTCCTCGAGGTAGCCGTGATCCCGAAGTACCTGCTGATCGGGATCTGGGGAAGCGGCCGGAAGGAGTACAGCGCGAACAAGCTTGCGCTGATGCTGATGGCCGGGTCAGCGCTGGTGCTCGTGGGATTGCTGATACTTTATTTTGCCGGTGGCCGCAGCTTTGACCTGCTCGGGCTGGCTCGGGCTCCGATCCCCGAAGATGCGCAACGGTTGATCTTTCCGTTACTGTTCGTGGGATTTGGAGTGTTCACGGCGCTGTTTCCATTCCATACCTGGGTCCCGGACGGTCACTCTTCGGCTCCCACCGCCGGATCCATGTTTCTCGCCGGAATCTCCATGAAGCTGGGCGGATACGGCTGCCTGAGAGTGGCAACTTACCTGATGCCCGATGCGGCGCAGGAATATTCGGGCATCATCATCGTGCTCTCCTGCATCGCGATACTCTACGGTGCGTTCGCGACGATGATGCAGAAAGACCTGAAGTACCTCAACGCGTACTCGTCTATCAGCCATTGCGGTTTCGTGTTGCTGGGTATCGGCATGCTCACCACCACCGCAATCACCGGCGCAGTGTTGCAGATGGTAAGCCACGGCCTGATGACCGCCCTGTTCTTCGCGGTGATCGGAATGATCTACGATCGGACGCACACAAGAGTGATTGCCGACATGGGCGGCCTGATGAGACCGATGCCTTTCATCAGCACCGCGCTCTTCATCGTCGGGCTTTGCTCGCTTGGCTTGCCGGGTCTCAGCGGTTTCGTTGCAGAAATGACCGTGTTTGTGGGGTCCTGGGAACGGGAGGGAATCTTTTTCCGCACCGCGACAATCATCGCTGCCATGTCGATTGTAGTTACCGCCGTGTATATCCTGCGGGCGGTAGGGCAGGTAGCCATGGGACCGCTGAAGAATTATCCGCCGTCGGGAATTGCGCTCGTCGCATGGGGGAGTCCGCGATGGAATGAGCGGCTCGCCACATGGCTGCTGCTCGCCGGGATTATAGCCATGGGCCTTGCTCCGTACTGGCTGAACGAACTCGTGCGGCCGGCAGCTGAAGCGATCACAAACAGATTGATGAATAAATAGGACAGATGACCGAGTTTTTCACCTTAATGAAATTTGAGCTCGCGCTGACCGTCATTCTCTTCGTCTTGCTGTTCATACGGCTGGGGGGACGGATGACCAACCGCAGCTTGCTCAGCATCACACAGGTATTACTGCTGCTGAATTTTCTTTTCGGATTCTTTCTGAACAAAAGCGGTGCGCTGTTCGACGGGATGTATCTGACCGACCCGGCAATCGTGACTCAGAAAAACCTTCTCAACCTGGGCGTTTACCTGATCAGCCTTCTCTTTGCCGACTGGCTGAAAGGCAGCCGGCACATGCCGGAATTCCTGATGCTGATGATCGCTTCACTGATGGGACTGTTCTTTCTCATCTCCAGCGGGGACCTGCTGCTGTTCTTTCTTGCGTTGGAGCTTTCCACCATTCCGCTGGCAGCGATGGCAAACTTCGACCTGGAAAAACGTATCTCGTCCGAAGCCGCGATCAAGATGATTCTTTCTTCCGCCTTTTCATCAGGCGTGTTGCTTTTCGGCATTTCGCTGCTTTACGGGGCAACCGGCACCATCCGTTTTGCAGAGATTCCGGCGAGGCTCGATGAAAGCCCGCTGCAGCTAATGGCCTTTGTCTTCCTCTTCACAGCTTTCGCCTTCAAGCTTTCGGTAGTGCCTTTTCATCTCTGGACCGCCGACGTTTACCACGGCGCACCGGTTCCGGCAACCTCGTTTCTCTCCGTGATTTCAAAGGGAGGGGTCGCCTTTGTATTTCTCAGCGCCCTTTACCGTGCTTTTGCCCCGCTGCAGGAACTCTGGTATTACCTCCTGATTGTAGTCGCCATCGCCACCATGGTAATCGGGAATCTCTTCGCGCTGCGCCAGCAGAACATGAAACGTTTTCTCGCGTTCTCTTCGATCGCACAGGTGGGATTCATCCTGGTAGGCATGTCCGGGCAGAGCCATGAAGCATCGGTTTCGGTGATCTATTTCATCCTGATTTACATTTTTTCCAACCTCGCTGCCTTCGGAGTAGTCGGCGTGATTTCGTTTTATTCCGGCAAGGAAGAAATCCGGGATTACCGCGGACTTTACCGCACCAACCCGTTTCTCTGCTGGGTGCTGGCAATTGCGCTGTTTTCCCTGGCAGGTATTCCGCCTACCGCAGGATTTTTCGGAAAGCTGTTCCTCCTTTCGGCCGGTGCCGGCAAGGGCACGTATTGGTTTATCGCGATTGCTGCCCTGAACATGGTAATCTCCCTTTATTATTACCTGCGGGTGGTGCGATCGATGTTCATGGAGCGAAATGAGTTTCCCCTCCCCCCGGTGCGGAGTTTGCCTATTGTTACCTTTGGACTGGTAATCTGCGCCGCTGCCGTCGTATTGCTTGGATTCTTCACCTGGATCTACGATTACCTGCAATCGGTGATGCGCAACTGAAGCGGCCAAAAATTCAAACCAAATGGCCATCAACAAAAATCATGAGTTTGAGGAACTGAATGGCATCAAATGCGGCATCGTGGAGCGGAATGTTTCGGCCGAAAGGGCAGCCTTTCTGAAAAGTTTGCTGGAATTCAATCAATACGAGGTCGTCATCGTTCCTACACCTCCGCCGAAACCGGCTCTGAAACCCGCAGCCGCACCTGACACGACGCCACAGCCGGAACCGGAGGCAACACCTGAGACCTTCACCGTGGGCGTGACTGATACCACCTTCAATCCAATCAATGCCATTTTCGGACGAATGCTGACAGCCCCCGGGGGCGCAGTGGTGACGCTCGCGTACTGGCAGCAGAAAGAGCAACGCTCACAGGATGATGTTCCGTACTTTGAAAAGGAATACTGAAACTGAAGAATGTTCTTACTATGAGGATTTAAACCGGCAATCTTTAGTCGATAGTCGCCGGTAGTCGGCAGACCAACGGTACGATAGTCTGAATTTTCTTTGCACAAAACCCTAATCCTGCGCTGCCACATCAACGTCTGGAATGGGATCAGAAAGAAAGTCTTTCCTGAGAAACCGTCGGACAAGTCATAGTAAGACGAATTGCGTCGACGAAAATTTTAATAGCCAATTGGACGCCAGGGACTATCATATTCCCCACTGACTCCTGACTCCCGACTCCCAACTCCCGACTGCGGGCTACCTATTACCGCCGCGCGTGCCGCTCTTGGGCCGCTCCGAAGAGCGCTGATAAGGGGCTTTTTTGGGAATGCTCATTCGCTGTCCCCTTCTCCCTGAACTTTGTTGACCGCTTCCCTCACCCGTCAGGTTACCCGGGTTCCCGCCACCGCTGCGGGGGCTTTGCTTTTTCGAAGCCATTTTGTGCGTTTTCGAAAGCAAATGAAAATTTGATGCCATACCGGCGGGGGAAATCTTGAATGCCGTCAGCTGATCGACTGCATCACCACCCGGCTCACCTCGCGGACCGGGATACGTTCCTGTGCCATGGAGTCGCGAAAACGAATGGTGACGGTCTCGTCCTGCTTGGTCTGTTGATCCACCGTGACGCAAAACGGAGTGCCGATTGCGTCCATGCGGCGGTAACGTTTGCCAATGGTATCCTTTTCTTCGTAGAAACAGCGGAACTGCGATTTGCAGTCGTTCATGATCTGCCGCGCGATCTCGGGCAAGCCGTCTTTTTTCACGAGGGGCAACACAGCCAGCTTCACCGGCGCGAGCGCCGGCGGGATTTTTAGCACAACGCGGCTGTCCTGTTTGTCGCCAGTGCTGAGGTCCTGCTCTTCATAAGCGAGCGACATGATCAGCAGGAACATCCTGTCGAGTCCCATAGAAGTTTCAACGACATAGGGAATGTAATTACCGAAGGCCTTACCGGTCGCTTCGTCCACGTCGTTGTCGAAGTATTGCATTTTCTTCCGGCTGAATTCCTGGTGATTTTTCAGGTCAAAGTCCGTTCGGGAATGAATCCCTTCCACTTCGCGGAAACCAAACGGGAATTCGAATTCGATATCACAGGCGGCATCCGCGTAATGCGCCAGCTTGGCGTGATCGTGGAAGCGGAGCTTTGCGGCGGGGATACCGAGCGAACCGTGCCAGCTCATTCTTTCCGCCTTCCAGTACTCATACCATTCCTGTTGCGTACCGGGTCGCACGAAGAACTGCATTTCCATCTGCTCGAATTCACGCATGCGAAATATGAACTGCCGGGCGACAATTTCATTGCGGAAAGCTTTGCCCACCTGCGCAATCCCAAAGGGGATTTTCATCCTCCCGGTTTTCTGAACATTCAGAAAATTCACAAAAATTCCCTGCGCCGTCTCCGGCCGCAGATAGACCCGGTCTTGTGCGCTTTCTTCCTCCCCCGGCTGTGCCGAAACGAATCCGATTTCGGTGGAGAACATCAGGTTGAATTGCCGCACCTCCGTCCAGTTGGCCGTGCCGCTGACGAAACACCTGATGTTGCGACTGACGATCAGTTCCCGAAGCGCCGCGAAATCATCTTTCGCAAGCAACTGCTCCATTTCTTCCAGCATACCCCTGGCTTCGTCCACCCTACCCTGCTTCTCAAGTTCTTCCGCGTGCGCCTCGATCAGCTGATCCACGCGGTAGCGTTTGCGGCTGTCGCGATTGTCAATCATCGGGTCGTTAAAATGATCTACATGTCCCGACGCCTTCCAGATCGTAGGATGCATGAAGATCGCGGCATCGATGCCCACAATGTTCTCATACTGCCGGGTCATTGTGTTCCACCAGTGATCCCGGATGTTTTTCTTCAGCTCCGCGCCCCACTGCCCGTAATCATAGACCGCCTGCAGCCCCTCGTAGATCTCGCTCGATGGAAACACGAACCCGTACTCCTTGCAATGGGAAATAATCGCCTGAAACCTGCCGCTGTCGGTGATCATAGTCGGCAAAGATAAAGACTGATGCGGCGTTCACTTCACGCGTGTATCGGGCTTCGTCTCGATCACGGTTTTTTCTTCGGGCTGCTGCTGGATGGATTGCTCAGATTCCACCTCGATCTGCTGGACCCACACGGCATAGTTGTTCGGGTAAATGCGAGTTCCGGTATGGAGTGCATACACGTGAGTGAACACGGCGCCGAGATACAGAATGATCGCAGAATAATACACCCAGAGGAGCACAATGATGAGGGAGCCGGCGGTGCTGTAGGCCGTGGTGATGCGGCTGTGCCCGAGATAATAACTGATCAGGAACTTTCCCGCCATGAAAAGCAGTGCCGTAGTGACCGCCCCGGCACGTACGTGCTTCCATTGCACCCGGGCGTCGGGAAGCACCTTGAAGATTGCTGCAAAAATGAATGCGGTGACGAAAAAAGAAAGGATGAGGTTGAGAACATAGACCAGCATTACCGTAAGGTCGGGGTAGCGCGCCATCAGGTGGTCCAGCAGCAACGCCATGGCGCCGTGAATGATGAGCGAGACGAGCATCAGGAAGCCAAGTGTAATGATCATCGAGAACGAAAGCAGCCTGTTGATGATGATCTTCAGGATCCCAAGGCCACGGCGGGGTTTTGCTTTCAGTTTCCAGATGCGGTTGATGGAATCCTGTATCTCGGCAAAAACGCTGGTGGCGCCGAAAATCAGCGTCACCAGTCCCACGGCGGTGGTAAAATTGTTGTCGTCGATTTTCGAAAGATTGTGAAGCGTGTCCTGGATGCTGGCAGCGGTGCTCGGACCTACGAAGGATTCAATCTGCTGGAAAATCGCTTTTTCAACAGCTTCCCTGCCGTAAAAAATGTCGCTGATCCAAATGATGATAATCAGCAGGCCGGGCAGGGAGAATACGGTAAAAAAAGCGAGCGCTCCGCTTAACTTGAAAATGTTATTCTGGAAAGCCTCCGCCAGCGTCCGCTTCAATATTTTCCAGCCGGATCTGAAAGGCATGATCAGGAATAAACATACATAGTGCCAAAACGCGTTGCCGGCGAGGGAGGATGAGTAAATGAGTAATGAGTGATGAGTAATGAGTGGTGGGGGATGTGTTATGGGGATGTGTGATGGGGATGTGTGATGGAGATGTGTGATGGGGATGAGTGATGGGGATGAGTGATGATCTGCCGATCGTAAACTCCCGATCCCGACGAATACGCAAGCGAATTGTCGGGATGCCGGCCGCGAACGCCGGCACTCCGAACTCCCGACTCCGAACTCCCGTCTCCTGCCTCCCCCCGTCACGCCTGCAGCCGCGGGTTCCTGCGGTGCCGGTTCCGGTCGCGCCGGGTTTTCTTTTCCAGATTTTTTTCCAAAGCCTTCGTGAGGTCGACGCCCGTTTGATTGGCCAGGCAAATTAGTACCCACAGCACGTCCGCCATTTCATCTGCAATGGCCGTTGCCCGGGGAGCTTTTCCGCGATAGGACTGGTCGCCGAATTTGCGGGAAATGTGCCTCGCCAGCTCACCAACCTCCTCGGTAAGAATCGCCATATTCGTGAGCTCGCTGAAATAGCGCACCCCAACGTTGCGGATCCAATGGTCCACTTTCTTTTGTGCCTGGAGAATGGTCATAACAAAATTTTTATACCGGCGCTGCAATTTAGCGCGAAAGCCCTGCGTTCTTCCTTGCCAAATCGTACACTGAAAAACGAAAGCTGTTTGATGAATCTGAAATTCGTTGCAGCCATGCTGGCGGTTTTGCTGGTGCTCACACCCGCAGCGGCACAAACACAGCCCAATCACAAACCCTACCGCGTCAGTGCCAGCGGACAAAAAATTTTCATCAGGACTGACAAACCGATTCGCAACCTTATGGTATGGAGCGGCAGCGGACACCGGATCCTGGAACAAAAAAACATCAACCTCACAAATTACCAGCTTACCCCTCCCCGCGGCGAAAAATATTTCTTCGTAATGCTCCAGCTTGCCGACGGAAAAGTTTATACCGAAAAGATCGGGGTTTTGCGCTGACTATTATTCTTTTTGTCTGGTGTCAATCAAGATCGTGACCGGACCGTCATTCAGCAACTCCACTTTCATATCGGCTCCAAATATGCCGGACGCTACCGGCTTTCCAAGGTCGGCCTCCAGCCTGCGCAATAATTGTTCGTAGCGTGGGATTGCGATCGCCGGCTTGCTGGCGCGAATGTACGATGGGCGATTTCCCTTTTTTGTAGATGCGTGCAACGTGAATTGGCTGACCACAAGAATACCCCCTCCAATATCTTTTACTGAACGATTCATGACGCCGGCCGGGTCATTGAAAACGCGCAGATTCACGATCTTGCCGCTGAGCCAGCCCAGATCTTCATCGTCGTCCACATCCTCGATGCCTACAAATACAAGCAGCCCGTTTTCTATGGAGGAATGGATTTTTCCTCCAATGCGCACGCTCGCCCTGGTAACTCTTTGTATGACCGCCCTCATTCGTTTAGCGTGAAGCCGCGAATGAAGATATAACTTTGCTTCCGCGCATCGCAGCATGATCGACCTCACCAACGAAATACAATTCCAGACGTCGCGCAGCGGCGGGAAAGGCGGTCAGAATGTGAACAAGGTGGAAACCGCGGTGACTGCGGGATTTCACGTCACCGGATCCCGCTTGCTTTCGGAAAACCAGAAACAATTACTGCTGGAGAAACTCCGCAACAGGATCAATTCGGAAGGTTGGCTGCAGGTGCGATCGCAAACCCACAGAACCCAGCTGGCGAACCGGCAGGAAGCCCTGGAGCGGCTTCATGGTTTGATAGATGAGGCGCTGCGTCGAAAGAAGCCGCGGATCGCGACGCATGCAACGAAGTCTTCTCAGGAGCGCAGGATACAGTCAAAAAAAAGAAAAGCGGATATCAAGGCGGGCCGCCAGAAGTTCCGGCCCGGCGATCTGTAAATTTGAAAACCATGCACCCTGTCCGAAAACCCCTGGTCGCGTTATTTCTCCTTGGAACCAGCGTCGTGACCTTTGCACACCTGCTGGGATCCTGCCGCAGGTATCCCGATCTCTCGCGTCTCCAGGCGCTGCAGCAGGAAGTCCCCACAGGTTTTCCCGTACCCGCGTATCGTTTTCAGGACAACCCGCTGACCAAAGAAGGCTTTGAGCTCGGAAGAAAATTGTTTTACGATAACCGTCTTTCTACCGACGGCTATCATGACTGCGGTTCCTGTCATCAGCAAGTCGCTGCTTTTGGAACTTACGATCATGATCTCAGCCACGGAATTGAAGACACTCATACGCTCCGGAACGCGCCGGTGCTGTTCAATCTGGCCTGGTACCGGTTTTTTCACTGGGACGGTCAATTCGGTTCTTTTGAAGCGGAAGCCGCTCATCCGCTGAACGACCCGATAAAAATGGGTGGGAATTTCAACTTCGTAATTAACCGGATCAACGGGGATGCGGATTACCGGCGACGCTTCCGGGAAGTCTTCGGCTCCGCATTTATCCGCCCGGAATTTGTGATGAAAGCGCTGGCGCAGTTCACCGGCTCGCTTACCTCCGCGAACTCCAAATACGACCGGTACCGCCGCGGAGAAACTTCTTTCACCCCGGAAGAGCAGCGCGGGTATTTGCTCTTTCAGACCAAATGCGCCACCTGTCATCCGGAACCACTGTTTACCGACGACCGTTTTCACAACATTGGGCTGCCTTTGGATCCGCGCCTTTCGGATTTTGGAAGAATGAGAATTACGGGAAACCGCGACGATTCGCTCAAGTTCAGGACGCCGACGCTTCGAAATGTGTTCGCTTCGGCCAACTACATGCACGACGGCCGGTTCGGAACCCTGGGGCAGGTTCTGAATCACTACCGTTTTGGCATTCAAGCCGGCCCGACCCTGGATCCGCTGTTGACGGGTGGAATCGTGCTCACCGGTACCGAAACGTTGGAGGTAATTGCGTTTTTGCGGACCCTTACGGATTCGGCGTTCCTCGCCAACCCGCGGTACGGCCCCCCGGGATGATCAGCCTTTTCTCTTCAGCTTGAGGCTTTCCAGGATGTTTTTCTGGTTTTCAATATCCTTGCGGGTCTCTTCCTGGTCTTTTACATTATCCTCGATGTCTTTCTGAAGCTTTCGGATCTTCTCCTCCATTTCCTGCTTGTTGTCATGAAGATTTCGCAGCTTTTTCTCGGCTTTTGCCACTACCTCTTCCTGCGCCCGAATCTCAAGTTCGAGGTTGGCGGCTTCCACGTCAGGAAGAAGGCCATTCAGAAAATCTTTTGCCCGCCGCATGTCGGCTGCGTCGAAGTTGGAAATCGCATTCTGGTCGTTGTCCATGACCAGCAGGTACAGCACCGCCTCGTCTTTTTCCTTGCGGCTTTTGCGCTCAACGTTGATGATGTAGTCGAATTTCTTGTCACTGATTGCGGTAATGTAGGCATTGCGATAAATGCGAAAGCCGCGGTCCTTATTAAACAATCCCTTCTCTTCACGTCCGCGGTATCCCAGCTTGTCCATGCGCTGGACGAAAGCATTCGCCACTGCTTCCGGGGGATAAGGAAGTTCAATGACAAAGGCGGCCTGTTTCTTTTTGTCAAATTCGATCTTCCCCTCATAAGCCTGCGCATTCAACGCGGCATTTACAAGCAGGCAAAGAACACAGCTGACCATCAGCTTTCTCATGGCGGTTGTTTTGTGATAAAGTTAAGCAAACGACAAGCTTCCCGCCGTGGAGCACATTCGTTTTTTAAACCCGCAGCGATTAGCTTTGTTGTGAAATCCCCATCCTTTGAGCGTTAAGAAACTGGCGGGGCAAACTTTCTGGTACGGTTTGAGCAGCATACTCGGCCGGTTCCTGAATTACCTGCTGACCCCGCTGCTTGCCACACTCTTTGCATCTGCCGCTTACGGACGGATTTCCCTGCTTTTCGCCATCGCCGCTTTTCTCAATGTCATATTTAGTTACGGACAGGAAACTTCCTATTTCCGTTTTGCAAGCCAGCACGACGAGCGAAAAGTGTACAACACTTCTTCCACTTCGCTCCTTTTCACGACGATCCTGCTTACTGCAGGGCTTCTGATGTTTGCCGGCGATATCGCGGCATTTCTCGAAATACCGGAACACCCGGACTGGGTAACCGGGATCATTCTGATCGTGGCGCTCGATACGCTTTGCGTGATGCCCTTTGCGAAGCTGCGCTACCAGGGCCGCCCGAGAAAATTTGCCTTCGTCCGGATTTTGAATATCGGGATCAACATCGCGCTGGTGGTCTTCTTTCTGGTGGTCTGCCGGAAAGCCTATGAATCGGGACAGCAAAATTTCTTCGCCTCGCTTTACGATCCCCGGATCGGCCTGGGATATGTGATCCTGGCCAACCTGGCGGCGAGTGCGCTTACACTCGTGCTGCTGTTTCGCGAATTCATTGCGTTTAATCTTCGGCTCAACCCGCTCTTCTGGAAAAAAATGATGAGTTATTCCTGGCCGCTCATTATCGTGGGGCTCGGGGGCATGGTAAATGAAATGATCGATCGTTTCATGATCCTGAAGCTTTACCCCGGAAATACCGAAGAAGCTTACTCACAGGCGGGTATCTACTCCGCCAATTACAAACTGGCGATAATCATCGTTCTTTTCATCCAGGCGTTCCGGTTGGGCGCTGAACCTTTTTTTTTCCGCCAATCGGGCGAACAGAACGCAGCTGCAACTTATGCGCGCATCATGAAGTTTTTTGTACTGGCGTGCTGCTTTTGCTTCCTTGGCGTGGTACTGTTTCTCGACATCTGGAAATATTTCATGGGGACACGGCACCCGGAATATTACACGGGACTGAAGGTGGTTCCGCTGCTGATGCTGGCGAAGATCTTCCTCGGCGTCTATTATAATCTTTCCATCTGGTATAAACTCACCGACCGGACTCTTTTAGGGGCATGGATCACTCTCGGTGGCGCGGCAATCACGGTGCTGGTGAACTGGATGCTCATCCCCGTATGGGGATACATGGGCTCAGCGGTTGCGACGGTGCTCTGTTATGGCTTCATGATGGTAATGAGCTATACGCTGGGTCAGAAGCATTACCCGGTGCCTTATCCGGTCAAAAAGCTCGTTGCCTACGTGGCCCTGGTACTGATGCTGTTCGGAGTTCACCAGGCGTTACTTTATCTGTACGGCGAGCGCTGGTTCGGTCTCGCGACCGGCGGCTTGCTGCTGCTGTTCTTCGCATTCTTTGTTCTCCAGATAGAGAAAAAAGAGCTGCGCCGGCTTTGGTCTCCGGGGAAATTGACGCAGCCGCCAGCCGCCGAGTCCGTCAGTAAAGCTTGACAAAGGGATTGTTCATTTTTTCAAGCCCGACCGTTGTCATTGGCCCATGGCCCGCATATACTTTCGTCTCGTCGGGAAGGGTGAAAAGCTGGGTTTGGATGCTTTGGATCAGCGTGTCGAAGTCCCCTCCCGGCAGGTCGGTGCGCCCAATACTGCCGTTAAACAACACATCCCCTGCAATTACGAACCCGGCGGGCTCGTAATAGAAAACTACATGTCCCGGCGAGTGACCGGGCGCGAAACGGATCTCCAGGCTGTCATCGCCGATCTGAATGTTTTCCCCGGGTTTCAAATAAACCAGGGGGCCGTCGTAGTTGTCGAATGGAAGCTGCCACATTTGCGCGGAAGCCGGCGCCAGTTCGAGCATTGGCCGCTCGTCGGGATGGATATGCAGGGGTAATGACCAGGTTTCGTGGACAAAGCGGTTTCCAAACACGTGATCCAGGTGGCAATGGGTGTTGAGCAGCAAAATGGGGGTAAGACCTGTCTCTTCAACGTACGTTTTTAATCCGTCCCTTTCCTTTTGAAAATAACAGCCCGGGTCGATAATGCAGCATTGCCCGGTTTCGTTATACAGTACGTACGTGTTTTCCTCAACCGGGTTGAAGGTGAATGCCTTTACGGTTAACATGGACGGTTTTCGTACTTTTAGCTTTAAATTGAGTTCGGTTTGTAAAGATAGCTTTCCTGCTGTCCCACCGCCTAAACCAGCAACAGAACGCATACGCGTTATCCGAAACGTAAAACAACGTATGAAGAAGCATGCATTCGTGGTCGCGGTTTTCCTTACCCTTGCCTGCGCTGAATCCGCGGCCCAGGTCAATACCGTCGAATTTGGGAAGAACCGGGTACAGTACCAGAAGTTCAGCTGGAGGTATTACCAGACGGATAATTTCAATTGTTATTTCAGCCAGGATGGTCTTGGTCTTGGAAAATACGTTGCGCAGATAGCGGAAGAAGAGCTGCCTTCCATCGAAGAGTTCGTGGAATACGGACTCCAGCGCCGGGCGAATATCGTCATCTACAATAATTATGATGAAATGCAGCAGTCCAATATCGGATTGGGCATTGACTGGCAGAATACCGGGGGCGTTACCAAGCTGGTAAACAACAAAATGATCGTGTATTTCGACGGGAATCACGCCAATCTCCGCCGGCAGATCCGGCAGGGAATCGCAAAGATCCTTGTTGACAACGTGCTTTTTGGCGACGATCTCGGCGAGTTTGCGGCCAACCAGGCGCTGCTCGACCTTCCCAAATGGCTCACCGACGGGTATGTCGGCTATGCCGCGGAGAACTGGAGCACTTCGCTCGACGACGATCTGCGAGGGGCGATGCTCGGCGGAACGTACAACAATTTCTACCAGTTTGCCTTCGACAAACCGCTCCTTGCCGGACATGCTTTCTGGAAATATGTGGCGGATAAATACGGGAAAAGCAAGACCACCTATTTTCTCTACCTCGCGAGGATTTACCGCAACCTGAACAACGCTTCGCAAAAGATTGCCCGAAAAAAATTCAAGTTTTTGCTGCAGGATTTCATGAACGAAGTGCCTCAGCAGTATTTCCGCGACATACGGGGCCGCCGGAATGTTCCAAAAGGTCAGCTTTCTGTGAGCGAAGAGATCGGAAAAAAGGACTTTATCCGCTTCAATGCGAACCCCCTCCCGCGAAGTTTCACTTACGCAGTGGTGGAATTCCGCCAGGGCCGCTACGAAGTGGTGCTGATGGAAAATTTTGTGAACCGCAAGGTATTGCTGAAGCTGGGAGTTCGCTCCCGCGAAAAGGAACAGCATCCGAATTACCCGCTTTTGGCCTGGGACGGCAAGGGAACAAGGTTGGCGGTGCTCTATAACGATGAGGGGCGCACCCGTTTTTTTGTGTACGATCTTGTGAACCGGGTAAAGCACAGCGAACACGAGATCGCGATGTTCGACCAGGTGCAGGACATGAAGTACATGCTCGACAATAATACTTTGCTCATGAGCGCGGTAAAAAGCGGGCAGTCCGATATCTATGTCTACCGGCTCAACAATTTGTCGGCCGAGCAAATCACGAACGATGTGTACGACGACCTGGATCCTTCCTTCGTGGCATTCCCCAACAAGACCGGCATTCTGTTTTCCAGCAACCGTCCTTCCGCGCAGGCCGCCAGCAGCGACGATTCGATACCCTCAGCGAATTTTAATATTTTTTTGGTTGACAACTGGAACAAATCGGACTTCAAGCAGATTTCGCAGCTCACAGACCTCAGGTTTGGAAATGCGCGCTACCCGTCGCAGTACAATACCTCCCATTTCACTTTTGTAAGTGATGAGAACGGCATCAACAACCGGTATGCGGGATTTTTCACCACCGAAAGGGCGGGACTTGACACGCTCGTCTTTATCGGGGATGAAGTCCTGCGCAATCCTCCCCGCGAGGAAGTGGACAGCGTCCTGAAGGAATGGGGAAAGACCGACATAGATTCAGTCGGGTTTGTTTCGGTGACTGCCGACTCCTCGTACGTGTTCCCGATCACCAATTACCAGAGCAGTTTGCTCGAAACCCGGACGGCCGGCGACAATCAGCAGGTGAGTGAAGTGGTGAAGCTCGGCGACATCAAGCTGCTGTACCGGTTGAAAGTAAATGAGGACGCGCTGCGGCGAAGGAACGTCAACGCGCGGCCCACGGAATACATGAAGCAGGTGATGGAGGAGACCCGAAAACGCACGGGGCGCGTCGCGACCATAGAAACCAGGAAGGACACAACCAGCAAGGAAAAGGATTTTTTCATTTCCGAATTTGAAGAAGAAAAAAAGGATACGAGCCGCCTGGGTGAAGTAGTTCCGGCCGAGGAGATCCGGAAGGAACCCGTGCTTCGTTCCGCGCGAGTGTTTGAATACCGGCCTCCCAAATTTTTCAACGACTATCTGGTGAGCGGCTTCAACAACAGCGTGCTCATCACGCGTTTCCAGCCTTACCAGGGCGGCAACGGACCGATCCAGCTGAGCAACGGGGATCCGTTCAATGGTATCCTGCGTGTAGGCACTTCGGATCTTTTTGAAGACTGGAAATTTGCCGGCGGCGTGAGAATCAGTCCCGATCTCAACAACAATGAATACGTACTCGGCGTGCAGTACCTTAGGAAACGTTTCGATTATGGTTTTAGTTATTATCGGAACGTCGTGAGAAACCCGCCGCAGTACGAAGATTCTACCCGGTTCAATGTGAAGCAGTACACGAATCTCTACCAGGCAACCGTCGCTTATCCATTCAACCGGGTGCGCAGCATCCGCTTCAATGTGGCATATCGGCGCGACAAAGATGTGATCCTGGCGAATGATTTTTATACGCAGTCATTGAAGGAACCCGATCGCAAGATGGGGTATGCGATCGCCCACGTGGAATATGTGCACGATGATGCGATTACTCCGGCCACCAATATCTGGAACGGTCTTCGGTGGAAGGCGTACCTGGATTTTCACAGCCGCATCAGCAAGAGCGGGGTGGTTGGACCGCAGGAGCATCCCAGTACGTGGAACCTTGGTTTCGACGCGCGGCACTACCTGCCGATTTACCGCAACATCATCTGGGCTGTACGTGGTGCGGCCGATTTTTCATGGGGTTCGCAGAAATTCATTTACTACCTCGGCGGAGTGGACAACTGGCTGATGTTCGGCTCAAACGAGCGGGATGACGGGACTTATCGGTTTTTTAATGCGGCGAACAAGCCGGACCCGGACCAGTCGTACGCATTCCAGTCGCTCGCTGTGAATTTGCGCGGTTTCCTGCAGAACGTAGCGAACGGAAACAATAATATTGTTGTCAACAGCGAGATTCGAGCCCCGGTATTCAGTTCATTTTTCAACAAACCTATCAACAACGCATTCCTGAGGAATTTTCAGCTGGTGCAGTTTTTCGACCTTGGAACAGCCTGGAACGGCAAGTACGACAAGATCGAACGGCCGGGTGTCACTTATGCCGCACCAAACAACCCTGTGCTCGTTCGGGTGAAGGCGGGCGGCATCGGGCCCTTTGCCGGCGGCTATGGCTTTGGAGCGCGCAGCACGCTGCTCGGTTATTTCCTCCGGGTGGACGCGGCCTGGGAAATGAAGGGCCTTTTCCGCGGCAAGCCAATGTGGTATTTTGCAATGGGCCTTGATTTTTAGTCGATAGTCGTTAGTGGCCCCACCCCCGAATCCGCCATGCCGACGTTTTCGGTCGACATCCCCACAATTCGCTCCCGGGGATCTGTCGCGATCACGTACCATTCTCCCCCGCGTTTAGCATGAGTAACTGCTTCTTCCGACTTCTGCCTTTACTCACACGGCCGACAATTCTCCCCAACCATATAGAGGAATAAAACACCCATCACGAGGATGCTGCTGAACACCACGGTCAGAGGAAATGTTCTTCGCAGAATGCTAATGTCAAAATGGAAACGCTCGTTGCTCGTTTGGATCCTAATGCGCAGCAGCTGTGTCGCGGCAAGGGCCAACGCTAATATCGGACCAAACAGAATGGCAAGGTTGATGTTCCATCCTACGGGCTCTTTGATCCCCCAGCGTTCGAGAACCGGCGCCGATGCCTCGAAGGGCGCGCTGATGCCCAGCCCGTATTTGAGCACAGCGATCACGATGACGTAGGTTGCAGGCAGGAGGAGAAGCAGCGCGAGCGCGCTGAGCCAGTTGATGTGTTTTTGTGTCGTAACCATAGAAAATGTTTTATGATTGAACGAATAATTTTTTTCTGAGCTCGACGGTTGGTTTCCCGATCAATTCATTCCACGGCCAGTCATGAACCGGCGGACAGGTTTTGCCGCGCCGGTAAGCGCCGCGCAGTTGACCCCAGTGCTCCGGCATCGTAAGGGCTCCGTAAATAACCGTGGCAAGTACCGGAAAAGAGATTCTTCCATTTCCCAGCATGAAGAATTGCAGGGAAGCCTCGCCCAGGTCGGTGGTATCGTACCCCAGCAGGACGTGCTTCAGGTCATGTCGCGCATAATGCGGTAGCAATTGTAGCTGCCTCGACACAAGGAACCGGTACAGATCATTTCCAAGCGAACCCTCAGGCAGACACCGCAGCTCTTCAACGGAATGTGTAAACAGCGGGGACGAACGGACGCGCCGCAGCAGCGGGAGCGCCAGGCGGTGGGTGAGAAATACAAGGACGACGGTTCGCAGTCTTATGATCCAGCTTTTCATTTCATTATTCTTATCATGTTTTCGAGCGCCGCGAGGTGATCGCGAAATGCTTTCTCGCCCGCTCGGGTGACCGCATAGGTCGTATTCGTCTTTCTCCCTACAAATCCCTTGTACACCCTAATGTACCCCTGTTCTTCGAGCGTCAGCAGGTGCGAGGCAAGATTACCGTCCGTAACACCGAGCGTCAGCCTCAGGTCATTGAAGCTCACCTTTTCGTTCACCAGGAGGATGCTCATAACACCCAGCCGCACCCGGCTTTCAAACGTCTTGTTCAGCCCGCTGATCGGATTTTTCATCGTTCGTTTTTCGTTCAGCTCTGATTTTCTACGCGGTCGTATTTCCACCACATCATCAACCCGTAGACAATGTGCAGCGCCCCGAACCCACCTGCCCAGAAATAAAGTCCCTCACGGGGAAACTGGGTGGCAGCCAAACCCAACGTGATCTGCAGCAGGCCCAGGTAGCCGACTTCACGGAGGGTGTACCTGCTTCCCGACACCAGGGCAATTCCGTAAAACACCAGGCTCAGTGGAACTGCGAAGCGCCATTCGCCATACTGCAGCAGTGCCAGGATGATCAGACCGCCCGACGCGAGCGGGATGAGCATGGTCCCCACCAGGCGCCGCGCGGTCATGTCCCAGAAAGGCAACCCGCGGCGAAGCGCTTTCCGACGGGTGAAAAAAATCGCAGAAATCAGCGCCAGCAACAGCACCGCGGCTGCCAACAACAACAACTTCGTCCAGAGATCGGGAAATCCCGTAGTCTTAATTTCCTGTGGCCCGCCACCCGAACGGGCTATCCATCTGTTCGCAACCCAGGCGCCGGCGAGGGCCCAAATGCCCGCGGCAACACCGCTCAGCCCGCTCAGCGAAAGAAAACGTGAGGAGCGCGCCATCATATCACGGATATCCTGCAGGGTCTCAGCAGGGCTTTTCCGATAACGGGGATCTTGTTCCATGCAAAGCACTTTGTATTGCAAAGTACGTAATCTCTTTTTACCGTACAAAATTTTCGAGCCGCACCCCATCTTTGCAAGGGCGACTCCGCCCCTCGCCCCACGGGGGGAGGGAGGAACTCTTTCGACTATGACGTTGAGGGTTTAGCGAGAGCAGTTTTACTCTCGACTCCAGACTATAGACTAACGACTCTAATTTTCCCCGGCGGACGTAGTTGATTAAATTTACCGGCTGCAAGCCAATATCGAATGAAATGGTTCACGCTGCTGCTGTGTTTTTTTTGCTCCAGCCTGGAGGCGCAGGAAAAAATCCTGCGCGGCATAATCCTCGACGCGCACAGTGAAGAACCGGTTCCATTCGCATCTATCAGCTTTCGCAGCAGCACCGTGGGAAAGCTCAGCGATTCGGCGGGAGCATTTTTGTTTCGGCTCTCCCGCTGGCCTTCGGATACCCTCGAAGTCACCTGTGTGGGTTACCAACCCTATCGGCTGCTGCTGGACCGCCGGCGGGATTCGCTTTTCGCAAAAGTTGTACTCGAGCGTGGCACCTTCAGCGAAGGCGTGCGCGTGCGCGTGCGGGTGAACCGGGGATTGCTCGTCTGGCGAAAAATTGTTGAGAACAAACACCGCAACGACCGGTTCCGTTTCGAGAACTTTTCCTACGAACTTTACAACAAGCTGGAACTTGATCTCAAAAACGTGGACTTTGAAAAGTTCTCGCGCTTTCGTCCCCTGCGACCGATCAGTGAGCTGATCAATGCCCACATCGATTCATCCGAAGGACTTCGCTATCTGCCTTCCTACCTCACGGAGGTGATCTCCGATTACTACTACCAGAAAGAGCCCAGGCGCCGAAGGGAGATCATCAAAGCCGTGAATACAAATGGGGTTCGCAACGAGAGCGTGGTGAAATTCCTGGGAGGCATGGATCAAAACGTGAACATCTACAACAATTTCATCCCGGTCTTCGACCGGGAGTTCGTGAGCCCGCTGAGCGATAACGGGGACTATTATTACAACTATCGCGTGGTAGACACGCAGGTGATCAACCGGCAGCGATATTATCATCTGGTGTTCACTCCGCGCAGGCGCGGAAGCGACACATTCGAAGGCGACTGTTGGGTGCACGTGGGCAGCTTTGCCGTGCAGAAGATGAATTTGCGCCTCGGAAAAGACGCGAACGTGAACTTCCTGGAAAACCTGAGCCTGATCCAGGAATACAGCCTGCTCGATGATTCCACCTGGTTCCTTGCGAAAGACAAATTTGTCGCGGATATTTCACCGGTAGGAAAAGACAAGCCCGGATTCATCGGCCGTAAAACAACTACCTACCGCAACATCGTAGTCAATGACTCGTCGGTGGTTCGCGAGCTCCAGAAGAACCGGGAGCTGGAAGAGATCCACACGCTCGCGGAAGCAAAGGATCGCCCCAGGGAATACTGGGCCACAGCCCGGCACGAAGAGCTTTCCAACGCGGAAAAAGGTATCATCCGAATGATCGATACGCTTACTAATGCGCCGGTGTTTCAGCGCTTCACACGAACCATCAATTTCATCGGCACCGGTTACCTCGACGTCGGAAAATTTCAGTTCGGCCCCTGGATGAATGTCATCAGCTCCAACAGCTGGGAAGGCCTTCGCCTCCGGTTTGACCTGGCGACGAACCGGCGTTTCCACGAAAAGATCAAGCTGCACGGATACCTTGCCTACGGATTCGGCGACCGGAAGCTGAAAGGATTTTCGGAAATATTTTTCCTCCCGCGGAAAGACCCGCGCACATACTGGTACGCTTCTTATATCAACGACCTGGACTATGGTCAGAATTATTACGGCGAGGTGTCGCAGGATAATATTTTTACTCTCGCGATCAGGAAACGGAACGTTCCCGTCAAAACCATTCGGGTGGAGGAAAAACGGGTTGAGTATTTCAACGAAACTTTTTCCTGGATGTCGAATCTTGTAGCGCTTACCAGCCGCACATGGACCCCGCTTCGAAATCTCCTGCCTGCGGATTCCTTTCCTGTTGCGCGAGGTACGCCGCTGAGCACGTTCGAAGTGCACGTACGTTTTCGCTTTGCCTATCTGGAACGGTTTCTTGAAAGCCATTTCTACCGCAGCAGCCTGGGCAGCGACTACCCCATTGGGGAGATCAATTTGAGCCAGGGTTTTCCCGGTGTACTGAACAGCAGCTACCGGTACACGAAAGTGTCAGGAAGCATTTCAGACTACAACAAGATCTCGCCGTTTGGCAATGTCTCCTGGTCGGTTTATGGCGGGAAAACTTTCGGCACATTGCCCTATCCATTGCTGGACATCGCGCCAGGCAACGAGCTGTACTATTACAACAAGTACGCCTTCAACATGATGAACCGCTACGAATTCATCCATGACCAGTACGCTGGTGTGCAAGTCGAACATGTCATAGGAAACGGCTTGTTTCGGTTTTTCCCGAAACTGAAGTTCCGGCAGCTCTGGACAGCCAAAACACTGTGGGGAAGCCTGCGCGAAGAGAACCGAGCACTGAATTTTAAGTCGGGCAACAGTTTCCGCACTCTCGATGGGAAAACTTATCTGGAGCTCGGAACGGGAATTGACAACATCCTCCACGTATTCCGTCTCGACTTTGTCTGGCGGGTACTGCCCCGCGACCTGCCGGGAGACGAAACCAGGAAATTCGGCGTCTTTGGAAGCTTCCGCCTGAGCTTTTGATCCGCTTTCACTCCGATTTCAACCGGTCGCATTCTTTAAGCATCACATCGCAGCTTCGCCGGATCGAAGCTTCGTCAATTGTCAGCGGCGGAGAGACGCGGATGCATTGCGGCGCGAAAAGAAACCAATCCACGAACACCCCATTTTCAAGACATTTGTCAATAACCTGCTTCGATTCTTCGGAATTACTAAACTCAACCGCGAGCCACAAACCGGAAGAACGAATTTCGCGGATCTGCGGATGGACCAGCAGCTCGCGAAACAATTGTTCTTTTTGCTTCACCTCTTCCACAAGTTTTTCATCCAGCAACACTTCCAGCGCCGCCATCCCTGCCGCGCAACAAACGGGATGACCTCCAAAAGTTGTGATGTGCCCCAGGGGAGGGTTCTCCGTAAGGCTGTGCATGATGTCACCCCGGCTGATAAAAGCACCTAAAGGAAGTCCGCCGCCGAGCGCCTTTCCAAGAAGAAGGATATCTGGCTGTATGCCCGAGTGCTGGAAGGCCCACAGCTTTCCCGTTCTGCCAAACCCCGATTGAATCTCGTCCAGCACCAGAAGTGCACCGGTTTCATCACACCGTGATCGCAGGGCCTGGAGCCATTGCTCGTTACCAGCAATAATTCCCGCCTCGCCCTGGACCGTCTCCGCCACCACGCAGGCGGTACTGCTGGTAATTGAGTCCAATGCCTCCATCGAATTGTACTCCAGGTGGCGAATGCCGGGAAGAAGCGGGCGGTAGGCTCGCCTCCAATTTTCATTGCCGATCAAACTGAGTGCTCCCTGCGTGGACCCATGGTAGGCATTGTGGAATGCGATGATTTCTGTGCGACCGGTGTAACGCTTTGCCAGTTTCATTCCACCCTCTACAGCCTCGCTGCCCGAATTGGTAAAAAAGACAGTATCGAGAGATTCCGGAAGCTGCGTGGCAAGAAGCCGGGCATAACGGACCTGCGGCGACTCCACAAATTCTCCATAAACCATCACGTGCAGGTATCGATCCAGCTGCGCGCGGATCGCTTCCATCACCCGTGGGTGTTTGTGTCCCACATTCGCAACACTGATACCGCTCACCAGGTCGAGGAACGATTTTCCCGACGTATCGAACAATTTCCAGCCTTCGGCCCGGGCCACCGGGAAGGCCAGCGGCGTCGGAGTGGTTTGCGCCAGGTGGCGAAAAAAAAGCTCGCGTTCCTCCATGTCCAAATTTCGCTTTTAAGCCTCAACTTTACGGCCGAACACCAACGAAACCTTTTCAAATGCCCGTCATCCTCCCGGTCGAAGGCCGGCAACCTCAGTTCGGGGAAAACTGTTTCCTGGCTCCCAACGCCACTGTGGTGGGGGACGTGATCATGGGTCGCGACTGCAGCGTCTGGTTCAACGCCGTGGTGCGCGGGGATGTGAACTTCATCCGTATCGGCGATACGGTGAATATCCAGGACGGAGCATGTATTCATTGCACTTTTCAACGTTTCGGGACGACTATTGGAAACCGCGTTTCGATCGGTCACCACGCGATCGTGCATGGCTGCACCATCCACGCCAACGTGCTCATCGGAATGGGAGCGATCGTCATGGACGGCGCCGAAATACAAAGCAATACCATCATTGCAGCAGGGTCGGTGGTGCTGGAAGGCACCGTCTGCGAGGGAGGCAGCATTTACGCGGGTGTCCCGGTACGCAAGGTGAAGGAGATCCCACCGGAAATGATCAGCGGCGAGATCGACCGTATCGCGGGCAATTATGTGCGTTATGCCGACTGGTTTCGTACAGGAACCAGGTAGAAATCCCCGATTTTTTTCTCTGCTCCCGCAGTTTTCCGTTAGAAAATGCAATTAGTTTTCGGTAAATTCGTTCCCAGGGAAACCAGCTAGTGAAAAACCTCCCGCTCATAGTGATCCTGATAACCATCTCGGCTATGGTTTCCTCCTGCAGAGTCTGGAACAGCGTGTTCAAGCCGAAATACGGCTGCAAGACAGACGGGAAGAATGTTGGGGCAGAAAAGATCCTGAGCGGCGACCCGGAAGGCACCAAGGCCGCGAAAAAAGCTAAAAAATTCAAAAGCTAGCCCCTCATATGCAGCTAACCTGCTATCCAACGAGTCTTATGAAAAGAACAAACAACCTTTACTATGAGTCTAACCCTACGAACCACTCTGGGCTGTACCGAAGCCGTTATCGCCGATGACGGGGGATTGAAACAGTTCTATCATGTGGCCGACATCCTGAGCCAGGATTTCAACATCAGATTTTCGAACAAAGAGGACGACTTTGACACCATTGACTGGGAGTTCAAATTCAAAGGTCATCATCTCACCCTGCACTACAACATCTACAACGGCATTTCGATCTTTCCGACGCGGACACGGGATGCCATGAACAAAGACAACAAAGCGGTGGTGGAACTGGCCGGCATCCTCGAATCGAAACTGATAAACGAAGGCCGGCGTAACATAGCCTGATTCAGTAATTTTTGTCAACTATTGAATCCAGGATATTTACGTAACTGATGTACCTGTTTTCGTGGATGTCCCCCTGTTCCACTGCCTCCTTGATCCTGCACCCCGGCTCGTTCACGTGCAGGCAATTGTTGAACTGGCACTCCCCCAGCCTGTCCCGCATTTCCGGAAAATAATGACTTAACTCCTGCCTGCTCAGGCCGAGTAGCCCAAATTCCTTGATGCCCGGAGTATCAATGATCCTTCCTCCTCCCGGAAGTTCGAACATCTCCGCGAATGTGGTTGTGTGCAACCCTTTTCCGCTCCACCCGCTTACGTCCTGGGTCCGCAGGTTCAGGTCGGGAAGCAACGCGTTCAGCAGCGAAGACTTTCCGACTCCACTATGACCACTGATCAGGGTGGTTTTTTCTTTCAGCACGTGCATCAGGGGTTCGATTCCTGTATTATTTCTTACGCTCAGGGGAAAAACGGAATATCCCACCGCCCCGTACATACTCGTCCAATTGTCCAGCTGCTGATGCTCCTTCTTCCCGTAGATATCTGTCTTATTGACGACGATGATGGAAGGCACGTGGTACATTTCCGAGGCCACCAGGAAACGGTCAATAAATCCCTGCGAAGTCCGTGGCTCGCGCAGCGTTGCCAGCAACAACGATTGGTCAAGGTTTGCCGCCACGATGTGCTGCTGGTGCTTTCCCCTCGGGGATTGCCGGTTGATGTAATTGCGCCGGTTCCCGATCTCGGTAATGAGCGCTGTTCCTCCGTCCGCGTTGTCCACTTCCATTCCGACCCTGTCCCCCACAGCCACCGGGTTGGTGGAACTGATATCATCGATCTTGAAGAGGCCTTTCATACGCGCGTTCCAGAATCGCCCCTGTTCGTCGCGCACTACGTACCAGCTTCCCGTCGACTTATAAACTACACCCTTCATAAACGCAAGATAGAAGGTTCCGGTCAGGGGAACTTCCGAAGCACCGTGCTGCGCAGCAACAGCTCGAGAAAAACGCATGCCAGGGCCGCGAGCACAAGCGGAAGAAACATCTCCTCAAAGCGCAACAATGTAGTGATCTCAGCCTCCGACTTCTCGAGCCGGTCGATCTGCGAATAAATGATCCGCAGGGCTTCCCTGTCCCGTGCCCGGAAATAACGCCCTCCTGTTTCAGCGGCAATCCGCTGCAAGAGCTGCTCGTCGATCAGCTCTACATACGGACTGGTTCGATCGCCTCTCAGGTATTCGGGTATTTTCACGGGGCCGGCACTCATGCCGATCGTGTACACCCGGACCCCCTGGGATTTTGCGATCTCAATCGCGGTAGCTGGATCAATCAGGCGCGTGTCCGGGGCATCTTCTTTCCCGTCGGTGAGCAGGATGATTACCTTGGAACGGTTCTTTGATTCCGAAAGCCGGTCCACTGCCGTGGCAAGGCCTTCCCCGATTACGGTGCCGTCTTCCAGATATTTCCGGCTTTCAAGCGATTGCAGCTGTTCAATGAGGGTATTCTTATCGGATGTGAGCGGACACTGCGAAAAGCTTTCCCCGGCGAAGATGACCAGCCCGATCCGGTCCACCGGCCGGCTCCGGACAAAATCGATCGCCACTTCTTTCGCAACCTCCATCCGCGAAGGCGCAATGTCGCGCGAATTCATGCTGCCGCTTACATCAATGCAAAGGATAATATCAATGCCTTCGCCGCGAAAAATCTTTTCATCGTTTCGCCTCTGCGGGCGGGCCAGGGCCACAATCAATAAAACGACGGCCAGGCTTCGCAGGATCAGGGGCAGGTGCCGGAACCGGTTTTTCCAGGAACGTTCCGTGAAAGAATGTACCGTCGAGACGGTGAATGCCGCCTGTCGCGCACGATAGCGGCGGTACCACCAGAGCAGGGGAAGGATCGCAAACAGCCCCAGCCAGTGAGGATTAGCGAATTCGATATTGCGGAACCATTCATACAGCATCGCCTGACTGGTTTGAGGATTCTTCCATCCACGTCACCGCCTCCCGGAGCGTGTCAACCGTGCCGCTGCGCTCGGCGGCGGCAGGTTCGTACCGCGCGAACTTTACAAAATCCGCCAACCGCAAAGCCTGCGAGAGATCCGAAAATATTCCTTTGGGTAAACCTGCCCCGGAAAGCTGAAGTACAAGATCGTCGGTGGTTTTTTGCAGCGACAGAATACCTTTCTTCCGGAACACATACAGGCGAAACACGTCCACCGCCCTTGCATAGAATTCCCGTGTGGGCAGATCAGAACGCTGAAGCTGCTCAAAACCGTCCATAGCTTCCCGATAGGCATCCACGGGTTTTGGCACAGCAGGACCCTTCCGCCGGCGCACCCAAATCCAAAGCAGTAGCAAGGCGAGGAGTGCCACTGCAATCAGTATCCACCAGGTAAGGTCAACCCGGTCGGACGGTTCAGGCCCGATCACATCCTTTATATCGTGGTAAGGCTGGTTAGGATCGAAATCGGAAAAGACCACCTCAACGGAAAAAGTATCGGTGAACTTATTTTCAGAGATGCGGATCGCCGGTATCACCCAGCGCCCGGAATCGAAGCTTGTGAGCCGGTAGGACTGGCGGATCGCAGAACCCGAGAGTTGCGGATCGCTTTTTTCCAGGATTTCGAAATGCGGAATGGTGTCGATGTCGGGAAGCACCAGCAACTGCCTGTTCCCTGAAACAACTTCTACCGTCATCTGAAAATGTTCACCGATGAGGATCCGGCGCTTATCCACCATCACCGTCGCCGACAGGTCCTGGCCATTCGCCCCGAACCAGGCGGCAATAAGGCAGACCGGGAAGATTGCGCGCCGAAAAAAATTTTGACTGGAACTCATCGGTTGCGACTTAAGAAGAATCGCTGCAGCACTTTTACATAGTCTTCTCCCGTGCGAATGTGCAGCAGGTCGCAGCCCGCCTTGCGAAAAGCCTGCGCGCAGTATTCGGTGAGACGGAAAAACTCCTGCTCGTAACTATGGCGAACAAAACGGTTCCCGGTATCCACCCACTTTGTCTCGCCGGTCTCGGAATCACGAATATGCATCAAGCCCGCGTTAGGGAGCTGCATGTCCATGCGGTCATAGATCTTTATCCCGATTACATCGTGCTTTTTACCGGCGACGCGCAGCGCGTCTTCATAGCTTCCGTCCAGCAGATCGCTCAGCACAAAGGCGATGCTCTGCTGCCGGGTCACGTTATTGAAATACCGAAGGGCCATTCCGAGGTTGGTTCCGCGCCGCCGGGGCTCCCTGCCCAACAGTTCACGAACGATATAGAGCGCGTGCGCCCGCCCCTTTTTCGGGGGGATGTACCCTTCTACCTGGTCGGTGTAGAGCACCACCCCCACCTTGTCACCGTTGTTTACCGCTGAAAATGCCAGCACGGCGGCGATCTCTGCTATCAGGTCCCGCTTCGTGGAGCTCACTGTGCCAAAACGGGAGCTTCCGCTCATGTCCACCAGCAGCATAACGGTCAGCTCGCGTTCTTCCTCGAAAAGCTTGCTATATGGATGTCCGAACCTTGCGGATACGTTCCAGTCAATAAACCGAACGTCGTCGCCCGGAGCATATTCGCGGACTTCCTTGAACGACATCCCACGCCCCTTGAAAGCGCTGTGGTATTCACCGGTAAACAGGTCTTTGGTGAGCTTCTTGCTGCGGATCTCGAGCAGCCGCACTTTTTTCAGTATCTCCGCCGTAGTAGGCACTTGTCAATTAGTTTTCTTTCCGGTTCACGGAACGCGGGTAGCTTTCAGTACTTCCTCGATCACGTCCTCAACGGTAACGTTTTCGGCCTCGGCTTCGTAGGTGAGGCCGATCCGGTGACGCAGCACGTCCTTGCAAATGCTGCGTATGTCCTCGGGGATCACGAATCCTCTTTTGGCAAGGAAAGCCTGGGCTTTCGCCGCCAGCGCGAGGTTGATGCTCCCGCGTGGAGATGCTCCGTAAGAGATAAGCGGCTTCAGCCGCTCGAGCTGGTATTGATCGGGTCTGCGCGTTGCGAATACGATGTCCAGTATGTACTGCTCCACCTTTTCGTCCATGTATATCTGCCTTGCCAGCTCGCGCGCATGCAGCACTTCCTGCACCGATACCACCTGCTTCACATCGGGAAGCGTCATGCTCTGGACATTTTGCCGGATGATCATCTGCTCCTCATGCATGCGAGGATAGCTGACGATCACCTTCATAATGAAACGGTCCACCTGTGCTTCTGGCAGAGGATAAGTTCCTTCCTGTTCCAGCGGGTTTTGCGTAGCCAGAACAAGAAAAGGTTCTTCTAGCTTATAAGTCGTGTCGCCGATGGTGACCTGCCTCTCCTGCATGGCTTCCAACAGTGCGCTTTGCACCTTCGCGGGGGCGCGGTTGATCTCATCGGCGAGAATGAAATTTGCGAAAACCGGACCCTTTCGTACCACGAATTCATTTCGCTGCTGGTTGTACATCAATGTTCCAATCACATCTGCTGGAAGCAGATCGGGCGTAAACTGGATCCTGCTGAATTTCGCGTGAATGGCCTGGGCCAGCGTTTTGATGGTGAGCGTTTTGGCCAGCCCGGGAACTCCCTCGAGCAGCACATGGCCGTTGCTTAAAAGGCCAATGAGCAGGCGGTCGAGCATACCTTGCTGGCCAATGATCACGCGGTTCACCTCCTCGCGGAGGCGATCGGTGAACTGGCTCGCGTAGCTGATCCGTTCGTTCAACTGCCGAATATCTTCCGCGGTCTTGTACATAATTCCGTGCGCACAAATTACGAACTTGGTTTATGCAAATTACCTGCCGTAGTAAGCACTTAGCGGAAAATACGGCAGCATTTTTGAGTATTTATTGTTTTAAACCCCGGGAACAATAACTACATTGGAAAACAAATCCAGCTATATGATCAGAAAGATCCTTTACCTGCTGGGCTTCGCACTTCCGCTGTTGCTGGCCTGCAAAAAAGAGGAAAATAATTCTCCTCCGAAAACTAAGACCCAGCTCCTCACTCAATCTTCATGGAGATTCAGTTCGGCAACGGCGAATGGCAGCGACGCTTCCGGTTACCTGCAGGCCTGTCAGAAAGACAATATTTATACGTTTGCCGCAGCCGGAACCGGTAGCATGGACGAAGGTCCGACGCGCTGCAACATGAGCGATCCGCAAAGCACGCCGTTTACCTGGAACTTCGCAAGCAACGAAACCGTTTTGCACATTTCGACACAGTTGTTTTCGGGAACCAGCAACGACATGATGATAGAAGCCCTTACGGAAACGCAACTCATTGTAACTTTCCCGTACACTCCTCCCGTGGGACCGTCCGTGATGATCCGTGCCGTGTTCGTGCACTGATCACGAAAGATATTTCCCGACAATTGGCACCCTTCGCCCGATTCCGAAGGCTTTCGTGCTGACGCGGATGATGGGACAGAATTGATTCCGTTTGTATTCGTTTGTGTTCACAAGCTTCAGCACGCGCCTCACCAGTTCGGGGTCGTGGCCGCGCCCTATGATTTCGGAAGGACCCCGCCTCAGCTCAATGTATTCGTACAATATCCTGTCTAGCTTTGAATATTCGGGGAGGCTGTCGGCGTCTTTCTGTCCGGGTCGTAACTCCGCAGAAGGTTCCTTTACAAAAATGTGTTGCGGGATCACCGGCTTTTTTTCGTTGATGTAATGCGCGAGCGCATAAACCTGGGTCTTATAAATATCGCCCAGCACGCTCAATCCTCCCGCCATGTCGCCGTACAGGGTGCCGTAACCGGTAGCGAGCTCGCTTTTGTTGGATGTATTGAGGAGGATATAATGAAATTTGTTCGCCAACGCCATCAGCAGGTTGCCGCGAACCCGGCTCTGAATGTTTTCTTCCGCGATTCCAAAAGATTGTCCGCGAAACAGCGGCTCCAGCTCGTCCAGATAACTTTGAAACACGGGATCGATCGAGATCACATCGTGCGGGTTGCCGAGGTTGCGCGAAAGCTCCTGCGCATCCGAGATCGAATGGGAACTTGAAAACCGGGACGGCATCAGCACGGCACGCACCTGTTCCGCCCCCAGCGCTTCGCTGGCGAGCGCCTGCGTGACGGCGCTGTCAATGCCGCCGGAAGCTCCCAGAATTGCGCGACTGAATCCCATCTTCCGGAAATAATCACGGATACCCAGCACGAGAGCGTGAAAGATTTCGGCAATGTTCTTTTTGTCGGCGAGGTACTCGAGAGTGTTTACGCCTTCGCCCACATCAAGCGCGGAGAAGTAGACCGGCTCCTCTTTTTTTTCAACAGGAATATCCGGGGCAAGCAACTCCTCCAGGTCAAAAACAGCATAATCCTCCTCAAAATACTTCAGCTCGCCGCGCCGCCGGCCCGCGGCGTCATACACGAGGCTCCCGCCGTCGAATACGATTTCGGTCTGCGATCCCACAGTGTTGCAGTAAAGCATGGGCAGTCCGTATTTCAGCACGTGGGCCCGGACAATGCTGTTGCGCACCAGGTCCTGGGCATAGTTGTAGGGAGAAGCGGAAAGGTTGATCATCACTTCCGGTCTCAGCGGCATCAGCTTTTCCATCGGTGTCACGCGGTACAGCGGATTGTCACCCATATTCCAAATGTCCTCGCAGATCGTGACAGCGATTTTTCTTCCTTTGAAATGGACGATGTTCCATTCATAGGCCGGCTCAAAATAGCGGTACTCGTCGAATATGTCGTAGTTGGGAAGCAGGGTCTTGTGCACTTCCGCCTTCACCTCTTTTTCGTGCAGCAGAAAAACTGCATTAAAAAGATCTTTCCCTTCACGAATCCTGTTCACCGCGGGGCAGCCCACCAGCACCCCTATATCTGCCGTATGTTCTTTGATCAGATGAAGGGACTCGTGGCATTTCTCAACAAAATCCGAAAACTCAAGGAAATCGCGAGGGGGGTACCCGCATACGCACAGCTCAGAAAAAACGACCAGCTCGGCTCCGCGGTTTCTCGCCCATTCGATGCCGTCGATAATCTTGTTCCTGTTTTCCTCGAAGTTGCCGATGTGGTAGTTCTGCTGCGCCAGGGCGATCTTCATCCGACAAAATTAAGAACTCGTTATCGTAGCCCCGATTAACTTCGCAGTCATGCGATGGAGCCTGCTTTTTTTGGTTGTGTTCGCTTCTTACTCCTGCACGAACAATGACGGCGCCCCCGATGTCTCCGCCATTCGCGTACAGGTAAACCTGAGCCGCTTTGACCGGGATTTTTTTTCGATCGATAGCAACCGCGTTCATTCCGAAATGGACCGACTGCACGCGAAATACCCGCAGTTCACCAAGTTGTTCCTCCAATACGTGCTGGGGCTGGACAGCAATACCGCCAGTGAGGGCGTGCGCCAGTTCCTTCGGCTCAACCGCCCGGTCTATGACTCGGTCCAGGCCGTATTTCCCGACGCGGACTGGCTGCGCCGTGATTTCCAGAAAGCATTTCGCTACGTGAAATATTATTTTCCCAATTACGAGATTCCTGACCTGGTCACCGTCCTGGGGCCTATCGACGCGCTTGCTCAAACGACTGGTGGCAGCTACACCCCCAACTTTCTCGGGCCCGGCTTTCTGGCCCTCAGCCTTCAGTTTTACCTCGGAAAAGATTTTTCCGGATATAAGTCCGAATATTTTATCGAAAACGTGGCGCCGTTGTACCGCAGCCGGCGTTTCAGCCGCGAGTACATGCTGCCGGAAGCAATGCAGCTGATTGCAGATGATCTCTTTCCCGACCGCAGCAGCGGCCTGCCGCTGATCGAGCAAATGATCGAAAAGGGAAAACAGTGGTGGCTGCTGGACAAGTTCCTGCCGGAAGTGGAAGACACACTCAAAACAGGCTACACGAAAGTGCAGCTCGACTGGTGCGAAAAGAATGAAGGCCTTATCTGGAGTTATCTCGTGAAGAACGAGGACCTGCGGTCCCTCAATCCGGTGATTATTCAGACTTACGTCGGGGAAGGGCCCTTCACCCAGGGATTTCCGCAAGAGTATTCGCCCGGAAATATCGGTCCCTGGATAGGGAGGCAGATCGTGCGAAAGTTTGAGTCGAAGAACGCATCCATGACCCCGGAAGAGCTGATGCGCACTTCCGCTGCTACGATACTCGAAGAGGCCCGCTATAAGCCACGCTGATTAATTTCCTTTGAAGGGCGCGAACATCTCGAAAGCCGGGATGTTTACCTCGAAAATGCGCGAGGTGGAAAGATTTTCCATCTGGTACGTTCCGCTCATCTTTCCCATTTCCGTGCGCAGGTTGCAGCCGCTTACGTACTGGTAGCTTTCTCCCGGGTTTAACGTTGGCTGCACTCCTACGACGCCTTCGCCTTCCACTTCGCGGGTGGTGCCGTTGCTGTCGAAAATGTACCAGCGACGGCGGTGAAGCTTTACGGGGAAGGGATTGTGATTTTCGATAGTGATGCGATAGGCGAACATGAACTCCGATTGCAGCGGATTGCTGTAGTCGGGCTGGTAAAAAGTTTCAACGCTTACCCGCACCCCCTCCGAAATCATGCTTGTCATAGAGTAAAAATAAGCATTCCCACCGAAAACGCGACGAGCCATTCCGGCGCAAAAATTGTTGCCGGGGTGACGGCATGTGACTCGTAATTTTGCGGCTCTTAGAAAATCAGGAACATGAAAATTGCGGTTGCGAAAGGAGACGGTATCGGTCCGGAGATCATGGAGGCTGTACTAAAGGTTTTCAACTCGTCGGGAGTCCCGCTCGAATATGAGTTCGTGGAGATGGGGAAATGGGTATTCGACAAAGGCTTCAGCAACGGCATGACGCCAGCCGCACGCGAAACCATCGAGAAGCTTGGCATCCTGTATAAAGGCCCGATGGAAACGCCGAAGGGAAAGGGAGTGAAAAGCGTAAACGTTACCGCGAGAAAAACATGGAATACCTACGCGAACAAAAGAGTATTCCAGTCGCTGCATGGAGTGGACACCGTTTTTTCGAAGGCGGGCATACCGATCGACATTACAGTCGTTCGCGAAAATATCGAAGACACTTACGGAGGCGTGGAGCACATGCTTACGCACGACGTGGCACTCAGCCGGCGCTTCATCACGCGGCCTGGAAGCATGCAGGTGATCCGCTATGCGTTTGAAATGGCCGAGAAGAAAATCGCGAAGCGCATTACCTGCGGACACAAGGCAAACATCATGAAGCTGACCGACGGGCTTTTTCTTGAATGCTTTTACGAAGTGGCTCGCGAATACCCCGGGGTGAAAGCCGACGACCTGATCGTAGATGATCTCTGCATGAAGCTTGTCACCCGCCCGGATCGCTTCGACGTGGTGGTGCTCACGAATTTACAGGGCGACATTGTAAGCGACCTCTGCGCCGGGCTCGTCGGTGGACTGGGTTTTGCGCCGTCGGCAAACATCGGGGACCACATTTGCATCTTCGAGGCGGTTCACGGAACAGCTCCCGACATCGCGGGAAAAAATATCGCTAATCCCACAGCGCTCCTACTGAGCGGAATCGCGATGCTGCGCCACCTCGGATTGATGCGTTACGCGGCCGAAATCGAAAACGCGCTTCTGTTCACACTGGAGAGTGGTGTTCATACGGGGGATTTCGGCGATCCGGCGCAGCAAGCTGTCACCACTACGGGATTTGCGGAAGCAATCATCGGCAACATTGGCAAAACACCGCAGGTGAACGCGAAACCTCTCCTGCCGGATCTGCGCATCACACAGACCAGCTTCCGGCTCGAAAAGAACCCGATGCTGGTTTCCGAAGAAATGGAGCAGGAAAAAATTGTAGGGGCGGACATGTTTATCGAGAGCGCCGAGCAGCCAGGGGCGGTTGCGGAAAAATGCCAGCGACATGCGGGACAGAAATTTCAGCTCGTCAGTGTCAGCAACCGCGGAACGCAGGTTTGGCCAACCGGGTCAGTGTTTACCAACCTCGTAAATCAATACAACGTCCGGTTCGAAAGCCGCGACAGCGCCCCGCTCAGCCAGCAGGATGTGATTGGTCTTTATGTGGCGCTTGCGGGGGACTTCAAAGTTTGTTCGCTGGAACTGCTGAACATGTGGGGAGAAAGGAGGTTGTACAGTCGGTAGTCGATAGTCGTAATCCAATGAACCACCCAACGAGTTAACCAGTTAACCAGTCAACCAGTTAACGAATCAAGCCGAGGTCGCGTGCCGTGCCGATTGCGATGAGCACAACACCCATGGCCAGGAGGAGAAGCGGGCGCTGTACGCGTTTATCGTCTTCAAATGCGTTCCTGTAAAAAAGAAACAAGCCGCTTACGCAGAAAAGAATCCCGGCGCTATAGAAAAAGATGGGCATAAAGGCGGGGAGTAGTGAATATTAAATAATAAATATTAAGTGTTGAGTGAATTTGGGATGTCATGCCTCGACTGGGCGCAGCATGCCCGAAAACCTTTACCCGGCAAGCATAGTTAATCCTAAATCCAAAATTTAGTATTTATTATTTATTATTTAATATTTCCATACCCTTCCTTCACGAGCCACTGCATCACTTTTTCCCTTTGGTCCCCCTGGATGATGATCTCGCCGTCTTTCACCGAACCGCCGGTGCCGCAAAATGTTTTCAATTCTTTTCCCAACTGCTCGAGATCCGATGTCGTTCCCACAAATCCCTGCACCAGGGTCGCCGCTTTTCCGGCCCGATGTTTAGTGTCCAGGCGCACGCGCAGCTTCTGATCACCGGGAGAAAGCGTTTCTTTCGCCGGTTCTTCCTGCTGAAACCGGAACCCCGGGTCGGTGCTGTAAACAAATCCCCTGCTGTCGGGTTTATTCTTTTTTGCCATGCTGTTCGTTTTACGTGATCAATCGATCACCGCTTTCAGGCTCATATCGAGACTGCGCGCCTGGTGCACGAGCCCGCCTACACTGACATAATCAACACCGCTCTTTGCGTACGCCTCGATATTTTCCAGGTTGATCCCGCCGCTTGCCTCGGTTTCAAATCCTTTGCCGATAAGCTGTACTGCCTCGGTAGCCTCTTCCGGACTGAAGTTGTCGAGCATGATACGCCGGACTTTCCCTTTCCCAACGCGCAATACGGCCCTCACTTCATCGAGATTGCGCGTCTCGATCTCAATCTGCAGGTTAAGCCGCCTGGAGTGGACGTACGCATGCGCCTTTTCGATCGCCGGCCCGATACCGCCGCAGTAATCGACGTGATTGTCTTTTAACAGGATCATGTCGTACAGTCCGAAGCGGTGATTGTGGCCGCCACCGATGCGTACGGCTTCTTTTTCCAGTAAGCGGAAGTTAGGAGTTGTCTTTCGGGTATCGAGCAGCTTTGTCGGGTAGCCTCTCAGTTTTTCAGCATAGCTGCGCGTGAGTGTCGCAATGCCGCTCATGCGCTGCATGCAGTTCAGCACCAGCCGCTCCAGCTGGAGGATCGTGTGAATGAATCCTTCGACCTCGAATGCGGTCTGCCCACGCCCAATTTGTTCTCCATCTTTTGCAAAACGGGTGAAAATGCAGAACGGCTCTTTATAGTGAAATATCTTCTCCGCCACTTCGACGCCGGCCAGCACTCCATCCTGCTTGATACGGAGCATGGCCCTGCCCCTCGCCTGCGCGGAAATGCAGGAAAGGGTGCTGTGATCCCCGTCGCCCACATCTTCCTTCAGCGCTTCGTCAACGAGGTGAAAGAGCTTCTGGTCGAACTCCATAAGCAAAAGTAAAAAAGCCCTCCCGAAGCCAGGAGGGCTTTTCTGTATTGAAAGAGGAATTATTCGATCGACTGGAAGCGGATTTCCTTGACCACCTCCCGGTTATTCTTCATTTTCATGAATACCGTAGTGCGGAAATTTCCGGAGCGCGTCTGCAGGGTACCCACGCAGAACTGGCCGCTTCCTCCATCTCCTTTGTGCTTCACGTCAAAGCTGCGCACGCCGTTGTTGGAGAAAAAGTCCTTTAGGATAAGCACAGCCTGAGCCCGGCTGTAGCTGTCGCTCTGATCGGGCAGAGTAAGCTCCACGCTCTCCTCAAAATAGTTGGCCAGCTCGGTGGCATTGCCTGCACGCAAAGCGCCGATCACCGCGTCGATATTCCCCTTCTGCGCGAAGGAGGAAAGCGCGATCGCCGAAGCTACCAGCAAAGAAGAAAATAAAGCTTTCATATCTGTGATTTGAATTCACGGTGCCTTGCTCTAAAAATATGCCACAGTTTCAGACAGCTCCCGTACTAAAATAGCAAAAAGCACCTTGTTTACTCAATATCAGTCGCTAATTAGAGCAAACCATTGTAGTTTTACATACAGCCTTCGGACATTTCCGATACTTTACCGTGCTGTTGGTTGAAAATGAACGGGTTTGGTAAATACAAATTATTGTTAACTGATGCCCGAAAGAAAAGTTATCCTTATCATAATGGACGGCTGGGGACTCGGGAAAGTTGCTTCCGCTGACGCGATACAGAACGCCAATGTTCCTTTCACAAAATCTTTATACTCAAAATACCCCAACAACATCCTCATCACCTGCGGAGAAGCGGTAGGATTGCCGGAAGGGCAGATGGGCAATTCGGAAGTCGGACACCTTAACCTGGGCGCGGGCCGCGTTGTTTACCAGGAACTGCAGCGCATCAACGTCGCGATTCGCGATGGCTCTTTTACGAAGAACGTTGCGCTGCTGCGGGCGCTGCGTGAAGCTAAGTTTCGACGGCGTCCACTGCACCTGCTGGGACTCGTCAGCAATGGTGGCGTGCATTCCCACATTGACCACCTGAAGGCCATCCTTGATCTCTGCCACAGTGAAAACCTCAGCGAGGTGTACGTACACGCATTTACCGACGGTAGGGACTGCGATCCACGCAGCGGACTCGGCTTCATACGCGAGCTCCGCGATCACCTGAGTACCCGGGTAGGGAAGATCGCCAGCATTTGCGGCCGTTATTACGCCATGGACCGCGACAAGCGCTGGGAACGAATACGGCTTGCCTACGACGCGCTTGTGCATGGAATAGGCAGCAAAGTGCAGGAGCCGGTCGCGGCGATGCAGGCCTCGTACGCGGCAAACATCACCGATGAATTTGTAGCACCAACGGTGATCGTGGACGATCAGTCCAAACCGGTCGCAACCATCCGCGATGGCGACGTCGCGCTCTGCTTCAATTTCCGCACGGACCGATGCCGCGAAATCACCCAGGCGCTTACGCAGACAGATTTTCCGGAACAGGAAATGAAGAAGCTGGATGTTGATTTCACCACGATGACCGATTACGACAAGACTTTTCAAAATGTACATGTGGTGTTCGAGACCGACAACCTGGACAATACACTGGGCGAAGTGCTCGAAAAAAACGGGCTCAGGCAAATACGAATTGCCGAGACCGAGAAATATCCGCACGTCACGTTTTTCTTTTCGGGTGGCCGCGAGAAGCCGTTTGAGGGAGAAAAGCGGATCATGATCCCTTCTCCGCGCGTGGCCACTTATGATCTGAAACCCGAAATGAGCGCTCACGAGGTCACCGGCTCGCTGCTCCCCGAAATTGAAAAAGCAGAGGCTTCCTTCATTTGCTTGAATTACGCGAATCCCGACATGGTCGGCCACACGGGCGTCTGGGAAGCAGCTATCCGGGCGGTGGAAACTGTGGACCGTTGTGTCGCCCGCGTGGTGGGCGTGGCGCTGCAACATGGTTATACGGTTTTTCTCACTGCTGACCATGGAAACGCGGATTACATGATCAACGAAGACGGTACGCCGAACACTGCACACACGCTCCACCCGGTGCCTTTTTTTATAGTGGACAACAGTTGGCGGGGCTCCATTCGGCCCGGAAAGCTCGCCGACATTGCACCCACCATTCTCAGGATGATGAAGATTTCGATACCAACTGAGATGACGGGAAATGTTTTAATTGATCGGCCGTAATTTTGATCAAATCGTAAACATGCTGAAAAAGATCCTGCTGGTCCTCCTGCTTGGTCTCATCGTGATTCAGTTCATACACCCGAAACGAAATATTTCCAGCGGACCACAACCCAACTATATCGGTAACACTTTCGCCGTACCCGCACCGGTGAAAGTCATATTGCAAAAAGCCTGCTTTGACTGCCACAGCAACAACACGCGGTATCTGTGGTACTTCAGGCTGCAGCCGCTGGACTGGTGGCTGACCAATCATATCAACCACGGGAAAGAACATTTGAATTTTGACGAATTCACGAACCGTGCGGCACGCTACCAGTATCACAAGATGGAAGAGGTAATTCAGGAAGTGAAAGAAGACCACATGCCGCTCAAGTCCTATAAATGGACCCACAAAGACGCCCGGCTTACAGACCCTGAGAAGCACGCGCTTACCGACTGGGCGCAGTCAGTCATGCGCGACCTGGAAGCGAAGTATCCGCCGGACAGCCTGCGGCGAAGCAATGGCCGCTAAAGCTTAACTTTACCGGCTACTCAAAGCCCGTGTTGAAGAAAATTTCCTGTTATGCGTTGCTGCTCGCCTGGCTGCTGCCGCTGCTGCTGATCGCAGTCTTTCACATTCGCAAAACCCAGATGACGGAACGCATGGAGCATCGGCTGGAAGTCGAAGCACTGCAACAGGTGATCCTCCCGGCTGCGCAGGTACGTTGGGTAAAGCCCGGAAAGGAGATTATGGTAGAGGGAAGGATGTTCGACATAAAGTCCTTCCGTACAGAAAATGACCGTTGTTACATCGTTGGTCTTTTCGACGATGAAGAAACGGGGCTCCTGGAACAAATGAACTCGAGCGGTGCGGGCACCGGGTTACTGATCATTCAATTTCTGGCGCTTTTCCAACCCGCCTGTCCACCCGCCTCCCCTGCTTTACCGATTCCTGTGGATATGCGGGCGTTCCCCCTGCAGCAACCTTCAGCACTTGCGGAAATAACCGCACAGGTTCCTACTCCTCCGCCACGAAGAGCCTGATCCGTCGCGGTCAATCTTTTTCCTGAAAACCAAAAATTCATTTGCATGAAAAGAATTGCATTGCTTTCGGCATTGCTTTATTGCTGTACCCTGATCCGTGCGCAGGACGATACCACGGGAAAGGATCTGGATGAGGTGCTCATTTATACCAACAAATTCGCTGAAAAGAAAAAGAACATTGCCCAGAAGACAGAGGTTATAAATACCAGGAACATCGCGCGGCTGAATGTGCAAAACACCGGAGATCTGCTCGTTGCCACCGGGAATGTGTTCGTTCAGAAAAGCCAGCAGGGCGGCAGCAGTCCCGTGCTGCGTGGATTTGAAGCAAGCCGTGTGCTGCTGGTGGTGGACGGGATCCGCATGAACAATGCAATTTACAGGGCGGGACATCTTCAAAATGTGATCACCCTGGATCAGAACATGCTGGAACGGGTGGAGATCCTGTATGGTCCGGCCTCTACCATCTACGGGTCCGACGCGCTCGGGGGTGTTGTGAGTGTTCGCAGCAAATCCCCACAGCTTCATCCCGATGGAAGTCTCGCATCGGGTTCAGGATTTCTTCGCTACAGTTCTGCGAACGATGAAAAAAGCGGCCACGCAGATTTGAGTCTCGGGGGAAAAAAATTCGGATGGCTGCAGTCGTATACCTTCAGCGATTTTGGCGACATGAAAATGGGTAAGAATTACCCCGACAAATACCCGACATTCGGAAGGCGCGACTCCCTCATTGCCTTTTTCGGATTCAGGGATTCCGTGATCGTGAATCCCGATCCGCAGGTGCAGCGGTATTCCGGTTATCACCAGTGGGATGTTCTCCAGAAATTTCTGTTCAAACAGAGCGAGCGGATCTCACACACGCTGAATTTTCAGTATTCCAACAGTAGCCGTGTGCCCCGGTACGACCGGCTGCAGGATAAGCGAAATTTCGGCGGATCGATCGGAACCACGCTTCGTTATGCTGAATGGTTTTACGGCCCACAGGAGCGTTTGCTGGCGGCTTACGAGCTGAACGCAACTCAACTCGGACCCTGGAATCAGGGTAAGCTTATCATCAGCTTCCAGGATATTGACGAAACCCGGCACCAGCGCGAATACCGCCGTTACGATCGATTCGACAGCCGTATGGAAAATGTAAAGGTCTGGGCATACGTGGCCGACGTGAGGCGTTTCATCGGGAAACATGAACTCACTGTCGGCACCGACGGGCAGCTGAACGATGTCACCTCCCGTGCCAGGCGCACCAACCTGAACACGGGAGCTGTCTCGAAGCTCGACACCCGGTATCCGGACGGAAAAAACCGGATGAACTATTTCGGGATCTACGCACAGCACGTATTTAAAATGGCAGAGGGGAAGTGGATATTGAACGATGGCCTGCGGTTGCAGGCGGTGACGCTCCGGTCGGAAGTACTGGACAACTCGTTCTTTAACCTGCCCGTCACAAAATTCTCGCAGGAAAACCTAGCGCTTACCGGCAACCTTGGGCTGATCCATATGCCGAAGGTGGCCACCCGCATCGCGCTGAACCTTTCTTCCGGTTTTCGTGCTCCGAATATAGACGACCTGGTGAAGGTGTTTGATTTCTCCGTGGCACGCAGGATCTACGTTCCGAACGCAAACATAAAACCCGAGTACACGTACAATGCTGACCTCAGTGCCGGCCGGCTGATCGCGAAAAAATTGCGCGTGGATGTAAATGTTTTTTATACGGTCTTCGACAATGCCATCGTGTCGGCCCCTTTCCAGTTGAATGGTGAGGACTCTGTTCTGTATAATGGGATCATGACCGCAGTCTATGCGAATCAGAACCTGAACAGCGGCCATCTATACGGATTGAGTGCACAGTTACAGCTGGACATTGCAGGAGGGCTCACATTTCTCACCACCGGAAGCTATACCCGCGGGCGACTGGAACGGTTTAACGGCACAGAGGTGCCGATGGACCACATCCCGCCTTTTTATGGCAAGACCAGCCTCAGCTACCAGCGGACGTGGTTCGCAGGGGAGCTGTATGCGATGTACAACGGATGGAAGCGGATCGCGGATTACAATCCCGACGGCGAAGACAACCAGCAGTACGCCACAGCGGATGGGATGCCCGGGTGGGCAACCCTGAACCTGAAAGCCTCCGCGGATTTGACGAAGCACCTGGGTGTGCAGCTTGGAATTGAGAACATCCTGGACAGGAATTACCGCTATTTCGCCTCCGGATTCTCCGCCCCGGGTCGCAATTTCGTTTTGACCGCCCGGTTTTGCTGGTGAGCCCGGCCATGAGACTCAGGCCATTAGTTCGAATGCTGCTCCGAAATTTTACAATTGGGTGCAGCATTCCTTGTTTAAAATTGTCTAAATTACGGGCAAGCCCAAACGGTTATGACCGAGGAAACCATATTGCAGGGGTGCCTCAAAAACGATGCAGCTGCCCAGCGGGAACTGTACCATAAGTACAGTCCTAAGATGCTGGCCGTTTGCTATCGGTTTGCCCACAACCGCGAGGATGCGGAGGACATGCTGCAGGAAGGATTTATCAAGGTGTTTTTGCAGATTCACACTTTTGAGAGTCGCGGCGCACTGGAAGGATGGATTCGCCGTGTTATCGTTCACACCTGCATCAATATCCTGAAAAAAAACAAGAAGTTCAATGAAAGCGTGGACATCATCCACGCAACGGGAGTCCAGGTGCGTGAAGAATCGGTGCCGGCAATCATTCAGGCCAAGCAGGTGGTGGAATGTATCCGGCTGCTTCCGATTGGATACAGGACGGTACTGAACCTCTACGCAGTAGAAGGGTACAGTCACCGCGAGATCGCCAACATGCTCGACATTGAAGAGAGCACGAGCCGCAGCCAGTACACGCGAGCTAAGGCGATGCTGGAAGATATCCTGGTGCGAAAGAAGATCCTGCAAAAGCCAAAACAGCAGAGCGAGTGGTTAGCGGCTGCAAGCCCGCATTGAACATATTTGGGTTATTAACGCCGACTGATTATGCAGAGCAGTTTTAACAACAGGGATTTCGAGCAGTTTGTGAAGCAAAGTGCCGATCAGTACCGGATGTACCCTTCCGATAAAGTTTGGAAGAACATTCATACGGCATTGCACGGAAGAAGGCGCCTGTATTACGGACTGGCCCTTGGCCTCCTGCTGCTCACCAGCGGAGCCGTGACCTGGGTAATGCTTTCCAGCGAGCGTCCCGCTGCTTCGATGACGGCAGGCCTCCAGCTTCCTCCAGCGTCCCAATTAGTTTCCGACAAGACCGGGGTCCAGCCTGATCTGCTCAAGCCCTCGGTGACGAAGAACAGCACCAGTTTACCTTTTGCAATTCGAGAAAACCTGCCGATATCCACTCAGGAAGTATTTCCTTCAACTGATGAAACTACCGAAGTGAAACCAACGGTCCGCAGCGAGTATAGCCAGGTCCCGATTGTAACTGAACACCGCCCCGTATACTCACAATTGCTGCCGGTAGTTGCAAACCGCTCGCTCCCAAAAATCAATACCGAAACTCCTGCTTTAACAACTGAGGTAGCGGAGATTCCGGTAACAGAGGCTGCCGGGACCGCAGACGAGCAACATACGCAGACAAAGGAGATTTACCCGGAAACAATCGAGAGCGTGCTCAATCTTTATCATCGGGCAAAAAAGCGACTCAGCTGGCAGGTTTATTTCACCCCAACGGTGAGTTATCGGCGGCTGAGTGAGAATAACGCTTTTCTGCAGGCTACGCGCAACCTGAATACCGCCCCCGGATATCTCTACATTCCTGACATCAACAGTGCGGTAAAACACAAGCCGGATATCGGGTTGAATTTTGGGGTGAATGCGGGTTATGCAGTCAGCAACAGGTTCAGGCTGATCGCCGGGCTGCAACTCAACATCAGCAAATACGATATCCAGGCGTCCTATGCCTACCAGCCGGAGCAGGCGACTATTTCGCTGAACACCGGATTTCGCGGCAACCACACCGTAACAGCGAATACGGTCTACCGCAATTACAACGGATACAAGGAGAATTGGCTGCGCAACCTCTATGTCTCCGCCTCCCTGCCCGTTGGGGCCGAGTTCGTGGTAAAAGGGACGAATACAAACCCGGTACTTGGCGTAGCCGGCACTATACAGCCGATTTACATCCTCGACAACAACGCTTATCTCATTTCGACCGATTACAAAAATTACGTGGTCATTCCGTCGCTGATCAGGCAGTGGAATATCGGCACCAGCGTAGAAGCATTTGCAGGCTATTCAACCGGCAACCTGAAGTGGCGAGTCGGACCACAGGTCCGCTATCACCTGGGATCCAGCTTCCAGCGGACCTACCCGGTGAAAGAACAACTTTTCGATTTTGGGCTGAAGGTGGGCGTTTCGCTCAACCAGTAAGATCCGATACTAGCTGCACGCCTGAAGATATCCCGGCTTCCCCCGAGCCGGGATATTCGTTTATGCGCGGCTGCCTTTCAATTAATTTTGCCGGGTGAACCTAAAATTTGTCTTTGCCCCTCTCATTTTCGCCGCCGCGGGCTGTGGTGAGAGAACCGAAAAGCAACCGCGCGGAGAGTCCTTTTTTCCGGCGCTTTCCTTTATTCGAAGCCAGGTAGCACACGTAGACACCGCGCTCTATTCGATTGTGCAGGTGGTGCAGCGGGACAGCTTGCCGGCGGATACCCAGTACCTCCACCGCGAACAATTTCGCGTGGCGGCGAAAGATTTTCTCGACCTCCCCGACATTGCGCAAAAAAAGCTGCGCAGGAAATATGTTGAAGAAAAACTCTACGACGAGACGCTGAACCGTGTGGTGCTTCGGTATGTCCCGGCAGATCCCGAAAAAGCGGAGCTGCAAAAGCAGGAGGTGCTTATAGCACCGGACCCGTCGGGAGATAAGGTCACCAGCATCTTCATCGAGCAGGTCCGGACCAGCCGCGACAGCTCAGTTCATAAAAAATTGTTATGGCAGGTAGACCGCAGCTTCACGGTCACCACGATACTGCAGAGGCGCGCGCAACCCGAAACCACAACCATCGTCAAAGTGATCTGGAACGAGGAGAGTGAAGAATGACCGCGCAGGAATTTCAAAATATCGCCGCCACCATCCCGGTGCAGCCGGGCATCTATAAATATTTTGATGCCGCCGGACAGCTCCTGTACGTGGGGAAAGCAAAGCATTTGCGCAAGCGGGTGGCATCCTATTTCAGCAAGACGCTCACGAGCTACAAAACACACGAGCTGGTGCAGCGGATCGCCCGCATCGAGTTCACCATTGTGAGCTCCGAACAGGACGCTTTTCTGCTCGAGAATTCGCTGATCAAGGAATTTCAGCCCCGGTTCAACATCAACCTCAAGGATGACAAGAGCTATCCCTACATTGTGATCAAGAACGAGCCCTTTCCACGGGTTTTTCTTACGCGAAGGCTGATCAACGACGGATCGGAATACCTTGGACCTTACACATCGGTAAAAAAGGTCAGGGAATTGCTGGAGTTCATCGGCCGCACCATTCCGCTCCGCAGCTGCTCACTCAACCTTACTGATAACAATATAAACAAAGGGAAATTCAAGGTTTGCCTGGAATACCACCTCGGTACCTGCAAAGGCCCCTGCCAGGCTTTGCAATCCGCGGAAGATTACGCTGCAAATCTGTTACAGGTAAAGAACCTGCTCCGCGGCAATCTCGGCCCGGTGATTCGACACTTCCGCGAAGAGATGAAACGCTGCTCCGGTAGGCTCGAGTTCGAGAAGGCGGAGCAGATTCGGAAGAAAATCGAGTTTCTTGAAAATTACCAGTCCCGTTCCGTGATCGTTTCGGCACGCGAAGCCGACTTCGATGTCTTCTCAATCCTGTCCGCGCAACTCTCTGAGGAAGCGGAAAAAGAAATCGCTTTCGTGAATTACCTGATGGTGCGCAACGGCACCGTCATTCAAACACAGACTACGCGCGTGGAATCCCACCTGGATGAGCCGGTGGAAGAACTGCTTGCCTTTTCCATCGGACAGCTGCGAACCAGCTTTCGCAGCGATGCCGGGGAAATCATTGTGCCTTTCCAGGTGAACTACCCGGAACCCGGTGTTACGCTGACTGTTCCAAAAGGAGGGGATAAAAAGAAATTACTCGAACTGTCCACACGCAACGCGGAACATTTTATTGATGAGGTAAAGGCAAAGGAGCGACTGAAGCTGAATATTCGCAGCGCCGGGCAGTATCGGCTGCTGGAGCAGCTCCAGAAAGATCTGCAGCTGTCGCAATTGCCGGTCCACATTGAATGCTTCGACAATTCAAACTTCCAGGGGAGTTATCCCGTGTCGGCGATGGTTTGTTTTCGCAACGGGGAGCCGAGCAAAAAAGACTACCGCCATTTCAACATCCGCTCCGTGGAAGGCATCAATGATTTCGCGTCCATGAAAGAAGTCGTTTACCGCCGTTACCGCCGGCTGCTGGAAGAAGAAGCTCCGTTTCCACAACTCGTGATCATTGATGGGGGAAAAGGACAACTCAGCGCGGCGGTCGAAGCAATCGCTGAACTGGGCGCCACGGGAAGGACCACGCTCGTCGGGCTTGCGAAAAATGAGGAAGAGATTTTTTTTACGGGCGACACGGAATCCCTGCGGCTGCCTTACCAAAGCGATAGCCTGAAGTTTCTCCGGCGCGTACGAAATGAAGTGCACCGCTTCGGCATCAGCTTTCACCGCAGCAAGCGCAGCAAAGGAACTTTCCGGAACGAACTTGAGGATATTCCCGGAGTCGGGAAAGCCACTGCCGACATGTTGCTGAAAGAATTCCGCTCCGTAAAAAACATCCGGCAATTGTCGGAAAATGAGCTGGCAAAGATTGTTGGAAAGGCCAGGGCGAAGCGGATCCGCGATTATTTTGCTGAACCCCGGGCGGGGGCCGGATAGGGGCAAAAAAAATGGGGCCCGGATAGAAATCCAGCCCCGTTTTTAAAATCCAATATCCTATGAAAAACCGAGACGAAAATACAACAATTATCCAATTTTCCTATAGGGCTTTTACTATTTTTCAAAGATTTTTTATTCCCTCAGAATGAAAAGCTTACAATGTAAAAAAGCCTCCATGTCGGAGGCTTTTTTGAAAGATTAAAAACGGTGCGGCACGGAGCTCAATAAGACCAGAGATCCTGCTCGTAATTGAATATTTTTTCCTTCACGTTCTCGCCCTCCAGCAGCGCAAGGATAGGATCTCTGCGATCCACCAGCTGCCTCAGGTTGAGCATGCGCGGGTTGTCCAAAGTCGACTTCACAATGTAGCTGCTGAACATCCGGCTTTCGAACAATTCCTCCCATGTCATACGGCTCTGGCCCATGTTCTTGGGATTATATACTTCGGCCTTTGCCAGCATGGGACGTAAGTCCGGATAATACACCCAGAAGAGGACAGAAGAGCCTCTTTCCTGGCCATTCGGCAAGTATTCGGTTTTCAGCGGAGCAATTCCAAGTATGCGCACAAACATGCGGCTGGCTTCGCGGTCAAATACCCATTCTTCCTTGATCCGCAGTTTCACCACGGAATTTGCATCGAATGCGGCGCGGGTAATTACCCTACCCACCACCTTAGTCACGTCATTAATGTCGTACTTCAGAGCCGTGTCCACTTTTCCGGCTGTGATCAGGCTGAGATCAGTGGTTGACATCGGCGTGGTGAACCGGTCGTCGGCGAAAGCCGTCACCTCGCCGCTGTTCACGGCTTTCAGCAACATGTTGATGAAAAGCTGGCTGCCATTATCGTCTACCGCGTTGTAGCGGAAGGTTTGATTCATTTTTTCCCGCAGGTCGAGCTCACGCCAGACTTTCTCCGCATAAAGCGCGTCGTCCCAGCGCAGGTGCTCATACGGCAAAGGAGAACGCGCCGTAAGGCTGCTCTTGTCGAAAGCGTTGTCGTTGCGGAGCGATTTGCGCACCGCAGTATCGGACATGCCGATAGAATCATAGGTGATCGGCAGGTCCGCATAAGGGTCGTAACCCGGCTGGGTGTTCACATTCGTCACCTGGTTGATGGGGCGACCACTCGTATCCACAACGGTCGGGTTGTTCGTCCTCCTGCGCGGCTGGCGCTGGGCGCTGGCCTCATCCGCCACCAGGGCGGCCGCAAGAAGAAACAAACCTGACTTAATTACTAAACTTCTCATTGCTCCATTATTTAATGTAATAGATAAGAGACGGCGCGGAAGCGGTCCTTCCGTCCGGTTGTCTTACCCTGATATTATCAATTGTTACCAATTTTCCTGGTTTCACATGCGTGTTGATCGCGGTGCGAACTGCGCCTTCAAACGCGTTACCCTGCACAGGCACCGAAACGATGTCCCCGTCGTCGGTATCACAGGTAAACGTAAAGCTCACCACCTGGTATTGAAGCTCGAACGGGAAGTTCTTGATACCGGCCGCTACACCCCCCTGTGCGCGGAACGCACCTGCGGTCATGTTCGCACCGCTGGGCTGACCACCCACATACGCCTGCGATTCCGGAATGGTGCGTACGCGGAACTGGGCAGCGCCCGCCAGCTTCCCATCCACCATCACGTTGATCCGGACGTCATCGGCCACGCTGTTCACGCGGGCGATGTACTTACCCGGGCCGACCCGGGTGAGGGAGCCTTGGGTAATGCTGGCCTGCACCTTGTCGTCCCCGCCGCCGCTGGCCGCAATGGTGACCGGGTTGTCCACTCCTATATAAAGAACATTCATTTTGTCCAAAGCGATGGACGCGTTGGCCGAGCCAACCGTATATTCAACGTTCTTTTCAATAGTTTGTTGCACACCATTTTGATCCTTAAACGAAATTCGAACCGGAACGCTCCGGCTGCCAACGCCACCGGCCTGCATTTTAAGAACGGCCTGGCCGTCCGGCCCAATCGGAACATTTTGTCCGCCAATTGTGATGCTGGGAAGTGCAGCCTTACTAAACGCACCAACGCCTGCCGTAATCTCGAGCTCCTGGCCGGGCATCAAATAGGTTGAGTTTTGACCCACAATCGCCGCATAAGTGTCGAATATTACTTCCACTTTACCGACTTGTTCGTGGCAAAATTGCACTAACCTATTCTCAGTAGTCCTTACATCATTTTGAAACTTACTTAGGATGGTTAATGCGGCGACGGTTGGAACCATATGGAAGTAGGCTCTTTCCCATGTTTTGTTTGACTTGCTTTGTGTTCTTGGTATTTCCAGGTCTATGGGTAAGCTCGCGCGAAATGCGGAATCGATTTTAGGATCAATCTTAGTAAGTATGTTGGCCTTGTACTCGGTCAACATCTGAAGTAATTTCTTGCCTTCTCCTTTGTCAACGAACATCCTGGTGGCGATATCGAGATTGTCCGACTTAAAGCTTCTCTTAGTGATATCCCCTCCCGCAAGCCTGATGATTTCATCCTTTTTGCTTTGAATATAATTGTAGATCGCCGCCGAATACTGCTGCACTGCCTGCGCTTTGGGATACCAGATGTTTGCTCTTTCGGCCGTCTCCGGTGTCCTCATTTTATCCTGCAATGATTTCAAAATTGCTGACGTCGAGGTATTCACCGTGGTATTGGTAGTTTCCAAACTCTTATTAACCGTTTTAAAGGCGTTGAGGATCTCAGACGACACGTTCAGGGCCAGCAGGGCCGTCAGAACGAGGTACATCATGTTGATCATCTTTTGCCGGGGCTCGCGAGGTAAAGCCATGACGAGTTATAGGTTTATTTTGTTTTTAATGTTCTTAAAATCATGGATACGGACCCTGAAATGAACACGTCGGTTTTTTACCGGCCCCCTCCCTGCATCGCGCTCAACATATTGCCGTAGATCGAATTCAGGCGCCCCAGGTTGTTCGCCAAAAGCGCGATCTGGTCGTGCGCTTTGCGTGCGTCGGCCACGCTCCCTTCCATCGCCTGTGATGCCTGCACCAGGTTGCTGTAAAACTGGTTCATCGCCTTCAGGTGATTGTTGGTATCCTGCAACTCCAGCTCATAGATCGTGTTGAGCGAGGAAAGATTTTTCGTGAGCACCTGTACCTGCTCGTGGAATTGCTTGGTTCCCTCGGCGGCACTGTTGAAGTGCTGCATGCTGGTGGCCGCGCCCATGTACGCATCTTTCATCGTAGTCAACGCGGTCGTGGCTTCGCGGGTCTTAGCTGTGTAATCGGTAGTAGCAGAAACGACATCGGTAATGTCCGACATCTTGTCTACAGTATTTCCAAGTTTCTTAAAGTTTTCGCTCAGTCGCCCCAAATTAGCGGGAGTGATATCGGCCTCGCGCAGCATGTCCTCAAGCTTGGTCAGTGCAGGATTGCCTGTAGCATTCGGAAGCACCAGTGGGGTGGGCTTGAAATCCGGGTCCAGATCGGGGTGTTTGTTAATATCCGGAAAATAACGCTGCCAGTGTGGTTCTTCCGGCGGAGGAACCATGAATGCCATCACCAGGAACACGATCACCTCAGACAGCAGTCCAATTGTGATCATTTCGTCTGCCAGCGGCCAGTGACGGATCTTAAACAAGGCACCGAGAATAACCACCGCGGCAAAAAAAGCGAAGATGAAATTGAGAACAATCTGCCCATGGTGGGTCTTGAAGAAACGCATAACGTGTTCGTTTTACAGGTTATTAAATTTAAAAAGTGGCCAGTTAGTTTTTTTGAAAACTGTTTTCACAAAGAAGGCCGTCAGATTTCCTGGTCTCATTATTTGCCGCGACGTCCTTTGAGCGGAGCCGCCGGTAAGTCAATTACACTGCGAAATCCGACATACGATTTGGCTGAATCCTGGTATTCGTAGGTGCTGGTTCCCGTCTGCAGGTAATAACCCACATCTTTCCAGCTCCCGCCGCGGATGATCTTGCGTTTCATCAGGGGAGGATCATCATCCTTGGCATTCCAGCGAACATCAGGGTTCATATCGTGTTGGAAGTTGTTTCTGCCTTCGTAGTAGATGGAGGAAGTCCACTCTGCCACGTTGCCCGACATGCAATACAGACCGTAATCATTCGGCCAGTAAGCATCGGCCCGCACAGTGTAAAAGCCGCCGTCCTCCGGATAATTACCGCGTCCGGGCTTGAAATTGGCCATGAGGCATCCCTTCTTGTTGCGTAGGTAATAATTACCCCAGGGAAACATAGACTGTGAACGTCCGCCGCGGGCTGCATATTCCCACTGCGCTTCGGTCGGGAGACGGAAGTCAGACTCCTGGGTTCTTTTCTTTGAATCAAGCCAGCTGTTGAGGTAATGCGTTCTCCATTCGCAGAAAGCCGTTGCCTGCTTCCAGTTCACGCCCACAACGGGATAATTCCCGAAAGCCGGGTGCGAGAAGTAGCGCTTGGTCATCGGCTCGTTGTAGGAATAAGCGAAATCCCGGATCCAGACGAGCGTGTCGGGGGCGATCGGAGTATCTTTCTTGATGATGAATTTCGAACGGGGCTTTCCGGCATTCTCACGTTTCGCGGCTTCCTTGAGATCGAAAATCTCGGAATGATAGATGAGCTTGCTTGCGTCAATCTCTTTTCTGCCGTCAATTCTGTCTTCGGGCGAAAGAATCAGGTCGGTCTGTGCCAGCTGCTCGATGACCTTCGGGTCATTCCACTTCACCGTTTTCATCTTGGCCCAGTCTACGTATTCATTGCCATCAGCTCCTGCCTTCACGTATTGCAGCCGGCGGGCGGCGATAGAATCCCGCACCCAATAGACAAACTGGCGATATTCGTTGTTCGTAATTTCGGTAGCATCCATCCAGAAACCGCTGATGGAGACCGAGCGGTTTCTTGCGCTGAAAGCGAAAGCAGGATCCTCATCGCTGGGACCCATGTGGAAAGTACCCTGTGGCACATAGACCATGCCCGGCGGACGCGGCAGCGTATACTTGCTTCCGGGGGCAATTCCATGCACCTGGCCGTCATTCGGCAGACTCCCACCTTTGCCTTTGCTCTTCTTTCCCAGAATTCCGCAACTGCCGAGCATAAACACTGCAGCAAATGCCATCAGGGCATAGTAAAGGTTTTTCATTTTCATACACTTAAAGGGTATTGGGCAAATATAAGATTTTGAGCTTTTCTCAGCCACAACATTAATATTTATTTTTCGTGATACATAGTGAGTTTTACGGGGTAAATTCCCAAACGGAAACCAGGCTGTTTTTATTGCATTAACTCAAAATTAATTGTGGGCTCTTTCAGTTGGCTTTCAGAGCCCTAAGCCCGGCAATTCCGGTCACCGGCCGCTGACAGCTGTAGTTCCGGCACAACCAGATTTGGGCTGTCGCTCCACCGGCCTTTCCCGCGAGTAATGGAAACGACTGTTCGCCCTGCTCCGTTGCCATGATCACGCGGTGAGGAAGGTATTCCCCAAGCAATTCGCGGAGAAGATCACGGGCTCCCTCCCCGGTGACCGCGATTTCGTCCGTACCCCACGCCAGTTCCTGCAGCAGACAGGCCCAAAACCCGAAAGATGTCGGGTAGCGGATGACCACCTGGCTGAGCGAGCGCAACATTTTTTCGCTTCGCTCGCGCCACGCCGGCTGGTCGAACAAAATTGAAAGCTGGTGCAGGTTCAGAGCCATTACCGAATTTCCCGAAGGGGTGGCACCGTCGTAAATTTCTTTCTTGCGGAGGATAACGTCCTTCTGACCCTCCATCGTGTAAAAAAAGAATCCGCTTTCAGCCTCAGAAAAGCAATCCATCACAAATTCGGTGAGTTCCCTGGCCTTTTGCAGCCACGTCGCATCGGCAGATATTTCCTGAAGATGGATCAATGCCGAGATCAGGAAAGCGTAATCATCGAGGAAGGCCGGAAATTTCGCCCGGCCCTGCTTCCAGGTGTGCTGCAGCCCCCGGTCGGCCGAAAAACTCTTCAAAAGAAACTGCATGTTTTCCAGCGCGAGTTTGCGATAAGTTTCTTCACCGGTTGCCGCAAAGGCTTTGCTGCAGGCGATATTCATCAGCGCGTTCCATCCGAGCAACACCTTGTCGTCGAGCAATGGTCGCGGCCTTTGTTCTCTTGCTTCGAGCAGCTTCCGTATCAGCGGCCGGGTGAGCGCGTCGAGTTCTTCCACACTCATCTTCCTGTCTGCCGCAAACTCCGGCTTAGGTTTTTTCATCCGCGGAATGTTTTTCCCGGCAGCGCCATGGCCCTCCACCCAGTTGCCCGTTTCCGTGATGTCTAAAAAAGCGCAGAATAATTCCGCGTCGGCGCCCAGCAATTCCTCTACTTCTCTGCGCGACCAGACATAGAACTTGCCTTCCTCGCCTTCGCTGTCCGCGTCAAGCGCTGAATAAAATCCACCTGACGCATCAGTCAGCTCCCGATTTACAAATTCCATCGTTTCCACGATTACTCTACGGTATTCAGGATCCCGCGTGAGCTGGAAAGCTTCGCTGTAAACCGCCACCAGCAGGGCATTGTCGTAAAGCATTTTTTCGAAATGCGGCACCAGCCATTCTGTATCCGTGGAATAGCGTGCGAAGCCGCCCCCGATCTGATCGTAGATACCGCCCTGCAGCATCTTATCAAGACTCAGACGCGCCTGTTGAAGCGCTTCACTGTTGCCGGTAACGGCATGGTGGCGAAGCAGGAACAGGATGCTGAATGTCTGCGGAAATTTCGGAGCGCGTCCAAAACCGCCCCATTCGCGGTCAGCCTGCTTCATGAGGTTTTCGAACGTTTCACTCACCTGGGCTTTGCCGAGCTCGCCACCCGAATGAAATCCAAAACGGTTGGCCTGCAGCAGGTGTTCCGTCAGGTTTTCGGCCTGCGCATCGATCTCATGCCGGCGGTCGCGGAAGGCTTCGCTGACCGCGGCCAGCACTTCCTTCCACGATGTACGATTAAAAGCGCGCCTGGGGGGAAAATACGTTCCCCCAAAAAACGGTTTGCCTTCGGGGGTTAGAAAAACATTCAGCGGCCAGCCACCGCTCCCGGCAATCGCCTGCACCGCGTCCATGTAAATATGATCGAGATCGGGCCGCTCCTCCCGGTCGATCTTGATGTTGACGAAGTGTTCATTCATCAGCGCTGCCGTTTCTTCGTCCTCAAAACTTTCCCTTTCCATCACATGGCACCAGTGGCAGGCCGCATAGCCTATGCTGACCAATACCGGCTTGTTCTCCCGGCGCGCTTTCTCTAATGCTTCTTCGCCCCAGGGATACCAGTCCACCGGGTTGTGGGCATGCTGCAGCAGGTAAGGACTGCTTTCATGAATGAGCCTGTTGGTATGGGGCGGCATTTCTGAGGCGATACAATGATCGCACCGAAGTTCGTTACAAATTAGGGAGAAACGCGGTACTCGGCGGTAAGAGGACTGCGGCTTAAACGTTACTTTTTCCGGCTGAAGGATGCCAGGTATTGTTCGAGGGCGGCCACCATGCTGGGAGCCTGGGGCAACGGTGCCTTGATCTCGAGCTTCAAACCCGCATCTTCCACCGCGCGGGAAGTATTGTTCCCGAATGCGCCGATCACCGTTCCATTCTGTTTGTACTTCGGAAGGTTATCGAACAGGCTTCTCACCCCGCTTGGCGTGAAGAAACAAATTACGTCGTACTCGGTTTTGGAAAGAAGTTCCCGCACATCGCTGCTCTGGGTGCGGTACATGAAAGCGAGCGTAAATTCGCAGGCATTCGCCTTCAGCCAGTTTACAATCTCGTTGTCCTGCTGGTTTTCCGAGCACACGTAAACGAATTTTTCATTCCCCTTGTGCTTGTTGATTGCATCGAACATGCTCTTGTTCGTGCCATCTACGCCGTAAAACACCTTGCGCTTGCGATACAGAATGAATTTTTGCAGGTACAGGGCTACCGCTTCGGTAATGCAGAAGTACTTCGTATCCTGGGAAACGGTCACCTTCAGCTCCTCGCAAATGCGGAAGAAATGATCGATGGCGTTCCGGCTGGTAAAGATCACGCCGGTGTAGTTCTGGATCTCGATCTTTTGTTTGCGAAATTCCTTCCCCGGAATGGGCATGAGCCGGATAAACGGACAAAAGTCCAGCTCCACATTGTACTTTCTCGCGAGCTCAAAGTAAGGTGATTTGTCGCTTTCGGGCTTCGGCTGCGTGATCAGGATCTTCTGAATGCTCTTCGGCGCTTGCGCGGCCTTGTTCACCCCGTTCTTTGTCATGTGCGGTTCGGCTAAAGTTGGCGGCAAAGTTAAGCACTAATCCGGAAATAAATCAACAACGCCTTGTAAACCAGCAAAACGGGAGCGATCTCAAAAGCGCACAAATAAAGAAAAAAATGAAAGGGATTGACTTTGACTTGATTACGAATTACGCTATAAGTTAGAATAAAACGGTATGCCAGCAGGCCGGCGAGCAACGCGAATGAAAGGGTGACGACAGTGTTTCGAAAATCACCCGCCGTGAATGCCAGCAGTACTACAAACGGGAGCAACAGTAATCCCGCCATCTTGTTGATCATGAACACCACGAAAAGGTAAGAGTCGGCGGCGTCGCGCGCCCCAAAAACCCAGCCCGTGGCCTTCAGGCCGAGAAATTTCACCAAGTAAATCGTGGCGAGGCCAAGCATGCAGTACAAATAAAGCAGCCAGAAGTTTCCGGCAGGGTTGATCCCGAAATGCTCGATCAGGAAGCTCAGATAAAAGCCCCCGCTGATCACAAAAAAAGCATTCAGTAAGATCGAGGGCAGGGGATTCTGCAACAATTGCTCTTTGATCTGCCGCTGTTTGATAGTTGTTCGGAAAAAAAGCCGGAACAAGTCTTCGAAATATCGCGGAAACGTTCTCCGGATCAGTGCGTACAGCAGGAGCAGCAGGATGATCGCGTAGAAAAAAACCTCCCTGCCTTCTGTCACCCGCCTCTCCGGCCGGATCACTCGAACAGGATCGGACCCAAAACCGAAATAGGGATGATGCCGGAGTACCTGCGAGGCGAGATCAACGAGGCTGTCAGTCCGCCAGTGGGAAGTTGCCGGACGTCTTACAATCTCTATTTGATCCGGCTCCTCCTTTTCGTTTTCCCGATTGGTGACCCGCTCAGGATCTGCACGCACGATCGAATCACGGTTTTCACGCGGCTTTGCGGTGGAGTCGGGTCTGGCAAGTGTATCCCTCGGCCGGACGGTATCCTCCTGCGCCCAAGCTGCGTGAACCACAAAGAGCAACAGGAAAAACGAAAGGATATTTTTCGCACCCGGCATGACGAAACAAAAATATCCAAGCCGCGAGCGAGTTTTAAAAATAATTCACGAAACCTACGTGAATCTTCGACTGGCGAAGGTTGAAGTCCGTGTCGCTGCGACGCCCCACCGCCCAGGCGATGTGAAAAATTCCCGGGCGGGTTTCGAAAGCAAGTCCCACCCCGGTGCCGATATACCCATAATCCATTCGCGAGGTGTTGGTCTTTTGCCGGCCCCATCCCCCATCCACCAGGGCGTAAAAGAATGAATTCTGGCCGACGAGATACCGGTATTCAATAGTACCAACGGCAAAATGCGAGAGGTACTGGCTTTCCTCGTCGAACCCACGAAGCATTTTGAATCCGCCTACCTGGAAAAGTTCGTTGCGGAAAATAGAGGCACTTTCAAGCAAACCGGCCTGCACGCCTGTCTTAAACGTACTTCTTTTACCCAGCGGGAAATAACGCGCACCGCCGGCGCGTAATTTCAGCTGGTAGGTGTTTAGTCGTACCGTGTCGTAAAGTTTTTCAAAATTGAAACCCGGGTCCGAAGGATCCTTCAGCTCGGTCACCAAATTGTTTTTCCGGATCTTCCTGGAGCCGATCGCGGTCATCAGATTCAACTCCATTCCGCTTCTCGGGTTCAGCCGATAATCCGTGTTGTTAAAATCGTACGCCACGCCCATGTTGAGCACGCTCACGTCCACCTCTGCCGGCAGTTTACGGGTTTGCAGCACCAGTGCCCGGTTGATGCCGTTCACGATCGTCTGAAAACGTTGCAGGAAGACAGTTCCGTTTTGGTTGCGCCCAACCTGGTATTGCGCTCCCGCCTGCAGGTTGATGTTGACAAAGGTTGTGTCCTTGCGAAAGATGTCGAAACCCAGATCGAGGCCCCAGGCAGAGCGCAACACGTACGGGTGCTGGTAGGATAATTGCAATCGTTGCGAGTTTACCTGGAGCTGCTGCCAGTTGAGTCCGATGGCTTCCCCTTCCCCGAGCAAATTTCTCAGGTGAATGTTCGCCTCGCCGGTAATAAGAAGCTTGCGGTTGGCGAGCTGATCATTGTTTGGCAGAAACCCGATAAGCACATTCACCTGGCTGCTCTTTTTCGGGCGGAGGTAGAGGTTCAGCACGGACCCGGTACCCAGCATCGTAAGATCCGGAGGCTGCTCTTCCTCGAGATAAGGCAGCTGCCGGATGCGGCGACTCACAGACTGCAGTTTTTCTTTGCTGTAAATGCTGCCATTCGGCAGATCGAGATAACGCTGCAAATACTGATTCGAAATGCGTACGTTACCGTAAACCCGGAGGCTGTCGATTTTGTAAAGAGGTCCGCGGTTTACTTTCAGCAGTCCCGAAACTTCTCCTTCCCTCACGCGCACACTGTCCAGGTAGACCCGCGCGAAAGGATAACCACGGTTTTCATAATAATCCAGGAGCCTTGCCTGCAGGTGGTACACCCGTTCAAAATTCACGGGCCTTTCGCGTAACTCATTGTCTCTCCAGCCGGCCTGCTGGAGAGCAGGCGTTTCAATTCCTTCCGCGCGCAACACCGCCCAGCGGTAAGCTTCTCCGAGATAGAGATGAATCAACGCGTGCGTTGAGTCATAACGAACACTATCGATCGAAGCAGTGATGTATCCCCGCCCTTGCAGCAGGTCGGGCAGCTTCGTGAGATACTCTTCAAGTTCGCTAACCGACGGAAATGTTGTCTGTAATCCCAGCCGCTGCACCTGAACACTGTCCCGGTCTACCGGACGGATTCTCAGCTCGTACGTTTGCTGCGCGCTGCCCGCGAGGGAAAGCAAGCACAGAAGAGCCGATATTTGCAGGCAATTTCTTCCCATGGGTCTTCGCGGATCAGAGCGGAGTTAAAAATATTCATTAAATCCGAATCGGTTGGCCGGGCTATACGTTCACATTCCCTTTTGCAGGCAGGCCTGTCATTACTGCAATTTTCATTTCAGCACCTCGTTGCGTGACCGCGATGAAATGCTCGATGCGTTGATCCGGGAGATCCGGTTGCGCAAGGACTATCCTGGCGGTGAAGCGCTCGACACGGTTTATTTCGGGGGTGGGACTCCTTCGCTTCCGGAGGCAGCATGGATAGCACGACTGATGGAAACTATACGCGAAAATTTTTCGATTCGGCCGGAAGCCGAAGTAACGCTTGAAGCTAATCCTGACGACGTCACGGAAGAAAAAATCCCGCACTGGAAATCGGCGGGCATCAACCGCCTGAGCATCGGCGTTCAAAGTTTTTTCACCGAAGACCTGCAATGGATGAACCGTTCGCACGATGCCGAACAGGCGGTTCAAAGCATCCGGCTGGCACAACAACATTTTGCAGACCTGAACGTGGATCTGATCTACGGCTTCCCGTTGCTGAGCGACGACAAGTGGAAACAAAATGTGGAACGTGTCGTTAGCTGGAACATCCCGCATCTGTCCTGCTACGCGCTGACTGTCGAGCCGCGTACCGCCCTGCAAAAAATGCTCCGTGAGCCGCTGGATGGCGGGAAACAGGCGGATCAATTCCTGCTGCTGATGGGCTGGCTTCGCGACGCGGGATATGAACATTACGAAATCTCCAATTTCGCCAAACCCGGGCACCGCAGCCGCCACAATACATCCTACTGGCTGGGAAAAAAATACCTCGGCATTGGTCCTTCCGCGCATTCTTTCGATCTGGAATCGCGGCAATGGAACGTCTCGAACAATGCGCAGTACCGTGAGTCGCTCGCACGCGGTGTCGTTCCTTTCGAAAAGGAAGCACTTTCTCCTCTCCAAAAGCAAAACGAATACATCATGACTTCTCTGCGCACCATCGAGGGACTGGATCTTTCGAGGTTCAGCGAAACAGAACAGTCGCGACTGCTCGCCGCGGCGCGTACTTTTCTTGATGCCGGAAGGATGCTCCACTCCGGCGAGCGGCTGCAACTGACGGATGAGGGGAAACTTTTCGCAGATGGGATCGCGGCGGAGCTTTTTTTTAGTCAATAGTCGCTGCTCGTCAGCCGATGGTCAGTTCCCCTTGACGGAACCTTTGAACTACTGCACTAATCAACCAATCAGCTTTCCCTTACTCATTACTCATCACTCATTACTCATATCTTCACACCAACACCTGTTCAATCCTCCTGAAGCCTTCGGCGGGTTTCAGATTTTCCCACACGATGCGGTAGACCGCTTCGGCGATGGGAATGGAAGCCTGCAGCTGCTGGTTGATGCTGTACATGGACCGGGAGGCGTTGACACCTTCCGCCACCATGTTCATTTCCAGCTGCGCGGCTCTCACCGAATAACCTTTCCCGATCATATTGCCGAGCATCCGGTTCCGGCTGTGTAGCGAGTAACAGGTCACGAGCAGGTCGCCGAGGTAGACCGAAGCCGCGTAGTTGGGCGATTTCCGGTGCGTGATCGGATCCTCGCCTGAATGGTCGCCGACCGTGATGTGCTCCGCGCCAAATTTTTTCAGAAAGCCGGCCATCTCATCGGCGGCGTTCGCAATGTACACGCTCAGGAAATTATCGCCATAGTCGAGTCCGTGCGCGATGCCTGCGCCGAGGGCGTAAATGTTTTTCATTACCGCCGCGTACTGCACCCCGAGGATGTCGTGGTTGACAATGGTGCTGATATACTCATTGTTGAACTCCGCGGCGATCATGGAAGCGGTCACGACGTCAATTCCCGAGAACGTCAGGTAGGAAAGCTTTTCGGACGCGACCTCCTCAGCGTGGCAAGGTCCGAGCACTGCGAAATAATCCTGCAGGGCAACCCTAAAGCGCTGCTGCAAATGCCCGTTAAGCAATATGTTTTCGCCCGGTAGTAAACCCTTGATGGCCGAAACAACTTTTCGTTTCTCCCAGTGCCCTGCCGTCAAAGGCTGAAGTGTTTCTTCCGCATAAGCAGAAGGAACCGCGATGACCACTACATCCGATTCACCGAAAACGGTTCCGATATCCGTTGAAAGTCGCAGCAGCGAACTGTCGAAATACACGGAAGAGAGATAATGCGGATTATGCCGGCGCTCCTCGAGGTGCCGAATCGCGGTTTCGCTCCGCATCCACCAGTTGATCTCGTGCCGGCGGTCAGTCAGGATCTTCGCCAGGGCGGTGGCCCAGCTTCCTCCTCCGATGATGCCAAATCGCATGCTGGGATTAATTTTCGAATAGTTTGTTCTTCGGCACCACTTTCACCGGGCTCCCGTCCCTCAGCGACTTGCTGATCGCTGAATACGGTCCCGTCACCACCTCCTCTCCTTCTTTCAATCCCGAAGTGATCTCGATGTGGTTGATGTCTTGGATGCCTGTCCTGACCACTGCCTTTTTCACCTTCCCGTCTTTCTGCAGTACGAACACGACTTCTTCCAGCTCGTCGCCATTTTCGACGTCAGCACCGTTTTCTTCCTCCTGCTCCGCCTGCTCTTTCTTGCGGTCGGCCATGCTCTTGTCGCTTCCCTTCACCCGCGCATTCACTGCCGTGATCGGAACCGCCAGCGTTTGTGACTTTCGCATGGTTTTAATGTCCGCGCTGGCGTTCATCCCGGGGCGAAACGGAAATTTTTTCGGCTTCGAGGGATCGATCAGGTCCTGGTAAGAAGACCGGTCAAGCCGGATGCGGACTTCGTAATTGGTAACCTCATTCGACCCCAGCGCCGACCCCATGGCGCTGCCCTTTGTGCTGCTTGCGATCTGGGTTACAATACCACGGAACTTCCGGTTATTGTATGCGTCCACTTCCACGTCGGCGGAATCACCAATGCTGACTTTCACAATATCGTTTTCTCCCACATCCACGCGCACCTCCATCACCGACATATCCGCGACCGTCATCATTTCGGTGCCCACATTAAATGCGTTGCCGGCAACGCTTTCACCTTTTTTCACTTTCAGCGAAGAGATCACTCCATTCATCGGCGCCACAATCGTTGTTCGGCTGAGATCTTTCGTTGCCTTGATCAGCCCGGTGCGGGAACTTTGTACCCCCGCTTGCAGGCTCCGTATGTTTTCCTGTGCGGCGTTGTAGTTGGCCTGCGCCGATCGGTACGTCACTTCATACTGCTCCAGCTCTGCCCGGGAGATCACCTTCTGGTCGTAGAGCTGTTTGTTGCGTTCGTAATTCTGCCGCGCCTGGTCCAGGTTGGCGCTGAGCGCTTCCAGCGATGCCCTGCTGTTGGACACGATCGCCGAGGACTGGTTCACCCTCGCCGCGGCTTCGTCGCGCTGCAATGCATAGATATCTGCGTAGATCCGCGCCAGCACCTGGCCCCTCCGCACGCTGTCGCCTTCCTGCACGTGCAGCTCGGTGATCTGTCCGGAAATATCAGGACTGATCTTCACCTCCACCTCGGGATAGATTTTCCCACTGGCATTTACCGTTTCGATAATCGTGCGGCGGGTCGCCTTTTCCGTGGACACCTTTATGCCTTCGCTGTCGTTGCCGGCAACCATTTTTCCGACCACGACAAGCGCCAGCAACACCCCCCCCACAATCAGCACCCATTTCCAGGTTTTGCTCATAACACTAAATTTTTATCCCCTGCCCTTTGTAAAACTCGAGCAGTTTGATTTTGAACAAATAATCGTATTGCGCGTAAAGCATGTCAATCCGTGCCCGCTGCAGGTTGTTCTGAATGGTCAACAGGTCGAAGGTCGAGAGCAAGGCAAGCTCAAATCGTTTCTGCGCGAAATCGTACGCTTTTTCGGATGTCTCGACGATTTTTTTTGCAGCGTTGAATTTTTGAAGGGCAGCCGCTGCATCGTGGTAGGCGCGGTAAATGTCCTGCTTCAAATCCATGTTATCCTGCGCAATGGTGAGCTCCCATTGCTGCACCTGCAGCCGCGCCCGGTCCCAGCCGGACCGGGCAGACCTGCCGTTCAGGATCGGAACGCTTATTCCAACTCCAATGCTTTGTCCGAAATTGTTGCGAAACTGCCGCCCGACGGGGATGGAGCGTTCTCCCACTTTGACGAAACTCGGAGTTTGTACGAAATAGTTGGACCCGCCGACGTTTACGAAGCTCGTGGTCAGAATCGGGGCGCCGGGCCCATATTCGGGAATTCTTTCATTTACATAACTCGTTCCCAGCCCGGCAAACGCGGACAGCGAGGGATACATCATGCCCCGCGCAGCCTCCACATTTTTTCGTGCCGACTGCAGCCTGAGTTCATTGATGCGTTGCTGGGGCAGGTTAGCAACCGCCGAGGCATAGACGGCATCCGGTTGCAGGTCGCCAAGCGTTTCTACAGGTATCACGTCCGCATTCGGCACCACGATGTCAAACGGCGTCGCGGCATTCAGATTAAGGAGCGCTTTCATTTGCAGCAGCATCTGTTCTGCTCCTGCAACGGCCGACACCCAGGCCGAACTGTCCCGTGCCAGCTGAGCCTCAAGCTCAGCTGCGCTCAGCTCGGGTAAAGCGCCTGCATCCACTTTTTTTCGAGTAACCGAAAGCTGCTCGCGGGTCTGGTTGATCTGCACGCGCGTGAGGTTCACCTGTTCTCGTGCCAGCAATACTTGCAGGTATGCGACCGCCACGTTCAGGGCGATATCATTTTGAGCCTTGCTGACCTGTTCCCGATCCGCCTGCCACGTAAGGCGTGCGGCCTCCATCGAATTCTTTACGCTGAACCAGTTAAAAATCGTGACCTGCGACTGCAGCTGCATGCCCAGGCTGAAGAAATTGTTATCTACCAGCACGCCCGTGGCAGGATTTTCTGAGCGACCGAAGCGATAAGCGGGACTGGAATTGAAATTCAGGCTCGGGAACTGTCCTGCTTTTGCCTGGCTGTAGGTAACTTCTGAAAACCGGGCCTGCAGATCCGCCTGTCGCACTGAAATATTGTTTTGCAACGCGTACTCCACACAGCGCCTCAGGTCCCACGGTTCGGCTTTCTGGGAAAACGATATTCGGGGTGTTGTGAGCAAACAAATCAGGAGCAGCTTGAAGGTGGTCCGCATTGGACAAAAATACTCCAAAGGATTGCTGCCAGTATGGACCCGCTTTGATTATTCGATCTTTTCAAGTGCCTGCCGCAGATCGGCGATCAGGTATTCCGGCTCTTCCAGACCCACATACAGGCGGATATAAAGATGTTCGCGGTTGGCCGGATCGAAATCAGCGGCCCCGATGCCCGCCAGCTTGGGAATCACCAGGCTCTCGTGACCCCCCCAGCTCACCGCCATACGAATGTGGCGCAGCGATTCGCAAAACCGTTCGATTTGGGCGGCTGTTTTCCTGCGCAGGATGATCGTGAGCAGGCCGCATGCTCCGTTCATCTGCTTCCGGGCCAGCTCGTATTGCGGAAAATCAGGATGGAGCGGAAAGAGCACCGATTCAATCGCCTGGTGTCCGCGGAGAAACTCAAGCACCAGCCGCGTAGAGTTCGAGATTCGTTCCAGCCGGGAAGGCAACGTCCGTAAACCCCGCAGCAACAGCCAGGCATTGAACGGCTGAATGCCGCTTCCGATACTAAGGTATTCGCTGTCGAAAATTTTCCGGATGATCTCGTGCTTTCCGCAAAGCACACCACCGAGCACGTCGCTATGCCCCCCAATGTATTTTGTAGCGGTCTGCAACGAAAGATCAATGCCCAGTTCCAGGGGCCGCTGATAGAGCGGGGTGCAGTAGCTATTATCCACGATCGTGACAATGCCCCTCGACCGCGCGAGCTCCGCGACGGCACGCAGATCCTGAAGCGCGTAATCCCAGCTGTTCGGCGATTCGAGATAATAAACCGCCGTTGAATTGATAGTGGCAGCGTCCCAGTTTGTGATATCGCTCCCGTCGACATAGGTAGTGGCAACGCCGAACCGCGGAAGAAGCACGTCGAACACCCGTTGGGCCCAGGTGTAGGGTGCGCGCACGGAAACGATATGCCTTCCCGATCCGGTCTGTGAAAGCACTGACGCAAAGATGGCAGCAGCTCCGCTGTTGAAGACGAGACAATCTTCGGCGCCGTCGAGTGCCGCAAGTTTTTTCCGGAGGATCTCCACCGTCGGGTTTAAGCCGCGACTGTAGAGGTAGCCGCCCATTTCATCCCCGAGTGCCAGGCGCAACTCGTTCACGCTGTTGAATGCGAAGTTGCTCGTTTGCACGATTGGAGGAGCGATAGCGTTGAAATAATTTTCCCGGTCTTCGCCGAGTTCATTGATTATATAGCTGATCTCTTCGGAAGTCATGACGCGCGGCGAAAGCCTTTGACGAGAAAATAAAGAAACAGAAATACTCCGAGCACGGAAAAACCGACTACTGCGTACGTCCAGTTCTCCACAGCGATCATCGTGCCGACGAACAGGTAGGTGAGGATGAAGATCACGGGCAGGACCGGGTACAGTTTCATGGAATAGATACCGGTCCCGTCGAGGTGCCGGGTCCGCTTACGCAAGATGAAAATGGTAGCAGCTGATGTGGCCATGCCTATGGAATCGAGAAAGATGGTGAAGCTGAGGATCTGGTCGAACGTGTCGGCAAAAAACAGGACCACGATGCAAACCGCTGCAAAAACTGTGAGGCTCACCGTGAGCACGTCCTTCTCCTCGTTTTTTTTCCGAAAGGCCCGGGGCAGAATGCCGTCCTCGCTCATCGCGTACATTACCCGCGGATTGCTCAGCAACAGCACGTTCACATAAGCCAGCACGGCGATGAACAGCAGTACGGAGGCCGCGTACCGCCCCACAGGGCCAAACATTTTTTCTGCGATGAGGGCAGCGATCCCGGAAGTAGACTTAAGCTCATTGAAACCGATTACCTTATAATAGGCATAGCTGGCGAGCAGGTAGAGCGTGACAATTACCAGGATGCCAATGAATATTCCCCGCGGGATATTTTTCCTGGGGTTCTCAACTTCCCCGCCGAAATTGATCGTCTGCTGATATCCTCCGTACGTGAATGATGTGGCTTTCAGCGCCACACCGAAAGAAAGCAGGATGGCGCCGGCCGTCTGTGTTTCGAGCGAAGGCGCGTGCTGGATCGCGGTATTGTGAATGGCCGGGAAAAAAAGCGACGCGATCAGCACCACGAGCATCCCGATCTTGATCAGCATGAGGACATTTTGTGTTTGCGAGCTCATGCGCAGGCCCATCAGGTTTACCCCATAAAAGAGAATGATGGCTCCCATGGCAATGAAGGACTGAAGCAGATCGCTGTTCGCTGATCCGAACAGCAGCGGCCCGATGTATTCGCTCCCGATGAGAGCAACCCCCGAGAGGGAGGCGGCATTCGAAATCAGGATGATGCAATTGATCGCGAAAGCCAGCGAAGGATGGTACGCGTAGGAGAATACTTTGTAGTAACCTCCGGTAACAGGATAGCGGCTTCCGATTTCTGCATACGTCAGCGCCCCGCAAAATGCGACGAAACCGCCGAAGATCCAGGCTGCAAAAAATATGGACGGTGTAAGCGCCGCGTTCGCCGCATCCTTTGACGTCCTGAAGATCCCCATGCCGATGACCAGTCCGATCACGATCATGGTGAGCGAGAAGATGCCGAGCTTGTTCTTCGCAGTCATGGACTCAAGATAGGAAAAAAAGGGTCTAACTTTAATCAAGCCAGATACCGATCACGTGTACTTACGGAGCATCGTCATAGCCTCTTGTTTTGTTACTTCCGTATCCCGCGCGCAGGAGACCGATTCGCTGAAAACGCTGGCGGAGGTGGTGGTGCGCGCTTTCGATCAGGACAACAGTTCACGTTACAGCGCGCTTTCCGTGTACCGTATTGATCCCAAGACCGACGACCGATCGAACAGGGTTTCGCTACTGGGAATATTAAATACTATTCCCGGTGTGCGCATGGAGGAACGCTCGCCGGGCAGCTTGCGGATCAGCATTCGCGGCAGCTCGCTGCGCTCACCATTTGGCGTACGTAATCTAAAAATCTACTGGAACGACATTCCGGTTACCGATCCCGGCGGCAATTCGTACTTCAACCAGGTCGCGCACAATAATTTTTCATATGCCGAGATTTTCAAGGGGCCCGCAAGTAGTCTTTACGGATCCGGCACCGGTGGGCTGTTGCTGTTGCAAATGCCCGATAGTTGGAGCAACGGAGCGGCGATCGAGTATGTCACGGGCAGCTTCAGCATGCATAATGTTCTCGCCACCGTAAATTTTGGTAGAGACGCAACGACCCATCGGATCACTTACGCGCACAACCAATCGGAAGGTTACAGGAACCACTCCGCGTTTCGCCGAGACAATTTTTCCTGGGTGAGCCGGTTGAAAACCGGTGACAGGCACCGGCTCACCGCTTCATTGTTGTTCGCCGACCTGCAATACGAAACCCCTGGCGCCTTAACATTCGCCGAATATCGTCTCGATCCAAAGGCGGCAAGGCCCGCCGGCGGCGGATTTCCTTCAGCAGAGCAGGCGAGGGCAGGCATTTTTCAAAAAAATATTACAACCGGGCTTACCAGCGAATACAGCATCAGGAATTCACTGAAGAGCACAACCACCTTCTATGCCGCGTATGCCGACGTGCGCAACCCGGCGGTCCGGAATTACGAGCGCAGGAAAGAGCCGCATTTTGGAGGGCGCAGTTTTTTTTCCTGGCGGCCGGCAAACAGCGAGCGGTGGAAAGTATCGGCCGGCGCGGAAATTCAAAAAGGGTTTTTCAATACCCTGGTTACGAAAAACCGAAACGGCCAGCCGGACTCGCTGCTCACAAACGATGATATCGATTATACCACTTACTTCGCTTTTGCACAGGCTTCCGGGCGATTCGGTGAGGATTGGATTTTGAATGCCGGACTGAGCGTAAACAGGACAGTTGTACGGTTCCTGCGGCTGTCGCAATATCCCGTAACGCTGCAGAGAAGGAAGTATCGAAGCGAGTTGGCACCAGCGTTTTCTTTAAGACGAAATTTGGGCGCGTTCTATCTGAAAGGCACAATTTCCCGGGGGTTTTCGCCTCCGACAATTACCGAGCTGCTGCCCTCCACAGGCGTGATCAGCACAGACCTCGAAGCAGAATACGGGTGGAACCACGAGTTGAGCGCGGGCACGACTTTTCTCAGCCAGCGCATGTGGATGGAGTTGACCGGTTTTTATTTTCGGCTCAACAGCGCGCTGGTTCAGCGAAGAGATAATTCCGGCGCAGATTTTTTCGTCAACGCGGGTAACATCCGGCAAAAAGGTCTGGAAATTCTGCTACGGTACCGCCAGGAATTTGCCACCCTGCTCTCACGGCTTTCTGCACAAACAGGCTTCACCTATTACCATTTTCGCTACGGCAGCTTTGTGAAAGGTTCGGAAGACTTCTCAGGTCGCCTTGTGCCCTCTGTGCCGCAACGGGTGCTTTCGACGAGCTTGGATCTTACGTTTCGAAGGGGGATCTCTATTGGGTTGAATCACTACGCTGCATCTTCTATTTTCCTCAACGATGCGAACACGGCCGTTGCTGCAGGTTACCACCTGATCGGTGGCAGACTTGGGTACCGGAAATCTTCGCGCTCCGGAACAGGTTTTGAGATTTACATCGGGGCAGACAATCTTTTGAACGCCAACTACAGTCTCGGCAACGACATCAACGCAGCAGGCGGACGTTACTACAATGCTGCGCCGGACAGAAATTTTTTTGTTGGAGCCAGGCTCGACTGGATACGCAACAGGAATTCCGCTCAATAAGAAACTGTCGGGCATTTCAGCTCCTTCATGCGGGCGGGAGCATATACGATGCCCGCGGTAACGGAAAAGAAATGGTCGTCGTACTTCGAATTCACTGCGTGGCTGAAGCCGTCCAGATAATCGGTGAACGTAAACCTGTAGGTCGCCTGTAAATTCACGGCGAAGCGGTCGGAAATAAAATAACGGGCTCCTGCACCGATTGGAAGGGTTGGGATGAAATTCGGCATCCGGCGCAAACTGTCCTGTTGCAAACCATTCCAGAGCTCATGGTCTTCCGGAAAGTAGGACTCATTCACCCGGCTCCAGTCGCGTTGGATGTTCACGTAGCTGATACCAGCACCCGCCATCACATAGGGAAATATCTGCCGGTCGGATTCCGGAAGATGGCCGACCGCCAGCAGCGAGAACTCAATTAGTGGCGTCGTAAAACTTAAATTACGTTCCTGCCGGTATGCCGGTGAGGAGTAACGTGATTCATCGCCGCGCAGCCGGGACACCGCCAGGTTGGCGCGAATGGAGAGATAGTCGCGAAACGGTTTCTCCGCGTAAATCTCAACGCCAGGCAAAGCTGTCTTCAGTGAGCCGATGCGCGAGGGCGTAAGGTCGCCCTGGTAGACAAATACACCGGCGTTCAGTCCAAACTGAAATCCCGGGTTCGCCGGTTGTGAGCCGGCCCTAAGCTGGAATGCCAGCAGTAGTCCCAGCCCAACTGCCCTCGGTAAAGTTTTCATAGTTCTCTATTGTAAGCATGCTGGCAGTTAGTCTGGAGTACGGTAATAAAAACGGAACCGGAAGCAATGACCGCACAATCCTGTTACAAAGACTTTGCATCCCGCGCAAAGTTTATTCCAAACTCGCCGCAGGGATAAATTAGCCGCAGCATTTAATTGATTTCCTATACATTTGTCGCACCTGGTTCCATCCCGCGAAGCGCGGGATGATTAAAAGGGAAACCGGTGACCTGCGCTGCAGGAATTCCGGTGCTATCCCCGTAGCTGTGATCCCGGGTAAGCTTTCGGGCATCTTCGCCACTGTCGCTTTTTCGATGGGAAGGCCGCACGAAAGTCGGGTAAGCCAGAAGACCTGCCAGGGCTAAACAACATTCAAGCTTTCGGGTGAAAAGCGAAGATGTGGCCCTGTGCTCGATTTAGTCTTTCGGCCGCTTCTTTTTCCTCCGATCGCGTCACGCAAAAAAAATTTTTACGATGAAAAAGATTTTGCTTGCGGCGGCGCTCTTCCTGGGTAGCCGGCTCGCCGCGCAACAGGACAGCAGCGGTGTCCTTCTCGATGAAGTGATCATGACCGCCAACAGATTTCAACAGAAAACGTCGACGACGGGAAAGGTCGTGATCGTCATCACGCGGCAGCAGCTGGAACGAAGCGGCGCAAAGGACCTCTCGCAGGTGTTGCACGAACAGGCGGGAATCCACATTGCGGGTGCGTACAGCAACGCCGGCAAGGATAAATCCGTCTTTCTTCGCGGGGCGGGAGCGCAGTACACCCTGATCATGGTAGATGGAATTCCCCTGTACGACCCGTCGGGCATCGGCAGCCAGTTCGATATTCGAAACCTGTCGATTGGTGACGTGGACCGGATAGAAATATTAAAGGGGTCCCAGTCCACACTGTACGGCAGCGATGCGGTGGCCGGAGTGATCCATATCATCACAAAAAAACAATTTGACAGAACCCTGGATTGGGCCATGCTCGGCGCATTTGGCAGCCACGGCACCGGTCGGTTGAATGCAACCGTCAATGGCTCCCGTAAAATGCTGGATTACCGCGTTGGTTACAATTTTTCCCGCACCAATGGGGTCAGCGAGGCGGCAAGCGCCGATCCGAACGCGGACAAAGATGGCTCGCACCAGCACTCGGGTTCAGCCGGTCTTGAATGGCGGCCGCATCAGCGTCTTCGTATTCAACCCGTTTTTCGTTTCAGCCATCTGGCTGGCGACGTGGACCAGGGCGCGTTTACCGACGAGCTGGATTACACGTTTCGCGAAAAAAACTACCACGCGGGCGTCCGAAGCGAGCTGTCGATGGGCGATAACAAATTGCAGGTTATTTACCATTACAACAACCTGGACCGGGAATACACAGATGATTCAACAAAAAGTCGCAACGGATTTGACACTTATTCGCGCGGCAGCTACCGGGCATCCGAGCATTTCCTTGACTTTTTCCTGGGCAGCCCCACCGCCCGGAAGCTGAAGTGGGCGGGGGGAATGGATTTCCGGCATTCCCGGTCCGACCAGGAATACCGATCGATCAGCAGTTTCCCTTACCATACACGCAATGGATCCGACAGCCTGAATCATTCGCAGGGAAGTTTGTATTTCGCCGCAACGTTGAATACAAATTCCGGGTTCACGATTGAATTGGGCAACAGGGTTCATCTCCATTCGGAGTATGGGATCGTAGATGTTTTTAACATTAATCCGTCGGTGCTGTTGCAAAAAAAATTCAAGCTCTTCAGCAATCTGTCCACCGGATACCGGACGCCCTCCCTGTATCAATTGTTTTCCGAGTTTGGAAACCGCGACCTGAATCCCGAGACCGCGCTCACCTGGGAAGCAGGGATTCAGTATTTGCCAAACCAGAATTCATTTACGGCTCGGGCCCTGATTTTCCTGAGACGCATAAAAGATGTGATCAGCTTTTACACCGATCCGGGTACGTTTCGTTCGGAGTACGTAAACCAGGACCGGCAGCGTGATCATGGAGCCGAGCTCGAAGCGGGCTATACGGGAAAAAAATGGCAGCTTCGGGCGCATTATACGTATGTGGACGGCGAGATCCGCACGACGCTTGGCGGCAAGGATACCAGCTATTTTAATCTCCTGCGCCGCCCGAAGCACAGCTTGGGCTTGCATGCGGGCCTTAAGCTCGGCAATGCTTATGTGAGCAGTAACGTTTCCTGGAGAGGAAAGCGTGGGGACAATTATTTCGACGCACAGACTTTCAGTGTGGTTTCGGTAACGCTTCCGGCTTACCCACTTTGGGATTTTTATGGGGAATATTCATTTTGGAAAGACAGGCTGCGGCTTTTCGTGGATCTCAGAAATATTCTGGATCGCGATTACCAGGAGATAGCCGGCTTCAACACGCTCGGATTTACCGCGCAGGCAGGAATAAGATTGAGGTGGTGGGAGAAATAAGCATGTGCGCCGAAGATCGGCTAAACGCTGAGTCACATGAGATAACTCAGTCCTCAAATAAAAAAGTCCGCCGTCGTCTGACTATGGCGGACACCGTAGTCCCGCCCAGAATCGAACTGGGATATCAAGTTCCGGAGACTTGCGTACTATCCATTGTACTACGGGACCGAAACCAGCAAAATTACGGCAAAAACGCCTCCCGGGCGAAAGCGGGTAATCTGTACAATCAAGTTTAACAGTCACTTCGCCACGGATCAACGAATGCTTGGCATCGTTTTTTATGTTTACCGAAACTCAAGTTTTGACGAAAACGCCCAGATACCGCCTCCGGCGGCCACGTCGGAGAGATGAATACCTGCTGCAAAACCGGCTCAGGCTCGTGCACGGGGGACGCGAGTTTTTTCAACAGCTCCGCAAACTCATCGGGCAGGCACAGCATTGCATTCATTTCCAAACCTACATTTTCGAGGAAGACGAGGCCGGCGAGTTGGTAACGGGGGCGTTGATCGAAGCGGCCCAACGAAACGTAGAGGTGTATCTCCTCGTCGATGGATATGCCTCTCAGCGTCTGTCGAGAGCATTTCGTCAAAAACTTAAAGAGGCCGGTGTGCGCTTCCGGTACTTTCAGCCCCTCCTTCGCAGCAGGCATTTTTATTTCGGTCGCCGACTGCATCATAAAGTAGTGGTGGTTGACGGCACGTACGCGCTCGTTGGCAGCATGAACGTTTCGAACCGGTATTTCGACCCTCCGGAAGAAGAGGCGTGGTTCGACGTCGCGCTTTACGTCGAAGGAGAAGTGGCGCTCGAGCTGAACCGCATTTGCTGGCAGTTCTGGACGCGCAGGAAACGTCGGCGCAAGGCGTTGCCCGAAGAGTGCCTGCGCTACCCCGCTTCGATACCCACCACCGAGCGCGTGCCTGCCCGCGTGCGGCAGAACGACTGGGTGAACCGCAAGCAGCAGGTATACCGCACCTACCGCAGCATGATCAGGCAGGCGGAAAAATCACTGTCAATCGTCTGCAGCTATTTCATTCCCGATAAGAATCTTTTACAGGAACTGAAGCGTGCTGTGCGGAGGGGAGTGGAAGTGAAAGTAGTGCTGGCGGGTTTTTCGGACGTTAAGATTGCAAAAGCCGCTGAACGCTACCTCTACCGTTATTTGCTGCGCAACGGGATCAAGGTGTACGAATACCAGCCTTCTGTGCTGCACGCAAAGTTCGCCGTGATGGACCGCGAATGGGTTACCATCGGTTCATTTAATGTAAACAATATGAGCGCCTATGCCAGTATCGAGCTGAACGTGGACGTCCGTCATCGCGAATTCGGGGAACAGGTGCACGAGGAAATTGAAAAGTTGATTCAGCGCGACTGCGAGCAGGCCGCCCTTGAGACCTACAATTCCCGCCTTTTCTCACTGCGCCAGTTAATCCGTTGGACTTCTTTCCAGGTCCTCAGGATTGTGCTCAAACTGACTACATTTTATTGGCGCCAGCGGGAATGATCACCGCCCCGCGATCCGCCGGACGAAAGCACGAAAAGTATTGCCGTCCCACTTCAGAAAACGCCCGCGCTGCAGCAACATGTGATTCGCTTCAGGCTTATCGAGGAGGTAATGAAAAGCAAAGCGCTCGCGCGGATTGTACCAGCCCACCACCTGGCCAAAACGAAGTACGTTGAAGGCGATGGCGCCATTACGCGACTCCACGGTATAATATCCCTGAGCAAAACGCAGCAAATCCTGCACCTCCTGCTGGTTCTTTACGTTGGTGATCAGCGAATCATTTCTCGGGAAATAATAATATCCCGAACCGGTGCGGTCGAACACAGAACGATAGGTGGTGTAGTAACCGTCGCGCTGCTTGATCACAGCAAACCAGAGCCATGAATTCAGCGGTGTAGGTGTAGTGAAAAACTCCTCGTAGCCGATCTGATTTGCCGCCATGTCGCGGCGGAGCTGACCCTCCACATACCATTTGTTGCTGAAAGCGTAAAGCAGGTAAAATCCGCTCAGCGCGAGCGCGGCCTGCCAGACCAGCCTCCGCCGGCGGTGGTCCAGCCGCGTGACAAGCAGGAACACAAAGGCGAGGAAAGTCCAGATGGAAAAAAACGGATCAGCAACATAGAGGACGTGGAGCGACACGCGGGCTTCGTGAAAAGGCTCCAAAAGGCCGATTCCATATGCGTTGAAGCTGTCGAGCAGAAGATGCGCGAAAAGATTGAGGCCAAATAAAAGAATGAAGGTCCGGCGCAGCACTTCCCGGCGCCGGAAATACCATTTGAAAAAAAAGGAAAGGAGCACCGTCACCAGCACGGCAAAAAAAATGGAATGGGTGAAGCCGCGGTGCGCGAGAAGATTCTCGGTTTTATTCAGCCACAGCCACGACAGAAAATCCAGGTCGGGAATGCTCTGCGCCCCGGCTCCAAGGAAAAGAGCGCGTTTCCCAAGGCGCTTCCCGGCCGTGGCCTCTCCAATAGTAGCGCCCAGTACGATGTGCGTGATGGTATCCACCCAGCCTAAAAATAAATAGCTTTGTAATCACGGCGAATTACTTACCAGATTTTGCCGAAAATGGAGGAAAACGAAAAAAACACAGCAGATGTCCGCATCCGGTCGGAGCTACTGGACAGGCTGACGCACGACTCAAAGATCGATCCGCTGCATATTCATGTGGAGGTGCGGGAGGGGAAGGTGCTCTTAAAAGGCACAATTGACACAGAAGAGGAAAAAAGAAAGGTGGAGGAGATCGCCCGCTCGATTGAAGGAGTGCATGGTGTGGAAAATCATCTGCACGTAGGACTGGGAATCGCACACGCGCTCAGCGCATTGGTGGCGAAAATGTCGCCGGAGATTAAAGATGAACAGCACCCCAAACGCGGGGAATAAAGCTGTTTCAAAATGTTTTAACTTCCCTTAAATTAACTGCCATGCCACACCAAACCGCTTCCAGGCCCTCGGCTTTCCTGTTGTTTCCCTGGGGACTTCTTTCCATTGTGCTGATCATTGTGCTGAACATTGCGCTTGACGATGCCTGGTTCAACCGCAACTGGAGCTGGATCGCGTTGCTGCTGATCATCCCCGCGGCGATACTGGAGAATTTCAAGGTAGGCTATTCCACCATGCGTATCATGTTTCTGAAAGTGCTGTTTTCGCTTCTCTCCTTTCTGCTGGCGGGAATGGCTTTTGGCTCCGCTCTGACGGGCTGGCATGTTGAAAAATTTCAGAAAATCCAGGGAGTCCGTTCGTTGAACCTGGCGTGGTACGTAATGCTCGCGCTGGCGGTCCTCTTGCTGATCCAGGTGGCTCAGCTGTTCAGCATGCTAAAGGCAGTGAAGCGCGAGTTCATGCAGCTCGACCCAGATCAGTAACGCTGCTTCCACCAGTCAAACACTTTGGGAAACGCGAGCCGGAACCAGGTGGAGTATTTTTCGGGAGTTTCTTCGATTCCCTGTCTCACATTTTCCATCGATTCATACCGGTGGTCGCTCACTTCGCCTGCATTTACTTCGAGCGGACCCTCGTATTCACCCACAAAGACGTGATCAAATTCGTGTTCCCAGATCCCCTCACCGAGCTCGCTTTGGTAGAGAAAGCTGAAAAGAAAGCTCAGGTCTGCGCTGATACCAAGCTCTTCCACCAGTCGCCGGCGCGCGGCATCCAATGTTTCCTCTCCAGGCCGCGGATGACTGCAGCAGGCGTTGGTCCAAAGTCCACCGCTGTGGTATTTGTCGGCGGCCCGCTGGTGAATGAGCATTTTGCCTTCCCGGTCAAAAATAAAAACGCTGAACGCGCGATGCAGTAATCCGTCCCGGTGTGCTTCCGATTTCGACGCTACGCCCACCGGACGGTCCTCCTCATCGACGAGAATTACATTGGGTTCCATCATTAATAACGGTCCAGCTGCTCGCGCAGCAATTTCCGCGCGAAGTGAATCCGGCTTTTGATCGTGCCGAGCGGTTCATTGAGGACGTTGGCAATCTCCTGGTATTTGAATCCGTCAAAATAAAGAAGGAACGGCGTTTTGAAGATCTCGGGCAGCTCGTGTATCGCCTGTTGAATTTCTTTGATCCGCAGCTCACTCTCCGCTGCATTGCTCACCGTTGCCTGTTTCAGGTTAATAAGAAAATCGTTCGGCGTGCTGTCCAGGATGGTCCGCTGTTTTGACCTGCGCCGGTAATCGTTGATGAAAATATTGCGCATGATCGTAAACAGCCAGGCCCGGATGTTTGTTCCCACGTGATATTTGTCCTGGTTGGCCAGCGCCTTGTAGATTGTTTCCTGGTAAAGGTCTTTCGCAGCTTCGCTGTCCCTTGTCAAGTTAATTGCAAATGGTTTGAGGAATTCAGAATTGCTGATCAGAATATTATTGAACTCAAGCGTGCTCATTTTCCGGTTTGTATTAGCAAAATTAATTAATTAAAGTTACAACTTTGATTTTTTGCGAATCCTGTAACAGCCCACAGGAATCGTTCCAGTTTTCCACAATGCGCCTTGAAAATCAATGGGTAATAAGGCGCGTAGGAGGATTCTACCAGTTGGCATTCAGAACTTTACCCGAGTCGACAAGCCTTTTAAGCGGGGGAATCAGGGCGGGGTCGCGGAGCGCTTCGAGATGACGGACGTGGTGCAGGTCGGTACCTGCCAGCTCGTAATAATCCTTTTTGATCAGGTACTGCGCCAATTCATGCACCGACCTGCCATAATAGCTGCCGAGTGAGAGAATGTTGAGTTGAAACAGGCAGCCTATTCGTTTCAGCTCGTCAAAGAATTCCTTTCCTTGTTCCAGGTAAAGATATCGTTCCGGGTGTGCGATCACCGGCTGATAGCCCTGCATCTGCAGGTTGAACAGGATTTCCTTAAGGCTGAGCGAAGGGGAGGCCAGCGAGAATTCCACCAGCACCTTGTTTTCATGAAGGGTCAATAACCCCGCTCCTTCCCGAAGCAGTGCCGTAAAATGATCATCGAGAAAATATTCTGCTGCCACGCTAAGCTGAATCCCTTCAGCTTTCAGGGCGCTGAATTTTTCCGAGATCCCCGGTTTATCATTACGGTACATATCCCACATCACATGTGGTGTGGTGATGAGCTTTTGAAAGCCAAGGTCTGCCAGCCCGCGAATCAATAGTTGCGAGGTCTCCGTGTCCGGCGATCCGTCGTCAATTCCCGGAACCAGGTGGGAGTGCATGTCGGTTTTCAAAAAACTGTAATCTACGCGCGGGCGCGACTTTCCAGCTTTTGAAAAGATCTTCAGCATCTTTCAAATTTACGATCAAAAATTCCGAACCGGCAGCGAGGGAAACACCCTGTAGGCAAGACGGCTACCCGACGCGAACAGGTACCAGGCGGTGAGAAAAAGAATCATCAGGTCGGTGTAGAGGGAGATCTTTCGCTGGTACCAGGTTTCCAGTTCGCCCTTGTACGCAAAGATCTGGCGGTACGTCGCTTCGATATCGCTGCTCTCCGATACGATCTTTTCCTCATCGCGAAAGATGATCGAACCTATACCGGTGATGCCGGGGGGCGTGTTATAAATCACCGCCTGCACTTCGGGTGGATAAAGATCAAATCCCTTCTTCATTTGGGGACGGGGACCCACGAAACTCATTTCGCCGATCAGGACGTTGAACAGCTGCGGCAGCTCGTTGAGCTTGGTGCGCCGCAGGAAACGGCCGACTGAAGTCACACGTGGATCATTTCGCAGTGTGATCACCCCGGTCCCGATGTTCGGACTGTTCTTCAGCATCGTAGCAAATTTCCAGATCCGGAAGGGACGGTTTCGGTAACCAATGCGTTCCTGGAAATAAAAAATCTCCCGCTCGCCGGTGAAAGCCAGCACGAGCATGATGAGCAGGAATATCGGCGAAAGCAGCACCAGGGCGGCCAGGGAAAAAATAAAATCAAAAGCACGTTTTACGAATCGGTACATAGTGATGGTGCCTGTGCGTCAAAGATGCGGGGTTTTGCGCAAAACTAATTGATCAGTACGCGGATCGAATGGCGGCAGCTACCTGGCTCATTTCCTCATCGCTGATGTACGTGGAGCAGGGAATGCTCAGGCAACGGCGGTAAACGTAGTCCGAGCGATCCACCCTGGTATAATAAATATTCTCACGGTACATCGGAAGCTGGTTCATCGGAACCCAGAAGGGTCGCGACTGCATGTCCTTATCATTGAGAGTTTTCAAAACGGCTTTCTGTTTCGACGTGCTGATGGTGAAAAGCCAGAGGTTTGATTCCACACCTGCATCCACTTTTTGAAAACCGATATCGCCGGTTCCCTGGAGCTCACGTCGGTAAAAAGCATCAATCTCTTTTTTGCGCCGGAGAAATTTCGGCAGCAATTCCATCTGCGCCACGCCCATGGCGGCGAGCACATTCACCAGCCGGTAATTGTAGCCCACATCATCATGTATGTATTCGAATGCATCGCTCTTTGCCTGCGTGGTGATGTGCTTGGCCCTTTTCGCGAGCGCTTCGTCGTTGGTCACAATCATGCCACCGCCTCCCGTAGTGATGATCTTGTTTCCATTGAAGCTAAAGCAGCCGAACAATCCGAAACTGCCGGAGTGACGGCCCTGGAAACAGCTCCCCAGCGCTTCGGTAGCATCCTCCACCACGACCAGCCCATACTCCCGTGCAATCTTCATCAGTCGTTCCATGTCGCACATATTGCCCAACACGTGCACCGGCATGATGGCGGAAATAGGGCGCTGGTCCTTGCTGAACACAAGCTTCCCGTTCTTTTTCGAACTCTCGGTTTGCAGGAATTCTTCCAGTAGATCGAGGTCCATCTGCCACGTCTCTTCGTCAATATCCATAAGGATGGGATCCGCGCCGGTATATTTGATGGAATTGATGCTCGCAACGAACGTGACGTTCGGGGCGATGACGTAATCACCGCGTTGCACTCCGGCGAGCAGCAGCGAAATGTGCAGCGCCGCGGTGCCGTTGCTCGTGGCTATTCCATAGCGGCAACCCGTGAATTCCGCCAGCATGTTTTCAAACCGCGACACGTAGGAGCCTACTGACGATACCCATCCTGTGTCCAGGCAGTCCCGGACGTATTTCCATTCATTTCCCGATATGTTGGGGCCGGAGAGGAGCATGTGGTTTGCGGGTTGAATATAGTTGAAGATGGTTGAAAATTGTCGAGAATTGTTGAAGGTTGTTGGAGCTGGTTGAAAATGGTTGAAAATGGAATCCCAATAACTACCAAAAACCACTTTCAACTACATTCAACTACCTTCCCCCACCTTCCACTACACATTCCTAAATCTCCCCGAATACGGATCCGAAATGATCCCGCTGCGGATGAGTCGGATGATTTCGCGGATGCCGTCGGGGACGCGCTTGGTGATTCGAAAACCCAGTTCGTCGCGGATCTTGTCGCAGTTCACGCGGTAATCGCGCGGATCTTCCGTCTTGTCGACATAAACCGCGCGTGCGCCGGGAATCTGCTTCTGGATCTCTTCCATCAGCATCCGCTTCGTATAATTTTCCGAAGTGTCTCCAACATTGAACACGTTCGCCTTTACCTTTTCCCTGGGTGCCTCAAGGGCGAGAACGACCGATCGCGCCAGGTCGTCCACGTGGCAGTAAGGGCGGTTGAATTGCGGACCCCAGATCTCCTGTTCCCCCGTCAGGCATACGTTGCGCGTGAACTCATTTACAGTAAGGTCGAAGCGGATGCGCGGCGAAAAGCCATACACCGTGGAAAAACGCAGTGCCGCGGCGCAGATCCGTGCTGACTTGCGCTCATGCAGGAGGTAATTTTCAAATTCCACTTTCAGCTCCGCGTACAGCGAAACCGGCCGGAGCTCGGAGCTCTCATCCACATAGGAGTCGGGGTCGGCCATCTTTCCGTAATTGCTGCATGTGGATGCAAATACGAACCGGTCCACCCCAGCCTGTTCGGCTGCTTCGAAAAATTTTACCGAGGCGTCCCAGTTTACCTCGCGCGCTTCTTCCGGAAATTTCGAACACGCCGGGTCACCTACGATGGCCGCAAGGTGCGCAATGCCGTCAACTCCTTCGAGGGCCTGCTGCACCGCGACCGGGTCCCGCAGGTCGCTCTTGCGGAATTCAAAATTCGGATGCAGCATTACGTCATAAAGCGCTTCGCCGCCAAATTTGAGGGAATCAAGGGCACGGACGTAGTAGCCGTTTTGAAGCAGCAACCGCGTGAGCACGGAGCCAATGTAGCCGGCAGCACCGGTTACCAGGATCTTCTGCATGGCACTGGGTTAAGGTGGATCAAAGTAAGTTATTTCTTCCGCAGCACGTAGGCTTCAATCGCCGCGTAACAACCCGACGGCGGCAGGAAGGAGAAGAATTTTACCAGCTCGGTATTCTTCATGTTCGGATCTCCTTTTGTCAGCAGAGGATGCAGCACGCGCGCCACAAAATAGTGGCTGCTCAAAAAGTTTCTCGGCACATCAAGAGGTTGGCCGCCGAGCTGCTGCGGGTCCACGATCTCGAATTGCTGCAGCACAAATGCTTCAAAGACCGGCCGCTCGAAATAATTATTGTGGTGAGGCATGGGTATGCTTTCCAGGCCCAGCTCGTTTCTTGCCTTGTTCAGATTCTCGTAGCCTTCGGTGAATGACTCGATGAACAGCAAATGTCCGCCTGGCTTCAGCACCCGGTGCATTTCGTTCAGCGCCTGCTGCTGCTCCTCCCAGCTGAGAAGATTAATAATGCAGCGTTCGGTGAAAAGAACGTCGAAGCTTGCGGAGTCGAAATGCAGGTTGCGGGCGTCGCCCTGCTCCAGGCGCACTCCCGAAAGGTTGCGGCTGCGGGCGATCTCCAGCAGATCTTCGCTGAAATCGATGCCCGTGAACAGGTATTCAGGAAATTCGGTAAGCAGGCGGCTGAGTGTGTAACCATTTCCACATCCTACTTCAAGCACCTTACCGGCAGCGGCCCGAATGGCAGGAAGCCGGAAGAAATTACGGATCAGGTCCAGCTCTTTCTGGCGCGTGATGGGATCCTCCATCGTGGAAAGCGCGGAATCCTTATGCTTCTGGGCCTGGGTTCTGTAATGTTCCCTGATAATCTCATCGTTGGATAAAACTTCTTTCATAAACACCGGTTTGAGTCCTTTTGAATGGATTGCAAAAATAGGAAGATGCAGCTTGCTGAAAACAGAAAAGCATCCCGTGAATAGCGGGGATGCTTTCCAAGTTTAATGCCAGAATAATTTATGCTGCAAGCAGGCGAGAGGCCGATTTGCGCGAAAGCGCACGCTGCGGATTTCCGACCACGGTCACGTTATCCGGAATGTCTTTCACGATCACCGTGCCGGCCCCGATCATCACGTTCTCGCCGATCGTCACTCCCTGCCGCACTACGGCATTGGCCCCAACAAAGCTCCCCTTACCAACCCGAACGTTGCCGCAAAGGACCGCGCCTGGGGCTATGTGGGCAAAGTCGCCAATTAAACATTCATGATCAATGCTGCAGGAAGTGTTGCAAATGACGCCTGTTCCGATTTCAACCAGCGGGTTGATAGTGGCGTTCGCAGCCACCATGACCCCTTCCTGCAAATGCACCGACGAGGAAATCACTGCTGTGGGATGAATGGCGCTGATGGGCGCTCCCAGCTGGGCGCGCATTTCCTGGTAGACTTTTTCGCGAATCCGGTTGTCACCAATGCAGGGAAAATAATCGTACTCCCTGAGAAGCTCGATAGCTTCCTGCTCGGTGCCGAGGTACTGAAGGTGGTACGGGTTCCTGGCCTTTTCCGCCGAATCGCAATATGCGGTTACCAGGCGACCAGCGCTCAGGAGGATATCCACGATCACAAAGGCATGACCGGAATAGCCAATAATGGCGACAGGCCTTTTCAATGTGGTTTTCATTGGATTGGATTTCACGCCTAAAATAAAAGGCGGAAAGCGCAAGTCCAAGGAATTCCACACACCAAACCGCCGGATTGGGAACAAGTACTAGGTACAGACTGGTAATTTTACGAGCGACTCCCTGTTTTTTCCAGCAATTGCCGGTAACGCACGAGGAGCTGTCGCTGGATCACCTTCTGGTCGAATTTCTCCCCGATCTTTTTTCGGAGGCTGGCGGCGTATGCCTGCAAGGCTGCGGGATTGCGGAGGGCTTCCTCCAGGCAAGCAAGCAATGCCTGTCCGTCGCGGGGTTCAAAAAGCAACCCGGTAACGCGGTGTTCGACCACGTCCACATTCCCCTCGATCCGTGAGCAGATCACGGGGCAAATCATCGCCCCCGCCTGGAGTAATACATTTGGAAAGCCTTCGCGGTAAGAAGGATGCACCAGCGCAGACGAAATGCTCATGAAGTATTCGACGTCGTCGCGCCAGCCTGTGAGAATAATCCCCGGATGGGTATTGAGCAGTCGCTTCGATTCCTCGCTTACCGGGTCGAGCTCGTCTTCCCGGCTTCCAACCAATATCAGCCGTAACCGCGGATCGGATTCATACAAACGCAAAAAAGCCCAGAGCAATTCATCAATGCCTTTGTCCCTGACGATACGGCCGACGCAAAGAAGGTAAACAAGCGCATCATCGTAGTTCAGAGCTTTTTTTATCTCGAGCAATTTCTGCTGATCTATGGTCGCCGGTGAAAACCGGTCCAGATTGATCCCGTTGCTCGACCCCCCCCCGATCACGTCGAGCTTTTCGCTCCTGACCAGCCTTTGTTCCCGGATGTATTGAAGCAGCGAATAGCTGTTGGGCCAGACATGCGTCGCCTGTCGCGCGGTGAGCTTTTCCATGCGCATCAGTAGTTTTTTTTTCCAACCCGTGGCAGTCATGAAACGTAGGCCGGCGATGGTGTGAATGCGAATTTTCACTCCTGCGCAGCGGGCAGCGAGCATCGCCACCAGCCCGGCTTTCGGAGTGTGCGAATGCACGATATCCGGTTTTTCCTTTCGAAATAGCCGGTACATTCTCCACAATGAACGCAGATCCTGGAACGGGGTGATCTTCCTCGTCATCGGAACGACCACGTGCGGGCAGCCTTCCTGCTCGATCACCTCTCTTCTGCCGGTACCGTCGGCGCTGACCATCAGCACATCGAAGCCGTTTTCGCGCATGTAACGCATTTGCCCCGCCAGCAAATATTTCAGTGCGATGGGAACTGTCGTCACCCGGATCAGCTTGGGTTTCATTTATCGGGTCTAAATTGAAAATCTATTTCACGCCGCCGAAAATTCTTTTTCTCAGGTAAAACCAGAGAGTAGGGTGCGACCAGAGCCGCGACCTGCCACCGGGCACCGGAGGCTGAGGAATGGTTTCGCCGGCGAGCAAACGGGGTATGTATTCTTTCAGCAATTCAATGCCGGCTGCTATCTGCAGCAAAGGATACGTAACAAAATTGTCCCCGCGCCCGAATTGCACTTTTCGTTGCGCAATGATACGGCCGGTATCAATTCCTTTATCCACGTAATGAATTGTCGTGCCTGCGTGTTCCGGATCATTTTGTGCGAGGGCCCAGTAAGCACCATGAACCCCGCGGTAAAGCGGCGTGATGCCGACGTGCATGTTGACCACCGGGGCTCGAATGGCCGAAAGCAAACTTTCGGAAAGAATGCGGGTGCCCTTCACCAGCACCAGGTCGGGTTGCAGCGCGGCGATCCGTTCGATGCACGAAGCATCGTTGACCGTTGGGAAGATTTGGGTGCGGTCTCCCGGAATGGGCGTGGCATCCAAACTGTGAATCTTTTTTATTTCTGCAATCCGGTCACGACTTAAAAACCGCAGGGGCCGCACGACGAGCATTTCGAATCCAACCTGCCCCAGCACGCGCATCCAGCCAAGCCTGCGAATGCGGCGCCGCAATAGCTCCAGGCGGGACACCGGCTTTTCCAGGAAAACCGAATGGATCTTAAACAAGGGATGGATGGCGTTGTAGACCATGTCCTTCGCCGGGTCACCCTGCGACCCCAACAGCAAGATTCGGGACATCTCTTGGCAGTAATTGAAAATACCGGCCGGCTTCTTCCATGTTCAGGCTCACCATGCCGTGGCGGTTCGCGAGATAGCGATAATGACGTAGTATTTGTTCGAGCGTAGCAAGGTTCTTATCAGTGTGCTTGCCAAAGTTGTGCGGATGCCACCAGAGATGATAAAGGCCCCCTTTTTTCGCTGCCGCAGTCATTTGCCGGCGGATACGGCGCAGCTTCAGCGGTTCCAAAAGCTTCAGCTTTTCCGACCAGGGCCGGAGGAAAAGGCTTTGCGGAACGTTCACGGGGAAGGATTGTCCCTTCAAATCCGCCAGCGGATAAATATGATGACCCTTGTAATTGATGTAAGAATCCAGGAACCTCGTGATGCGACGCCTGCGGGTTTCTTTCAGCCGCGATACCGGGGCATACTCGATCACGGGCTGTGATCCGCGGTAATACCGGATACCCAGATCGGCGGCCACTTTTAGATACCGGTCATCGTACTGCATGCGCGGAAAAACAATGCTTTTCAGCTGAATTCCGTACTCGGCCGCCACTTCTTTCGCGGCCTTGAGATCGGCTCGGAAATGTTCGGGTGTTTGTCCCGTTTCCAGGGTGTAATAGTGGGAAAAAGTATGCGTCCCGATCTCCTGGTTCGGGTAGGATCTGATCTTTTCGACGATTGACGGAGCGAAATGAAAAGGATCTTCGGCTTCGTTCGCCCCCACTGTTTCCGCAAGCGCGTAATTCGAATAACCGGGAACATCATAATGCGGGCGCAGCTCGGGGGAAACATACCGGAACAGCTGATCACGGGAACGGCAGAAAAGCATGCCCACAGCGGCCCAGGTCACGTGGATCTCGTACTCACGAAACAGCTCAAGCATCCCATGAATCGCGCGGCGGGTATTTTCAAGGTTTTCGCGGTACTGCTCTACCGTAAGCCGGTCGCTCACTCCCCAGTGCAATTCAAAATCCAGTGAAATCGTAAAAATGCTTCCCGGCTCGGCCGTCATTTGCTTCATGCTTTATTCATATAAGATTTCCGGTACCAGACTTCCAGTACAAACAGTGTCCAGATCATTTTGGCGCGCTTTTCATCGCCTACGCTGATCTTCCGGTTCCAGAGTTTTTCCACGAATCCCGGAACAACAAAATTGTTGCAAAACGCAGTCGCCGGCCGGATGTAGTCCGCTATCAGGCCGGCAAGCTCACCATCCACCCACTGGCTGAGCGGACTTTCAAAACCGCGCTTCGGCTGATGGATCAGCCCGGAGGGCAAATACCGTTGCGCCAGGCGTCGCAAGATATATTTCGTGGTGCCTTTCCGGATCTTATAATGATCCGGCAGCGTCGGCGAATACTCGAGCAGCTCCTTGCAAAGAAGCGGGCTCCTTCCTTCGAGGGAGTGCGCCATCGTAGCGATATCCATCTTTACCAGAAGACTGCATCCAAGTATGTGATCAAAATCGAGGTTCATAATTTTTTTCAGCCCCGACATACCGGATTCGCTGATTCGCCGGAAATCCGGCAGGATGGGATCGAGCACCTGCGGCGGCGCCGTCAGGTATTGCTCGTAACTCTCGAAGCTGTCCATCGTGGCCGAGAGATAAACGGGCAGGCCTGATTTTCTTGCAAGGTCAACAAGCCGGTGCATGTAATTGTACCTGCTCTGCTTTTCATTTGGTTTTGGAAACATGCGGTAGAGCAACGATGCCACAGCGCCCGTCGCCCCGCCCCCGCGAAAGAAATCATGCCGCGCAAAAGGCACGTAACGCCGGTAGCCGGCAAACAGCTCATCTCCCCCGTCGCCATTCAGGATCACTGTCAGATATTTTTTCGCAGCCCGGCTGACGTAATAGCTCGGGATCGCCGAGTTGTCGAAGAAAGGCTGGCCGTAGTTGGAAAGGATCGTTTCAATGTCGGACAGCAGGTTGTCGTAAGAGATGCTGATCTCGTGGTGATGCGTCTGATATCTTTCCGCTACCTGCCGGGCGAGCGGCGCCTCGTTGTATTTTCCCTCAAAGGCGATCGTAAATGTTTTCAATGCCGGATTGTAATGTCGCGCGATGGCGGTGATGATCCCGCTGTCAATCCCTCCACTCAAAAAGCAGCCCACCTCCAGGTCGGAGGCTTCCAGCCTTCGACGGATCGCCTGGTGCAGAAAATGATCGGTTTTTCCTGTTGCAGTATCAATATCATCCAGGGAGTTTTGCTTGTAAAACACATGAATATCGAACCAGCGCTGTACCCGCACTACGGGATCGTGCACCGGTACGGTGGCGAAATGCCCGGGCGGGAGCGCATAAACCTTTTCGTAAACGGTGTTCTGCCTGTAGAAATAACCCATGCGCACGAACTGGTGCAGGTGCGTCTCATTGATCTGAAGGCCAAGTTGGTGGTGCAGGGCGTTCAATTCGCTGGAGAAAACGAATTTCTTTCCGTCAAAAAAATAATAGAGCGGCTTTTTGCCCGCGCGGTCGCGGGCCAGGAACAGTTCCTGCTTTCCGCGATCATAGATCGCCATCGCGAACATCCCGTCCAGCTCGCTTAAGAAAGCGGGCCCGATCTTGTGATAAAGCTGAAGAATAGTCTCCGTGTCTGAGTTGGTGCGGCACTGGAGTCTGAAACGATCGTTGAGCTCTTTGTAATTATATATCTCCCCGTTATAGATGATAGTATATCTCGGCTTATCGGTAGCGCCCGCCGGATCATAATACATGGGCTGGCGCCCGCAGGCAATGTCGAGGATAGCCAAGCGGTGGTGATGGAAGGTGAGGCCGTTTTCCGAAAAGCTGGCCTGCTCATCCGGGCCGCGGTGCCAAAGATCGCGGGTGAGTTTCGGGATGTCGAGGGGTTGGTTGATTGAGCCGGCGATTCCACACATATCAGGTCAGTTGAGCTTTTCGCTGCATCCAAACAGGCAGGACGCGGTAACCAAGTATTTTTTTCAGCCACGCGGGGAACTGCACGCGGAACTGCTGGTGGAGCACCAGCAGCATGACCAGGTAGAATGGAAGCGCCGGAATCTTGTAGCGGGATAGCGAGCCGAAATTAAGCGCGCTGCTTCCGACCGCGGCGGTGAAAACAATTGAAAAAATGAAACAAAACAGCAGCAAAGGCTGGCTGAAAATCTTTTTAAAAAACGGACCGACCCCGCGTTTCACGAAAAGATTCAGCGTGAGATAAAAGAAAAAGAGTGCCTCAAGCGCGGAGAGAAATGCCGTGACACCGTTGATCTCCCAGAGAAAAGGACGAAACAGCGCGGCCACAATTCCACTGAGAAGGAGGAGGACCGGACTTTCGGTTCGGATGGCAAAATACGATCCCTCCGTGCTCCGGCTAAAACTTTCGTAAAGGCTGCGGTTGTACTCGCTGGACTGTGCAATGTTGTCCAGCCGGAACTGCCTCAGACTTTCCTCTGATGTAACGTAATCCAGCAGCCGGTACGCGAGAAAAACACCAATAGCGAAAGTGAAAACTGCGAGGACCTGGCGCAGGGTTCGGACTTTCACCAGTTTGTTGATCTCCGTTACCAGCCAGATCAGGATCGCGGGAGCGATCGCCAGCAAAATATAGACTTTTGTAAAATACAAAAGATAGATTGAGAAAGCGGCCCAGAGAATAGACGTGAAGATTTTTTTGCGCTTCACGAATAGGTTCAGGATCGCATAGGTAAGGTATCCCACCGCGCCGAAACAAAGCGGGTCCTTCATGAGACCCGAGCTCCAGAGCGTGACGCTCGGCAGAAAAAGCGTGGCAAGGGCAATCTCACGGTAATATGCGGGGAAATAATGCTGGAAGAATTTGTACAACCGTATTGCGCCGCCAAGGGCGAAGAACGCGAAGCACATCGAAACGCACAGATAGCTGTTTCCGAACAGCAGCGCAGGGATCAGCGCAAAACGCGGCCCCATGAAATTACCCGCGTCCTGCATGGCCTCGTAAACAGGATACCTGGAGTCGGTAAATGTGAAATAGCTGATCAGCGGGCCATCCGGCTCGAGCTTTTGAGTAAGAAGGATGCGCGGGAGATTGTCCGGGTTGTCGAGCACGGCCTTCGTCAGGTAGCGCGTCGCGTCGTAATACATCCACGTGTCTCCGCTCCTGTAATAGAATGAGCACATCAAAGTAAACAGCAGCGCGAAGAGCATCTTGAAATAGAATGCCTTCATGAAAAGCCGTCGCTGGGTGTCGTCGCGGTACTTCCGTACTATGAAAACCATGAGCATACAAAGCATCCCGAAGCAAATCGGGGCTACAATGAAATCAACAGGTTTCAGAAGTATTTCAAGAAAGACCATTGGTTCTTGTTTCCATTTAACTCGGCACCGCGCTTCTCACCTCTGCTTCCCGCCGGGCAGCCGACCGAAGTCGCAGTACATCCAAAATATTCTTCGTTCTTTTCTCCACAAGCAGGTAGTGCAGCCAGGCAATGGCCAGCGTAAACAACACGGCCGGGATCCAGACAAAAAAATTGACGATATACGGTTTTTCCGGCCTCGCGATCAGCCAGTAAATCCCCAGGTAAAGATAAATAGAAGCGAAATGCGTGATGTACAGCGTATAGCTGTACCGGCCGACCGACATGAGCCAGGGGATGCGGAAACTGTATTTCATAAAAAAAATAATCAATACGGCGGAGAGCATCGACGCTTCAAGAAAGGTGAAATCGGTCTCAAGCCGGAAATAGAAGTTAGCTCCAAACATGATGGCGAGCAAACCGCCCATGATCAGCAGGAATTCGCCCTTGGAATAATTCCTGAACCACCGGCTCACCCGTTCATAATTCAGGTACAGGAACACCCCGACAGCGAAATAAATATTGTAGACAAAGACGAACTGCTGTATATAAGGCGGCAATTTCAGCGATGCCGCGGCTGCGGGCGCGAAGAAGTATAAAAGAAATAATGCCCCGGAAACAGCGAAATAGATATTTGGCCGGCGAAGCATGAAGGGAGCAAGCAGATAGAAGATGACTTCGTAGGTTAGCGACCAGAAGGGCGTAATGAAGCCTGCGCCGGGCATATAGAGCAGATTCTTTACCATGGTGTCCGGTTCGAAATAGCTGTTCATTTCGTAAGTGCGGACAAAGGCGAATTCCCGGAGACTGCCGTCATACCATTCAGGATGCCACGCCCGTGTGATCAGGTACACTACTCCAGCCCAGGCGAGGGCCGCCAGGTACGGCGGATAGAGACGAATGAACCGGCGCTTGTAAAACGAGAGAACAGATCCACCCTGCGACAGGCTGTGAGCGATCGAAAAGCCGGAAAGGACAAAGAAAACGATCACGAATTCCACCGCGAGGCGCGTGAGCAGGCTTGTGCCCACGATCAGGTAGTCCCAGGCGCCCCAGTTCTGCTGGTCGAACAGTTGCAGGTAACGCTCTCCCCCCACCCAGAGCACGCCGCGACAATGCGCGACCGCCACGTAAAGCGCGGCGATGCCGCGGATCGAATCCAGGATCTCGAAAGGCGGCTTTTTGTATGTTTCCACCAGGGATGTGGCCTGATTAATCAAGGTAGCCTTTGTAATACTCCGCAACGTATTCCCGGAGGCAAAGTTTCCAGTCCCGCATAATATTGACACCCCTGAGGTCGAGCTTTCTGTCGAGAAGACGCTCAGACGCCGGGCGCGCGGCAAAATATGTTTCGCGGAAATAGTCGGATGAAACCGGCGTGATCTTCACATCATTCTCCAGACCCAGTAGCCGGATGAGTTCGTAGGCAACCTCCAGCCGGCCAGTGACACCGTTGCATACCATATTATATAGTCCCCAGTACTCCTTTTCCAGCAACAGGCGGGCGTTCCGGGCAAAGTCGTGCGTGTAAGTCGGAGTTCCCAGCTTGTCGTCCACCACCATCAGCTCCTTTTTCCCTTCGCGAAGCTGGAGCATGAGCTTTTGGATAAATTTTTTGTCTTTCCGTGGACCGCCGCCCATCATCCAGCCGGCGCGACACACGAGGTAGCGTTGGCAATGCTGGATAACGAATTGCTCTCCCGCAAACTTGCTGCGCGCGTAGTGCCCGAGGGGATTGGGTTGATCCCAGTCGTCGTACATATCCTTTGCGCCGTCGAAAATTCCGGCGGTGCTGATGTAAAGGAGGGGGATGCTCAATTCATTGGCGATATACACCGCGTTCTCCACCGCGATCGTGTTGGTCATATAGGCGTCGTCCGGGTGCTGTTCGCAATATTCGAGGTCCGTATGCGCGCCGACATGGAAGACAAAATCGGGGTCGAAAGCCCGCACGTCCCTGCGATAATTCTTCAGATCGCGGAAGTCCATCCAGGAAAGCCATTCTTCGTTGAGGTCAATGTCCGTACACTTCAGCTTGTAGTCTTCGCGGAAAACTTTGTAGAACGCTTCTCCAAGCATTCCCCCTACCCCCGCCATGTAGATCTTTTTCTTCTTAGCCATTGCCGTTAATTACTGCTTTGAAAACCTGCATGTATTTTGGAAAATTAGCTTCAACCGAGAATTCCCGCTGCACCCGTTCACGCCCGGCCCTGCCCATTTGCTTTCGCAGCCCGGGGTTATCAATAAGCCGAATTATTTTTTCAAACCATTCATCCTCGTCCTTTGCCAGGAAGCCCTCTACGCCATCGTGGATTACCCGGAAATTCGCGCCATATGCGGTGGCCACCACGGGGATGCCCACAGACATATAAGTCAGCGCCTTCAGGCTGCTTTTTCCCAGGCTATAGTCGTTCGCAGGGATCGGGTAGAGACCGATATCAATTCGATGCAGATCCCGAACTTCTGTCTCTTCGCGCCATGGAATCGAGGTTATTTCCAGCCCGTCCAGGCTGAACACTTTATTGGCAATGACCAGCAGCTCAACGCGCCGGCTTGCACACACGCGCTTCAACACCGGCGCAAGTGTACGAAGGAAGGCGAATGAACTATGGGTTCCGGTCCATCCGAGAACAACCGGGTACTTTTCCGATTGACGCTCGGGGGGCCTGAATCTATCTGTATTTAGGGTGGACGAAATATCCACGGCATTGCCGAATTTGTTGCGCTTTGCCGCAATATCTGTCAGCTGGGGAGTGCATGCTATCACGTAACGTGCATGCTTCATCAGAATCAGTGGCTTCTTTTTCCCCTTGAGCTTTTGAAAAATGTTTTCCTTAACATGCTCAAAGCGGGGCATGAAGATCATGTCGTCGATATCGTAGATCACCCTTCTGTTGAATAAAAACAACATCCTTTCAAAAACCGGCAGGCCAAGCGGGGTAACCCACAGGTTTACGAAAACCCCGTCGTAAAACGGACTGCGTGCCAGATCGAGAGCCCGCCTGAGATATCCAAAAACAGTCCAGAAGATTTTTTCCAGCGTGCGGCCATCCCGGTAGATTATTTTCCAGAACCGCCGCGTCTGAAAAGCAGATATGTGAAAGGTATAACCTTCGGACGCCAGCAGCTCCAGATATTGTTCATACTTCAGTCGCTGCGTCGCGGCAGTCCCGCGCGGACTGGGGCAGAGAATTAATATTTTTTTTCTGGTGCGCGCGCGCATAAGAGGCGGCCTATGAAAACAACTCTATGAACTTATCCTTAATAGCGTTCATGGAATATTGACTGACAATTTTCTGCCTGGCCGCTTTGCCCATTGCGGATCGACGCTCATGATTGTCCAGCAGGCATTCCAATTTCTGAGTCCACTCGGTCTTTCCGCCGCAATGGTATCCATCTACACCGTCATCGACAAGAGTTTTGTTAACTCCAATCGGGGACACAACTGCCGGAATGCCCAACGACATGTATTGAATGGCCTTGAATCCCCCTTTTCCATATGAATATTCATCCTCGATCAAAGGCATGAGGCCGACGTGAAAGTTCAGTAAATCGGCTACCTCGGAATCTCTTTGCCACTTTATATATCTATAGTTTTTCAACGGCAGCCTGGGATCGATATCAGCAATTACGAAAAACACAAAATCTCGTTTTTGCTGAAGTTCCTGCAAGGAGGGAAGAACAAGCTGCAGGTGTCGCACGGTTGAAAAGGTGCCGGACCAACCGATATGCGGTTTGCCGGAGGATTGATTCTGGCAAACGTTATAGGTTGCGTCCGTATCCACCACTGATGGGATAACTACCACATGATTGTTGTATTTGCTCGCATACGCCGCGAGGTAATCGTTGCCCACGGAAATCTTTGCTGACCATTTGCAAATCGTCGCAACTTTTGAATACCATTTGAACTGGCGGGCCAGTTTATTGGCCTTTGAAATCGTGGGAAGCCAGATCGCATCGTCGAAATCATAAATCATTTTCTTTTTCATCACCCGGCTGATCAGCCACTCGAAAACCGGTGGACCCAACGGCGCAGCCTCGCGGTGCAGGAGCACGAAATGAGCATCGCGAATCCGAAACAGGTGGACCACCCTCCGAAAATATCCTTTCAGGACTCCCATTGCTTTTTTCAGAAAAAAACCTTTCCTGTAGAGATAGGAATATGTGTCGGTATCCAGAAAGGAATAGATGCTGCAATGAAACCCGTTCGCGCTCAAGCTGTCGAGAAAAAGCTCGAACCGGAAACGTTGTCCCGGCGCGATTCCTTCGGGATAGGGACAGATGATCGCTACTTTATTATTACCCTTCCTGTCGATACTCATTGCCCGGCAGATGATAGATCCAGAATTCGTTTGTACAACTCCTCATAATCTCTACAGCCCTTTGAAAGATCAAAGTATTGAAACGCTGCATTGCGAATTCGTTCCTTTGGCATGGAAAGAAGCTGTTCCATGCGGTCAACAGCGCGATCGTATTCAGCATCTGAAAATTCTTTGATCAGAATTCCTGCCCCGGTGCTGCGGATGATCATACCCGTATCGCCGATGTCGTTGCAAATTACCGGGATGCCCATACCCATCAGCTCGGCATGCTTGGTAGGCGACGATGCCAGCTTGGAATAGCTCGGCCTGATGAAAAAGATGCTGCAATCGCTGAGGCTGAGATAGTCCGGCAGTTCCTTGCGGCCTGAATAAAGCACACGCACCTTTCCCGGCGGAATTCCGGCTGTTTGTACGGTTCTCAGCACCTTCCCGCGATCATCTTTTGAAAGGATTAGCAATATGAACTCAGGGTGACGCCGTCGTAATCGTCGGAAGAACGCGAGCATTTCGTCCATCATGTACCAGCCGCCCACAGAACCCAAATAAGTTATAACGCGGTTGTGCGATTCAATGCCCAGCTGCGCGCGAAGCGCCTGGGTCACGCCGTCCTGGCTCCGCCTGTAATCAAAATGTTCAAGGTCCGCGCAGCAGGGGATTACGTCAACCGCGAGACCGTTCGCATGGACCCGAAGGAGCTCGATCTTCCCCGCTTCGGTAAGCGAGATGATACCGTCGGCCTCGTGAAGAAATTCCTTTTCTTTCCTTTTGTAGTGGGCATATACGCGTCGATAGAACGGATTTGAGAGATTCCACTGACCGTTGTCTACTTTTTCGTCGGCCCAGAAGCCGCGCATGTCAAAGAGGAACCGAACGCCATATTTTTTTTTTCAGCCAAAGACCTACTTCAGAAGCCACGTAACTGCGGCAATGAACGAGATCGAAGCGGGTATGCTGCTGCAACCGGGCCGCTGTTTTTTTTAGTTTCCACCGGTCGTACATTTTCGCCAGAACCGGCGGGTTGCGGGTGAACATTAACGGCACCCACCGAATACCCGACGCCGCAACGATGTCGTTCACAATGTTGCGTTCTGCAAGATATCGGCTTCTTTTTTCAAAGCTCAGAATCGTAAACCCGAATCCCCGAGCCGAGAGATGTACCAGGTATGGCAATACCTGCGACTGTCCCAACGGGTCGGTCAGGCCATCATAAGTTATGTACAATATCTTCTTCAAGCGTGCACCTCCTTGTACCATTTATGAAGAAGAACCAGCGTCCAGAGCCGGTTGTACAAATAATCCCGGCCGGCGAGGAACTCTCGCTTCAGCTTTGCCACCGGCTCAGCACGTACGAGCCCGCATTCCTCAAGTACGGCGGGGTCGAGGTATTTATCGAGGAGGTAGCTTAATTCCCTCCGCAGCCAAATCCGGAGGGGTATCGCAAACCCCCATTTTGGCCGGTCAAACAGCGCGGCCGGCACGTAGTCATACAACACCTTTTTCAGAAGATATTTGGCGGTGTTGCCACGAAGCTTAAGGGAGGGGGACAAGTTGATCGCAAATTCGACGAGCCTGTAATCCAGGAGCGGAACCCGCACTTCAAGCGCGTGCTGCATGGAAGCCCGGTCTGCCTTGACCAGCAATTCTTCCGGCAGGTAATTTTTTACGTCGAAAAAACTTTGCTGTTCCTCGGGAAGAAGTTTTCGAACCCGGGCGTGTAAGGATTCATCGATCTGAACCTGCGATGGTTTTCGCAAAAGCCCTGCAATTTCCGCCTCAGAAAAATAATATTGCTCCTGGGAGAAAATGTGACTCTTTCTCCTCCTCACGGATGGAAAATCAAAGAGGTAGCTGGCGCGCTTCAGACGGTTGGAGCCCATTCCCGATAGAAAGCCGCGAATCGGCTTTCGAAAAGCATGGACCAGCGGGTTGTTCAGACGCCGGGCCCAGTAATAAAAGCTGTAGCCCATAAACAATTCGTCGCCACCGTCGCCGGAAAGGGCTACCGTTACTTTTTTCCTCGCCAGCTGCGACACCATGTACGTCGGAATGGCCGATGAATCGGCATAAGGTTCATCATAAATTCCTGTAATCCTGTCCACCAGCTGCAACGCGTCGTCCTGCGTTACAATGAACTCCTCATGATCGCTACCAATATGGCGCGCGACTCGGGCGGCAAACTCGGCCTCATTATACTTCTCCTCCCGGAAACCAATCGAAAACGTTTTCACGGGCGCCGCGGAATTCTGCTGGGCAATGGCGGCGACGGTGCTGGAGTCAATCCCTCCGCTCAGGAAAACGCCAAGCGGAACGTCGCTTATCATACAGTACTTGACGCTGCTGTTGAGAAGCGATTTCAGCCGGACACACGCCTCCTGCTCGTCGTCCAGAACACGATCTTCGAGCCTCGACTCGAGCGACCAGTAAGCGTGCGCGGAGAAGCTGCCGTTTTCAAGTACCCCGTAGTGCCCTGGCAACAATTTGCGAAACTCATGATAGATAGTTGCCTCACCCGGGATATATCCGAGGTAAAGAAATGAAGAGATCGAAGATGGGTTGATCGTGCGCCGTAACGGGAGAAGGAACAAAGCCTTCAGCTCCGAGGCAAATGCAAATACATTTCCCTGCTGATAGTAATACAAAGGTTTTACCCCAACCCTATCGCGAATCAGGTAGAGCTTCTGCTCCATCTTGTCCCAGATAGCAATGGCATACATCCCGTTGAAATCCTGCAGGCATTGTACACCGACACGGGCAAAGGCCTCTACGATCACCTCGGAATCCGACGTTGTAGCCATCGGGATCCTGTACTTTTCGGCGACTTCCCGGTAATTGTAAACCTCGCCGTTAAAAATCATTACGTAGCGGCCATCCCTGGAGTAAAACGGCTGGTTCGCGGCTTCCGAGAGATCAATAATGCTCAGCCGACGGTGACCGAAGGCAGCACCCGCCGCGCGATCAAAAAAATATCCTTCCGCATCGGGTCCGCGGTGACGCAGCCGATCGGTCATTTCTCGAATCTGATCTTGGTGAAGTTCAGGGGAAACAAATCCCGCGATGCCACACATAATCTGGTTTTACCCGCAAATCACGGGTTAGAAGTTTTGAAAGTGAGGCCAGGAGTTCCGGTCTTTATCAAGGGGGGTGTGGACTTCAATCTTCCAACCTTCAAAAAACAAGCTTGCATCAAACCGGTTTTACCGCTTTTACTACAGCCGACTGAAATCCTTCGCTGCCGTACCGAACGTAACCCGCAAACGTTACTTTCATCCCGAGTTTCTCAAACCAATTCCTGACAGTGGTTATTCGCTGAGGGTGGTCGTGTTCGGGAGAAAACATGTCGAACGTATCGAGAATCACCCATTCCCTAAGCTGCCGGCGCGTGAGTCCCGAAGGAATGGTGCCTTTAATATCACAAATGGGCAGGAAACGGTTGAGCAACCGGCCGAGTCCGAGACGTTCGATAAAAAAATTAACGCTCATCAGCCAGTCGACGTTTTTCTCGATCAGCCTGAGCAGCCGTGAATACGACATCCGGCGCGTGAACAAGCGAAAAAAATATTTCGCATGGATCTTCGTCCACCAACCTTTGACCGGGTAAAAATCCACGATTATTTCTCCCCCGGGTTTTGCCTTGGCGACGAGGCACTCGATCGATCTCCGGAAGTCAGGCGTATGCTGCAGCACGCCGAAACAAAATACCTTGTCGAAGCTGTTGTCCGGAAAGGGCATTTCGTACACACTCGCCCGGAACAGGCGAAACCGTTCCTCGCCGTGATGACCGTTATTCCGGTAATTGGCGACGACAGCATTTGAATAATCCAGGCTGTAAAGATTCCCTTTGGTATAGTCCAGGAAAACCTGGCTGAATCTTCCTGCGCCGCTCCCAAGCTCCAGTACGTTCTTTCCGGTAAGGTCCTCGCGGTCCCAGCCGGTCTGCGCGAAGAATCGTTCCCGGCTCTGCTCGCAGGTCAGGGTCTCGCGATCAATCTGGGTCTTGCGAAACTTGTTCCATTGAAACCCGAAGCTGTCGGCATAATTGCTTTCATTCACGAAAGGAATATGCCCGTGTACAATGGGGAAGAAGTTTCCAAACTCGTCGGCATACCCCCGGTTACTCCGGTACAGGGCGCAGCCATTGAAAGGATTGATGAGGGTTATCACTGGATTTGGATGATTTTTTATTTTCCGTACCAAGCCCTGGTCCGCCGGCAGCCGCGGTCAGCTGCGGCATTTCAGCGTGCAAGTAAAGGTTCCTGAGCCGGTGCATATAATTTTCCTTGTCCGCAATTTTTTTCGCCCTTTTCATGCCTGCCTCGGCGAACAGGTCCAGGTTGATTTCGCCCCTGAGGATGGAATGGATCTTTCTCACCAGGTCGGTCGGGTCGGAGAGATCATAAAATACGGCGTGATTGTTCGTAGCCTCGCGCAATACAGGGATATCGGAAAGAATTGCGGGAATCCCGGAAGCCATGGCCTGTAGCAGAGCAAGTGGCTGCCCTTCATACTGCGAGCTCATGATGAAGGCATCGTACTGTTTCAACACCTTGTGAATGTCTTCCCGGACCCCACACAGCCGGATTTTCACAGCATATTCCCGGATCAGCTGCTTTAGCTCGTGCTCCATCTCGCCCGAGCCATACACATCGAGATGTACGTTTTGCGGAAGCCGGCGGAACGCTTCCACGAGATACGAATAATTTTTTGCCGCCTTCAGATTCCCCACAGCTATCAGCCGCAGCCCGTTCTCCCGGTTGAAACGTTTGTACTCCCCGGAGAAAAACTCATCTTCCACATAGTTGTAAAGGATTGTGTACGGTCCGCGCAGCCCGATGCAGCGGCTGTAATCGTCGAGCACTTCATTGCAGATCGCAATCAGGTGATGGCGCGAGCGATAGGTCATCTTTTCCAGCAATCGCGGAAACGATCTTTCAAAATAGTTCCGGCTGCCAAGGCTGTGAATGGTGCTGAAAAGCCGCACGTCTTTCGGACATCCGATTCGGGCGATTACTGTTGCCATGTAAAGGTGGCTGTGAACGATCCGGATGTTATATTTTTTCAGGTATTCCCGTAGCTGCAGAGCGCAGCAAAAAATATCCCGTTTGCCTCGGTAGTTGAGCTTTTTTACCCGGCAACCTATCGGGAGCCTGGCCCGGGGGCCGTCGGGGTCCTTCAAATAAACCACATGGTGATTGAAATCCGGCAAATGCATCACGGCTCCTGTCATCAGCTGCTCCGCACCGCCCACTCCAAGGGTGTCGATGATATGAAGAACGCTCGGTTTCAAAGGATAATGGTAGCCGCACTAAATTAAACCGGAACGTTCATTGCGACAGAATCCGGAGCACCGAAAACGATTGAAATTGGCGGGAAACGCAAACAGCACAAGGTAAAACTCCGGGGGGGCACGCGTAGTTTCCCGAAAAACCACCGGTCAGCTGAGGTTTTCCATATAAATCCGCAGCAGTTTTTCCAAATAAACTTCCCGCGAGTATTGTTCCTGCGCGAGCTTGCGACCGCGTTCGGAAAGGTCCCGGGCCGGATATTTTCCTTCCCGGAATTCACATATTTTTTGGGCCAAATCTGCCGGGTCCCCGGGGTTGAAAAAAACTGCGTTTCCTCCGCTTACTTCGCGTAACACGTCCAGATCGGAAAGCAGCAACGGCAAACCGGCCGCCATTGCTTCCGCGGCAGCGATTCCAAAACCCTCGTATTTGGAGCACATGATGTAAGCATCATAATCCGGCAGCCGGCGGGACATGTGCGCCGCTTTTCCCTTGAAGATTATTGGAAGGTGCAACTCGGCCACGCGCGCTTCCAGCGTCTTACGGAATGGGCTGTCGCCGTAAATATCGCAGTTGGCAGCGCCTGACTGGAGCAGCGAAAACGCTTCAATCAGCAATTCGTAATTTTTTTGTGGTCGGGGGTTGCCGACGGCCACCAGCCGAAGTTGTTTTCCCACGCCAAACGTAGTGTTTGATCGAATGTTGAAGAATGCGTCGTTCACATAATTGTGAAGAACGTAACTGCTGCCCTTCAATCCAATAATCGAATCGTAATCTTTCAGGACGTCATGCGACACTCCGATGACCGCTTCCCGGCGTGAGTAGGTTGCCCTTTCAAGTATTTTAAGCACCTTCCCCGTGAAATCGGGGGTGAATGCACCCATACTCATGGGCATGTGAAGGTTGCTGATGAACGGTACGGACTTAGGTGTGGCAAGCCGCGCGAGAATCGTGCTCCAGTAGAGATGCGATACGACAAGATCGGGCTGGAATTTCTTCAGCAACCGACGAAGTGCCAGCGCGGCGCCGGGCAACTTACGAACGCGGTCAAAGCCGAGTATTTCCCGCGGAACTCCCGCAAGTTCTTCATCGCTGAATTCGCTGGAGCCACGCAGTGTTACCAGCAAAACGTCGAAATGGCGCATCAAATCGGGCAGCAATCCAACCAGCAATGTCTCTGCGCCTCCGCGGCCCAGATCATTGATTACCTGGACCACCCTCGGCCTTCGCTTCCGACCCGGTTGGCTTATTAAAGATTCAGACATGGGCGCCGTCATACAACCTGTTCAGTCTTTCAAAATACTGATGTTGGTGTGCAAAATCGTGAACGCGCGTGTGCAAACCACTTGCCAGTTGTGAAAAGTCATGTTTTCCTTCTCTCAGTTCCATCACTCTTGCCTGGAAACTTAGCGGATCACGAAGGTCAAAGTATAAGGCATCGTCGCCTGCAACTTCCCGAAGCACCGGGATGTCCGAGAGCAGTGCCGGAAGGCCGGACGCCATCGCCTCTAATAAGGCGAGCGGTTGACCTTCATAAGAGGAGCTCATTACAAACAGATCGTAACCCGGCATAAGAAGGTGCAGCCGGTCGCTAAGCCCGCACATTCGAACCCGGAGCTTATGGCGATCGATGAACTCCTGCATCGCCGGTCGCAGCGGACCTTCCCCGTAAATATCCAGCGAAAATGACGGCGGCAAATGACGGAAAGCTTCCAGCAGGTAGAAATAATTTTTTTGCTCCCGCAGGTTTCCAACAGCAAGCATGCGCAGCCCTTCGCTGGAAAAATTCTGTTTCGGAACCGGAGCGAAGAATTTCTCCTCTACGAAATTGTACAGCACCGTGGCCGGCCCCTTTAACCCGATCTGTTCCTCAAAATCCCGCAACACTTCATGCGATACCGCCACGATGTGGTGGCGGCGGCGGTATGTCAGTTTTTCCAGAACCTTCGTAAGACGGTTCACGCGGTATGCCGCCAGGCTGGAGACTGCATGGATGCTGTTGAACTGCGCCACGTTGCGCGGCGTTGCGAGCCGCGCGAGGATATTGGCCCAATATAAATGGGAGTGAACCGTCCTGATTTCATGGCGCCGCACATAACTGCGGAGCCGCCTTGTTGCGGCGGGAAGGTCCGTTTTCCTGTTGACCCCAAGGTTGAGGAAATGATGTTCCCTTTTTATCGTCTGCCGGAGGTCAGCGGGGCCGTTCAGGATCACCAGATGATGTTCGTAGCCTTCCAGCCCGTTGATCACCGACGCCAGCAGCTTTTCCGCGCCGCCGGTAGCAAGCGACTCGATGAGGTGGAGCAGTTTTTTCAAGGTGCAGCGGCTGTTATTCGTAAAGGCTGCCCGCCATCAGGTAGATCCAGTTCTTGTGACTGTCCCCGGTGTTCGCCCAGTGATGCTCCCGAAGCACTGCTTTGTCGAGGATACCAGAGGATACCAGTTTCCGTTTCTTTTCGCGCAGCAGTTCCCGAACCGGGGGTGTATTCATCCAGGAATCCTGCGGCGGCTCATAGCCGATCTTGTCCTTGCGCCAGACAATCCCCGCAGGGAGGAAATCCCGGAACGCCCTGCGCATGATCCATTTTGTCCAGCCCTCCCGGATCTTGAAATCACCGGGCAGGGAAAACAGGAACTCCACCAGCGGATGGTAAAGAAAAGGCAGCCGCACCTCCAGGCTGTGGGCCATGCTGTTCCGGTCCGCGTATCGGAGTAGCTGCTCCATTCCTACGTTGACGGTACTCGACAGCAGCGATTCGTTCAACGAACCGAATCCGTTGAGCTCGGGAAATTTATCGGCGCTGTAACTATGATAAAATTCTTTGTTGAATTCC
>DASPNM010000036.1:0-5068 GCA_035626515.1 Chitinophagaceae bacterium
CCAAAATGCCACTTTGCTTTGTCGTAAACGTCAACCGTGTTTTCAAATGTTTCTTTGAAGTCAGTAATTTGAAACCCTTCCTTTAGTTTTTCTTCAACTAATTGTTTTTGTCTTGCTATAGCTGAAACATTGTCACCACAACCTTCAAAATACTTACTAAGCCAACTATAAAATACCCCATGGACAATAGCCACTCCGTTATTATCAACTGTTGCTCTAAAATGATGTGTCTTGCCGTCTTCTATTTTAGTAAGGTAGGTTGCCATAAAGTTGCAGGTAACTCAAAAATATGCGAATTTTTAGATCTGCCCGGCAAGGGAGATCGACGTACAAGGTATTGAAATTCATTGTTGTGAGCGGAGTGGGGAGCATTGAGCATAACTTTCGTCAATGCCCAAACGGCAAATCCTCAAGTGGACTGATCACATCCAGGATATCCCGGTTGGTTACGTGCAAGTAGCGCAGCGTCGTGCGGATCTCATTGTGACCGAGCAACCGCATAATCATGGTAACGTCGGTTCCGCGATCCAGCAAATGGGTCGCAAAGCTGTGCCGCAACGCATGAATGCTCCCGGGCTTGAATACCCTGGCCCTCCGTTTGGCGGCCGCCAAAACTAACTGCAAGCTCCGTGTGCTGTACGGCAAGCCCTTCCCCTGCCCGGGAAATAAGTATCCCAGCGGATCGGGATGATGCGCCTTCAAATACTCGCGGACCATTACAAGCAATAATGGACTGAGCGGAACCACCCGGTCTTTCTTCCCCTTCGCCCGCTTTACCCAAATGCACCGCCTTCCCTGGTCAATGTCACAAACCTGAAGGCGGACTACCTCGCTTACCCGCAAGCCGGCCCCGTAGCACAGCATGAGCATCAACCTGTGCTTTACGTTGCTCGTAGCCTTTAGAATAGCCACTACCTCTTCCTGGTTGAATAACCGGGGAAGCAAAAGTTGCTTTTTCGGTCTCGGAATCTCCCAAAAGAATTTCGCCCGGCGCAATACCTGCTCGTAGTAAAACTTCAGGGCATTCATCCGGCTGTGCAGCGTGTTTTCGGTCAGGCGCAGACGTTCGTGACAATAGAGCAGGTATCGCTTCAGTTGCGGGGGTTCGAGATCGTCGGCGCGCACCTGCCCAATCAGCAGGAGCAACTGGCGCATCTCGTTCAGGTACGTACGGAGCGTTGCCGGACTGTATCCTTTCAGCTTCAAATGCTCTTCCATTGCCGGCAGCACATGCCGGTTCGCCGGGTGAATCTCCCGCCGTGCGGCTGGCAGCTGTTTCTGCCGCGATGAAACCAAAACCCCGGGGGGCCACAGGAGGTTGTTTCCAAATAGCTCCCGAAGCAGGCGAAGGTTCTCATCCGTCTCGGGCAACCACCAGCAACGGTTTTCGCTGCTCCATTTCGCACCCGTGCGCTCCTTCAAAAGCTGATTAAACCGGACGTTTTTCTCGAACGAAATACCAATACAGCGCCGCCCCCGGTGGAACAATTCGACGAGCCGGACCTCGGGAACGAATTCCATAACGCGATACTACCGCAAGACCGCTTACCGCGCGAGGGAAAAATCAGTCCACGAAACCGGTTTTTACCCGGCACGCAACGTTATTTTTAACTTTTTCCCATCACACTCCAGCCCCCGTTTTGCTATCTGTTTCTCAGCAAACTCTCCACCATGAAACGGATTTTTACGCTTTCCCTCGTTGCTGTCGGGCTCGCCTTCGCCTTGTCCGGCTGCTACCGCGACTACCAACAAGTGAACGAACAGCACTGGCTCTCCCAGGAACGGGGTGAAGTCGTGTACAGCGACAGCTACTGCCCCTATTACATCGTGCGCACCTTTTACGGCTACCAGGTTCTCTACAGCTTCGGCGGGTATCGGCCCTACGAAGGATCCATCGTGTACGGCAACTTCAGCAGCTACGGCACCCGGGATTTTTACAACCACTCCACCGGCCGGATCTTCACGGCCGACGTGCGCGACTACTGGCTGAGCTACTACCAGGCGCAGGAAGCGGTGTTTTTTTATTGTGATGAGTGATGAGTGATGAGTGATGAATGATGAATGATGAGTGATGAGTGATGAGTAAGGAGTAAGCAGTAAGCAGTAATCAGTACGCAGTGCCGTCTTCGATGCCGGCCGCAAGCGCCGGCATTCAATGTTCTCCCTGCACTCCGAACTCCGAATCCCGACGAATTCGCAAAACGAATTGTCGGGATGCCGACCGAAAGCGTCGGCACTCCAGACTCCCGACTTCCTACCTATATTCGCTTCAGCGAACCATGCGCGTCCTCTTTTGTTTCCTGTTCATCCTGTGCTGCGCCGCTGCGGCCGCGCAGGGAGAGCGGCTGCACCACCGTTCGGTGGTGGCCGATACGCACAACGACGTGCTCTCCTCCGTCGTGCTCGAAGGACTGGACATCTCCCGACGACACAACGCGGGCCACAGCGACCTGGAACGCTGGCGCGAAGGGGGAGTAGACCTGCAGTTCTTTTCGGTCTGGACCGACCGCTTCCCGCGTAACCGGCCCGACTCCGCCGCGGGCACACTGGGTTTTTTTCGCGATGCCCTTGAAGAGATCGATTCTCTCGCCGCAATTATTTCCCGCAACCCAGGCCGGATCGCTCTGGTTCGCAGCTACCGCGAAGCAAAAAAGACGATGCGTCGCGGAAAGCTGGCGGCGCTCATTGGAGTCGAAGGCGGACACATGATCGAGGATGATCCTGCAAAGCTGGACAGCCTTTTTCGCCGCGGAATGCGTTACCTCACGCTCACCTGGAACAACAGCACCTCCTGGGCCAGCAGCGCGCTCGACGAAACCCGGGGCAACATGCCCGAAGACCGAAAAGGCCTGAATGAATTCGGAAAGGAAATCGTCCGGCAGATGAACCGGCTCGGCGTGATCGTGGATCTTTCGCACGTGGGAGAGCGCACATTCTACGACGCGCTGGCCGTCACTACCCGGCCGGTGCTCCTCTCGCACAGCTCCGTCTGGGCCATCTGCCCCGTTTTCCGAAACGTGAACGACGAACAGATCCGCGCGGTGGCGCGAAACGGGGGAGTCATCTGCATCAATTTCTACTCGGGATTCATCGACAGCAATTACGCGAAGCGGGAAGAATCCCTGCGCGACAGCATCCGGATGATCGTGGATTCGCTGGGAAAAAATATGGACGCGGCCCGGCTCAACCAGCTGCGCAGGAAATATTTTTCCGAAAAGCTCGAGCCGTTCCGGCCCGGTGTCAAGGAAGTCGTTGATCATATTGACCACATTGTCCGGCTCGTTGGCGACGAGCATGTAGGACTTGGGTCGGATTTCGATGGGGTTTCTTCACTACCCCGCGGACTCGACGACGTTTCCACCTATCCGCTCATCACCCGCGAGCTCCTCAGCCGCGGCTACTCCAAACGCTCGATCCGGAAAATCCTCGGCCGGAATGTGCTGCGGGTGATGAAGGCGAATTTTGTTGATGAATGATGAGTGATGAGTAAGGAGTAAGCAGTAATCAGTAAGCAGTAATCAGTAAGCAGTAATCAGTAAGCAGTTAGTAAGCAGTAAGCAGTGCCAGTGTTCGACGTTCAATGTCCCGACGAATTCGCCGGGCGAATTGTCGGATGCCGGCCGCAAGCGCCGACATTCAATGTTCATCACCTTAGGAACAACAGCTCTCTATACTTCGGCAAATACCACTCCCGGTCGTCCACCAACAGCTCCAGCTTGTCCACGTGGTCGCGGATGCGGTCAAAGAACGCGTCCTTCACCTGGGTCTGGTAAGCGATCGCCTTTTCGCGGGTGTTGGAAATCTTGTTGCAGGCTTTCCGCGCTTCGATCATTTTTTCCACCAGGTCACTGGTCTCGTTGATGTGCTCGGAGATTTTTTGAAGGATCTGCTTCTGGTTGCTGTACGCCGATTCCTTCAACCCAACTTCCTGCAGGCCCTTGATGTTGTTCGCGAGCATGTTTTGATAACGAATTGCGGGGGGCAAAATGTGACTGGTGGCCAGCTCGCCCATGATGCGGCTTTCGATCTGCACTTTCTTAATGTATTTCTCCAGCTCGATCTCGTGGCGGGCTTCCAGCTCGGAGTGCGTATAGATCCGGTTGCTTTCAAAAAGCTGCGTAGCTTTCTTCGTCACCATCGCGTCGAGCGCCAGGGGCGTGGTTTTCACGTTGGGGAGCCCGCGGCGCGCCGCCTCTTTTTCCCATTCCTCGCTGTAGTTGTTCCCTTCAAAGAGAATGTTCTCGCTGGCCACGATGTATTCGCGGATCACGTGCATGATGGCGATCTCCTTCTTTTCTCCTTTCTCGATCAGGGCGTCCACGTCTCTCTTGAAGCGCTTCAGCGTTTCGGCCACGATCACGTTCAGGATGGTCATGGCGTTGGCGCAGTTGGCCGAGGAGCCTACGGCGCGGAACTCGAATTTGTTTCCGGTAAAAGCAAAGGGCGAGGTGCGGTTCCGGTCGGTGTTATCCAGCAGCAGCTCGGGGATGCTGCGGTGAATGTCGATCTTCAGCATGCTCTCGTCGGTTTCGTCCATTTTTTCCGAAACCCGCTTCTTCACGTCGTTCAACACTTTGCTGAGGTACTGGCCGATGAACACCGAGATGATGGCGGGTGGCGCTTCATTGGCGCCCAGCCGGTGGTCGTTCTGCGCGGAGGCGATCGAAGCCCGCAGCACATCCGCGTAATCATGAACGGCGCGGATTGTGTTCACAAAGAAGGTGAGGAACATCAGGTTCGTTTTCGGCGTCTTCCCGGGCGCAAGAAGGTTCACGCCGGTGTCGGTGGCCATGCTCCAGTTGTTGTGCTTGCCGCTTCCGTTGATGCCGGCGAAGGGTTTCTCATGAAACAGGACGCGGAGCTTGTGCCGGGCAGCCACGCGGCTCATCACATCCATCAGCAGCGCGTTGTGATCCACCGCGAGGTTGATCTCCTCGTAGATCGGGGCGCACTCGAACTGCGCGGGAGCCACTTCATTGTGCCGGGTGCGCAGGGGAATTCCCAGCTTGTACGCCTGCTCTTCGTAATCTTTCATGAAGGCATACACTCTTTCGGGAATGGAACCGAA
>DASPNM010000037.1:0-18191 GCA_035626515.1 Chitinophagaceae bacterium
CTGCGATGCCATAAATTATTCTATCGTCATTTGGCTTTAATTTGTCAGCCAGTTGATAGAATTGAATTGACTTTTGAAATTGCAGATTTTCATAACATATTGCTCCAAGATTGAAAAAAGCGCTTAAATAATTGGGATTAAGCTTTGTTGCTTGTTCCAATTGCTTAATGCCTTCCTCGACTTTATTTTGTGCAATTAATGTGTTCCCAAGTTTAAACGAAGCTGTGTCAGGTTTAATGTTTTGCTTTATACATTCTTTAAAAACAATTTCGGCTTTGTCATTAATTTCCAAGTCATAAAGTCTTATTCCCAAGTCAAAAAGGTCAGCACCTTTTTTGCTGGACATAAACTTTGAGAAATTCTCATTTGAAATTAATGGTTTCTTTGAATCGGCATTTCCTACATCAAAACCGTCAAAAGATGCTACGGAATACTTTGTAGCTAACTGTCTCAATTTCTGCTCTCGGTCATAAAGAGATTGCCTTGTATGCTTTTCGATTTTTTCAACATGAAGCATAAACTCTCCGTTATCTTTTTTGTCAATTTGTACAAATTTGTAAGATTGTTTAGTCAGTTCAATTTTTAGATTTTCGAGTTTTGATTTGTCTGTATCAAAAAAGAAATAACCGTAAAGAAGATCTTGTTTTGTGTCCACTCCTTGAATTTCCATTTTGTCAAAAATCGAATTAATTAACTCCATGTCACTTGTATTCTCTGTAACCTTTGGTTGAGATTTACAATCTCTGCATATTAAGAGAACAGAATAAAGTATTAGTAACGTAGATTTCATTTGGTTGAATATAGGCACTATGTCCCCAAAACGGTTACAGCTAACTCGCTCATTGCCGAACTCCAATAAATTTAAACATTTGCAGTCGACTATAAGCGTTTCTAAACGGGTTTTACAGCGGTAGGCATGAGCGTGACGAGTCGGGAGTCAGGAGTGCCGCGCTTGCGGCCGGCATCCCGACAATTCGCTCCGCGAATTCGTCGGGATTCGGAGTCAGGAGCTCCCATTTCACGTAGCATCACTCATCACTCATCATTCATCGCTCATCACTCATCCCCGCGCGAAGAGTCGGGAGTCCGGAGTGCCGGCGGCTTGCGGCCGGCATCCCGACAATTCGCTCCGCGAATTCGTCGGGATTCGGAGTCGAAATACATCCCACATCCCACATCTCACATCCCACATCCCAAATCACACCACCCACATCCCGTATCCCACATCCCCGCATCCCACCCCTCCTCCCCATCTCCCCGTCCATCCGTATTTTTGCCCATCGTATGGACTTGGAACTCAACAGGAATGAAGATCAGCTCCGACAGCTGCTCACCGATATGCAGCGGAAGCTGGACCGGATTTATGAAGGCGGCGGGAAAAAGGCGATCGCCAAACAGCGGGAAAAAAATAAGCTCACTGCAAGGGAGCGTATCAGCTACCTGCTCGACAAGGATCGCCCTTTTATCGAGATCGCCGCCTTCGCGGGGTTTGAGATGTACCAGGAATACAAAGGCTGTCCGGCCGGCGGCACCGTGGCCGGCATCGGCTACGTCGGCGGGAAACAATGCGTGCTCGTTGCGAACGATCAGACCGTGAAAGCCGGGGCCTGGTTCCCAATTACAGGTAAAAAGAATCTCCGCATGCAGGAGATCGCCATGGAAAATCACCTCCCGGTGATCTATCTCGTGGACAGCGCCGGCGTATTTCTCCCGATGCAGGATGAAATTTTTCCCGACAAGGAACATTTCGGCCGGATTTTCAGAAACAATGCCCGGCTCAGCGCGCTCGGCATTTCGCAAATTGCCGCGGTGATGGGACCCTGCGTCGCGGGCGGAGCCTACCTGCCCATCATGAGCGACGAAACGCTGATGGTCGAAGGCAACGGCTCCATCTTCCTCGCGGGACCATACCTCGTGAAAGCCGCGATTGGGGAGGATACCGATACCGAAACGCTGGGCGGAGCCGCCACGCATACCTCGATCTCCGGGATTGCAGATTATAAGTTCCCCGACGAGCCCGCCTGCCTGGACCATGTCCGGAACATGATGTCGCTTCTGGGCGAAAAGCCGCGCGCAGGTTTCGACCGAAAGGAACCCAGCCCGCCAAAAAAAGATCCCGCCGAGATCTACCGGATCTTCCCGGCAGACGGCAAGCCTTATGATACGCTCGAAATCATCGAGAGAATCGTGGACAATTCGGAATTCGAAGAGTTCAAGCAGGACTATGGGAAAACGATCATCTGCGGCTACGGTCGGGTCGATGGCTGGGCAGTGGGGATCGTCGCCAACCAGCGAAAAATCGTGAAGAGCAGCAAAGGCGAAATGCAAATGGGCGGCGTGATCTACAACGACAGCGCGGACAAGGCAGCAAGATTTATTCTGAATTGCAACCAAAAGCGAATTCCCCTGGTGTTCCTGCAGGACGTCACCGGTTTCATGGTGGGAAGCCGCAGCGAACACGCGGGGATCATCAAGGACGGAGCGAAGATGGTAAACGCCGTCGCGAATTCGGTGGTGCCGAAGTTCACGATCATCATGGGCAATTCCTACGGCGCCGGCAATTACGCCATGTGCGGCAAGGCTTATGACCCCCGGCTCATTTTTGCCTGGCCCACGGCAAAGATCGCGGTGATGGGCGGCGACCAGGCGGCAAAGACTTTGCTGCAGATCCAGGTGGCCGCCATGAAATCGGAAGGAAAAAAGCTTTCAGCAGAACAGGAAAACGACCTGCTGGAGGAAATAAAGTCGCGATACGACCTTCAGACCTCACCTTATTACGCGGCTGCAAGGCTCTGGGTGGACGCGATCATCGATCCCCTGCAAACGCGGATGGTGATATCGGAAGGAATTCATGCGGCCAATCACAATCCAGACATCCCGGAAATGAAGCTCGGAGTTTTCCAGGTATAATATTATTATGTCGAGAAACGCGGTGACTTTGTACACAGACGGGGCATCCCGGGGAAACCCCGGTCCCGGAGGATACGGAGTTATCCTGATCAGTGGCAACCACAAAAAAGAATTGTCGCAGGGTTACCGCCTCACCACGAACAACCGGATGGAACTGATGGCGGTGATCGCGGGTCTGAAGGCATTGAAGCGGGAAGGCCTTCACGTTACTGTTTATTCCGACAGCCAGTATGTGGTGAAAGCAGTGAAGGAGGGCTGGCTGAAAAACTGGATCGCCACCGGTTTCAAAGGAGGAAAGAAGAACAAAGATCTCTGGCTGGAGTACTACCGGCTTTCACTGAAACACCAACTGCTCTTCGTGTGGGTACGCGGACATGCCGACAATCCCTACAACAATCGCTGCGACGAGCTGGCCACGCAAGCTGCTGATGGGAATGATCTGCTGATCGACCACGGCTTCGAGGAAGAAAAGGGAAATCTTTTCGGCTGAAGAGCTCAGGCCGGCTGCGGCTTCCACGTCCGCTCATACAGGTAGTGGCCTCCGAAGAAAATCGCGTTAAAGGCCAGAGTAGCCCATAGGCTTCCCTTCAAAAAAGGCAACGCCGCAACATAACAGGCCATCAGGCCTTCCCATGTCTTTGGATAAGGCTGATTGTTGATATCGAGCCCGCCTCCTATCCAGTTTGCGAAATTGGATGCCACGAAATAAAAAAGCACGCCCGCCAGAGAGCCGGCAAGAATGCTCGTGAACTTATTCCGCTTTATAAAGAAACCAATCACGGTCACAAATGAGAACAAAACATAGTTCACCCATTGCCCCTGATAAAATCCCCGGATGTCGGTCAGACCCTGCATATAAAGCACCTGGTAAAGAGCATCCGATACCAGCATCGAAAGCAGCGGCACCAGAAAAGCAAAGCGCTTGTTCGCGATCACCGAGCCGGCAAACAGCGCCATCGCGATCTGGGGGGCAAAACCAAGCGGTCGGTTGTCCCATACGCGGTAAAGAGCCGACGCAATGATCAGCAGCGCAAATACAATGATGGTCGTTCTGTTGGTTCTCATGTCCGTGAATTTCAAACTCAAAAATAATCGAATTGAAGCAAACCAGTCGCGTTCATTCACCGGGCACCGAAGCGCGGTAGATCAGCGAGTCCACAGAAGCGTTGAGCTCCACGGCCTCTCCGGGAAAACAAATCGCCGCTGGCTCTCCTTTGCGGAGCACAATTTGTTGGCCATGGGCACCCCCCTCCACCTCCCCGCTTACCAGCAGCAGGGTCTCCGCTGTGCGAGGCTCGAAACGAAATCTTTGCCCCGTTTTCAGTCCGAGTGAAGAAAGCGCGAAATCGGGTGCCGGAGCAGGATAAAATTTTTCGGTGCCGCCGATTGCTTTTATCACGCGGACCTCGGCGGGTTCGGCTTTCACCACGTCCAGTAGTTCGGGCACGTCAATGTGCTTTGTGGTGAGTCCGCCTCGCAGCACATTATCCGAGCTGGCCATGATCTCTACGTTTCTACCCTCCAGGTAGGAGTGCGGAACTCCCGCAGACTGGAAGATCCCCTCTCCTTTTTCAAGCTTTACCAGGTTAAGGAAATAAATGGAAAAGATCCCGCGGTCGATTCGCGCCGGGGTGCAGAAATCATTCGCTGCCCGCGCGGCCCAAAAATTTTCGTGGTCGGGAGTCAATCGCGCGTCCGCGTATGCATGCAGCAACCGGTTCACCAATGGCTGCAAAACGGCGTTCACTTCGTGCTGCGGCATTTCCATCACACGGCGGTACAATCCTGCATGCCCCTCCCTATGAAACACAGGCAGCAGCCCGGCAAATTCGGGAATTTCGTCCAGCGTTGATTGCAATTTGTCGCCAGGCTTGAACCCGTGGAGCAGCCAGAATTCGCTCAGCGCGACCATCAGTTCGGGCTTGTGGTTTGGGTCGCGGTAATTTCGGTTCCTTGCATTCAGGGGAATGCCTGCCGCGTTCTCCCTGGCAAATTCTCTTTGCGCGCGCGTCTTGTCGGGATGTACCTGGATCGAAAGCATTTGCCGGACGTCAAGAAGCTTTAATAAATACGGCAATTGGTGGAACTCGTCCCGGACGCGGGATCCTAACAGTTCCGGGTGTTCGCGGATCAGGTCCCGCAGCAGCCGGGTGGATCCATCGGGGAATTCGATCAGGCAATGATCGGTGGGATGCGCACCCAGCCAGTATTCCGCGAAGGGTTGACCCCCGGCCGGGCGGTTCAACAACGCCGGTATGAGCTCGCTTCCTCCCCAATCGTAGTGTTTTATGGTACCGTGCAGGCGAAAAATCCCCTTCATGAAGCAGGCAGCATTGATAACTTGGTAAAGATAACGCATGGCAATCCACAACGATTTCGGAAAAGAAGCTGAACAACTGGCTACGAAGTGGCTTGCCGAGAACGGATTTTGCATCCTGCATCGTAACTGGAGGCACGGATCACTCGAAATTGACATTGTTGCCCGCAAGGAAAAATATCTTCATTTCATAGAGGTGAAGGCCCTGCGCGGGAAGCGGCGACCGGAAGAGTCCGTGCGGAAGAAAAAATTTAAAAAATTACAGCGGGCAGTGCACGAATACATTTTCCGGTTTCCCGGAGACGGCTGGATCCGCTACGACATACTTGCGATCACCGTGAATCCCGGAAAAAAGCCTGAATATTTTCTTATCGAAGACGTATTTCTTTGAACTCACAACGCCCGCCCGCCGGAACCGCTGTTCTTATGCAGGTACATCATCATTTTTTCCACCATCTTGTACGTGGCGGGGCACAGCGAAATGTTTTGTTTGTGCACGTGCATGAAGTCGACCATCTTTTTCTTGCTGAAATGCGGAAAACCGGCGCAATCTGCGGGACGCACATCATAAATACCACACTGGTTGGTTTGCAGGTTGAGAAACTGGCAGGGAGTGGAACGGTTCAGCCAGTCACCGTGCCGGTCGCGGTAAAGCCATTTCTCGCGAAATGCCGTCGTTGTTACCCCGAGAAACGCGGATATGCGGCGGATATCGCTCCGGTTGTACGTCGGCGACATTTCCCTGCAGCAATTCGCGCAACTGAGGCAGTCCACTTCTCTCCAGACTTCGGACTCGACGCGCCGGGTAAGCCTGTCGAGACCGCGTGGAGGTTTTTTTTGCAGTTTGGTGAGGAATTTTCTCAGAATCGTTTTTCTAAGGCGGACACGGGATCGAAAGGAACGGAGATTCACAGCACGGCTCATCGCTCTAAGATAAAAGAATTTTGCTATTGAGGAAGGCTGGTTACTTTTGTTGCAACCAACTTTCCATCATGCGCACTCGCTTCATAGTTCTTCTTATCGCAGCGATCATTTATTTCTTTGGTGCCGGCTGCAATTCCGGTTCGGGTAGTGCCGGGCTCTGCGATACCGCTTGCTTCGGCGACAGTCTTCGCTTCACCGGGAATCACATTTTGAAGCCGTATGTGCTGGTTACTGCCAGCAAATGCCAGGCCGACACGCTTGCCTGGAGCTACGATGGAATGGGAGTGAACCGAAAGGTCGGCATCGAGGACTTTCTCAACGAGCGGGTATACCTCAACCGGAAGTACGTACGCTGTTTTTTCCGCGACACTGCCTACGCCTGGGTGTTGTTTAATGATTGCGCCACCGGCCGCGGCTATTCCCTGAAGCTGCCATTCAATAAGAGCGCCACGATCGGGCGGAAGAGCAGTAACATCAACAATCTTGACCCGAAATTCGAGATCTCCGACGAGCTCGTTGCCTACACGGACCGAGGAAATATTTTCGTGGAGGACATGGCCACCGGAAAACAGGCGATGATGACGTTTGGAAAAAACCTGGACATTGACTACGATGCCCTTCACGATTACATTGATTCGGTGAACATCACAGCCAGCCGCATCTGGGTGCGCGTGAAGATCGACGATAAGTGGACCGACCTTGAAAAAGACATCTCGCTGAAGTAACAGGCGGGATAAAGAGTGCAAGCTGCCATGTGGGATGCCTATAAAAAGGGGTTCAAAGCCTACCTGCAACTCGAAAAATCGCTCGCCGATAATTCAGTGGCGGCTTATCTCCGCGACCTCGATTTGTTTCTCGCATTCCTTGCTGAAAAAAAGAAGGTTCTTTCTCCTGCCCAGGTACAGTTGCGCGATTTGCAGGGATTTCTCAAATGGATCAGCGGGCTTGGGATGAGCACTGCCTCGCAGGCAAGGATCATTTCGGGCCTCCGCGCATTTTATAAATACTGCCGTCTCGAAGAAATATGCCCGGAAGATCCCACGGTCCTGCTCGAAGCCCCTAAGCTGCGACGCCGCCTGCCGGATGTCCTGAGCTTTGAAGAAATTGAAGCCATCATCGCCGGAATTGACATGAGCCGGCCCGAAGGCACGCGCAACAAGGCGATTCTCGAAACCATGTACAGCTGCGGCCTGCGCGTGAGCGAGCTGGTGGATCTGCGCATCTCGCGGCTCTACCTCGACGTGGGATTCATCCGGGTGCTTGGTAAGGGCGACCGTGAGCGGCTGGTACCCATCGGCCGCACCGCTACAAAATATTTGAAGATTTATCTCCGGGAAGTCCGGCCGGAGCTGCCGGTTACCAAGGGTAACCGCGACATCGTGTTTCTCAGCAAGCGCGGCACGAAGCTTTCGAGAGTCATGATCTTTTACATCATCCGCGACCTCGCGGCGAAGGCAGGTATCAACAAAACGGTATCGCCACACACCTTCCGGCATTCCTTCGCCACTCACCTCGTAGAAGGCGGTGCCGACCTTCGCGCAGTGCAGGAAATGCTGGGCCATCAGAGCATCACCACCACGGAAATCTATACACACCTGGACCGGGAATTTTTGAGGAAAACGCTGGAGAAACACCATCCGGGATTTAGGTAGTCGGTAGTCGATAGTCATTAGTCTATAGTCCCCGATGTTTGTTTCTTTGTGTAGCAGGTGAGCGTGTTGAACGAGTCGGGCATTCGATGCGACTAACGACTATCGACTAACGATTATCGACTACAAACAAAAGGGACTCCGTGAAAACGAAGTCCCGTGTGACACTAACCGGCTGTAAAAAAAGATTGATCAGCCTGATCTCTTAAACTGCTGCATCGAGAACTGCATGTCCTTGTGGATGGAAAGGATCAGCAGGCAGGTGGCGGTACAGAAAACCGGGCTGGTGATGCAGTGATGGCCATTCCAGCTTCCGTCCTGGTTTTGGATGTTGATCAGCTTTCCGGTCATCATATCATACCATTTCTTCCATTCATCTCCGCCCTGCATCAGCATGCTTTCCCCGGTCATGAGGTAGCTCATGAACTCCTCTCCTCCATTGCTCCCGAATCCCGACATCACGTCCTCGCGCAGCGCCTGCGCCTGGGAGGCCTGGTTGATGGAATACGCAGTAACCAGCTGCTTCGCTTCCGTGCTCGGAATTCCCGCTGCGACCAGATTTTCTTCCGTCACCTCCTCGTTTCGAATCTTTCCTTCACGCTTTGCCTTCACGATCACGTCCTTCGCCTGGCGCGCTTCCTTGGCACTCGCGCGGGTGGTGCTCGAGAGGCCGTACAGCATCACACCGGCGGCTTTCTCGGTAGCCACGGAATTGGTTTCACGGTTGAAATTCCCGCTTTGATATTTGCGGCTGCGATCGAGCACTTTCTTATCCACTTTGCGTCCCACATCTTCGGCGCTTTCCAGCGCATTGTTCGCAAGTGCGCTCTGCAGGACCGGTGCCCATCCTCCGTCGCGCCAACTTCCGTCGCCGTCCTGCGTATTCTGAATGCGCGAGACGCAATCATCGAGCGCTTTTTCTATGCGTTTGCGAAGTGCGGCGTCGGCAAGCTCATAGCGCAACAGGTTGGTGAAGAACTGCGCTGTTAGAATTACATCAATGTTGCGGCCCAGCTTGGTCTGTGGTTGTGTGTTGGTAAGCGTGGTAATGTAGGGCTGATTAGCCGGGCAGTTCTCAACCGCGCGCAGCAGGAACTCAGTCGCGCGCTTCAATTCGGCGGAGTACGTTCCGCCAGAAACGGTGTTCTCGGTACGGAGCAGTGACATCGCTACCAGAGCCGTGGTCGCCGGGTCACTTTGCACGGCGTGGGGATCCATAATGTCCTGCCGGCTATGATTGCCGGCTCCCCAGCCTCCATCCTTGCCCTGGGCGCCACGCATCCACTGCAGCGCTTTCTTTACGGAAAGCTCCACCTTCTCTGGCGTTCTAAATGTGCTGATCAGCCGACTGTCCTGCGAGGTGTCCAGGCCCAGGATCGTTTTCATTACACAGACGTGGTTCTGTTGCGGATTGTTACAACATTTCACGTCTTTTGGCTCTTGTCTCAAAGGGTGCGTCGCCAGCAATACCGCTACCCCCAGCGCTGAAAAAGACAGCGCCGCTTTCGTTCGGATTCCGTTCATGGTATTTGTTTTACGGGTTAATCGCCGGTCGCGCCACGCCAGATGAGATGCTCAATTTTTAAGAATTGCATAAGGCGGGGTGAAATTTTAATTGCCTATTTTTAAAACCAGTGGGATTTCTCCGAAACACATCCGGATCTTCAGCTACCGACGAAGAGCTGGCGCTGTTGTATAAAAACAGCGGCGAGCTGAACGTGCTGGGGCAATTGTATGAGCGATACATGGACCTCGTTTACGGGGTTTGCCTGAAGTACTTCCATGACGCCGAAGCGGCCCGCGACGCGGTGATGCAGATCTTCGAGGAACTGGTCACAAAACTCCGCCGCCACGAAGTGGAAAGCTTCCGCGCCTGGCTGCACCAGGTTGCTAAAAATCACTGTCTCATGCAGCTACGTACCCCCCGAAACCTGAAGACCGTAGAATTCCGTACGGAGCTTGTGCAAAGCGAAGAAAACGTGCATCTGAATGGCGTGCTGGAAAAAGAGGAAAACTATCAGCGGCTCCAGTACTGCCTGCAGCGCCTGAGTGAAGAACAAAGGACCAGCATCCGGTTGTTTTACCTGGAGGGAAAATGTTACCGGGAGGTCGCGGAGCTGACAGGACTGGAGTGGAATCAGGTGAGAAGCTTTATACAAAATGGAAGAAGAAATCTGAAGATCTGTATGGACAAGCAATCTGCCCGTTCCACAATGGAGGCAGAAAAACCGGCCCCGGCCGATCGCGAAAAAAAACATGGCTGAAACGAGACGCTATACGGCCCAGGATATCGAAAAATATCACCACGGTCAGCTTTCCGCGGCGGAGATGCATGCGCTGGAAAAAGCCGCACTGGACGATCCATTCCTTGCCGAGGCTATCGAAGGCTACCGATTCCCGGGCGATCACGCATCCGCGACCGGTATGCTGAAAAAACAGCTGGCCGCCAGAACCCGTAAGTTCACCGCACTCCCTCTACTGCGCGTAGCTGCCGTCCTGGTACTTTTAGTCGGGGCAGGGCTTCTGCTCCGCTTGATCACCAGTCCACAGGAGAAGGAAATCGCGCAGGCACCCGCCCGGGAAGTGAAACAAACGTCGCCCGCAACAGATTCGATACCGGACACGACTCCCGGGTCTCCCATTGTCACTCACACGGAATCCGGCGGCAGCGGTTCTACTTCGACAAACAGTGGAAAACTGAGCCGTCAACGCGATGAACCTATAGTAAGCAAAAAAGAAACCGCCGTCAGCGTACCGCCGGTTGCGGTTGAGGAAACAGGAAAGGATCGCCCTTTAGAAGAAATAGTTGTCCACCCCGCGGTACCGAAAACAGAAACGGCAGTGAAAGAAATGAACCGGAGAAAAATTGACGAAAATGAGGATGTATCGAACCGAAGCAAGCGCGCTGGCCCCTACAGGCAGATGAACAATTATCTCCGTGGTCGCGTTACAGATCCGAAGAATAATCCTGTTCCTTTCGCCAATATCACAAATACGGCCGACAGTACGGCCACTTACGCCGACGCGGACGGAAATTTCAGAATTGCTGCCAGCGACACGACCGTTGATGTGCACGTCCGTTCTGTGGGCTACGAAAGTTCCAGGGCACGGCTGAGCGAGAACAGTTCGAATCAAATAAAGCTTCGCGACGCTCCGGGACCTACACTGGATGAAGTGGTAGCCGTCACCGGTACAAAACCACAGCGGAAATCGGTTTTTGACAAGCGGAAACACGAGGGGCCGGAACCCGAAGATGGCTGGGAGAACTACGGCATGTATCTCGTGAACAACCTCCAGCTCCCCGGCGATTTCGGTGACCGCAACGGTACGGTGGAGATTTCTTTCCAGGTGGACAGGATGGGCCGGCCGTTTAATATCCGCGTGGAAAAATCGCTTTGCCCGCCCTGCGACGCCGAAGCCATTCGGTTGATCCGGGAAGGCCCGCGGTGGGAAAGCAGGACGCGCAAGGGACGCGCGGTCGTCGCCGTTCCCTTTACTTCCTACCATAGGTAAAATAACCGCGTTCAACTGGTTGCACTTCCCCTAACTTTGCCCTTCCTAAAAAAAAGAGTTATGAGAAAAGTATTTGTCGTTGCCGCTGCCCTGCTTGCGGCATATTCCGTCGAAGCGCAACAGCTCCGTATTCCGGCGCCAAGCCCCGCGCAAACGGTGAAGCAGGATTTTGGACTCTCCTCCGTGGAGCTTAGCTATTCACGGCCTGGAGTAAAAAACAGAAAAATATTTGGCGATTTGGTGCCTTACGGCAAAGTCTGGCGCACCGGGGCCAACAACGCCACGACCATTACGTTTGGCGATACCGTTATGGTGGGTGGTATGAAAATCAAGCCCGGCAAGTACGGATTGCTCACGATCCCGGACCGCGACAGCTGGACCGTGATCCTTAGTAAGAGCACCAGCACCACCAGCCCGGCCGATTACAAGCAGGAAGAGGATATCGTGCGGGTGAAAGTAAAACCGCAGTCCACGAATGAAAAAGTGGAAACGTTCACGATCCAGTTCGCAAACGTGAAACCAACCGCCATCGATCTGCAGCTGCTTTGGGACAACACGGCTGTTTCCCTCCCCATCAGCACCGATGTGGAGACAACCGTGATGCGCGACATTGACCGGCTGATGAACCGCGACAACCGCCCCTATTTTACGGCGGCGATGTATTATATGGAAACCGGCAAGGACCTGAACCAGGCGCTGGCGTGGCTGGACAAAGCAATAGAACAACAGCCCAATGCATTCTGGATCCACCACCAGCGCGCAAACGCACTCGCGAAGCTGGGGAAGAAAGAAGACGCGAAAGCGGCGGCTAACAAATCCCTCGACCTGGCACGGCAGGCGAAGAACGACGATTATATTACGCTCAATCAGAAACTGCTTGCAGAGCTGAAATAATCAGTTCCGCATCCCAACGAATCAGGAGCTCCCGCTATGGGAGCTTCTTTTTTTCATTATCCCGCTCAGCAGGAAGCTGAACAAAATGACGCCGATAGCGCCAATCGGGTTCAGCCAGAGAAAGCCCAGGCGAAAAGTTTCGGGATATGCCTTGGTAATAATGAAGACCGTGAGCACCAGTAATTCCGCCATGAGGGCGCCGAAAAAGACAGCGTGGCTGTTGCGGATGTTGCGGAAAAAAAATGCCACCAAAAACACCCCGAGAATCACGCCGTAGAACAATGAACCGAGCACGTTCACCGCTTCGATGAGGCTGTTGCCAATGTTGTAGGTGAACATGGCGACAACAATGCAGAAAATCCCCCACCCGAGTGTATACCACTTGGACAGCTGGTATTCGGTTTCACCGGATTCCCTGCGCCGCGCGAGCCGGCGGTGAAAATCTACCATGGAGCAGGAAGCCAACGAGTTGATGGCGGCCGCAATGCTTCCCCATGAAGCGAGGAAGATGATGGCGATCAGCAACCCTACCAGCCCGACCGGCAAATAATCCACCACAAACCGCAAAAAGATATAGTTGGTGTCGTTTGCATCGCCGCGGACTGCGTCCGAGCCAATCCATGTCTTGACCTTTGCACGAAGGGTATCCGATCGCTTTTGGAGCAACCGCAATTCGTTCGCTTTCTGCTCCTCGGTACCGTGGTCCGGGGCGGAAAGGAATGCGGAAACAGCTTCGCGCTTTTGAACGCCAAGGTCCTGGTAGCGTGTTTCGGCCCACTGAAGAGAATCGCGCAACTCGGAATTCCTCAGTTTGCTCAGCTGTTTTTGGTTAAAGAAAATCGGGGCGGTGTTAAACTGGTAAAAAGTGAATACGAGAACGCCCACCAGCAGGATGAGGAATTGCATGGGCACCTTCACAAACCCATTCATGATAAGTCCCATGCGGCTCTCGCGGATGGAACGGGCTGTAAGGTAACGGCCAACCTGGCTTTGGTCGGTTCCAAAATAGGAAAGCGCCAGGAAAAATCCGCCGATGATCCCGCTGAGCAGGTTGTACTGATCGCTCCAATTGAAACCTTTGTCGGTGATCCCGGTGGTAATGATATTCAGCTTACCCAGGCGACCTCCCACTTTCAGCGCGTCGGTAAACCCAATGCCTTCGGGCAGCATTTCCACCACCATGTACCCGGCAAGGAACATCCCGATGAAAATGATGATGAGCTGCAGCTGCTGTGTATAGGCAACCGCCTTTGCCCCACCCGACATCGTATAGATAATGAGCAGGCCACCCATGAAAATATTTGTCCAGTAAATATTCCATCCGAGCAGCGAGGAAAGAATAATGGAAGGGGCGAATACACTGATCCCGGTCGAAAGCCCGCGCTGCAGAAGAAAGAGAAACGAGGTAAGTAGCCGTGTTTTTCCGTCGAACCGCTTTTCGAGGTATTCGTACGCGGTATAAACTTTCATCTTCGAAAAGATGGGAACGAAAAAAATGCAAATCACAATCATCGCCAGCGGAAGCCCGAAATAATACTGGACGAACCGCATTCCGTCGGTGTAGGCCTGTCCGGGTGCAGAAATAAAGGTGATTGCGCTCGCCTGCGTGCCCATGATGCTGAGCAGGATCAGTCCCCAGGGCATGGAACGATTGCTGAGGAAATAGCCGTCGAGGTTGTGGGTGGTGCGACTCTTGTACAAGCCGTATGCAATGATCACTACAAGCGTCACAACCAGTACTATCCAGTCGGGAAAACTCATCTGAACTTGCGGGTGAGCAGGTAAAACAAAACGATGAGCAGAATAAGAAAGGCGACCACCAGCGCGTACCAGTAGTTCCAGTTTGGAAACAGCGGGGCTTTGTCAGGATGTTTGCTCATAATTATTATCTCCTCCTCGTACGCAACCAGCCGGTGAATACGATCAGCAGGCCCAGTCCCAGCCCAATCAGGATGCCGATCCGAACTCGGCGGATAAGAATGCCGATCACCAGCCCGAGCACGATCGCAAAAAGAAAAGCAACCTCTCCTCTTCGAATGTCGGGCTTCTTCCGCTCCTGCATGATCAGAACGCTTTTTTCCTGTTCAGCGCGATCAGGTTAGCCAACAACCGGTACGCCCCCGGCACTCCCGCGGGAAGTTGCCGGAAGAAAGCAAGCCCGGTGTAGGTGAAATATCCTTTTCCGTATTTCGCGATGATCAGGCTTCCTTCGTCGGGTTTTTCGCCGGGATCATTCAATGCGAGAACGCTTTCGAAATTCGTTCCCCAGTTGGACGCATGGTAAATGCTGCGCTCCTGTACCCACCCTTCGAAATCCTGCTCTGTGATCCGGTTTGGAAAACTGAGTGCCGGATGCTCGGGTTTCAGAATAGAAACAGGCGAACGCTCATCGGTGATCCTGTTCCGGGAAATGTTGAAATCGTATGGCCCGATGCGCGCGCGCACGGGCCCGAGGTTGCTGCTGGTATTGTACTGCACGATCAGGTTGCCGCCTTCCTGCACATAACGCATGAGCTTGTCATAATAATTGTTCATCCACTCATTCGTGTTGTAGGCGCGCACCCCGGTGATGATCGCGTCGAACTTGCTGAGGTCGTTGCGCGCCAGCTCGCGGGAACTTAGCGTAGTCACCTCATAGCCCATCTGTTCCAGCGCACCCGGCACCTTATCGCCGGCGCCAACAATATAACCGATTCTTTTTCCATAAGTCTGCAGGTCCAGCTTTCGGTTCACTACCGTGGCGGGGGTGAAATAGCGGATATAGGGAATGTGGTCGTAACGAATTTCATTCAACCCAACGTGCAAATAATCTTTTCGGCCAGTCCCGGCGTCGAGGGCGAAATGATATTCGTTGTCGCGACCGGCCTTCACCAAATACTGCACCGTTTGCGAACGATTGCGCTCGGGAAACTGAAGCTCCTGGGCAGAGTATGTGACACTGAATTCGTCGGGTTGCTCAACGCCGGGCTGCTCAACCCGCGTCGCAAATGATTTTTTCTTACCGGTGATTGTCAACGAACCCCCGAATTCATTGTTTCCTTTTGAGATCTTGATCGGTTCATCAGGCGCGATCAGTGCAGGCGGCACCACCACGAGCGGCTGGTACATTTCTCCATTAACCGGATCGGTAAAGCGGTGACGGACGGGAATTTCAACCCAAAATTCCAGCCCCTCCACGCTGAGCAGGATACGGGTCGTGTACGCCGGATCTACATCGGGTTGCCCGATTTTCTGCTGGTCGCCCACGTTGAAATAGCCTTCTTCCATCCGGCTTGCAAGCCAGTAAGGCTGGGTGATCGCCTGGGTGGGAGAAACAAAAAACGCCCGGGCAAAATTCAAATTGCGGTTTCGAACCAGAGGGACGTTGAGCGTGGAATCGAATCCATTTACCGAAAGTTTCAGCAGCCTGCTGTTCGAACCGAGCCGGTTGTTAAATGAAAATGCAAACCGGATCGAATCGGTCTGCACAGCAATTGCTTCGCTGCTGGTGGCATCCAGAAAAAGTCCCGAACTCTGCAGAATCAGCTCTGTGGTTTCGCTAAGTTTCTGATCCCTCCAGTAACTGGCAGGCATTCCGGCCAAAGCCCGGTGCAGTCGGACCAGGCCTTTCACGGAACGCTCGGGGTTCAAAAAATCGAACGCCCGCGTGAGGCTGTCGACGATCTTGGCGATTGCCCCACCATCCTTCACCCGCCCCCAGGTCAAATCCACCCCGTCGAAAAGGTCATTGACGGGCGGGCTTCCCGACATGATGCGGAAGAATTCAAAAGCTTCTCCCCGGCCCGAGGCCACACCAAAGCCCTGGCTCTTGTGCTGGCTGCGGCTTGCTGCGGCAATCTCGCCGTAGCTTTTTCCTAACAGAGCGTTGTAGCCTCCCACGTCGAACTTGAACTGGTCCGAGGACGTGGTATTGGCCGCTCCAAAGTTGAAAGTATTCCAGACAATTCGCTTCGGCTGCCAGGCTTGAACGTATTTCAGCTGCCCGGGAAATCGGGATGGATCGGCTGCGGCAATAAAAGCTTCGTTCGCGAGGATGGCGGAGGCGGTATGATGACCGTGGCCACCTTCGCCTGTGGTTGGGAAACGCGTGATGATCACATCCGGACGGAATTTGCGGATCACCCAGACCACATCGCTCAAAATTTTTTCCTTATCCCATTTGGTAAACGTTTCTTCCGGACTTTTTGAATATCCAAAATCGAAAGCGCGTGTAAAAAATTGTTCGCCCCCGTCAATGCGTCTTGCTGCCAGCAATTCCTGCGTGCGGATCAAACCGAGCTCAATGCCCTGTTCTTCCCCGATCAGGTTTTGCCCTCCATCACCTCGTGTGATTGACAAATACCCGGTGCGATAAAGCCGGTCCTTAGAAAAATACGTGATGAGCCGCGTGTTCTCGTCATCCGGGTGCGCAGCCACGTAAAGCACGGAGCCCAGCACGTTCAGCTTGCGGATACCCTGGTAAATTTCGGCGGAGGTCCAGCTCTGGGGAGCCTGGCATAATCCTGCCCAAACGGGTCCGGCGGCGGCGGCAATGAGGAGTAGCAGCTTTCGAAGCATCAGGTCAGTTTTCACGAAAATAACGGTTGTCCTGACTGGGCGTCAACCGCTGATATATAATGTATGCTCAATTTCCCACCAGGAACACGGCATTGCAAAACATCAGCTTCCCATTTTCCCAGAAATTACGGAACAAGACGTTGTCCGCAAGATAGGTCACGGTTCCCTCTCCCATATTTTGCACCCCAAACAGCAACCCGTCCCGCAGGCGGTTTTGGAGGCGTGCCCCGACAAATCCTGCCACCTGGCCAGACTGTTTCAACACGCCCACATTCCAACCACCCTGCCGGATGAACTCATAAATATTGTCGTCCATTTTCAGGGTAAAATAATAATCGGGGTAGCCAAATGCAAGCGGGTGCGTGTTGTCGAGCTCTACCTTCCAGATCGAGCCGGGCGTAATCCCCGAGATAAAATCGCGCTCGCGGTTCTCAAATACACGAAGCGGCTGGTACTCGCTGGTATCTTTTTCCTCCTCAGTTTTCTTCAGCCGGATCCCGAATTCGGCGCGCGCCAGCTGCGACACCGCTTGTTCCAGCGCGATCAGACGCCCTCCGCGGTTTACCCAGTTCTTCAATTCATCCGCCTGCTGCTTCTCATTCAGAAAACGATAATTCCCCGAAGGCATGATCAGCACGTTGTAATCGGTCCAGTTCACGCGTCCAAAATCGTTGGCATTGATCAGCGTTACCGGATAATCCAGCTCTTTTTCGAAAAAATGCCAGACCTCGCCCGCCGCATTTGGGCTCACTCCTTCTCCCGTGAGCAGCGCAACACGCGGTGCCCGGAAGGGACGCACCTTCTCACTCCCGAAATCAGGCCCCATGTCCACAAATCCCGTAGACACGGGGTAAATACGGATGCCGTTCGAATCCGCAAGATGTCGCACCATACGCCAAAGCCCCGGACCGAAAGCCGAATTCGCCGTGCGCAACACGATGATCGCGCCACGGTCGAAGCGATGCCCATCCAGTTCGAACGGTTGCTCCGCGTATCGTAACAGAATTCCCCGCTGCAGCAGCTGGCCTACCATCCGAACGGTGGATATTCCCTTCCACGGAAGGACGTAACCATACGTCGTTTCGGCATTCCGGGAAATCTCCGAAGCAGCAAACGATGCAAAGGGCACGCGATCCCGCGAAGCAAATGCGGTGAGACCATAAGCATAGGGAAGCGACCAGGCAGAAATATCGTAGGTCGCAGAATCCGTCATCTTTGAGCGGGGCTCAAAGAGAACCTTCACCATTGCAGAGCGGGATTGCAGACCGGGAACGATAATGTCGCCCGCCAAAAACCCGAAACTTTCTTCGCGACCCGTCTGGTAATTGTACCCTCTCGAGCTGCCGGTAGAAGGAGCCCGGCCGTACCGGATCTCGTTCTTATCCAGCAGCCGCAGCAGCGCCGCAATCCTCTCGGAATCGCGCGAA